>NZ_JBVJPC010000004.1:789149-812129 GCF_055582845.1 Streptomyces sp. NPDC107471 | reverse complement strand
CAGCGCGGCTCCTTCACCACGGTCGGCAACCCCCTCAAACTCTCCGACTCACCCACCCACATCACCACCCCACCCCTCCTCGGCCAACACAACGAAGAGATCTACATCGGCGAACTGGGTCTCGGCGACGAGGAGTTGCGGTTGCTGAAGTCCGGCGGGGTGATCTGACGTGGTGAACCGGAGCCGTGTTCCCGGCGCCCTGGGCGGTGGTCCATGACGTGAATGAGCACGGGGTCCGACGGCGGTGCGCGTCGGCGGACCCCGGGATCCGTGCGCGCACGAAAGGCATTTGGACAGGGGGCGCTGGCCAGATCTTTCGACGCAAGGAGTGCTTGAAGACTATGACAACCATCGACTACTCGTCGTCCGCCGCCTTCAGGGAGGTGACGGACCGCAACGGCCGCGTGTACCGGGTCGGCGAGACCGACCGGCACATCATGGGACGACCACGATGGACCATGGTGCTCTTCCCGTGGATGGGCATGCTGGGCATCAGTTCCTCGGAGTACGCGTTCACCTCGGCCGAGGACACCCTGCACGAGGCTCATCTGTGGAGCAGCGGGCACATCTTCTGGCTGATGGGCGTCTGGGTGTTCTTCCAGGCGGCCGTGGCCTTCCCGGCCGGGCAGCTCAGGGAGAGCGGAAAGCTCCCGGCCCGCTACGCGATGATGCTCGGCGCGCTGGGCACCGTCCTCGGCTACATCTCACTGGCGTTCGCACCGAACGTGATCTTCGCCTACCTGGGCTTCGGCGTGTGCAGCGGTATCGGCGCCGGTCTTGTCTACGCGACCTGCGTGAACATGGTCGGCAAGTGGTATCCGGAGCGCAAGGGCGGCAAGACCGGCATGGTCAACGGCGGTTTCGCCTACGGCTCGGTGCCCTTCGTCTTCCTGTTCACCTCGTACATGGACCTCAGCAACTACAAGGGCGTCCTGGTGACGGTCGGCCTGGTCTGCTGCACCGTGGTGGCGTTCGCGGGCTGGTTCTTCAAGGACCCGCCGAAGAACTGGTGGCCCCCGCACGTCGACCCGCTCAAGCAGACCGACGACCCGAAGATCCGGCGCGCGCTGGAGAAGAACCCGCCGGCCGTCAAGCAGTACACCCCCAAGGAGGCCGCGCGCACGCCCGTCCTGTGGATGATGTGGTTCTGCCTGCTGTGCACCGCGGGCATCAACATCTTCGGCATCGCCTTCCAGGTGCCGTTCGGCAAGGACATGGGCTTCGCGGGCGGGATCGTGGCCACGGCGATGTCGCTGAAGGCGATCGTCAACGGCACCGGGCGCGGGGTGATCGGCTGGATCTCCGACAAGTTCGGGCGCCGCAACACCCTGATCATCGTGTGTCTGGTGCTGGGCACCGCCCAGTTCGGTGTGCTGATCTCCGGCCAGATGGGCAGCATGCCGTTCTTCCTCTTCTGCTCCATGGTCTCCGGCTTCGGCGGCGGCGCGATCTTCCCGCTGTTCGCCGCGATGACCGCCGACTACTTCGGTGAGAACAACAACGCCTCCAACTACGGCATGGTCTACAGCTCGAAGCTGATCTCCGGGCTCGTGGGCTCCGGTGTCGGCTCGATCGTGGTCGGCGCCTGGGACTACCAGGGCGCGTTCGTCCTGGCCGGGTCCATCGGTCTGGCGTCCGCGGTCCTCGCACTGTTCCTCAAGTCGCCCGGCCGGCCCCAGACCAGCCGCCGGACCGTACCCAACCCGCAACCGCTCGGCGAGGAAATGGCCTGACATGACGGCAGATCCGTACGCAGCACGCAGCGAGACCGACAAGACCGCACACTCCACCGCCGCACAACGTCCCTACCAAGAAGTCACCGACGCCAACGGCCGCGTGTACCGCATCGGCGAGACCGACCGGGACATCCTCGGTCACTCGCGCAAGCTCATGGTGTATCTGCCCTGGCTCACCATGATGGCCATCAGCGTCTTCGAGTACGCGTACGGCTCGGCGGAGGACACCCTGTCCCACGCCCACGGCTGGACGCAGAGCAACACCTTCTGGATCCTCAGCGTCTGGGTCTTCTTCCAGGCCGGCATCGCCTTCCCGGCGGGCTGGCTGCGGGAGAAGGGCATCCTGACCGCCCGCAAGGCCATGTACATCGGCTCGGGCATGTGTCTGGTCGGGTTCCTCGCCCTGTCGCACCTCGGCAACGTCGTGCTGGCGATCCTGGGATTCGGCGTCATCGGGGGCATAGGCGCCGGACTGGTCTACGCGACCTGCATCAACATGGTCGGCAAATGGTTCCCCGAACGCCGGGGAGCGAAGACCGGGTTCGTCAACGGCGGCTTCGCGTACGGATCACTGCCCTTCATCTTCATCTTCAACTACGGCTTCGACACGGCGAACTACCACCGTGTGCTGGACCTCATCGGGTGCTACATCCTGATCGTGGTCGTCGGGTGCGCGTTCTTCTTCAAGGACCCGCCGAAGAACTGGTGGCCCGCGGACATCGACCCGCTCACGTACGGCGGCAACGGGAAGGGTGCCGCCTCCCTCTCCAAGAACCCTCCCGCGGTACGGCAGTTCACGCCGAAGGAGGCCGTCAGGACCGGCATGCTCCCGCTCATGTGGATCGCCCTCGTCATGACCGCGGGAGTGTCGATCTTCGGGATCTCCTTCCAGGTCGACTACGCCAAGGAGATCGGCTTCGGACCACTCGTCGCGGCCTCCTCGATGGGCGTCATGGCCGTCATCAACGGCGTCGGGCGCGGTGTGGTCGGCTGGCTGTCCGACAAGTGGGGCCGCAAGTCCACGCTGGTGTTCGTGATCGTCGTCCTGGGGCTCGCGCAGTTCGGGGTGATCTGGGCCGGCGACATCAAGAGCGAGTCGCTGTTCCTGGTCTTCGCGTTCCTGTCCGGGTTCGGCGGCGGCGCGTTCTACCCGCTGTTCGCGGCGCTCACCCCGGACTACTTCGGGGAGAACTACAACGCCTCCAACTACGGGCTGGTGTACAGCGGCAAGCTGGTCAGCGGCCTGTTCGGCGGTGGCCTCGGCTCCATGGTCGTCGCGGCCTGGGGCTACGACGGGGCGTACGCCCTGGCCGGCGCCACGTCGATACTCGCGGCGGCGATCACCCTGCTGCTGCGGCAGCCGGGCCGACCCCACACCGGCACCTCGCCCGCGCCGCAGCCACAGGCGGCGACCTGAGCGGCGGTACGGGACACCAGGCGGCTCCTCCCCACGCGGTCGGTGGGGGTGGGGCCGCCTGATCCGATGGCGCGGGGCGGTGCGTGTGCCGCCCCGTGCCGCGGGCTACTTCTCGCGCTCCTGGTACATCTTCCGGGTGTGTTCCGTGTGGTGCCGCATGACCGCGGTGGCGCGCTGCTCGTCGCGGTCGGCGATCGCGGCGATCAGCTCACGGTGCTCGATCCAGGACTGGCGGCCGCGCTGCCGGGCGATCGGGGTGTAGTACCAGCGCACCCGGCGGTCGACCTGGGCCGCCAGTTCGGCGAGGACGGTGTTGCCCGCCAGTTCCATGACCTTGGCGTGGAGCCGGGCGTTGAGGGCGACCGCGCTGTCGACGTCGTCCGCGGCGACCGCGGCCTCGCCCTGCGCGCAGAGTTCCTCCAAGGCGGCGATGCCGGCGCTGCCCGCGTTCGCCGCGGCGAGCCGGGCCGCCTCGGCCTCCAACAGCGTGCGCACCGTCAGAAGCTGATCGGCCTCCTCGTCCGTCGGCTCGTGCACGAACGCACCCTGCGCCGGACGCAGGTCCACCCAGCCCTCGGTGTTCAACCGCTGCAGAGCCTCCCGCACCGGCTGCCGCGACACCCCCAGATGACCCGCCAGCTCACTCTCCACCAGATGCTGACCCGGCTGCAGAGCACGCGTCGTGATGAGCTCCAGCAACGCGCCGTAGACACGGTCGCGCAGTGGACCGGGGCGCTCGAGCCTGGGCACCGTGCCGTACGGCAGTCCTGTGGTCGGCAGCATCTCGGTCCCTCCCGTACAGCGCTGTCGCTGCAACTGAGAGTCAAGTATGAATTGGTTTTCGCCTACAGTCTACGGCGCACAACCAGCAAGCCCCCGGCCGGCACCGGGGCTCAGCAGCAGCTCATCGCCTTGATGACGTCATGACTCTTGCTGAGCACTCTCTCCATCCTGTAGACAATATCCAGTCGACAAAGTCGGCAGTTCCTCGGTCACCCTCACCGAACGGAGCTTCCACCCATGAAAGTCGCAGTTCTCGGCGCCGGAGCCATCGGTGCCTACGTCGGCGCGGCACTGCATCGCGCCGGCGCCGACGTCCATCTCATCGCCCGCGGCCCCCATCTGGCGGCCATGCGGGAGCACGGTGTCCAGGTCCTCAGCCCGCGCGGTGACTTCACCGCCCGGGCCCACGCCACCGACGACCCGGCCGAAGTCGGCCCGGTCGACTACGTCTTCCTCGGTCTGAAGGCCAACTCGTACGCGGCGTGCGGGCCGCTCATCGAGCCCCTTCTCACCGACACCACCGCGGTCATCGCGGCGCAGAACGGCATCCCCTGGTGGTACTTCCACCGGCACGGCGGCCCGCACGACGGGCACCGCATCGAGAGCGTGGACCCGGACGGCGCGGTCAGTGCGGTGCTCGCGCCCTCCCGCGCCATCGGGTGTGTCGTCTACGCGGCGACCGAGCTCGAAGGGCCGGGTGTCGTCCGGCACCTGGAGGGCACGCGGTTCTCCATCGGGGAGCCCGACCGCAGCATCTCCCCCCGCTGCACGGCCTTCAGCGAGGCCATGCAGGCCGGCGGGCTCAAGTGCCCGGTCGAGCCGAACCTGCGGGACGACATCTGGCTCAAGCTGCTGGGGAACATCTCCTTCAACCCCATCAGCGCGTTGGCCCGTGCGACCATGCGCCAGATGTGTCTGCACGGCGGCACCCGCAAGGTCATCGAGACCATGATGGCCGAGACGCTCGCGGTGGCCGAGACGCTCGGCTGCACTGTCGGCGTCTCGATCGAACGCCGGCTGGCGGGCGCCGAGCGCGTCGGCGACCACCGCACCTCCACGCTCCAGGACCTGGAGCGCGGCAAGCCCCTGGAGCTCGACGTCCTGCTCACCGCCGTCATCGAGCTGGCGGAGATCACCGGGGTGGACGTGCCGACGCTGCGGACCGTCCACGCCCTCTCCGACCTCCTCGCGCTCCGGTCCGCCGCATGACGGAACCGGGCGTCGACGCCATCGGGTCGGGACCCCGGATCCGGCCGAACGCCGGCACCGGGGTCCCGACGGCCCACGCGATCGGCCGGGAGATCATCCGGGCGGGGCTGGCCGACCGGGATTTCATCGAGCGCTCGACCTCCGGCTTCGAGGAGTACCGGCGGTTGGTCGAGCCGTGGACGGTGTCGCTCGCGGTGAAGGTGACGGGCGTACCGGCCGCCGCCTTCAGGGAGTCGGCCCGTGCCTGTGGGCACGGCGAACCGTTGCGGGTGTTCGACGGCGCCGGGCCCGATGAGGCCCGGGCGCTGGCCAACCTGTCGCTGCTGACCGGCCGCGGTCACGGCGCCGGGGAGGCGCGTACGCCCTTCCATCTGGTCCAGCACGCCCCTCCGGTCGATCTGACGGACGAGGCGTATCCGGTGCGGCTCACCCGGGGACGGCGGCTGGACTCGCGCAACTCCCGCGTGTTGCGGGGAGGTTGGGCGTCGACGGTGCGGCGGGCCGAGTGTGTCGAGCTGAGTCCGGAGGACGCCGAGCGCTACGGCGTGGTGGTCGGCGAGGAGGTGCGGGTCGCCACCCGGCGGGGTGCGACGACGGCTCCGGTGTGGGTGGATCCGGCGCTGCGGCCGGGGCTGGCGTTCATGACCGGCCGGCCGCCGGACGGGGCGGACGCCGAGCGGGGAGCGGGGAGAGCAGGCAGTCCGATCGCGGGGACCGTGGAGTTCGAGGCGGCGGCGATCCGGATCGAGAAGGTGCCCGTCGTGGCGACGAGGAGGTGAGACCGGAGATGGGACGAGTCACGGAACGACGCAAGGTGATCCGCATCCGCGACGGGGCCCTCTCCTCCCGCCCCGACACCCTCGTCGCCCTCGTCACCGAGGAACCACTCGGGATCCGCCTCGACGGCAGACACCTCGCCCTCATCGGCTTCCTCCGCGGCACCTCCATGAACGTGTACGCGGGAGAGGAGCGCCTCACCCCGGCGGTCGTTCCGGCCGCCGGGGGCTGACGGTCCTCCCCGCTGCACGCGGCGGGACCCCGACCGGCGGGGAGCGCCCCCTGCGCCCTCGGGGTCCCGCCTCAGCCGTGTGCGCTCAGCACTTCTCCCGCAGCGAGTGCAGGTGGGCGCTGGAGCGGCGGGCGAAGCTGAGGGAATCGGCGGGCTGGTCGTGTTCGGCCTGCCAGTGGTGGGCGAGACGCTCGCCCCGCAGCCGGGTCACGGCGGAGATGAACTTCTGGTAGTCGATGTCGCCGTCGCCGACATCGGTCATGCGGTAGCCGTAGGTGTCGGCCGGGTCCCGCACTCCGTCCTTGACGTGGAAGAGCGGGTAGCGGTGGGGCTGCCTGAGGACGTAGTTCAGGGGTTCGAAGGGCGCGGGTGTGCCGTCGGGCCGCCTGGAGAAGCGGAACTGGCCGGAGTACGCCCAGAAGATGTCCATCTCCAGGAACACCAGGTCGGGGTCGGTCTCCTTGAGGAGGACGTCGTAGAGACGGACCTTGGGGTTGTCGGTGGCGAAGGAGAACTCCTCGGAGTGGTTGTGCTGGTAGAACTTCATGCCGCGGGCCTTCGCGGCCGCTCCGTAGGTGTTGAACTCCTCGGCGGCGCGCTTCCAGGCGTCGACGGTCGAGCCGTATCGGAACGGTCCCGAGGCGGTGCCGATGTGCTTGAGGCCGAGGGCCTGGGCGTCGTCGAGGACCTTGGTGAGGTTCTGGGCGAAGGTGTAGGCGTTCGGGTCGTCGTCGGAGTAGTAGCCGACGTGGCTGCCGATCGGGTTCAGTCCGTGGTCGCGGGCCAGCCGCCGGAGCTGGGCGAGGGTGATGGGTCCGGCCGAGCCCTGGGTGTAGCCGGCGAACTCGACCTCGTCGTAGCCGTACTTCTCCAGTTCGGCGAAGACGGGGGCGAAGCCGAGCGTGGAGACCTTGTCGCGGAGGCTGTAGAGCTGGATGCCGAGGCGGCCGGGGGGCAGCACGGGCCGGCCGCGGCCGTGGCCTGCGGTGTCGGTCGCGGCCGCGGTGGCGGCGCCGGCCGGGGAGGCGGCGGCGCCCAGCAGCGCGGCGGCGGTGGCGCCCGCGGCCACGCCGAGCATGCCTCGTCTGGTCAGGCGGTGGGCGAGTTCCGGGTCGGGCTGGGAGATGCGGCTCATGCCTGGGACTCCTCGATGGGGGAGGGCGTTGTCAGTGGTGGGTGCTTCACTGGGGACCAGTCAGGAAAGTCCGGCCAGTCGCAGCAGGAGTGACTTCACGTCGGTGGCCGCGATGCGGTCGCCGACGGCACGGGGGGTGGAGCAGATGAGAAGCGGACCGTCGTCGTCGCTCTCGGGCAGGCGGCCGTGGCTGCCGCGAACAGGTGACGGGTCGAGGGGCACGACCGCCATGCGGTAGCGCAGGCCGAGCTTCTTGCGGGCCAGCGCGGTGGCCGCCTTGACCTTGACGTAGGGGTCGAGCGGGTCCATGAACAGTTCGACCGGGTCGTAGCCGGGTTTGCGGTGGATCTCGACCAACTGCGCGAAGTCGGGCGCGCGGTCGTCGTCGAGCCAGTAGTAGTACGTGAACCAGGCGTCCGGTTCCGCCACGGCGACGAGTTCGCCGGAGCGCGGGTGGTCGAGGTGGTGGGCCTTCTTGCCCTCGTCGTCGAGGAGCCGTTCGATGCCGGGCAGGCCGTCGAGGGCGGCGCGGGTGGCGTCCAGGTCCTCGGGGCGGCGCACGTAGACGTGGGCGATCTGGTGGTCGGCGACCGCGAAGGCGCGGGAGGCCATCGGGTCGAGGTACTCCATGCCGTCCTGGGTGTGCACCTCGAGGAGTCCGGCGCGGCGCAGGGCGCGGTTGATGTCGACGGGCCGGTCCGCGCGGGTGATCCCGTACTCGGACAGTGCGACGACGGTACGGCCTTCCGCGCGGGCGTCGTCCAGGAGCGGGGCCAGTGCCCGGTCCAGGTCGGCGGCGGCCTTGAGGGAGCGGGGGTCGTCGGGGCCGAAGCGTTGCAGGTCGTAGTCGAGGTGGGGGAGGTAGCAGAGCGTCAGGTCGGGGTGGCGGGTGCCCATGACGTGGCGGGTGGCGTCGATGATCCACTGGCTGGAGACCAGGTCCGCGCCGGGGCCCCAGAAGTGGAAGAGGGGGAAGGTGCCGAGTTTCTCGGTGAGTTCGTCGTGCAGGGCCGGGGGCCGGGTGTAGCAGTCGGGTTCCTTGCGGCCGTCGGCGTAGTAGACCGGGCGGGGGGTGACGGTGAAGTCGGTGTCGGCGCCCATGGCGTACCACCAGCAGATGTTGGCGACGGTGTAGCCGGGGTGGGCGCGGCGGGCGGCGTCCCAGAGCTTGTCGCCGGCGACCAGGCCGTTGTGTTGGCGCCACAGGAGTACGTCGCCGAGCTCGCGGAAGTACCAGCCGTTGCCGACGATGCCGTGCTCCGACGGGTGGGTGCCGGTGAGGAAGGTGGACTGGGCGGCGCAGGTGACGGCGGGCAGGACGGTGCCGAGCGGCGCGTGGGAGCCGTTCCGGGCGAGGGTCTTGAGGTGGGGCATGTGGTCGAGGAGGCGGGGGGTGAGGCCGACGACGTCGAGGACGAGCAGGGGGGTGGGTCCCGCCGCCGGGGGTTGCTGGGTCATGGCAGCTCCTTGAGGCCGAGGTCCGTCAACAGGTCGCGCACGAGGGTGAGTTCGGCGGCGATGCCGTCGGCGAGCTGCGGGCGGCCGCGGGGGCGCAGTTCGGGTGGGAGGGCCTGCCAGGTGTAGGTCTCGACCTCCAGGTGGCGGGTGAGGGGGTGCGGGCCGCCGACGAGCCGGGTCAGGACCGACTTGAGCACGGGGAGCGTCGAGGTGAGGGGTGCGGCGGGGGCCGCGTGCAGGGGGACGTGGAAGTGGGCGCGCCAGGGTGCTCCGTCGGGCAGGGCGTCGCCGGCGAGTGCCTCGCCGAGGTCGTCGGTGCCGCGCAGGCCGGCTGCGGTGGAGGTGCGGGTCTGGTGCAGGAAGCGGGGTTCGTCGAAGGCGGCGAGTGCCTCACGGACCTCGGGCAGGTGCGGGTGTTCGGCGTGCAGGGCGGCGGAGAGCTGGGACTTGACGACGGGGACGCGGGCCGCGGTGAGCGTGTCCAGGGCGGTGTGCGGGTCCTCGAAGGAGGTGGCGAGGTGACAGGTGTCGACGCAGATGCCGATGCGGTCGTGGGCGATCGCGGTGAGGGGGGCGATGGCGTCGGCGGTGGTCTCGACGACGCAGCCGGGTTCGGGTTCGAGGCCCACCCGGACGGAGCGGCCGGTCAGTTCCTGGAGGGCGTCGAGGCGTTCGGCGAGGGTGAGCAGGGCGGTGCGGGCCTTGTCGGCGCTGCCGTCGTCGTAGCCGGTGCGCCAGGCGAGCGGCAGGGTGGAGATGCTGCCCTCGGTGACGTCGTCGGGGAGGAGTCCGGCCAGGACGCGGGCCAGGGCGGTGGTGTGGTCGAGGCGTTCGGGGTCGGTCCAGTCCGGCTTGTAGACGCGGTACTTGACCTCCTCGGCGCCGAAGCCCTCGTAGGGGAAGCCGTTGAGGGTGACCACTTCGAGGCCGCGGCGGTCCAGTTCGCAGCGCAGGTCGCGCAGTGCGGAGGGGTCGCTGACCAGGGCGTGGGCAGCGTCGCGGGCGAGCCACAGGCCGATGCCGAGGCGGTCGCGGCCGAGCCGGCGGCGGACGGGTTCGCAGTGGTCGCGGAGCTGGGCGAGGACACCGTCGAGGGTTTCCGCGGGGTGGACGTTGGTGCAGTAGGCGAGGTGGACGGTGGTGCCGTCGGGGTGGCGGAAGCGCATGGCTCACGCCTCCGTCTTCTGCGGGCCGCGGAGGATGGAGTTGCCCTCGTGGGTGGGGTCGGTGGCCGGCACGTCGAGGTCCAGTCGGCCGCTGAGTCCGTAGAAGGCGACGGGGTTGCGCCACAGCACGCGGTCGACGTCGTCCTCGGTGAAGCCCTCGGCGAGCATCAGGTCGGCGACCTTGCGGGTCTTGAGGGGGTCGCTGCGGCCCCAGTCGGCGGCGGAGTTCACCAGGACCTGTTCGGGGCCGTAGGCGCGCAGGATGGCCACCATGCGCTCCTCGTCCATCTTGGTGTCGGGGTAGACGGAGAAGCCGAGCCAGCAGCCGCTGTCCTTGGCCTCCTTGACGGTGGTCTCGTTGAGGTGGTCGACCAGGACCCGGTCCGTCGGCAGGGCGGACTCGCGGACCACGTCGAGGGTCCGGCGCAGGCCGGCCAGCTTGTCGCGGTGCGGGGTGTGGACGAGCGCGGGGAGTCGGTGGTCGGCGGCGAGCTGGAGCTGGGCGGCGAGGGCGGTGTCCTCGGCGGGGGTCATGGAGTCGTAGCCGATCTCGCCGACGGCGACGACCTGGTCCTTGACGAGATAGCGGGGCAGTTCGTCGAGGACGGGCAGGCAGCGCGGGTCGTTGGCCTCCTTGGGGTTCAGGGCGAGGGTGCAGTGGTGCGCGATGCCGTACTGGGCGGCGCGGAAGGGTTCCCAGCCGAGCAGGGAGTCGAAGTAGTCGAGGAAGGAGGCCGGGGAGGTGCGGGGCTGGCCGAGCCAGAAGGCCGGTTCCACCACGGCGCGCACACCGGCGGTGTGCATGGCCTGGTAGTCGTCGGTGGTCCGGGACGTCATGTGGATGTGGGGGTCGAAGAGGCGCATCAGGACTCCTTGCCGTGGTTGCCGTCCGCGTGGTCGGGGCCGTGGTCGGCGGCCGGCGCGGGTGGGGTGGCGGTGGGGTCGGTCAGGGTCAGGACGCGGTGCAGGTCCTCGGGCACGGTGCGGCCTGCGGCGGTGCGTTCTGCGGCGTAGTCGCCGAGCATGCGGGCGAGTTCGGTGTCCGCGTGGGCCCGTCGGTGCAGGTCGGCGACCTCGGCCACGGGCACACCGGTGAACAGGCACTTCAGGACGGCGTGGCGCCAGTGGTGGGCGTCGAGGTGACGGGCCGCGTAGGGGCCGACGGCGGCGGCCAGGAGCCGGGTGTCGTTGGTGCGCAGGGCGTCCTCGACGAGCGGCAGGGCCTCGGAGCCGGGCACGAGGTGGGGCAGGGCGTGCAGGACGGCACGGCGTTCGGCGGCGGTGCCCTGGGCGTAGACCCGGGTCAGGGCGTCGGTGTCGGCGCGGGCCGCGTGCAGGATCAGGACGCGGGCGGCGTCGGCGTGTTCGGGGCCACAGCGGCGGCCGGCCTCGGCGAGGCGCAGTTCCCACACGGAGATGGGGCCGTGGGCGCCGGGGTGGGCGGCGGCCTCTTCGAGGGCCTGGTCGAGCCAGGCGCGGGCGGCTTCGCCGAGGCGGTCGGCGAGGTGGCTGTGCAGGTCGTGCAGCGGGGTCCGGGCGAGGGTGGTGCCCTGGGTGTCCGCGGCGGGGGTTGCCTGGTGGGCATGGGGGTGGGTCATGGAGTGCTTCCTTGTGAGAGCGCCACTGCCTGACGGAGGAAGGGGAGGGAGCGTTCGGCGAAGTGGGGGCCCGCGTGGGAGTGGCGGGGCAGTTCGACGACGGTCAGGCCCTGGTATCCGGTGTCGGCCAGGGCGGCGAGGACCGGCGGGAAGTCGATGTCGCCGTCGCCGAAGGGGAGGTGTTCGTGGACGCCGCGGCGCATGTCCTCGATCTGGACGTGGCGCAGCCAGGGGCCGGCGGCGCGTACGCAGTCGGCGGGAGGGAGGGGTTCGAGGCACTGGCAGTGGCCGATGTCGAGGGTCAGGCCGAGGGCGGAGGGGTCGCCGAGGATGCCGCGGAGGTGGTGGAAGTCGGCGAGGGTGGCGAGGAGGTGACCCGGTTCCGGTTCTACGGCGAGGGGGACGCCGGCGGTGGTGGCGGTGTCCAGGACGGGGGCGAGGGTCTCGGCGAGGCGTTTCCACGCCGTGTCCGGGTCGGTGCCCGCCGGGGTGATGCCGCTGAAGCAGTGCACGGCGTGCGCGCCGAGGTCGGCGGCGACCTGGACGGCCCGCACCAGCAGGTCGGCACGGCGGGCGCGGTCGTCGGGGTCGGGGTCGAGCAGCGAGGGACCGTGCTTGCGGCGCGGGTCGAGCACATAGCGGGCCCCCGTCTCGACTGTGACCGACAGGCCGAGCGCGTCCAGTCGGTGCGCGAGGCGCCGGGTGCGGGCGGCCAGGTCGGGGGCGAGGGGGTCCAGGTGCATGTGGTCGAGGGTCAGCCCGACCCCGTCGTACCCGAGCTCGGCGAGCAGGGTGAGGGCGTCGTCCAGGCGGAGGTCCGCGAGGCCGTTGGTGCCGTAGCCGAAGCGGAGCGGGGTGACGCCGGGGGTGGACGGGGGTGGGGCGAGGGGGCCGGTCATGTGACGCTCACCTTTCTCGCGAGGCGTCCTGCCAGGGGGGCGAGGGCGGCGGTGAGCAGGGCTGTGACGGCCGCGCCCTTCGTGCCCGAGTGGGCGGCGAGGGCGGACTGGAGGGGGATCGCGGCCCGGCTGCCACCGCTGACGGCCCGGTGGGTGGGCGGGGGTGAGGGGTTGAGCCTGGCGTGGAAGCAGGGGCGGCCGGCCGTGCCCGCGTACGCGGCGGCGAGAGCGAGACGCAGGGCCGCGTGCGGGTCGGGGGGCCGGGAGTCGGGGCCGGATCGCGGGGGGCGGGTCAGGCGGGACAGGGCTGCGACGGCCGGTTCCGGCCGCGAGTCGCAGGGCGTCACCCGCTCCGCCGTCCCCTCGGACGGGGCGCCCGCCGCCCGCCTGTAGTCCTTCACGGCCGCCCCTCCCCCGCGCGGTCGCCGCCCGGCGCGGCCCCGGTGGGCTCGGCGCGGAGTCGGGCCGCGAACCTCACCAGCTCCGCGTACTGCTCCCCCAGTCCCGAAGGCCCTTCTCCCACCGGGTCCTTGAAGTAGAAGGCCAGCTCGCCCAGCGGTCCGGACAGGCCGCGTTCCTGGGCGCGGGCGGTCAGCCGGGCCAGGTCCAGGACGAGGGGCGCGGCCAGGGCGGAGTCGCAGCCCTGCCAGGTGGTCTGGAGGGTCATGCGGGTGCCGAGGAAGCCGTCGAAGGCGATGTGGTCCCAGGCGGTCTTCCAGTCGCCGAGGGCGGGGACGTCGTCGATGTGGACCTCGCCCTCGGGGGTGGTGCCCAGGGTGTCGGCCAGGACCCGTTCCTTGCCGGCGTTCTTCGCCGCGGCGGCCGCCGGGTCGGCGAGACAGGCTCCGTCGCCGCCGCCCAGGAGGTTCGTGCCGGACCAGGCCCGGACGGTCAGGGCGCGCTGGGTGAACATCGGGCCGAGCACGGAGCGGAGCAGGGTCTGGCCGGTCTTGCCGTCGCGGCCCGCGAAGGGCAGTCCGGAGGACTCCGCGTGCCGTCGCAGCGAGGGGTGGTGCAGCCCGGTCGAGGGGGTGAAGTTCACGTACGCACAGCCCGCCCGTACGGCGGCCGCGGCGTACAGGGAACTCGGGGGCAGGGCGTCACCGGTGGGGGCGGGCTCGGTGGAGGCCACGTGCACCACGACCGCGCGCGTCAGCCCGCAGCGTCGTACGAAGGACCGGATGTCCGCGGCGAAGGCGGTGATCAGTTCGTCCTCGGTCCTGGTGTCGCCGGGGAGGGGGCCGCCGGGTCTGATCTCCCTTTCCGCGGCGGCGAGTTCGGCGCTCACGGCGGTGGGCAGACCGTGCGGCAGCACGCCGCCCGCCGCGAGGGCCTCCGCCCGTTTGGGCAGGGGGCAGTCCATCGTGTCGTGGCCGCCGAAGACGAGGGAGGACAGGGCGGGCAGGCCGCTGTCGGTGAAGGGCGGGGTCTCGGTGACCAGGCCGGTCGGCGGGTGCAGCCCCGCGGTCATGGCGGCGCAGCCCGCGACGACCGTCGTGGCGACGGAGCCTCGGACCCCGATCAGCCAGACACCGACGCGCTGTTGGGAATCGGACGCGGACATGGGCAGCCTCCTCGTCGGACGTGGAACGTCGAACGCGCCGTACGCGCACCCCACTCATGAGGGGGAAAGACGGCAGGCGGGAGTCCGGCGTCCCCCGCCCGCCGTCGCTCAGTGGCCCTTGCCGGGCAGTTCCTTGATCCGGACGTCACGGAACGACACCTGGCCGTCGGCTCCGTGGTTCTGGATGCCGACATGCCCGTCACGCAGGCTCCGGGCCGGATCGGTGTCGGTGAGGTCGTTGATCTTCACGCCGTCGGCGGAGCGGAAGCCGTGGACGGATCCCGTGGTCCTCTCGGGTACGTCGGTGGCGTGCACGGATGCCTCCAGGATGGGGCCGGTCGTACGGGTGGGGGGTGCGGTACGCCGAGATGGGCCGTTCTCCCGGAACTGGCCGGTGTGCCTCAGTCGTTGCCTCCGAATGCGGCGTCGAAGGAGGCCGTCGGGGGTTCGAAGTCGTACTTCTTGAGGCTCTTCAGTGCCTCGGGGGCACCCTGGAGGCGGTCCATGCCGGCGTCCTCCCACTCGACCGAGATCGGGCCCTGGTAGTCGATGGAGCGCAGCATGCGGAAGACGTCCTCCCAGGGGACGTCGCCGTGGCCCGCGGAGACGAAGTCCCAGCCGCGGCGCGGGTCGCCCCAGGGCAGGTGGGAGCCGAGGCGGCCGTTGCGGCCGTCGAGGCGCTTGCGGGCCTCCTTGCAGTCCACGTGGTAGATCCGCTCGCGGAAGTCGTAGAGGAAGCCGACCGGGTCGAGGTCCTGCCACACGAAGTGCGAGGGGTCGAAGTTCAGGCCGAACGCCGCCCGGTGGTCCACCGCTGCCAGGGCGCGCTGGGTGGTCCAGTAGTCGTAGGCGATCTCGCTGGGGTGGACCTCGTGCGCGAACCGCACCCCCTCCGCGTCGAAGACGTCCAGGATCGGGTTCCAGCGCTCGGCGAAGTCCTCGTAGCCGCGCTCGATCATCGCCTCGGAGGCGGGCGGGAACATGGCGACCAGGTGCCAGATCGCCGAGCCGGTGAAGCCGATGACGGTGTCGACGCCGAAGGCGGCCGCGGCCCGCGCGGTGTCCTTCATACGGTTCGCGGCCCGCTGCCGGACGCCTTCCGGGTCGCCGTCGGCCCACACCTGGGCGGGCAGGATGGCCTGGTGGCGTTCGTCGATGATGGCGTCGCAGACGGCCTGGCCGACCAGGTGGTTGGAGACCGCCCAGCACTTGAGACCGTACTTGTCGAGCAGGGCGTGCCGGGACTCCAGGTACGACGGGTCCGCGAGGGCCTTGTCGACCTCGAAGTGATCGCCCCAACAGGCGAGTTCCAGTCCGTCGTAGCCGAAGTCGCGGGCCAGGCGGCAGACTTCCTCAAGGGGCAGATCGGCCCACTGGCCGGTGAAGAGCGTGAACGGGCGCGGCATGGCTGCGAGCCTCCTCAGACGGCAATCGGCGTGTAGACGGAGTTCTTCTCGGCGCTCTCCTCCACGGCGGCGAGCACGCGCTGGACCTGGAGCCCGTCGGCGAAGGAGGGGTCGGGGCGGCGGCCCTCGGCGATCGCGTGGACGAGGTCGCGGGCCTGGTGGACGAAGGTGTGCTCGTAGCCGAGGCCGTGGCCCGGCGGCCACCAGGCGTCCAGGTAGGGGTGGTCGGGCTCGGTGACCAGGATGCGGCGGAAGCCGGCGTGCGTTCCGGGCTCCGTGGCGTCGTGGTAGGAGAGTTCGTTGAGCCGCTCCAGGTCGAAGGCCAACGAGCCGCGCTCGCCGTTGAGTTCGATGCGCAGGGCGTTCTTGCGGCCGGTGGCGTACCGGGTGGCCTCGAAGGAGGCGAGGGCGCCGGAGGTGAAGCGGCCGGTGAACAGGGCCGCGTCGTCGACGGTGACCTGGCCGGTGCCGGCGGCGGTCTCGGCGGACAGGCCCCTGGCGGCGGTCCCGGCCAGCGGCCGTTCCCGTACGAAGGTCTCCGTCAGGGCGGACACCCCGGACAGCGGCTCGCCCGCCAGGTACTGCGCGAGGTCGATGATGTGCGCGCCGAGGTCGCCGAGCGAGCCCGAGCCGGCCTGTTCCCGGCGCAGCCGCCAGGTCAGCGGGGCCTGCGGGTCCACGAGCCAGTCCTGGAGGTAGGTGACCCGGACGTGCCGCAGTCTGCCGAGCCGGCCCTCGGCCACCATCCGGCGGGCCTGCGCGGTGGCGGGCACCCTGCGGTAGTTGAAGCCCACCATCGCCAACTGGCCGCGCCCGTACGCCTCTTCGGCGGCCCGGTGCATGGTCTGGGCTTCCTCGACGGTGTTGGCGAGGGGCTTCTCGCACAGCACGTGCTTGCCCGCGGCGAGCGCGGCCACGGCGATCTCGGCGTGACTGTCGCCGGGGGTGCAGATGTCGACGAGGTCGACGTCGTCCCGCTCGATCAGCGCCCGCCAGTCGGTCTCGGCGGCCGCCCAGCCGTGCCGGTCGGCGGCCCGGCGCACGGCGGCCGCGTCCCGTCCGCAGATCGCGGCGAGCACCGGGCGGCGGGGCAGGTCGAAGACGCGTCCGACGGTCCGCCAGCCCTGGGAGTGGGCGGCGCCCATGAAGGCGTAGCCGACCATGCCGACCCGGAGCGGCGGCGCCTCGGCCTCTTCTGACTGCTGCGGCTGTGCCATGCGCGATGTCCTCCTCGTCGTCGTGGCGCGGTGCGGGGTGCAGCCCGGTCCGTCGACGAACCGGGCTCCTGGGGCCCGCCCTGCGGATCGGCCCGGCCGGGGCGCGCCGCCGCTCGCGGTCGGCGCGGCCCGCGGGACGGGCCGCGGACCGGCCGGCGGGGCAGGCCCCCGGTCGGGCCGTAAGGCAGGCCCCGGATCGGTACGCCTCACTTGAAGCCGGTGGACATGTACTGGTCGACGTTGGTCTTGTCGACGACGGCCGAGTAGAGGGTGAGCGAGGCCGGGATCTCGAACTCGGAGAGGCCGCCGATGCCCTTGGACTGGCCGAGTGCGCGGGCGAGGTCGATGGCCGAGGCGGCCATGGTGGGCGGGTAGAGGACGGTCGCCTTGAGGACGCCGTTGTCCTGCTTGATGGCCTGGAACGCGGACAGGGCGCCCGCCCCGCCGACCATCAGGAAGTCGTCGCGGCCCGCCTGCTCGATGGCGCGCAGGGCGCCGACGCCCTGGTCGTCGTCGTGGTTCCACAGTGCGTCGAAGCCGGACTGGGCCTGCAGGAGCTGGGCCATCTTGGCCTGCCCGGACTCCACGGTGAACTCGGCGGCCTGGCGGGCCACCTTCCTGACGTTGGGGTAGTTCTTCAGGGCGTCGTCGAAGCCCTTGGTGCGCTGCTTGGTGAGTTCCAGGTTGTCGAGGCCGGCCAGTTCGATGACCTTGGCGTTCGACTTCCCCTTGAGCTTCTCGCCGATGTAGTGGCCGGCGTTGAGCCCCATGCCGTAGTTGTCGCCGCCTATCCAGCAGCGGTACGCCTGCGGGGTGTTGAAGATGCGGTCCAGGTTCACGACCGGGATCCCGGCGCGCATCGCCTTGAGGCCGACCTGGGTGAGGGCCTTGCCGTCCGCGGGCAGCACGACCAGTACGTCGACCTTCTTGTTGATGAGGGTCTCGATCTGGCCGATCTGCTGCGCGGTGTCGTTGGAGCCCTCGGTGATCTCCAGGGTGACGTCCGAGTACTTCTTCGCGCGGTTCTTGGCGTTGTCGTTGATGGCGTTGAGCCAGCCGTGGTCGGCCTGCGGTCCGGCGAAGCCGATGGTGACCGGCTTGCCGGGTGAGTCGGCGGCGGCCGGCTGGTCGTTCGCGGCCGGTTCCTCGTCCTTGGGGTCGTTGCTGGTGCAACCTGCGAGGAGGGCACCGGCCCCGACGGCGGCGGTTCCGAAGAGCAGTCCTCTACGGCTCGTGAACTCAGGCATATCGGTGGACCCTTTCCTCAGGTCGTGCTTGCGGTACGGCGCTGGACCAGCACGGCGGCGACGATGATCGCGCCCTTGGCGATCTGCTGGACGTCGCTCTGCAGGTTGTTCAGGGCGAAGATGTTGGTGATCGTGGTGAAGATCAGGACGCCGAGCACGGAGCCGGTGATGGTGCCGCGGCCCCCGCTGAGCAGGGTGCCGCCGATGATCGCGGCGGCGATGGCGTCGAGTTCGTAGAGGTTGCCGTTGGTGTTCTGACCGGATCCGGACAGGATGATCAGCAGGAAGGCGGCGATGCCGCAGCACAGCCCGGACAGCAGGTACAGGTAGAGGCGCTGGCGGCGGACGTCGATGCCGGCGAGCCGGGCGGCCTCGGCGTTGCCGCCGACGGCGACGGTGCGCCGGCCGAAGGTGGTGCGGTTCAGCACCAGCCAGCCGATGATGGTCACGACCGCGAAGACCATGACGAGCGGCGGGATCCCGAGGACGTAGGCGTCGCGCTCCCCCAGGTCGAGGACGGAGGGCACGGTGACGATCTGCGTCCTGCCGTCGGTGATCTGGAGGGCGAGTCCGCGGGCCGAGGCGAGCATGGCGAGGGTGGCGATGAAGGGGACCATGGCGCCGTACGCGACGAGCAGCCCGTTGACAAGGCCGCAGCCGACGCCGACGAGCACCGCGGTGAAGAGGATGCCCGCGAAGCCGTACTCCTGGGTGGCGACGGTGGTGGCCCACACCGAGGCGAGGGCGACGATCGCGCCGACGGACAGGTCGATGCCGCCGGAGGTGATGACGAAGGTCATGCCGACGGTGACGACACCGATCACCGAGGCCTGGGTCAGGACGAGTTGGAGGTTGCGGGTGTCGAGGAACTCGTCGGGCTTGGTGATGCCGCCGATGAGGACCAGGACGGCGAGCACGCCGAGGAGGGAGAGGGTGCGCACGTCGGCGCGGGCGAACACCCCTCGCCAGGCGGCCGGTTCGCCCGCCGAAGGCACTTTGTCGGCGCTTCCCCGGGGCGGGGACACATGCTGCGTCATGACGCCGGGCTTCCTTCCATGACGAGGTCGAGTACACGGTGTTCGTCGAGCTCACGGGCGGGCGCCCGGTGCACGACACGGCCCTCGCGGAGCACCAGGACACGGTCGGCGAGGCCGAGCACCTCGGGGACCTCGCTGGAGACCAGCAGCACGGCCAGCCCTTCGTCGGCGAGGCGCCGGACGACCGCGTACAGCTCGGCGCGGGCGCCGACGTCGACGCCCCGGGTGGGTTCGTCGAGCAGCAGGACCCGGCAGCCGCGCAGCAGCCAGCGGGCCAGGACGGCCTTCTGCTGGTTGCCGCCGGACAGGGTGCGGATCGGCACCGAGGGGTTGTCGGGCCGCAGCGACAGTTCACGGGTCGCCGCCCGGGCGGCGCCCAGTTCGGCGCCCCGGTCGATCCAACCGGCCCGCGAGAAGCGGGACATGGAGGAGACGGACACGTTGCGGGTGACCGACTCCAGCATCAGCAGGGCCTGCGCCTTGCGCTCCTCGGGGGCCAGGCCGATCCCGGCGCGGACGGCGGCGCGGACGCTGCCGGGCCGCAAAGCCCGTCCGTCCACGCTGACCTGTCCGGCGGTGGGCTTGCGGGCGCCGTAGATCGTCTCCAGGATCTCGGAGCGTCCCGAGCCGACGAGTCCGGCGAGGCCGACGATCTCCCCGGGGTGGACCGCCAGGTCGAGGGGCTCGAACTCGCCCTGCCGGGTGAGCCCCTGGACCTCCAGCAGCGGTGTGCCCGCGTTCCTCGCGTCGGCCGGCGGCCGCTCCGGGAAGACGTACTCGACGTTGCGGCCCGTCATCAGCGCCACGACCTCGCGCGTCGGGGTCGACTTGGCGGGCAGTCCGACCGCGACGGCACGGCCGTCCTTGAGGACCGTGACCCGGTCGCCGATGCGCCGGATCTCCTCCAGGCGGTGGGAGATGTAGACGACGGCGACGTCCTCGGCGGTCAGGTCGCCGACGATCCGGAACAGGTTGTCGACCTCGTCGGGGTCGAGGGCGGCGGACGGCTCGTCCATCACGATGAGCCGTACGTCGTGGGAGAGGGCCCGCGCCATGGACACGATCTGCTGCTGCGCCGCCGACAACTCCCCCACCAGGCGCGCCGGATCGATCTCCGGGTGCCCGAGCCGCCGCAGCAGTGCGGCCGTCGACCGGCGGGCCGCCTTGCCCCGTACGACGAAGTCGGCAGCGGTGGGTTCATGGCCGAGGTGGACGTTCTCGGCCACCGACAGGTGCTCCACCAGGTCGAGTTCCTGGTAGATGGTGGCGATGCCGAGGCGCATGGCGGCGATCGGCGAGCGGAGGGCGACCTCCTCGCCGCGCCAGCGCAGCCGGCCCGTGTCGGGCTGGTGGGCGCCGGCCAGCACCTTGATCAGGGTGGACTTGCCGGCCCCGTTCTGGCCGAGCAGACAGTGCACTTCGCCGGCCTGGACGTCGAGGTCGACGCCGTCGAGGGCCCGGACGCCGGGGAACGACTTGGTGATGCCGGACATGCTGAGCAGCGGTGGTTCTGGTGCCATGAGGTCCCCTTGGCGGGCGTGCGGCCGGTTTCAGGGCAGGGCGGAGCAGAGCGCTGTGCGGACGAGCCGTGGGAGGCGGGTGCCTACGCGGGTGAGAACAGGTGGTCGCTGATGAGCCGGGCCGCGCCGATGACTCCGGCGGTGGGGCCCAACTCCCCCAGCACGATGGGCAGGTTGCCGGTCGCCAGAGGCAGCGACTGGCGGTAGACCTGGGTGCGGATCGCGGCGAGCAGGGTGTGGCCGAGGCCGGTCACCCCGCCGCCGATCACCACCAGGCCCGGGTTGAAGAAGGAGACCAGTCCGGCGATGACCTGACCGGTCCGGTTGCCGCCCTCACGGATGAGGTCGAGCGCGGTGGCGTCACCGGCGGCCGCCGCGGCGGCCACGTCGACGGCGGTCAGTTGCCCGTGTGTCGCCAGCCGCGCGGCGAGTTCCTCGGAGCGCCCCTGCTCGACCGCCTCGACGGCGTCCCGGGCGAGGGCCGCCCCGCTGAAGTGGGCTTCCAGACAGCCCCGGTTGCCGCAGGCGCACGGGCGGCCGTCGGGCACGGCCTGGATGTGCCCGATGTCGCCCGCGCTGCCCGTCACCCCGCGGTGCACGTCACCGCCGGCGACGATGCCGCAGCCGATGCCGGTGCCGATCTTGACGCAGAGGAAGTCGCCCACGGAGCGTGCCACGCCCGCGTGCATCTCCCCCATCGCCATCAGGTTCACGTCGTTGTCGACCATGACCGGGCAGCCGAGTTCCTGGCTGAGCGCCTCCCGCACGGGGAAGCCGTCCCAGCCCGGCATGATCGGTGGAGCCACCGGTACGCCCTCGGGGAAGCGGACCGGTCCCGGGACGCCGATGCCGGCGCCGTCGAATCCCTCCGCGAGCCCGGAGGCCCTCAACTTCGCAGCCATGGAAAGGACTTGCTCGAACACCGCGACCGGGCCCTCGCGGACGTCCATGGGCTGGTTGAGATGACCGAGGATCTCCAGTTCGGCGTTGGTGACGGCGACGTCGATCGAGGTCGCGCCGATGTCCACGCCGAGGAAACGCAGGTTGGGGGCGAGCCGGATGTTGTGGGAGCGGCGCCCGCCGCGGGAGGCGGCGAGTCCGTCGGCCACGATCAGGCCCGTCTCCAGCAGCCGGTCCACCTCCACGGCCAGCTTGGACCGTGACAGGTCGACCTGATCGCCCAGTTGCGCACGGGAGTTGGGTCCTCCGTCGCGCAACAGCTTGAGCAGTCGGGCCTGATGCGCGTTCGCGGGTCGTGCCGTCATGCGTCTCACGAGCCCCTCCCCGCCTCATTCGGCCACCAGTTGCCGGGCTTTCGAGGGGAACGTAGCAGTGGCTGCCGAACCTGGGAAGAAGCTGTGCACAGATTGCTGCCGACTTCTTCCACTGACAGGACAAAGACGTGCCGCCCTCTGGTGTCCCGGCGGCCGTCCCCGCAGGATGGGCGCGACGGAGGGGAGCACATGTTTGTGGTGACGGGTGCGACGGGGAACGTGGGGGCCGAACTCGTGCGGGCGCTGGCCGCGTCCGGCGAGCGGGTGCGGGCGGTGAGCCGGTCCGGTCGCAGCGAGGGGTTGCCGCCGGGGGCGGAGGCCGTGGCGGGCGATCTGAACCGGCCCGAGACCGTGCGGGACGCACTCGACGGCGTGCGGGGGTTGTTCCTGATGCCCGGTTACGGCGGGCAGGGGCGGATTTTGGCCGACGCGCGGGCCGCCGGTGTGCGTCGCGTGGTGCTGCTGTCCGGCCTGTCGGCGGCCACGGGTGACCGGGACAACGCGGTCGCCGGTTATCTGCTCGCCGCGGAGGACGCGGTGCGGGACTCGGGTCTCGACTGGACGTTCGTCCGCCCGACGAGCTTCATGACCAACGCGTTCCGGCTCGCGGACCAGGTGCGGAAGGGGGACACGGTCCGGGTGCCGTTCCCGGACGTCAGGACCACCGACATCGACCCGTACGACATCGCGCGGGTGGCCCTGCGTGCGCTGCTGTCCGACCGGTTCGCGGGTCGCGTGCTCGAAGTCACCGGCCCCGAGGCGCTGTTGCCCGCCGACCGGGTCCGGATCCTCGGCGAGGCCCTCGGCCGTGACCTGCGCGCCGTGGGCCTTGGGCACGAGGAGGCACGCGCCGAGATGGAGGCGAGCGGCATGCCGAAGCCGTACGTGGACGCCTTCTTCAGTTTCTTCGCGGACGGCACGCTCGACGAGTCGGTGGTGCGGCCGACGGTGGAGCAGGTCACGGGCCGCCCACCGCGTACCTTCGGCGCGTGGGCCCGGGACCACGTGGAGGCGTTCCGCTGAGGTGACCGCGTTCCCGCCTCAGCTCGGCGGCCGCGCCTGGCCCGGGACCGTCGATCACGATGACGGGCGGGCTCCCCCACGAGTGCGTGCCACCCCACACCGTGCCCTCGACCGCCCCCTACGGCCGGAACCACCGCTCGGCCGTGGGCCCACACCCCGGACATGCTCGGCAGACCCGCACATCAGCTCGGCTGCCCACGACGGACCCGGCCGGACGCCGACCGCGACCAGGACCCGGCATTCGGCCGGCCCTCCCCGGCCCACACCCCCGAACGACCGCCC
>NZ_JBVJPC010000004.1:344226-789052 GCF_055582845.1 Streptomyces sp. NPDC107471 | reverse complement strand
CCCCGCCTACCCCCGCTGCCGCGCGTGATACGACGTCCGTGTGTGCTCGGTGTGCTCGCGCATCAGTTCCGTGGCCCGCCCCTGGTCGCGGTCGGCAATCGCAGCGATCAGAGCGCGGCACCCGGCCGGCCCTCCCCGGCCCACACCCCCGAACGACCGCCCCGCCTACCCCCGCTGCCGCGCGTGATACGACGTCCGTGTGTGCTCGGTGTGCTCGCGCATCAGTTCCGTGGCCCGCCCCTGGTCGCGGTCGGCGATCGCGGCGATCAGGGCGCGGTGCTCGATCCAGGACTGGCGGCCGCGCTGCCGGGCGATCGGGGTGTAGTACCAGCGCACCCTGCGGTCGACCTGCCCCGCCAGCTCCGCGAGGACGGTGTTGCCCGCCAGCTCCATGATCTTCGCGTGGAAGCGGGCGTTCAGAGCTACCGCGCTGTCGACGTCGTCGTTGTCGACGGCCTTCTCCCCCTCCGCGCACAGCCCTTCCAGAGCGGCGATGCCGGCGCTGCCCGCGTTCGCCGCGGCGAGCCGGGCCGCCTCGGCCTCCAACAGTGTGCGCACCGTCAGAAGCTGATCGGCCTCCTCGTCCGTCGGCTCGTGCACGAACGCACCCTGCGCCGGACGCAGATCCACCCACCCCTCGGTGTTCAACCGCTGCAGAGCCTCCCGCACCGGCTGCCGCGACACCCCCAGATGACCCGCCAGCTCACTCTCCACCAGATGCTGACCCGGCTGCAGCGCACGCGTCGTGATGAGCTCCAGCAACGCCTCGTACACACGGTCACGCAGCGGACCCGGACGCTCCAGCTTCGGCACGGACCCCTGCGGCAGACCTGTAGACAACATCCCGGTCCCCCTCCTCGGCGGCGGACACCCCCGGACACCCCTGACTCGTTGCCTTTTGTCTACAGTCTACGGCGCACAGGGGCCAGGTAAACCGCGCGTCGACCTCGTCACATCGCGCGCGCCCCATAAACGAAAGGGCGTCGCAGCCACGTCAGGGACGTCACGGGCGTCACGGGCGTCACGGGCAGCGGACGACCTGCCCGGCGTACGACAGGTTCCCGCCGAAGCCGAAGAGCAGCACCGGGTCCCCCGTCGAGATCGCACCCTGTTCGACCAGCTTGGAGAACGCGAGCGGAATGCTGGCCGCCGACGTGTTCCCGGACTCCGTGACATCGCGGGCCACGACGGCGTTGACCGCGCCGATCTTCTCCGCGAGCGGCTCGATGATCCGCAGGTTCGCCTGGTGCAGCACGACCGCGGCGAGGTCGGCGGGCGTGAGCCCCGCGCGTTCGCAGGCCTGCCGGGCCAGCGCCGGGAGCTTCGTGGTCGCCCAGCGGTAGACGCTCTGCCCCTCCTGGGCGAACCGCGCCGGCTCGCCCTCGATCCGCACGGCGTGCCCCATCTCCGGCACCGACCCCCACAACACCGGCGAGATGCCGGGCACGTCGGACCCCTCGACGACCGCCGCACCGGCCCCGTCCCCGACGAGCACACAGGTGGTGCGGTCGGTCCAGTCGGTGACCGCGGACATCTTGTCGGAGCCGATCACCAGCGCCCGGGTCGCCGCCCCGGCCCGCACGGTGTGGTCGGCGGTGGCGAGCGCGTGCGTGAAGCCGGCGCACACCACGTTGACGTCCATCGCGGCGGGCGAGGGGATGCCCAGCCGGGCCGCGACCCGTGCGGCCATGTTCGGGGAGCGGTCGACGGCGGTCGAGGTGGCGACCAGGACGAGGTCGATGTCGGCGGGGGTGAGCCCGGCCGAGGCCAGCGCCTTGGCGGCGGCGTGCGAGGCGAGCTCGTCGACCGGCTCGTCGGGACCGGCGATGTGGCGGGTCCGGATGCCGACCCGGGACCTGATCCACTCGTCGCTGGTGTCGACCAGACCCGCCAGTTCCTCGTTGGTGAGTACCTTCGCGGGCTGGTAGTGGCCGACTGCGGCGATCCGCGAGCCGTTCATGGAGGGTCCCCCTCGTTGCCTTGGGTAGCGGGATCCACCAGTCTGATCAGTGACTCACGGGTACGAGGGCACGTAAGGCCACAGGAAACGGGCGCCCGAGTTGTCGGCTTCCCTCACCCTCTCGGACGCCCGAACACCTGCCGAACACCTACTTGGTGAACAACTGCGTGGCCTTCTGCACGAGCTCGTAGAGCCCGTAGGCGAGCGGTGCCCCCACCCACACCCAGGCCAGGGCGATCAGCGGGCGCCGGTCAGGCGGACTCTGACTGCTGTCGGGCTGTGACATCGGCGGCCTCCCTCGGTGCGGGAATGTGGTGACGGGCACTGACGGGGCGGACCAGCTCGTTGGCGACGAAGCCGACGACGAGCAGCCCGATCATGATCACGAACGACGTCCCGTAGAGGGCGGAGCCGCTCTTGCCCGCGTCCTCCTGGCGGTCGGCGATCCAGTTCACGATCAGCGGTCCGAGGACCCCGGCCGTGGACCAGGCAGTCAGCAGGCGGCCGTGGATGGCGCCGACCTGGTAGGTCCCGAAGAGGTCCTTCAGATAGGCGGGGATCGTGGCGAAACCGCCGCCGTAGAACGACAGGATCACCAGCGCGCACAGGATGAACAGCGGCTTCGAGGAGTCGCCGAAAAGGGCGATCAGGCCGTACATCGCCGCGCCGACGCCCAGGTAGACGCGGTAGATGTTCTTGCGTCCGATCAGGTCGGACGTCGAGGACCAGCCGATGCGGCCGGCCATGTTGGCCGCCGACAGCAGCGCGACGAAACCGGCCGCGGCCGACACCGAGACCGGGGTCGAGGTGCCCTTGAAGAAGTCGGTGATCATCGGGGCGGCCTTCTCCAGGATGCCGATGCCCGCGGTGACGTTCATGCAGAGCACGATCCACAGGCACCAGAACTGGGGCGTGCGCACCGCGTTGCGCGCGGAGACCTGCGGGCCGTCGAAGGCGCTGGGCGCGCTCTCGACCGGCTTCTCGCTGCGCGGCACGCGCACCAGCAGGACGCCGAGGAGCATGAAGACCGCGTACGACAGCCCGTGCACGAGGAACGCGAGGGCGATCCCGGAGCTGTCGGACCCGAAGGACTCCAGCATTTGGGCCGACCAGGGCGAGGCGATGAGCGCGCCGCCGCCGAAGCCCATGATGGCGATGCCGGTGGCCATGCCGGGCCGGTCGGGGAACCACTTGATCAGGGTGGACACCGGCGAGATGTACCCGATGCCCAGGCCGATGCCGCCGACGAAGCCGTAGCCGAGGACGATCAGCCAGTACTGCTCGGTGGCCGCCCCCAGCGCGGACAGCAGGAAGCCGGACGAGAAGCAGATCAGCGCGACCGTCATCGCCCAGCGCGGCCCGTTGCGCTCCACCAGCGTGCCGCCGAACGCGGCGGACAGGCCGAGCATCACGATGCCGAGCTGGAAGGGCAGGGCGCTCTGGGTGCCGCTGAGGCCGAGTGCGGACTCGAGCGGCGGCTTGAACACGGACCAGGCATACGCCTGTCCGATGGAGAGATGGACCGAGAGAGCGGCCGGGGGGACGAGCCAGCGGCTCCAGCCCGGGGGTGCGACAGGGGGACTCATGATCCCGAACGGTAGGAACAATCAGGTTAGTTGAAAAGGCGGCGCGTCGACCGTATGCGATGAGCGGTATCCCGGACGCGACGAACGGTCGAACCGACCGGTTTCCAGGGCCCGTCGGGGCACGGCTCGCCATAGGCGCCCGTGCGCCGCACCTCCGCTCCGGTCCCTTGCAGACCCTTGCAGACCCTTGCCCGCCGCCTGACCATACTGTAGACAATATTTCGTCGACATCGAACGAGGAGCCGCCATGAGCCGTCAGGACGAGCCCGACGCCCGCCCCCGGCTCACCCACCCGATGATCCGGGACTCCCGCGACGAGCCCCTGCGGCAGGTGGGTTGGGCGCAGGCGCTGGACCACGCAACCCACGGCCTGGAGCGCAACCGCGGCTCCTACGGCATGCTCTCCTCCACCCGGCTGACCAACGAGACGCACTACCTGGCGCAGAAGTTCGCGCGGGTCGTCATGGGCACCCACAGCATCGACTCGCTGGAGCGGGCCCGGCACACCCCGAGCGTCGCGGGACTCGCCGCGGTCTTCGGCTCAGCGGGCGGGACCTCGTCGTACGAGGAGGTCGAGCACACCGACGTCATCGTGGTGTGGGGTTCCGACGCCCGCTCGACGCACCCGGCGTTCTTCCGGCACGTCCTGAAGGGCCTCCGGTCCGGCGCCCGCCTGTACGTCGTCGACCCGCGCCGCACCGCGACCGCCGCGTGGGCGCAGAGCTGGCTCGGCCTCGACGTCGGCACCGACATCCCCCTCGCTCACGCGATCGGCCGCGAGATCATCCGGACGGGCCTGGCCAACGGCACGTTCATCGAGCGGGCCACCTCCGGCTTCGAGGACTACAGGGCGCTGGTCGAGCCCTGGACGCTCGCGCTCGCGGAGCGGGTGACGGGCGTACCGGCCGCCGCCGTCGGGGAGTTGGCGCACGCCCTCGCGCGAGCCGATCGCGCGCAGATCTGCTGGGGTCCGGGTGTCACCGGGCACCGCGACGGCACCGCGGCCGTCCGCGCACTCGTCAACCTCTCCCTGCTGACCGGCCAAGTGGGCCGGTACGGCTGCGGGTTGCTGCCCCTGACCGGCCGGGACAACGTCCAGGGCGCGGTCGACATGGGGCTGCTCCCCCACCGGCTGCCCGGGTTCCGGGACGTCCTGGACCCCCACGCGCGCCGGATGTTCGGGGCGGCCTGGGGTGTCGCCGTCGAGCCGCACTACGGGCTGGACCTGCCCGGGATGTGCGCGGCGACGGCGGAGGGCACGCTCACCGCGCTTCACTGCGTCGGCCAGGACCCGGCCCGGTCGCAGGCGGAGGGCACGGCGGTGCGGGCTCCCGGCGAGCGGCCCGTACCACCCCTGCACCGCCTCGACTTCCTCGTCGTCCAGGACGCGTTCCTCACCCGGACCGCCGAGTCGGCCGACGTCGTCCTCCCCGCGACCGCCGCCTGGACGGAGACCGACGGCACGACCACCGACGGGGAGCGGCGGGTCCGGCGGGTCCGGCCGGCCCTGACGCCGCCCGGTGAGGCACGCGAGCACATCGACATCCTCCGCGACCTGGCGGCGGGACTCGGCCACGAGTGGCGGTACGACGACGCGGAGGCCGTGTGGGACGAGGTCAGGTCGTTGTCGCCGGACCACTCCGGGATGACGTACGCCCGCCTGCACGAGGAGCCGGGGATCCAGTGGCCCTGCCCGGACACCAGTCGCCCCCAACCCGGTTTCCTGCACGGCAGGTTGTGGGAGAAGGACCCGGCGCGGCGGGGCAGACGGGCGGCGTTCGGGATCGTGCAGCACGATCCGCCGGCCGACCCCGTCGACGAGCTGTACCCGATCCGGCTGGGCAGCGGGCGGCACCCGACCTCGCACGGGGACGGCGGGCCACGGGGCATCGAGCTGTCCCCGGAGGACGCCGAACGCCACGACGTCGTGCCGGGTGAGGAGGTGCAGGTGTCCTCACGGCGTGTCTCGGTCGTCGCGGCCGTGCGGATCGACAGCTCCCTCAGACCCGGGCTCGCCTTCATGACCCCGCCGCTTCCCGACGAGTCGGACGCCGGGCGCGCGGCGGTCCGGGTCGAGAAGCTCCCGATCGCGACGATCATCCATTGCTGACCCGAACGGCCCGCCAGGGTCCACCCCACCCATCCGCCGGCCCGGGTCGGCACCACCCACCCGCCGAGCCGGTCCCGCTCCACCCATCCGCCGAGCCGGTCCGCCCGACCCGTCGTTCCCGGCCGGGTCCGCCCGACTGCCAGTCCAGCCACCCGGTACAGCCGACCAGTCCGTTCGGAAGGAGGTGAGACGGCGAGGTGGACCTGCACTTCGGCGCCGACGAGCCGACGGACGACGAACGAGCCGCCGTGGACACCCTGTTGGGCCCTCCGGAGTCGTACGGGGAGGGCGCCGACCGTTCCGCGGCGGATCTCAGGCGCGCCTCGCGGCCGACGGCCCGCCGCCACCTGCTGCTGCCCGGCCTGCACGCGATCAACGACCGTGTCGGCTGGATCAGCGACGGCGCCCTCTCCTACCTGTGCCGCCGGCTGGCCGTCCCACCGGCGGAGGCGTACGGCGTCGCCACCTCCTACCCCGCGTTCTCGGTCCGGCCCCGCCCCGCCACCGTGCTCCGAGTCTGCACGGACCTCGCCTGCGCGACCGCCGGGGCCGACGCCCTGTGCGCCGGTGTCGGGCAACGGCTGGGCGACGACGTCCACTTGGAGCGCAGCCCGTGTCTCGGCCTGTGCGAACGCGCTCCGGCCGCACTCGTGACCAAGGCGGGCGATCCGGTGCGTACGGCGGTCGCGGCACCGGCGAGCGTCGAAGAAACCGTCCGCGCCGCGAACGCCCCGGGCTCCGCGCCCGAGGAACCGCCGGCGGCGACGGCCGTACCGCAGGCGGGTCAGGACGGACTGGTGCTCCTGAGGCGGGTCGGCGTCGTGGACCCGTCGTCCCTGGACGACTACCGCGCCCACGGCGGTGGTGCCGCCCTGCGCCGGGCCTTCGCGCTCGGTCCCGCCGGAGTCGTCCGCGAGGTCGTCGACTCCGGCCTGGTCGGGCGCGGTGGCGCCGCCTTCCCCGCCGGCCGTGACTGGCAGGCCGTGGCGTCCCGGCCCGACCACCCGCACCACCTGGTCTGTGACGCGGGCGCGTCCGGGCCGGGCGCCTTCGCGGACCGCGTGCTCTTGGAGGGCGACCCCTTCGCGCTGGTCGAGGCGATGACGATCGCCGGGTTCGCGATCGGCGCCCGGCGCGGTTACCTGTGTCTGCGCGGCGACAGTCCGCGGGCGGCCGACCGGATGCGGTACGCCGTCGACCGGGCGCGGGCCCGCGGGCTGCTCGGTGACGACGTCCTGGGCCGGGGCCACGCCTTCGACATCGAGATCCGGCGCGGCGCGGGCGCGTACCTGTGCGGCGAGGAGACCGCCCTGTTCCACTCCGTCGAGGGCCGTCGGGGCGAACCGCGCTTCCAGCCGTCCCTCGCGGCGGACCGGGGCCTGTTCGGCGGGCCGACGCTGGTGCAGGACGTCGAGACCCTGCTCGGCGTGCTCCCCGTCCTGTCCGCGGGCGCCCCGGCCGACACCGGCACCGGCGCATCGGGCGGCGGGCGAAAGCTGTTCTGCGTGTCGGGATCCGTGGACCGGCCCGGCCTCTACGAGCTGCCGTCCGGCACCACGCCGGGCGCGCTGCTGACGGCGGCCGGGGCCCGCGAGAACCTGCGCGCGGTGCTGCTCGGCGGGGTCACCGGCGGTTTCGTACGGCCGGACGAACTGGACGTGCCTCGCACCGGCGGAGGCGGGGCCGGCTCGGGGGTCGTCCTGGCCTTCGACGACACGGTGCCCCTTCCGCGGCTCCTGCTCCGCGTGGCCGAGTTCTTCCGGGACGAGTCGTGCGGGGGCTGCGTGCCGTGCCGGGTCGGGACCGTGCGCCAGGAGGAAGCGCTGCGCCGGATCGTCGGGCGCGGGGGCGCGGCCGCGGCCGCGGCGGACGACATCGCCCTGCTCCGCGAACTCGGCCGCGCGATGCGGGACGCCTCGGTGTGCGGTCTCGGGCGGGGCGCGTGGAACGCCGTGGAGTCGGCCGTCGACCGTCTGGGGGCGTACGGATGACCGCCGTACCGCTGGGGATCCCGCGCCGCGTGGTGGAGTTCACCCTCGACGGTGAGCCCGTGCGGGCACCGGAGGGTTCGACGGTCCTGGACGCCTGTATGGCGGCCGGGAAGGACGTCCCGGCGCTGTGCGCGGGCGGCGCGCTCCCCCCGCGCGGGACCTGCCGGCTCTGTGTCGTCGAGGTGGCGGGGGCCCCGGCACTGGTCCCGGCCTGCGCCCGCCGGGCCGAGCCCGGCCTGGAGGTCAGGACCGGCAGCGAGCGGGTCCGGCACAGCCGCAGGATCGTGCTGGAACTGCTCGCCTCCTCGGCCGACCTGTCGACGACCCCGCGGGCGGCGGAGTGGATCGAGGAGTACGGCGCGAGACCGGACCGCTTCGGCCCGGACGCGGCCCGGGTCGAGGAGCCGCCGAGGGTCGACGACGACCTGTACGTGCGCGACCTCGGCAAGTGCGTGCTGTGCCGCCGGTGTGTGGACGTCTGCGGTGACGAGGGGCGCGGCACCTTCGCCGTCGCCGTGTCCGGCCGCGGGCTCGGTGCCCGGATCGCCGTGGAGCACGACGGGCCGCTGACCGCTTCGGCCTGTGTGTACTGCGGGGACTGCGTCGACGTGTGCCCGACGGGGGCCCTGTCGTTCAGGTCGGAGTTCGACATGCGGGCGGCGGGTACGTGGGACGAGGGGGCGCAGACCCGTACCGACACCGTGTGCACGCGGTGCGGAGCGGGCTGCGGGCTCACGCTCCACGTGCAGGACAATGAGATCGTGAAGGTCACCGCCCCGTCCGACGGGTCGGGGGCGCACGGCAGCCTCTGCAGCAAGGGCCGTTTCGGCTACCAGCTCGTACAGAACCGGGACTGAGACACACATGGGACGAGTCACGGAACGACGCAAGGTGATCCGCATCCGCGACGGGGCCATCTCCTCCCGCCCCGACACCCTCGTCACCGAGGAACCACTGGAGATCCGCCTCAACGGCAAACCCCTCGCCATCACCATGCGCACCCCCGGCGACGACTTCGCCCTCGCCGTCGGCTTCCTCGTCAGCGAAGGCGTCCTCGCCCACCAGGACGACCTGCGCAACATCGTCTACTGCGCCGGCGCCACCGCCGACGGCACCAACACCTACAACGTCGTCGACGTCACCACCCGCCCCGACCTCCCCGTCCCCGACATCACCCTCGAACGCAACGTCTACACCACCTCCTCCTGCGGCCTGTGCGGCAAAGCCAGCCTCGACGCCGTCCGCACCACCACCCACCACCCCCTCACCCACACTCCCCCGGTCCAGGTCCATCCCGACCTGCTCACGAGCCTCCCCGACCGGCTCCGCGCAGCCCAACGGGTCTTCGACCGGACCGGGGGCCTGCACGCCGCCGCCCTCTTCACGCCCACCGGCGACCTCCTCGACATACGTGAAGACGTCGGCCGCCACAACGCCGTCGACAAACTCATCGGCCGCGCCCTCCAACACGGCCACCTCCCCCTCAGCCGCACGATCCTCCTCGTCTCCGGCCGCGCCTCCTTCGAACTCGCCCAGAAGGCCGTCATGGCCGGCATCCCCGTCCTCGCCGCCGTCTCCGCACCCTCCTCCCTCGCCGTCGACCTCGCCACCGAAACCGGCCTCACCCTCATCGGCTTCCTCCGCGGCCCCTCCATGAACGTGTACGCGGGAGAACACCGGCTCGCGCTGGAGGCGACGGCAGCACAGAACTGACCGGCTTCCCGTCCCCGACCGTCCGCCGAGCGGTGACTCGCGGTCCGCCTCGCGAACCGGGAACAGCAGGAACGCCGGGAGCACCGGGAACACCAGGCAGACCGGGAGCACCAAGAAGACCGGGAGCACCGAAAGGGAACGCTCCCGGCACCCGAGCGATCACCCCGCCACGAACCGCACCTGATCAGCCGTCACCACCGTGCCGAGCCGCGGGAAGTCGAGCCGGGTCGAGGCGTCGTGCTCGGCGGCGGTGAAGGCCGCCATGGTGTCCTCCACGAAGACGAGGTCGTAGCCGAGGTCGAGGGCGGCGCGGGCGGTGGACTCGACGCCGAGGTTGGTGGCGATGCCGCCGAACACCAGCGTGGTGACGCCGAGTTGCCGCAGCCGTGCGTCGAGGTCCGTGCCCTGGAAGGCGCCGATGGTCCGCTTCACGATCTCGATGTCGCCCCGGCGGGCGAGGCCGGCGGTCAGCCCGCTGCCGGGCGGCTGGTCGGCGACGCCGGGCCGTTCGACGCGCACGAGGACCACGGGCGCGCCGGCCGCGCGGAAGGCGTTCGCCAACTCCTGGGCGGCGCCGAGGACTTCGGTGCCTTTGCGGGGTTCCAGGGGCAGCGCGACGATCCGGTCCATCAGATCGACGAGTACGAGGGCGCTGCGTGCGGGATCGAGCGCGAGGGGTCCGGTCATGACGGAACGTTATCCGCCATCAGCCCTCCGTGCCGGAGATCCGGATCAACAGGTCCGTGAACTGGGCGCGTTCGGCCGGGGTCAGGGGGGCGAGCAGGTCGTCGTTGGCCCGGCGGGCGACCTTCTCGCAGCGCTTCAGCAGTCGTGAGCCCTCGTCCGTGAGGGACACCGCGTTCTTGCGGCGGTCCGCGGGGTCGGGGGCGCGCAGGACGAGTCCGGCGGACTGGAGGTCGTTGAGGATGCCGACCAGGTCCTTGGGGTCGAGGCCCACCGCTCGGCCGAGGTCGGCCTGGGCGACGGGGGCGAGGTCGCGGACGGCGGAGAGCACCACGTGGTGCCACATCCTCATGCCCTCGGCGGCCAGCGCCGCGGCCACCAGGGACCGTCCCCGGGCGGCGGCACGGCCGAGGAGCCAACTGGGGAGGGAGCGGATCGCGGGCAGGGGTGCTTCGGCCATGCGGTCAGCCTAGCCACTGTTCGTTGGACTTCCCAACGACCGAGCGATTATCGTTGGGAACCCCAATGAATCCACGGGAGGCCGGTCGATGCGTCGCGTCCGTTACGAGTCCACGGGTGGACCGCTGTTCCTGGAGGAGGTGCCGGTCCCCGAGCCGGGTCCGGGCGAACTCCTCGTGCGCTGCGAGGCGGTCGGGGTGACGCTTCCCGTGGTGCGCAAGGTGACCGAGGCCGCGGAGCCGGTGCCGCTCGGCGGCGAGCTCGCCGGCGAGGTGGTGTCCGTGGGCGCGGGGGTCACCCGCTTCCGTCCCGGCGAGCGGGTGACGGGGTTGTGCTTCGGCCACGGCTACGCCGACTTCGCGCCGCTCCACGAGGCGATGGCCTCCCCGGTCCCCGACGGCGCCTCGGCGGTCGACGCGGTCACCCTGGTGCGGAGCGGGCTGGTCGCGCTGGGCGCCCTGGAGGCGGCGCGCCCCGAGCCGGGAGAGACGGCACTGATCACCGCGGCGGCGAGCGGGGTCGGCCACCTCGCCGTGCAGCTCGCCCGCATCCGGGGCGCCTCCCGGGTGGTAGGGGCGGTCTCCGACCCGGCCAAGACGGACTTCGTGCGCTCGCTCGGCGCCGACGCCACCGCCCTCTACGGGGACGCCTGTTGGGGGGATCCCGTCGACTACGTGCTCGACGCGGTAGGCGGCGAGCTGCTCACCCCGGCACTGGCCGCCCTGGTCCCGGGCGGGCGGCTGGTGGCGTACAGCTCGGGCGGCGGGACGATCCGGGCGTACGACCTCCTCGTCGGCGCCAAGTCCGTGACGGGCTTCCAGATGGCGCGGATCGCCCGGGAGCGGCCGGAGTTGTACGAGCGGTGGCGGCAGGAGCTGTGGCGTCTGTTCCTGGCCGGCGCCCTTCGGCCCGCCGTGCACGGGCAGTTCGCCCTGGAGGACGCGGCGAAGGCGCACGAGGCGATCGAGTCGCGGCGCAACCTGGGCAAGGTCGTACTCCATCCGTGACGGACACGCGCGGGGTTCTTGTGGGGCGCGGGGTGCACAACTACCCTCCGTGATCGGAACGTCACATTTCCGGATGTTCGGACGACTGACCCGGATGTACGGACACCACTGAAAGGGCGCCCGTGCCGTCGAGCCGCGCACGTCTGAGATCCCCCCTGACCGCCCTTCCCGCCGCCGGCGCCCTGCTCGCCCTCCTCGCCCTGCCGGGCCCCGCACACGCCCAACCCCGTTCCGCCGCGGCGGAGTTCGAGCAGCAGATCCTCTTCAAGGCGGACCGGGACCCCGGATACGCCTGCTTCCGCATCCCGGCGATCGTCCGGACCACCGCGGGCACCCTTCTCGCGTTCGCCGAGGGACGGGTCCTCAACTGCGGGGACGCCACCGACATCGACATCGTCCTGAAGCGGTCCACCGACGGCGGCCGCACCTGGGGCCCCCTCCAGGTGGTCGACGAGGGAGCGGGCGACACCCACGGCAACCCGGCCCCGGTGGTGGACCGCGGGACGGGCCGCATCCTGCTGGCGGAGACGTACAACACGGGCCGTGACGACAGCGGGAACTGCCGGATGCCCTGCGACCGCACCCCGCACCTCCGTCACAGCGACGACGACGGCCGCACCTGGTCCGCGCCCCGCGATCTGAGCGCCGAGATCCTGCCCCCGGGGCGAAGCTCCTGGTACGCCACCGGTCCCGTGCACGGCATCCAGCTCAGCCGCGGTCCGCACGCCGGGCGGCTGGTGTTCGGGGTCAACTCCGAGACGTGGGACGGCGGCCGGGTCAGCGCCAACCACGCGGCGCTGGCGGTGAGCGACGACGGCGGCGAGCACTGGCGGGTGGGCGCCACCGACTCCTGGCCGGTCGCGGCCGACGGCACCTTCCGGCAGAAACCGTCCGAGGTCACGGTCGCCGAGCGCGCCGACGGCTCGGTCCTCGTCAGCGGCCGCGAACAGGACGGCACCGACCTCGGTCACCGCACCCAGGCCGTCAGCCGCGACGGCGGCGACAGCTTCACCGCCCCCTTCCGGACCCTCCCTGACCTCCCCGCGCCCCAGGTCCAGTGCGCCGGCCTGGACTTCGGCGGGCGTCTGCTGCTGTCCTGCCCGGCCGACCCGGACCGCCGCCGCACGATGACGATCCGCTCCTCCTACGACGGCGGCCGCACCTGGGACACCCCCGACCGGGCCACCGCCGTCACCACGGACTGGTCCGGCTACTCCGACATGGCCCCGGCCGACGAGGACACGGTGGGCCTGCTGTACGAGGCCGGGACCGCCGACGCGCGCGACGAGATCCGCTTCGCCCGCATCCCCGGGGACCGGCTGGCACCGCGCCGCGCCCCCGACCCGACCACCCCGGACCGCGCTCCCCTCGCGCCGCCCGCGGCCGTGCTGGGCGGCGCCCGGGAGACGGCCGGGATCGTCGGCGGCGCGCTGGAGTTCGACGGCGCCGACGACGCCGTACGACTGCCGTACCGCCAGGAACTCCCGCTCGGGGCGGGTGACTTCACCGTGTCCCTGTGGTTCCGGTCCACGGCCGTGTCCGGGGAGCAGCCGCTGTTGTGGATGGGCGGTGTCGGGGAGAGGCAGCCGCAGGTCTGGCTGCGCGGGGAGCCGGCGGGCGGCCTGGTGCGCGGGCTGATCACCGTGCGCGAGGGCGCGACGGCCGTGCGGACGGTGTCGGTGAGCGCCAAGGGCGCGTTCGGCGACGGGCGGTGGCATCACCTGGTCCTGCGCCGGGGCGCCGGCCGGCTCACGCTCGTCGCCGACGGCAGGGCGGTCGGCGCACCGGACGTGCCGGGCTCGGTCAGCCGCAACGCGCCCTTCGGGGTGCACCTCGGGCAGCGCGTGGACGGCCGGGCCCGCCTCTCCGGCGCGCTCGACGAGGTCCGGGTGTGGCGCCGGGCCCTCACCGACGCGGAGATCGCCGGCGGGAACGCCGGGCCGTCGGACACCGTCCTGTGGCTGCCCATGGACCGGGTGGACGACAGCCGCTAACGTCGCGACCCGTGCCCGAGGACGCACGAGCACGACAGCGAACCGGCACCGGCGTCGGCCTGCTGCTGGCGCTGGTGCTCGGAGCCGTGCTGCTCACCGCCCTCCCCGACGGCGGCGGGCGGGACGCCGACTGCACACCGCTCACCGTCGGCTCCTGGTCGGCCGACGACCGTCTCACCGGCGAGTTCGCCCGCTACGGCGACGACGGCGCCCGCGGTGACGACTGGACCGGCGGCGACGGCACCCACTCGGTGCGGCTGCCCGACGGGCGGCTGCTGTGGCTGTTCTCCGACACCTACCTCGGCCAGGTGTACGCCCCGCCCAACCCGCTCGGCGAGTCGCACGCCTGGCGCGACACCACCGCTCCCCTGGTGCGCAACTCGGCGGTGCTGATGCGCGACGGCCGCCTGGAGAGCACCCTCCCGGCGCCCCTGTTCCCCGATCCCGGCCCGAACCAGTGGCGCTGGCCGGTCGCGGCCCGCGTGGAACCCCGGAGCCCCGGCTCGGACGAACAGGTCGTCCGGGTGCTGCTGTGGGTGCGGACGGCGGGCCCGTCCCCCTGGATCTACGGCGTGCCGACCGCCACCGAGGTCGCCACGCTCTCGCTGCCCGGCCTGCGGGTCGAGTCGATCACGCAGGTCCTCGACCAGCAGCGGGTCGAGGACCCGTCCCGGCGGGTGCTGTTCGGCACCACGCTGGTCGAGGACGGTGGGTGGACGTACGTCTTCGGCGGCGACGACGGCCGGGCCGCCTCCCGGGCCGCGTCCTCGGCGTACGTGGCCCGGGTCCCTGAGGGCGGGCTCGCCGAGCCGGGGGCCTGGGAGTACTGGGACGGCTCGGAGTGGACGACCGGTGCCCGGCCGCGCCCGGTGCTCGGGGACGGGCGGCGCACCGGGGTGGGCAGCGCCTTCTCCGTCGTACGGCGGGAGGGGACGTATGTGCTGTTCACCATGGCCGCGGGGGCGAGGGGGCTGGCGGCCGTGACCTCGTACTGGGCCTGCTCCCCCACCGGGCCGTGGCACGGTCCGGAGAAGGACTTCACCCCGTCCCTGCCCTCCGGTCAGGTGGCCGCCTACAACCCGCAGGCGCACCTCGAACTGAGTGGCGGGGGGCGGCTGGTGCTCAGTTACGACGTCAACTGGCTGGCGACGACGGACCTCGCCGCGGCCCAGCTCAACCGGAACGTGTCGCTGTACCGACCGCGGTTCGTGACGCTGCGCCTGACCCGCGCGCGTTGACCTGCCGGGCCTCCTCCGCGACGGGGTCGTGCGAGCGGCGCTTGGCGATCACCGCGCAGACCATCAACTGCATCTGGTGGAAGAGCATGAGCGGCAGCACGGCGAGCGAGGCGTGCGCGCCGAACAGGACGCTGGCCATGGGGAGTCCGGAGGCGAGGGACTTCTTGGAGCCGGCGAACTGGATCGCGATGCGGTCCTCGCGGCCGAAGCGCAGCGCCTTGGCGCCGTACCAGGTCAGGGTGAGCATCAGGGCGAGCAGGACGGCCTCGACGATCATGAGTCCGCCGAGCCTGAGCGGGCTGACCTGGTGCCAGATGCCCTGGACCATGCCCTCGCTGAACGCGGTGTAGACGACCAGCAGGATCGATCCGCGGTCGACGAGGCCGAGGATCTTCTTGTGGCGGGTGATGAAGCCGCCGATCCAGCGGCGCGTCAACTGGCCCGCCACGAACGGCACGAGCAGTTGCAGCACGATTTCCAGGAGCGAGTCCGCCGAGAACCCGCCGCCGCTGCTGCCGAGCAGGGCGGCCGCAAGGAGCGGGGTGATGACGATGCCGACCAGGGAGGAGAAGGAGCCGGCGCAGATCGCCGCGGGGACGTTGCCGCGGGCGATCGAGGTGAAGGCGATCGAGGACTGGATGGTGGAGGGGACCAGGGTGAGGAAGAGCAGGCCCTGGTAGAGCGGGTCGGTCAGGAAGACCGGGACGAGTCCCCGGGCGGCCAGGCCCAGCAGCGGGAAGATCACGAACGTACAGGCGAGGACCGTGACATGGAGCCGCCAGTGCCTGAGGCCGTCCAGCGCCTCGCGGGTGGACAGGCGGGCGCCGTAGAGGAAGAAGAGGAAGGCGATCGCCGCCGTGGAGGCTCCGGAGGCCACGTCCGCGGAGGTCCCGCGCGCCGGTACGAGGGCCGCGAGGCCCACCGTGCCGAGCAGCAACAGGATGTACGGGTCGACCGGCATCCAGGCCGGCCACTTGAGGCGCTTCACGGTGCTCCACTTGCTCGTGTTCGACGGCGGTACGGGGTCATGGCGGACACCTCCCTCAGGTCGGAGGGTCCCCCTCCATCGTCCTCCCTCACCCCTTGATCGGGAATCCCGCATACCACTCTGACTGTCATCACGTTCCGCGATAACGTGAGGCCATGTACGACCCGTCGCAGTTGCGCACCTTCCTGGCGGTGGCTCAGACCCTGAGCTTCACGCAGGCCGCCCGGCGGCTGGGGCTGCGCCAGTCGACCGTGAGCCAGCACGTGCGGCGGCTGGAGGAGGCCGCGGGGCGGCAGCTCTTCAGCAGGGACACCCACTCGGTGGAGCTGACGGAGGACGGCGAGGCGATGCTGGGCTTCGCCCGGCGGATCCTGGAGGTGCACGACCAGGCGACGGCGTTCTTCACGGGTACGCGCCTGCGCGGGCGGCTGCGGTTCGGGGCCTCGGAGGACTTCGTGCTCACCCGGCTGCCGGAGATCCTCGAGGGCTTCCGCTACGACCATCCCGAAGTGGACCTGGAGCTGACGGTCGAACTGTCGGGCACCCTGCACGAGCACCTGGCCGCCGGGAAGCTGGACCTCGTGCTCGCCAAGCGGCGGCCCGAGGACCCCCGCGGGGAGCTGGTGTGGCACGACCGGCTGGTGTGGATCGGTGCGGAGCGGCTCCGCCCAGACGCGGACCGTCCGGTGCCGCTGATCGTCTATCCGCCGCCTGGGATCACCCGGACGCTGGCGCTGGAGGCCCTGGAGCGGCAGGGGCGGGAGTGGCGGATCGTGTGCACCAGCGGGAGCCTGAACGGTCTGATCGCCGCGGCGCGGGCCGGACTGGGGGTGATGGCGCACTCCCGGGGGCTGGTGCCGCCCGGGCTGGTGGAGGTGCCCGACCGGTTCGGGCTGCCGGAGCTCGGGCGGGTGGACTTCGTACTGGTGCACGGACGCCGCCGCACGGCCGCCCAGGGCGCGGCCGACGCCCTCGCCGCCGCGATCCTGACCGGCGGCGACCGCCTCCACCGCCGCTGAGACGCACCCCGGGGCAGAAGTGACGGATTCGGGGCCGCCGACGCTGAGGGAAAAGAGGACGCCACCTCGTGGACAACCGTTTCACCAGGGGGGCGAGCCGTCGTCGGGTCGTACAGATTCGGTGGAGATTACGGCGCGGAAACTTACTCAACCGTCAGTTTTCTGTCCGACCCTTCCCCATGTGAGGGTATTTTCCGGTACTGACCTGGCCATACGTGAGCACCCCTCGGCTTCGACCCCCCTCCCGCCCGATGTCAGGGTGGGGTAGCTTTCACGGCGCTGTGCGGAGCTTCACTGAGCGCCAGGGAGAGCGGGGAGCGGGGTTTGCGCGAGTTCACCAACCCTCCGTTGGCGTTGGCACCCCCCGTGGGCGGACTGGCCGACGTCGTCTTCGAGCATGCCCAGAACGACCCCGTGCACATCGCCCTCGGCCGCAAGGACGAGAACGGCCGGTGGCGGGACGTGACCTCCGCGGAGTTCCGCGACGAGGTCATGGCCCTTGCCAAGGGATTGCTTGCCCAGGGCATCCGCTTCGGTGACCGCGTCGCGCTCATGTCGCGCACCCGCTACGAGTGGACGCTCTTCGACTTCGCCCTGTGGACGATCGGCGCGCAGGTGGTGCCCGTCTACCCGACCTCCTCCGCCGAGCAGTGCTTCTGGGCGCTGTACGACGCCGAGTGCACGGCCGCGATCGTGGAGCACGAGGACCACGCGATGACCATCGCCACGGTCATCGACCGGCTGCCGCGACTGCACCGGCTCTGGCAGCTCGACTCCGGCGCGGTGCAGGAGCTGTACGACGCCGGCGCCGCCATCGAGGACGAGGTCGTGCACCGCCACCGCCAGGCGGTCACCCCGGACTCGGTCGCGACGATCATCTACACCTCGGGCACCACCGGCCGCCCCAAGGGCTGTGTGATCACCCACGGCAACTTCATGTACGAGGCGGACACCGTCATCGAGCGCTGGGAGCCGGTGTTCCACTCCAAGAAGGGCGACGAGGCGGCGACCCTGCTGTTCCTGCCGCTCGCGCACGTCTTCGGCCGGATGGTCCAGGTCGCGGCGATCCGCGGCAGGGTCCGCTTCGGCCACCAGCCGCAGATGAACGCGGCCGCCCTGCTCCCGGACCTCGCCGCGTTCAAGCCGACCTTCTTCCTCGGGGTGCCGTACATCTTCGAGAAGGTGTTCAACGCCTCCCGCCGCAAGGCCGAGAAGGAGGGCAAGGCGGGGCCGTTCGAGAAGGCCGTGGACGTGGCCGTGAAGTACGCGGACGCCATGGAGGCCAAGGACTGGGGCATCGGTCCCGGCCCGTCGGCGGGGCTGCGGATGCAGCACCAGCTCTTCGACAAGCTCGTCTACTCCAAGATGCGGGCGGCGATGGGCGGCCGCATCAGACACGCCATGACCGGCGGTTCGGCCATGGACCGCAAGCTGGGGCTGTTCTTCGCCGGCGCGGGCGTGCACATCTACGAGGGGTACGGCCTCACCGAGTCGACGGCGGCCGCCACCGCCAACCCGCCCGAGCGCACCCGGTACGGCACGGTCGGCCAGCCCATCCCGGGCATGACCGTGCACATCGCGGACGACGGCGAGGTCTGGCTGTACGGCGCCAACGTCTTCCAGGGCTACCTCAACAACGACAAGGCCACCGACGAGACCCTGCACGACGGCTGGCTCGCCACCGGCGACCTCGGCTACCTCGACGAGGACGGCTACCTCACCATCACCGGCCGCAAGAAGGAGATCCTCGTCACCTCCGGCGGCAAGAGCGTCTCCCCCGGTGTGCTGGAGGAGCGGGTGCGCGACCATCCGCTGGTCTCGCAGTGCATCGTCGTGGGCAACGACCGGCCCTACGTCGCCGCTCTCGTCACCCTCGACCAGGAGGCCGTGGAGCACTGGCTGGGGATGCGGGACAAGCCCCGGATGTCCCCGGCCCAGCTCGTGCGCGACGCCGACCTGGAGACCGAGGTGCGGCGCGCGGTGGTCGCCGCCAACACCCTGGTCTCGCAGGCCGAGTCGATCCGCACCTTCCGTATCCTCGCCCAGCCCTTCACCGAGGAGCACGGGCTGCTGACGCCGTCGCTCAAGCTCAAGCGCAAGGCGATCGAGACGGCGTACGCCAACGAGGTCGAGGCGCTGTACCGGGCCTGAGCCGCGTCTCACACGAGCTGGTAGCCGCGCAGGCCGGTCAGCAGGAGATAGGTGTCCTGGAGGGACCCGGAGGTGTCGCCGAGCGAGCGGTAGATGCCCCACTTCGGGCGCACCCGGTCCGCCAGGAAGGTGTCGACCCCGGTCTTCGAGGCGTCGACCACCGTGGCGCCGCCCGACTTGAGGATCCAGCGGACCGAACCCGCCGAGCCGTTGCCCACCTTGATCTGGAAGTCCACGTCGGTCCACCTGTCGTGCAGCGGGTCCAGGGCGGTACGGCCCACCAGGGTGTCGCTGTCGAACAGCTTCAGTTCGATGGTCTGGGCCCCGTTCACCCGGCGCAGGGACTGCACGACGATCGGCGAGGTGCCGGTGCCCGGCTGCTTCATCTGCATGATGTGGGTGAAGCTGGTGGTCGCCTTCAGCGAGCTGGGGATGTACATCGAGTAGGTGAGCCGCCAGGTCTGGCCCTCGGTCCACCGGAGGTAGCTGCTGCCGCTCGTGCGCAGCCCGGTGACCTCCTGGCGCTGGCGGTCGGTCGAGGTGTCGCGGTCGGCCATGTGCATGTTGAAGCGCCAGTTGTTGCCGGTGGCGTAGATGTGGGGCTGTCCGCCGGGGTGCGAGTCGGCGCGGTCGTCCTCGACGGTCTCGAAGGCGCCGAGTCCGTCGCCGCTCGCGGTCGGCGCCCACTTCTGCTGCCAGGAGGCGGCGTGCGCGGCCGTGGCGGTGGGCAGACCGGCCGCCGCTCCCGCTGCGCCGGCGAGGGCGGCGCCCAGCAGAGCCCTTCTGGATGTGCTCATGACAAACATCACCTCACAGATCGGCGTTCACATTCGTGTATGTCGTTCAGCGACACAATCCAGAGTCGCCGCAGGGCAGTTGGCGGTCAATGGTCCGAACCAAAGAGAACCGACGGATTCCTGCGTCAGGAATGCATCACGGCTCGTGATCGTTGACGATGGGAGAATCACCTGACGACAACCGTAAGGATCAAGAGCTCGTGAGCAGCAAGGTCCCCCCGATCATCCTCAACAACGGCGTCGAGATGCCGCAGCTCGGTTTCGGCGTCTGGCAGGTGCCGGACGACGAGGCGGAACGCGCCGTCGCCACCGCGCTCGAGGCCGGGTACCGCAGCATCGACACAGCGGCGATCTACGGCAATGAAGTGGGCACCGGAAAGGCCATCGCCTCCTCCGGAGTGGCCCGTGAGGACATCTTCGTCACCACCAAGCTCTGGAACGGCGACCAGGGCTACGACTCGACCCTGCGCGCCTTCGACACCTCGCTGGACAAGCTCGGCCTGGACTACGTGGACCTGTACCTGATCCACTGGCCCGTGCCCTCGCGCGACCTGTACGTCGACACCTACAAGGCGTTCGAGAAGCTGCACGCGGACGGCCGGATCCGGGCCGTCGGCGTCTCCAACTTCGAACCCGAGCACCTGGAGCGGCTGATCGCCGAGACGTCCGTCGTCCCGGCCGTCGACCAGATCGAGCTGCACCCGCACCTCCAGCAGCAGGCCGCCCGCGAGTACCACGCGGAGCAGGGCATCGCGACCGAGGCCTGGTCGCCGCTCGGCTCCGGCAAGGGCCTCCTTGAGGTCCCGGCCGTCGTCGCCATCGCCCAGAAGCACGACCGCACCCCGGCCCAGGTCGTGCTGCGCTGGCACCTCCAGCTCGGCAACGTGGTCATCCCGAAGTCCGTGACCCCGTCCCGGATCAAGGAGAACATCGAGGTCTTCGACTTCAGCCTGGACGACGAGGACCTGGCGGCGATCAGGGCGCTCAACGAGGACCGGCGCCTCGGCCCGGACCCGAAGACGTTCAACGCCGCCTGACGGCACGGCGTTTCGGCCGGCGGCGGGACCCTGGAAGAGGGTCCCGCCGCCGGCCGGCGTGTGTCCGGCCCCAGCCGGTCGAATCTCCGTAGGCCCCGTACGCCCCGTACGCCCCGCGGGTCAGACGGGTTGCCCGATCGGCCGTACGACCACGGTGTTGATGTCGACGCCCTCCGGCTGCCGTACGGCCCACACGACCGAGTCGGCGATCTGGTCGGCGGTGAGCAGGTGGCCCGGCGGCAGGCTGCCGTAGCTGTCCCAGAACGGCGTCTCCGTCCGGCCGGGGGCGATCAGGGTGACGCCGACGCCGAACTCGGTGACCTCACGGCGGGCGTTCTCGGCGAGCCCGGTCACCGCCCACTTCGTCGCCCCGTAGATGTTGCCGGGCCCGTGGACGAACCCGGCGACGCTGCCGACCAGGACGATCCGGCCCCGGGTCTCCTTGAGCGCGTCGATGGAGGCGCGGATGAGGAGGGCGGGGCCGAGCACGTTGGTCAGCACCATCTCGGACCAGCCGGCCGGGTCTCCCGCGGCCACGGTGTCATGGGTGGCGAAGCCGGCGTTGGCCACCACGGTGTCCAGCCGGCCGAACTCCTTGAGCGTGCCGTCGACGGCGGCCCTGACGTCGCCGTACTCGGCCGCGTTGGCGACGAACGTCAACAGCCCCTCGGGGTGGCCCAGTTCCTCGGCGAAGGCACGCAGCCGCGGCTCACCCCGGCCGGTGACGGCCACCCGGTGCCCCGCGTCGAGCAGTTGCCGCGCGACCGCGGCCCCGATACCACTGCCGCCGCCGGTGATGAGCGCGACCGGTGCGTCGGACATGGCTTCCCCCTGTGTGTTGTGCGTCAACTCCTGGACGCCGGGGAGTACATCAGTTGAAGCGTTCTCGAAGTCAAGTGCCTGCGCGCAAGCCGACGCTGTCCCCTGGTCAGCCGGTCCGTACCGCCGTGTGCACCGTGTGCACCGCCAGCAGGAACACATCCGTCCGCCGGTGCACGCTCGCCGTGTCCTCGGGGTCGAGCAGCCGGTCGAGGGTGGTGCGGTCGTCCGCGTCCAGGTGGTCGCCGAAGACGTCCCGCAACCGCCCCAGCGACGCGGCGACGTAGGCGCGGGCCCGGTCGGTCGTCGGTGCCGGAAGGTCCAGCATGAAGCTGCGTGTCCCGGTGTGCCGCAGCCCGGCGGAGGCCATCAGCGCGGGCCAGTCCTCGACCTCCGACACGGAGTCGGGCAGGTCCGCGCGCATCTGGGCGAACCACTCCTCCTCCAGCGCGTCGAGCCGGGCCTGGAGCCCGGGCCGTCCGATGCCGATGTCCCGGGGCAGGAAGCGGGCCGGGAGTCCGCCCTCCATCAACGCCAGCGTGCCGCCCCGCGCCAGCCGGGAGGCGAAGGCGGTGATTCCGGCGCGCTGGTCGCCCAGGTGGTGCAGGCTCCGGCTGACCCAGAGGAGGTCGACGGGGTAGTCCAAGTCATCGAGAACGCCGGGCAGTTCACCGGTCAGGGTGCCGAAGCGATCGGCGACCCCGAGCCGCCCGGCCCGGGCCCGGGCCCGCTCCAGCAGCGGCTCCGCCCCGTCGACCGCGACCACCCGGGCCCCCGGGAACGCCTCGGCGAGCAGACAGGACAGCACCCCGGGCCCACTGCCCGCGTCGACCACCAGCCCCGGCTCGGTCTGCTTGTGCCCGAGCCAAGCCAGCGCCCGCTCGTAGAGGGGGGTGAACAGTTCGGCCTGGGTCTCCAGGTGTTCGGCCATCCCGGACCAGTCGATGTCGGTGCCGTCGTGGTGATGGTGGCCACCGTGGACGTGACCGTGCTCGTCGTGTTCGTGCGCCATGGTGCCAGCCTCTCCTCGGGATGCGGCCAGCGTGCGCCGACGCACCGCGAGGGCGCCAGCGATGTTGCCACGACAGCAAGAAGCACGGCAAAGCGGACGCAAAGAAAGGGGGATGCGCCCCTGCTCGGCGGTGGAGCGCGCGATCCGCCCGGGGCCTGGCCGAGGAGAACCGACCAGACCCCGGGCGGTGTATCGCTTTCAGGGGCGCGGGGAACCGCGCGACCGGCCACTGCGGACCCGCGGCCGAAGTACCACCGCCCCCGTTCCGGCTAGAGCGCCGGGTACGCGTTCTTCATGAGCTCCTGGAACTGCGCGGAGAACCAGTGCCCGGACAGCGGAGCGTTCGGCAGCGCTCCGGACATGCTGTTGTTGTTCCGCGGGTTGCCGGTGTACGTCGGGTCGCACATCCGGTCGAAGCCCTTGCCCTCGTCGTTCGCGATCGCGGAGCTGGACCCGTCGGACTCACCCGGAGGCTTGATCCAGACGTAGGCGTCGATCCCGGCGGCCGGGCTGGCCTGCGGACGCTCACCGAGGCCGGCTCCCGCCTGGTTGCACCAGTTGCCGACGTGGATGCGCCGGTCGATGCGGCCGCCGTTGACGTACGTGTCGACGTCGGTCGTCGCGCCCGGGCCGGTCGGCCGTGCGGAGCCGCCCCAGCCGTTGCGGGACGTGTCGATCAGCATGCCGACACCCGAGGCGAAGCCCTGGTTCACGGCCTCCTGGCGGAAGGCCTGGGCGAAGGAGAGCTCGTCGGTGTAGCGGTTCCAGTCGACCCACTTCGACTCGCGCACCGACTTGCCGGCCACGGAGTCGTTGATGGTGAAGTACTGCTCCTTCAGCGCGCTGTAGTTGGCGGTGTTGGTGATGAAGCCCTGCACGTCGTTGACCGTGGCGCCCTCGGCGGTGGCCGCCTGCTTGATCATCTGGACGCTGGTCGAGAAGTTGTCGTCCCAGCCGATCCAGCCGTGGTGTCCGGCGTCCACGTAGTTGTAGACGTTGGGAGCGTCACCGAGCTTGTTCAGGGCGTATCCGACGCCCTTGATGTAGTTGCCGTTGGCCTTCATCGTGTCGCAGTTGGCGGTGGCGGTGGCCCGCGGCGTGACGTTGGTGACGAGGTTGGGCAGGGAGTCGATCTCGATCGTGTTGACGATCCGCAGCGACGCGTACTTGGGGTCGGCGAGGATCGCGGCGATCGGGTCGATGTACTGCGTCTTGTACTTGTCGATCTCCGTGGGGCCGAGCTCGCCGTTGGAGGCGAGTGCCGCGCAGTCACGGCCGGGCAGGTTGTAGATGACGAGCTGGACGACGAGCTCGCCGCTGCCCTTCTGCTCCAGCGCCTTGTCGAGGTGGGCGCGCAGGCCCATCCCGCCGTTGACGCCGTTGATCGCCGCGATGCGGTCCAGCCACACACCGGTGGGCTGGTTCGAGATCCGGGTGCCGCCCGGCTCGGCGGCGGCCTTCGCGGACCACTCGGGGTTCACGTACACCTTGGCGCCGGCGTACGGGTTGTCGACCTTGGTGCTGCCCCCGGGGTCCGGCGGATCGGTCGGGCCGCTGCCGCCGTCGTCGACGTTGCAGGTCACCCCGTCGAGGGTGAACGTGGCCGGTACGGCGTTACTGCCGCTGTAGGAGCCCTGGAAGCCGAAGCTGGCCGAACCGCCGGTGGCGAGCGTGCCGTTGTAGCTCTCGTTGCCGGCGGTGACGGCTGTTCCGCTCTGGCTGATCTTGGCGTTCCAGCCGCTGGTGACCTTCTGGTTCCCGGCGTACGACCACTTCAGCGACCAACTCGACTTGGCGGCGCTGTTGTTGGTGATCGTGACAGCGGCGGTGAAGCCGGTGTCCCACTGGTTCTGCACCTTGTAGTCCACGGTGCAGGGGACGGCGGCGATTCCTGCGTCCCCGGGGGTCACGGCGAGCGCGGTCCCGGAGGCACCGGCGACGAGCGCCAGGGCAGCGAGGAGCGCTGTTCTCGTACGACTCATGAGTGCGGGTTTCCTTCTCGTTCGCGGGAGTTGTCCGTTGAGCGGGTGCTTCCGTTGAGCGGGTGTTGTCCATTCAGGGCGCGCAGAGGGTCACGCAGCCCTGTGCCGAACGCTGTGGGTGTGCCGTCGTGGCTGCTGATCACAGACGGCGGCGAGATGGCCCGCCGGTACGTCAGCCATGGCTGAGGTCGTTCGCGCAGCGATGCCGCCGGCCGGGATCAGGTGGGTGGCGCCGGTGCCCCGGACGCTGTCGACCAGGTTCTGCACGCCCGGGCAGGTGGCGCGGTCCGGGTAGGGCTCGGCCCCCGATGCCCGGAAGGAGGGCGCGTACTGCATGTCGGGCATCGGCTTCCGGCAGCTCGCTCGCCACCGGACCGGCGAACCCGAAACAGCCGGTGGCTCCGGTGCGGGCGTGGGTCCGACGCCCGTGGTGCGGGGGGCGCCGTTGAGCCTGAACGAGGTCGGTACGGCGTTGCTCCCTGACCGGGACGCGATGAATCCGGTGCTGACGCTCGACCATCGCGCGTTCCGGCCCTGGATGAGTTCCTGGCCGCCCGCGCAGTCGAAGGTGGACCTCCGACTACGCACGCCGGCCGTGTTGTTGGTGACGCGCACGGAACCCTGGAAGCCGCTGTCCCACTGACCGGTGACGGTGTAATGCACCGAGCAGGCAGGGGCGGCGGCGGACGCCGTGACCACCGGAACCGTCAGGGACCCTACGAGGGCGACCGCGCCGGCGACGGCTAAAAGTACTGAACGCGGGGGGTGTCGCATGAGCGACTCCTTGCAGATCAGCGCGCCGTGACGGACGCGTCGCCTGATGGAATCGCTCCCACTGGTGCCAAGGAAGGTAGCGCCAAGTGACGGCAAAGAACAGAGGGTTCACTTGACTTTTCCGAAGCCCCGTTCGTCGAATCTTTTCGACTCTTCAAGCACCTTGACCCCTTGAACGCACGTCTCCACTATGGGAGCGCTCCCACTGGTTCAAGCCTTGACTTCTCCGAGCCGCACAAGGAGGAACCAGCAATGCCCCCCACCAGGAGACGCCGGTCCGTCCGGCGATTGTGGACCGCTGTCGTGGCGGCCATGGCACTGCCGTTCGCGATGCTGAGTGCGGCTTCAACTCCCGCACAAGCAGCGGCAGTTCAGTGCAGTGTCGACTACAAGACCAACGACTGGGGCTCCGGTTTCACCGCGGATCTCACGATCACCAACCGCGGCACGGACGCCATCAACGGCTGGACCCTGACGTACGGCTACACGGGCAACCAGAAGCTGAGCAACGGCTGGAACGGCACCTGGAGCCAGTCCGGGCAGACGGTCACGGTCAACAGCGCCACGTACAACGCGAACATCGCCGCGGGTGCCGCCGTCTCCACCGGGGCGCAGTTCACCTACAGCGGCAGCAATACCGCCCCCACCAACTTCGCGGTCAACGGCACCAGTTGCACCGGCGCGCACCAGCCGCCGATCACCGTGCTGACCAGCCCGGCCGCGGGCGCGGTCTACACCCAGGGCACCGCGGTGCCGCTCGCCGCGACGGCCGCCGCGGCGGACGGCGCGACGATCAGCAAGGTGGAGTTCTACGACAACACCACCCTGCTCGGCACCGACACGACCTCGCCGTACTCGCTCTCGGCCTCAAGCTTGACCGTGGGCAGTCATTCCCTGCTCGCGAAGGCCTACGACAGCCTGGGCGCGTCCGCCGAGTCCACGCCGGTCGGCATCACGGTCGCCTCGGGTCCGGCCGTCGTCGCCTCGGCCACCCAACTGGCCGTCCAGCAGGGCAGGACGGGCACGTACACCGTGAAGCTGTCGACACAGCCCTCGGCCAACGTGACGGTCACGACCGCCCGCACCAGCGGCAACTCAGGGCTGTCGGTGACCGGTGGGGCCTCACTGACCTTCACCCCGTCGAACTGGAACACCGCGCAGACGGTCACCATCACCGGCAACGCCTCCGGCACCGGCGCGGCGACCTTCGAGTCGACGGCGACCGGCCACGCCAAGGCCTCGGTGAACGTCACCCAGATCGCGGCGACGGGCACGTACAACGCCCGCTTCCTGGATCTGTACGGCAAGATCACCAACCCGGCGAACGGCTACTTCTCCCCCGAGGGCATCCCCTACCACTCGGTGGAGACGCTGATCGTCGAGGCGCCGGACCACGGTCACGAGACCACCTCGGAGGCGTACAGCTACCTCCTGTGGCTCCAGGCCATGTACGGCAAGGTCACCGGCGACTGGTCCAAGTTCAACGGCGCCTGGGACATCATGGAGAAGTACATGATCCCCACGCACGCCGACCAGCCGACCAACTCCTTCTACAACGCCTCCAAGCCGGCCACCTACGCGCCCGAGCTGGACACCCCGAACGAGTACCCGGCGAAGCTGGACTCCTCGGTGCCGGTGGGTTCGGACCCGATCGCGGGCGAGCTGAAGAGCGCGTACGGCACGGACGACATCTACGGCATGCACTGGCTGCAGGACGTCGACAACGTCTACGGCTACGGCAACTCGCCCGGCAAGTGCGAGGCGGGACCGGCGGACACCGGACCGTCGTACATCAACACCTTCCAGCGCGGCGCGCAGGAGTCGGTGTGGGAGACGGTGCCGCAGCCGACCTGCGACCAGTTCAAGTACGGCGGCAAGAACGGCTACCTGGACCTGTTCACCGGTGACGCCTCCTACGCCAAGCAGTGGAAGTTCACCAACGCCCCGGACGCCGACGCGCGTGCCGTGCAGGCCGCGTACTGGGCCGACAAGTGGGCGACGGAGCAGGGCAAGGGCTCCGATGTCTCGGCGACCGTGGGCAAGGCCGCCAAGATGGGCGACTACCTGCGCTACGCCATGTACGACAAGTACTTCAAGAAGATCGGCAACTGTGTCGGTCCGTCCGCCTGCGCGGCCGGCACCGGCAAGGACGCCTCGATGTACCTGCTGTCCTGGTACTACGCCTGGGGCGGCGCCACCGACACCTCGGCGGGCTGGGCCTGGCGCATCGGTTCCAGTCACGCGCACGGCGGCTACCAGAACCCGATGGCCGCGTACGCGCTGAGCTCCTACGCCGACCTGAAGCCCAAGTCGGCCACGGGCGCGGCGGACTGGAACACCTCGCTCACCCGCCAGCTCGAGTTCTACCGCTGGCTCCAGTCCGACGAGGGCGCCATCGCGGGCGGTGCGACGAACAGTTGGGCGGGCCGTTACGCGACTCCCCCGGCCGGGAAGTCGACGTTCTACGGCATGTACTACGACGAGGCGCCCGTCTACCACGACCCGCCGTCCAACCAGTGGTTCGGCTTCCAGGCGTGGTCGATGGAGCGGGTGGCCGAGTACTACCAGCAGACGGGGAACGCGCAGGCCAAGGCGGTCCTCGACAAGTGGGTCAAGTGGGCGCTGTCCAAGACCACGATCAACCCGGACGGCACCTACCGCATCCCCTCGACCCTCCAGTGGTCGGGTCAGCCCGACACCTGGAGCGCCTCAAGTCCGGGCGCCAACAGCGGACTTCACGTCACCGTCGCCGACTACACCAACGACGTCGGCGTGGCCGCCGCGTACGCCAAGACCCTGACGTACTACGCGGACCGCAGCGGTGACACCCAGGCGGCCGCCACGGCCAAGTCCCTGCTGGACGGCATGTGGAACAACTACCAGGACGCGCTGGGCATCGCCGTCCCCGAGAACCGGGCGGACTACAACCGGTTCGACGACGCGGTGTACGTCCCGAGCGGCTGGACCGGGACCATGCCGAACGGCGACGCCATCAACTCCTCGTCCACCTTCGAGTCGATCCGGTCGTTCTACGAGGACGACCCGGCCTGGTCGAAGATCGAGGCGTACCTGGCGGGCGGCGCGGTGCCGTCGTTCACGTACCACCGGTTCTGGGCCCAGGCGGACATCGCCCTGGCCATGGGTTCGTACGCGGAGCTTCTGGAATAGCCCCCGCCGGGCGCTCCGCGGGCCGGACGGTTGTCGACTGCGGGTCCATTGTGGCTGGTCGCGCCCGCGCGGCGGAGCCGCAAATGAACGCAGCCCCGCGCCCCTGAAGGGGGCACCGGGCACCGTTCCTCCTGCGGAGCCGCTCGAAGGCTCCGTGCACAGGCCCCGTCACCTGACGGCGGGGCCGACCGGCCGGGCGGCCCCCTCCCGCACTGGGGGTCGCCCGGCACCTCTCGCACCAGACGGAAAGCGCTTACCCCCCCCCCGCGACCCCCTTTCCGGAAAGGACCCCCCGTGCGAAGAACCCGCATCCTCACGGCCGTGCTCGCACTCGCGGCCGGGCTGCTCGCCGGCACCCCGCCCGCACTGGCGGCCGACGGCACCGCGAAGGTCTCGCTCGCCGCCGACACGTACACCTGGAAGAACGCCCGGATCGACGGCGGCGGCTTCGTGCCGGGCATCGTCTTCAACCGCAAGGAGAAGAACCTCGCGTACGCCCGCACGGACATCGGCGGCGCCTACCGCTGGCAGGAGTCCTCCCGGACCTGGACGCCGCTGCTCGACTCGGTCGGCTGGGACGACTGGGGGCACACGGGCGTGGTGAGCCTGGCCTCCGACTCCGTGGACCCGGACAAGGTGTACGCGGCCGTGGGGACGTACACCAACGACTGGGACCCGGGGAACGGCGCGGTCATGCGGTCCTCGAACCGGGGCACGAGCTGGCAGAGGACCGCCCTGCCCTTCAAGCTCGGCGGCAACATGCCGGGGCGGGGCATGGGCGAGCGGCTGGCGGTCGACCCGAACAGGAACAGCGTGCTGTACCTCGGGGCGCCGAGCGGCAAGGGGCTGTGGCGGTCCACGGACTCGGGCGTGAGCTGGTCGCAGGTGGCCGACTTCCCCAACGTCGGCAACTACCGGCAGGATCCGAGCGACACCAGCGGGTACGCCAGTGACAACCAGGGCGTCGTGTGGGTCACCTTCGACGAGCGGACGGGCTCGTCCGGGAGCGCGACGCAGTCGATCTACGTCGGGGTGGCGGACCTGCAGAACTCGGTGTACCGGTCGACGGACGGCGGCGCGACCTGGAGCCGGCTCGCCGGGCAGCCGACCGGATACCTGGCCCACAAGGGCGTCCTGGACGCGGTGAACGGATACCTGTATCTCACGTACAGCGACAAGGGCGGGCCGTACGACGGCGGCAAGGGCCAGGTGTGGCGGTACGCGACGGCGACCGGCACCTGGACGAACATCAGCCCGGTGGCGGAGGCCGACACCTACTACGGCTTCAGCGGTCTCACCGTGGACCGGCAGAAGCCCGGCACGGTCATGGCCACCGCCTACAGCTCCTGGTGGCCGGACACCCAGATCTTCCGCTCCACGGACAGCGGCGCGACCTGGACCAGGGCGTGGGACTACACGTCGTACCCCGACCGCGCGAACCGCTACACCATGGACGTGTCGTCGTCGCCCTGGCTGACCTGGGGCGCCAACCCGTCGCCGCCCGAGCAGTCGCCCAAACTCGGTTGGATGACCGAGTCGTTGGAGATCGACCCGTTCAACTCGAACCGCATGATGTACGGGACGGGGGCGACGGTCTACGGCACCGAGAACCTCACGAACTGGGACTCCGGCGGCCAGTTCACCATCAGGCCGATGGTGCAGGGCCTGGAGGAGACGGCCGTCAACGACCTGGCGTCGCCGCCCTCGGGCGCCCCGCTGCTGAGCGCGCTCGGTGACGTGGGCGGCTTCCGGCACACGGACCTCACCAAGGTCCCGTCGATGATGTTCACCTCGCCGAACTTCACCACGACCACCAGCCTGGACTTCGCCGAGACGAACCCGAACACGGTGGTGCGGGTCGGCAATCTGGACTCGGGGCCGCACATCGGCTTCTCGACGGACAACGGCGCCAACTGGTTCGCGGGCACCGACCCTTCGGGGGTGAGCGGGGGCGGGACGGTGGCCGCCGGCTCGGACGGCAGCCGGTTCGTGTGGAGCCCGGCCGGCACGGGCGTGCAGTACACGACGGGCTTCGGCTCGTCCTGGTCGGCGTCGAGCGGCATCCCGGCCGGGGCGGTCGTGGAGTCGGACCGGGTGGACGCGAAGACCTTCTACGGCTTCAAGTCCGGGAAGTTCTACGTGAGTACGGACGGCGGGGCCACGTTCACGGCGTCCGCGGCGACCGGGCTGCCCGCCGGGGACAGCGTGCGCTTCAAGGCGGTGCCCGGGGTGAAGGGCGACGTCTGGCTGGCCGGCGGGGCGAGCGACGGGGCGTACGGGCTGTGGCACTCGACGGACGGGGGCACGAGCTGGACGAAGCTCGCGAACGTCGACCAGGCCGACACGATCGGCTTCGGGAAGGCGGCGACGGGGGCGTCGTACCAGACGCTCTACACCAGCGCGAAGATCGGTGGCGTCCGGGGCATCTTCCGCTCCACGGACAAGGGCGCGAGCTGGACCCGGGTCAACGACGACGCCCACCAGTGGGGTTGGACCGGCGCGGCGATCACCGGTGACCCGCGGGTGTACGGCCGGGTGTACGTCTCGACCAACGGCCGGGGCGTGATCTACGGCGACACCTCCGACACGAGCGGTGGGGGCGGAGGCGGCACCGACCCGACGGACCCGACTCCGACGGGTGCCTGCACGGTCACCTACAAGATCACCAACCAGTGGTCGGGGGGCTTCCAGGCGGACGTCCAGATCGGCAACACCGGTACGGGGGCCTGGACCGGCTGGACCCTCAACTGGACCTTCCCCGACGGCCAGACGGTCGCCCAGGCCTGGAACGCCACGACCACCCAGTCGGGCACGACGGTCACCGCGAGAAACGTCGGCTGGAACGGGAGCGTGGCCGCGGGCTCCTCCGTGAGCTTCGGCTTCACGGGGAACTGGTCGGGCACGAACACGAGACCGACCGCCTTCAAACTGGGCGACCAGAACTGCACAGCGCTCTGAGCCGACCCGCGTGACGAGACCCCGCCCGGCAGCACCGGGCGGGGTCTCGTCACGTCCGGGTCAGGGGGTGTACACCGTCGGCCGAGGGGCCGTGGCCATGCCGTTGCCGAGGAAGAAGCTCGGGTGCGGGGGCTGGTTGTACGCGGTATTTTGCCAGGCCAGGCCCGTGCGGTACATCGTGTCGTGGAGCAGGGTCGTGATCTTCGTCGACGTCTCGATCGGGGTCGAGTAGATCCGCAGGGCCTTGTTGTCCGACGTGGGCCACACGACCTCCTCGCGCCAGTCGCCGAGGATGTCGCCGGACAGCGACGGGGTCGCCTTGGTGCCGTTGTTGGAGTGGACCGACGCCCCGGTCAGCAGACGGGTGTCCGAGGAGGTGCCGTACTTGTCGATGTGGGTGCCGTCGAGGAGTTCGCGGACCGTGTCGCCGTCCCACCAGGACAGGAAGTTCACCGAGGACGGCTCGCGGCCCTTGGTGGCACCGGCCTCGTCACGGATCGAGGTGTCGGAGGCCGACCAGACCTCGGCGCCGTCGTTGCCCGCCCAGACGTCCCCGGCCACGCCACGGCCGTTGTCGCAGCAGGCGGCCAGTTTCCAGTTCACCGTGCCGTTGGCCGGGTTGATGTACAGCTCGGCCGGCTGTGCCGTCGACTCGGAGACCTTGAAGTACTCCAGGCCCGCGTGCGAGGGGTCGAGGTCACCGAGGTGCTGGGCGTCGCCGTGGCCCGTCTTCGTGGTCCACAGTCCGTTGCCGTTGTCGTCCACGGCCATCGCCCCGTAGACGATCTCGTCCTTGCCGTCGTTGTCGACGTCCCCGACGGACAGGCTGTGCGAGCCCTGACCGTCGTAGCCCTTGCCGCTGTTGGTCGAGGAGTTGGTGTCGAAGGTCCAGCGGCGGGTGAAGGCACCGCCCCGCCAGTCCCAGGCCGCGATCACCGTACGAGTGTAGTAGCCGCGCGCCATGACGAGCGAGGGGCGCGCCCCGTCCAGGTACGCCGTGCCGGCGAGGAAGCGGTCGACCCGGTTGCCGTACGAGTCGCCCCACGACGACACCGTGCCTCGGCCGGGGACGTAGTCGACGCTCTGCATCGCCTTGCCCGTCTGGCCGTTGAACATCGTCAGGTACTCGGGTCCGGACAGGACGTAGCCGCTGGAGTTGCGGTGGTCGGCCGAGGAGCTGCCGATCACCGCGCCTGTGCCGTCGACCGTGCCGTCCGACGTCTTCACGGCGACCTCGGCCTTGCCGTCGCCGTCGTAGTCGTACGCCTGGAACTGGGTGTAGTGCGCGCCGGAGCGGATGTTGCGGCCCAGGTCGATGCGCCACAGCCGGGTGCCGTCGAGCCTGACCCCGTCGAGGATCGTGTTGCCGGTGTAGCCGGACTGGGAGTTGTCCTTGGCGTTGGTCGGCTGCCACTTGAGGACGAAGTCCAGGGCGCCGTCGCCGTCGAGGTCGGCCACGGACGCGTCGTTGGCCTCGTAGGTGTAGGCGACGCCGTCGGGGCTCGTGCCGCCGGCCGGCGGGCTGAGGGGCACGTCCTTGTAGCCGGCGCGGAACTGGACCGCGTGGACCGAGTCGGCCTGCTCGACACCGCCGACGACCGCGCGGACCGTGTAGTCGGCCTCGGCGGGCGCGCCGGAGTGGAAGTAGTTCGTGGAGCCGGTGACCGGCGTGGAGTTGACCTTGGTGCCGGCGCGGTAGACGTTGAAGGACACGTCGTTCGGGTCGGTGCCGAGCCAGCGCCAGCTCACCAGGTTGCCGCTGCTGGTGTGCACGCTGACGACGCCCCGGTCGAGCTTCTCGACCTGGCGGGCGGTGGCGGCCTCGGCGGAGCCGGGGCTCAGGACGGTGAGTCCCGCGGCCACGAGGGCGGTCGCGCCGGTGACCGCCGAGAGGAGGACGCGGCGTCTGCGGTGCGGGTGGGGGTGCTGCACGGGTGAACCTCCGAAGCAGTGGGGGACGGACGGGTTCCATCCCTCAGTCGCCGCACGGAGGGGCCGGGTTGCCGTATCTTCCGGCCAGTTCGGCGATCGTTCGTGCCATGCGTTCGCGCAGCTCGGGGGGTGCCAGCACCTCGATACCGGTGCCAAGCCGCAGGAACTCGCCCTGCGCGTGCCCGACGGACTCGACGGCGACCCGGGCGACGGTCCAGCCGTCGGGGTCGACGCGCTCGTTAACCGCCCTGGGCAGCCGTACACCCGGCGCCAACCGCACGACCGCCTCCTGCCGGTGCAGCCGCTCGTGGAAGTCCCGCTGGTAGGAGGTCCAGTAGGCCGCCAGATCGAAGCCCTCGGGGCGGGTGAACTCCTCCTCCGAGGAGGTCAGTTCGAGGATCTGGTCGACCCGGAAGGTGCGCGGGCCCGGACCCGCGACGACGTACCAGCGCCCGGCCTTCAGCACCAGTCCGTACGGCTCCAACCGCCGCTCCACGTCGGTCGGTTCGGCCCAGCGGCGGTACACCACCCGCAGCACCCTGCTGCTCCACACCGCCTCCGCCACCCGCGCCAGGTACGGCGCCTTCGCGGTCTGCGCGTACCAGCCGGGCGCGTCGAGGTGGAAGCGTCCGCTGATCCGGTCCGCGTGGGCCCGCAGTTCCGCCGGCAACGCGGCCCGCACCTTCGTCTGGGCGGCGGCGAGGACCGGGCCGAGGCCGAGTTCGGCGGCCGCCCCGGGAGCGCCGGCCAGGAAGAGGGCCTCCGCCTCGTCCCGGGTGAGCCCGGTCAGCCGCGTGCGGTAGCCGTCGAGGAGACGGTAGCCGCCGGCGTGGCCCGCGTCGCCGTAGACCGGGACGCCGGCCGCGCCCAGCGCCTCGACGTCCCGGTAGACGGTGCGCACGGACACCTCCAGCTCCTCGGCGAGCTGGGCGGCGGTCATCCGGCCCCGGGTCTGGAGCAGGAGGAGGATCGAGACGAGTCGGCCGGCCTTCACTGACACAGGATGTCAGTGAAGCGGGTTTAGCGTCCCCGGCATGGCTTTCACCGAGAAGCTGCTGACCGTGCCACCGCCGATCGAGGTCGCCGGCCGGCACGTCAAGCGCTACCACGTCACCGACGATCCGGCCGGCATCGCGCCCGACGTCGAGAAGGCGGCGTACGCGATCCTCCCCGAGCTGCTGCCGGAGCCGGACGGCACCCCGCCCGCGACCTTCGTCGTGCTGCACCGGGGCGGGGACACCGGCGCCTACCTCAACGCCTATAGCTGGGTGTGGGACAACGTGCTGCACTTCCGGGGCGCCGCCGCCGGGCAGCCGGCGCTGCGCTGCCCGGACGCAGATCCCACGCACTTCGTCGTGCCGGACCTGCCCTGGATCGGCTGCGTCTGGGAGCTGCCGCCGATCCTGCACGAACGGGACGCCTGGGTGCGGCATCTGCTCGCACCCGACGTCCCCGACCTCACGGCCTACCTGGCCGACTCCCTGCCCGAAGGAACCACGGGGGACCGCACATGAGCAGCCCGCACGACTTCGACTTCTTCCACGGCGACTGGGAGGTCCGCAACCGCCGCCGCGCCGACTTCCTCGACCCGGACAGCGCCTGGGAGGAGTTCCCCGCCACCAGCCGCTGCTGGCCCCTGTTCGACGGAGCCGCGAACGTCGACGAGATCGACATGCCCCACCTGGCGGCGAAGGGCGCGACCCTGCGGCTCCACGACCGGGAGACCGGGCAGTGGTCGCTGCACTGGGCCGCGAGCCGCAGCGGAACGCTGTTCCCGCCGGTCGTGGGACGGTTCGAGGACGGCCGCGGCGAGTTTTACGGCGACGACACCTACGGCGGGAAGGAGGTGCGGGTGCGGTTCGTGTGGGCCGGTGTGTCCGTGGACGCGGCCCACTGGGAGCAGGCCTTCTCCGTCGACGGCGGTGAGACCTGGGTGACCAACTGGACCATGGACTTCAGCCGGCCTTCCGGAACGCCCGGACGTTGAACACCGGTTCGGGGCGCGGGAGTTCCTGGTCGGGCAGCGCCTCCAGTCGGGCGGCGAACGCCTCCGTGCGCGGGTCGCCGGGCGGCAGCAGCGTGAACCAGCCGCGCCTCAGGTCGGCGGCGGTCCGCCGGGGGCTGCGGCCCTGACCGCGGCCCGGGAAGCGGGCCCGGCCGGCCGGGTGCAGGAGGTGGGCGGCGGCGTACGACTCGACGAGCGGCGCCGCGTCCGGGGCCGGGCGGCGCGGGCGCGGGGCGAGGACGGCGTCGATGTCGCTGCCGACGTCGTGCGCGGCGGCCTTGTCGACGGTGGTGACCCACATCCCGCCCGGTCTCAGCACCCGGGCGCACTCGCCGACCACGGCCCGGACGTCCTCGGGCCGGTCGAGGAGGTGCAGCAGCCACACGCTGGTGACGGCGTCGAACACGCCGTCGGGGAACGGCAGCGCCCGGCTGTCCGCGAGCACGACCGCGCCGGGCAGCCGGGCGGCGGCCGTGCGGGCCATGCCGTACGTCAGGTCGGCGCCGGTGACCCGGGTCGCGGGCCGGGCGGCGGCGAGCCTGCGGGTGACGATCCCGGTGCCGCAGGCCACGTCGAGGAGGCGTCCGGTGTCCGGCGGGATCAGGCCGAGCAGGGCGTCGGCGGCAGCGGCGGCCCTGGGTTCGCCGCCGCGGGTGGCGTCGTAGGCGTCGGCCTCCTTGTCGTAGTCGAGCACCGGCTCACTGGGCCCCGTGACCGGCGGCGAGCGCCTCCACCCGCTGTGCGAGCCCGAAGTCCTTCTCGGTGAGGGCGCCGCCCGCGCTGTGCGTGTGCACGGACAGCGCGACCGTGTTGTAGCCGAGGGTGAGGTCGGAGTGGTGGTCGAGCTCCTCCTGCACCTGGGCGATGTGGACGACCATCGCCGTGGCCGCGAAGTGGGTGCCGAGGCGGTACGAGCGGGTGAGGCGGCCGTCGTCGACGGACCAGCCCGGCAGCTCCGCGAGCCGGTCCTCGATCTCCTTCTGCGACAGGGGTTCGACGGGCATGGCCTCGTTCCTTCCTGGGGGGGTCGGTCTCCTCAGCGTCCCACACCTGTGCCGCCGCGGCCCTGGTCAGGAGGGTGCCCGATGGCCGGCCGGAGCCACCTTCGGCGGTGAGGGTCCTCGGCGGGCGGGACGATCCGGGGCGGCCCCCGGTCTGCCCCGCCCACCCGTCGCAGGCCGCTCGTCCGCGTGCTCCTCGACTACCGTCGTCGTATGACCACCCTCTCCTCCGCCGCTGCCACCCCCTCCGGCCAGGGCGTCGGTCCGCTGCTGCGCGCCTGGCGGGAGCAACGGCGGGTCAGCCAGCTCGAGTTGGCGCTGCGGGCGGACTCCAGCGCCCGGCACATCAGTTTCGTCGAGACGGGGCGCTCCCGCCCGAGCGAGGAGATGGTGCTCCGGCTCGCCGAGCACCTGGAGGTGCCGGTGCGGGAGCGCAACGCCCTGCTGCTCGCGGCCGGTTACGCCCCGCGGTTCCCGGAGACCCCGCTGGACGACCCGGCCCTGGGCGCCGTGCGGGAGGGGATCGAGCGGCTCATCCAGGGCTACGAGCCCTACCCTGCGCTGGTGTTCGACGCCGCGTACCACGTGGTGGCCGCGAACCGGGGGATCATGATGCTCCTCGACGGCGTCCCGGAGTCCCTGCTGCGCCCCCCGCTCAACACCATGCGGCTCACCCTGCACCCGCAGGGCCTCGCCCCGCGCATCCGCAACCTGCGCGAGTGGCGCGGCCATCTGCTGGAACAGATGCGGCGGCAGATCGCCCTGCGCCGCTCGGAGTCGCTGCGGGAGCTGTACGAGGAGGTGGCCGCGTACCCGGTGCCGGACCCCGGACCCGGGGACGGTCCCGAACAGGCGGACGCGGTCCCGTACTTCGCGCTGCCGATGCGGATCGAGCACGAGGGGCGGACGCTGTCGTTCGTGTCGTCCACGTCCACCTTCAACACGCCCATGGACGTGACCGTCGCCGAGCTGGCCATCGAGACGTTCCTGCCGGCCGACCCGGCGACGGCCAAGTACCTGCACGCGCTGCTGCCCTGAAGGGGCGGGTCCCGGACCGGAGTGCGCCGGCCCGGAACCCGTGACCACCACGATCCCGGCCGCCCGGCCTCCCGTCGATGACGCGGGAGGTAAGGAGGGAAACGCCCGTGACCGGTGAGCCCGGCACCGGAACATGGCACACTGCACGCAAGCTTCGACGCGTAGGGGAGGCGTGGCGTGAGTGAGCGGCGACCTGCGCCGACCGTGGGCCAGGTGGTGCTCGGCAGACGGCTGCAGGAACTGCGGGAGGCGGCCGGCCTCAAGCGTGAGGAGGCCGCGCAGGTACTGCGGGTGGCCCCCGCCACCGTGCGCCGGATGGAAATGGCCGAGGTCGCCCTGAAGATCCCTTACGTCCAGGTGCTCCTGGAGACGTACGGGGTGCCCGGGGACCAGGTCGAGGCGTTCGTCCAGTTGGCCGAGGAGGCGAACCGACCGGGCTGGTGGCAGCGGTTCCACGACGTGCTGCCCGAGTGGTTCAGCCTGTACGTGAGCCTGGAGGGCGCGGCCGGGATCATCCGCTCCTACGAGCCGCACTTCGTGCCCGGACTGCTCCAGACCGAGGCGTACGCGCGTGCCGTGATGGAGGCCGGGACCATCGGGCAGGCGGGCTCCGAGGCGCTGGAGCGGCACGTGTCGCTGCGCATGGCCCGCCAGCAGCTCCTGGAGCGCCCGAACGCCCCCCACCTGTGGGCGATCATGGACGAGACGGTGCTGCGCCGCCCGGTCAGCATCCGCTCCGAGGTGATGCGCGAACAGCTCGACAAGCTGCTGGAGTTCGCCGAGCGCGACCGGGTCACGCTCCAGGTGTGCGAGTTCGAGGAGGGTCCGCACCCGGGGACGTACGCGCCCTTCTCGCTGTTCCGCTTCGCCGAGCCGGAGCTGCCCGACCTGGTCTTCACCGAGTACCTGACCGGTGCGCTCTACCTCGACTCGCGCCAGGAGGTCGCCACGCATCTGGAGGTCCTGGACCACATGTCGGCGCGGGCCGCGTCGGCCGAGCGCACGAAGAAGCTGCTGCGGGAGCGCCGCGAGGACTTCTGAGCACAGGCATCACGACACAGGGGAGAAGACCGCGCATGACCGGATCCGACGCGCCCAGAATCGACACCAGCCGACCGCACCCGGCGCGGGTGTACGACTGGTGGCTGGGCGGCAAGGACAACTACCCGGTGGACGAGGCGCTCGCGCGCCGGATCCTGGAGGTGGACGGCACGGTGGTGCGCGGGGCGCGCGCCAACCGCCGCTTCATGACCAGGGCCGTGCGCACCGCCGCGGAGGCCGGGATCCGGCAGTTCCTGGACATCGGCACGGGCATCCCCACCGAGCCCAACCTCCACCAGGTCGCGCAGGGCGTCGCCCCCGAGGCCAAGGTGGTGTACGCGGACAACGACCCGATCGTGCTGCGGCACGCGCAGGCGCTGTTGCACGGGTCCGCCGAGGGCACCACGGACTATATCGAGGCCGACGTCCGTGACATCGACACCCTGCTGGCCCGGGCGCGCGAGTCCCTGGACTTCACCCAGCCGGTCGCCCTGTCCCTGGTCGCCCTCACCCACTACCTGGACGACGACGTGTACGGACTCGTGGCGCGCTACGTCGACACGCTCGCCCCGGGCAGTCACCTGATCATGTCCCAGGTCACACCCGATCTGAGCCCCGCGGCCATCGAGAAGGCGGCCGAGCAGTTCCGGCGCAGCGGCACCCCCTTCTTCCCGCGTTCGCTCACCGAGTTCTCCCGCTTCTTCGACGGTCTGGAGCTGCTCGGCCCCGGGATGATCCCGGTGTCGGGCTGGCGTCCGGGCCCCGAGGACGTGGCGGCGCAGGCGGAGGGCATCGTGCCGGTGTACGCGGGGGTCGCCCGCAAGGCCTGACCCGTACGGGTGCCGAGAACGGGTGCGCTCCCGCGCCCCGCCCTAGGTTCGAGACGAGCCGTGGGCAAGCAAGGGAGCGCACGTGACCGACACGGAGATACCGCCGAGGGAACCCGGCGCGGCGCTGCTGCGGGCCGGGCGGTTCTTCCGGCCCGGCACGGCCTCCCCCGACCTGCACAGCATCGGGCTGGCCGGCGGCCGCGAGGCGGACGCCTTCTACCGTGACCGCTGGAGCCACGACAAGGTCGTGAACTCCACGCACGGCGTGAACTGCACGGGCTCGTGCCGCTGGAAGGTGTACGTCAAGGACGGCATCATCACCTGGGAGACCCAGCAGACGGACTACCCGTCGGTGGGCCCCGACCGCCCCGAGTACGAGCCCCGCGGCTGCCCGCGCGGCGCCGCCTTCTCCTGGTACACCTACTCCCCCACCCGGGTCCGCTACCCGTACGTGAGGGGCGTCCTGCTCGAGCTGTACCGCGAGGCCCTGGGACGGCTCGGCGACCCGGTCCTGGCCTGGGCGGACATCCAGGCCGACCCCGAGCGCCGCCGCCGCTACCAGCAGGCCCGCGGCAAGGGCGGACTGGTCCGGGCGAGCTGGGACGAGGCGGTCGAGATCGTCGCCGCCGCGCACGTCCACACCATCAAGGAGTACGGGCCCGACCGCATCGCCGGTTTCTCCCCCATCCCGGCGATGTCGATGGTGTCGCACGCGGCCGGCGCCCGGTTCCACTCCCTGATCGGCGCCCCGATGCTGTCGTTCTACGACTGGTACGCCGACCTCCCCGTGGCCTCCCCGCAGGTCTTCGGCGACCAGACCGACGTCCCGGAGTCGGGCGACTGGTGGGACGCGGCCTACCTGATGATGTGGGGCTCGAACGTCCCGGTCACCCGCACCCCGGACGCCCACTGGATGGCGGAGGCCCGCTACCGGGGCCAGAAGGTCGTGGTGGTCGCCCCCGACTACGCGGACAACGCCAAGTTCGCCGACGAGTGGCTGCACCCGCACCCGGGGACGGACGGCGCCCTGGCGCTGGCGATGGGCCATGTCGTGCTCAGGGAGTTCTTCGTCGACCGCGAGACGCCGTTCTTCGCGGACTACGTGAGGAAGTTCACCGACCTGCCCTTCCTGGTGACGCTCACCGAGAAGGACGGGGCCCACGTGCCGTCGAAGTTCCTGCGCGCCTCGGACCTGGGCCAGGAGGGCGAGGGCGCCGAGTGGAAGACGGTCGTCCTGGACGCGGCGAGCGGCCGGGCGGTCGTCCCGAACGGCTCCCTCGGTTTCCGCTGGACGGACTCCGGCAAGGGCCGCTGGAACCTCGAACTCGGCGCGGTCGAACCGCGGCTCAGCCTCTACGGTCACGAGGCGTCCGCCGGGGTCGAGGTGCTGCTCCCCCGCTTCGACACGGAGGGCGGCGCACACGGCCAGGGACGCGGCGAGGTGCTGCGACGCGGGGTTCCCGCGACCCGGCTCGGCGGCACCCTGGTCACCACCGTGTTCGACCTGCTGCTCGCCCAGTACGGCGTCGGGCGCCCCGGCCTCCCCGGCACCTGGCCCGCCTCCTACGAGGACGCCGAGCAGCCCGGCACCCCCGCCTGGCAGGAGGCGCACACCTCCGTCCCGGCCGCCAAGTGCGTCAGGATCGCCAGGGAGTTCGCGCGGACCGCCGAGCGTTCCGAGGGCCGCTGCATGATCCTCATGGGCGCCGGCACCAACCACTGGTTCCACTCCGAGACGATCTACCGGACCTTCCTCGCCCTGCTCCAGCTCACCGGCTGCCAGGGCCGCAACGGCGGCGGCTGGGCGCACTACGTGGGCCAAGAGAAGTGCCGCCCGGTGACCGGCTGGGCGACGCTGGCCTCCGCGTCGGACTGGTCGCGGCCGCCCCGCCAGATGATCGGCACCGCGTACTGGTACCTCAACACCGACCAGTGGCGCTACGACCGCTTCACCGCCGACGTGCTCTCCTCCCCCCTCGGTGAGGGCCGCCTCGCGGACATGACCGGCGCGGACTGCCTGGCCCTGTCGGCGCGTGCGGGCTGGATGCCGTCGTACCCCACCTTCGACCGCAACCCGCTGGAGCTGGGCGCGGCCTTCGGCGACCCGGTGGCGCGGACGGTGGCCGAACTCCGGGCCGGATCCCTGAAGTTCGCCTGCGAGGACCCCGACGCCCCGGAGAACTGGCCCCGGGTGCTGAACCTGTGGCGGGCCAACCTGCTGGGGTCCTCGGCGAAGGGCGCGGAGTACTTCACCAGGCACCTGCTGGGCACGCACTCCTCGCTGAACGCCGAGGAGGCCGCCGCCGCCGAACGCCCCCGCGAGGTGACCTGGCGGGACGAGGCACCCGAGGGCAAGCTCGACCTGCTGCTGTCGCTGGACTTCCGGCAGACCTCCTCCACGCTGCTCTCGGACGTCGTCCTGCCGGCGGCGACCTGGTACGAGAAGCACGACCTGTCCTCCACGGACCTGCACCCCTTCGTGCACTCCTTCACCCCGGCCGTGGACCCGCCCTGGCAGGCCCGCACCGACTTCGACACCTTCAAGGCGCTGGCCGACCGGCTCAGCGAGCTGGCGGTGGTCCACCTCGGCGTGTGCAGGGACCTGGTGGCGAGCCCGCTCCAGCACGACACCCCGGGCGAGATCGCCCAGCCGGGCGGGGTGGTCCGGGACTGGAGGCGCGGGGAGTGCGACCCGGTGCCCGGGCGGACCATGCCGAACCTGACCGTGGTGGAGCGGGACTACACGGCCGTCGGCACGAAGTTCCGGACACTCGGACCGCTGGTGGAGCAACTGGGGCTGCCCGCCAAGGGGATCGCGCTGCGCCCGGACGAAGAGGTGGCTCACCTGCGGGAGTTGAACGGTGTCTCGGCGGACGGCCGACCGCTGCTGGACACCGCGGTCAAGGCCGCCAACGCCGTCCTCGCCCTGTCCGGCACCACCAACGGCCGCCTCGCCACCCAGGGCTTCCGCACCCTCCAGGAGCGCACCGGGCAGGAGATGGCCCACCTGGCCGCCGAGCACGAGGGCAAGCGGGTCACGTACGCGGACACCCAGGCGGCGCCCGTGCCGGTGATCACCTCGCCGGAGTGGTCGGGCAGCGAGTCGGGCGGCCGCCGCTACACGGCGTTCACCCTGAACACCGAGCACCTCAAGCCCTGGCACACCCTCACCGGGCGCCAGCACTTCTTCCTCGACCACGACTGGATCCACGAGCTGGGCGAGGCGCTGCCCGTCTACCGGCCGCCGCTCGACATGCACCGCCTGTTCGGCGAACCGCGGCTCGGGCCGGACGGGCAGCGGGAGGTGACGGTCCGTTACCTCACTCCGCACAACAAGTGGTCCATCCACTCCGAGTACCAGGACAACCTGTTCATGCTGGCCCTGTCCCGGGGCGGCCAGAGCATCTGGATGTCCCCGCAGGACGCGCAGGCCATCGGCGTCGAGGACAACGACTGGGTCGAGGCGGTCAACCGCAACGGCGTGGTCGTGGCCCGGGCGATCGTCTCGCACCGGATGCCGGCCGGGACGGTGTACATGCACCACGCGCAGGAGCGCACGGTGAACGTCCCGCTCGCCGAGTCCACCGGCCGGCGCGGCGGCACCCACAACTCGCTCACCCGCCTCATCCTCAAGCCGTCCCATCTCATCGGCGGCTACGCCCAGTTGTCCTGGGCGTTCAACTACCTGGGGCCCACGGGCAACCAGCGCGACGAGGTCACGGTCATCCGCCGCCGCGGCCAGGAGGTGGAGTTCTGACATGCCCCGTGACGAAGGCACCATTGGACGCTGCATGGCCCAGATCGCGATGGTGATGAACCTCGACAAGTGCATCGGCTGCCACACCTGCTCGGTCACCTGCAAGCAGGCGTGGACCAACCGCCGGGGCATGGAGTACGTCTGGTTCAACAACGTGGAGACCCGGCCCGGTCAGGGCTACCCGCGCCGGTACGAGGACCAGGACACGTGGCGCGGCGGCTGGGAGCTCAACCGCCGGGGCGCCCTGAAGCTCAAGGCGGGCGGCCGGCTGCACAAGCTCGCCGGGATCTTCTCCAACCCGAGGCTCCCGGAGATCAAGGACTACTACGAGCCCTGGACCTACGACTACAAGAACCTCACCGACGCCCCGCTCGGCGCCGACTACCCTGTCGCGCAGCCCGTCTCGCAGCTCGACGGCAAGCCGATGAAGATCGAGTGGTCCTCGAACTGGGACGACAACCTCGCGGGCGCCCCGGCCCACGGCGACCTGGACCCGATGGTCGAGCGCACCCGCCGACAGGTGTCCGACAAGGTGCGGTTCGAGTTCGAGCAGACCTTCATGTTCTATCTGCCGCGGATCTGCGAGCACTGCCTCAACCCGGCCTGTGTGGCGTCCTGTCCCTCCGGCGCGATGTACAAGCGGGCCGAGGACGGCATCGTGCTCGTCGACCAGGACCAGTGCCGGGGCTGGCGGATGTGCGTGACGGGATGCCCGTACAAGAAGGTCTACTTCAACCACCGCACCGGCAAGGCCGAGAAGTGCACGATGTGCTACCCGCGGGTGGAGGTCGGGCTGCCGACGGTCTGCTCGGAGACCTGCGTGGGCCGGCTGCGCTATCTGGGGGTCGTCCTCTACGACGCCGACAAGGTGACGGCCGCGGCCTCCGCGGCGGACGAGAAGGACCTGTACGAGGCCCAGTTGAGCGTGTTCCTCGACCCGGACGACCCCGCCGTGCGGCACGCCGCCGAGGAGGCGGGGATCCCGTACGACTGGATGGAGGCGGCCCGCCGCTCCCCCGTGCGCGCGCTGATCAGCACGTACCGGGTGGCGCTGCCGCTGCATCCGGAGTACCGCACCCTGCCGATGGTCTGGTACATCCCGCCTCTCTCGCCGGTCGTGGACGCGCTGTCGGAGACCGGGCACGACGGGGAGGACGCCGGCAATCTCTTCGGTGCGATCGACACGCTGCGGATCCCGCTGGAGTACCTGGCGGAGCTGTTCACGGCGGGCGATGTCGCCCCGGTGCGGGCCGCGTTGGAGAAGCTGGCCGCGATGCGCTCCCACATGCGGGCGGTCAACCTCGGGGACGCGCCGGACCCGGCGGTCGCCTCGGCCGTCGGCATGCGGGCCGAGGAGATCGAGGAGATGTACCGGCTGCTGGCGATCGCCAAGTACGAGGACCGGTACGTGATCCCGACGGCCGCCGTCGGGGACGCCCGGCGCCTGGAGGAGTCGGCGCTGCCGGACGAGTGCAGCCTCGACCACGCGGACGGCCCCGGGATGGGCGGCGACGGGCCGTTCGGGCAGGACTCGGGGCGCAGGCTGCTGCCGCTGGTGTCGGTGGAGAACTTCCACGCGCTGCGCCGGCGGCAGACCACGGACGACGCGGAGGAGGCCTGATGCCCTCGGACGCAGTGCTCTACCAGGCGGCGGCGCTCTGCCTGACGTATCCCGACGACGACTTCCGGGCGCGGCTGCCGCTGCTGCGCGAGGCGGCCCCGCAGCTCAGGGAGTTCGTCGACCACGCGGCGGTGACGCCCGCGCAGGAGCTGGCGGCGCACTACGTGCGGGTCTTCGACTTCAGGAACCGGCACAGCCTGTACCTGAGCTGGTGGCAGGACGGGGACACCCGGCGGCGCGGGATGTCGCTGGTGCGGTTCAAGGAGGTCTACCGGGCCGCCGGACTCGAGTTCACCGGCGAGGAGCTGCCGGACTTCCTGCCCGCGGTGCTGGAGTTCGCGGCCCGCACCGGGGACCTGGCCCTGCTCACCGAGCACCGCGACGGTCTGGAGCAGCTCCGCTCCCGGCTGACCGACTTCGGCACGCCGTACGCGACGGTCCTCGACGCCGTGTGCGCCACGCTGCCGACCGCACCGGCCCGGCAGCGCTCATGACCACACTCCTGTGGGGCGTCCTGCCGTACGTCACCGTCGCCCTGCTGGTCGCCGGCCTGGTCTGGCGCCATCGCTACGACCGGTTCGGCTGGACCACGCGCTCCTCCCAGGTCTACGAGTCAAGGCTGCTGAACATCGCCTCCAACGCCTTCCATTACGGCATCCTCTTCGTGCTCGCGGGCCACCTCGTGGGCCTGTTCGTCCCGATGTCCTGGACACGCTCCGTCGGGATCAGCGAGCACACCTACCACCTGTTCTCGCTGTACGGCGGCACGGCGGCGGGCGCGCTGACGGTCGCCGGGATCGCCCTGCTGATCTACCGCCGCCGCACCAGGGCGCCGGTGTTCCGGGCGACGACGGTCAACGACAAGCTCATGTACGTCGTCCTGCTGGCGGCGATCGTGCTGGGCATGGTGGCGAAGCTGACCCATTCCTCCGGCGACGGCTACAACTACCGTGAGTCGATCGGCCCTTGGGCCCAGGGCCTCCTCCGGCTCCGACCTGACCCGGACCTGATGCAGGGCGTCCCGGTCCTCTACCAGGTCCACGCGGTCGTCGGCATGGCCCTGATCGCCCTGGTGCCGTACACCCGACTGGTCCACATGTTCAGCGCGCCCCTCGGCTACCTGTTCCGCCCGTATGTGGTGTACCGCAGCCGCGACCCCGAGCAGTTGGGGCCGCGGCCGGAGCGGCGGGGGTGGGAGCGGACGGAGATCTGACGGGCTCTCAGGCGGCGCCGCCCTTCTGGTCCTTCTCGTCGTCGACGATCTCCGCGTCGACCACGCCCTCCTCCTCCTGCGGCGAGGAGGGCGGTTCGTCCTGCGGCGACTGCTGCTGCTGCTGCGCCTGGGCGTACATGGCCTGGCCCATCTTCTGGCTGACGGTGGCGAGTTTCTCGACGCCGCCGCGGAGCGTGTTCGTGTCGGCGTTCTCCTCCAGCAACCGCTTCAGTTCGGAGACCGCCGACTCGACCTCCGTCCGGGTGTCGGCGGACACCTTGTCGCCGTTCTCGCGAACGAACTTCTCGGTCTGGTAGACGAGTTGCTCGGCCTGGTTGCGGGTCTCGGCGGCCTCGCGACGACCCCGGTCCTCCTCGGCGTACTGCTCGGCCTCCCGCATCATGCGGTCGATGTCCTCCTTGGGGAGCGCCGATCCGCCCGTCACCGTCATCTTCTGCTCGCGCCCGGTCGCGAGGTCCTTCGCCGACACGTGCATGATCCCGTTGGCGTCGATGTCGAAGGCCACCTCGATCTGGGGGACGCCCCGGGGCGCCGGCGGCAGCCCGGTGAGGTCGAAGACGCCGAGCTTCTTGTTGTACGCGGCGATCTCACGTTCGCCCTGGTAGACCTGGACGCCCACCGAGGGCTGGTTGTCGGTGGCCGTCGTGAAGATCTCCGAACGGCGGGTGGGGATCGTGGTGTTGCGTTCGATGAGCTTGGTCATGATGCCGCCCTTGGTCTCGATCCCCAGGGACAGCGGGGTGACGTCGAGCAGCAGCACGTCCTTCACGTCACCGCGGATGACACCCGCCTGGAGTGCCGCCCCGACCGCCACGACCTCGTCGGGGTTGACCCCCTTGTGCGGGTCCCTGCCGGTGAGCTCCTTGACCAGCTCGGTCACCGCGGGCATCCGGGTCGAGCCGCCGACGAGGATCACGTGGTCGACCGCGGAGAGCTTGATGCCCGCGTCCTTGACCGCCTGGTGGAAGGGGGTCTTGCAGCGGTCCAGCAGATCCGCGGTGAGCTCCTGGAACTGCGCGCGGGTCAGCTTCTCGTCGAGGTGCAGGGGCCCCTCGGCGGAGGCGGTGATGTAGGGCAGGTTGATCGTGGTCTCCGAGGACGACGACAGCTCGATCTTCGCCTTCTCGGCCCCCTCGCGCAGCCGCTGCAACGCCATCTTGTCGTTGCCGAGGTCGACGCCGTACTGCCCCTTGAAGCGTTTGACCAGGTGCTCCACGATCCGGTGGTCCCAGTCGTCGCCGCCCAGGTGCGTGTCGCCGTTGGTCGCCTTGACCTCGATCACGCCGTCGCCGATCTCCAGCAGGGAGACGTCGAAGGTGCCGCCGCCGAGGTCGAAGACCAGGACCGTCTGCTCCTCGCCCCGGTCGAGGCCGTACGCCAGCGCCGCCGCCGTGGGCTCGTTGATGATCCTCAGGACGTTGAGGCCGGCGATCTCCCCGGCCTCCTTGGTGGCCTGCCGCTGGGTGTCGTCGAAGTAGGCGGGCACCGTGATCACGGCGTCGGTGACGTCCTCGCCGAGATAGGACTCGGCGTCCCGCTTCAGCTTCTGCAGGACCCTCGCGGACAGCTCCTGCGCCCGGTACCGGGTGCCGTCGATCGAGCCCTGGTCCGGGAAGCGCCAGCTCCCGTCGCCCATGTGCCGCTTCACCGAGCGCGCGGTGCGCTCGACGTTGGTGACGGCCTGCCGCTTGGCGACCTCGCCCACCAGCACCTCGCCGTTCTTGGCGAAGGCCACGACCGACGGTGTGGTCCTGGCCCCTTCCGCGTTGGCGACGACCGTGGGTTCACCACCTTCCAGCACGGCCACCACCGAGTTCGTGGTCCCGAGATCGATCCCGACCGCACGTCCCATCGCTGTCCCCTTCCGCCAGGAGTTCCGCCCAGGAGTTTCGCCCAGGAGTTCCGCCAGGGAGCCTTCCCGAACTCCAGCACAAAACTTGAGTGCGCTCTTGTCAATGGTGCGGGTGGGCCTGCTCAGTGGGACGAGTACCCCGGCACGCGCTCCTCGTGCGGTCCCCCGCGCAGCGCGACCGCCCGCCGCGGCCGGTCGGTGACCAGGACGTCGACCCGCGGATGGTCGAGGAACGCCCGCATGCGGGCGTCGTCGTTGACCGTCCACACCATGGTGAACAGGTCGTGCCGGACCGCCTCGCGCAGCACGTTGACCCGGGCCAGAAGGTGGTGCACGGCCACCCCGCTCGCGCCGCAGGCGCGCACCCGGCGCATCGGCAGGAGCTCGCTCAGCCGGGTGCCGGCGAGGCGCCACCGGGCGATCTCCTTGCGGTCGCGCCCCAGGGACAGCGCGGTGCGCACCCGGGGGAAGGCCCGCGTGACGGCGGCGACGGAACGGTCCTGAAGGGTCGTGGCGACGAAGCCGTCGGTGCCGAGCAGGGCCACCGCCCGGTCGATCAGCTCCCGCTCGTAGCCGCTCTCCTTCAGGTCCAGGTGCCCGACCAGCTTCCCCGCGATCAGCGCCATCACCTCGTCGACGACCGGCACGGCGTGCCCGGCCCGTGCGCTGAGCTCGGCGTGGGTGATCTCGTGGAGGAACGGGCCGGTGCCCTGGGCCCGGGCGTCGTGGTGCACGACGAGGACGCCGTCGGACGTGCGCCGGACGTCGAACTCGACGTACTCCGCCCCCGAGGCGATCGCGTCCTCGTAGGCCTCCCAGGTCGCGGCGCCGGCACGCTCGGAGCCGCCCCGGTGGGCGGAGACGGCGGGACGTCGTGGCATACGGCGGTCAGCTTCCGGACGGGGGCCGCTGGGCGGGAACCGGGGCGGCCTGGCGGAGCAGCGAGCCGGAGCGACGGCCGGCCCGGATGATCCGGACGTAGCCGATCACGGCGAGCACCAGGAAGGGAACCCAGGCCAGGACGTACGCCGGGAGGTAGCGCGGGTCGAACACGGAGCGATGGGGGTCCACGGTGGAGGCGTTGGCGCCGAAGAACCCGAGCAGCAGCGTCGGCGGCAGCGCGATCAGCGTGGCGATCGCCACCAGCACGGACACCGTGCGGTCCCGGCGGTCGTCGCGCTCCGAGAGCTCCGCGTCCAGGGCCGCCGAGCGGGCGTTGATCACCGACGTCAGCCGCTCCACCATGCGGGCCGAGTTGCCCAGGCTGTCGCGGATGCCGAGCGCGTCCCGCAGGGAGGACTGAAAGGCCTCCATGACCATTTCCGGGATCAGCAGGCTGTCGACGTACGCCTCCACCCCGAAGGCCAGGTCCAGTTGGAGTTCGTTGACCCCCGCGGACAGTCGCGAGATGAGCGAGCGGATCTCGTACGGGGAGCTCGCCGAGGCCTGTTCGTTCGCCCGCATGGTCGCGAAGGCGGCCAGCCGGGTGCGCTGGAGGACGGCGAGCGCGGAGACCATCCCGACGGCGACGAGCGTCAGACCGTTCTCCACGTGCTCGGCCCAGCCGGCGTGGACGGAGACACCGCGGCCGTGCGCGGAGAGCGTGCTGCCGTGGCTCCTGAGGTGGGGCGGCTCCGCCGTGGCCCGTCGGCCGCGGTACACGAGCTCGCTGAGCACGACGGCCTGCCGGGCCGGGTCGGCAGCGAGCAGTTCCTCGCGCAACTCGCCGCCGGGGAACACGAGTTGGTGGACGTTCTGGCCGAAGGCGAGCGGCTCCCGCGGGACGAGCCGCTCGCGCAGCGCGTCGAGCAGCGGCCGGCCGCCGAGGGTGATCCGGTCCCGGTCGAAGCAGGAGTCGGCGAGCCACGCGGCGAGGGCGTCGGAGGGGGTGCGGCCGGCGAACTCGCAGTCGAGGACCAGGGTGATGTCACCGCGCGGGGCGGTGAGCACGACGAGTTCGGCCGACGCCGGGGCGAGTCCGTGGTCGCCGTGCGGCAGCCGCAGCTCCCCGGGCGGTACGTCCGCCACGAGCACCGGCGCGGGCAGCACCGCCTCGCTGGACTTCAGGTGCAGGGCGAAGCGGCCGAAGTCGAACCGGTCGACCAGGCTGCCGAGCGAGGGCCCCGGCGGGTCCAGGGTGCCGCTGAGGCTGAACAGCACCAGGACGCGGGTGAGTCGGCGGGTGCCGGAGTCGAGTTCCGCCGTGCCGCCGGACGTTGTTCCCGTGATCATCGCGTCCCCTTCCCCGCCCTGGCCCGCCCGAGTGCGGCAGCGCGCAGACCGCCCCGGACGAGCGGTCTGCGCGACTGGTGCCCCGGGGTTCAGGCGAGCTTCGCGTCCAGCGTGATCGGCACGGACTGCAGGGCCTGGCTGACGGGGCAGTTGGCCTTGGCGTCGGTGGCGGCGGCGACGAAGCCGTCCTCGTCGAGGCCCGGCACGGTGCCCTCGACGGTGAGGTGGATGCCGGTGATGCCCTCTCCCGGCTGGAAGGAGACGTCGGCCGACGTGACGAGCTTGGTGGGCGGGGTGCCCGCGCCGTTCAGGGCGTGCGACAGCGCCATCGAGAAGCAGCTCGAGTGCGCGGCGGCGATCAGCTCCTCGGGGCTGGTCTTGCCGTTGGCGTCCTGGGAGCGCGAGGCCCACGTGACCGGCTGTGCCTCGATGGCACCGGAGGAGTCGAAGTTGACGACACCGCTCCCCTCGAGGAGGTTGCCTTCCCAGACGGTGTGTGCGGAGCGCGTGGTAGCCACGATCAGTCCTTTCCTGTGGTCCCGCGGACGGGAGTGCGGGATCCATCCGATCACACACTACGGCTCAGCTCACCCGGAAGACGGGCCCCCGTGCGGTGAACGGCAGCCTGGCGCCCTGCGGGATCAGATAGGCGTGCTCGCGCCGCACCCGCAGCACATCGCACCAGCCGTCGGTGATCACCAGCACGGGGGCGCCCGCGGGGAAGTCGTCGGCGCGCTGCAGCAGGTCGATGCCGGGCTGCAGGACGGTGCCGCCGCGGCCGTGCACCCGGACCCGCTCGGCGATCTCGGTCACGGGCAGATAGCCGGCGTCGTGCGGTGCCGCGTCGCAGAACACCACCCGGGCGGCCGGTACGTCGCGGGCCTCGGCGTACGAGGCGATCGCCCCGAGCGCCTTGCCGAGCAGGGTTCGGCTCATCGAGCCCGAGGTGTCCAGGACCACGCCGAAGGTGCAGCGGGCGGTCTCCTCGGGCGGGAAGTACCGGCCCGCGCGCGGGATGTCGGGGGTGGCGGACTGACGGCGCGCGGGACGGGCGTAGGACCGCACGGGCTGCGGGCTCGGCACGAACTCGTCGAACCAGCGGGCGAGTTGTGCGTCCCAGGGCAGCGGCGGATGGCTGAGCGCGCGGATCTCCTCGACCAGCCCGCCGGGCAGGAAGCCGCGCTCCTGCCGCTGGTGCAGGTCGAGGCCCTGACCCAGGCCCCGGCGGTAGAACTCGTCGAGGTCGACGTAGTCGCGGGGCGAGCCGAGCGGACCGCCGAGGATGTCGCCGGTGCCCTTGCCGCGGAGGGTGGCCAGCCGGCGCATGCGGCGCAGGTCACCCGCGATGCGGTCGTAGACCTCCTCGGCGGACAGGCCGGTGAGCTCGGGGTCGTGGAGCAGGCCCTCCGGCATGGTGCCGACCTGCATCTCGTGCAGCCAGCCGTTGATGACGTAGTCGCAGGCGACGTTGAAGAGGTAGGGGTCGCGGGTGCCGCAGCGGTCGCCGTGGCGCAGGGCGGCGTGCAGCATCTCGTGGGCGAGGACGAACCGCCATTCGTCGTCGTCGAGGCGGCGCAGCGGGTTGATGTAGATCTCGGCGGCCGCCGTGTCGACGGCGGCCACGGCGATGCCGTGGGCGCGGGCGATCTCGGCGTCGGCGACCAGGGTGATGCCGGCCGCGATGCCGCCGAGCAGCGGGTAGGAGGAGATGAACCAGCTCAGGGCCCGCTGCCAGGGGCGCTGCCGGGGCAGCTCGCCGTCGAGGGAGTCGCGGCGGCCACCGGCCATGTCCATCGCCGCCGACACGGTCCGGGTCAGGGCGGTGGCGAACGCGAGCTGCCAGTCGGGCGGCTGGGACCAGCCCGTCCACCGCAGCAGCAGTTGGTCGGGGTCGGGGCCCGCGGTGCCGCAGTGTTCGAAGGGGGCGGGGATGCCGTCGCGCCGCCAGCGGGCGGCGAGCTGCTCCTCGTCGCCGTCGGGGTAGGAGGCGGGCAGGTGCTCGGGGGTCTCGCCGATGGTGAAGCCGAGCAGGAAGCGGTTGACGACCACGCAGCGGGCGGCGAGGTCGAAGCGGTCGGGCTGGGTGCGCTCGTCCTTGACGGCGGGGACGTGCCCGAAGCCGAGGTGGAGGACGGCGTGGGCGAGCGCCCAGGCCCAGGCGGCGGGTTCGGCGAGGCGGTGCGGCTGGACGTGCAGGTCTCCGTCGGAGTCGGCCACCACGAGCCCGTCGCGGGGCGCGAACCGGCAGTCCTCCCTGCGGCAGACGTCGAACTCGACGGCGGCGAGGGCCGGGTTGGCCCTGAGCAGCCGCATGCCCTCGGCGAACGCCTCACCGGCGAGGTCCCGCTTCTTCTTCTTTTCGGGACCGCGGCTCACCGCCGCGCCTCCACGAGCCGCGGCATGTCCCGGGCGGCCTCGACGAGGAACCAGGACGGCAGAACGGGGTTCCCGTCGGCATCGGAGGCGATGACGGTCTGGGCGACCTCGACGGAGATCTCGGCGAGCTGGACCAGCAGCGACTTGGCGCGGTACGCGGTCTGCCGGCCGTTCGCCGACATGTGCTCCTTGCTGGCGGGGAGTTCCTTGACCAGGCGGCCGCGGAAGGACTCGGCGAGGTAGTAGAGCAGGTCGCGGTCGGCCGGTCCGTTCGGCCAGCGGGCGTCGCCCTTGATGATCGCCTCGATGCCGAACCGGCTGCGCACGATCTTGACGTAGCCGCAGAACGCGGTCGCGTGCCGGGGCGTCAGCGTGCCGTGCGCGAGGACCTTCAGGGTCTCCTCGTCGAGGTCCCGGCCGAAGGAGTGCAGCGCGTCGGAGAGCATGTGCCAGGAGCGGGGCGTGGAGAAGGGCTCCTCGGTCTTCGGCGGCTTGGACCACAGGTGGTCGGGCCGGTCGGTGAGGTGGTCGAGGATCCAGGGGTGGATGCCGTTCTCGGCGGCCCAGACCAGCCAGTCCTTCGCGGACGCCTCCAGGTGGACGTGGGTGAGGCGGTTGACGAGGGCGGAGGCGATGGGCCGGGCCAGCGCGTTGTCGGTGGCCCGGTTCCCGGCACCGATGACGATGGAGCCCTCGGGGAGTTCGTAGTCCCCGATGCGGCGGTCCAGGATCAGCGAGTAGAACGCCTTCTGCACGTCCGGGCCGGCCGCGTTCAGCTCGTCCAGGAACAGGCAGTACGGCTCGTCGCGGGCGATGGACTCCGGCGGGCAGAACACCGAGCGGCCGTCCCGGATCTGCGGCACCCCGATCAGGTCCTCGGGGGCGAGCTGCGTGCCGAGGAGACTCACGCACTCCAGGCCCAGCGAGGCGGCGAACTCCCTGACGAGGGAGGACTTTCCGATGCCGGGGGCGCCCCAGACGAACACCGGCCGCACGGTGGCGAGGCCGAGGAGGAGTTCGGGGATCCTGGAGGGCGAAACGGTGACGGCAGCCTGCAAAGCGGTGGCTCCTGGGAGTGTTCGAGAAGGGGGCGACTCGAACAGTGTCCGCGTCGAGCGGAACAGCCGCAGCCGATTTTCTCAGGGCGTCGGAACCCACCAGGGGCGCGGGGCTGTGTCGATGTGCGGCTCCGCCGCGTGGGCGCGACCAGCCCTCACCGGCCCGCAGTCCGGGAACTACGCGGCCTTCTCCTCGGACTTCTCCAACGGCACTTGAGGGCCCCCGGCCTCGTCGAGCCACCTCCGGAGCACCTTGTGCACCTGTTCGGCCCCGGCGAGTCCGTCCGGCGGCGCGGACAAGGCGAGCGGCGACAACAGGAAGGGCTTCCCCTGCGCCCCGCCCAGCCCGCCGTGCGACCCGATCTGCTCCTCGAAGGCCAGCACCTCCCCCTCCGCCGGGTCGTACCAGGAGTTGACCATGATGTCGGCGGTGTGCGGGAAGGAGTGCGTCCGCCGTACCGCCTCGACCGCGCCGGGTCCGAAGTCGGCCAGCGGCCCGGGGTCCTCGTCCAGCCGGTCCAGCGGGATCTCCGTGCCGAACGGGCCGAGCACCACCCCGCCGTGCGCCTCGCTGCGCACCAGGAGGAAGCCGATGCCGGGATGGTTGGCGAGGGTGGTCAGCAGGGCCGGGTGCCGGGCGTCCAGCTCCTCCTTGCTCATCCGGTGGTGCACGTCGGGGAAGGAGATCAGTCCGAGGTTGCCGGAGGCCAGCACGATCGGCTCCGAGCCGCGGGCGGGCCGGTGCTCCCCGCGTCCCTCCTTGCCGGGCCGGCGCAGCGCGGCCCGGACGGCGGCGCGGGCCTCGGCCCCGCTGTGGGTGCGCTCGGCCCTGCGCGGCACGGGCAGCCCGCAGCCGGCCCGGACCAGGTCGCCGAGGGTGAGTCCGTAGCGGGTGCGGAAGGTCTCGCCGGGGCTCTGGCCGTGGTCGGACAGGACGACGATCCGGTACGGGCGCGGGGCGTGCTCGGCGACGTTCTCGATCAGGGCGAGCGAGCGGTCCAGGCGTTGCAGGACCTTAGCGGCGTCGCGGCCGGCCGGCCCGGAGTGGTGGGCGACCTCGTCGTAGGCGACGAGGTCGGCGTAGACGGCGGTGCGGCCCGCGAGCATGTCGCCCATGACGGCGGCGACCACGACGTCGCGCTCGACGACGGTCGCGAAGGCGCGGACGAGCGGGTACAGGCCCCCGCGGCCCACCCGCGGGCGCTCCTTGCGGATCCGGGCGCGGGTCGACTGGCCGATCTCGCGGCCGACCTCGGCGAAGAAGGACAGGGCGGTGCGCACGGCGTTGGCGGGGTCGGAGAAGTAGGCGAAGTACCCGGCCCGGGATCGGGTCTCGCGGCTGCGGCGGCGGGTGGCGATGGACAGGACGAGGGCCTGTTCCTCGGCGCCGCCGGAGAAGAGGTTGCCGCGGCTGGCGCCGTCGACGGTGAGCAGTCCGCCGTGGCCCGCCTGCTGCACGGCCCGCTGCTGGAGTTCGACGGCGCTGGTCGGGCGGTTGCAGACCATCACCTCGCCGCGGTCCTTCTCGTACCAGCGGAACGCGGGGACGTCGTGGTTGCTGCCGTGCAGGATGCCGAGCTGGCTGGCGCCGGTCTGGCTGGACCAGTCGGTGCGCCAGGAGGTGAGGCGGTGGGTGGGGCGCACGGCCCGCCCGGGGGTGTCGTTGTGGCCCATCCAGCGGGCGACCGTGGGCATCAGGCCCCTGCCGACCGCGGCCAGCAGGATGTCGTGGCCGACGCCGTCGAGCTGGAGGAAGACCGTGCCGGGGGTGGCCGGGCCGACGGGGCCGCCTCGGCGCCTGCGGTCGGCGAGACGGTACAGGCGGCGCCGGTAGGCGTCGTCGTCGCGCACCGCGAGGGCACCGCCGGTGGCGGAGGCGACGGCGGACATCACGGCGGCGACCACGACCGCGGTCTCCGGGGCGGCGTCGCCGCGCTCGGCGGGGTTCAGGCGCAGCGCGAGCAGCAGCAGCGCCCCGTTGAGGAAGAAGACGAGGAGCCCGAGCACCAGCGTCGGCACGAGCAGGAAGAGCCGGACGAGCAGCGGCCACACGACGGCCGACAGCACACCGAAGGCACCGGCGCCGAACGCCGCCGTGACCGCGATCCGGGTCGCGCTGTCACCGGTCGGGGACTGGAGCCGGAAGTCCGGCAGGATGCCCGCCAGCACCAGCATCGTCAGGGTGGAGACGGCCCACACCGTGACGCTCCGCCCGACCTGACTGGCCGCCCGTCGCCAACGCCCCGCACCCACGCCCCGCACACCTCACGTCCCGGCCCGTCGTCGGTGCGGGCGCTGGGACCAGCGTGTCATACGGGCCGGACGTCAGCGTCCGTCGTACCCCGCGGTCGGCATCGACAGCCTGCGGTGCACCCTGGCCTTCATCTGGGCGTCGTAGTGGGGCTCCGCGAAGCCCACCGTCTCGACCCGGACCCCGCGGCGGGCGCACTCGGCGGTGAACTCCTCCACGGAGGACAGGGCGCTCGCGAGGACGCGGAAGCTGGGGGCCACGAAGAGGTCCCGGCCCGCCCGCACCCCGTCCCACAGCACGCAGTGGTCGGCGCGCAGGCCCCGCACCAGCAGTTCCCGCCGCACGGTGTACCCCCGCTCCGCGGCCCAGCGCGCGCACATGGCGTGCTGGCTGCGGGAGTCCACCAGGAAGGGATCGGCGTCCAGTTCCTCGAGCGGCGTCAGACTCGCGATCGCCGTGACGCGGAAGGCTCCCATGGTGTCCCCCTCACCTCCGGGTTTCGCCGCCGACCCTACTCCAGCCCGTAGGCTTCGGGGAGTCGCGCGAAGGAGGCAAAGAGGTGCCGGTGGAGATCACCTGGTGGGGCCACGCCACCTGCACGGTCACGGATTCGGACGTACGCGTGCTCACCGACCCTCTGTTCGCGCGCCGGCTCGCGCATCTGCGCCGGCGCCGCGGTGCGGTACCCCCGCCCGACGCCCGGCGCGCGGACGTGGTCCTGGTCTCCCATCTGCACGCCGACCATCTGCACGTTCCCTCGCTGGCGCGCCTGGAGCCGGGCACGCGCCTGCTCGTGCCCCGGGGCGCACCACGTCAGGTGCCGGGGCTGCGCCGGCTCACCCACCTGCGGGTGGACGAGGTGGCGCCCGGCGACGAGCGGCGCGTCGGCGACCTGCTGATACGCGCGGTCTCCGCGTGGCACGACGGGCGGCGGCTGCCGCTGGGACCGCACCGCTCCCCCGCGCTCGGCTACGTCGTCGAGGGCTCGGCGCGGACGTACTTCGCCGGGGACACCGGGCTGTTCGACGACATGGCCAAGGAGGTCGGGCCGGTCGACGTGGCGCTGCTGCCCGTCGGCGGATGGGGGCCCTATCTCGGGGAGGGGCACCTTGACGCGGGGCGCGCGGCCCAGGCGCTGGCCCGGCTGGGGCCGCGCAGTGCGGTGCCGGTGCACTACGGGACGTACTGGCCGATCGGGATGGACGCGGTGCGCCCGCATGAGTTCCACACGCCGGGCACGGAGTTCGTGCGACGGGCGGCGGAGCTCGCGCCCGAGGTGGACGTGCACCGGCTGGAGCACGGGGAGAGCGTGCGGCTGGGGGTCTCGCGGTGACGTGGCTCGCGGCCGCGACCACGGGGGCGACGCCCGGGGCCGCCGGTCAGGCGATCGGGTATCCGACGTTGTTCCTGCTGGTCTTCCTCGGCGCGCTGGTGCCGGTGGTGCCCACGGGCGCGCTGGTGAGCTCGGCGGCCGTCGTGGCGTTCCACCAGACGGCGCCCCTGTCCCTGCTGTTCGTGTTCGCCACGGCCTCCACGGCGGCCTTCCTCGGGGACATCGCCCTGTACTGGCTGGGGCGGCGCGGGATGAAGTCGAAGAACGGCTCGCGGTGGCTGGAGGCGCTCCGGTCCCGGGCGCCGGAGGAGCGGCTCGCGCAGGCGCAGGGCAAGTTGGCCGACCACGGGGTGGCCGTGCTCGTGCTGTCCCGGCTGGTGCCGGCCGGGCGGATTCCGGTGATGCTGGCCTGTCTGATGGCCGAGTGGCCGTTGCGGCGGTTCGTGCGAGGGAATCTGCCGGCCTGTCTGGCCTGGGCGGTGACGTACCAGCTCATTGGGATCCTGGGCGGATCGCTGTTCGAGGAGCCCTGGGAGGGCGTGCTCGCGGCGGTCGCGCTGACCGTGGCGATCAGCGTGGCGCCGAGTGCGTGGAAGCGGGTTCGGGCCGGGGGGTGAGGGTGCGAGGTGCGGCTGTCGCGGGGCCGGTCACGCACCCACGCGGCGGAGCCGCACCTCGGAAACTGTCCGCCGCGCCCCTAAGGGCGCTCCAGGACCCGTGAGGCCCCGATGGGCAGGTCCCACAGGTCCTCGCGATTGAGGCCCGCCTTCTCCCAGGCCTCCCGCACCCTTGTCAGCGGCTCCAGGACCGGCTCCGCCGACAGCACGAACGTGGCCCAGTGCATCGGCGCCATCCTCCTCGCGCCGAGGTCCTGGGCCGCCCGCACCGCCTCCTCCGGGTCGCAGTGCACGTCGCTGAGCCACCAGCGGGGGTCGTAGGCGCCGATGGGCAGCAGGGCGAGGTCGATGCCGGGGTAGCGCATGCCGATGCGGGCGAACCAGTGGCCGTAGCCGGTGTCGCCCGCGAAGTAGACGCGCCGGCCGTCCCGGGCGGTGAGGACCCAACCGCCCCACAGGGTGCGGCAGGTGTCGGTGAGGGAGCGCTTGGACCAGTGGTGGGCGGGGACGAAGTCGAAGCGGACGCCGTCCAGTTCGGCCGCCTCCCACCAGTCGAGCTCGGTCACCGCGGTGAAGCGGCGGCGGTGGAACCAGCGGGCCAGCCCGGCCGGGACGAAGACCGGGGTGTCGCGGGGCAGGCGGCGCAGGGTCGGGGCGTCCAGGTGGTCGTAGTGGTTGTGGCTGATGACGACCGCGTCGACGCGGGGCAGGGCGTCCCAGTCGATGCCGACCGGGGTGATGCGGGCCGGGGTGCCGAGGATGCGGCGGGACCAGACCGGGTCGGTGAGGACGGTCAGACCGCCGATCCGCACCACCCAACTGGCGTGCCCCGCCCAGGAGACGGCGACCGTGTCGGCGTCGACGGCGGGCACCGGGCCGGGCGCGTACGGCAGCCGCCGGATGTCGGCGAGACCCTCGGGCCCGGGGCGTACGGCACCCTCGCGGGCGAACCGGGCCATGGCCTTCAGGCCGGGCAGCGGGGCGGTCAGGCGGTCGTGGAAGGACTTCGGCCACGCTCTGCGCTCGCCCAGCGGGCGTGGTTCGGGAAGCGGCGGGGACGCGGGCGCGAGGGAGGACGGGGCCAGCGGCTCGTCGGCCACTCGCGTGCTGGTGGTCGACTCGGACTGTTGCGTCATCGAGGAGGCTCCCATCGCTGAGCGTCGTCGCGGAGGTCGTCGAGGACCGACTCCAGGGTGTTCAACGCGCGTTGCACATGTGGCAGTTCCAACGGCGTGGGTGACGTGAGGCATTCCGCGCGCTCCTCGTCGGAACCGCCGAGCAGGGGGCCGGTGGACAGCCGCACCCGCAGCGCGCCGAGGTCGTCGCCGAAGCGGTGGCCGCCGGGCGCGGGCATGCCGAGCCGGGCGGTGAGGAAGTCCTCCAGGTCCTGGGCGTCGCCGACGCCCCGCGCGACGAGCGCGGGCCGCAGCGGACCGAGGTCGGCGTAGAGGTGGCGGCCGGCCCGCGGGGGCCGGCAGAGCGCGCCCGCGCCGACGACCGCGGAGTGCGCGGCGGCGGCCACGCGCGCGTGGAGGTGTCCTACGGCGGCCCGGCGGGCGGTGACCGCTTCGGGCTCGGCGAGGGCGTGGGCGGCGGCCGCGGCGACGGGGGCGGCGATGTGGGCGCCGAGGGCGGTCAGGATGTCCAGCACGCGGGCGCGCAGACCGTCGCCGCTGCCGCCCGCCGGAAAGCGGGCGAAGGCGGCGGGCCAGCCGGTCGGGAGCAGGCTGCCGGCCAGGTCGGTGACGACGGTGACCCGCTCGGGCAGCATCTCGGCCGGGCTGAGCAGGACCGTCTCGCGCGGGGCGTGCACGGTGTCGCGCCAGGTCTCGTCGCTGACCAGGTGCAGGCCCTCGGCCGCGGCGGCCTCGACGGTCTCGTGCAGCACCTCGGGCGGGGCGACGGTGGCGGTGGGGTCGTCGGCGACGGACAGCACCAGCAGCCGGGGGTCGCCGCCCTCGGCGCGCACCCGGCGCACGGTCTCCAGGAGGGCGTACGGATCCGGGACGCCTCCGCACTCGGCCGGTGTCGCCACGTGGAAGACGGGCCTGCCCAACAGGCGTGCGTACGGCGCCCACCAGGCGGCACAGGGGCGGGGCACCAGGACGTCGCCGCCGAGCGCGGCGGTCAGGGCGAGCAGCAGGGCCGGGGCGCCGGGGGCGGCGGCCACGTGGTCGGGTTCGGCGGGCAGTCCGCGCCGGGCCGCGTAGCCGCAGGCGGCCTCCAGGAGGGGGGTGCCGCCGCCGACGGGTTCGGCGCGGGGGCGGGCGGCCGCGGCGGCGAGGACGGCGGTGAGCTCCGGCAGGACGGGCAGCCCGTCGTCGGGCAGTGGAGGGCCGTAGCGGACGGGGCCGTGGCCCTCCGGGTCGGTCCGCATGCTCACCTCCGCAAGGCGCTGTCCGCCGTCTCGTCTCCCCGCGCCGGGCGCGTTCCTCGCGCTCCGAGTACCCACCGGACGGTCTGCCCATGAGCGCCCGCACTGGTTGCGCCTGTCACACGAAGGTGAGGTTTGGTCCTCAGAGCTCCGCCGTCGGGGCCTTGCGGCGCAGTCGGTACACGGCACCGGCGGCCGCGCCCGCGATCAGCAGACCGCCCGCGACCAGGGCGGGCACGGAGTCGGTGAAGGAGCCGCCCTGTCCTGCCCGGACGGGGCTCTGGACGACCGCGGTGCCGCAGCTCTCGGTGCGCGGCTCGGGGTAGGTCCCGGTGCGCGGATCGGTGTACGTCTCGCTGCGCGGCTCGGCGTGCGTCTCGGTGCGCGGCGGCGGGCACGGGCGGTGGCTTGAGCCGGTGGCGGGGCCGCGGGTGACCGTGAAGGTGGCGGTCCAGGTCTTGCCCGGTGCGCGGTCCGAGGTCGGACAGGTGCCGTCGACGGTCCACGCGGAGTCCGTGCCGTCAGCGCCTGTACCCTCCTGGAGCTCCTGGTCGGCGGCGATCCGCGCGGTGCCGCTGTACGCGGGCCCGGAGACCTGGTCGTCGTCGCCGGGCACCAACTGGAGCCGTACGGTCGGCGACTCGAAGGCGTCGGAGGTGGCGTCGAGGGTGGCGGGCGGTGTCCCGGTGCCGGGATCGCAGGAGACCGACACGGTGACGCTGCCGCCCGGCTGGACACTGCTCGGGCTGACCTCCGCGGCCGGGTCCGCGAAGGCGCTCGGCGCGGCGCCCAGGGCGATCCCGAGTGCGGGCAGGACGACGGACAGGGCCCGGAGACGGGCGGTGCGGCGCATGGGGCGGACTCCTTCGGCCGACGGCTGCGGGGCCCGTCGTCGGGCGTCGGGGTCTCGACGACCGGGCCGGGGGCACGACGGTCGCACCCACGGCCATCACAGCCCGGCCCTGCCCGTCCCGCGCGCGGCCGGAGGCCATTGGCGGGACGGGCAGGGCCGAGTGGGTGACGCCGGTCTCCGCGGGCCCGGTCGCCGCGGCGCGCCCGTGTCAGCCGGCCGCGTCGCGCATGATCTGCTCGCGCATCCGTCCGCAGCAGCGGCTGATCAGCCGGGACACGTGCATCTGGGAGATGCCGAGCTGCTCGGCGATCCGGCTCTGGGTCATGTCGCCGAAGAAGCGCATGTAGAGGATGGCGCGTTCCCTCTCCGGGAGGGCGGCCAGCCGGGGCCTGACGGACTCGCGGTCGACGACCGTGTCCAGGGCCGGGTCGGCCGAGCCGAGGGCGTCGGCGAGCGAGTAGCCGTCCTGGCTGCCGGGCAGTTCGGCGTCGAGGGAGAGGGCCGTGAAGCTCTCCAGGGCCCCGAGGCCCACCAGGGCGTCCTCCTCGCTCATGTTCGCGTGCGCGGCGATCTCGGCGACCGTGGGCCGGCGTCCCGGGATGGTCTGGGCGAGGTCCTGGGAGGCGAAGCGGACGCGGTTGCGCAGGTCCTGGACCCGGCGCGGCACGTGCAGGGTCCACATGTGGTCGCGGAAGTGCCGCTTGATCTCGCCGGTGATGGTGGGCACGGCGTAGCTCTCGAAGGCGTTGCCGCGCTCGGGGTCGTAGCGGTCGACGGCCTTGACCAGGCCGAGGGCGGCGACCTGGCGCAGGTCGTCGTAGCTCTCGCCGCGGCTGCGGAAGCGGCCGGCGAGCCGGTGGGCCATGGGCAGCCAGGCCTCGACGACCTGTCCGCGCAGGGTGTCGCGCTCGGGTCCCGGGGGCAGTGCGGCAAGGCGGCGGAAGGCCTCGGCGGTGTCGGGGGCGTCGTCGTGCGGGTGGTGCTTCGCGCTCACTGGAGTGGGCATGTGCGTCGCAACTCCCTAGATCGTGCTCTGGTGGACGATCGGCGTGGGGAGCGCTTCCGGGTGCGGACAGGCGTGGCCGAGGCGGCCGATCGCCGCTCCCACGGAGGTGCCTCCGGTCCGAAGCACTGTGAGTGCGCCTGCCCCCGGCCCGGCGGGACAAACACCTCGAGTGGCCCGCAGGGTGTCCGGCGCGAGGTTCGCCTCCCCGGACCGGCCGTCCGGAGGACGTCGAGGCCGCCTGGTGGGCCGGGCTGAAGGCGGACGGCCCCGCCGTCCGGGTGTTCCGCACCGACCCCGCCGCACGCCACCTGAAAGCACGGTCACATCGGTCCTCCGGCGCGACCCCGACCGGGCGTCCTGGGTGAAGCAGGGCTTCAGGGCGAAGGTGCGGGAGTTCCCGCCGGGGCGGGCGAAGCAGCGGCCGGTTCGAGCCCGTCGCCCTCCGGCTCCGGCAGCATCAGTTCCTCGTACCTGCCCAGCGCGAGCAACGCGGCGAGCATGAGGATCGGTATGAGCGCGGCGAGGAGCACCATCGCCATGTCCTTCCCAAGGGAGGTGCGCGGGGGGTCGGAACCGGGTCTCCCGACTTCCGTCCGGCAAACCCTGTGTCGGCCCCCGGTGCACGGGTACGCGGTGCGGACCCCGAAGATCTGGAGGGAGACATGCAGCGAGGCAGCGACCGGTTGAGCCGCCACCGCGACGACGAGATGAAGCACGAACTCCAGGGTCTGCTCCGCTCCGGGCACCCCACCCGGACCGAGGAGTGGCACGACCCGGAGCCCACCGCCGACGACGATCCGCAGGTCTGGGGCGGGCCTGTGGCGCCGGGCAGCGCCGGGGCGTCGCTGGAGACCGTCCGGCTGGAGCTGGCCCGGCTCCTGGGCCGCAGCTCGTTCCCCGCCACCCCCGTGGAGCTGGGGCGGGCACTGCGCCGCAAGAACGCCCCGGACCCCCTGGCCGAGGCGGTGGAGGGCCTGCCGCGCAAGGAGACCTACGCCAATGTCCAGGAGCTCGCGCGGGCGCTGACCCGGACGGAGGGCACCCTGTGACGGCGGAGCTCGTCCGGGACGTGATGACACCCGGGGTGGTGGCCGTCCGCCCCGACGCCTCGCTGGTCGAGGCGGCGCGGCTGATGCGCGCGCAGGACATCGGCGATGTCGTGGTGGCCGACGGTCAGCACGTGGTGGGGATGCTCACCGACCGGGACATCACGGTCCGGGCGGTGGCCGACGGCGTGGACCCGCTGACGGTGAGCGCCCGGTCGGTGTGCACACCGGACCCGCTGACGGTCGCCCCCGGCGACCCGGTGACGCAGGCGGCCGCGCTGATGCGGGCCCACGCCGTGCGGCGGCTGCCGGTCGTCGAGGACGGCCTGCCCGTGGGCATGGTGAGCCTCGGCGACATCGCCGAGGCCCGCGACCCGGGGTCGGCGCTCGCCGACATCAGCCGCGCCGACCCGGACGACAGGCACTCCCTGTGACGAAAAGGCTTTTCAGGAAAGGACGTCGAATCTCATGCGCATCGCGTTTCTGACCGCACCCGAGGGCGTCGAGCAGGTCGAGCTCACCGATCCGTGGCAGGCCGCGGTGGACGCGGGGCACGAACCCGTGCTCGTCTCCACGGAGTCCGGCACGATCCAGGCGTTCAACCACCTCGACAAGGCGGACACCTTCCCCGTGCAGGAGGTCGTGGGCGAGACGTCCGCGGACTCCTTCGGCGGGCTGGTGCTGCCCGGCGGGGTCGCCAACCCCGACTTCCTGCGGACGGACGAGAAGGCGGTCGCGTTCGTACGGGACTTCTTCTCCCAGGGACGCCCGGTGGCCGCGATCTGTCACGCGCCGTGGACGCTCGTCGAGGCGGACGTCGTCCGTGGCCGGGTGCTCACCTCCTGGCCGAGTCTGCAGACGGACATCCGCAACGCGGGCGGCACCTGGGTGGACGAGCAGGTGAAGGTCTGCGACCACGGGAACAACAAGCTGGTCACCAGCCGCAAGCCGGACGACCTGAAGGCGTTCTGCGAGACCTTCCTGGACGTGTTCGCGAAGGAGGCCGCTTAGTGGACTCCCCCGACCCCAAGCAGCGTCAGCGCGAAGGCTTCCACGCCGACGACCCGACCGCCGGGCCGCTCACCACCGACCAGGGCGTCGAGGTCGACCACACCGACGACTCGCTCACCGCCGGTGAGCGCGGTCCGACGCTGATGGAGGACTTCCACTTCCGGGAGAAGCTGACCCGCTTCGACCACGAGCGGATCCCTGAACGGGTGGTGCACGCGCGGGGCGCGGGCGCCTACGGCTACTTCGAACCGTACGAGTCCTGCGCCGAGTTCACCCGTGCCGCCTTCCTCCAGGACCCGGCGGTGCGCACCCCGGTGTTCGTGCGGTTCTCGACCGTGCAGGGCCCCAAGGGCTCCGCGGACACCGTGCGGGACGTGCGCGGCTTCGCCACCAAGTTCTACACGTCCGAGGGGAACTACGACCTGGTCGGGAACAACTTCCCGGTCTTCTTCATCCAGGACGGCATCAAGTTCCCCGACTTCGTGCACGCGGTGAAGCCGGAGCCGCACAACGACATCCCCACCGGCGCCTCCGCGCACGACACCCTGTGGGACTTCGTGTCGCTCCAGCCGGAGACCCTGCACGCCATCATGTGGCTGATGTCGGACCGGGCGATCCCGCGCAGCTACCGCATGATGCAGGGCTTCGGCGTGCACACCTTCCGGTTCGTGAACGCCGAGGGACGCGGCACCTTCGTCAAGTTCCACTGGAAGCCGAAGCTCGGCGCGCACTCGCTGGTGTGGGACGAGGCGCAGGAGTGCCAGGGCCGTGACCCGGACTTCAACCGGCGCGACCTGTGGGACGCCATCGAGGCCGGCGAGTACCCGGAGTGGGAGCTCGGGGTGCAACTCGTGCCGGAGGAGGACGAGTTCGCCTTCGACTTCGATCTGCTCGACGCCACGAAGCTGATCCCGGAGGAGCGGGTGCCGGTGCGGCCGATCGGCCGGATGGTGCTCGACCGCAACCCGGAGAACTTCTTCGCCGAGACCGAGCAGGTCGCCTTCCACACCGCCAACCTGGTGCCGGGGATCGACTTCACCAACGACCCGCTGCTGCAGGCCCGCAACTTCTCCTACCTGGACACCCAGTTGATCCGGCTGGGCGGGCCGAACTTCTCGCAGCTCCCGGTGAACCGGCCGGTGGCGCCGGTGCGCAACAACCAGCGCGACGGCTACCACCAGAGCACCGTCCACCGGGGCACGAACTACTCCCCCAACTCACTGGGCGGTGGCTGCCCGGCCCACGCCGGGGTCGACGGCAAGGCGTTCACCCACTACACGGAACGCGTGGACGGGCACAAGATCCGCCGGCGCAGCCCGAGTTTCCAGGACCACCACAGCCAGCCGGCGCTGTTCTGGAACAGCATGGCCGACTGGGAGAAGCAGCACATCGTCGAGGCGTTCCGCTTCGAACTGGGCAAGGTGGGCGCCCGGACGGTACGGGCCCGCACGGTCGAGCAGCTCGCGAAGGTGGACGGCGAGCTGGCGGCCCAGGTGGCACGCGGTATCGGGGTCCCGGAACCGGCCGGGGGCGAGTCGGCGTACAAGCTGTCCTCCCCGGCGCTCAGCCTGGAGGCGCTGCGCGGTGACGGCTCCATCCGCACCCGGCAGATCGCGGTCCTCGTCACCGACGGGATCGACGCCGAGCAGGTGACCTCGGTGCGGGAGCGGTTGGCCGCCGAGGGCGCGATCGTGGAAGCGCTGGCCCCGGTGGACGGGGAGGTGCGGGGTGCCGACGGCGAGCTGTACACGGTGGACCGGGCGCTGCCGACGGTCGCCTCCGTGCTGTACGACGCCGTCCTGCTGCCCGGCGGTCCCGTGGGCACACCGCCCGCGGCCGCCGACCCGGACGCGATGCGTTTCGTGCGGGACGCCTACCGGCACGGCAAGCCGATCGGCGCGCTCGGCTCGGGCGTCGGGATCCTGTCGGCGCTGGAGCCGGAGGGGTTGCGCCTGTCCACGGAGTTCCACCACGTGGAGACCGACCGGGGCGTGGTGACGGAGACGTCTCCGGGTCCGGCAAGCGCGGAGTTCCTGGACGCGTTCGTGGCCGCGATCGCCGCGCACCGGCACCAGGACCGGCCGCCGGCGCGCCACTGAGCCCTTCGAGCACCTCACCGGCGGCCTGCTGATCAGGGGATCGGCAGGCCGCCCTCGGCTGTCCACGGGGTGCGCACGGTCAGTCCAGCGCCGGGGTCGCCGACTCCCCCGTCCCGCGCTCCCGCGCGCCCTCGCGCGTGCGGCCCGCGGCCACCGTCCGGCGCGGGTTGCGGCGCAGGTACTCGCCCTCGAGCCGGGCCATGCGCTCGTTGTGCGTGCTGAGCGCGTCGTTCGAGCCGTGGAGCAGGGTCTCGTGCCGGGTGCGGTGGATGGTCTCCAGCTCCTTCATGAGCTGCTGGTCGTCCAACTGGCTGGGGTCGACTCCGGTCATGGTGGTGGTCCGCTCGTCGTGTTCGTCCATGTGCCTCGGGTACCCGCGCCGCAGGCATTACCGCACCGCCCCCGAGCGGCATCCGGGAGGGAACCGTGGATCTCGCTCTCCTGCGTCCACTCTACGAACTTCCGGGCTCCCGGGCCTCCGCGCACCTCGACACCTCCCGCCACAGGTGCTGCGGGCGGGTCCGGGGGCCGGCGGTCACCGGGCCCGTTCGACGCGTCGTTCGTCCCACACCGGTTCCGGTGTCTCGCGCACCCGTCCGTCCGAGCCGAAGACCAGGTACCGGTCGAAGGACTTCGCGAACCAGCGGTCGTGGGTGACCGCGAGGACGGTGCCGTCGAAGGCCTCCAGGCCCTCCTGGAGGGCCTCCGCGGACTCCAGGTCGAGGTTGTCCGTGGGCTCGTCCAGGAGCAGCGCGGTGACGCCCTGGAGCTCCAGCAGGAGGATCTGGAAGCGGGCCTGCTGGCCTCCGGAGAGCCGGTCGAAGCTCTGCTCGGCCTGGCCGGTCAGCTCGTAGCGGCGCAGCCGGGACATCGCGGGGCCGCGGTCCTGGGCGTGCTCCTTCCAGAGGATGTCGAGGAGGGTGCGGCCGAGGAGCTCGGGGTGGGCGTGGGTCTGCGCGAAGTGGCCGGGCACGACCCGCGCCCCGAGCTTCCACTGCCCCGTGTGGGCGACGGTGGTGTCCCCCGCCAGCAGCCGCAGGAAGTGGGACTTGCCGGAGCCGTTGGAGCCGAGGACGGCGACCCGCTCGCCGTAGAAGACCTCCAGGTCGAAGGGCTTCATCAGGCCGGTCAGTTCGAGTCCCGCGCAGGTGACGGCTCGCACGCCGGTGCGGCCGCCCCGGAGGCGCATGGTGATGTCCTGCTCGCGCGGCGGCTCCGGCGGCGGGCCGGCCTCCTCGAACTTGCGCAGCCGGGTCTGGGCCGCCTGGTAGCGGGAGGACAGCTCGTGGCTGATGCTGGCCGCCTGCCGGAGGTTCAGCACCAGCTTCTTGAGCTGCGCGTGCTTCTCGTCCCAGCGCCGGCGCAGCTCCTCGAAGCGGGCGAAGCGTTCGCGCCGCGCCTCGTGGTAGGTGGCGAACCCGCCGCCGTGCACCCAGGCGTCCGCGCCGGTGGGCGAGGGCTCCACGGAGACGATCCTCTCGGCGGCCCGGGAGAGCAGTTCCCGGTCGTGGGAGACGAACAGGACGGTCTTGCGGGTCTCCGCGAGCCGCTCCTCCAGCCAGCGCTTGCCGGGCACGTCGAGGTAGTTGTCCGGCTCGTCGAGCAGCAGCACCTCGTCCGTGCCGCGCAGCAGCGCCTCCAGCACCAGCCGCTTCTGCTCACCGCCGGACAGGGTCCGCACCTGCCGGAACTGCGCCTTGTCGTAGGGCACCCCGAGCGCGGCCGTGGTGCACATGTCCCAGAGCGTCTCGGCCTCGTACCCGCGCACCTCGGCCCAGTCCGACAGGGCCTGCGCGTACTGGAGCTGGGCGGCCTCGTCGTCGACGGTCATGATCAGGTGCTCGGCCCGGTCGACGGCCTGCGCGGCCTCCCGGATCCGGGGCTGCGCGACCGACACCAGCAGGTCGCGTACGGTCGTCTCGTCCCGTACGGACCCCACGAACTGGCGCATCACACCCAGTCCGCCGCTCACGGTGACCGTCCCGCCGTGCGGCTTGAGCTCGCCGGAGATCAGCCGCAGCAGGGTGGTCTTGCCCGCGCCGTTGGGTCCGACGAGGGCCACGACGGCCCCTTCGCCCACCCGGAACGACACATCGCCGAGCAGCGCCCTCCCGTCGGGGAGGTAGTACTCGAGATGTGCGGCTTCCAGATGTCCCATGGGGCGCATTGTCGGTGCAGAGGCAAGACCCGGGCAAACTCATAAACCACCGGGCCGGGACCCACCCGGGGGGTGCGGGGCCGTACCGGTGTGCGGCTCCGCCGCGTGGCGCGATCAGCCGCACACACCCCGCACATGGCACCGACCAAGCGCCCCCACGGCGGGTACCCGCACTGTCATGAGCCCCGACGTCGATCTCAGCAGCCTCACAACCGGACGCCATCGCCTCCTCGCCCTGGACTCCCGTCTCTTCGCGTTCGCGGCCGCCCGGAACTGGCCCGCGGCCGAGCCGGTGCTGCCCCGGCTGAGCAGGAGCGCGAACCACGGGGTCCTCTGGTTCGCCACCGCCGCCGCGATGGCCGCGAGCCGCACCCCGCGCTCCCGCAGGGCCGCCGCCCGCGGTCTCGCCTCCCTGGCCCTGGCCTCCCTGACCGTCAACACCCTCGGCAAGCGCTCGGTGCGCCGCACCCGCCCCGGCCTGGACCCGGTCCCGCTGGTCCGGCGGCTCGAACGCCGGCCGATCACGACCTCGTTCCCCTCCGGCCATGCCGCGTCCGCGGCCGCCTTCGCGACCGGTGTGGCACTGGAGTCCCCGGCGTGGGGCGCGGCCGTCGGTCCGATCGCCTGGTCCGTCGCGCTGTCCCGGGTGTACACGGGCGTGCACTTCCCGAGCGACGTGCTGGCCGGCGCGGCCCTCGGCGCGGGCGCCGCGTTCGCCGTCCGGGGCCTGGTGCCGACCCGCGCCCAGATCGTGCCGCCGGCCCGGCCCCGCGCGGAGGTGCCCGCGCTGCCGGAGGGCGAGGGTCTGGTGATGGTGGCGAACACCGCCTCGGGGACCGCCGACCGGGTGCGCGCCCTGCACGACGGACTGCCGATGGCCGAGATCGTCGAGTGCGAACCGACCGATGTGCGGGCCGAGTTGGAGAAAGCCGCGGCCCGTGCCACGGTGCTCGGCGTGTGCGGCGGCGACGGCACGGTCAACGCGGCCGCCGAGATCGCCCTGCGGCACGGGGTGCCCCTCGCGGTGCTGCCGGGCGGCACCCTGAACCACTTCGCCTACGACCTCGGCGTGGAGGGGGCGCGCGATCTCACCCGGGCGGTCCGCCAGGGCGAGGCGGTGCGCGTCGACGTGGGCCGGTACGTCAGCGACGGCCGCGAGGGTGTCTTCGTCAACGGGTGCAGCCTGGGCGTGTATCCGGAGCTGGTGCGGGAACGGGAGCGCTGGTCGGGCCGGATCGGCGGCTGGCCGGCCGGGGTGCTCGGGGCGCTGCGGGTGCTGCGGGCCGACCGGCATCCGCTGGAGGCCGAGTTCCGGGGCCGGGCCCGGCCGCTGTGGCTGCTGTTCGTCGGCAACGGCACCTACCACCGGATGGGGCTCGCCCCGGGCCGCCGTACCGACCTCGCCGACGGCCGGTTCGACGTACGGCTGGTGCACGGTGGGCGCCGGCCCGCGCTGCGCCTGCTCGCCGCGGCCGTCGCGGGTCCGCTGACCCGCTCCCCCGCGCACGCGGCGGTCCAGGTGGGACGGCTGCGCCTCACGGGTGTCGAGCCGGGCACGCTCCTCGCCTACGACGGCGAGGTGACCGAGGTGCGGGGCGAGGTGACCCTGGAGAAGCTGCCCGAGGCGCTCACCGTGTACCGCCCGCTGCCCGGGAACTGATCACCCGTCAGTCCACATCGCAATACAGGGGTCTCACCATTCGACATGCGGGCGTACCGTTCTGCGTACCGACGGACCTGTCGAGAAGGGGAGCCCCGTGATGCGGACATCGCCGGAGACACAGCAGGAGAAGCCGCGGGAGACCGCGGTCTACACGCACGGCCACCACGAGTCCGTGCTGCGTTCGCACACCTGGCGCACCGCCGCCAACTCGGCCGCCTACCTGCTCGGTTCGCTGAAGCCCCACATGCGGATCCTGGACATCGGCTGCGGGCCGGGCACGATCACCGCCGACCTCGCCGCCCTGGTCCCGGACGGACACGTCACCGGCGTCGACCACGCGCCCGGCGTCCTGGAGCAGGCCCGGGAGACGGCCGCCGCGCGGGATCTGGCCAACGTCGACTTCGCGGTCGCCGACGTGCACGCGCTGGACTTCCCGGACGACACCTTCTGCGTGGTCCACGCCCATCAGGTGCTCCAGCACGTCGGCGACCCGGTGCGGGCCCTGCGCGAGATGGTGCGGGTGACCAGGCCGGGCGGGATCGTCGCGGTGCGCGACTCGGACTACGCGGCCATGACCTGGTATCCCGAGTCGGCGGGGCTGGACGACTGGCTCGACCTGTACCGCCGGGTGGCCCGGGCCAACGGCGGGGAGCCGGACGCCGGCCGGCGGCTGAAGTCCTGGGCGCTGCGGGCCGGGCTGACGGACATCACCGCGACCTCCGGCACCTGGACCTACTCCACCGCCGAGGAGCGGGAGTGGTGGAGCGGGCTGTGGGCGGACCGCACGCTGGCCTCGGCGTACGCGGAACGGGCCGTCGAGGGCGGCCACGCCACCCCGGAGGACCTGCGGGCGGTCTCGGCCGCCTGGCGGGAGTGGGGCCGGCAGGACGACGGGTGGTTCTGTGTGCTGCACGGAGAAATCCTGTGCCGGAAAGGCGCCTGAATCTTCGCATTCCGGATACCCGGGCAGAAGGAGGTTCACATCATGGTTGCCATTCTGCTGGTACTGCTTCTGGTGCTGATTCTTTTCGGCGCCGGATTCGCGGTGAAAATTCTGTGGTGGATCGCACTGGCCGTGCTGGTGCTGTGGCTCCTGGGGTTCCTGATGCGCGGGACGACGTCGTCCGGAGGCAGGGGTCGTTGGTACAGGTGGTGAGGTGACGTTCCCCGGTCGTTCCCGACGTCGTCCCGGCGTCACTCCCGGGGAAGCAGCGGTCCCAGCGGCCCGAGGTCCAGGTTCAGGTCCTCGGGCCGCAGTCCGTACCGCTCGCGCAGTTCGGTCATCCGCTCGTCGAGGAGCATCAGCGTGAGCCCGATCCGCTCCTCCTGCTCCTCGCTCAGGTCGCCCTCGTCGAACCGGCGCAGCGCCTGGCGCTCCATGAGCTGCCGCAGCAGCTCCACGACGGTCAGGACGAGCTTGACCAGGTCCCGCTCGACCGTGTCGGGCTCCAGGTCCAGCCGGTTGCGTCGGGCGGTCACAGCAACTCCTCCCACGGTGAGGGAACCTGGGCGTTGACCGAGCTGATCAGCGCGTTCAGGTCGATGCGGACGAGGTCGACGTCCGCGATGCGCAGGGTGATGTCCCCGGTGATGACGACCCCGCCGGCCAGCAGCCGGTCGAGCAGGTCGACGAGGGCCACCTCGCGGCGTTCTATGACGGTCACGGCTGCTGTTCCTCCCCCGCGAAGGAATACGCCGCCCAGGGCCCGGTGAGTTCCACCCGCATTCCCGGGACGTCGTCCTTGGTGCGGTCCACCAGTTCCACGAATTCCTCGGAGTCGCCGCGCGGCACGAGATAAGCGGCATTCAGAATGTTCTGCCCCGAGGCCCCGGAGAGCGCGGGGTTCTGCGGTGCGTGCAGTCGCGCGTCCTCGGCGTATCCGGACAGCGTTTCGTGCAGCCGGGTCGCGAACGCCTCCGCCTGCTGCCACATCTCCTCGTGCGACCGCACCCGCTGACGGCGCCGGCGCAGGTAGTCCCGGCCCGAGACCGGCTTCTCCGGCGACTCCGCGGGCTCCGCCCGGTCCTGGGCCGCCGTCTCGGCGTACACCTTGACGCCCCACTCCACCCGGTCCTGGAGCCGGTCGAGGGTGCGCCGGAAGCCGTCCTCGCGTTCCTCGATCATCACCCGGACCCCGCTGTCGTCACGGAACACGGTGCCGAGCCGGAGCGGCAGCGGGGTGGTGACGACGGTGAGCGCGTCGATCACGCTCTGATGCGCGCGCACCGTCCCGGTCAGCCACTCCAGGTCCTCCAGATGCCGGCGGAGCGGCTCCTCGGCGAAGTCCCGCTCCGGTACGTGGCTCACCACGGCCACCAGGCCGTGGTGGTGCAGCAGTCTGGGCGGATCTCCGGCGACCCCGGCCAGTTGGGCCTGCAACGGGGTGCCGAAGGGGCGGCAGACGGCGTACACGTACCGCAGTCCGGTCATGAACTCTCCTCCTCCTCGGCACGGCGGCTGGGCTCCAGCTCCTCCAGACGCGCGAGCCGTTCGCGCAACTCGCTGTTCTCCCGGGCGAGTTCGTCGCGGCGGGCGCGGGAGGACAACGCGGGGTCGTCCTCCCACCAGTCGATCCCCATCTCCTTGGCCTTGTCGACCGAGGCGACGATGAGCCGCAGCTTGATGGTCAGCAGCTCGATGTCGAGCAGGTTGATGCGGATGTCGCCAGCGATGACGATGCCCTTGTCCAGCACACGCTCCAGGATGTCGGCCAGGTTGGCGCCGCTCCCCTGGCCGTACGGGTCCGGGAGCCGGCTGGGCATGCTCATCGTCGGCTCCCGCCCTCGGCGTACTCCTCTTCCTCTTCTTCCTCTTCCTCGGGCACGTCCTCCTCGGACATCTCTTCCTCGTCCTCGGGAACCTCGTCCTCGGGGACTTCGTCCTCGGGAGCCTCGTCCTCGGGCTCCTCCTCGTCGTACTCCTCGTACTCGTCCTCGGCGTCCTCGGGCTCGCCCTCCTCCTCGGGCTCCTCCTCGGCCTCGTCCTCGGTCTCGTCCTCGGCGTACGGGCCTTCCTGCTCGTCCTCTTCCTCGGCGCCCTCGGTGTCCTCGGCGCTCTCGGCCTCTTCCTCCTCGGCCACCGCGTCCTCGTGGCTCTTGACGACCTCGCCGTCCTCGATCTCGCCGCGCCAGCCGTCCTCCGCCTCTCCCTTGAGGGTGATGAAGCGGGCGAAGTGCTTGAGGTCGAGCCGGGCCCGGCGGCCCTGGGCGCGCCAGATGTTGCCGGTCTTCTCGAACAGGCCCGAGGGGTAGTACTCGATCACCAGCAGGACGCGGGTGAGGTTGTCGGCGAGCTTGTGGAAGGAGACGACGCCCTTGGTCGTGCCCTTGGCGCCCTCCGACGTCCAGCGGATCCGGTCGTCCGGAATCTGGTCGGTGGTGGTCGCCTTCCAGCTACGGTTCGACCAGAAGATCTTCATCTGCCAGTCGGTGTGGGTGTCGTCGGCGCGGTTCGCGCTCTTGACGCCCTTCGCGAAGGTGGAGAAGTCCTGGTACTGCGTCCACTGGTTGTAGGCCGTGCGCAGATCGACGCCGACATCGATGAACTCGATGATCACCGTGGGCTTCTGCCCCGCGCCGCCCTTGCGCTTGCCCTTGCCACCGCCGCCGAGGTTCTTGAAGGCGCCGACCACGCTGTCCTTGGCGCGACCCGCTCCGAGCTCCAGGGCGCTGCGCAGCGGCCCCTTGCCCTGGGCCAGCTTGCGGCCGCCGTCGAGGGCGAGCTTGGCGAAGCCCGGGCTGTTGCCCTCGGCGATGTCGTTCAGCTTGCCGGTGGTCTCGCCCAGCTTGCGCCCGACACCGACCAGCATGCGCTGGGCCTGTGCGGCGACGTACTCCTGCAGCTCGGCCTTGAGCCGGTCGGCCGCCTCGCTGTGGGCCACCTCGGTGAGCGGGTTGTTCTTGCCCTTGTCGGCGGCGTCGCGGGCGGATCCGAGTGTCTCGGTCATCACTCACCGCCTCCCTTCGGCTGTCGGGACCGGGTGCTCCGGCCGGCCCCCCTGGCCGCGGTCGTCTTCTTGGCGGCCGTCTTCTTCGCCGTCGTCTTCCTGGCCGCGGTCTTCTTGGCCGCCGAGCGGCCCTGGCCCTGCGCCGCCTTCTTCGCGGGCGGCTTGCGGCCCGGCTCCTTCTTGGCGGCCGTCTTCTTGGCCGGGGCCTTCCTGGCCGGGGCCTTCTTGGCGGTCTTCTTCGCCGCCGGGGCCTCGTCCTGCTCGTCCTCGTCGTCCTCGGCCTCGTCGCCCTCGGCGCCGTCGTCCTCGTCCGCGGGCTCCTCGTCGGCCTCGGCCTCCGTCCCAGTCTCCTCCTCCTCGGGCGCCTCGTCCTCTTCGGACTCCTCGTCCTCGTCGTCGGAGAGACCCGGCACCTCGGGCGCCACGCCCGAGAGCTGGTCACGGACCTGGGCGGTGCGTCCGTGCAGCCGGTCGGCGATGGCGTCGATCTGCCGCTCCACCATGGCACCGGAGGCCGCCTTGCCGACGCCTCGCAGGTCCTGGCGGAGCGTGTCGCCTATCTCCTTGAACTGCGGGTTCTTCAGCAGTTGCTGGGAGACCAGGTCAGCCAGCGCCTTCGGGCTCAGGTGCATCTTCTTGCCGGCCACCACCGAGCCCACGGCGAAAGCCAGTTTCAGTTTCTTCGTACGTCCGAGGACGTATCCGGCCCCTACGGCGAGGCCCAGTCCCACTCGGTTCATCTCGTCGTCCCGTCGCCAGTCCCCGCGCCACCGCGCAGGCCGATCTCCAGTCGTTCGAGGAGCTCGTCCTCCTGTCGGTCGAATTCCTCCTCGTCGAGCTCGCCCGCCTCAAGTCGCTCCTCGAGCCGGGCGAGCTCGGCCCGGACCGTCGCCGGGTCGTAGTAGAGGCGCTCCGCCTCGTGCAGCACCTGCCTGATCACCCAGCCGCTCCCGCGTACCGGGGCGAACGGCAGCAGCAGCACCTCTCCGATGAGACCCACCGCCGGCTCACTCCTCCGCGTGGTCGATGCCGACCGTGGTGCCCGCGGGCTCGCCCGGACCCGGTTCGACGAAGCTGTACGGCGGCAGCGGGCCGTTGACCCGCAGGTCGAGGTGGGGATGGGCCTTGCGCAGCTCGTCCACCGCGTCCAGGAAGGACGCCGCCGAGTCGCGCTCCACGAGGAACGACACGTTGGCCAGCCAGCCCGAGGACTCGGGGCCCACGCTGATCGCGTCGGCCACCGGCTCCAGGGCACTCCGCACCTCGCCGGCGTCCTCGGCCTCACGCGCCTTGACCGCGGCCACGACCATCTCGCCGAGCCGCAGACGGTCCTCGTAACTGCCGCCGCCCGCCTGCCGGTTGGCCTCGGTCATGGACCGCAGGTCGGGGTTGTCGGACATCACGCGGTGCAGGACGGCCTCTTCGTCGTGCGTGGCCTTGACGTTGTACTCGACCTTGCCGTCGAGGGTCCGCAGGCGCTCCTGGTAGTGCTCGGAGCGCTCCGCGAGCACCCCGGTGACGGTCCCGTCGTCGGGGGCCACGCTGCCGAACCGCATGGGCAGGATGCAGCCGTCCGCGCCCGCCTCGCTCAGCACGTTCTGGTGGGCGAGGAGGTCACGGCGCTTGGGCCGCAGCCCTTCGGGGGCGTCGCTGACGATGGCCGCCAGCTCGCCCTCCTTCAGCACCCGCACCGGCATCGCGGGCTCACCGACGCCTGCCAGGTCCTCCGGCAGCGCGGGGTGGGAAGCGGCGGTGATGCCGTACACGTACGTGCTCACTCCTGTTCCTCCTTCCTGCGCGAAGCGGTGGACTTACGGGTACGCGGCCTGGACTCGCTCTGGCCGTCGCCCTCGCGTGCCTGCTTGAAGGCGTCGGAGATGGTTTCCGCGGCGCCGGACAGCGCGCCCTTGGACTTGCCGCGGGCACCGGACTCGGTCATCTCGCCGACCAGATCGGGCAGACCGGGGTTCTTGCGCGGGCCGGCCTCCAGGTCCAGCCGGTTGCACGCTTCGGCGAAGCGCAGATACGTGTCGACGCTGGCCACCACGACCCGTACGTCGATCTTGAGAATTTCGATGCCGACCAGGGAGACCCGTACGAACGCGTCGATGACGAGACCCCTGTCGAGGACCAGTTCCAGAACGTCGTAGAGGCCGCTGGAGCCGCCTCCGCCACCGCCCTGTTGTGCCGGGACAACGGTCATGTCGACCGCGCCTCCTTTTCTGTGTGCTGGTGAACGAATGTCTGTGCTGCGGAGCGGCGGTCTAGCGGCCGCCCTGCCTTTGTGCGTCCGCGCGCCCGCGTTCGTAACGACGAACGCGCCGATAGCCGGTGAGCTGTCCTTCCGGGTCGAGTTCGACCTGGTAACTGGCCATCAGGCTCATCGTGTCGGGCACGCGGGACAGCTCGAGAACCTCGATCTCGAGAGACCAGCCGTCCTCCGTCTGTTCGAAGGACGACACGTTCTCGGCGACCATGCCGGTCAGCTCGGCGAGCTGGGTGCGCGCGTTGCGCAGCACCTCCATCGGGTTCGGCCGCCGGTTCTCCGCCACGTTCTCTTCCGTGTCCTCTTCTGTCCCTTTGCGGGAGTTCTGTGAATTCGGTGATTCGGATGAGTTTTTTGTGTTCGACATGGCACCTCTCACCTCGGGTGGCCGCTCGTTCCTTCGCCAAACCTTCAAGAGGGCATCAAGGCGTTCAACCTGCGCCGGGCGGGACCCAGGGCACGCCCCTTGGTCATCACTCCGGCCCAGGGATCGGTGCGGGCCTGTTCGACCGCGTCGGCGACGGTCCAGCGGCGGGCGTCCAGGTCCGGATCGTCGAGCTGGTCCCAGGTCATCGGGGTGGCGACGGGCGCCCCGGGCTTCGCCCGCACGGTGAAGGGCACGACGGCCGTCTGCGCGTAGCCGTTGCGCTGGACGTCCAGGTAGAGACGGTCGCCGCGGTCCTTCTTGCGGGCGGCGGTGGTGAGCCGGTCGGGGTGGCCGGCGACCAGGGTGTCGGCGACGTCCTTGGCGAACTCCCGGACCTCGTCGAAGTCGTGCCGGGCGTTGAGCGGCACGACGACATGCAGCCCGCGCGAGCCGGTGGTCATCAGCGCCGAGGGCAGCTTCAGCTCGTCGAGCAGTTCCCCGAGCAGCAGGGCCGCCTCCCGCACGAGGGCGAAGTCGTCGTCGCCGGACGGGTCGAGGTCGAAGACCATCCGGTCCGGCCGCTCGACGTCCCCGACCCGGGACAGCCAGCGGTGCAGGGTGAGCGCGGCCTGGTCGGCGAGGTACAGGAGGGTGGCGGTGTCGTCACAGACCGTGTGGCGGACGGTGCCGCCCTCCTTGTGCACCTCGACCCGGCCGATCCACTCCGGGTAGGAGTCCGGGGTGTTCTTCTGCATGAACAGGGGCCCGGTCAGACCGTCCGGGTGCCGTTCCAGCATCAGCGGACGGCCGCGCAGGTGCGGCAGCATGAAGGGCGCGACGGAACGGTAGTAGTCGACGAGGTCGCCCTTGGTGTACTCCTTGGCGCCGTCACCGCCGGGGAAGAGCACCTTGTCCGGCCGGTGCACCTGCACGGTGCGCTTCCCGGCGCGTACGGTCCGTACGTCGTCCCCGCTCACGGCACGATCGCCTGCTCCACGAGGAGCCGTCCGGCGGCCGCGATCGACTCGGCGTCGATGCCGGCGGCGTGCAGCGACTCCTCGGGCGAGGCCGAGCCCGGCATCGTCCGCACGGCGAGGCGCACCAGACGCGGTACGGGCCGGCCGTCGGTGAAGGCGTCGAGGACGGCGTCGCCGAGGCCGCCCTCCTCGCGGTGGTCCTCCACGGTCAGCAGGCAGCCGGTGTCCTCGGCGGCCTGGCGCAGGGTGGCCCGGTCGACGGGCTTGACCGAGTACAGGTCGACGACCCTGATGCGGATGCCTTCCCGGTCCAGCGCCTCGGCGGCCTTGAGCGCCTCGTGCACGGTGACGCCCGCGGCGACGACCGTCAGCCGGTCGTTCTCCGAGGAGCGCAGCACCTTGCTGCCGCCGATGGGGAACTCCTCGTCGGCGCCGTAGATCACCGGGCTGTCGCCGCGGCCGGTGCGCAGGTAGCGGATGCCGTCCAGGTCGGCCATCTCGGCGACCAGGCGGGCGGTCTGGTTGGCGTCGCACGGGTACAGCACGGTCGACTCGTGGACGGCCCGCATCATCGCCAGGTCCTCCAGGCCCATCTGGCTGGGCCCGTCCTGCCCGATGGCGACGCCGGCGTGCGAACCGACGAGGTTGAGGCCGGCCCCGCTGACGGAGGCCATGCGCACGAAGTCGTAGGCGCGCGTGAGGAAGGCGGCGAAGGTCCCGGCGTACGGCACCCACCCGCGCGCGGCGAGTCCCACGGCGGCCGCCACCATCTGCTGCTCGGCGATGTAGCACTCGAAGTAGCGGTCGGCGTGTTCCTTGGCGAAGTACTCGGTACGGGTCGAGTCGCCGACCTCGCCGTCCAGCGCGACCACGTCACCGCGTCCGGTGCCGAGGGCGGCGAGGGCCTGTCCGTAGGCGTCGCGGGTGGCCACTTCCTCGCCGGTGTCCCAGCGGGGCAGTTCGACGTGCCCGGCGCGGACCGCGTGCAGGATGCGGGCGGCCGGCGGCTCGTGCACCTGGACGCGGAGGTCGCGGACGCCACCGAGCTCCTCGATGGCCTCGTCGGCGTCCTTGAGCGGCTTGCCGTGCAGTCCCTCGCGGTCCTCGACGTCGGCGACGCCCTTGCCCTTGAGGGTGCGGGCGAGGATCGCGGTGGGCTGGCCCTTGGTGGACTCGGCCTCGCCGTAGGCGCGGTCGATGGCGTCCACGTCGTGCCCGTCGATCTCGACGGTGTGCCAGCCGAAGGCCTGGAAGCGGCGGGCGTAGGCGTCGAGGTCGTGGCCGTGCCGGGTGGGGCCGCGCTGGCCGAGCCGGTTGACGTCCACGATCGCGGTGAGGTTGTCGAGGTGCTCGTGCCCGGCGTGCTCGGCGGCCTCCCAGATCGAGCCCTCGGCGAGCTCGCTGTCGCCGCACAGCACCCACACGCGGTAGCCGGTGCGGTCCAGCTTCTTCCCGGACAGCGCGATGCCGACGCCCACCGGCAGCCCCTGGCCCAGCGATCCGGTCGCCGTCTCGACCCAGGGCAGCCTGCGCGGGGTCGGGTGTCCTTCGAGCCGGCTGCCGAGCTTGCGGAAGGTCAGCAGTTCCTCGTCGTCGACGACACCGGCCGCCTTGTACGCGGCGTACAGCAGCGGTGAGGCGTGTCCCTTGGACAGCACGAAACGGTCGTTGCCAGGGTGCGCGGGGCGCTCGAAGTCGTAGCGGAAGTGGTTCGCGAGGAGCACGGCCATCAGGTCCGCGGCGGACATCGAGGAGGTGGGGTGCCCGGAGCCCGCGGCGGCCGAGGCGCGCACACTGTCCACACGCAACTGCTGGGCGAGTTCGACGAGTTCACCGGTGTTCATGAGTCTCCTTCCGCGGGGCCCGCGTCCGTGCGCTTGACGGGGCCGGGGGCTTGTCCCGGCTCACCGCCGGGTCGGTTCCTGGCGGGTTCGCCGCCTGGCTGGTTCTTCGCGGGTTCGGGGGCGGGCTGGTTCCTGGCGGGCTCGGGCCCCGGCTGCTGCTTCGCCATTTCGGCGCCGGGTCGGCTCGTCGCGGGTTCGGGAGCCTCCTGCTCGGGCGCCCGCCCCTCGGACTGCTCCTGCCCAGAAGCCCGCCGCTCAGGCGACCCCCGGTCGGCCGCCCCGCGCGCCTTCGCCTCGGCGATCACCGCCTCGCCCGCGCTCGCCACGTCCGTCGGCTCTCCCGCGCCGGTCTGTACGACCGCGGCCTCCTCCTGCTCGGCCCGCACAACCCCGCCCTCCCCGTGCTCGATCCGCTCGGTCGCGGGTTCCCCGGACCCGTCCTGTTCGGTTGACCGCCTGTCCGGCCTCGTTTCCTCCTCCGTCGCCGCTCCGGGGCCCGAGCGTGCCTCGGCCTCCTGGCGTGCCGTCGGCCGTCCCGGGACGCGTGCCAGTTCCGGCGAGGCGGTGTCCAGCGGTACCGACCAGGACCGTACGAGGCCCAACTGGACGGCCTGGCGCGGGAGTACGGCGTCCAGCAGCCAGTCGGCGGCGACCCGGACCCGGTTGCCGGGCATCGCGGCGAGGTGGTAGCCGCGGGTGACGGCACCGGCCGCGAGGCCGGACAGCGGGACGCCGAGCGGATTGGCCGCGGCCTTCGCGCCGCCGAGGTCCACGACGAAGCCCAGGTCACGGTGGTCGTAGGGGCGGCGTACCCCGGCTCCCAGCGAGGCGGCGACGTTGAGAGCCGCGACGCGGCCCTGCCGCCAGGCGTGCTGGGCCGTCATCGGCGTGTACTGCCCGGGGTTCTCCAGATCGGGCACCGCGGCCGCGTCACCGCACGCGAACACCTCGGGCCGGCCCGGTACCTGGAGGTTCGGGTCGACGAGCAGCCGGCCGCGCTCCATGGGCAGTCCGAGCGACTCGGCGAGCGGATCGGGCCGTACCCCGACGCACCACACGAGCGACCGCGTCGGGACGAACTCGCCGTCCGTCAGCAGCACCCCGTCCGACGTGGCCTCCTTCACGGAGGTGCCCATCCGGACCTCCACGCCCCGTTCCCGGAGCGTGCGGTCGGCGGTGCGGGAGAGGTGCTCGTCGAGTTCGGGCAGGACCCGCTCCGCGACGTCGAGGAGGAGCCAGCGCGGCCGCATGCCCTCCCGCAGCGGGTGCCTGCGCACCTGCGCCTCGGTGAAGAGCTGCCCGTGCGCGGCGACCTCGGTGCCCGTGTAGCCGGCGCCGACCACGACGAAGGTGCACCGGGCTGCGCAGAGCTCGGGGTCGTCGGCGGCCGCGGCGAGCTCCACCTGCCGGGTGACGTGGTCGCGCAGGTAGAGCGCCTCGGGCAGGCCCCGGAAGCCGTGCGCGTGCTCGGCGACGCCGGGGATGGGCAGCAGTTTGTTGACGCTTCCGGCGGCCAGCACCAGCCGGTCGTAGCCGAGCGTGCCCTCGGTGCCCTCGGGGTCGGTGTAGTGGACGGTGCGGGCGTCCAGGTCGATGCCGTCGGCCTCGCCGAGGACCAGCCGCACCCGGGGCAGGGTGTCGGAGAGGGAGACGGTCACCCGTCGTGGTTCCAGGATGCCGGCGGCGACCTGGGGCAGCAGGGGCAGGTACAGGAAGTAGTCGGTCGGGTTCAGCAGGGTGATGTCGGCCTTGCCGCGGGCTTGTCGGGACAGTTCCTTGGCCGTCCGGTACCCGGCGAAGCCGGCACCGACGATCACGATGCGGGGTCGACTCACGGTTCGCCTCCGGGGCTGTCGCGTACCACGGGAGCCTTCCGCGTCCCCCTGGCCGGAGCGCCCAAACGCCGGTTTCCGCACGGGCCGCCGGGTACTCGGACGGAGCCCCTCTCATCACGGAACCGCCGGAGGTACCCCCCATGCCCGAATACGGCTATTTCCTGTCGTGCGAGGAGTTCGGTCCCGCGGACCTCGTCGAGCAGGCACGGATGGCCGAGCAGGCGGGCTTCAGCTCGCTGTGGATCTCCGATCACTACCACCCGTGGAACGACGCGCAGGGCCAGAGCCCCTTCGTGTGGTCGGTGATCGGCGCGCTCTCGGAGGCGGTGTCCCTGCCGATCGAGACGGCCGTGACCTGCCCGACGGTGCGCATCCACCCGGCGGTGGTGGCGCAGGCCGCGGCGACCTCGGCCGTGATGACGAACGGCCGCTTCCGGCTCGGCGTCGGCTCCGGCGAGGCCCTCAACGAGCACGTGCTCGGCCATGTCTGGCCGCCCGCGCACATCCGCCTGGAGATGCTGGAGGAGGCGATCCAGGTGATGCGCCGCCTCTTCACGGGCGAGGAGGTCAACCACCACGGCACCCACTACACGGTGGAGAACGCCCGCCTGTACACGATCCCCGACGAGCCGGTCCCCATCGACATCTCCGGCTTCGGCCCGGCGGCCACGGCGCTCGCGTCGCGGGTCGGCGACGGCTTCATCACGATGACGCCGGACGAGTCGATGGTGGAGCAGTTCCGCAAGGGCGGCGGGGCCGGCAAGCCCGTCATCGGCGGCACGAAGGTCTGCCACGGCGTCGACCGCGACGCGTGCGTGCGTACGGTCCGCGAGCTGTGGTTCAACCAGTTCCTGCCCGGTGAGATGGCCCAGATCCTGCCCTCGCCGCGGCACTTCGAACAACTGGGTCCGCTGGTCACCGACGAGATGGTGAGCGAGAAGGCGGTGTGCGGGGACGACGTCGACGAGCACGTCTCCGCACTGAGCGCCTTCGCCGACGCGGGCTTCGACCGGGTCTACGTCAACCAGATCGGCCCCGACCAGCGCGGCTTCTTCGACTTCTACCGCACGAAGGTGCTGCCCCAGCTCCAGCAGGGGTGACAGCGCACGCCTGGCGGCGGGAACGACGGTGAGCGGCGGGAGCGATGCCCCGCCGCTCGTCGTGTGCCCGGTGTCAGGTCCGGCGCCGCAGCCCGGAGGCCACCGCGACGCCCAGCCCGCCGGCCGCGGCGGCCACGAGCCCCATGCCCATCCGGGCGCGGTTGCGGGAGACCCAGTCCTGCGGGCTCCTCGCCACGGCTTCCTCGTCGAACCGCCCGTGCGCCCCGAAGTCCCGTCCGTGCGGCCCGTCCGCGGGGGCCCACAGGTTCCCGGGGCCCTCGTGCGCGCCCTCCTCCTGCTGGGCCTCGAAGTTGGTGCGGGCCAGGTAGCGGTCCAGCACCCCCGGCACGACCGCGTTGGCGAGGAGGGTGGCCACGGTGGACCCGCCCACCCAGTACTCCCGGCGCCGCGCGTGGGAGGCCGCGTGGACGACCGCCCGGGCGGCGACCTCCGGCTGGTACACCGGCGCCACCGGCCGGGCCTTGCCCGGCATCCGGTTCAACACCCAGTCGAACTGGGGGGTGTTGACGCCCGGGAGCTGCACCATCGTCGTACGGACACCGCTGCCCGAGTGGAGCAGCTCGCACCGCAGGGACTCGTTGAAGCCCTGGATGGCGTGCTTGGCCCCGCAGTACGCGGACTGCAAAGGAATGCCCCGGTAGGCGAGGGCGGACCCCACCTGCACGATCGTGCCGCGGTCCCGCGGCAGCATGTGGTGCAGGGCGGCCCGGGTCCCGAACACATAGCCCAGGTACGTCACTTCGGTCACCCGCCGGAACTCGTCCGGGGTGATCTGCGTGAAGGGGGCGAAGACCCCGGTGAAGGCGTTGTTGACCCAGACGTCGATGTGCCCGTAGGCGTCCACGACCTGCTGGGCGGCGTCGTCGACGGCCTTGGGGTCGGCCATGTCGACGCTCACGACGAGCGCCTCACCGCCCGCCCGCTGCACCTCGTCGGCGGCGGCCGCGAGACCCTCGCGGCCCCGGGCCAGCAGGGCGACCCGGGCCCCGCGCTCGGCGAAGGCCCGGGCCGTGGCCCGTCCCACGCCGCCGCTGGCCCCGGTCACCACGACGACCTTGCCGTGCTTCACGCGTGCTTCCCTCCATGCGTCGCGCACCAGGTGTCAGGCCCGGTGGTGCGGCTGCTCGGGGTCGATGTCGTCCTGTCGCGGCGCGGCGCCCGGCTCCGCGGTGCCCGGTGTCGCGGGGGCGACCGGCGGCATGGGCGGGTACGGGGTGCCGAGCCCGCTCGGCGGCGCGGCGACCGGTGCCGCTCCCCCGGCGGCCCGGTCCGGCACGGCCGCCGTCTCCGCGTCCGGCGCGGCCTTCGGCCGGGACGCGGACGGCCGGGCCGCCCCGCGCAGGGCGTAGGCCACGGCCGCGAGGATGACGGCGGTGATCAGTGCGGCGGCCCAGTCGGGCAGTCCGAGGGCGAGGGCGAGGCCCACGGCCAGTGCCAGGGCCGCTCCCGCGTACAGCGCGACGGCACCGGACGCTGCGTACAGCATGGCCGTACGGCGCTGCTTGCGCGTCTGCTCGCGCAGCTCGTCCCGTACGGTCTCGCGTGCCACCTGCGCCAGCTCGTCGACGAGATGCCTGTCCAGATGCTCCAGGTGATCCAAGCGCTCCATGGCCGCCGGGTACCCGCACACGCGTGCGCATAACGCCGGGCCCGGTGTGCGGTGCGGGCGGCCGGGTCGGGAGGATCGCGTGAAACGATCACCGCGCCACGGTCGCCCCAACTAGGCTCGTCCGCATGGACATTCTGGGAACCACGCTGCGTGTCTGTGTCGACGACCTCGAGGCCGCGGTCGTCTTCTACGAACGGCTGGCGGGCGCCACGGCCCTCCGTTTCGAGCGCGGCGGCGTCCAGGTGGCCGCGGTGGGCTGCTTCCTGCTGATGAGCGGCCCCGAGGCCGAGCTGGAGGTGCTGCGCAAGGTCGCGGCGACCATCGCGGTGAAGGACGTCGACGAGGCCCACCGGCTCCTGAGCGAGCTGGGCGCCCGGATCATCGCGGGCCCCGTGCCCACGCCGGTAGGCCGCAACCTGATCGCGATGCACCCGGACGGCGTGGTCTACGAGTACGTGGACCGCAACGTCACCTAGCGGAGCGCTACGTCTGCGGTCGCATGCGGAAGTCGTGGCGCGGCGGCAGCGGTTCGTCGCTGATCCTGCTCCACAGGTCGCCGATCGCCTCGGCGCCCTCCCGCAGGTCGGCGACCTCGAAGCCCTCCTCGAAGACGGCCCGGGCCGCCTCGGGCCGTCCCTCGGCGAGCAGCAGCCCGGCCTCGATCAGCCGGAACCGGCCGCGGGCCCGGATCGCCGGGTACAGCCGCTCCCACACGGACCGCGCCTCGGCCGGACGTCCCGCCGCGAGCAGCGCCTCCAGCGTCTCGCGGCCGAGTGCGGCGGTGGCCGCCGTCCAGGACTCGCCGTCGTCGCGCCGCTCCTGGCACAGGTCGTCGAAGGCGTCGGCGTACCGGTCGGCGGCCCGCTCCCGGTTGCCGGCCACCTGGTCGGCGACGGCGAGGCAGCGCAGCAACGGCCAGCGGGACGGCGCCAGTGCGAGCCCCCGCTCCCAACTGCGCACGGCCTGCGCCCGGTCGTCGGCGTGCCACTGGGCGACGCCCAGGTGGTACTCGGTGAGCGGGGTGGCGGGCGCGGTCTCCAGCATGTCCCGCCAGTGCGGGGCGACCAGTGTCCCGCCGGGCGGCCGCACCCGGCGCGGTTCGGGCAGGGACCCGGTCCGCAGCAGCTCCAGCCAGGGTGCCTGCGCCTCCCCGAGGGTGCTCTCCTCGAAGGGCGTGCCGGGCAGTTTCCAGCCCGCGCGCAGCACTTCGAGGGCGCCCCAGCCCGAGCCGACGGCCAGCGTCCCGTCGGGTTCCGCGTCGGCGTACGGCTTCCAGGCGGCGTGCGCCTCGTCGACGGCGGCCCGCGGCAGTACGGCGGCCAGGCGCGCCTCCGCCTCGGCCGTCACCGGTGCCGCCGTCAGCGGTCCGTACGCCTCCAGCCACGTCACCTCGCTCTCGGCGTCCAGGCGTACGTGCTCCAGTTGGGTGCGGGCGAGCCCCGCCTGGATCTCGCAGTAGCCGCCGGTGCCGGGTTCGGTGAGCCACTCCTGCCAGCGCCGGCCGCCGCTGCCGGTCCCCCAGGCGAACAGCTTGCGGCCGCGCAGGAGGTCGGTGGAGGTCTGCACGAGCCCGTGGCCGTCGGGGTCGAGGGCGGCGATCCAGCGGCGCTGTGCGTCGGGCAGGTCGTAGAAGTAGTCGGTGGCGTGCGGGCTGTCCAGGGGGTCGGGCGGGACGGGCACCCGGCGCAGGTGGCGCTCGTGGCCGAACTGCCAGGCCTCCTCGGCCGGGGCGAGCACCGTGCGCTCCTCGGGCACGGCGATGTTCGACCACCAGTAGCCCGGCACCGGCCGCTGGTGCGGATTGCGGATCCGTACGCCGACGTACAGGAAGTCCGACCCGTCCGGCAGCCACAGGTCCACCTGGAAGGGCAGGTCGCGCAGGCGCTCCCACTCCCACAGGCGGAGCATCTGCCCGCCGTCGGGGGCGGGCACACGGGCGGCGTGCAGGGGGGCGCAGGACAGGGTGGTGTGGCCGGTGGCGCCGATGTTCCATTCGATGCCGCCGGAGAACCAGGCGCCGTTCAGGGCGAAGTTCGCGGGCTGGAACACCGGGTTGCGGTACAGGAGTTCCCGTCCGGTCGGCCGGTGGACGAGGGAGGCGACCCGGCCGCCGAGGCCGGGCAGGACCGTGGCGGTGAGCCGGTCGTTCTCGATCACGATCGTCTCGAGCGCGCGGGGTGCGCGCGCTCTGCCGTAGCCGTCCCGGACCCGGACCGGCAGCAGGCTCCGGAGCTGCCCGTAGCCGGTCTGCCGGGCCATGTCGCGGGGCAGGTCGTCCCGGTCCCTCGCGTCGACGCGGTGGAGCTCGTGCGGGAGCCGCAGCGGGGGCAGGGGGTTGTCGGGGCCCAGCGGTGCAGCGGGCAGGGTGAGTACGTCTCGCCGGATCGTCGTCACGATCACCATGGAAGCCGCTCGGCACCGAGTCGGCCAGGGGAGCTGCCGGTCAGGATTGCGCAAAGGCGTCCACGACGAGGTCGGTGAGCAGGGCGCCCGCCGTGCCGTCGGGGTCCAGATCGGGGTCGTAGATGGTGATGTTGAGGCCGACGCAGGAGGGGGAGGCGAGCAACGGCCGCAGCAGCGCGCGGAGTTCGTCGGGCAGGAGCCCGTCGGGGTCGGGCGCGTCGACGGCGGGCATGACGGACGGGTCGAGGACGTCGGCGTCCAGGTGCACCCAGAAGCCGTCGATCCCGGGGATCTCGAAGGCCTGCGCGGTGGCGCGGGCGAGGGTGTCCGCGCCCCACTCCCGGAGGTCGCCGACGGTCACGACGGGGATCTTCAGGGCGGCGAGTTCGGCGCGGTCCTCCTCGAACGCGTCCCGGATCCCGAAGTACCGCACGTCCTCGTCCCGCAGATAGGGCCTGAGCCCCTCCAGGTCCGTCAGGTCCTCCTGCCCGCGTCCGGTGGCCAGCGCGACCTCCTCACCACCGGCCGCGCCGATCCGGTCGGAGTTGCCGGGGTGCCGGAAGTCCGGCGACGCGTCGATCGCGGCCAGTCCGTACCGTCCGACGCGGCGCAGCGCGAGCGAGGCGCCGAGCTGGATGGAGCAGTCGCCGCCGAGGACGACGGGGAAGTCCCCCGCGCGCACATGGCGCTCGATCCGGTCGGCCAGCTTGACGGTGTACGCGGCGATCGCGGCCGCGTTGAAGACGCCGTCGCCCTCCTGCCAGTCCCCGCGGTCGTAGCGCGGCGGCACCACCACCCCGCCCTCCAGGGCGTGCAGCCTCTGCACGATCCGCTGCTCCCGCAGGGCACCGGCCAGCTTGTAGGAGCCGGGCACGGTACCCGGGGCGGGCGGGCGCAGGCCGAGGTTGGAGGGGGCGTCCAGCACGACGATATTCCGCATGCGGATCATCCTCGCCGACGTACAGTCGGCCGTCCACGGAGATACGCGAGGGAGCGACAGTGAGTGAGCAGCACACCTACCGGGTGATCGTGCGCGGAACCTGGGACGGGCTCACCGAGGAGGCCCGCGCCCGGCTGCTCGCCGAGGCGGCGCAGCACGGCATGGCGAGCATGCGGTTCTGCGAGGAGGGCTCGCTGACGTACGAGCCGGCGCCGCTGAAGCACTTCTCGATGCGGTACGTGGTGGTGTCGGACGCGGCGGACGGCGAGGAGATGGCGGGCGCGATCGCCGAGGACCGCGCGGAGCAGTACCTGCGGGAGCTCGGCTACGGCTTCGGGGGCCTGAAGTCGACGGTCACCGACCTCGACACCATGAAGATCAACCGGAAGCCCGCATCTCGGCGGTGAGCGCCCAGCGCTCGTGGTCCCGCCACTCCCCGTCGATGTGGAGCATCTTCGGGGAGAACCCCTCCAGCCGGAAGCCGCAGCTACGGGCGAGGGCGAGGGAGGCGGTGTTGCGGGGCTGTGCGTTGATCTCCAGGCGGTGCAGCCCCATCGGTCCGAAGGCGTGGCCGATCACGAGGTCCAGGCCCTCGCGCATCAGCCCGCGTCCGGCGGCGTGCGCGAAGACGCCGTAGCCGAGGGCCCCGCACCGGAAGCCGCCCTGGACGATGTTGTTGATGTTGATGAACCCGGCGACGGCCCCGCCGCCCCGCTCCCCGTCCTTCTCGCAGACCAGGAACCCCGCCTTGGTGGGGTCCTCGATGAGCCGGCCGGCGTACGCGAGATAGGCGCTCTCGCTGTCCGGCGGGAACAGCCAGGGCTGGTGCAGTTCCTTGCTCTCCCGGGCCCGGGCGGTGAACTCGGCGGCGTCCTCGTAGGTGAAGTGGCGTATGCCGGTGCGGGGGCCTTCGGCGAGCCAGCGGGAAGCGGTGTGCGGCATTCCGCCAGCCTACGACGTGCTAGCCGCGGCGCTTCGTGAAATACGCCCCGCACAGGGCGCCGATCAGGCTGGTGGCGAGCAGGGCCGTCCACAGCGGCATGGTCACCTCGGGCCCCAGCAGCCGGATCCTCGTGGCGCGGGTGTTCTCGAAGACGAAGATCATGGCTACGACGGCGAGCAGCAGCACGACCAGCCGGGCGGGCGCCGCGGCCCCGCCGCCGTCCTTGGTGGTGCCGCCGCTCTCGGCGGTCTTCGGGCTCATACGCCCAGGGTGGGGCCGCCGCCCGCGTCCCGCACGGCGAGTGCCCCCCACCGGGTGACCCGGCGCCGGTCACCGGCGTCCCGGCCACCCCCTAGTCAGCGCAGCGCGGGTTCGTCGAGGGTCAACGTGCCCGCGTCCGCGTCGAGTTCCGCGGCCGCCCCGAAGGGGATCGTCAGCGCCCCCTCGCAGTGCCCGAACCCGAACTCCTCGACGACGGGTACGCCCAGGCCGCCGAGCCGGTCGAGCAGCAGCGCTCGCACCCTCTCGTACGGCTCGCACCGCTCCCAGGAGCCGAGGAGCACCCCGCGCACCCCGTCGAACCAGTCCGCGCGCAGGAGTTGGGTGAGGTAGCGGTCGAGACGGTACGTCTCCTCGCCGACGTCCTCCAGGCAGAGCAGTCCACCGCGCGCTCCGGGCCGGGCGTGCGCGGAGCCCAGTTCGGAGGCGAGCAGGCACAGACATCCGCCCAGGGTGACGCCGCGGGCCCGGCCGGGGACCAGGGCCGTACCGCCGGAGGCGATCGTGCGGACCGTCTCCGGCTCGAACAGCGTGGCCCGCAGATGCTCCTGGGCCCGGGCGTTCTTGATGAAGTCGACGCCGGCTGCCATCGGGCCGTGCAGCGTGACCAGGCCGAGCCGGGCGGCGAACCCCTCGTGCAGCGCGGTGACGTCGCTGAAGCCGACCAGCACCTTCGGCCCGGCCGCGCGCAGCGCGTCCCAGTCGAGCAGGTCGACCATGCGCAGCACGCCGTATCCGCCGCGGGCGCACAGCACGGCGTCCACGGAGGGGTCGCACCAGGCGTTCTGGAGGTCGGCCGCCCGGTCGGCGTCGGTGCCGGCGAGGTAGGTGAACTCGCCGTGCCGGTCGGGGACATGGGGGGCCACGACCGGGTCGAGGTCCCAGCCGCGCAGGATGTCCAGTCCGCCCTGGAGGCGCTCCTCCGGCACCGGTCCGCTGGGGGCGACGACGGCCACGCGGGCTCCGGGCGCGAGCCTGGACGGCCGTACGAGTTGCTTCACCTGGTGAGCTCCAATGTCGGGACGCCGGGCGGGTTGAGCCCGAACACCTGCGCGTACAGGGAGAGTTCCGCCTCCAGTGCGCGGATCATCGTGTCCGCCCGGCGGAAGCCGTGCCCCTCGCCCTCGAAGGCGAGGTAGGCGTGCGGCACCTGCCGGCCGGCGATCCGGTCGAGGAACCGCTCGCACTGCGCGGGCGGGCAGATCACGTCGTCCAGGCCCTGGAGCAGCAGGAAGGGCGCGGTGACCCGGTCGGCGTGCTCGACGGGCGAGCGTTCCGCGTACCGTCCGGGGACCTCGGCGAGCGGTCCGACCAGGCTCTCCAGGTACTGGGACTCGAAGTCGTGGGTCTCCCCGGTGCCCCAGCCGGCCAGGTCGAGGATCGGGTAGACGATGGTGCCGCAGGCGTAGACGTCGGTCATGGTGAGCGAGGCGGCGGCGGTCCAGCCGCCCGCGCTGCCGCCGCGGACGGCGAGCCGGTCGCGGTCGGCGGTGCCCTCGTCGGCGAGGGCGAGCGCGACGGCCGCGCAGTCCTCGACGTCGACCACGCCCCACTGCTCGCGCAGCCGGTTGCGGTACTCCCGTCCGTACCCGGTCGAACCGCCGTAGTTGACCTCGGCGACGCCGATGCCGCGCGAGGTGAAGTAGGCGATCGAGAGGTCGAGGACGAGGGGCGCGTGACCGGTCGGCCCGCCGTGCGCCCAGACGACGTACGGCGGCAGCTCGTCGCCCGGCGCCCGGTGCCCGGGGTGGTGCGGCGGGTAGACGTGGGCGTGCACGTCCCGGCCGTCGGGCCCGGTGAAGACACGGATCTGGGGTTCGGGGTAGTACGCGGGGTCGACCGGGTCGTCGTGCTCGGCGCCGATCACCCGGGCCCGGCCGGTGCGGGCGTCCAGTTCGACGACCTCGTAGGCGGTGCGCGGGCTGGCGCCGACGGCCACGACCCGCTCGCCGTGCACCGCGAGGGTGGGGGCGAACTCGGTCCAGGGCCCGGCCGCGTCGACGAGCTCGCCGGTCTCGGGGTCCAGTATCCCGAGGGCGGTCGAGCCGGTGCCGTGCACGACGGCGATCAGTCCGCTGTCCAGCGGGGCGAACCAGCGGTGCCCGAGCTTCCAGAGGGCGCCGCCGAACTCCTCCTCGCGCGGGCAGAGCTGCTCGCCGTCGCGGTAGAGGTTCCACCAGCCGGTGCGGTCGCTCGCGTACAGGAGACGGCCGTCGGGCGACCAGTCGGCCTGGGCGATGGACTCCTCCGGGCCGCCGGCCACCGTGCGGGGCTCCCGGAGCGTGCCCTCGTGGACCTCGGCGACGACCAGTTCGGTGCCGTCCCAGGGCATGCGCGGATGGTCCCAGGCGAGCCAGGCCGCCCGCGAGCCGTCCGGAGACAGGCGGGGGCCGGTGACGAACCGGTGGTGGTCGTCGGTGAGTTCACGCACCGCGTCCCGGTCCTGCACGGCCGAGCCGTCCAGCGGCACGGCGGCCAGGACCCGCCGGACGTCGGTGGGCCCGTCGCCGGTGAACTCCTCCAGGACGCACCACACCTCGCCCAGGTCGGGTCGCAACTGCGGCTCCGCCCAGCGCAGTCCGCCGCCGACCGGGGAGACGGGCGTGAGCGGGCGCGGTTCGCCGCCGGGCTCGTACCGGTACAGCCGCTGGTCGGCGAAGTGCACGAACACGACGAGCGGTGCGCCGGCCACCACCGCGCCGGCCCAGGGGTGACCGCCGTACTCGATCACCCGGCTGCGCACGTTCCACGGGGCCGGCAGCACCGACTCCTCCCGGCCGTCGGCGCGTCTGCGCACCAGGGCGCGGCGGCCGCCCTCGGTGGGCCGGGGTTCGGTCCACCACACCTCGTCCCCGACGAAGCCCAGCCACTCCGGGTGGCCGTCGTGCGCGGCCGCGAGCGCCGCGTCGATGGGCGAGGGCCAGGAACCGTATGCCGACGTCTGCACGTTCTCCCCCACTGGCTCAGGCCGTCCTCAGGAAGCGGTCGAGTACCCGCACGCCGAAGTGCAGTGCCTCGACGGGAACCCGCTCGTCGACCCCGTGGAAGAGGGCCTGGTAGTCGAAGCCCTCGGGGAGCTTCAGGGGCGCGAAGCCGTACCCGGTGATGCCGAGGCGGGAGAACTGCTTGGCGTCCGTGCCGCCGGACATGCAGTACGGCACCACGGACCCCTCGGGCGCGAACTCCTCCACCGCGGCCCGCATCCGGGCGTACGTCGGTGAGTCGACCGGCGCCTGGAGGGCCACCTCGCGATGGCTGTACTCCCAGTCCACGTCGGGGCCGGTGAGCAGGTCCAGGGTTGTGCGGAACTCGTCCTCGCCGCCGGGCAGATAGCGGCCGTCGACGTAGGCCACGGCCTCCCCGGGGATCACGTTGAGCTTGTAACCGGCCGCCAGCATGGTCGGGTTGGCGCTGTTGCGCACGGTCGCCTCGACCAGCTTGGCCGCCGGGCCCAGCTTCTCCAGGAGCCCGTCGACGTCGGTCAGGTCGGTCTCGATGCCGTAGAGCGCGGCGAGTTCGGTGAGGGCCGCGCGGACGGTCGGGGTGAGCCTGAGCGGCCACTCGTGCTCCCCGATGCGGGTCACGGCGGCGGCGAGCCGGGTGACCGCGTTCTCCTTGTTGACCTTGGAGCCGTGTCCGGCGCGGCCGTTCGCGGTGAGCTTGAGCCAGCCGGTGCCGCGCTCGCCCGCCGCGATCGGGTAGATCTGCCGCCCGGCGCCGTCGTGGAAGGTGAACGCCCCGGACTCGCTGACCCCCTCGGTGCAGCCCTCGAAGAGCTCCGGGTGCTCGTCGGCGAGGAACCCGGAGCCGTCCTCGGCGCTGGCCTCCTCGTCCGCGGTGAACGCGATCACCACGTCCCGGCGCGGCCGTACGCCCTGCCGGGCCCAGGACCGCACCACGGCCAGGATCATCGCGTCCATGTTCTTCATGTCGACCGCGCCGCGCCCCCACACGACCCCGTCGCGGACCTCCCCGGAGAAGGGGTGCACGCTCCAGTCCGCGGCCTCGGCGGGCACCACGTCCAGATGACCGTGGACGAGCAGGGCGTCCGCCGACGGGTCGGTGCCCTCGATCCGGGCCACGACGTTCGTACGGCCCTCGGTGCGCTCCAGCATCAGGGGCTCCAGGCCCGCCCCGGCCAGCGCCTCGGCCGCGTACTCGGCGGCGGGGCGCTCCCGGCAGTCGCCGCCGCCCCGGTTGGTGGTGTCGATGCGGATGAGGTCGGACGTGAACCGGACGACCTCGTCCAGTGCCTGCTGGTCAGCCATATTGCTCCTCCACGGCGGCCGAGACGATGGTGGTGACCGCCTTGAAGGTCCGGATCGCCGCGTACATGGTCCCGCTCGTGTACGCGACCTTCCGTGCCCCGGTCCGCTGCACGCCCGGCACCACGGTGGCGGCCATGGCGAGGTGCTCGGCGTCGAACTCGACCGCGATCGTGAACGGCCCCGAATCCGCTGGTTCCTGACGGACCGCCAGTTCCGTGGCCGCCTTCGCGGCGGCCCGGATGTCGGCGGCCGTACGGGTCGGCGTACGGCACACGGCCGCGTACCGCGAGACATGGTCCTTGACGGCGACCTTCAACGCCCCGGGCGCGTACCCGAGGGCGTCCTCGCAGGCCACGTCGTCCCCGGTGACGAGGACGACGGGGACGCCGTACTCCGCGACCACGTGCGCGTTGAGGTACCCCTCGCTGGCGGGCACGTCGTTCAGCCACACCCCGGTGATCGAGTTGGCGAGGTAGGTGTGGGCGAGGACGCCCTCCTGGCCCGCGCCCGCGTGGTAGCCGATGAAGGCGATGCCGTCGACGTCGCCGTGCTGGACGCCCTCGACCATGGAGAGCGACTTGTGCCGCCCGGTGAGCATCTGGGCGCGCTCGTCGAGCCGCTCCAGGAGCAGGTTGCGCATCGTCCAGTGGGCCTCGTTGACGAGGACCTCGTCGGCTCCCCCGTCGAAGAAGCCCAGCACGGCGGCGTTCACGTCCGAGGTGAACATCGACCGGCACCGCTCCCACTGCGCGGTGCCGGGCAGCACGTCGGCCGGCCAGGTCACGCCGGTGGCGCCCTCCATGTCGGCGCTGATCAGGATCTTCATGGTCCGCCACGTTACGCGCCGCCGGGGTTCACGTCGCCCACGAGGGGTGAGGCGAGCCTGTTGGCGCTCACCCCCGCCGCACAGACAACTCATGGAAGACGCGTATTCTCCCTCGCGGGTTCCACAGCAGACGGACAGGGAGAAGCGTGAGCGACACCGCACAGCCCGTACAGCCGGCACGACGGACGGCGGCGACCGCGGCGCCGGGGAACCCGGCCGGACGCCCGAAGCAGCGCGACGCGTTCTTCGACAACGCCAAGTACCTGGCGATTGTGCTCGTCGCGATGGGCCACGCCTGGGAGCCGCTGCGCTCCGACAGCCGTGCCGTCACCGCGCTGTACACGCTCGTCTACGCCTTCCACATGCCGGCGTTCATCGTCGTCTCGGGCTACTTCTCCCGCTCGTTCGACGCGAGCCCCGCGAAGATCAAGCGGCTGGTCACCGGGGTCGTCGTCCCCTACGTGGTGTTCGAGACGGCGTACACGTACTTCACCCGGTGGTCGGACGGCGTCCCGGACCGGGAGATCAGCCTCCTGGACCCGCTGTACCTGACGTGGTTCCTGGCCGCCCTGTTCGTCTGGCGGCTGACCACGCCGATCTGGCGCTGTGTGCGGTGGCCGCTGCCGATCGCCCTGACGGTCGCCGCGCTGGCCACCCTCAGCCCGTCCATCGGCGACGACCTCGACCTCCAGCGGACCCTGCAGTTCCTGCCGTACTTCGTGCTCGGTCTGTGCCTGCGTCCGGAGCACTTCTCGCTGGTGCGCACCTGGCGGGTGCGTCTGCTCGCGGTGCCGGTCCTCGCGGGCGCGCTGGTGTTCTCGTACTGGGCGGTCCCGCGCATGGACTACGCGTGGTTCTTCCACCGCGACGCCGCCGAGCACTTCGCGGTGCCCGCCTGGTACGGCCCGCCGATGACGCTGGCCCTCTTCTGCTGCTCCCTCGTCCTGGTCGCCTGCTTCCTGTCCTGGGTGCCGGGGCGCCGCATGTGGTTCACGGCCCTGGGCGCGGGCACGCTCTACGGCTATCTGCTGCACGGTTTCGTCGTGCAGGCCGGCAACCACTTCGACTGGGCCGACCACCGCTGGACGCACACCCCGCTGGGCGAGATCGCGGTGACGCTGGTCGCCGGTGCCGTGGTGACCGCGCTGTGCACCGCTCCCGTACGGCGGGTCTTCCGGTGTGTGATGGAGCCGAGAATGGAATGGGCGTTCCGGAGGGCCTCACCGGCCACGTCCCTGCCCACCCAGTCGCGCCGGTAGGGGCACTCACGTCCGGGGGATGCGGTCGACCAGGGGGTCGATGACGTACCGCGCCGAGTTCACCAACTCCGCCGGCACGACCCGCCAGGACCCGGTGGACACCGACCCCGGCCCGGACGACGGCTCCGGCGCCTCCACGGGCGGATCGAGCACCGTCGCCACCGGTGTCACGGTGCTCTCCCTGGCCGCGCTCGTGGCCGCAGGCCGGGTCGCCTTCCGCCGCGGACGCTGGGCCGGCGAGCGGTGGCCGGCCGCGGGTGGTGCGCTCTGCGCGTGGGAGGGCGCACCACCCCGGGTCATGCCCCGACGTCAGGCGGTGTGGCCCACCACCCACCACTTCGACGGCAGTTCGATCCGGGTGCCGTCGGCCCGGTACTCGGTGGTGATGAGCGGCAGTTCACCGCTCGCCACGACGGTCAGCCCGGCCGCCCCGAGGTAGACGGGCACCGCTTCGTCGGCGACCTCGCCGGGGGCGATGCCGTGCCGGAAGACGGGGGCCAGCTTCGGGGGCGGTCCGTCGGGCCCCTGCGCCAGGCCCACCAGAACGGACTTGGCGGACTCGGAGAGCTCGACGAGGAAGGCCCGGCCGCGCTCCCCGACCAGCGTGGCGATCCCGTCGACCAACTGCTGCCGGTCCTCGGGCGCGGCCTGGTGCAGCACGCCCCGCATGTAGACGTTGGTGTCCCCGAGTTCGGCGTGCAGGTTCTGCGGTTCGCTCTTGTCGGAGGCGTCCATCAGCCGGTACGTCACCTGCCCGTCGGGGTCGGCGTCCCGCGCGCGGTCGAGGGCGGCGGCGGACAGGTCGACACCGAGGACCTGGGTGAAGTGGGCGGCCAAAAAACGGCTCTGGGTGCCGTTGCCGCAGCCCAGGTCCACGAGGGGCAGCCCGGGATCGACCAGGAGCGGCTCGAAGTGGGCGAGGTGGACCCCGGCGGTCAACACCGGCTCCGCGTCCCAGAACACGGCCCCCTGCCGCCCCGGGGCCTCCCGCCAGAAGCCCTCCCAGGACTCCCGGTACCGACCAGTCACGCTCATGCCCAACTCCCCAGGATGCGCCACAAACCCGCCACACTGGCGGGCCAGTACGGTGTATCGCGCCGGGGTCACGCGGACAAGCGCATGGCGCATTCCTTCACCGCCAGTTCGACGAACGCGCGCCCCCGCGAGGTACCGCTCAGCGCCGCGGCAGGGTCAGTTCGAACCAGACGGTCTTGCCTGCCTTCGTCCGGCTCGCGCCCCACTCCCGGGCCAGCGTGCTGACCACCCTGAGCCCTCGCCCCTGCTCGTCGGTGGGCCCCGCGCTCAGCAGGTTGGGCAGATCGTGGTCGTCGTCGTCCACCTCGCACAGCAGCGTGTCCTCCCGCACGAGCCGCAGCTCGACGGGCCGGCTGTGCGAGTGCCGTACGGCGTTGGTGACGAGCTCGCTCACCATGAGCTCCGCGCCGTCGGCCAGTCGCGCCAGCCCCCAGTCGTGCAACTGCTCGCGCACCGCCGCCCGGGCCCGCCGCACCTCGGCCGGGTCGAGGTTGATCCGCCACTCGGCCACGTCGTCCGGCCCGATGCCGTTGAGCCGGACCATGAGCAGCGCCACGTCGTCCTTGCGTCCGCCGCGCGGGTTGAGCGCACGGATGATCGCGTCGCAGGCGTCGTCCATGGACGCGGCCGGGTGCGCGGCGGACTCGGTGAGCGTCGCCAGACCCACCCCGATGTCCTCGCCCCGCACCTCCACCAGCCCGTCGGTGCACATCAGCAGCCGGTCCCCGGGCTCCACCCGCACGCGCACCGCCTCGAAGGGCACCCCGCCGACGCCGATGGGCGCGCCGGTGGGCAGGTCGAGCAGCTCGCTGCGGCCGTCCGCGGCCCGCACGACCACCGGCGGGATGTGCCCCGCGTTCGCGATGTGCAGTTCGCCCGCGATCGGGTCGTAGACGGCGTAGAGACAGGTCGCGAGGTAGGTGTCGCCGAGCCGCTGGGCGAGGTCGTCGAGGTTGCGCAGCAGTTGGGCCGGCGGCAGGTCCAGCGCGGCCATGGTCTGTACGGCCGTGCGCAACTGGCCCATCATGGCGGCCGAGTTGAGGCCGTGCCCCATGACGTCCCCGACGACGAGGGCGGTCCGCGCGCCGGGCAGCTTCACGGAGTCGAACCAGTCGCCGCCGACCCGCCCGAGGAGCGTGCCCGGCAGATAGCGGGTGGCGATGTCGCAGCCCGCCATGCGCGCCGGGATGTGCGGCAGCATGCTGTCCTGGAGGGTCTCGGCGACGGACTCCTGGAAGGTGTACATGCGGGCGTTGTCCAGCACGAGGCCCGCGCGGGCGGCGAGTTCGGCGCCGGTGACCCGGTCCATGTCGTTGAACTCGACGCGCTCGGGGTGCCGGAGCAGGATCATGAACCCGAGGACGACGTTGCGGGCCTTCAGCGGCACGACGAGCATGGAGCGGCCGGTGATCAGCGGCCGGATGTCCCGCTTCTCGAACTGCGAGGCGATCGCGTGCCCCATCTGTTCGCTGATGCGCGGCACGAGGACCGGCTCGCCGCTGGTCATGCACTGGAAGAACGGGGTGTGCGCGGGGAACGGCATGGCCTCGCCGACCGGCACCACGTCGTCCCAGCGGCCCGGCTCGTCGGTGTGCTCCAGGGCCACCCGGTGCCACATGGTGGTGGTGTCGGGCACGCCGTCGGGGAACCCCTCGCCGGCGACGACCTGTTCGCGCAGATAGGTCCCGGCGACGTCGGTGAAGCGGGGCACGACGGCCCGGCTGACCTCGACGATGGTCCGGGACAGGTCGAGGGAGGTGCCGATCTTCCCACTGACCTCGTTGAGGAACTCCAGCCGCTCGCGCACGGCGACGTACTCGAGGTCCTCGCCCTCGTCCGGCTCGTCCTGCGGCACCGGCAGACCCGCCGCGACCGCCCGGGCCGCCCGCTCCCGGCGGGCCCTGCGCTCCGCGCGCCGGGGCACGCCCCAGTCGGGGGTGACGGGCACCCGGTCGTTCTGGCTGAACTCCAGGACCGGATAGCCCAGTTCGAGGATCTGCCCGACGATGCGGGCGCTCTCGCCGACGCTCATGCTGGGCAGGATCTCGGGGAGCCTGCGGGCGAGTTCGTCGGCGCCGGGGAAGTCGGTGTGCAGGGCGAAGGCGGGCGCGATCCGCTCGACGGCCGCACCGCCCTCGTCCAGGTCGAGATCGCGGTGGAGCCCGCCCGCGTCGGCGGCCAGCACCAGCAGACGCTCCTGGCCGGGGCCCACCAGCGGGTAGGCCCACCACAGGACGTCGACGCGGTCCGCGCCGGGCACGGTGAGGCGGGCTCGGCCGGCGGCCGGGTAGGACAGCCCGCCGTCCAGGGAGGACTCGAGGTCGGGGCCCAGGCCGTCGTAGGCCGCGTGCACGCCGTAGGGCGGGGTGCTCGCCTCTTCGGGGAGGGCTCCGGAGACGGGCAGCAGGTCGGCGGCGGGACGGCCGATGGCCTCGTCCTTGCCGGCGCCGAACAGCCGGCTCGCGCCCCGGCTCCAGTGGGAGACCAGGCCGTCGCGGTCCACGACCACCACGGCCAGCGGGACTCGTCCGGCCGCGGCGGGTCCGTCCGCCGTGCCGTCCCCAGCTCCGCGGCTGGGAGGTGCGCCCCTCTCGGTGCCACGGTCCATGGCCCAGGCCCTCTCTCCGCAAGATCTGTGCCGCCTGCTCCACCGTACGGCGCCCGTCGGCCACGGTGTGCGGCAATGCGGGAATTGGCCCGGACCGGATCGCCCCGGCGCGCGCCCCCGCACTGACGCCCCGTCAGTCCTCGTGCCCGAGCCGGAGATCGCGCTCCGTGCGGCCGCCCCCGGCCACCTGGAGAACGGTGGCGACCGGCGGGTAACCGGTGGCGATCACGGTGTACTCGCCGCCGGACAGGTCGCCGAAGCGGAAGGTGCCGTCGGGGCCGGTCGTGAGGGTGTCCACGACGTTGCCTGCGACGTCCAGGAGCGTCACGCGCGCGTCCGGCACGGACCGCCCGCCACCGGCGCGCACGGTCCCGTGCAGCAGCGCGCCGCCCGCGAGCTCGACGTCCTGACGGGACTCCCGGGAGGCCCGCACGGTGACGGGCAGCGCGGCGGGACGGAACGCGGGCGCCCCGGCGGCGAGGGTGTACTCCCCCGCGACCAGTTCGGTGACGACGTAGGTGCCGTCGGGACCGCTGCGAGTGGTCGCCACGACCTGGCCCTGCGCGTCGGTGAGGGTGACGGTGGCGTCCGGTACGGGTGTGCCATCGGTGAGCACGCGGCCGGTGAGCCGTCCGGCACCGCCGAGGACGACGGCCAGTTCGACCGGGTCCTCGCCGACGGTCACGGCGACGGCCTGCGGCTGGTGGCCGCTCGCGGCGGCGATGAGGACGTACGACCCCGGCGCGGGCGCCGACAGCGCGAACCGTCCGTCCGCGCCGGCGGCCGCGCGCGCCGTCTGCGCTCCGGCCACGTCGATCAGGGTGAGCGCGGCCCGGGGCACCACGGTCCCGTCGGAGTGCCGGACGGTGCCGCACACGGGAACCGCGGCGGCCTGCGGCGCGACGGGGGTGCCCCCGCCCGACGGGTGGGGCAGGGCCTGCGGGATCGCGGGGGTCTCCGTGTCGGCGTGGGGGGACACCAGCGGTTTCTCCTTGAGGAAGAGGGCGATGAGCAGGCCGAGGACGAGCACCGGCACGAGGTACAGGAAGATCCTCGGCATGGCGTCGGCGTAGGCCTGGATGTAGCCGTCGCGCAGCGCCGGGGGCAGGGCGTGGACGAGCTGCGGGGTGAGGGACTCGGGGTCGGGCAGCCCCCGCGCGTCGGGGAGCCGCTGTCGCAGCGAGTCCGCGAGCCGGTCGGCGAAGAGGGTGCCGAAGATCGCCGCTCCGACGCTGCCGCCGATCTGCCGGAAGTAGTTGTTGGCGCTGGTGGCGGTGCCGAGGTCGGCGGGGCGGACGGAGTTCTGCACGGCGAGGATCAGCACCGGCATCACCATGCCGATCCCGGCGCCGAGGACGGCCATCCAGATGCTGTAGTGCAGCCGGGGGGTGTCGGCCTCGAGCCGGGACAGCAGCCACATCCCGACGGCGGCGAGGGCGCTGCCGAGGATCGGCCAGACCCGGTAGTGCCCGGTGTGGCTGATGAGCTGTCCTGCGATCACGGACGCGCCGACGATGCCCGCCATCATGGGCAGCATCAGCAGGCCGGACTCGGTGGCGCTCGCGCCGTCGACCATCTGGAGGAAGGTCGGCAGATAGCTGGCCGCCCCGAAGAGCGCGACCCCGATCACCAGGCCCACCAGGGCGGTGATGTTGAAGACGGAGTCCCTGAACAGCCGCAGCGGGATGAGGGGTTCGGCGGCGAAGCGCTCGGCGACCAGGAAGAGGACGCCGGCGGCCACCGCTCCGGCCCCGAGGCCGAGGATCGGCCGCGAGTCCCAGGCGTGCTCGGTGCCGCCCCAACTGGTCAGCAGCACCAGGCAGGTGGAGGCGGCGGCGAGCAGCAGGGTGCCGAGGACGTCGAAGCGGGGCCTGACCCGCGGCCTGGGCAGCTTCAGCACGGCGGTGACGACGGCCAGGGTCAGCAGCCCGAAGGGCACGTTGACGTAGAAGCACCAGCGCCAGGAGAGGTGGTCGGTGAACCAGCCGCCGAGCAGCGGGCCGGCGACGGAGGCGAGTCCGAAGGCGGCGCCGATCAGGCCCATGAAGCGGCCGCGCCGCCGGGGCGGCACGATGTCGGCGATGATCGCCTGCACACCGATCATGAGGCCGCCGGCGCCGACGCCCTGCACCGCGCGGTAGGCGATCAACTGGTCCATGGTCGCGGCCCGTCCGGCGAGCGCGGAGCCGACCACGAAGACGACGATCGCGAACTGGAAGACGCCCTTGCGGCCGAGCAGGTCGCCGAGCTTGCCGTAGACCGGCAGTCCGATCGTGGCGGTGAGCAGGTAGGCGGTGATCGCCCAGGACATCCGGTCCAGGCCGTGCAGCTCACCGACGATCCTGGGGAGCGCGGTGGCGACGATCATCTGCTCCAGCGCGGCGAGAAGCAGCGCGAGCATCAGCCCGAAGAAGATCAACCGCACCCGGCGCGGGCCGAGTTCGACGGCGGGGGCGGGGATCTCCGGTGGCGCCTCGACCCGTTCCTCGTGCGTCGCCGTCGTCACGCCCACGTGCCGCTCCCCTCGTCGCGCCTGCCCCGCATTTCCCGCATAAGGCGACAACTACGAGCAAGCGCGACGAGTTACGGCACCCAGGTGGGCCGCAGGGAGATCCACTCGATCCGGTGACCGGCGGCAACGTCCGCCGGGTGCCGGGGACTTACTTCTCGACCTCGGCGGCGAGCCGGTCGAGGAGGGAGTCGTAGATCCGGCCGAGGCCCTTGGGGGCGAAGGTCTTCTCGAAGAAGCCGCCGATGCCGCCGGCGCCCTGCCAGACGGTGGTCACGACGACACGGGACCTGCCCTCGCCGGCCGGGGTGACCCGCCAGGTGGTGACCATGGAGGAGTTGCGGTCCTTCTCGACGAGCTCGCCGTCGGTGGGCTCGGTGACCTCCAGGAGGCAGTCGCGGATCCGCTTGCTGGTGGCCTGGAGCTTCCAGTGGACGAGGGTGCCCTCGCCGTCGCCGCCCTCGCGCACCTCGTACTCGCTGAACTGCTCGGGCAGCACCCGCGAGCGTGTGCCGCTGTAGTCGGCGACGGCGTCGAACACCTTCTCCGCGTCCGCCGCGACGATCCGCTCCGTAGTGGCCTCGACCTGCGCCATCGACTTCCTCCAGGACTTCAAGTTCTCGGGCTTGGGGCAAGCCAACCACCCCCGCCCACGGCCGCCCAAATCGGGGTTGCGCCGGAATTCGAACAAGTGTTTCACTCGAAGGGCAGTGCTACCGAGGAGGCCTCATGCGCTGGGAGAACCTCACCGAGTCCGCGGAACACGGACGGGCCGACGCCGCCCTCTTCGGCGCCGACGCGGTGGTCAGCCGTACGTTCGACACGCCCGAGTTCGCCGGGATCACGTTCCACGAGATCCGGGCCCGCTCGATCATCAACCGGGTGCCGGGCGCCTCCCGCATGCCCTTCGAGTGGACGGTGAACCCCTACCGCGGCTGCTCCCACGCGTGCGTGTACTGCTTCGCCCGCAAGACCCACAGCTATCTCGACCTGGACACCGGTCTCGGCTTCGACTCCCAGATCGTGGTCAAGGTGAACGCCCCCGAGCTGCTGCGCCGCCAGCTCGGCTCGCACCGCTGGACCGGCGACCACATAGCGATGGGCACCAACGTCGACTGCTACCAGCGCGCGGAGGGCCGCTACCGGCTGATGCCGGGCATCCTGGCCGCCCTGCGCGACCACGCGAACCCCTTCTCGATCCTGACCAAGGGCACGCTGATCCTGCGCGACCTCGACCTGCTGCAGCAGGCCGCCGCGGTGACGGACATCGGCATCTCGGTCTCGGTCGGCTTCACCGACCCCGAGCTGTGGCGCACGGTGGAGCCGGGCACACCCGCTCCGGAGCGGCGCCTGGACGTCGTACGCACCCTGGGCGAGCACGGCATCGGGTGCGGGGTGCTGATGGCCCCGGTGATCCCGTTCCTGAGTGACAGCCCGGCGCAGTTGCGGGCGACCGTGCGCGCGATCGCCGCCGCCGGGGCCACCTCGGTCACCCCGCTGGTGCTGCATCTGCGGCCGGGCGCCCGCGAGTGGTTCATGGCCTGGCTGCACCGGGAGCACCCGTATCTGGTACGCCGTTACGAGCGGCTCTACGCGGACGGCTCCTACGCTCCGAAGTGGTACCAGCGCCGGATCACCCGTCAGGTCCACGAGCTGGCACAGGAGTACGGCATCGGTCCCGCCGGCGCGGGGATGCCCCGGCGGATCCGGGAGCCGGAGCCCGAGGTCGCGCCGGTGTCCGAGCCGGTACAACTCACGTTGATCTGAGAGCGTTCGAGCGCATCGGACTGACCAATCGGGTCAAGTTCTGCCAGAACACGTTCTTCCGGGCGTGGTTTCCGGGACGATGCCGCGTGGACCGTGAGCCTCGCGGTCCGCCACCCTCCGTCCTGGGAGGACCCCATGAGAAAGCGCGCAGCCGTGCTGTGCGGTGCCGCGGTCGTCATGGCCGGGACCTTCACCGCCGTCCCCGCCGACGCCAGCTCCCCGCAGCACCCACACACCCCTTCGACCGCCCCAGCCGCCCACGCCGCGAAGCTCACCTGGAAGAAGTGCGGCACCGCCGACCACCCGACGCTCCAGTGCGCGTCCCTCAAGGTGCCGCTCGACCACGCCAACCCGCGCGGGCGGCAGATCACCCTCGCACTGTCCCGGGTCCCGCACACCGCGAAGAAGTACCAGGGCCCGCTGCTGGTCAACCCCGGCGGCCCCGGCGGCAGCGGGCTGACCTTCGCCGGGTTCGTCGCCTCCGGCCTGCCCAAGGCCGTCGCGGCCCAGTACGACGTCATCGGCTTCGACCCGCGCGGGGTGGGCGCGAGCAAACCCGCCCTCGACTGCAAGCCGGGCCATTTCAAGCCGGTGCGCCCGGACTCCGTGCCGAGCACACCCGCGATCGAGAGGGCCAACCTCCAGCGCGCCCAGTCCTTCGCCGCCGCCTGCGGCCGGAAGTACGCCGATGTGCTGCCGTACATCGACACCGTCAGCGCCGTGCGCGACATGGACGCGATCCGCCGGGCCCTCGGCGCGAAGCGGATCAACTACTTCGGCTACTCGTACGGCACCTACCTGGGCGCGGTCTACGCGAAGCTCTTCCCCCACCAGGTGCGCCGCCTGGTCCTCGACTCGATCGTCGACCCGACCGGCGTCTGGTACGACGACAACCTCACCCAGGATTACGCCTTCAACGACCGGCACCGGGCCCTGATGGCCTGGATCGCCAAGTACGACTCGACGTACCGGCTCGGCACCGACCCGGAGAGGATCGAGGCCAAGTGGTACGCGATGCGGGCGGCCCTCGCCAGGAAGCCCGCGGAGGGCAAGGTGGGCGCCTCGGAGCTGGAGGACACCTTCATCCCGGGCGGCTACTACAACGGCTACTGGCCCTATCTGGCCGAGGCGTTCGCCGCGTACGTGAACAAGAAGGACGCCGACCCGCTGGTCGAGGCCTACGAGAACTTCGGTGCCGTCGACGCGTCCGGGGACAACGGCTACAGCGTCTACACCTCCGTGCAGTGCCGCGACGCCTCCTGGCCGCGCGACTGGCGCCAGTGGCGGAAGGACAACTGGGACGTGTACGAGCAGGCGCCGTTCATGACCTGGAACAACGCCTGGTACAACGCGCCCTGCGCGTTCTGGCCCACGACGTCGCTCGCGCCGGTGAACATCGCCAACGGCCAACTGCCGCCGGCGCTGCTCTTCCAGGCGACGAACGACGCGGCCACCCCGTACCAGGGCGGTGTCACGGTGCACCGGCTGCTGGCGGACTCCGCTCTCGTCGTCGAGCAGGGCGGCGGGAACCACGGCATCACGCTGAGCGGGAACACCTGCCTGGACAAGCACCTGGCCGCGTACCTGACCGACGGCACGGTGCCGCGCGGCGGCGGCGAGGCCGACGCGGTGTGCAAGGCGCTGCCCGACCCCGAGCCGCCGGCCTCCAAGGCGGCGTCGACGTCCTCGCGGGGCGCGGCCCTGCACGGGCTGCTCGGCGTCCGGGGCTGAGCGCCTGACGCTCCGTCGGGGACGGGCGTTGTCATTGCCGTGGTCCACCATGGACGCATGAGTGAGCTGACCAGGATTCCCGCCCCCGCCGGGGTCGCCCCCGCGGCCCAGTACTCCCACGTGGTGCTGGGCCGCGGCCGTTTCGTCGCGGTCTCGGGCCAGGTCGCCCTGGACGAAGACGGCAAGCTCGTCGGGGAGGGCGACGCCGCCGCCCAGGCCCGCCAGGTCTTCGAGAACCTCCGCCGCTGCCTGGCGGCCGCCGGAGCGGGCTTCGACGAGGTCGTGAAACTGACCTGTTTCGTGACGGACATGGCCCACATGCCGGCGATCCGCGAGGCGCGTGCCGCGCACATACCCGACGACCGGCTGCCGGCGTCCTCGGCCGTGCAGGTGGAGGCGCTGGTGCGGCCGGAGTTCCTGCTGGAGATCGAGGCGTTCGCGGTGCTGGACCGGTAAATGGCGAGCCGGTGCGGCCGGAGGCTGCCTAGGGTGCCGCCATGGACGACGACCGCCTTCTCATCCGCCCGATGACCCTCGCCGACTGCGACCGTGTGGCCGAGATCCGGGTCCGCGGCTGGCAGAGCGCCTACCGGGGCCTGATCCCGCAGTCGTACCTCGACGCGATGAGCGTGACCCGGGACGCCGAGCGGCACCGTGCCCGCTTCGTCCAGGGGGACGGCACCGTGGTGAACCTCGTGGCCGAATGGGACGGCGAGGTCATGGGCTGGGCCTGCCACGGGCCGTACCGGGACGACGAAGTCCGCACCGCGGACGCCGAGTTGTACGCCGTCTACGTGGACCCGCGGCACTACGGCAGGGGCATCGGACACGCCCTGTTGCTGGAGGCCCTGTGGAACCGCACGGCCCTGGGCCACGACCGCATGTACCTGTGGGTCCTCCGGGACAACAGCCGTGCCCGCCGCTTCTACGAGAGGGCGGGCTTCGCGGCCGACGGCACCGAGGAGCCCTTCGAGGCGGACGGCGTTCCGGTGCCGGAGATGCGGTACGTACGGGCACTCGGCACCTGACGGCTCACCGCTGCTTCGGGATCCGCGCCAGCGCGTGCACCGCCGCCTCCGCCAGCGCCGGATGCGCGAGGGCCTCGTTCAGCACGGGTCTGGCGCGGGTGTCGGCCAGCGTGCCGAGCCCCTCCACACAGGCGAGTGCCACGCGCCGGTAGGGGTCGTGCGGGCGCAGCCGGCGTTCCAGCGTGGTGATGAGGGCGGGCACCGACTCGGGGGCGCGCAGTTCGGCCAGCAGCCTGACCGGGTGCAGGGCGTAGGCGACCCGCAGTTCGTTGGTGGCGAGGGCGGCGGCCGCCCGGGCGGTGCGCGGGTCGTCGAGCCGAGCGAGGGCGTACGCGGCGGCGGCACAGCGGGGCGGATCGCGGTGGTTGAGCAGCAGGACGAGCGACTCGAAGGCCCGGCGGTCGCCGGCCAGCCCGAGGCGGAACGCGGCCAGTTCGCGGGCCCACAGCGGTTGTCCGGGCTCGGTGAGCACCGCGGCCAGTTCGTCCGGGTCCTCGGTCGCCACCAGACGGCCGAAGGCGGCCGACGCTCCCGACTCCTGCCGTAAGCGCTCCGTGAGTGATCGCAACTCTTCGTCCATGAACCCGAGGTTAGGCGGCCCGCCCGGGGTGCGGGACGTACATCACAAATCCGAGGGCTGGCGCGCTCGTTACCCACCGGTTAAGCTCAGACGAGCGAGTTACCCACTCGCGGAACTCCTTGCGGTGGCCTGGTGACGCAGCCGCCGTGAGAGCAGTCGGTTCGGTACCTCGGGTACCACCAGTACGACCCGGCTTGGGACAGGGCCGGTCGGTTCCACCGTTCTCCCGGGCATGTGCGATGCCCGCGACGACGGTCCGGGCGTGTGCGCTCGCAGCCCGGCAACACCCGCATCCAGCAGATCTTCTCCCGCACCCGGTGCGCCTGTCGGCGTACCGGGTCGCGCTCCCAGTCGTCACCCTCATTCCTGGAGTTCCGCGATGGCCACTCCCCTGTCCGACCCCTCTCCGTCCCCGCTCCGGACGATCGCCGTCGTCGGCCTCGGCACCATGGGCACCGGCATCGCCGAGGTCCTCGCCCGGGCCGGCCGCGAGGTCGTCGGCATCGACATCAGCGAGGCGCAGGCCGCCCAGGCCGTCGCCGTCCTGGAGTCCGCGACCGCCCGCGCCGTGGAGCGCGGCCGGCTCACCGAGCAGGAGCGCGCGGACCTCCTCGCCCGCGTCCGCACCTCCACCGACCTGCGCGCGGCGGCCGACGCCGACCTCGTCATCGAGGTGGCTCCGGAGTCGTACGAGATCAAGCACCAGATCTTCCGCGAGCTCGACGGGATCGTGCGCCCGCAGACGATCCTCGCGACCGGCACCAACGCCCTGTCCGTGACCCGCCTGGCCGCCGACTCGGCGCGCCCGGAGCGGGTGCTGGGCCTGCACTTCTTCAACCCGGCGCCCGCGATGAAGCTGGTCGAGGTCGTCTCCTCGGTGCTCACCGCCCCGGCGGCCGTCACCGCGGTCACCGACCTCGCCCTCGACCTCGGCAAGGAGCCCGTCGCGGTCGGCGACCGGCCCGGCTTCGTCGCCGACGGGCTGCTGTTCGGCTACCTCAACCAGGCGGCCGCGATGTACGAGGCGAAGTACGCCTCCCGCGAGGACATCGACGCGGCGATGCGGCTCGGCTGCGGCCTGCCCATGGGTCCCCTCGCCCTGCTCGACCTGATCGGCGTCGACACCGCGCGCACCGTCCTGGAGGCCATGTACGCCGAGTCCCACGACCGGCTGCACGCCCCCGCCCCGATCCTCAAGCAGCTCAGCGAGGCGGGTCTGACGGGCCGTAAGTCGGGGCGCGGTTTCTACACCTACGACGCCCCGGGCAGCGCGACGGTCGTGCGGGACGCGCTGACGCCCCTGGAGAGCTCCGGTCAGGTCACGGGCCGCGAGGTCCGCTCCGTCGGTGTCGCGGGCTCCGGGACCATGGCGTCCGGTATCGCGGAGGTCTTCGCGAAGGCCGGGTACGAGGTCGTGCTCGCCGCGCGCAGCGAGGAGAAGGCGCAGACGGCGAAGGCCCGTATCGGCAAGTCGCTTTCCCGCTCTGTCGACAAGGGCCGTATGACCGCGGAGGCGGCCGCGCAGACCCTGGACCGGATCACCGCGGCGGGCTCGTACGAGGCGTTCGCGGACGTCGACCTCGCCGTCGAGGCCGTCGCCGAGGACCTGGAGATCAAGCAGCAGCTCTTCCAGACGCTGGACAAGGTCTGCAAGCCGGGCGCGGTCCTGGCCACCACGACCTCCTCGCTGCCCGTGGTCGCCTGTGCCCGTGCCACCTCGCGCCCGCAGGACGTGATCGGCATGCACTTCTTCAACCCGGCGCCGGCGATGAAGCTGGTCGAGGTCGTCCGCACGGTCCTGACGGCCGAGGACGTCCACGCCACGGTCCGCGAGGTGTGCGGGCGGATCAGGAAGCACGCGGTCGACTGCGGCGACCGGGCGGGCTTCATCGTGAACGCCCTGCTCTTCCCGTACCTCAACAACGCGATCAAGATGGTGCAGGAGCACTACGCGTCCCTCGACGACATCGACGCGGCGATGAAGCTGGGCGGCGGCTACCCGATGGGCCCCTTCGAGCTGCTGGACGTCGTCGGCCTGGACGTCTCGCTCGCGATCGAGAAGGTCCTGCACCGCGAGTTCCGCGACCCGGGTCTGGCTCCGGCCCCGCTCCTGGAGCACCTGGTGGCCGCGGGCTGCCTCGGCCGCAAGACCGGCCGTGGCTTCCGCGAATATGCCCGCCGCTGACCACGTCGGCGACTGGTTCACCGGCGGCGAGGACTGGGGCGGGCTGCTCGATCCGGGCAGCCCTGCCCCGCCCGCGGGACGCGGCGGCTCCCCGCCGGTCCCGGGCGGGACAAACCCCGGACACGCGCACCAACCTGCGCACATGCAGTACGTTCGGGTCATGCCCCAGCCCGCCAAGTCGTCCCGTACACCAGCCGCGCCCGACGCGCCGGAGAGTGCCGCAGGCAGTCGCGCGGCCGCCCAGCGGCTCAAGATGCGCCGAGAACTGGCCGCCGCCGCGATGGAGTTGTTCTCCACCAAGGGGTACGAGGCGACGACCGTCGACGAGATCGCGGCCGCGGCCGGTGTCGCCCGCCGCACCTTCTTCCGCCACTTCCGCTCCAAGGAAGAGGCGATCTTCCCCGACCACGACGACACCCTGATCCGGGCGGAGGCCGTGCTGAACGCGGCCCCCGCGCACGAGCACCCGCTCGACACGGTGTGCCGCGGCATCAAGGAAGTCATGAAGATGTACGCGGGCCGGCCGGAGATCTCGGTCGCCCGCTACAAGCTGACCCGCGAGGTGCCGACGCTGCGGGAGGCGGAGATCGCCTCGGTGGCCCGCTACGAGCGGCTGTTCACGCGGTACCTGCTCGGGCACTTCGACGAGCACGCGCACGACGACGACGCGAACGACGATCCGCTGCTGGCGGAGGTCGCCGCGTCGGCCGTGGTCACCGCGCACAACCACGTGCTGCGGCGGTGGCTGCGGGCCGGCGGCCAGGGGGACGTCGAGGCGCAGTTGGACCACGCCTTCGCGATCGTGCGGAAGACCTTCGGGACCGGGATCGGGGCGGGCCGCACCACGGTCCCCCAGCCGCCGACCGAGGCGACGGTCTCCACCCAGGGCGAGGTCCTGGTGGCGGTCGCCCGCACCGACGCGCCCCTGGACGAGGTCATGCGCACCATCGAGCAGGCGCTCAAAGAGCACTCCTGACGCGGACGCCGAGAGCGGCCGGTACCGGGACCCCCCGGTACCGGCCGCTTTCGCGTGAAGGCACACCTGACCAGGAGCGCGGCCGGAATCGGGCACAACCGGGACGAAGACCCTACCCGCCGGTAGCTTTGATCGATCATCGCTCATCTGTTACGTAAAGATTTCATCTGAGAGCAATTTATGGCACTCAGTGCCTTGCACGGTGGCACGCGGTGTCTTACGTTGAGGGAGTCCGGGCGGCCGGCGTGCAGAGACCTTTCGCACGTCGGCTGTCCCAGCAACTCATCGAGTCGCCCGCCCGGACGCCTGCGTCACAGGCAACCTCCCGCGCCACAAAGCGCTGCCAACAGCACCACCGCCGAACCGACGGCACCGACGTAACCCTCAGCGTCTCCCCTCAAGACGCCATTCGCCGGAGGCAACACCGTGACCGTGAAGGACATCCTGGACGCGATCCAGTCGCCGGACTCGACGCCGGCCGACTTCGCCGCCATGCAGCTCCCCGAGTCGTACCGCGCGATCACCGTGCACAAGGACGAGACGGAGATGTTCGCGGGCCTGGAGACCCGCGACAAGGACCCGCGCAAGTCGATCCACCTCGACGACGTCCCGCTGCCCGAACTGGGCCCGGGCGAGGCGCTCGTCGCCGTCATGGCATCGAGTGTCAACTACAACTCGGTGTGGACCTCCATCTTCGAGCCGCTGTCGACCTTCGGCTTCCTGGAGCGCTACGGCCGCACCAACGAGCTCGCCAAGCGGCACGACCTGCCGTACCACATCATCGGCTCCGACCTCGCGGGCGTGGTCCTGCGCACCGGCCCGGGCGTGAACGCCTGGAAGCCCGGTGACGAGGTCGTCGCGCACTGTCTGTCCGTCGAGATGGAGTCCTCCGACGGCCACAACGACACCATGCTCGACCCCGAGCAGCGGATCTGGGGCTTCGAGACCAACTTCGGCGGCCTCGCGGAGATCGCGCTGGTCAAGTCGAACCAGCTCATGCCCAAGCCCGACCACCTGTCGTGGGAGGAGGCGGCCGCTCCGGGTCTGGTCAACTCCACCGCCTACCGCCAGCTCGTCTCCCGCAACGGTGCCGGCATGAAGCAGGGCGACAACGTCCTGATCTGGGGCGCGAGCGGCGGACTCGGCTCGTACGCCACGCAGTTCGCGCTGGCCGGCGGCGCCAACCCGATCTGTGTCGTCTCCAGCGACCAGAAGGCGGACATCTGCCGCTCGATGGGCGCCGAGGCGATCATCGACCGCAACGCCGAGGGCTACCGGTTCTGGAAGGACGAGCAGACCCAGGACCCCAAGGAGTGGAAGCGCTTCGGCAAGCGCATCCGCGAGCTCACCGGCGGCGAGGACATCGACATCGTCTTCGAGCACCCCGGCCGCGAGACCTTCGGCGCCTCCGTCTTCGTCACCCGCAAGGGCGGCACCATCACCACCTGCGCCTCGACCTCGGGCTACATGCACGAGTACGACAACCGCTACCTGTGGATGTCGCTGAAGCGGATCATCGGCTCGCACTTCGCCAACTACCGCGAGGCCTGGGAGGCCAACCGGCTCATCGCGAAGGGCAAGATCCACCCGACCCTGTCCAAGGTGTACGCCCTGGAGGAGACCGGCCAGGCCGCCTACGACGTGCACCGCAACCTGCACCAGGGCAAGGTCGGCGTGCTGTGCATGGCCCCCGAGGAGGGGCTGGGCGTGCGCGACGAGGAGAAGCGCGCGCAGCACATCGACGCCATCAACCGCTTCCGGAACATCTGAGGACGCGGAGGCCAGCGATGACAGAGCGTCAGAAGGACCGGCCGTGGCTCATGCGCACCTACGCCGGTCACTCCACGGCCGAGGCGTCCAACGAGCTGTACCGGCGCAACCTCGCCAAGGGCCAGACCGGCCTGTCGGTGGCGTTCGACCTGCCGACGCAGACCGGCTACGACTCCGACCACGTCCTCGCCCGCGGCGAGGTGGGCCGGGTCGGCGTGCCGATCGCGCACCTCGGTGACATGCGCCGGCTGTTCCAGGACATCCCCCTGGAGCAGATGAACACCTCGATGACGATCAACGCCACCGCCATGTGGCTGCTGGCGCTCTACCAGGTCGTCGCCGAGGAGCAGGGTGCGGACATCACCAGGCTCCAGGGCACGACCCAGAACGACATCGTCAAGGAGTACCTGTCCCGGGGGACGCACGTCTTCCCGCCGGGACCGAGCCTCCGGCTGACGACCGACATGATCGCGTACACGGTCTCCCACCTCCCGAAGTGGAACCCGATCAACATCTGCAGCTACCACCTGCAGGAGGCGGGCGCCACGCCGGTCCAGGAGATCGCGTACGCGATGTCGACGGCCATCGCGGTCCTGGACGCCGTCCGGGATTCCGGCCAGGTGCCGCAGGAGCGCATGGGCGACGTCGTCGGCCGGATCTCCTTCTTCGTGAACGCGGGCGTCCGGTTCGTCGAGGAGATGTGCAAGATGCGCGCCTTCGGCCGCATCTGGGACCAGGTCACGCGGGAGCGCTACGGCATCGAGGACCCCAGGCACCGCCGCTTCCGGTACGGCGTCCAGGTCAACTCCCTCGGGCTGACCGAGGCGCAGCCGGAGAACAACGTCCAGCGGATCGTCCTGGAGATGCTGGCCGTGACCCTCTCGAAGGACGCACGCGCGCGTGCCGTCCAGCTCCCGGCCTGGAACGAGGCCCTCGGTCTCCCCCGGCCCTGGGACCAGCAGTGGTCGCTGCGGATGCAGCAGGTGCTGGCCTACGAGAGCGACCTGCTGGAGTACGAGGACATCTTCGAGGGCTCGCACGTCGTCGAGGCGAAGGTCGCCCGCCTGGTCGAGGAGTCCTTCGCGGAGATCGAGCGGATCCAGGAGATGGGCGGCGCGATGGCCGCCGTCGAGTCGGGCTACCTGAAGTCGCAGCTCGTCTCCTCGCACGCCGAGCGCCGGGCCCGGATCGAGTCCGGGCAGGAGAAGATCATCGGCGTCAACGTCTTCGAGACGACCGAGCCGAACCCGCTCACCGCCGACCTGGACACCGCGATCCAGACGGTGGACCCGGCCGTCGAGGCCCGGGTGATCGCGGGACTCCAGCACTGGCGCGACACCCGTTACCAGCCGCCCTTCAACCACCCGCGCCCCTGCAAGGCGCTGGAGCGGCTGAAGGAGGCCGCCAAGGGCACCGACAACCTCATGGAGGCCACCCTGGAGTGCGCCCGCGCGGGTGTGACGACCGGCGAGTGGGCGGGGGCCCTGCGGGAGGTGTTCGGCGAGTTCCGGGCGCCCACGGGTGTCTCCTCGGCTCCGGTGGCGGTGCCCGCGGAGGAGGGCTCGGCCATGGCCGACGTCCGCCGCCGGGTCGAGGTGACCGCCAAGGACCTCGGGGTGGGCAAGCTGCGCTTCCTGGTCGGCAAGCCGGGCCTGGACGGGCACTCCAACGGGGCCGAGCAGATCGCCGTCCGCGCGCGCGACGCGGGCTTCGAGGTGGTCTACCAGGGCATCCGGCTCACCCCGGAGCAGATCGTGGACGCGGCCCTCGCCGAGGACGTGCACGCGGTCGGGCTGTCCATCCTGTCCGGCTCGCACGCCCAGCTCGTGCCGGACGTCCTGGACCGGCTCCGTGTGGCCGGTGCCACAGACATCCCGGTGATCGCCGGTGGCATCATCCCGAATGGTGACGCCGAGCAGCTACGGGCAGCCGGAGTGGCCGCGGTCTTCACCCCGAAGGACTTCGACATCACCGGCATCATCGGCCGGATCGTCGACGAGATCCGCAACGCGAACAAGCTCGACCCCCTGGAGGTCCCCGCATGACCGTCAACCGTCTGCGTCCCCGCCGCTCGTGTCTCGCGGTGCCGGGAAGCAACCCCCGCTTCCTGGAGAAGGCGCAGGGCCTCCCGGCGGACCAGGTCTTCCTCGACCTGGAGGACGCGTGCGCCCCGCTCGCCAAGCCCGAGGCGCGGCACACCATCGTCAAGTTCCTCAACGAGGGCGACTGGACGGGCAAGACGAGGGTCGTGCGCGTCAACGACTGGACGACCGAGTGGACGTACCGCGACGTCGTCACGGTCGTCGAGGGGGCCGGCCAGAACCTCGACTGCATCATGCTGCCGAAGGTGCAGACCGCCGAGCAGATCGTCGCGCTCGACCTCCTGCTGACCCAGATCGAGAAGACGATGGGCTTCGAGGTCGGCAAGATCGGCATCGAGGCGCAGATCGAGAACGCGCAGGGCCTCAACAACGTCAACGAGATCGCGACCGCGTCCCAGCGCGTCGAGACCATCATCTTCGGCCCGGCCGACTTCATGGCGTCGATCAACATGAAGTCGCTGGTCGTGGGCGAGCAGCCGCCCGGCTACCCGGCGGACGCCTACCACTACATCCTGATGAAGATCCTGATGGCCGCCCGCGCCAACAACCTCCAGGCGATCGACGGACCCTACCTCCAGATCCGCAACATCGACGGCTACCGCGAGGTCGCCCAGCGCGCCGCGGCGCTCGGCTTCGACGGCAAGTGGGTGCTGCACCCGGGCCAGGTGGAGGCGTCCAACGAGATCTTCTCGCCCTCGCAGGAGGACTACGACCACGCCGAGCTGATCCTGGACGCGTACGACTACTACACGTCCGAGGCGGGCGGCAAGAAGGGCTCCGCGATGCTCGGCGACGAGATGATCGACGAGGCCAGCCGCAAGATGGCCCTGGTCATCTCCGGCAAGGGACGCGCGGCCGGCATGCAGCGCACCTCCAAGTTCGAGACCCCGGAGGCCTGAGCATGCAGTTCGGACGCACCTACGAGGAGTTCGAGGTCGGGGCGGTCTACAAGCACTGGCCCGGCAAGACGGTCACCGAGTACGACGACCACCTCTTCTGCCTCCTCACCATGAACCACCACCCGCTCCACATGGACGTCAACTACGCCGAGAAGACGACGGACTTCGGCAAGAACGTCGTGGTCGGGAACTACATCTACTCCCTGCTGCTCGGCATGTCGGTGCCGGACGTCTCCGGCAAGGCGATCGCCAACCTGGAGATCGAGTCGCTGAAGCACGTGGCGCCGACCTTCCACGGCGACACCGTCTACGGCCAGACGACCGTGCTCGACAAGTGGCCCTCCAAGTCGAAGAACGACCGCGGGATCGTGTACGTCGAGACCAAGGGCTACAAGCAGGACGGCACGCTGGTCTGCGTGTTCCGCCGCAAGGTCATGGTGCCCACCGAGACCTACATCAAGGAGCGCGGCGGCGAGCAGCCCGGCCGCCCGGAACTTCAGGAGGGCTGACCACGATGGCACGCCTCGCCCGGACCCACGGCCTCACGGACGTCCAGCAGGAGATCCTGTCCACCGTCCGCGACTTCGTGGACAAGGAGATCATCCCGGTCGCGACCGAGCTGGAGCACCGCGACGAGTACCCGCAAGCGATCGTCGACGGGCTCAAGGAGTTGGGCCTGTTCGGCCTGATGATCCCCGAGGAGTACGGCGGTCTGGGCGAGTCCCTCCTGACCTACGCGCTGTGCGTCGAGGAGATCGCCCGCGGCTGGATGTCGGTCTCCGGCATCATCAACACCCACTTCATCGTGGCGTACATGCTCAAGCAGCACGGCACGCAGGAGCAGAAGGACCACTTCCTGCCACGCATGGCGGCCGGCGACGTCCGGGGCGCCTTCTCGATGTCGGAGCCGGGTCTCGGCTCGGACGTGTCCGCCATCACGTCGAAGGCGGTCAGGGACGGTGACGAGTACGTCCTCAACGGCCAGAAGATGTGGCTGACGAACGGCGGAACGTCAACTCTGGTCGCCGTTCTCGTCCGAAGTGACGAAGGACACTCCCCCGAGGAGGCGGCCGCCAAACCCCACAAGTCGATGACGACCTTCCTGATCGAGAAGGAGGCCGGCTTCGGGGAGGTCCGTCCCGGCCTCACCATCCCCGGGAAGATCGACAAGATGGGGTACAAGGGCGTCGACACCACCGAGTTGATCATGGATGGCCTGCGACTTCCGGCCAACCGTGTGCTCGGCGGGGTCACCGGCCGAGGTTTTTACCAAATGATGGACGGGGTGGAAGTCGGGCGCGTCAATGTGGCGGCGCGTGGCTGCGGAGTCGCTCAGCGTGCCTTCGAACTCGGCGTCCAGTACGCCCAGCAGCGTCACACTTTCGGCAAGCCGATCGCTCAGCACCAGGCGATTCAGTTCAAGCTGGCCGAGATGGCTACCAAGGTCGAGGCGGCGCATGCGATGATGGTCAACGCGGCTCGCAAAAAGGACTCCGGGGAGCGAAACGACCTTGAGGCAGGGATGGCGAAGTACCTCGCCTCCGAATACTGCAAGGAGGTCGTGGAAGACGCCTTCCGGATCCACGGCGGCTACGGCTTCTCCAAGGAGTACGAGATCGAGCGCCTCTACCGTGAGGCTCCGATGCTGCTGATCGGTGAAGGTACCGCCGAGATCCAGAAAATGATCATCGGTCGCAGGCTGCTCGAAGAGTATCGGTTCCAGGGCTAGATGTCCGGTTACGGGGTGTTTTCTTGGAGAAGAAGATCACACCCCGTCAACGCGGTTCAGACGCCGACTCGGCTTCCTGGCTTGCCCAGTTGTGGCCCACGACCGGTACGATCCCGGAAAGCCGCCGTCCCCCGTCTAGTGCGCGGCATCATCCGCTACGAAGGTCATCCATGCCCCACAGCCAAACCTCTGCACCTCGCGACAGCCTGGCAGGCGTACGCCTCGCGCGCGGAGCATCGCCGTGGCTCCTCCCGACCGTCGCCACCGCAGCACTGAGCCTGGTACGCGCGCGCAAGTCGGGCGCCGCCAAGGCCGTCGCCGTGCCCGCCACCGCGCTGGCGGCGGGCATGCTGTGGTTCTTCCGCGACCCCGAGCGCGAGATCGCCCCCGGCCGGGTCATCTCGCCCGCCGACGGTGTGGTGCAGAGCATCATGCCGTGGAAGGACGGTCGCACCCGCGTCGCGATCTTCATGAGCCCGCTCAACGTCCACGTCAACCGCGCGCCGCTCTCCGGCACGGTGACCTCGGTCGAGCACATCCCCGGCGGGTTCGTTCCGGCGTTCAACAAGGAGAGCGAGAACAACGAGCGCGTCGTCTGGCACTTCGACACCGAACTCGGTGACATCGAGATGATCCAGATCGCCGGCGCGGTGGCCCGTCGGATCGTGCCCTACATCCCGCAGGGCACGAAGGTCGAGCAGGGTGACCGCATCGGTCTGATCCGGTTCGGCTCGCGCGTCGACATCTACCTGCCGGAGGGCGTGGAGGTCGCGGTCGAGGTCGGCCAGAAGACGGTGGCTGGGGTGACTCGCATTGACCGTGATTGATCCTGAGACCCAGGCGGGTTGGGTGCCCGAGGCCGACGAGGTCGACGACGAGGAGGAGATGCCTCTTTCTCTCCGCCTGTCGATAGCGGACACCCTCACCCTCGGCAACGCCACGTGCGGCTTCATGGCGGTGTACTTCACCACCACCGGCATCCTGATCCCGCACCTGACCGACAGCCAGGAGTCCGGCATGGCGCGCAACAGCGCGGCCACGGCGGTCATCCTCATGCTGTGCGCGGCGGTCTTCGACCTCTTCGACGGCCTGGTGGCGCGCAAGCTGCGCTCCTCGCCGATGGGCGCCGAGCTGGACAACCTCTCGGACCTGATCAGCTTCGGCCTCGCGCCGGCGTACTTCGTGCTCGTCTACGGCATGGTCGCCGACGACGCCTCGCAGCGGGTGGCCGCGGTGGGTGCCGTGGTGGTGCTGCTCGCGGTGGTCCTCCGGCTGGCCAGATTCTCCTGCGTGACGGTGGCGAACGGCATGTTCCAGGGCATGCCGTCCCCGTTCGGCGCGCTCACGGTGGTCGCGATCGTGCTGCTGGAGCTGCCCTTCGTGGCGACGCTCCTGGCGATCCTGGGCACCGCGTGGCTGATGGTGAGCCGGGTGGAGTACCCGAAGCCGCGGGGGCGGCTCGCGGTGGCGATGCTCTCCTGGATCGTGCTGGCGATGGGTCTGCTCGCGGCCTGGGCGTTCGGCGCCCCCAGCGGCCAGCTCCTGCTCCAGACCGGCTGTGCCCTGCAGCTCGTCATGGGCGCCGTGATCCCGCTGTTCGCCACGGCCCGCCGGGTGAACAACTTCCGCGGCAACCGGCGCGAGGCGCGGGCGGCGCAGTTGCCGTAGCGCTCCGCCGCTGTACCGCAGAGGGGCCCGAACCGATGACGGTTCGGGCCCCTCTGGTGTGTCCGCCGGATGCTCAGGCTCCCGGCGCGTACTCCTGCGCCGCCTGTGACGCCCCCGCCTCGCGTACGACCTTCATGCCGCCCGTGACGCTCTTGTCGGGCTGGAGGATGACGCTCTCGCGGGAGGACGGGGCCTTCGGGTCGCTGAAGTCCTGGGTGACGCCGAAGCCGATGTCGTAGGAGTCGAGCGACAGCAGGGCCTTGTCCACGCCCTCCCTGGTGAGGTCCTTGTTCGAGCAGGCCTTCTTGAGGGCCTCGCCGAAGGCCGACGCGGCGGTCCAGCCGGCGACGATGCCGTTGTCCAGGGCGTCCTTCGGGTACGCGGCCCGGTAGTCGGCGACCAGTTTCTTCGCCTGCGGGGTGTCCGCGCCGATGGGCAGCGAGGGTGAGGCGACGTAGTAGTTCTTCATCAGGGCCGGGCCCGCCTGGGTGGCGAGGAGCTGCGGCGCGAAGGCCGAGTTGTTGCCGATGACCGGTACGGAGAAGCCGCTCGCCGCCGCCACACCGACCAGCGAGGCCGCCTGCCGCGGGCCCGCGCTGATCACGATGGCCTTGACACCGGCCTTCTTCAGGGCGGTGACCTGGGCGGTCATGTCGTTGTCGGTGGGCTTGATCTTCTGCTCGACGACGGTCAGGCCGGCCTTTTCGGCGATGTGCTTCGAGCCGACCAGCGCGCTCTCGCCGTAGTCGCCCTCGAAGTACACATGGCCGATCCTGTCGCCCTTCTTCACCCCCTTCTCCTTGATCAGGAAGTCGACCGCGTTCATCGTCTCGATGTCGTAGGTGGACCCGATGACCCGGATGTAGGGACTGCCGAGCAGCGCGGCCGACCAGGCCTGCGGGAGCACCAGCGCCTTGTCCTGGCCGTCGATGCGCTTCTTGACCGCGGCGACGAACGGCGAGCCGATGAACTGGGTGAAGCCCAGCACCTTCGGTTCGAGCTCGGTGTAGCCGGAGACGGCCTTCTGCGGGTCGTAGCCGTGGTCGCGGACCGCGAGTTCCACCGTGCGGCCGCAGACGCCGCCGGCGGCGTTGAGCTGCTTCACGTAGAGCTGCTGGGCCTGGGTGACGCTCTTGCCGAGGGTCGCGTAGACACCGGTCATGTCGGTGAGCGCACCGAGCGTGATCGTCTTTTCGGAGACGCCGTCCCCGGTCTTCACGCCCCCCGCGGCGGCCTTGTCCCCGTCGTCGGAGTCCTTGGCCTTGGAGCTGCATCCGGCGAGCACCAGCAGCGCGGCGAGCGCGCCCGCGGCGGCCCTGGCGCCGTATGTCCTGATCATCGTTCCTCCCCTGGTTGGGTTGTGACTCGACGCCGTACGGCCGTCCCGACGAGGCCGCCGGGCAGGAACAGCACCACCAGCACGACGGCGGCGCCGTAGAGGTACCGGGATGCCTCGCCCGGTGCGATCCCGCCCGTGCCGGGGGCGGAGACCAGCGGCAGCGCGTCGCTGTAGCGGGTCAGGAGCTGCGGCAGCAGGGACACGAACACGGCCCCGGCCACCGCCCCGGAGACCGAGCCGAGCCCTCCGATGACGATCATCGCGAGGTACTCGAGCGAGAGCGTGATGCCGAAGTAGTCGGGCACCGTCCGCTGGAAGACAAGGGCGAGCAGGACGCCCGCGAGGCCCGCGTACATCGACGACAGCACGAAGACCGCGGCCCGGTGCCGGGCGACCGGCACGCCCAGCACGCCGGCGGCGATGCGGTGGTCGCGGATCGCGTTCATGGCCCGGCCCGGACGGCCGCGCAGGACGCCCCGCGCGAAGAGCGCGCCCGCCGCCAGCAGGACGAGACCGGCGTACCAGAGCTTCTCGGCCGATCCGAACGGCACGGCGGCGACGAGGAGCTCCCGGTCGTCGAAGGTGAGGCCGAACAGGCTCAGCGGCGGCACGTCGCGGCCGTTGGCGCCGCCGGTCAGGTCGTGGGCGTTGAACATGACGTGCTGGCCGATGAAGACGAGCGCGAGCGTGGCGATGCCCAGGTAGGCGCCGCTGAGCCGCCCGGAGATGGGGCTGAACAGGCCGCCCGCGGCGCCCGCGACGAGCACCGCGAGCACGGCGGCGAGCCAGGTCGGCAGCCCCAGCCCGGTCAGTCCCTCGCCGCCGTCCGCCGCGAACACGCAGTAGGCGTAGGCGCCGACGGCGAGGAAGAAGGCGTGCCCCATGGAGAGCTGGCCGGTCGCTCCGGTGAGGAGGTTGATGCCGATCGCGCCGATGGCGGCCGCCATCGCGAACAGGCCGGCCTGGAGCCAGAAGCGGTCCAGGTAGAAGGGCAGGGCCAGCAGGACGACGGCTCCGGCGCCCCACAGCCACGCGCGCGTGCCGACCATCCGCAACGGCTTCACCAGTACCTCAGACACGGGCGAGCTCCTTCGTGCCGAACAGACCGGCGGGCCTCACGAGCAGGATCGCGACCATCACGAGGTAGGGGGCGAGGTCGCCCAGGCCCCGGCCCAGGAAGGTGAGATCGCTCTGGTAGCCGGTCGCGAGGGACTCCGTGACGCCGACCAGCAGGCCGCCCACCAGGGCACCCGTCGTCGAGTCCAGCCCGCCGAGGATGGCGGCCGGGAACGCCTTGAGCGCGGCCAGCGAGGTGGCCCGCTCCAGGCCCGGCGTCGGGAACACGGTGAGGAACAGGGCGGCCACGGCGGCGAGTCCGCCCGCCACCGCCCAGGCGCCCAGCGACACCCGGCCCAGCCGCACCCCCATCAGCGCGGCAGTCTCCGAGCTCTCCGCCGCCGCCCGCATCGCCACGCCCCACGACGTGTACCGGAACGCCAGCAGGAACGCGGTGATGAGCAGCGCGGCGGCCACGAACGCGGCGATCCGGGTGTGGGCGAGGGAGATCGGCCCGAGCTTCAGCACGGCGTCCCCCCACGGGTCGCCGAGCGCGAGGACGTCCGTGCCGATACGGCGGGTCAGTTCGGTGGTCAGCAGGATGTCCACGCCGATGGTGACGATGGCGAGGACGCTGTGGTCGCTGCCCCGGTAGCGCCGCATCACCAGGAACTCCACGGCGGCCCCGACCAGCGCGGCACCCGCGATCCCGACGAGCAGCGCGGGCCAGAACCCGAGGTCGTCGTGGAGGACGGCGGTGACGTACCCGCCCGCCAGCAGCAGGGACGCGTGGGCGAAGTTGACGACCTCGGTGGCCCGGAAGATCACCACGAAGCCGAGCGCGATGAGCGCGTACACCGACCCGAGCGAGAGGCCGTTCAGCAGGATCTCGGCGAAGGTGCTCATGACGCGGCTCCCAGGTACGCCTCTACGACGGCCGGATCGTTCTGTACGTCGGCGGGGGCGCCGTCGGCGATCCGGCGCCCGAAGTCCAGTACGGTCACCGCGTCCGCGAGCCGCATCACCACCCCCATGTCGTGTTCCACCAGCACGATCGAGATGCCGAGGGAGTCACGGACCCCCGCGATCACGGCGGCCGTACGGCGCCGTTCGTCGGCGGTCATGCCCGCGACCGGCTCGTCGAGGAGCAGCAGCCGGGGTTCCATGCAGAGCGCGCGGGCGAGTTCGGCGAGCTTCTGCTGCCCGTACGGCAGGGAGCCCGCGGGCCGGTCCAGGCAGTCCGCGATGCCGACGAACTCGGCGATCTCCCGGACGCGTGCGCGGTGGCGCCGGTCCTCGCGGGCCGCCGACGGCAGCCGGAGTCCCGCGGCGAGGAAGCCGGTGCGGGTGAGCCGGTACCGGCCGAGCAGCAGACAGTCCTCGACTGAGGCGCGGGGCGGCAGCGCGAGGTTCTGGAAGATGCGGGCGACGCCGAGGGCGGCGATGCGGTGCGCGGGCATGCCGGTCAGCTCGTGCGGGCCGAAGCGGACGCTGCCGGCGGTGGCCCGGTAGACACCGGACAGGACGTTGAAGCAGGTGGACTTCCCGGCGCCGTTGGGCCCGATGAGGGCGTGGACGGTGCCGGGACGCACGGTGAAGCCGACGTCGTCGAGCGCGGTGAGTCCGGCGAAGCGGACGGTCAGCCCGCGCACCTCCAGGGGGTCCAATGGGGTCAGCCTCTCCATCTCGTGAGCGTCCGTTCCGTCGGCGGGCCCGCGTCGGCCGCCGCGTCCTCGTCGACCACACCCAGGTAGCGGCGGCGGACCTCGTCGGAGGCGGCCAGTTCGGCGGCCGGGCCCGACAGGGTGACCTCGCCGACCTCGAGGACGTACGCGCGCGTGGCGAGCCGCAGGGCCAGGGCCGCGTTCTGCTCGACGAGGAGGACGGACGTGCCCTGGGTGTTGATCTCGCGGACGGTGTCCGCGATCCGCTGGGCCATGAGCGGGGCCAGGCCCAGGGAGGGTTCGTCGAGCAGCAGCACGCGCGGGGCGGCCATCAGGGCGCGGGCCACGGCGAGCATCTGCTGTTCGCCGCCGGAGAGGAGTCCGGCGCGCTGCGCGGCCCGCTCGGCGAGCACGGGGAACAGTTCGTGGACGCGTTCGAGCGCCGCGGACCGGCCCGCCCTGCTGCCGCCGAGGGCGCCCGCGCGCAGGTTGTCGGCGACCGTCATGCGCGCGAACACCCGCCTGCCCTCCGGCACTTGGGAGACCCCGGCGGCGACCACCCGGTCCGGCGCGAGGCCGTCGAGACGGTGACCGTCCAGGGTGACCGTGCCCTCGGTGACCGCGCCGCCGTGGAAGGCGAGGGTCCGGCTGATCGCGCGCAGCAATGTGGACTTGCCCGCGCCGTTGCCGCCGAGGACCGTCACCACGGTGCCCTCGGGCACCTCCAGTGACACCCGGCGCAGGGCGCGCACGGGGCCGTATCCGACCGACAGGTCGCGGACCACCAGTCCGGCTCCGGTCATGGACTCCCCCCCTTGTCCGACTCGGTGTGGCTCGGTGTGGCGCTCACCCCAGCACCCGGCGCGGGCGTGCGTCCACGGCCCGCGGCGGAATCGCTGCGGGTGCCCAGCGGGCCGGTGCCACCGTTGTGCGCGCGCACAACACCGCGTGTCAGGGGCCTGTGCGCGACCCGGTCCCGATGGCATCCTCCGGTCATGGGTGGGCGAAGACTGCGGACCGGCCACGACTGGAAACTGCTCGCGGAGTCCTGCACGGCTCTGCTGGAGGGGGTACCGGAGCTGGTCGACGAGCACCTGCGGCAACTCGCCGAGCACTCCACCGTGTACGCGGGGGTGCTCCCCGCCGACCTCCAGTGGCGGGAGGCGGAGGAGGCGATCCGGATCGGCATCGAGACCCTGGCGGCGCCGCGTGAGTCGCCCCGCCGCGACCTGGAGCACGCCGAGGACCTGGGCCGGCGCCGGGCGCAGCAGGGGCTGCCGCTGGATCTGCTGGTGCACGCCTACCGCAATGCCGGCTATCTGGTGTGGGACGCGCTGGTGGAGGGCGCCGCCGGGCGGGAACCGGAGCGGCTCGCGGCGTTGATGCGGTCGGCGACGGTGGTGTGGTCGGCGGTGGACGCGCAGACCCAGACGGCGTCGGAGGCGTACCGGGCGACCGAGGCGGAGCTGCGGCGACGGACCGACGAGCAGTTGCAGGCGTTGCTCGACGCGCTGCTGGAGGGGCAGGCGACGCCGGGGCTGGCGGCGCGGGCGGCCGCGGGGCTCGATCTGCCGGAGCACGGCCCCTACGCGGTGGTGGTGCTGCGGGCGGTACGGCGGGACGCGCACGGGCAACCGCTGCGGGGAGCCGGATTCCGGTTCATCTGGCGGATGCGCGCGGACTGCGAGATCGGGGTCGTCGCCCTCTCGCCCGGTCAGGGGCTGGACGGGGTGGCCCGGGCGCTCGACGGCCGCTGCTCGGGCCCGGGCGGGATCTCGCCGGTGGTGCCGGGCCTCGCCGAGCTGGGGCGGGCCCGGCGTCTGGCCGAGCTGGCGCTGCGCACCTGTCCACCGGACGCCACCTCGGTCGTACGCCTCGACCAGCGGATGCCGACCGCGCTGGTGGTGAGCCAGCCGGAGCTGGCCGACCGGCTGGTCAAGGACGTGTTCGGCGCGCTCCTGGAGCTGGAGCCCGCCGACCGGGCCGTGCTCCTGGAGACGCTCGACGTGTGGCTGGTGTGCGAGGGCTCGGCGGGGCGCGCGGCCGGACGCCTGTACTGCCATCGCAACACGGTCTTCAACCGCCTGCGCCGGCTGGAGCAGCTCACGTCCCGGTCACTGGCCCGGCCCCGGGACCTGATCGAGATGACGCTGGCGCTGGACGCGTACCGGTTGTCGGGGGTGCGGGGGTGAGGGGCGGGGCCGGCGCCCCTCGGACCCTGGTCAGACGAGGAAGTCCCGGCCGATCCGTTCCGCCACGTCCTCCAGGATGGGGCCCGCCTCGGCGATGCACTTCTGGATGTCGGGCTCGGCGTCGGTGAGGGGGTAGGCGCGGCGGATGCCCGCGCGGCCGAGGGCCTCCGGGGGCAGGGCGAGGCGGCCGCAGACGGCGACGACCTCCTTGTCCTTGGCGCGGGCGGCCGCGGCGACGCCCGCCGGGGCCTTGCCGTGCAGGGTCTGCTCGTCCAGGGAGCCCTCGCCGGTGATCACGAGGTCGGCCCACTCCAGTGCGGGCGCGAAGCCGAGGACGTCGAGCATGACGTCGATGCCGGGCCGGAACCGGGCGCCGAGGAGGAGGGCGCCGTAGCCGATGCCGCCGGCGGCGCCCGCACCCGGTGCGGCGGCGTGCTCGGCGGCCTTCGCGCCCACGGCCTCCTCCAGCACCTTGGCGTAGTGGGCGAGGGCGCTGTCCAGGGCCTCCACGTCGTCCGGGGAGGCGCCCTTCTGCGGGCCGTAGACCGCGGGGGCGCCCGTGGGCCCGGTGAGCGGGTTGTCGACGTCGCTGGCCAGGATGAATTCGACGGACGCGAACCGCGGGTCCAGGCCCGACAGGTCGGCCGAGGCCAGGTCGGCGAGTCCGCCGCCACCGGGAGCCACCGGCTCGCCGTCGGCGTCCAGGAAACGGGCGCCGAGCGCGGAGAGCATCCCGGCGCCGCCGTCGGTGGTGGCGCTGCCGCCGACGCCGAACACGATGGTGCGGGCGCCCGCGTCCAGCGCGGCGCGCAGCAGCTCGCCGGAGCCGTAGGTGGACGCCGTGAGCGGCGCGAAGACACCCGCGGGCAGCCGCTGCAGGCCGCTGGCCTCGGCCATCTCGACGACGGCGGTGTCCCCGCGGACCGCGAAGGCGGCGGTGGTCTCCTGGCCGAGGGGGCCGGCGACCGCCACCTCCCGGCGCTCGAAGCCGGCCGCGACCGCGGCGGCGACGGTGCCGTCCCCGCCGTCGGCGACGGGCAGCGACTCGACCTCCAGGTCCGGCACGACCCGGCGCAGCCCGGCCGTCACCCGCTCGGCGACCTCCACGGCCGTGAGTGAGCCCTTGAACTTGTCCGCGGCGATGAGCACGCGCTGTGTCACGTCTTCCCCTTGCTCTCCGGGCCTCGCGCACGTCAAGGCCAGTCGCGCCGCTGCGACCTTAACCGGAGACGCCCCCCGGCGTCATGCCCGGCCCAGACCCTGAGAAGGCCCTGCGAACCCTCTGTGCGGTGCTCCGCAATGGGGTAGACCGGAGCTATGACCCTTGTGGGCACTGAGCCAGAGCTCGCCGACCGCATCCACGGGGGCTGGCTCGGCCGGATCGCGGGCAACATGCTCGGCAAGCCGGTCGAGCAGGGCGACCTGTGGACGCGGGACCGGATCGACCGCTATCTGCGGCAGGCCGCCGCGCTGCCCCTGACCGACTACCTTCCCGAGCCCGTCGGCGAGAGCGACGGTGTCGAGCTGCGGCCCGAGTGGCGCGAGTGCGTGCGCGGCCGCATCCACGGAAGCTGCCGCGACGACGACGTCGACTACGCCATCCTCGGCCTCGACCTGCTGGAGACCCACGGCTTCGGCTTCAGCACCGAGCAGGTGGGCGACCTGTGGCTGCTGCGGCTGCCGTACCTCCAGACGTTCACCGCGGAGCGGGCCGCCTACCGCAACCTCGCCAACGGGCTGAAGCCGCCGCTGACGGCGACGTACGACAACCCCTGCCAGGAGTGGATCGGGGCGCTGATCCGTGCCGACATCTACGGCTGGACCTCCCCCGGTGTGCCGCGCCGGGCCGCCTCGCTGGCCCGCCGGGACGCGGTGCTCTCGCACACCGGGAACGGCGTGTACGGGGCGATGTGGGCGGCGGCGCTGATCTCGGCGGCGTTCACCGCAGGGACCGTGCGCCAGGCGGTGGACCAGGCGCTCGCGGTGGTCCCGGCGAGCAGTCGCCTCGCCCGCACGGTCCGCCGGGTGGCGTCCCTGCACGACACCCGGATGACCTGGGAGGACACCCTGACCACGGTCGCGGAGGAGACCGCCGGGCTCGGCTGGATCCACACGGTTCCGAACGTGGCCGTTCTGACCGCGGGGCTGCTGTACGGCGACGGCGACTTCACCCGCACCATCACGCTCACCGTGCGGGGCGGCCTGGACACCGACTCCAACGGGGCGACCGCGGGCTCGGTGGCCGGGGTGCTCACCGGGGCGGACGCGATCCCGGACCAGTGGAAGGAGCCGCTGGAGGACAGGGTGCGCAGCGCGGTGTTCGGCTTCGACGGGGTCCACATCACCGAACTGGCCGAGCGTACGGTCAGGTTGGCGGAGCCGGAGACCTGAGCCCCGGCCGCGCTCTAGGGTCGGGGAATGGATCAGCCGACGCCCGCGGCCCCGACGCGGCATCCCTTGGCCACGTGCTGTCTCGTCCTGCTGCTGATCCCGCTCTGCGTGGTCGTCCGGTTCTGGTACGACGTGTGGCACAGCGACCGTGTGAACGAGGAGCGCCGGCAGGACGCGCTCGCCTCGGTGCTGCGGCGGGCGCGTGCGGACGGGGTCTCGGCGGCGCGGGCACTCGGGACGCGGCCCGGCACGGACACCGCCGCCCTGACCGAGCTGATCTGGAAGCACACCGAGGCGCCGGTGATCACCTACAACCGGGAACGGCGGACGTTCACGGCGACGGCCTTCCGGTCCGCCGTCTACGACACGGAGTCCGCCCTGCTCGCCACGGGTACCGACCGGGTGAGGCGCTGCTTCGGCTTCACCTGGACCCGGGCGGCGGACGAGACCTGGACGGCGAAGGTGGGCACGCGCGACGACACGGTGTGCCGGCGGGGCGAGCGGATCGGCTTCCTGGCCGGCCTGGCCCGCGACCGCGTCGCGAACCTGGCCGCGAAGGACCTGACCGATCCGGGCGTGCGCCGGGCGTTCGCCCTCCCGAGGCAGGCGTACGACGTCCGGGACGTGGCGCGCGAGGGGCGCACGGTCACCGTCGACGTGCTCGTGCGTGACACCTCGCGAGCCGCCCAGTGCTACCGGTACGTCCGTCCCCTCGATCCCGGTGCCGACCAGCCACGGGCGACCGCCGTGCCCGTACCGGCCTGCTGAGCGGCGTCCGGGCGGCCCCGGGGGCTGGTTACCCTTCGAGAATAACCACCACCCAGGACTTCGCCACCTACATCGCGGGTCTCCCCCGCATCATCGCCGGAGCCGCCGCGCTCTTCCGGGACGCGGACGGCCGGGTGCTCCTGGTCGAGCCCAACTACCGTGAGGGCTGGGCGCTCCCGGGCGGCACCATCGAGTCCGACGACGGCGAGACCCCGCGTCAGGGCGCCCGCCGCGAGACCGCCGAGGAGATCGGCCTGGACCGTGAGCTCGGCCGGCTGCTCGCGGTGGACTGGGTGCACGGGACGGCCCGCCCGCCGCTGGTCGCCTACCTCTACGACGGCGGTGTGCTCTCCGAGGACGACTTCAAGGCGATCCGCCTCCAGGAGGAGGAACTGCTGTCCTGGCGCCTCGTCCCCCGCGAGGAGCTCCTCGACCGTCTGCCCGGTGCCCTCGGCCGCCGTGTCCTGGCCGCGCTGGACGCGCTGACGGACGGCTCGGGCACGGTGGAGCTGGAGAACGGTCACCGGGTGGGCTGAGGCGGGTTCAGCGGCCGGTGGGCGGTCGGATATCTGTTCGCCCGATCCGGATCACCCGCCCTACCCTCGGTGCCATGACCAAGCCCCTCGTCGCCCTCCTCAGCGGCGCCGGCATCTCCACCGACTCCGGCATTCCCGACTACCGCGGCCCGAACGGGCTGTGGAAGAAGGATCCCGAGGCGGAGAAGCTCGTGACGTACGACTACTACATGGGCGATCCGGAGATCCGCCGCCGCTCGTGGCAGATGCGGCGGGCGAACGACGCGCTGGGGGCCGAGCCCAACGCGGCGCACCGGGCGGTGGCCGAGCTGGAGAGGTCCGGGGTCCCGGTGCGGGTGATCACGCAGAACGTGGACGGGCTGCACCAGCTCGCCGGGATGCCGGCCCGCAAGGTCCTCGAACTGCACGGCACCGCACGGCAGGTGGTCTGCACGAAGTGCCACGCCCGCGGCCCGATGGAGGACGCGCTCGCCCGGGTCGAGGCCGGCGAGGCGGACCCGCCGTGCCTGGAGTGCGGCGGCATCCTCAAGTCGGCGACCGTGATGTTCGGCGAGCGGCTGGACCCCGTCGTGCTCGGTGAGGCCGTCGCGATCAGCAAGGCGTGCCAGGTCTTCGTCGCGGTCGGCAGCACGCTCCAGGTCCAGCCGGCGGCGGGCCTCGCGGGTGTCGCCGCCGACCACGGCGCCCGTCTCGTCGTCGTCAACGCCGAGCCGACCCCGTACGACGACCGCGCCGACGAGGTGATCCGGGAGCCGATCGGCACGGCACTGCCCGAACTCCTGCACAGGATCGGGTCGTTCGGGGGGCTGTGAGCGAGGCCGCGGGCGGGCTTCCCGGTCGGAGCTCGCGGCCGTGCCGGGGGCCTAGCCGATGGCGCGCAGGACGGAGTCACCGACCGGGCCCAGCCAGCCCGCCAGGGAGGACAGGGCTCCGGCGAGGGTTCCGCCGGCGGTGACGGCCGCACCCGCGGCGGTCACCAGCCTGGTGATCCGCACCAGACGCTCGGCCATGGTGGTGCGATCCGGGGACGGGGAGGCGAGTTCGGCGTCGAGGGACGCGACCTCGGTGTGCACCTGGCTCGCGACTTCGGGCGGGAGGGCCAGCCGGTCGAGCTCCGCACGCAGCAGACCGAGCACGGCTCGCGGATCCGTGGCCGTCGTGAACTGTCCGTGCTGGCCGCCGTGAATGGTCTGGTCACCGGCGACGTTGTTGATGTTGCCCTGTTGGCTGCCGATGTTGAAGCTCACTGGACGTCCCCTCGTCTGGGTCACTGGCGGCGCACGGCCGCGTCGAAGGAGCGTTGCCGGGACGCGGCGATGACGTGCATCACCAGCCCGGTCATCATCAGGACCGTGCCGACGCCGGCGGCCGCCCAGCCGAGAAGGAACACCGGAAAGCCACCGATCTCCGTGCCGAACATGTCTCCCGGGTCGGGCCATTCATTGGGGTCCTCGGATACCGGATCCCCGATATGACCCATGAATCGCAGAATCCCATAGGCGAACACGGCGAAGCCGCACAGGAAGAGCACGAAACCGAGCAGAATGACGCGTCGGGCTCGGGTACGAGCTGCCGCGACCTGCCGGAGAAAGCTCTCCTGTCTCTGATCGACGTACTGGTGGCCGCCCACATTGTTGATGTGGGCGCCGTACTGCTGACCCACGTCGAATCGCGGGGCCCCGCCCACCGTCGGCATCATGACGGTGCCCAGTGCGGCCTCACGCTCCCGTGCGGCGCTGCCGGGCCATTCGTAGCGGATGCTCACGCTTCCCAGCGTGAGCACATCGCCGTCGTGCAGCGTCTGCGGGGCGGCCAGGGGACGGTCGTTCACCGAGGTGCCGTTGGCGGAGCCCAGGTCCTCCAGGACCACGTTCGCGCCGGAACGGCTCAGGAGTGCGTGTCTGCCGCTGACGTACGGATCGTCTATCCGGATGTCGCAGCCGGGATCCCGGCCGAGGACCGATCGCGCGGCGGACAGGCGCAGCGGGGATCCGTACAGGTGCGATGGATGAATGAAGGTGAGCTGGGGACCGGAGCGATCTGGATGACTCGCCATGATCCCACCCCCGTGAGAGTGGACGGAGGAATCATTTTATCCGTGGCGGTTTATTCGAGACCCGCGCAGAATCTGCCATTCGTCACCACAATACACCGCACATCCGAGGAATGCCCTGGCAGTTCCCGGCTCCGAGCCGGCCGGGTGCGGAGTGACCGTTCAGAAAAGCGCCGCGCCCCGCTCGAAGTCCAGCAGGCGCTGCTTGCGCTCCAGTCCGCCGCCGTATCCCGTGAGGCTGCCGTCGGCGCCGACCACGCGGTGGCACGGGACGATGATGCCGATCGGGTTCCGGCCGTTGGCGAGACCGACCGCGCGGGAGGCCTTGGGATTGCCGAGGGCGTCGGCGAGTTCGCCGTAGGTGCGGGTCTCGCCGTGCGGGATGCGGCGCAGCTCCTCCCAGACCGTGCGCTGGAACGGCGTTCCGTGCAGGCGCAGTTCCAGGGTGAACTCCTGCAACTCGCCCTGGAAGTACGCCTGCAACTGCTCCTCGGCCTCTCCGGACCATCCGTCGTCCGGGGTGCCGAAGGTGTCCTCCGCCGGGCGGTGGCGCTGGTCGGTCATGTAGAGGCCGCACAGGACGCCGTCGTCGGCGACGAGGGTCAGCGGGCCGTAGGGGCTGTCGATCACGGTGTGCTGCTTCACGGAACGTCCTCACACGGGAAGGAAGTTGATCGGGTGGCTGTCGGTCGCCCACAGGTACTGGACGGCGTAGGCCCGCCAGGGCCGCCAGGCCGCCGCGCGGGCCGTCAGCGCGGCCGGGGTCGAGGGCAGGCCCAGCTCCTGGGCGGCGCGGCGGATGCCGAGGTCGGTCGGGAGGAAGGCGTCCGGGTCGCCGAGGCCGCGCATGGCGATGACGTCGACCGTCCAGGGTCCGAAGCCGGGGAGGCCGAGAAGGCGGGCGCGGGTCTCGGTCCAGTCCTGCTCGACGCCCAACTGGAGCGAGCCGTCGGCGAGTTGGCTGACGAGGGTGGTGAAGGTCGTACGGCGGGTGCGCGGCATCGCGAGCGCGGCAGGGTCGAGCGCGGCCAGGGCGGCGGGGGTCGGGAACAGATGCGTCAGGCCGCCCTCGGGGTCGTCGACGGGCTCGCCGTGGGCCGTGACCAGGCGGGCCGCGTGGGTGCGGGCGGCCGCCGTGGAGACCTGCTGGCCCAACACGGCCCGTACGGCGAACTCCGCCTCGTCGACCGTGCGCGGTACCCGTCGGCCGGGCGCCTTGTCCACCAGGGGCGCGAGCAGCGGGTCCGTGCGCAACTGGTCGTCGATCGCGACCGGATCGGCGTCCAGGTCGAGCATCCGGCGGCAGCGGCTGATGGCGACGGTCAGGTCGCGCAGGTCGCTCAGCGTCAGCCGGCAGGCGATGTGGTCGGGCCGTGGCGTCAGGGCCACGACACCGTGCCCGTACGGCAGCCGCAGCGTGCGCCGGTACGCGCCGTCCCGCCACTCCTCCACGCCCGGGACGGCGGTGGCCGCGAGGTGGCCGAACAGGTTGTCGGGGTTGAGGGGGGCGCGGAACGGCAGGCGCAGGGACAGGAAGCCGGGGGTGTCCGGCGCGGCCCTCCTGGTGGCCCGCGTGCGCAGCTCGCTCGGCGCGAGCGCGAAGACCTCGCGCACGGTGTCGTTGAAGGTGCGGATCGCGGAGAAGCCGGCCGCGAAGGCGATGTCCGCCATCGGGAGCGCGGTCGTCTCGATGAGGATCCTCGCGGTCTGGGCGCGCTGGGCGCGGGCGAGGGCGAGCGGGCCGGCGCCGAGCTCGGCGAGGAGCTGGCGTTCGATCTGCCGGGTGCTGTAGCCGAGGCGGGCGGCGAGGCCGGGCACGCCCTCCCGGTCGACCACGCCGTCGGCGATCAGCCGCATCGCGCGGGCCACCAGGTCGGCGCGCTGGTTCCACTCCGGCGAGCCCGGGCTGGTGTCGGGCCGGCACCGCTTGCAGGCGCGGAAGCCCGCCTGCTGGCAGGCCGCCGCGCTCGGGTAGAAGGTCATGTTCTCGGGCTTGGGCGGGACGACCGGGCAGCTCGGCCGGCAGTAGATGCGGGTCGTCAGTACGGCCGTGAAGAACCATCCGTCGAACCGCGCGTCCTTGGACTGCACGGCGCGCACACAGCGCTCGGTCTCGGTGTACATCCCCGTCTGCATGCGTCCAGCATCGGGCACCCGGCCGACCCGGGCTGGCGGGAATCCGACATCAGCCTCGCGTGCCCTGGGACGTGGTCCGGCCCGGCCGCCACGCGGACTCGCGCAGGAGCCGCAGTCCGTTGAGGCCGACGAGGACCGTGGAGCCCTCGTGCCCGGCGACCCCGAGCGGCAGCGGGAGCCGGCCGAGGAGGTCCCACAGGACGAGTCCGGTGATGAAGGTGCCCGCGATCAGCAGGTTCTGCAGGACGAGTCGGCGGGCGGTCCGGGACAGCCGTACGACCGCCGGTACGGTCGCGAGCTCGTCGCGCACGACGACCGCGTCCGCGGACTCCAGTGCGAGGTCGGAGCCCGCCCGGCCCATCGCGATGCCGGCGTGGGCGGCGGCGAGCGCGGGTGCGTCGTTGACGCCGTCCCCGACGAACAGCACCTTGCGGCCGGCGTCCTGGAGCTCTCGTACGGCGTCCACCTTGCCCTCGGGCAGCAGGTCCGCGCGGACGTCCGCCAGGCCGGTGGCCTCGGCGACCCTCGCGGCGGCGCGCGCGTTGTCGCCGGTGAGCAGGACGGGAGCGGTGCCGGTCAGGGCGGTGAGCGCGGCGGTGGCGGCGGGGGCGTGCGGACGGAGGCGGTCGGTGAGGGCGAGGGTGCCGAGGGGGACGCCGTCGCCGGTCACGAGGACGACGGTGGCGCCGGCCCCGGGGCCCTCCGCTCCGGCGTCCGGCAGGGCCGGGTCCGAGGGGTCGTCCGCCCGTCCGACCTCGATCAGCCGCCCTTCGACCAGCGCCGTCACGCCGCTCCCGGGCACGGCGGTGAAGTCCCGGGCCTCCGCGATGCGCAGCCCCCGCTCCCTGGCGGCCCGCACCACGGCCCGCCCGAGCGGATGCTCGCTGGGGAGTTCGGCCGCGGCGGCCAGGGCGAGGAGGTCGTCCGGGGTGAGCCCCGAGTCCGGCAGCGGCCGCACCTGTGAGACCTCCGGTGCCCCCTCGGTCAGCGTCCCGGTCTTGTCGAGGGCCACGGCGTCCACCTCGCCGAGCCGTTCCATCGCGACGGCCGACTTCACCAGGACGCCGTGCCGCCCGGCGTTGGCGATGGCGGACAGCAGGGGCGGCATGGTCGCGAGGACGACCGCGCACGGCGAGGCGACGATCATGAAGGTCATCGCGCGCAGCAACGCGTCCGTGAGGTCGGCGCCGAACAGCAGCGGCACACCGAACACGGCGAGGGTGGCGGCCACGACGCCCACCGCGTACCGCTGCTCGATCCTCTCGATGAGGAGCTGCGTCGGCGCCTTGGTCCGGGAGGCCTCCTCGACCAGGGTCACGATGCGGGCGATCACGGAGTCGGCGGGGTCCCGCTCGACGCGGACGCGCAGCGCGCCGGTGCCGTTGAGGGTGCCGGCGAAGACCTCGTCGCCGGGGCCCTTGGCGACCGGGAGGGGTTCGCCGGTGATGGTGGCCTGGTCGGCCTCGCTCGTGCCGTCCAGGACCCGGCCGTCGGCGCCGATGCGCTCGCCCGGACGGATCAACAGGACGTCTCCCACGGCGAGTTCGCTCGTCGGGACGGTCTCCTCGCCGCTCTCCGTGACCCGGGTCGCCGTCGCGGGCGCGAGGTCGAGCAGGCCGCGCACCGAGTCGGCGGTGCGGGCGGTGGCCAGGGCCTCCAGGGCGCCGGACGTGGCGAAGATGACGATCAGCAGGGCGCCGTCCAGGACCTGGCCGATCGCGGCCGCGCCGAGCGCGGCGACGATCATCAGCAGGTCGACGTCGAGGGTCCGCTCGCGCAGCGCCCTGAGCCCTTCGAGGGCCGGTTCCCAGCCGCCGGCGGCGTAGGCGAGCGCGTACAGCGGGCCGTGGGCCCACCACGGCAGGCCGCCGAGGTCCAGCGCGAGGGCGAGCAGGAACGCGGCGGTCGACACCAGCGCCCAGCGGGCCTCGGGCAGGGCGAGCACGCGGGTGCGGCGGGACGCCGCCTGCACGGACGGGGGGACACGAACGGGGGCGAGAGTCGTGGACACCCGAGCACCATACAGGAACACATGAAGACTCATTCATCTGTTCATGTGCGGTGGGTAAGATACCGCCCATGGGTCATGGAGCCGTCACCACCGCGCAGGAAGCCGCCGAGCGGGTACGTCTGGACGCGGCGAACGTGGCCAAGGTGGCCACCACCCTCCAGGCCCTGTCCACCCCCTCCCGTCTGCTGATCCTCGCGCGACTGCGGGAAGGTCCGCTGCCGGCCACGGAGTTGGCGGCCGAGGTGGGCATGGAGCAGTCGGCGTGCTCGCACCAGTTGCGGCTGCTGCGCAATCTGGGCCTGGTCGTGGGCGAGCGCCGCGGCCGGTCGGTGGTGTACGCACTGCACGACCACCACGTCGCCGAACTGCTAGACCAGGCCGTGTACCACGTCGAGCACCTGCGACTGGGGCTCAGTGACACCACCGAGTGAGCCGTCCCGGCGCGTGCGGGGCCCGCTGTACGCGGCCGCTTCACCGACGTACGGCTACGGGGTGACGGGGGTGCTGCCGGCGTGCGGGTCGGTGCCGGCCGTGGGGCTCCTTCGCGGGCGCGGGTAAGACAGTGCACCCGGAGGCACGCGGGCGGCCGCGACCGGGCCGTCGGGTGTCCGACGGCCCGGCCCGGAAGCTGCGGCGCGACGCTCAGGCCGTGCCTGTCGGCCGCCGCGAGGCCGCCGTCGCCCCGTCCACGTCCGTCAACGGCCGCAGCCGGTACGTGTACGCGTAGTCCCGGTCGGCGAACAGCTTGTACTCGTCGTGGGTGTGCGCGCCCCAACTGTTGTCGCCGCCGACGCCCATCTGCCGGTGGTTCACCCTGAGGACGACCGCGTCGCGCGGGGTGAGCTGGTAGTCGTGCCGCACCCCGTTGGACAGGTCCTCCGGAGTGAAGTGCGAGGCGTTGACCTCCAGGAGGGGCTCGCCGGAGACCAACAGCCCCACCCCGTCCGGGCCGGTCAGGGCCGCCCAGCGGACGTCGGTCTTGTTGCCGTTCTCCTGCGGGCGGATGTAGGAGGTCCACTGCTCGGCGACGGTCCCGGACCAAAGGCCCACGTCCGTACCGTCGTTGCGGTCCCAGTGGTTCTCCTCGGGCCCGCGGCCGTAGTAGTGCAGCCGGTCCAGGCGGCGCGGCAGGAACAGGATCGTGCCGACCTCCGGGATGTACGGCAGTGAACTCGCGCCCGGGTGAAGGGTGTTGTCGACCTTGATCTCACCGTTGCCGAAGACCGTGTAAGTCGTGGTGTACGTCGATTCGGTCGTCGTCGGCAGGGTGCCGCCGACCTTGATCTCGACGGCCCGGTCCCGCAGCGCCCGCACGCTGACGTCGGTCACCTTGCGGAGCATGCCGGCGTCGCGCCAGGTCTGGTTGCGGGTGTGCTGTCCGTTGCCGTGGTCGTTGTCGGTGGGTGCCCGCCAGAAGTTCGGGACGGGGCCGGAGGTGAGCAGCCGGGTGCCGTGCGCCCGGTACGACGTGATGGTCCCGCTGCCCTTGTCGACGGTGACGGAGAAGTCCCGCCCCTCGACGCTTACTTGGCCTGAGCTGTCCCGGTAGGTCAGGGCGGGGACCTTCGCGAGCGGTACCGGCGTCACCGCGGGGCTGTGCGCGTCGACGGGGAGCTGCTGCTTGGCCACCTCGAAACCGGCCCTCGCCCAGGGCGTGGACTCCTTGGTGGTGAAGGAGAGTTGGAGGGAGTACTCCGTGCCGGGCGCGGGGGTGCTCGGGAGCCGGTACGGCACGGTGATGTCCTTGCTCGACAGCGGTGCCAGACTCAACTGGTCCCGGGTCAGCCTCCCGCGCTGCACCACCTTGCCGTCGGCGGAGAGGGTCCAACTGCCGTCGAACTCCCGGAGGTCGGTGAAGAGGTGCTCGTTGGTCAGCCTCACCGACCCGTCCGCCGCCCAGGACGCGTTGACCGCCTGGTAGATCTGCTTGACCTCGGCGGCCTTGCCGGTGTGGCCGCGGTCGGCCGTGACGATGCCGTCCGCGACGAAAGCACCGTCGTTGGGGTTGTCGCCCCAGTCGCCGCCGAAGGCGAAGAAGGTCTTCTGGGCGGGCCGCTTCTCGGTCAGTCCCACGGTCGCCGCGTCGAACCAGAAGCGCACGCCCTCGTCAGCGGGTCCCCGGCTGTCGGAGGCCAGTTCGGCGCCGCTCAGCGCGCGGCCGTACACGCGGGCCTTCCTGATCGTGCCGCTGAACTCCCTGGTGGGGTTGTCGACATCGACGGCCAGCGAGAGCGGGGCGGTGTTGCTGCTGGGCCGCTGTGTCGTCGTCCGGGTCGCCCTGACCTGGCCGTCGACGTGCAGGGTCAGCGTGCCCGCGGCCGCGTCGAAGACACCGGCGACATGGTGTTCCCGGCCCGTCCAGTCGTCCGGGACCGCCCAGTTGACCGCGATCCACTGCCCGCCACCGTAGAGGAAGAACTCCAGTGTCCTCCCGGACTGCTTGAGGGCGTACTGGGTGTCGCCCTTCGCGATGACCGGCTGGTGCCCACCCGTCACCTTCGGGGTGAACCAGGCCTCGAGGGTCAGTGAGCCGGTGAGGTCGAGGCGGGCGTCACGGGCGAAGACCGTGCCACCGGAGACGCCCCGGTCCCGGTCGAACCTGGCGCTCGCGGGCAGGACTTCGCCCCGCAGCGCCCCGGGTCCGCTCTCGGTGAGCAACTGGCGCACCGGGACGGGCTCGCTGAGCGACTGGTCGACGAAGTCCCAGATCCAGCCGCCCTGGAGGACGGGGTAGCGGCGGACGATGTCCCAGTACTTCTTGAAGTTGCCGTTGGAGTTCCCCATCGCGTGGCAGTACTCGATCATCACGTACGGCCGGGTGTCGGCGGTGTCCTTGGCGCGCTGCTCCACGCGGGCGGGGCTCTCGTACATCGCCGAGCGGATGTCGCTGATGGTGGGCCGGTCGTCGCCCTCGTACTGGACGACGCGGGTGGTGTCGTACGACTTGATCCAGTCCCGCATGTTCACGAAGGTGCTGCCGCCGCCCGCCTCGTTCCCGAGGGACCAGATGACCACCGAGGCGTGGTTCTTGTCGCGGTGGACCATGTTCTGGGCGCGCGCCACGCAGGCCGCGCTCCAGTCGGGGTGGTTGCCGGGATACTGGTCGCGGATGCCGTGGGTCTCCAGGTTGGTCTCGTCGACGAGGTACAGGCCGTACTCGTCGGCGAGTTCGAGCCAGAGCGGGTTGTTGGGGTAGTGGGAGGTGCGGACGGAGTTGATGTTCATCCGCTTGATGATCGTGATGTCCTTCACGAGGTCCGCGCGGGTGAGCGCGGTGCCGCGGTCGGGGTGCATCTCGTGGCGGTTGGTGCCCCGGAGCGAGACCGGCTTGCCGTTGATGCGCATCAGCCCGTCCTTCAGGGCGAACTCGCGCAGGCCGACGCGGTGCGAGAGGGTCTCGATGACCTTGCCAGCGGGGTCCCGCAGCCGCAGGACGGCGGTGTAGAGGTTCGGGTGCTCGGCCGACCACAGCTTCGGCGCGGGCACGGCCTTCGCCGCCTGTACGGTCGTCTCGGCGCCGGCGTCGAGGGCGACGGTCTGCTGGAGCGGCCGGGTCCAGACCGCGTGGCCGCCCGCGTCGTAGAGCTGCGTCTCCACCGTGTAGCGGCCCTGGTTGTCGCCGCCGTAGTCGCGCACGCTCGCCGTGACCGAGAGCGCGGCGGAGGTGTGGTCGTCGCCGAGCGGGGTGTCCAGCTTGAAGTCGCGCAGGTGGACGGCTGGGGTGGAGTAGAGGTAGACCGAGCGGAAGATACCGCTCAGCCGGATCATGTCCTGGTCCTCCAACCAGTCGCCGTCGGAGTAGCGGTACACCTCGACCGCGATCTGGTTGGTGCCCGGCCTGAGGTGCGGGGTGATGTCGTACTCGGCGGGGGTGTAGGAGTCCTCGTGGTAGCCGACGAGTTCGCCGTTGATCCATACGTAGTGGGCGGACTTGACGCCCTCGAAGTGCAGGAAGGTCCGCCGCCCCGACCAGTCCTTCGGGACGGTGAAGGTACGTCTGTACTGGCCGACGGGGTTGTAGCGGGTGGGGGCGGCGGGCGGCTGTGCCTCCTCGCCGAGGCCGTTGGGGCCCCACCAGGGGTAGGTGATGTTGATGTAGATCGGGAAGTCGTAGCCATGCACCTGCCACACCGAGGGAACGGGAATGGTGTCCCAGTCCGAGTCGTCCACATCGGTGCGGTGGAAGTCGGTGTCGCGGTCGTCGGGGCGGTCGGCGTAGGCGAACTTCCACGTGCCGTCGAGGCTCAGGCGGTACGGCGAGCGGGTGCGGTCGGCGGCGAGCGCCTGACCGACGCCGGCGTAGGGCATGAGGGTGGTGTGCGGGGGCTCGGTGCCCACCCGGAAGAGGTCGATGGCGCCGTTCCACTCCGGGGCGCCCTGCGCAGCGTGGCCGCGGCCGGCCAGGGGTCCGGAGGAGAGGGCGAGGGCACCGAGGACGGCGGCCCCCGACTCCAGCAGACGCCTGCGGCTGATGGGGGCGGGCAGGTACGGATGGGGCATCGGGGGAACCTTCCTCGGGACGACAGTGCGGTGTACGTACTGAGGGAGCGTCAATTCCTGTGCGCTATTGGTGACTTTGAGGCACAGGATGCGACTCAACCTAGATCCCGAAGCCGAGCGAGGCAATGACACTGTCGGACTTTGTGTGGTCCTGGGGTCATGACGACATACGGCACCCCCGCGTGGGCTCACGCGGGGGTGCCGTGGGGTTCCTTGAGGGTGCCCTCGGGGGGTTCCCTTGCGGTTCCTGGGGTGGGGGCGAGGTGCCGTCGGGTCAGCCGGTGGCGGACGAGGTGGGGAGCCCGCCGCCGAGGAGCCCGGTGACCGTTCCGACCACGGACCCCAGGAGTCCGGTGACCGCGCCCACCACTCCGCCGAGGTCCAGCGAGGTCAGCGACTTGAGCAGGTCCTCGATCGTGGACTGGAGCGAGTCCAGAAGGTCCGAGACCGGGTCGGCCGCCGCGACGGACCGGTCGGTGCCGTGGCGCTGCGCCAGTTGCTGCCGTGCCTCGGTGTTGGCCGCTGCCACGGCCTTCGCACGGGCGGCCGCCTCGTTCGCGTCGAGGTGCCTGCCGTTCAGGGAGACGAGGTCGGTGACGGCGTCCAGGAGGGGCCGCAGGGGCTGGAGGAGGCCGCCGTGCTCGGGCCGGTTCAGGACGTCGAGTCGGTTCAGGACGTCGAGGCGGTCCTGTGCGTCGAGGCCGTCCAGCGCGCTCAGGCCGTGCAGCGTGTTGAGGTCCGTCAGGGCGTCCGTGTCGTCGGTGGTGGTGATGTACGGCGTGGCCGTCCGGGCCGGACCGGGGTCCGACGCGCCGCGGCCTGCGTCGACGGCGGCGGCCGCGGTGCCGACCGGGCCGAGGATCAGCGCGGCGCAGACCAGGGACGGCAGGAGAAGGCCGCGGGAGACGAGGGGGCGCATGCGGGGGTCCTTTCGAAGTGCTTGGTAGGGCCCACCGTGGGAACCTGCCGGAAGCCCCGCAACCGCTCACCGGGCCCGCCCCCGGCCGCGCACCCCTCGATGACGTCTCTGACCAGGCGGTTTCCTCGCGCGTTCCCTCGTTTGCCGCGTTCCGGAGGCGTTCGGCCGTCAGGGTGCGGGCCACTGGCGTGAGGCGGTCGGCGGTCAGGGGGCGCCGGTCAAGCGGTCGGGCGTCAGGCGGTCGGGCGTCAGGCGGTCGGGCGTTCAGGTCAGGGGACCGGCGATCAGGCGGTCAGCGTCAAACGGTCAGGGCCGCGAACGCCTGGTACGCCTTCTCGTCGAACAGCACGAACCGGACCTCCTCGACCGCGGTCTCCGTCTCCCGTACGGTCTCCACCGCGATCCGCGCGGCGTCGTCCATCGGCCAGCCGTAGATGCCGGCGGAGACGGCCGGGAACGCGACGGTCCGGGCGCCCAGTTCGTCGGCCACGCGCAGGGACTCGCGGTAGCAGGAGGCCAGCAGCTCCGAGCGGTCCTCCTCGTGGCTGTACCGGGGGCCGACGGTGTGGATCACCCAGCGCGCGTCCAGTTCGCCCGCGGTGGTGGCCACGGCCTTTCCGGTCGGCAGGCCCTTGCCGTAGTGCGAGGCGCGCAGCTTGCGGCAGTCCGCCAGGATCGCGGGACCGCCCCGGCGGTGGATGGCGCCGTCGACGCCTCCCCCGCCGAGGAGGGAGGAGTTCGCGGCGTTGACGATCGCGTCGGCGCTCTGCCGGGTGATGTCGCCCTGGACGAGGCTGATGGTGGTCATGGCCACCACTCTTCCAGCCCGGCCGGCGGGGCGCTCAGGTCTGCTGTCGCAGCCTGCGCCACACGGCCTTCGCGGCGTTGTGCCCCGACATGCCGTGCACACCCGGCCCGGGCGGGGTCGCCGACGAGCAGATGAACACGGCCGGGTGCGGGGTGCTGTACGGGGACAGCGAGAGTCGAGGGCGCAGCACGGTCTGGAGTCCGGTGACCGCGCCGGAGCCGATGTCGCCGCCGACGTAGTTGGCGTTGCGGGCGGCCAGTTCGGGTGGGCCGGCGGTGGCGCGGGCGAGGACCCGGTCGCGGAACCCCGGGGCGAAGCGCTCCAGTTGGCGCTCCATGGCGTCGGTGAGGTCGCCGGTCCAGCCGCTGGGGACATGGCCGTAGGCCCAGAAGACGTGCTTTCCGGCCGGGGCCCGGCCCGGGTCGACGACACTCGGCTGCACGGTGATCATGAACGGTCGGTCGGGTGCGCGGTCCTCCCGGGAGGCGGCGCGCAGGGCGGTGCCGATCTCCGCGCTGTCGGCGCCGATCTGCACGGTGCCCGCGCTCCGCGCCTCCTTGGCGGTCCACGGCACGGGGCCGTCGAGGGCGTAGTCGACCTTGAAGACGCCGGGGCCGTAGCGGTAGCCCTCGTAGTAGTTGCCGAAACCGGCGATACGGGCCAGAGCGGTCGGCGAGGTGTCGAAGACGTAGGCACGGGCGGGCGGCAGGTCGTCGAGCCGCTTGACCTCGTAGTCGGTGTGGACGGTGCCGCCGAGGTCCTTCAGGTACGCGGTGAGCGCGTCGGAGATGGACTGGGAGCCGCCGCGGGCGACGGGCCAGCCGCGCGCGTGGGCCGCGAGGGCGAAGACCAGACCGATGGCTCCGGTCGCGAACCCGCTGAGCGGGGCCATCACATGCGCGACGAGTCCGGCGAACAGGGTCTTCGCGCGCTCCTCGTGGAAACGGCGCATCAGCCAGGTCGAGGGGGGAAGTCCGGCGAGACCGAAGCGGGCCAGGGTGACCGGGTCACGGGGCAGCGCGGTAGCGGGCAGGGACATGAAGTCGCGGGCCAGGGTGTCCCACCGGGGCAGGAACGGCTCCACGAGCCGTCGGTACGTCCCCGCGTCGCGCGGCCCGAACGAGGCGGCCGTCTCGGCGACCGACCTGGACAGCACGGCGGCGGTGCCGTCGGTGAAGGGGTGCGCCATGGGCAGTTCGGCGTGCAGCCACTCCAGGCCGTAGCGCTCCAGGGGCAGGGCGCGGAACGCCGGGGAGTTGATGCCGAGGGGGTGGGCGGCCGAGCACGGGTCGTGCAGGAAGCCGGGGAGGGTGAGCTCCTCGGTGCGGGCACCCCCGCCCACGGTGCCGCGCGCCTCGAAGACGGCGACGGAGAAGCCGCGGCGGGCCAGTTCCACGGCAGCCGTCAGTCCGTTCGGTCCCGCACCCACTACGACCGCATCGAGCATCGACGGCACCTTCGGACTCCTTCGTCAGCCGATGGCCAGAGGATCAGGATATGCCGGGGGACCGACAGTCCCGGGGCGTGGGGGTAAGTCGGGCGAACGGGGTTCGGGGAGAGGGCGCGGTGGGGGGTGGGTCGGCATGGAGGGCGGAGTCTGAGCGTGTGCGCGTACGCCCATGGACCGCCCTCCGGTCCCGCCGTCGTGTCAGGCCTCCGCCGGGTCAGGCCTCCGCCGCGTTCACCGCCTCGCCCGCCAGCAGTCCCCGTATCCTCCGGGCCGTCGCCGCGTCACGGGCCGCGGTGAAGGGCAGCGTGTTGCCGCCCCTGATGCGGAACGGTTCGCCGGTGAGCGTCAGATGGGTGCCGCCCGCCTCCTCGACCAGCAGCAGGCCCGCCGCGTGGTCCCAGGCCGCCTCCCAGGAGAACGCCACGGCGTCCGACTCGCCCCGGGCGACGGCGAGGTACTCCAGACCGGCCGAGCCGCACGGGCGCGGTGCGACGCCGTCCGTCCACAGCCCGAGCAGGCCGCGCTTCTGCTCCTCCGTCGTGTAGTCGGGGTGGGAGGTGGCCACTTGGAGGTCGCGCCCGGGGTCCGGCGCACCGGCGTGCAGCCGCTCGCCGTCGAGGAACGCCCCCCGGCCGCGTATCGCCGTGGCCAGTTGGTCCCGGGCCGGTGCGTAGGTCCAGGAGGCGAGCAGGACACCGCTCCTCGCGAGCGCGACCAGCATGCAGAAGCCGGGGTCGCCGTGCACGAACTGGCGGGTGCCGTCGACGGGGTCGACTATCCAGACCGGGGTGTCGCCCTGCAACGCCTCGTACGACGCCGGGTTGGCGTGGACCGCCTCCTCGCCGACCACGACAGAGCCGGGCAGGAGGGCGCCGAGCTCTTCGGTGAGGTACTGCTCGGCCAGCCGGTCGGCGTCCGTGACCAGGTCGTGCGGGCCGGCCTTCTGGTCGACCTCGTGCGCGGCGAGCCGCCGGAAGCGCGGCATGACCTCGGCCGCGGCGGCCTTGCGCACCGCCTCTTCCACGTCGCCCGCGTGCCGGCCGAGAAACTCGTCGTTGGTTTCCGTGTCTTCGATCATGACTCCATGAGAGCACGCGGGACTGACAATCCCCACCGGCCCGGTGAAGCGCGGCTGGAATCGCGGTGAACACCGGGATGCGGGGGCGGCGGTGCCCGACCCTGAGCGGATTGCCTGACCCCGGATCGGCACGCCCGGTGACGTTCGTGGTGCCGCTCGCTCCCGTCACCGCCCCACCGCGTACCCCTGCATCCCCCGGGGATTGGCGCCCGCCGACAGCACCCCCGTCTCCGGATCGCGCGCCACCGCGCACAACCGTCCCTCCGACCAGGGCTCCCCGACCGTCACGTCGTGCCCGCGGCGCCGCAGCTCCTCGACCACCGCGGGATCCGTCCGTGCCTCCACCGTGAGGCTGCCCGGCCGCATCCCCCGCGGGTAGAACGACCCCGGGAAGCTGTCGTTGTGCCAGTTCGGGGCGTCGATCGCGCCCTGGAGGTCGAGGCCGCCGCGGACCGGTGAGCGTAGGGCGAGGGCGAGGAAGAAGTGGAGCTGCCACTGGTCCTGCTGGTCCCCGCCGGGCGTGCCGAAGGCCAGGACGGGCACTCCGCCGCGCAGGGCGATCGAGGGCGTGAGGGTGGTGCGGGGGCGCCGGCCGGGGGTGAGGGAGTTGGGCAGGCCCTCCTCCAGCCAGGTCATCTGGAGCCGGGTGCCGAGCGGGAAGCCCAGTTCGGGCACGACCGGGTTGGACTGGAGCCACCCGCCGCTGGGGGTCGCGGCGACCATGTTGCCCCAGCGGTCGACGACGTCGAGGTGGCAGGTGTCGCCCCGGGTGGTGCCGTCGGGACCGACCTCGGGCTCGCCCGGCACCGGGGAGGTGGGGTTCTTCGCGACCGTCGGCTCCCCGGCCCCCATCGGGCTGAACCCGGGTTCGTCGGTGACGACCACGCGCGCGTGTGCGCTGAGCCGCGGCTCCCGCCCGCCGGGGCTGCCCGGCCGCAGTTCGTACGAGGCCTTGTCGCCGACGAGTTCACGCCGTTCCGCGTTGTAGCGCGCCGACAGCAGCTCGTCGAGCGGCACCTCGGCCGCGTCCCCGTACCAGGCCTCCCGGTCGGCCATGGCCAGCTTGCAGCCCTCGACCAGCAGATGGACGTACTCGGCGGACCCGTATCGCGGCAACTCGGACGGCAGCAGCGCGAGTTGCTGGAGGAGGACCGGGCCCTGGCTCCAGGGGCCGGCCTTGCACAGGGTCCAGCCGTTCCAGTCGTACGTGGCCGGCGCCTCGTAGCCGGCGGACCAGCCGGCGAGGTCGGCGGCCGTGAGCGTGCCGGTGTTCCGCGTGCCGGTGGTGTCCATGGTGGGGCGCCCCGCCTGCCGTACGAGGGCCTCGGCGATGAATCCGGTACGCCACACCTCGCGTGCCGCCTCGATCTGCGCGACCCGGTCGCCCGCGCCCGCCACCTCGCCGATCAGCCGCTTCCAGGTGGCGGCGAGGGCGGGGTTGCGGAACAGCGCTCCGGGCCGGGGGGCCCGTCCGTCCGGCAGGTAGACCTCCGCCGACGAGGTCCACTCCGTCTCGAACAGCTCCCGTACGCTCTCGACGGTCGCGCCGACGTTCTCCACGGGCGCGTGTCCGTCCTCGGCGTACCCGATGGCGTACTTGAGGACGTCGGCGAGGGACTTGGTGCCGTGGTCGCGGAACAGGAGCATCCAGGCGTCGAAGGCGCCGGGGACCGCGGCGGCGAGGGGGCCGGTGCCGGGGACGAGATCCAGGCCGAGGCTCCGGTAGTGGGCGACGGTAGCCCCGGCCGGTGCGACGCCCTGTCCGCACAGCACCCGCACCTCTCCCCCGGTGGGCGCGAGCAGGATCGGCACCTCGCCGGCGGGTCCGTTGAGGTGCGGCTCGACGACGTGCAGCACGAAGGCGCCGGCCACCGCCGCGTCGTACGCGTTGCCGCCGTCCTCCAGTACCGCCATCGCCGACTGCGAGGCCAGCCAGTGGGTGGAGGACACCATGCCGAAGGTGCCCTGGAGGGTCGGCCGGGTGGTGAACGACATCTCTCACCTCACGCGTGGGACGCGCGCCTCGGCCGGTCCGAGACGGTCGCGCCCCCGGATCCTTTCATCCCCCATCGACCTGCCCAAGAAGCCGTGCACGCCCACCCGGCCGGCCGGTCACCCGGGCTGCGCCGAGAACCCTCTGTCCACCGTGAGCAGACGCCCGCGACGGAACATCAGGAGCCGCGTGCCGTCACCAGCCCCGACTCGTAGGCGAACACGACCAGTTGGGCCCGGTCCCGGGCGCCCAGCTTCGTCATCGCGCGGCTGATGTGGGTCTTGGCCGTGAGGGGGCTGATCACCATGTGCTCGGCGATCTCCTCGTTGGTCAGGCCGCGGGCCGCCAGGGCCGTGACCTCCCGTTCCCGGCGGGTGAGGCACTCCAGGCCGGGGGCGGTGGACCGGTCCGGGGGGCGGGAGACGAACTCGCCGATCAGGGTGCGGGTGACCGCGGGCGACAGCAGCGCCTCGCCCCGGGCCACCACCTCGATGGCCTGGAGGAGGTCGGCCGGTTCGGTGTCCTTCAGCAGGAAGCCGCTCGCGCCCGCCCGCAGCGCCTCGAAGACGTACTCGTCGACGCCGTAGTTGGTGAGGATCACCACGCGGACCCCGGCCAGCTCCGGGTCCGCGGCGATCCGCCGGGTCGCCTCGATGCCCGTCATCACCGGCATCTGCACGTCGATCAGCGCGATGTCGGGCACCTGCGCCCGCACCAGCTCCACCCCCCGCTCCCCGTCCGCCGCCTCCCCGACCACCTCGATACCGTCCTCGGCGTCGAGCAGGGCCCGGAACCCGGCCCGCATCAACGCCTGGTCGTCGACGAGCGCCACCCTGATCACGCCCCCACCTCCCCGCTCACACCGGCTCCCCCCGCCCCCAACGGCAGTTCCGCCCGCACCGAGAACCCGCCTTCCTCGCGCGGCCCGGTGTGCAGTGTCCCGCCCAGTGCCGTGACGCGTTCGCGCATGCCGGTGAGGCCGTGCCCCGGCCGGGGCGGGCGGTCCGGACAGGCGGCCCCGTCGTCCTCCACCCGTACCGTCAAGTCATCCCTGTTGTATGCGAGTTCGACCCGGACCTTCGCGGGTCCCGCGTGGCGGGCCGCGTTCGTCAGGGACTCCTGGACGATCCGGTACACGGCCCGGTCGAGAGGGGCGGGCAGCGCGCACTCCTCGCCCGTCACACTCAGTTCGACGGCGAGGCCCGCCGCGCGCGCCCGCTCCACGAGCAGTGCCGGGGTGCCGGTCGGCTCGTCGGTGCGCAGGACCTCCAGCGTGGCGCGCAGCTCGCGCATGGCCTCGCCGCCCGCCTCCTGGATGGCGAGCAGGGCGGGCGGCACCTCCTCGCCCCGCTTGCGCGCCAGGTGGACGGCCACGCCCGCCTGGAGTTTGACGATGGAGATGCTGTGGGTGAGGGAGTCGTGCAACTCCCGTGCTATCCGGAGGCGTTCCTCACCGGCCCGGCGCAGCGCGGCCTCCTCCCGGGTGCGCTCGGCCTCCAGGGCACGCTGTTCGGTCTGGCGCAGATAGGCCTGCCAGTTACGGCCGGCGAGGCCCGTCACCACCGCGCACACGAACCAGCCCGCGAGCAGCGCGGTCTTCTCGACGGCCTCGTGGACCGTCGGGCCCGTCGCCGCGTAGGCCCCCAGGAAGATCCCGCTCGCGCCGGCCGCCCAGCCCCGGTGCCCCAGTTGGGACGCCAGGTGCACGGCGGCGAACACGGTCAGCGCGCCGAGCGGGCCGGGGTGGGCGTGCAGGACGTACACCGACCCGCTCACCGTGGTCACGGCCAGCACCACCAGCGGGGCCGCGCGGTAGCACGCGAGAGCGGCCGCGCCCACCACGAGCAGCCCCTGGTCGAGGGCGGTCGTGTCCGCGTCCTGGGCCGCCACGACCACGGCGAGGGCGCCGACCACGACCGCGAGGGCCAGATCGGCGAGCCGCTGGGAGATGGCCGCATCGACCCGGTGCCCACTCATGCCCACACGCTAGACCGCCGCACCGACACCGGCGTCAGCCCTGTGGACAACTCCCGCGCTACTCCCCCGGTAGTAGTCCCCGCCCCGGTCCGCGCTCACGGACGCAGCCCCGACTCCCTTCGGCCGTACGACGACCGCGGCGGGGGCCGGGGCGCACGCTGCTGTGCATGTCGACACCCTTCCGCTACACCGAGCCCCTGCCGCCCAAGGCCGCCACCGGCCGTGTCGCCGAGGTCTACGAGCAGTTGTCCCGAGACTTCGGCATCGACGAACCCGTGACCTTCGTGGTCCTCTCCTCCGCACCGGAGCTGCTCGCCCCCGCGTGGGCGCTGATGCGCGAGTCGCTGATCGCCGGCCCCGGCAGCCGCACCGGCAAGGAGCTGGCGGCCCTCGGGGTCTCGCTGGCCAACCGGTGCCCGTTCTGCGTGGACGCGCACACCATGCTGCTGCACGCCACCGGCGACCACGCGCTCGCCGAACGCGTCGCCCGGGGCGAGCGGCCGCAGAACGAGGAGCACGCGCGCGTGCTGGACTGGGGCAGGCACACGCGCGTGCCGGGCGGTCTCGGCGCGGTGCCGTACCCGTTCCCGCCCGAGCACGCCCCGGGTTACCTCGGCACCGCGTTCGCGTTCCACTTCATCAACCGGATCGTGTCCGCGCTGCTCACCGAGAACCTGCTGCCGGGCAACGCCCAGCGCTTCCGGGCCGTCCGCAGCCTCGCGGGCCGTGCCCTCTCCCGGACCGTACGCCGCCCCGCGCGACCCGGCGCGTCCCTCGCGCTGCTCGACCTGCCCGACCCCGGCGAGGCCCCGGCGTGGGCGGCCGGCACGCCCGTCGGCCTCGCGTACGCGGCGCTGCTCCGGGCGGCCATGACCGGCGCCGGTCTGCTCGACACCGACGACCAGGACCTCGTGGAGGAGACGCTGCTGGACTGGGACGGCTCGCACCCACCGCTCGACCTCGGCGGCTTCCCGGACCGGCGGGAGCGTCCCGGTGCGCGTCTGGTGCTGCTGGCCGCCCTCGCGCCGTACCGGATCACCGACGAGGACGTGGCGGCCTGGCGGCGGCCGGAGCACACCGACCGCTGTCTGGTGCACCTCGTGGCCTACGGCGCGTTCCTGGCCGTGGACCGCGTCGAGTCGGCCCTCCACCGGCCCATCGCCCGGACATAAACGGACACATGACGCATCGACGGCGGGTCACAGTGACGGCACAGGTACGGAGCGAGTTCACACTTCCACCCCACAGGCAGACATGTGAAACTGGCGTCCCGTCCGCAGTGCGGACCCGTCCGCACCGTCCGTCCCCCACGAAAAGTGCGCCGTGCGAACTCTCTCCCTGCCGCTCGCGCTCACCGCGCGCATCTCCCCGGTCGTCGTGCTCGCCGCTGCGGGCTGGGCACTGACGTCGGGCCCGGCCACGACGCCGGCCGCCGAGAAGGAGTCGGCGCCGCAGTCCGCCGCGGAGTCCCCGTCGGGCGCGTCCACGGCGGCCGCCTCGAAGCAGTACGTCGCCGCGCCCGCGCCCTGCGGCAGCATCGGCGCCGCGACGATCAAGTCGCTGGTGCCGGGCGCCAAGACGGCCGGCAAGGAGATCCCCTCCACGGACGCGACCGTTCGCCGCACGTGCTCCTGGAACGCGCTCAAGGGATTCGACTACCGCTGGCTCGACGTGTCCTTCGAGATCACGGAGTCGGACGCGGCGGCCGCCAAGTCGTACAAGGACAACGTCTCCGAGAAGAGCGGCGGCGGCAGCGTGCCGGGCGTCGGTGACGCCGGGTACTCGGTGGTGAACCTCACGACCGAGAACAAGCAGCAGACCCGTGAGGGCGTGGTCATGATCCAGGCGTCCAACGCGCTGGTGACCGTGACCTACAACGGCAGCGACTTCGAGTCCAAGAAGGCGCCCAGCACGGACGAGATCAACAAGGGTGCCATCAAGGCCGCCAAGGAGGCGGTGGCGGCGCTGGAGAGCGGCCGGAAGGCCTGAGCCGGCGGAACGGGCCCGGGCCCGACCGCCCTCCACGCGCGCGAGGCGCACCGTCAGGCCGCGATGCCCTCCTGCTCCCTGCCCTTGGGCAGCATCAGCGCGATGTACAGCAGCAGCGACGCGCCGAGTCCCACCGCCCAGCCGTAGTCGGCCAGCGGCTTGAGGAACGGGATCAGTCCGTCGGTCGGGAACGGCCCGGTCTTCTTGCCGTCCGCGCCGATCCCCGAGTACGAACCGCCGACCGCGAGCAGTCCGCCGACCACGAACGCGAGGATGGCCCGCCAGTTCCAGCCGTTGGTGTACCAGTAGCGGCCGCCGGGCGTGTAGAGGTCCGCGAGGTGCAGGACCGTGCGCCGGACGATCCAGTAGTCGGCGATGAGGATGCCCGCGACCGTACCGAGCAGGCCACCGACGACTCCGAGCCAGGTGAAGATGTAGAACTCCGGCGTGGAGATCAGCTTCCACGGGAAGATCAGGATGCCGACGACACCCGTGATGAGCGCGCCCGTGCGGAAGTTGACGAACTTCGGAGCCAGGTTGGACAGGTCGTACGCCGGTGAGACCACGTTGGCCGCGATGTTCACGGAGACCGTGGCGACCAGCACGACGACCAGCGCGAAGAGCAGCCCGAAGGCGTTGTCGGTCTTGGCGGCCAGCGTGACCGGGTCCCAGATGGCCTCGCCGTAGACGGCCTCGGAGCCGGAGGTGACCAGCACGGCGAGGACCGCGAACAGTGTCATGGTCGTGGGGAGCCCCAGGGACTGGCCCCAGGTCTGCGCCTTCTGACTGGCGCCGAACCGGGTGAAGTCCGGGATGTTCAGGGACAGCGTGGCCCAGAAGCCGATCATGCCCATGAGGGACGGGAAGAACACCGGCCAGAAGTCGGCGCCCCAGCCGAGCTTGGACGGCTGGTCGAGCAGCGCGCCGAAGCCGTCGGCCTTGACCGCGATCCAGACCAGCAGGACGAGAGCGCCGGCGATCACGAAGGGCGCGGCCCAGTTCTCGAAGTGCCGCAGGAAGTCCATGCCGCGGTAGATGATCGCGATCTGGAGCGCCCAGAACAGCAGGAAGCACAGCCACAGGGGCCAGGGGTTGCCGGCGATCTCGGCCGCGTTCTCCCAGTGGCCGCCGGTCAGCTTGGAGCCCAGCGCGAAGATGCCGCTGCCACCGATCCAGGTCTGGATGCCGAACCAGCCGCAGGCCACGGCCGCCCGGATCAGCGCCGGGATGTTGGCACCGCGCAGCCCGAAGGAGGCGCGGGCGAGGACCGGGAAGGGGATGCCGTACTTGGGCCCGGCGTGCCCGGTGGCCAGCATCGGCAGCAGCACGATGACGTTGGCCAGGGCGATGGTGAAGACGGCCTGCTTCCAGTCCATGCCGAGCGCGACCAGGCCGGAGGCCAGGGTCCAGCTCGGGATGCAGTGCGCCATGGAGATCCACAGGGCCGCGAAGTTGTACGTCGTCCACTTGCGCTCGGAGACCGGTACGGGACGCAGGTCCTCGTTGGCGAAGGGGCTGTCGGCGGGGAACGCCTCGGGAGCGAGCTCGACTCGGCCGCCGGAGGACTGCGGTATCGGCGACCCCGTGGGGACTGTTTCGGTCATGGGCAGGCCAATCGATCAGGACGGAACGGGATAGGCCGTGCGGGGGCCTCGGACGGGACCGGGACGGGCGGGGAGGCCTGTCCCGGTCCCGCCACCCCTCCCCCGGACGCCGGGGAGGGGGGACAAGGAGTGGGGGGTCGGTCGAGCGGCGGTGCGATCGGGTTCAGGAGTTGAGGGCGGGGATGACCTGGGAGCCGTAGACGTCGATGGTCTTTTCCTGGGCGTCGTGCATGTCGTAGACGGCGAACTGGTCGACGCCCAGCTCGCGCAGCGCGTTCAGCTTCTCGATGTGCTTCTCGACCGGTCCGATGACGCAGAACCGGTCGACGATCTCGTCGGGCACGAAGGCGGTGTCGGGGTTGTCGGCGCGGCCGTGGTGCGCGTAGTCGTACCCCTCGCGCGCCTTGATGTAGTCGGTGAGCTCCTGAGGGACCAGGCCACCGCCCGAGCCGTACTTCGACACCAGGTCGGCCACGTGGTTGCCGACCATCCCGCCGAACCAGCGGCACTGCTCGCGCGCGTGGGCGAGCGCCTCGGGCGAGTCGTCCTCGGTGACGTAGGCGGGGGCGGCGACGCAGATCGTGACCTCGTCCGCCGAGCGCCCGGCGGCGACGGCCGCGTCCTTGACCGCCTTCACCATGTACTCGGTGAGATAGAGGTCGGCGAGCTGGAGGATGAACCCGTCGGCCTCCTCACCGGTCATCTTCAGCGCCTTGGGGCCGTACGCCGCCATCCATACGGGGAGTTCGGCGTCCTCCTTGATCCACGGGAACCTGATCACCGTGCCGCCGAGGTCGGCCTCCTGGCCGGAGCCGAGGGCCCTGATGACCTTCATGGCCTCGCTGATGCGGGCCAGTGTGTTGGGCGTGCGGCCCGCGACGCGCATCGCGGAGTCGCCGCGGCCGATGCCGCAGACCGTGCGGTTGCCGAACATGTCGTTGAGGGTGGCGAAGGTGGAGGCGGTGACCTCCCAGGTGCGGGTGCCCGGGTTGGTGACCATCGGGCCGACCTTCAACGTCGAGGTGTTGGCCAGGATCTGACTGTAGATCACGAACGGCTCCTGCCAGAGCACGGCGGAGTCGAAGGTCCACCCGTGGGTGAAGCCGTTGCGTTCGGCCCGCTTCATCAGGCTGATGACCTTCGAGGCGGGCGGATCCGTCTGCAGGACGAGTCCGAAGTCCATGGGCGCCACTCCTAGTTGAGGTACTGACAGGTGGAGCGGGGGGTGTACGTGCCGTGCCCGGCGTGCCCGGTGTACTCCCGCTCGGTGATGACGGGTTCGCCGCGCGAGAGGACCGTCTCGACCCGGCCGGTGAGGCGCTTGCCCTCGTAGGCCGAGTAGTCGACGTTCATGTGGTGGGTCTCGGCGGAGACGGTCTGCTCGGCGTGCGGGTCGTAGATGACGACGTCGGCGTCGGCGCCGGGGGCGATGGTGCCCTTCTTCGGGTACATGCCGAACATACGGGCCGGGGTGGCGCAGGCGATCTCGATCCAGCGGCGGCGCGAGATGTGCCCGTCGACGACGGCCTGGTGGAGCAGGTCCATGCGGTTCTCGACGCCGGGCAGACCGTTGGGGATCTTCGAGAAGTCGCCGCGGCCGAGCTCCTTCTGGCCCACGAAGCAGAAGGGGCAGTGGTCGGTGGAGACGACCTGGAGATCGTTGGTCCTGAGGCCCTGCCAGAGCTTGGCCTGGTGTTCCCGCGGGCGCAGGGGCGTCGAGCACACGTACTTGGCGCCCTCGAAGTCGGGCTCCGCGAGGTTGTCCGTCGACAGGAACAGGTACTGCGGGCAGGTCTCGCCGAAGACGTTGAGCCCCTCGTCCCGCGCGCGTGCCAGCTCGGCCACCGCCTCCATGGCCGAGACGTGCACGACGTACAGGGGGGCGCCGGCGACCTGCGCGAGTCTGATCGCACGGTGGGTGGCCTCGGCCTCCAGGAGCGCCTTGCGCACCTCCCCGTGGTAGCGGGGGTCGGTCTCGCCGCGCGCCAGCGCCTGCTCGACCAGCACGTCGATCGCGATGCCGTTCTCCGCGTGCATCATGATCAGGCCGCCGTTCTCGGCGGAGCGCTGCATGGCGCGCAGGATCTGGCCGTCGTCGGAGTAGAAGACGCCGGGATAGGCCATGAACTGCTTGAAGGAGGTGACCCCCTCCTCCACGAGCAGGTCCATCTCCTTGAGCGTCTCCTGGTTCACATCGGAGACGATCATGTGGAAGCCGTAGTCGATGGCGCAGTTGCCCTCGGCCTTGGCGTGCCAGGCGTCCAGCCCCTCGCGCAGGGAGTGGCCGACGCTCTGCACGGCGAAGTCGACGATGGTGGTGGTACCGCCCCAGGCGGCGGCCCGGGTGCCGGTCTCGAAGGTGTCGGAGGCGAAGGTGCCGCCGAACGGCAGTTCCATGTGGGTGTGGACGTCGACGCCACCGGGGATGACGTACCTCCCGGTGGCGTCGATCGTGCGGTCCGCGGTCCAGCTCTGGGTACCGGGCACGGCGAGGGCGGCGATGCGGCCGTCCTCGATCAGCACGTCTGCGTGGATCTCGTCGGACGCGGTGATGACGAGACCACCGCTGATGACGGTACGGCTGCGGCTGCTCATACTCCCTCTCCTGCGAACGGTGATCGGAAAAGCTCCGGTCGTCTGTGGCTGGTCGCGCGGTTCCTCGCGCCCCTGAGGGGCGCGGGTGTGCGCGTCGTGATCACGGAGCGGTCAGCGGCGGGTAGGCGTCCGGACGGCGGTCGCGGTAGAACTGCCAGCGGTCGCGGACCTCCCGCAGCTTGGCCATGTCCAGTTCGCGGACGACCAGTTCGGTCTCCTTGTCGCTCGCCACCTCGCCGACGAACTGGGCCTCCGGGTCGACGAAGTACGTCGTCCCGTAGAAGTCGTTGTCGCCCAGCTCCTCCACGCCCACCCGGTTGATCGCGCCCACGAAGTACTCGTTGGCGACGGCCGCCGCGGGCTGCTCCAACTGCCACAGGTACGCGGACAGTCCGCGCGAGGTGGCCGAGGGGTTGAAGACGATCTCGGCGCCCGCGAGGCCCAAGGCCCGCCAGCCCTCCGGGAAGTGGCGGTCGTAGCAGATGTAGACAGCGATCCTCCCGACCTTGGTGTCGAAGACCGGCCACCCCAGGTTGCCGGGGCGGAAGTAGAACTTCTCCCAGAAACCGGGGACTTGAGGGATGTGGTGCTTGCGGTACTTGCCGAGGTACGAGCCGTCCGCGTCGATCACCGCGGCGGTGTTGTAGAGGACGCCGGGCTGCTCCTCCTCGTACATCGGCAGGATCAGGACGATGCCCAGCTCCTTGGCCAGCGCCTGGAACCGCTGGACGATCGGCCCGTCCGGGATCTGCTCGGCGTACTCGTAGAACGCCTTGTCCTGGACCTGGCAGAAGTACGGCCCGTAGAACAGCTCCTGGAAGCACAGGACCTGGGCACCCTGCGCGGCCGCGTCCCGGGCCGCCTGCTCGTGCACCTGGATCATCGACTCCTTGTCGCCCGTCCACGCGGTCTGGAAGAGGGCGGCACGGATCACTCTGCTCATCGGGACCTCCGGTCGCTCGGTGTGCGAGAAGGCTAGGAAGTCCGGGAGCGGGCTTTGAGTTGCAGCGTGTCACGTCTGCGGGGCCCGGGCGTGCCACGGTGTCACCCTGTCGTGCGCCCATGTTTCACCGCCGTTTTCCCAGGTCGTAGCGTGTTTCAGTGTTGTTGCGCGTCATGCGCGAGAAGTGCGATGTGCACCGAGGCGGCCTGCTCGAAGTCGTCGAGGTCGACGCCGAGCCGGCTCTGTATGGCTTCCAGCCGCCGGTAGAGCGCGGGGCGGGAGACGTGGTGGAGCTGGGCGGTGCGGGACTTGTTGCGGCCGGTGGCGAGATAGGTGCGCAGCACCGCCAGCAGGTCCTCCCCCGCCCCGCACAGCAGCCCGTCCAGCTCGCGCTCGGCGAAGGACTGCACGTGCGGGTCGTCCCGCAACAGCCTGATCAGGCCGCGCAGATGGACGTCCCTGAGGCGCACCACGGGCGGCAGGTCGAGGACGGGCGCCGAGTCCGCGATCGCGTCGGCGACGTGCTGGGCCTCCCGCAGCCCCGCCGGGACGTCGTCCCAGGAGGTCCTCGGGTCCGCGGCGGCCACGACCGTCCGCGTCAGCCGGGCCGCGAAGTTGGCCGTGAGCACGGCGGCGTCCTGGTCCCGGGCCAGGCTCAACAGGACGGCGGTGGCCCCGTCGGCGAGTTCGGCGACGATGCCGGGCAGCCCCAACAGTCGTAGCACCCGGTCGAGTTCGGCGGGATCTCCGTCGCACACGACGAGCGGCACGAAGGTGCGCCGGTTGACGGGCAGTCCGGCCGCCCGCGCCCGGGGCAGCAGGTGCCGGGCCGGGACGACCCCGCTGGCCAGGTCGGTGAGCAGGCTCTGCGCGGACTGCTCCTCCCAGGTGTGGACGGAGGTGCCGCCGAGCATGCGGTGCAGCACGAGGGACTCGGCGGCCCGGTCGGCGAGGAGCCGGCCGGTCGCGGTGTCGCCCCGGTAGCCGCACAGCATGATCTGGCCCCAGCGCTCCCCGCGCCCGCCCAGTTCGGCGCGGATCCAGCCGTCGCCCGCGCTGCCTCCGGCCTGGCGGGCGATGCGCTCCCAGTCGCGCAGCACGTCCTCGACGGCGGACCGCTCCCCCGCGGTGGCGAGGACGCGGTGCGCGAGGTTGGTGACGACCACGGGGCAGCCGCTGTGGTGGGCGATCTCGTCCAGCAGGTGTTGCAGCGGGGCGCCCGCGGTGATGAGTGCGGTGAGGGCGGTACGGACCGCCTCGGACATGCTGACCGCGGCGAACTTCCGTCGCACCAGCCGGGCTTGGACCTCCTCCGTCAGCTCCGCGAACGGGAAGGGGCGGTGCAGGACGACCATGGGCAGCCCGCACCGCTCAGCCGCCCGGCGCATCACGTCCGGCGGAGCCGGGAAGGCGCGGCCGAGTCCGAGGACCACGGCCGCGGCCTCCGCACGGTGCAGGGACTGGATGTACTCGGCCTGCTTGCCGTCGTCGCCGGCGAGCAGCACGCCGGTGGTGAGGACCATCTCGCCGCCGCTGAGCATCACTCCGACGTCGGCGGCCTCGGCCACGTGCACCCAGCGCACGGCCCGGTCGAGCTGGCCGGCACCGGCCACCACCTCGGGCTCCCCGGCGAGGACCCGTTCCAGCATGAGGACCTGACGGACCGACAGGGTCGGCTCCGAGGACTCCAGGGGCTCCAAGGTGGTGCTCATGTCGGTGTTCCCTCGCTGTGGGGCTACTGGATGGTGCTCCTCAGAGCGTGTTCGAGGATCGCGGCGCCCTCCTCGGCCTCCGCGACGGTCAGGGACAGGGGCGGGGCGATCCTGAGCGCGCTGGTGTTGTGGCCGCCGCCCTTGCCGAGCAGCAGCCCCTCGGCGCGGGCGGCTTCCAGCACGGCGGCCGCGGCCTGCGGGTCTGCTTCGTCGGTGCCGGGCCTGACCAGCTCGACGCCGAGCATCAGTCCGCGCCCGCGCACCTCCCGTACGCCCGGAACCTGTGCGGCGACCGCCCGCAGCCGCTCGATCAGCAGTCCGCCGACCCGCCGGGCGTTGCCCTGGAGGTCGTGTTCCAGGAGGTACGACAGGTTCGCGAGCCCGGCCGCCATGGTGATCTGGGTGCCGCCGAACGTCGAGATGCTGTTGGAGTCGAGGCAGTTCATGATCTCGGCGCGGGCGACGACCCCGCCGATGGACATGCCGTTGCCGATACCTTTGGCAAAGGTAAGGATGTCCGGCGGGCCGTTCCGGTCGTGCGCCTGCCAGCCCCAGAAGTGGTCGCCGGTGCGGCCCCAGCCGGTCTGCACCTCGTCGGCGATCCAGAGGATGCCGTGCTCGTCGAGCACCTCGCGGAAGGCGGCGTAGAGGCCGTCGGGCGGGGAGGTGAAGCCGCCGACGCCCTGGATCGGCTCGGCGATCAGGGCGGCGGGCGGACGGGTGTGGCCGAGGAGGTCCTTCAGGTCGTCGACGCAGGCCGCGATGAAGTCGTCGTCGCTCAGAGCGGCGTACGGCCCGCGGGTGCGGACGCCTCCGTGGACGTACAGCGTCTGGAGCGGGGACAGCGAGGTCGGCGACCAGCCGCGGTTGCCGGTGATGCCGACCGCGCTGAAGGACCGGCCGTGGTAGCTGTTGCGCATCGCCAGGATCGTGTTGCTGCGGCGGTACGTGGTGGCGAGCAGCAGGGCGGTGTCGTTGGCCTCGGTGCCGGAGGTGGTGAAGAAGACCCGGGCGTCCGGGACGCCGGACAACTGGGCGATGCGCTCGGCGAGTTCGACCATCGGCCGGTTCAGGTACAGGGTCGAGGAGTGGATGATCCGCCCGGCCTGTTCGCTCACCGCCTTGGTGATCTCGGGCAGGGCGTGCGCGGTCATCGTGGTCAGGATGCCGCCGAAGAAGTCGAGGTACCTGTTGCCCTCGGAGTCCCACACGTACCGGCCCTCGCCGTGCGTGATCTCCAGGGGGTCCTCGTAGTAGAGGGCGAGCCAGTCGGGCAGGACGGCCCGGTGACGTCCCAGCAGGTCCTCGGTCACGGCTGCACCAGCCCTTCGTAGGCGTCGGGGCGGCGGTCGCGGTAGAAGGCCCACTGCTGCCGCACCTCCTCGATGAGGTCGAAGTCCAGGTCGCGGACGACGAGTTCCTCCTCCTTGTCGCTGGCCGTGTCCCCCACGAACTGGCCGCGCGGGTCGACGAAGTACGACGTCCCGTAGAAGTCGTTGTCGCCGTACTCCTCGACGCCGACCCGGTTGATGGCGGCGACGAAGTACTCGTTGGCGACGGCGGCCGCGGGCTGTTCCAGGCGCCACAGGTAGGAGGACAGGCCCCGGTGGGTGGCGGACGGGTTGTAGACGAGCTGGGCGCCGTTGAGGCCCAACTGCCGCCAGCCCTCGGGGAAGTGGCGGTCGTAGCAGATGTAGACGCCGACCTTGCCGACGGCGGTGTCGAACACCGGCCAGCCGAGGTTGCCCGGCTTGAAGTAGTACTTCTCCCAGAAGCCCTTGACCTGCGGGATGTGGTGCTTGCGGTACTTGCCGAGGATGGTGCCGTCGGCGTCGATCACGACCGCGGTGTTGTAGTAGAACCCGGACTGCTCGACCTCGAACACCGGCACGACGACCACCATGCCGGTCTCGCGGGCGAGTTCCTGCATACGGCTCGTGGTCGGGCCGTCGGGCACCGGCTCGGCCCAGCGGTAGTGCTCGGGTTCCTGGACCTGGCAGAAGTAGGGGGCGTTGAACACTTCCTGGAACCCGATGATCTTCGCGCCCTGTCGGGCCGCCTCCCGGGCGTGCTCCTCGTGTTTCGCCACCATGGACTCGGTGTCGCCGGTCCAGGTGGCCTGGACCAGAGCGGCACGTACGACGTTGGCCATGAGCTGCTCCTTCGGCGGGGACGTCAGAGCCTCTACGCCCGTAGACACGGCCGTAGAGGGACGAACGTAAGCCTCCTGGAGAGGCTTGCCAAGACCATCGTCGTCAACCCGCGAAGTCGATCTCGTTTCACACTCCAGTGGAGGAGTGACGTGCCCGGTCAGCGGGGTTGTGCGGGACCTGTCAGGCGGAGAATCCCGCGACCCGCAGGGCGTGCACCAGGTCCCAGTGCCGCTCCTCCGAGACGCCTCGCGCGGCCGTGAGGAGCAGCGGTACGAGGGTCGCGGGGCCCGGCGCGGCGCTGCGGACGGCCTCCTCGGGGGTGCGGACGCGCACGTAGGCGTCGAGGAGGGCGGTGACCTCACGGCGGCGGCCCTCGGCGACCAGGGCCAGCACGGCCGCGCCGATCTCACCGGCGGGGCGCGCGACACCCTGTCTGAGCACCTGCTCCCCGTCCGGGCTCCGTCCGGCCTCGACCAGGGCGTCCGCGGCGGCCACCAGGCGGTCGGCGGGCAGCGAGGCGGCCTCCCACAGCAGGGTCGCCCAGTCGGCCCCCAGCCCGGCGCGCTGGAGCTCGGCGGCCAGCAGCGGGAAACGGTCGGCGGGCCAATGGGCGACCTCGACGAGCACGGCGTGCGCCTCGCCGGTACGCCCCTCCGAGCGCAGCCGCACCAGCCTCGCGACCGTCTCGGCGGTCTCCCGCCGCGCCACCGCGTCCGGCGGCTCCTCACGCTGCTCCGGACCGGTCTGCGGGCGCGCCTCCGGCACCTGCGCGGCCCCCGCGAAACGGGCCCCGCGCGGGGTGCGCCCCTTCGCGACGGGCGCGGCGGGCGGATCGGTCACGGCGGCCGGGGGTACGACGACGACGGCGCCGCCCTCCTCGGCCATCCCGGCGAAGCGGGCACCGCCGCGCCGACGCTTGCGCTTCGCCTCCGGCGGCGGGGCGGTGGGGGCGGGCTGTTGCGGGGTGTGTCCGGGTCCGGGTCCGTCAGCCGGGCCGGGACGGGGTGCCGCGGGCCCGGCGCTGTCCGCCCAGGTGGCCGCGGGGGCGTCCCGCTGGTGCGGCATGTTCAGGTGCTCACCGCTCCGACCGCCGGGCTCGCCGGCGTACGACGCGGCATCGCGCCCACCGACTCCATGACTGCCAGGGTCGCCGCCATACGGCGCGGCCCCGCCCCCACCGCCCGCCGCCCCACCGACTCCATGCCCGCCGGCGTCGCCCCCGTGCCGCGTAGCCTCACGCTCCCCGCCCGCCCCACGGGCTCCGTGACCGCTGTGCCTGGCAGTGTCACCCCCGTGGCCGCCACCCGTGACAGCGGCACCGCCGTAGGCGCCGGGCTCCCCGAACGTGGGGCCGTCGCCCCGCTGGATCGCGGGGGCCTCGTCGCTGATCGCTCGGCGGTCCAGTTCGGACATGCGGGACCGGAGTTCGGCGCAGCGTCGTACGGCGCGTTCGTGGTCGTCGCGGGCCCAGGCGAGGTCCAGGCGGAGGGCGTCGGCCTCCGCCTGGGTGGTGACCGTGGCGAGCCGGCGGCCCAGTTCGGCCTGGCGCTCCGCCGCGTAGCGCTGTTCGCGGAGCATGACGTCGAAGCGGTCGCCCAGGGCGTCCCGGCCGCCCGGGCGGGCGTCGTGGGCGGCCTGGGCGGCGGCGTGCAGGGGGCGGGCCCGCTCCGCCTCGGCGTGGGCCGGTCCGGGGCCGTACTCCGTGGCGAGGTCCTGGAGGAGCGCCTCGACCACGTCCCAGGGCGGCACCTCGCGGCCGTCGAGGCAGGCCCGCATACCGTCGGGGTCCCGCTGCCAGAACACCGCGCACCAGCCGGAGCCCTGGTCCAGGCGCGCCAGCAAGCCGCCCAGGTAGGTCACGAACTCCCGCATCCGACCCGGGAGTTGATCCACTGCCATCGCTCAACTCCCGTCAGACCGGAGCACTCCGGTCCGTAAGGCAACACCAGCAGTGTTACGAACAGGCTACGGACAGTTTTCAAAGGCGCAGCAGGAGGCTCCTGGCGCACCCCCGGCCGCCGAGCGAACTCGGGTCACACGCCTGTCAGTTCGCACAGTCCGGCCAGCTCGTCCATGGACAGCCCGAGGGCCCGGGCGAGCGCGGCCACCGTGAAGAACGCCGGGGTCGGGGCCCGCCCGGTCTCGATCTTCCGGAGGGTCTCCGCGGAGATCCCGGCACTCGCCGCGACCTCCGTCATGCTGCGGCCGCCACGGGCCTCGCGCAGCAGTCGGCCGAGCCGCTCGCCGCGTTCGCGTTCTTCTGGAGTGAGAGGGGTGCGCACCATGACCCCATTCTAATACCGGTATAGTAATTGGCATGGTGGAGCTGAAGACAGATACCTCGATGGATGCCATGTACGAGGCCGGACAGGTGGTCGGGCGCGCCCTGACCGCCGTACGACAAGCCGCTGACGTGGGAGTTTCCCTGCTGGAGCTGGACGAGGTGGCGCGTGGGGTGCTGCGGGAGGCAGGCGCGTCCTCGCCCTTCCTCGGCTACCGCCCCACCTTCGCCACCACCCCCTTCCCCGCCGTCATCTGCGCGTCCGTGAACGACGCGATCGTGCACGGCATCCCGACCGCCTACCGGCTGCGCGACGGCGACCTCGTCTCCATCGACTGCGGTGCCCAACTCGGCGGCTGGGCCGGCGACTCGGCGATCAGCTTCACGGTGGGCGCGCCGCGCGCCGACGACGTACGGCTGATCGAAACGGCCGAGCGGGCCCTGGCGGCCGGGATCTCGGCGGCGGTCGTGGGCAACCGCATCGGGGACATCGCGCACGCGATCGGCACGGTGTGCCGGTCCGGTGGCTACGGCATCATGGACGACTTCGGCGGCCACGGCATCGGCCGCCGTATGCACGAGGACCCGCCGGTGCCGAACGAGGGGCGCCCGGGGCGCGGGCTCGCGCTGCGGCACGGCATGGTGCTCGCGATCGAGCCGATGCTCATCGCCGGCGGCACGGACGAGTACCACACGGCACCGGACGGCTGGACGCTGAGGACGAACGACGGTTCGCGCGCGGCACACGTCGAGCACACCGTGGCGATCACCGACTCGGGCCCCCGGGTGCTGACAGCGCGCTGAGTCGGCGCGCAACCCTGATCATGGCGGGCTCAGGGAGGGGCGTACGGGGAGAGGCCGGTCGATGCGCGCGACGGGACGGGGAAGCCGCCGGCCCGCCGCCGCACCGCCGCGCATCATGAGGTCGGCGCCCGTCGACCGGCACCCCCGCCTGCCCCTTCCGCAAGGCCCTCGGCCGGCTCAGGACGTTCGAGAACCACTGAAAATGCCCCACTCACCCATCCGTGCGAAGGTGTAACCGGCTGACACCCGGGTTACCCGGCCCCGGCACGTCGATCAGCGAGGGTGTCCCCGGCCCTCCCCCAGACCTCGAACGGGCTCAGCCCGGGGGGACCCCATGGGGATGCCGGATGGGAACGACATGACCAGCGGATTCAGCGGACCGGAAGGCTATGACGCCTTCGGAGAGTTCCTCGCCCGTTTCTTCGGCGGGCCGCGTCCCGGCCCCCGGCAGATCAACATCGGTCAGTTGCTGAGCCAGCCGGCCAGGGAGCTGGTGCGGGGCGCCGCGCAGTACGCCGCCGAGCACGGCAGCCGGGATCTGGACACCCAGCACCTGCTGCGGGCCGCGCTCTCGGCGGAACCGACCCGGACGCTGCTGAGCCGGGCCGGCGCCGACCCCGACTCGCTGGCCTCGGAGATCGACGAACGCTCCGGGCCCGTCCAGCACCAGCCGGAGGAGGCCCCTCCGCCCACCTCGCTGTCCCTGACCCCGGCCGCCAAGCGCGCCCTGCTGGACGCGCACGAGCTGGCCCGCGCCCGGGGCGCCGGCTACATCGGCCCGGAACACGTGCTCAGCGCCCTGGCCGCCAACCCGGACTCGGCCGCCGGGCACATCCTCAACTCGGCCCGGTTCGCCCCCACCGGTCTGCCTCCCGAGACGGCCCCGGACGCCGGGCAGCCCGGCGCCGAGGCACCGCGCGGCACGGGCACGCCGACCCTCGACAAGTACGGCCGCGATCTCACCGACCTGGCCCGCCAGGGCCGTGTCGACCCGGTGATCGGCCGGGACGAGGAGATCGAGCAGACCATCGAGGTGCTGTCCCGCCGCGGCAAGAACAACCCGGTGCTCATCGGGGACGCGGGCGTCGGCAAGACCGCCGTCGTGGAGGGCCTGGCCCAGCGGATCGCCGACGGGGACGCACCCGACGTGCTGATCGGGCGCCGGGTCGTCGCCCTCGACCTGACCGGCGTGGTGGCGGGCACCCGCTACCGGGGCGACTTCGAGGAGCGCCTGACGAACATCGTGGGCGAGATCCGCGACAACTCCGACCGGCTGATCGTCTTCATCGACGAGCTGCACACCGTCGTCGGCGCGGGCGGGGGCGGCGAGGGCGGCTCGCTGGACGCCGGCAACATCCTCAAGCCCGCCCTGGCCCGCGGCGAGCTGCACATCGTGGGCGCGACCACGCTGGAGGAGTTCCGCCGGATCGAGAAGGACGCGGCCCTGGCCCGCCGCTTCCAGCCGATCCTGGTCCCGGAGCCCACCCCGGCCGACACGATCGAGATCCTGCGCGGCCTGCGGGACCGCTACGAGGCCCACCACCAGGTCCGCTACACCGACGAGGCGCTGGTGGCCGCCGTGGAGCTGTCCGACCGCTATCTCACCGACCGCCGCCTGCCGGACAAGGCGATCGACCTCATCGACCAGGCGGGGGCGCGGGTGCGCCTGCGCGCGCGCACCAAGGGCACCGACGTACGGGCCCTGGAGCGCGAGGTCGAGCAACTGACCCGGGACAAGGACCAGGCGGTCGCCGACGAGCAGTACGAACAGGCCACCCAACTACGGGACCGGATAGCCGAGTTGAAGCAGCGCATCGCCGACTCCGCCGGAGGCGACGCGGCCGACGAGGGCCAGCACCTGGAGGTCACCACGGAGGCCGTCGCCCAGGTGGTGTCCCGGCTCACCGGCATCCCGGTCAGCAGCCTCACCCAGGAGGAGAAGGACCGGCTGCTCGGCCTGGAGAGCCACCTGCACGAGCGGGTGGTCGGCCAGGACGAGGCCGTACGGGTCGTCTCGGACGCCGTCCTGCGCTCCCGCGCCGGTCTCGCGAGCCCGGACCGGCCGATCGGCAGCTTCCTCTTCCTCGGCCCGACCGGCGTCGGCAAGACCGAACTGGCCCGCGCGCTCGCCGAGTCGCTGTTCGGCAGCGAGGAGCGCATGGTCCGCCTGGACATGAGCGAGTACCAGGAGCGCCACACGGTCAGCCGCCTGGTCGGCGCCCCGCCCGGATACGTCGGCCACGAGGAGGCGGGCCAGCTCACCGAGGTGGTCCGCAGGCACCCCTACTCGCTGCTGCTCCTGGACGAGGTGGAGAAGGCCCACCCGGACGTCTTCAACATCCTCCTCCAGGTCCTCGACGACGGACGGCTCACCGACTCCCAGGGCCGCACGGTCGACTTCACCAACACCGTGATCGTGATGACCAGCAACCTGGGGTCCGAGGCGATCACCCGCCGGGGCGCGGGCATCGGCTTCGGGTCGGGCGGCACGGACGAGGAGGCCCGCCGGGAGCAGATCCTGCGCCCCCTGCGCGACCACTTCCGCCCGGAGTTCCTGAACCGCATCGACGAGATCGTCGTCTTCCGCCGGCTCACCGGCGACCAACTGCGGGAGATCACCAAGCTGTTGCTGGAGAGCACCCGCCGTCTGCTGCACGCCCAGGGCGTCACGGTCACCTTCACCGACAGCGCGGTGGACTGGCTGGCGGAACACGGCTACCAGCCGGAGTACGGCGCCCGCCCACTGCGCCGCACGATCCAGCGGGAGGTGGACAACCACCTGTCCCGCCTCCTGCTGGACGGCACGATCACCGAGGGCGACACGGTGACGGTGGACACAGCGGCAGGCGGTCTGACGTTCACGCGGACTCCCCAGGGGCGCGGGGCTGTGTAGATCCGCGGCTCCACCGCGGGGCGCGACGAGCCCCCACGCGCCTGAGGACGACTACGGCGCGGGGTACACCACTTGCGCGGATCCTCCACCCCGCCGAACGGTCTCAGCGGCGGCAAGCCACTTCCCACCCGGCAGCCGCTGCACGCCCGTGGCCGCCCCGATCTCCGGGTTCAGCTTGAACGAGTGCCCGATCGCCTCCAGTTGCGACCGCTCCCCGCTGCTGTACAGCTCCGGCTCCAGTTCGGTCTGTGCGGCGTTGCGCTGGCTCGCCCGGGGCGCGGCGATCGCGTCCACCAGTGGCAGCCCGCGGTCGACGAACTCGGTCAGCACCTGGAGCACGGTCGTGATGATGGTCGCCCCGCCGGGCGAACCGAGCGCCACCACGGGCTTGTTGTGCCGGTCGAGCACGATGGTCGGCGAGATCGAGGACCGCGGCCGCTTGCCGGGGCCCGGCAGGTTCGGGTCGTGCACGGCCGGGTTCGCCGGGCTGAAGGAGAAGTCCGTCAGCTCGTTGTTGAGGATGAACCCCCGCCCGGGAACGGTGATCGCGCTGCCGCCCGTCTGCTCGATGGTCAGGGTGTAGGCGACGACGTTGCCCCACTTGTCCGCCACCGTCAGATGCGTGGTGTTCTCGCCCTCGTACGTCGTCGGAGCCGCGGTGCCCCGGTCCGTGCAGGCTCCCGGATGCCGCGGATCGCCCGGCGCCACCGGGCTCTTGAGCACCGTGTCGTCCCTGATCAGACAGGCCCGCGAGTCGGCGAACCGCTGGGACAGCAGCCCCTTGGTCGGTACGTCCTCGAAGGCGGGGTCGCCGACCCAGCGCCCGCGGTCCGCGAACGCGATCCGGCTGGCCTCGATGTAGTGGTGCAGGTACTGGACCTCGCTCGCCTTCGAGAGGTCGGTGTGCTCCAGGATGTTGAGGGCCTCGGCGACCGTCGTGCCGCCGGAGGAGGAGGGCGCGATGGAGTAGACGCCGAGTCCGCGGTACGAGGTCCTGGTCGGTTTCTGGAGCTTGGCGCGGTAGGCGGCGAGGTCCTTCTCGGACAGGTCGCCCGGGCGGGCGTTCCAGCCCGAGGCCGGGTCGACCGGCGGGTGGTTCACGGTGTCGACGATGTCGTCGCCGAGGTCGCCGTGGTAGATCGCGTCCACGCCCTCGCGTCCCAACTCCCGGTAGGTGCGGGCGAGATCGGGGTTCTTGAAGGTGGACCCGACGACCGGCAACTGTCCGCCGGGCAGGAACAGCTCCGCGGTGTCCGGGAAGTAGCGGAACCGCGTCTCGTTGGACGCGGTCTGCGAGCGGAAGGTGTCGTCGACCGTGAACCCGTCCCGGGCGATCCGCTCGGCCGGCTTCAGGACGCTGCCGAGCGATCTGCTGCCCCACTCGTCCAGCGCCGTGGCCCACGTGGCCGGCGTGCCCGGGGTGCCGACGCTCAGCCCGCTGCTGACGGCGTCGGCGAAGGCGAGCGGCTGGCCGTTCTCCACGAACAGGTCGGAGTCCGCGGTGAGCGGTGCCGTCTCACGGCCGTCGATCGTGTGGACCGTACGGGACTTGGCGTCGTAGTAGACGAAGTAGCCGCCCCCGCCGACGCCGGCGGAGTACGGCTCGGTGACACCGAGCGCGGCTGCGGTGGCGACGGCCGCGTCGACCGCGTTGCCGCCCTTCCTCAGGACCTCGATGCCGGCGGCGGAGGCGTCCGCGTCGACGCTGGAGACGGCGCCGCCGTAGCCGACGGCGACGGGTGCTTTCTCGGGTGCCGAGGTGGTCTGCGGCGGCGCTGCCGCCCCCACCGACACCACGGCGGCCGAGACCGCCAGGACCGACAGTTTCCGTGCGACAGGGCGACGCATCCGTACCTCCAGTCCAGGACCGTCCGCGCAGCGTAACCACATCGCCGGAGCCCCGACACCCCTCTTCGGGTCAGGTGTCATACGAATGCCACACTTCGAACACCGGTACGTACCAACCGTGCAGGGCCGCTAGCATGCGCGCACATGACTGACGACGTGCGCAACATCGTCCTGGGCGTGGTGGCGGCCGGCATCAGCGCCGCGCTCGGCTGGATCGCCCGGACGTACCTGTGGAAGCGGAAACTCCGCCGCAAGCAGGGCTTCTTCGGGCTGCCCGACAACTCCGAGTCCCTGCTGGTCGTGAACCGCGGCGCGAGCGGCCCGGACCTCGCGGTGATGCGTTACGACGTGTTCGCCCTGCTCGAACTCGCCGCCCTCATCAAGGACTGCAACGCGCACGCCCAGGTCCTCCCGCACGACGCGGCACGGCAGGGCTTCGGCGAGCGCACCGAGTTCTGCGTGGGAGGCCCGGCCTCCAACCGCCGTATGGCGGCGCACCTCTCCTCCCTGCTGCCCGGCGTCCGGGTCAACGTGGACGCCGAGCCGAGCCCGGACCGCGGCGCCTTCCAGGTGGGCACCGAGCGCTACCGCGTGGAGGTCGGCACGGCCGAGTACGCCCTGCTCGCCCGGCTCACGGTCGAGCAGAGCAACGGCGCCCGGCCCGTCTTCCTCTTCTGCGGGCAGACCGCGATCAGCAACCAGGCCGCGACCCGCTATCTGGCCCGCAACCACGAGCGGTTGACCCGCAAGTACGGGGACAGCACCTTCGTACTGCTGCTGAAGGTCATCAACTCCGGTGCGTACGGCCCGGATGTCGTGGAGCTGGTCGCGGACGTGACGCGGGAGGCCAAGACGCCCTTGCCGACGACCGCGGCTCCACGGAACTCCCACCGCGCCTCCTGATTTGATTCACACCACAACAATCGTTACTCCCACGTAACTTACCGACGGGTTACCTCCGGTAAGACGCCGAGGTTACCGTCTGGTCACTTTGCATTGACACGAGTAGGAGTGACCCGTGGGACACCCTCGCAAGGCCCTGCGTACGACCACCGTGGGCGCCGTCTCCGCGACCCTGATCGCCGGTAGCGCCCTCGGACTCGCCCCCACCGCACAGGCGGCCGACGCCGTCCGCTTCGTCGACATCGCCGGTGACGGCGGCACCGCCCTCAAGGCGAACGTCATCACGCCCGCCGGCGCCGACGGCGCACAGCGCTACCCGCTGCTCGTCCTGCCCACGAGCTGGGGCCTGCCCCAGGTCGAGTACCTCGCCCAGGCCCAGAAGCTCGCGAACTCCGGTTACGTCGTGGTCAGTTACAACGTCCGCGGGTTCTGGCAGTCGGGCGGGGAGATAGAAGTGGCGGGCCCTCCCGACACGGCCGACGCCTCGAAGGTCATCGACTGGGCGCTCGCCAACACCCCCGCCGACTCCGCGCACATCGGCATGGCGGGCGTCTCCTACGGCGCCGGCATCAGCCTGCTCACCGCCGCCAAGGACAAGCGCGTCAAGGCGGTCGCGGCCCTCAGCGGCTGGGCCGACCTGATCGACTCGATCTACTCCGGCCGCACCCAGCACGTCCAGGCCTCGGCCCTGCTGGACGGCGCGAGCCTGGTCACCGGCCGCCAGAGCGCCGAACTCCGGCAGATCTTCGACAACTTCTACGCGTCGAACCTGTCGAAGGAACAGGACATGATCGACTGGGGGAAGAAACGTTCGGTCGCCACATACGTGGATCAACTCAACCAGAACGGCGCGGCGGTCATGATGGCCAACGCCTGGGGCGACTCGATCTTCCCGCCCAACCAGTACGCGGACTTCTACGAGAAGCTGACCGGCCCGAAGAGACTCGAGTTCCGCCCCGGCGACCACGCCACGGCCGAACTGACCGGGCTGTTCGGCCTCCCCAACGACGTCTGGTCCGACACCGGGCGCTGGTTCGACCACTACCTCAAGGGCGCGGACAACGGCATCGACCGTGAGCAGCCGGTCCGGCTCAAGTCCCGTTCCACGGGCGGCTACGAGGGTTACCCGGACTGGGAGTCGGTCGGCGCGACGCGCAAGAGGATCGCCCTCTCCGGCACCACCACGATCCGCACCAACGTCGACTCGGGCGCGGACGGCGGGATCGTCTTCCTGTCCAGCATCCTCGACCAACTGGCCCAGGTCCCCCCGGTCGCCTCGATCCCCCTGCTCCCCCGCCGCTGGGCCGCGGTGTGGCAGTCGGAGAAGTACGCGAGTGCCCAACAGGTGCGCGGCACCGCAAAGTTGCACACCACCCTCACCCCCACCAAGGAGAGCGGCACCCTCGTCGCCTACCTGTACGACGTGGGGCCGCTCGGCCTCGGCAAGCTGGTCTCCCACGCGCCGTACACCTTCCACGGGCGGACGCCCGGGCAGCCGTTCGATGTCGACCTGGAGCTGTTCTCCACGGCCTACGACGTGCCGGCAGGGCACCGGCTGGCCCTGGTGGTGGACACGGTCGACCCGCTCTACATCGAGCACAACCCGTCCGGCGCTCGGCTGACCTTCTCCTCACCGGCGAACGACCCGTCGTACGTGTCGATTCCGCTGCGCGAGCAGTGATCTCCGGCCGACGCCGGGCGGGTATGGCTCTGTGACTGCTGCCCCCTACGGCTGACGGGCCGTGGGGGGACCCCCACCCGGCAGCAGGGTCCCTGGAGGCTCGGTCGCCGTCACCGTGGGGGTGAGCGGACCATCGTAGTCGAGGCTCGAGGACATGGCCGTCGCTCCTCTCAGTGCTTGAGGATCTTGGAGAGGAAGTCCCTGGCGCGCTCGCTGTCCGGGTTGGTGAAGAAGTCGTCCGGGGCGCGGTCCTCGACGATGCGGCCGTCGGCCATGAACACCACGCGGTTGGCGGCCGAGCGGGCGAAGCCCATCTCGTGGGTGACGACGACCATGGTCATGCCCTCCTGGGCCAGTTGCCGCATGACCTCCAGGACTTCGTTGATCATCTCCGGGTCGAGGGCGGAGGTCGGCTCGTCGAAGAGCAGGGCCTTGGGCTCCATGGCGAGGGCGCGGGCGATGGCCACGCGCTGCTGCTGGCCGCCGGAGAGCTGGGCCGGGTACTTGTCGGCCTGGTCGGCGAGGCCCACCCGGTCGAGGAGTTGGCGCGAGCGCCGGTCGGCCTCGTCCTTCTTTCGTCCGCGGACCTTGACCTGGGCCAGCGAGACGTTCTGCAGGACCGTCTTGTGGGCGAACAGGTTGAAGGACTGGAAGACCATGCCGACCTCGGCACGGAGCTTCGCGAGGGCCTTGCCCTCCTCGGGCAGCGGCTGCCCGTCGAGCGTGATGGAACCGGACTTGATGGTCTCCAGGCGGTTGATCGTCCTGCAGAGCGTGGACTTGCCCGACCCCGAAGGGCCGATGACCACGACCACCTCCCCCTTGCCGACGGTGAGGTTGATGTCCTGCAGGACATGCAGCTCCCCGTAGTACTTGTTGACGTCACGCAGTTCGATCAACGGATCGACGACGGCCATGCCCAGCCCTACTCACTCTCAGAACTGTGTCGTGGTTGCCGCAACTTATCGAGGCAAGATTACGCATAAGGAACGACACGCACTTTCCGGTCATTAGCCGTATTTACGCCGCGCTTACGGCCATGGATTCACTCCTCGGCGACCTCCGCGTAGAGCTGGGACAGCTCGGGCACCCCGCTGGCGGCCCACTCGTGCCCCGAGGCCACAACGTCGAACTCGCGGCCGGACTCCAGTCTGATCACGGGCTGGCCGTCCGCACGCAGGTCCCAGGCCGCGCCGGGGACGGTCCGGACGATGACCGTGCCCAGGTACAGCCCCGCGTCGTTGCCCAGCCAGAGCAGGATCTCCTCGTCGTCCCGCCAGGCCGGCACCACCTGGTCGAGCGCCTCCAACGAGGCTGCCGTGTCGTCCAGTCGGACACCCGAACGAGCGGCGTGGGAGCGCAGGAGCTCGCACTCGGAGAGGAGTTCAGCGATTCCCTCCGGGTCGCGGGTCCCCGGTTTCTCGCTCCAGCCGCCCAGAAAAGGGATCTTCATACGCCCAGCGTGTCACTCACCCGGCCGCGGGCACCACAGGCGCGCGGCTGTCGTTTCCGCCCGGCTCCGCGCAGGCCGCGTCGGCGTGCCACCGAAGTCCGCTTGGCCGCGCGATGCGGTTTTCGTCCCTCATCGGCGAGAGGTGAGAACGGGCCGGCCGGGGTGCTAGACGTCCAGGTCGACCACGACCGGGGCGTGATCGGACGCGCCCTTGCCCTTGCGCTCCTCGCGGTCGACGTAGGCGTCGGTGACGGCCTTCGCGAAGGTTTCGTTGCCGTACACCAGGTCGATGCGCATGCCGCGGTTCTTGGGGAAGCAGAGCTGGCGGTAGTCCCAGTACGTGAACGGGTGGTCGTACTTGAGGGGCCGCGGGACCACGTCCGACAGGCCCGCTGCGCGCAGGGAGGCGAGGGCGGCGCGCTCGGCCGGGGTGACATGGGTGAGGCCCTCGAAGGCGGCCACGTCGTAGACGTCGTCGTCGGTCGGCGCCACGTTGTAGTCGCCCAGGACCGCGAAGGGGCGGCTGCCGGCCGCGTCACCGGCGACGGCGGCCGTCAGGGCCTCGAACCACTGGAGCTTGTAGGCGTAGTGCGGGTGGTCGACCTCACGGCCGTTGGGGACGTAGACCGACCAGACGCGGACCGGGCCGCAGGTCGCGGCGATCGCGCGGGGCTCCGGGGCGCCGTCGTAGCCCGGGTCGCCGGGCAGGCCCTTGACGACGTCCTCGATGCCCACCCGGGAGATCACCGCCACGCCGTTCCACCGCCCGGTCGCGTGGACCGCTGCCTCGTAGCCCGCCTCGCGGAGCTGGTCGAACGGGAACTGCTCCTCGGCCAGCTTGGCCTCCTGGAGGCACAGCACATCGGTGCCGGTGCTCTCCAGCCAGGCCAGCAGCCTCGGGAGACGGGCGGTGATCGAGTTGACGTTCCAGGTGGCGATGCGCATGCCTCACAACCTACCGGGCGCCACTGACACTCAGAGAGCCGTGCTCTCCCCCGGCTTCAGCCGCAGGTGCTCCGCGCCGCCGAGGGCACCGATCTGGTGGTCGTAGATCGGGCGGGCGAGGTCGGTGAGGAGGGCGTCGTGGATGTCGTAGGCGCGCTGCGGCCTGACCTCGCGGACGTAGTCGATGACCTCGGAGATCTTGCTCCAGGGGGCCATGACGGGGAGCATCAGCGTCTCGACCGCGTGGTCGGGGACGGTGAGGGCGTCGCCGGGGTGGAAGACCCTGCCGCCGTCGATCAGGTAGCCGACGTTGGTGATGCGCGGGATGTCCGGGTGGATCACCGCGTGCAGTTCGCCGTGCACCTGGACGTCGAAACCGGCGGCGGTGAAGGTGTCGCCGTGACCGACGGTGTGCACGCGGCCCGGGAAGGCCGCCCCGATCTTCTCGGCGACCGCCTTCAGCGTCCAGACCTCGGCGGCCGGGTTGGCGTCCAGGGAAGTCCGCAGCCGTTCCTCGCTGTAGTGGTCGGCGTGTTCGTGGGTGACGAGGATCGCGTCGGCGCCGAGGACGGCGTCCTCCTCGCTGAAGGCCCCGGGGTCGAGGACGAGCGTCTGTCCGTCCTTCTCGAGCCGGACACAGGCGTGCGACTTCTTCGTGAGCTTCATGGGGTCCATCCTGCCCCCCCGTCCCGCGCGAACGGGCAGCACAGGCTGGTGCTCTCGCCACCCGCCTCGGACGATCACTCGGTGGGCGTGGTCTCCTCGCGGATGACCTGCTGGGCCACCTTGAAGGCGCTGTTGGCCGCCGGGACCCCGCAGTACACGGCGGCCTGGAGCAGCACTTCCTTGATCTCGACGGGGGTGAGGCCGTTGCGCAGGGCGGCCCGGGTGTGGGAGGCGAGCTCGTCCAGGTGCCCGCCCGCGACCAGCGCGGTGAGGGTGGCGACACTGCGGGAACGGCGGTCGAGGCCCGGCCGGTCCCAGATCTCGCCCCAGGCGTAGCGGGTGAGGAGCTCCTGGAAGTCGCCCGAGAAGTCGTCGGCCTGCGCCAGCGTCCGGTCGACGTGTGCGTCGCCGAGCACCTCGCGGCGCACCTTGATCCCGGCGTCGTACGGATCGACACGGCCCGCCGGCTGCGGGTCCGGGGCGGCCGGGGCGATCTCGGCGATCGGCACGGGGTGCGGCGGCGCGGACGTCAGGACCGGCGCGACCGGGGCCGCGGGGATCGCCGTCTGGCCGGTGGTGGAGTCGAAGGCGGGCTGCCAGGCGGTGGAGAAGTGTCTGACCAGGAGGTCGGTGACGGCGGCGGGCTGCTCGACCGGCACCAGGTGGGAGGCGCCGGGCACGACGGCGAGCCGGGCGTCCGGGATGCCCGCGACCAGGGTGCGGGCCTCGGCGGGACCGGTGACCTGGTCGTCGGAGCCGACCAGGACCAGGGTCGGCACCCCGACGCTCGCGAGGTCGGCCCGCACGTCGAACGCGGCGAGCGCCTCGCAGGCCGCGATGTAGCAGCCGGGGTCGGTGGTGCGCACCATCTGCACGGCCCACTCGGTGATCGCGGGCTGGGCGGCGGCGAACCCCGAGGTGAACCAGCGCTCCGGCGAGGTACGGGCGATGGGGTCGAGCCCGTTCGTCCGTACGATCACCCCGCGCTGCCGGAACTCGTCGGCCGTGCCGAAGCGGGGCGACGCAGCGATCAGGGCGAGCGAGGCGAGCCGCTCCGGGTGCCGCAGAGCCAGCTCCATGCCGATCGCGCCGCCGAGCGCGCAGCCCGCGTAGCCGAAGCGCTGCACCCCGAACCGGTCCAGGGTGGCGAGCAGCCGGTCGGTGAGGTCGCCGACGGAACCGGCCGGGTAGGCGGGCGCGCCGCCGTGCCCGGGCAGGTCGAAGCGGAAGACGCGCCACTGCTTGACCAGCTCGGGGACCTGGCGGTCCCACATGTGCCACGTGGTCCCGAGGGACGGCCCCAGGATGAGGACGGGGGCGTCCTCCGGGCCGTCGAAGCGGTACTGGAGGGCGGGGGTCTGCGTCTCACTCACGCCCCCACGCTAACCGCCTTTCCTGGCGGCCCGGACCCGAAGGTCCCGCTCCTCACCTCGGGCTCCCGAACATCACCGGCGAACTCTCACACGGCCTTCACGGTGAGCCCGGGTGGGGTCGGCCCGGGTGGGCTCAGAGGTCGGTCGGGGTGCCGAGGCCCGTGAGGGCGCCGACCGGGTCCAGGTCGGGGGTGCCGCGGGGCCACCAGTCGTCGTGGCCCGGTTCGGACTCGTAGGCGTACCACAGGCCGTCGCGGCCGAGGCGGAGCTGGATGTGGCCGCGGGGGTGGGTGAGGTGGTTGTGCCACGGGCGGAAGGCGGGGAGGTCGGCGGCGAGGAGGAGCGGGCGGGCACGGTCGAAGCGGCCGGCCGGGGGGTCCCAGGGTTCTTCGAGGACGGCGAGCCCTTCGAGCCCGCCCTGTCTCCAGGCGGCGACCGCGCGGGCCAGGTCGGCCGGGGTGCGGTCGGTGGCCGCGGCGAGGGACGCGTACAGGGCGCGGGTGCCGGCGGTGAGGCCGGAACCGGGGCGGGCGGCGGCGAGGCGGACCGCGTCCTGCCAGAGGGTGAGGTCGCCGACCGGGTCGCGGCCGGTGCCGAGCAGGGCGTGGGCGCGGGCGGCGGCGTCGGTGGCGAGCTGGTCCAAGGCGAAGGGGTCGGGGCCGCCCGGGGACGCGGGGTAGGCCGGGGGCTGCTCGGGGTGCGGGGGGACGGGCAGCGGGGCCGGCAGCGGCGGGAGCCGGCGGGGCGCGAGGGCCTCGGCCGCGCGTACGCCGGGCAGCGGTGCCGGCTCCTGTTCCTGGGCGGCACGGGCCGCGCGGGCGGCGCTCAGTCGGGACAGCGCGTCGAGCAGTTCGCGCTCGCCCCGGCCGCGCAGCAGGAGCAGGACGAAGGGGTCGGCGTCCAGCAGGCGTGCCGTCTGGTAGCAGAGGGCGGCGGCGTGCTTGCAGGGGTGACCGCGGTCGGGGCAACTGCACTGCGGTTCCAGATCGCCGGGGCCCGGCAGCAACGGCACTCCGCAATCCGCCAGCGCCTCGGGCATCTCCCGGTCCAGCAGCGCGGCGATGTGTCCCGTCCGGTCGGCGGCACGGTCCAGGAAGCGGTCCCAGTCGGCGTCCCCGAGCGTCCGCAATCGCACCTGCACGCGGTACGGCCGGGCGCGGCTGCCCTGCACATAGGCGAGCACGAGCCCGGGCGTCACGGTGATCCCGTCCACGTGGCCCTGCTCGGCGTAACCCCGGCCCCGCGCCAGCCGCTTGGCGTCCAGTGCGCCCTCCTCCAGCGCGGCGACCCAGGCGTTGCCCCACCAGGTCTCGGCGAACCGGGCGTCCTCGGAAACGCGGGGAGGGAACGCCGGGAAGGTGCGACGCAGGTCGTTGTCCCGGTTGGGGGCGGCCATGGAGCGGGGGTGGCGGGGGGAGGACGGGGTCGGGGCGGCGGGGGCCGGGTACGCGTCGGAGGCGGTTGCCGCTCGGGATTCGGCGGGCGGGAGGCCTTGGCCGGGGGCGGGGGCGGGCGTGTCCGGGAGGGAACTGCCGTGCCGCGCAGGGCGGTTGCCCTCGCTCTCGCTCTCCTGGTCCTCCCCCGCCTGGTCCACGTGGTCGGGCATCCGGAAGGCGTCGGCCAGCAACTCCCGTACGTCACGGGCCCGGACGCCTGCGGCCGTGCTCGGCGTACGGCTCCGGTCCCGGGACGCGGTCGGGGTGGCCCGGCGGGGCCGGCGTGCGCGGGCGGCTTCCGCTTCCGCGGCCTCGGCGTCCGCCCGCCTCCTGCGTGCCGCGCGCAGCGCTTCACGAGCGGCATCGGCGGGACGCACACCGGGCTGCCCCGCGGGTCCGGCATCGCGGGCGTCCGCGGGGGACGGGGCTTGTGTGGAACCGGAGTTGGGGGTGGTGGTGGGGTGGGTGCCTGCGTCGGAGGGACGCGGGGCGTCGGTCGTACCGGACGGATGCGGGGCTCCGGTGGTACCGGACGGACGCGGGGTGTCGATCATGCCGGACGGACGCGAGACGTCGGTCGTACCGGACGGATGCGGGACGTCGGTCGTACCGGACGGACGCGCGGTGCCGATCATGCCGGACGGACGCGAGGCGTCGGTCGTACCGGTGTCCGAGGTGGGCCGCGTCGCGGTGGTCTCCGGTCCGGGTGTGCCGGACTGAGCGGACCTGGCGGAGCCGGACACGGCCCCGTCGGCACCGCCGGCGTCCGCCTCGGACCGGCCCGCGGCATCGTTCGTCGGCACAGCCCGCCGCGCCGCGACAGCTTCCCGCAGGGCCGCGCGGGCCGCGTCACCCGAACCGCGTGCCCCGGAGGTCCCCACCCCCTCAGCCCCGCGACTCACCCCGGCCGCGGAACCCCCGGCACCGGACGCGACGGAATCGTCGGCCTCCCCCGCCGAACCTCCGCTCCCCTCGCCCGTGAAGTCCTTCTCGCCCGCCGCCAGGGCGGTCCCCTCGCCCTCCCCGGGCAGCGGGCCCCCGCCCCGCTCCTCGTCGGCATCGCTCGCGCCGCCCCTGGCCGCCCGCTCCCGGGCCGCCCGCAGGGCTCGGCGGGCCTCGTCGGCCGGGCCCGGGGTCATGACTGCCTCCGGAGGGAGACCAGGTCGGTCAGTTCGCGGTCGGTGAGTTCGGTGAGGGCGGACTCGCCGGAGCCGAGGATCGCGTCGGCGAGGGCGCGCTTCGCTTCGAGCATCTCGGCGATGCGGTCCTCCACGGTGCCCTCGGTGATGAGGCGGTGGACCTGGACGGGCTGGGTCTGGCCGATGCGGTAGGCGCGGTCGGTGGCCTGTTCCTCGACGGCCGGGTTCCACCAGCGGTCGAAGTGGACGACGTGCCCCGCGCGGGTGAGGTTGAGGCCGGTGCCCGCCGCCTTCAACGACAGCACGAGCACCGGGATCGCACCGCTCTGGAAACGGTCCACCATGCGCTCGCGCTCCGGCACCGGCGTCCCGCCGTGCAGCAGGTCCACCGGGACCGCGCGGGCGGCGAGGTGGGCGGTGATCAGGCGGGCCATCCCCACGTACTGGGTGAAGACGAGAGCCGAGCCGTCCTCCGCCAGCAGGGTGTCCAACAGCTCGTCCAGCAGGGCCAGTTTGCCGGAGCGGGCGACCAGGCGCTCGCCGGCCGTCGGCGGCACCTCCTCCTTCAGGTACAGCGCGGGGTGGTCGCAGATCTGCTTGAGCGCGCCCAGCAGCTTCAGCACCAGGCCCCGGCGCGCGATGCCCTGCGCCGTCTCGATCGCGTGCAGCGACTCGCGCACCACCGCCTCGTACAGCGAGGCCTGTTCGCGGGTGAGCGGGACCGGGTGGTCCGTCTCGGTCTTGGGCGGCAGCTCGGGGACGATGCCCGGGTCGGACTTCTTGCGGCGCAGGAGGAAGGGCCGCACCAGCTTCGCCAGCCTGGTCACCGCCTCCTCGTCCTCGCCGTTCTCCACCGCGCGGGCGTGGCGGGCGCGGAAGGACTTGAGGGGGCCGAGGAGTCCGGGGGTGGTCCAGTCGAGCAGGGCCCACAGCTCCGAGAGGTTGTTCTCGACCGGGGTGCCGGTCAGGGCCACGCGCGCGGGCGACGGGATGGTGCGCAGGGCCTTCGCGGTCGCCGAGTAGGGGTTCTTCACGTGCTGGGCCTCGTCCGCGACGACCATGCCCCAGCGCTGGTCGGCCAGCCTCGCCGCCGCTGCCCGCATGGTGCCGTAGGTGGTGAGGACGAAGCCGCCGTCGAGCTCGTCCAGGCTGCGGTCCGTGCCGTGGAAGCGGCGCACGGGGACACCGGGCGCGAACCGGGTGATCTCCCGCTGCCAGTTGCCCAGGAGGGAGGCGGGGCAGACGACGAGGGTCGGCTCGCGGCGGGCCCGGCGCAGGTGCAGGGCGATGACGGTGATGGTCTTGCCGAGGCCCATGTCGTCGGCGAGGCAGCCGCCGAGGCCGAGGGAGGTCATGAGGTCCAGCCAGGCCAGTCCGCGCAGTTGGTAGTCGCGGAGCGTGGCGTGCAGGCCCGCGGGCGGTTCGGCGGGGCGCACCCCGGCCGTCAGGCGGTCGCGCAGGGCGGCGAGCGCTCCGACCGGCACCGCGTCCACCGTCTCGCCGTCGACCTCCGCGCTGCCGGTGAGGGCCACGGAGAGCGCGTCGACCGGGTCGAGCAGGCCCAGTTCGCGTTTGCGGGCCTTGCGCACGAGGGCGGGGTCGACCAGCACCCACTGGTCCCTGAGGCGTACGACGGGGCGGTGGGCCTCGGCCAGCTCGTCCATCTCGGCCTCGCTGAGCGGGTCGCCGCCGAGCGCCAACTGCCAGCGGAACTGGAGGAGTTCCTCGCTCTCGAAGAAGCCGGTGCCGTCGGTCGCCGAGCCCGGGGCGGGGCGTACGACCGCCGCCGCGGTGAGGTCCTGCGCCAGGTCCCGGGGCCAGTGGACCGCCACTCCGGCCGCCGCGAGCCGGGTCGCGGCCACGCCGAGCAGGTCGCCCAACTCCTCGTCGGACAGGGCCAGTACGTCCGGCACGTCCTGCTCGGAGAGCCGGTCCAGGGGCGCCCAGACCCGTGCGGCGCGCCGCACGGCGAGGGCCGCGTCCACGCGCGCGCGTGGCCCGAAGACGGCGTCGGCGTCCCCCGCCCACAGGGCCGCCGCGTCGGTCACCAGGGTCGGGTCGGCGAGGCTGTGCACCTGGACGATCGCGGCGCCCGCGCTGCGCACACCGTCGGCCTCGGCGTTGAACAGGTTGTACGCCGACAGGTCCAGGCGGAGCGAGATCCGCACGCCCGCGTCCATGCCGGCGGCCACCTCGGCGGCCCAGTCCTGGGCGTGCGGCAGCCGCTGGGGGGCGCGGTCCGCGAAGGGCCTGCCGGAGGCGTGGGGGGCGGCGGGGGTGCGGGGCAGGGTGTCGGCGACCGCGTCCAGGAAGGAGCGCATCAGGGCTTCCGGCTCCGGCAGCCGCAGCGGGCCGGCGCCGGGCAGCGGGACCGCGTGGCCCTCGGGGGGCAGGGCGGCCGCGACCGCGCGGAGGTGGGCGATGTCGTCGGGGTCGAGAGGGCCGGCCCGCCAGGCGTCGTGGCCGGTGGCGGTGAGTCCGGGCAGCAGGCGGCCGCGGGCGGTGAGCCGCAGCGCGTGCAGGGCGGCGGCGCCCCAGCAGGCGGTGGCGGGGTGCGCGGCGGGATCGCGCCGGGCCCGGACGAGCAGCGGAAGGGCCTCGCCGACCGGGAGCGTGAGGGCGGGGGCGGTCCGGCGCCGGACTCCGGCTCCGTGCGGTCGTACGACGGTGAGCTCGGTGCGCTCGGGGGACGTGGTGTCGGGGTCCTCGGCCGGCAGGGGCGCGCCCTCGGGGTCCCAGAACGCGATCCGGCCGTCACGGGGCAGGGGGGCGGGCAGGAAGACGGCGGCGAGCCGGAGCGGGACGTCCGCCGTCCGCCGCTCGGCGCCGCGCTCGGCCAGCATGGCCCTGTCGCTCATACGTCCTGTCACCTCCCGCCCGCGTGTCGGATCACTCGTCTTCGACTCTACGGGCGGGGTCTGACAATCGGCTCCGGCGACCGGCCGGGTCAGGGAACCGTGCGCGAGACGACGTACACCTTCGGGGCGTTCGGCACGGTCAGGTTGACCATGACGTCCTGGGTGGGCGCCGGATCCTTCTGCGCGTGGGTCAGGCCCCACCAGGAGCGCGGGCCGTCGAACTTCCAGCCGCTGACCTTCTGGTCGCGCTCGCTGATGGAGATGTCGTTCTTCTTGAGGTCGGCGCGGCTGACGCCCATGCCGGTGAGGAAGGCGGCGAGGCCCGCGTCGGTCGTCCGGAACTGGACGTAGAGGCGGCTGGTCTTCCAGTTGTTGGTCTCGTAGGAGGCGACCAGGTCCGCGGGGTGCGGGACCGGCACCTGGTAGAGGCGGCGCTGGACCTTGGACGGCCAGCCGGGGGTGAGGCCCGTCGCCGAGTACTTCGCCTCCTTGTCCTTGCCGCTGTCCCGGCTCTGGTTGGCGGAGATCACCAGGTAGCCGGCCGGGACGCCGATGAGCAGACCGATGATCAGCAGGGTGATGGCCCTGCGGCGGATCATGTGCCGGCGGTCCTCGGTGGGCCCGTCCGGTCCGTCCGGGGGCGCCGAGGCCTGGCGGGGCAGGGACGCCGTCATGCGGTGTCCCGGGACGTACGGCGGGCCTCCACGTACCGTTCGTAGCGCTCGTGCCGCTCCACCCGGCGCCGGTTGGCGCGCCGGAAGCGGCGGGCGACCAGGCGGGCGAGGTCGGCGGCGCCGACCATGCCGGCCTCGGGGCCGAGCTGGGCGCGGGCGATGCGGGCCTCGGGGCGGTAGCCGCGGCCGGTGAGCTGGCGCTTGAAAGCGTCCCGCGCGGGGCCGATCAGCAGGTCGTCGGCCGCGCTGACGCCGCCGCCGATGACGAAGCAGGACGGGTCGAGGGCGGCGGCGAGGTTGGCGATGCCGACGCCGAGCCACTGGCCGATGTCCTGGAGCAGCTCGATGCACATCGCGTCGCCGTCGCGGGCCAGCTCGGTGATCATCGGGCCGGTGATGTCGCCGATGTTGCCCTTGACGTGCTCGATGATCCCGTAGGCGACGGGCGAGTCGGCCGCGGCCAGCTCGCGGGCCTCGCGGACCAGGGCGTTGCCCGAGCTGTACTGCTCCCAGCAGCCGCGGTTGCCGCACGGGCAGCGGTGGCCGCCGGGGACGACCTGCATGTGGCCGAACTCGCCGGCGACGCCGTACTTGCCGCGCTTGACCTGGCCGTCCTCCAGGATCGCGCCGCCGATGCCGGTGCCGAGCGTGATCATGACGAGGTGGTCCTCGCCGCGGCCGGCGCCGAAGCGCCACTCGGCCCAGGCGGCGGTGTTCGCGTCGTTGTCCACGAGGACGGGGACCGCGAGGCGCCCGGCGATGCGGTCGCGCAGCGGTTCGTTGCGCCAGGACAGGTGGGGGGCGAACAGCACCCGGTTGCGGTCGGCGTCGACCCAGCCGGCCGCGCCGATGCCGACGGCGTGCACGTCGTGGCGGTCGGACAGGTCCAGGACCAGTTCGACGATGGTGTCCTCGACGACCTTGGGGCTCTTCGACTTGTCCGGGGTCTCGGTGCGGACCTTCTCCAGGATGTTGCCGTCGGCGTCGACGACACCCGCCATGACCTTGGTGCCACCGATGTCGATGCCCACCGTCGGCACCCGCGGTGCGGTCAGGTGTGAGCGGCGTTCCCGCGTGCCGACGGTCCGCAGGGCGGGGGCGCGGCGGGAGCCTATGGGGGCGCTGAAGTTGCCGTAGGTGCTCATCGGCCCCGATTCTGCCGCACGCTCACGCGGGGTGCCGAACGGGGGAGCAAAGGGGGTGCGCGAGTCATGCCGGGTGCGGCGCCTGCGTGGCTGGTCGCGCCCACACGGCGGAGCCGCAGATCGATACGGCCCCGTGCCCCTAAGGACGCACCAGGAGCTGGAATTCGAACGAGTAGCGCGTGGGGCGGTATGTGTGCGTGCCGTACTCGACTGCTCTGCCTGTGTCGTCGAAGGTGACCCGCTGCATGGTGAGCAGGGGGGCGCCCTCCGGCTCCGCCAGGCGGTCGGCCTCCGCCGCGGTGGCCGCTCGCGCGCCGATGGACTGGCGGGCGCTGTGCAGGGTGATGCCGGCCGCGCGCATCATGCGGTACAGGCCGGTGGCCTCGAGCTGGTCGGTGTCCAGGTCGAGGAGCGCGGGGGGAAGGTAGTTGCAGAGGTACGCCATCGGCTCGCCGTGGGCGAGGCGCAGCCGTTCCACCTGGTGCACCTCGCTGCCCTCGGCGACGCCGAGCGCGGCGGCGATCTCGGCGGTGGCGGCGACGACGGTGTTGACGAGGACCTTCGTCGCGGGGCGCTGGCCGGCCGCCTCCAGGTCGTCGTAGAGGCTGCTGAGCTCCAGGGGGCGCTTGACCTGGCTGTGCACGACCTGGGTGCCGACACCGCGGCGGCGCACGAGCAGGCCTTTGTCGACGAGCGACTGGATGGCCTGGCGGACGGTGGGCCGGGAGAGGCCGAGCCGGGCGGCGAGCTCGATCTCGTTGCCGAGGAGGCTGCCGGGGGTGAGCGTCCCGTGTTCGATCGCGGCCTCCAACTGCTGGGAGAGCTGGAAGTACAACGGCACCGGGCTGCTGCGGTCCACACTGAGCTCGAGCGTCACGGTCGGGTCCACTCCTGGTTTCGGCACGGGCCCGAGCGTAGCTCCGTGCGCTGTTGACGGGAAGTCGTGTAGTCAGATTGTCAGGACATACGGATTGACAGGGCGGGGTGTGCGACCACACTTTGTTCACATGCGCATCGGGGTCATAGGGACGGGCCGCATCGGCACCATTCATGCGAACACGCTCAGCCGCCATCGGGAGGTCGGTTCCTTAATCCTCACGGACGCGGACGGCGCGCGGGCCCAGGAGCTCGCGCACCGCCTCGGGGAGACCGCGGCCCCGGGCGTCGACGAGATCTTCAAATGGGGAGTCGACGCCGTCGTCATCACCACGGCGACCTCCGCCCACGCCGAGCTGATCGGCCGGGCGGCGCGCTCGGGACTGCCGGTGTTCTGCGAGAAGCCCATCGCGCTCGACCTGCCGGGCACACTGCAGGCGATCGCCGAGGTGGAGACCGCCGGGACGATTCTCCAGATGGGTTTCCAGCGCCGCTTCGACGCGGGCTACACCGGCGCGCGGGAGGCCGTGCGCTCGGGGCGCCTCGGACGGCTGCACACCGTGCGGGCGCTCACCTCCGACCAGGCGCCGCCGCCGGCGGAGTGGCTGCCGGTGTCCGGGGGTCTGTACCGGGACACCCTGATCCACGACTTCGACATCCTGCGCTGGGTGACCGGGCGGGAGATCGTCGACGTGTACGCGGCCGGGTCGGACGCCGGTCCGCCGATGTTCCGGGCCGCGGGGGACGTGGACACCGCGGCGGTCGTGCTCACCCTCGACGACGGGACCCTCGCCACGGCCACGGCCACGCGGCTGAACGGCGCCGGGTACGACGTGCGCATGGAGCTCGCCGGGGAGCTGGACCAGATCGTGGTGGGCCTGGACGACCGCACGCCGATCGCGTCCACCGAACCCACCGGGCCGCCCGCGGCGGACAAGCCGTGGACGGGGTTCCTGGAGCGGTTCGGACCGGCCTACGAGGCCGAACTGGCCGCGTTCGTCGAAGTGGTCCGGGGCGAGCGGGCGAACCCCTGCGACGGTCGCGAGGCGTTGCAGGCGCTAAGGGTGGCCGAGGCGTGCGAGGTGTCCCGGCGCGAGCGCAGGGCCGTACGGCTGGCGGAAGTGCCGGGCGCCGCGAGCGCGACCGCGTTCTGACCCGGCACGCTGTCAGGTCCCCCACGCGCCGGCGGACCTCACCCGGCCGCCCCCGACCACCGCACCGGCAGACTGCGCACTCCCCTGATCAGCATCCCCGGCAGCCACTCCCCCGCAGGTCCGTCGAGGGCGAGGTCGGGGGCGCGGTCCAGCAGGGTACGGATCGCGGTGCCGGCCTCCAGGCGTGCCAGTGGGGCGCCCAGGCAGAAGTGGATGCCGTGGCCGAACGCGAGGTGGCCGCGGGGGTCGCGGCGGATGTCGAAGCGGTCCGGGGCCGGGTAACGCGAGGCGTCGCGGTCGGCCGCGCTCAGGCAGATCATCACCGGGTCGCCCTTCGCCACGGTCCGTCCCGCTATCTCCAGGGGCTCGGCGGCGTACCGGAAGGTCGCGTTCTCCACCGGGCCCTCGTAGCGCAGGGTCTCCTCGACCGCGCCGTCGACGAGGCTCATGTCGGCGCGCAGGGCGGCGAGTTGGTCCGGGTGGGTGAGCAGCGCGTGCACGCCGTTGGTGATGAGGTTGACCGTGGTCTCGTGGCCCGCGATCAGCAGCAGGAAGGCCATGCCGCGCAGTTCCGACGGGGAGAGCCGGTCGCCGTCGGAGGCGGTGGTGCGGATGAGGTCGCCGAGCAGGTCGTCGCTCGGTCCGGAGCACCGCTTGTCCTCGATGAGCTCCGTCAGATACTCGCCGAGGCGCTGGACGGCGTCGTACGAGCTCTCCTCGCTGGTGGGTGCCACGACCTCGGTGGACAGCTTCCGGAACTCGGTGCGGTCCATCTCGGGCACGCCGAGGAGTTCGCAGATCACCGTGATCGGCAGCGGGTAGGCGAGGGACTGCACCAGGTCGGCGCGGCCGTGCGGCAGCATCGCGTCGAGGAGCTCGTCGGTGATCTCCTGGACGCGGGGCCGCAGCCGCTCGACCCGGCGCATGGTGAAGGCCCGGGAGACCAGGCCGCGCAGCCGGGTGTGCTCGGGCGGGTCGCTGCCCAGCAGATGGCGGCCGATGAGCTCCTCGTCGTGGAACACCGCGCCGATCCTGCGGCCGTCCTTGGACAGTCGCGGGTCGGCGAGTGCCGCGCGCGCCTCCTCGTGCCCGACGACCAGCCAGGTCGCGTAGTCGGGGTGGGAACCGGGCGGCCGCACCCGGTGCACGGGGCCGAGGGCGCGCAACTCGGCGTACACGGGGTGCGGATCGGCGCGGAACGCGTCGCCGTACTCCCCGAGGTCGATCACTGCTTCGGTCATGAGCTCCCCCTTCACCCCGTCAACGCCCGGCGCCCGCGACTAGTGCCCGTCCGGCCCGGGTTCCCCGGACCGCTCCAGCAGTCCCGCGTCGTACGCCAACAAGGCGATCTGCACCCGGTTGTTGAGGTCGAGCTTGGCCAGGACGCGGGAGACGTGGGTCTTGACGGTGGCGACGCTCATGTAAAGGGCGGCGGCGATCTCGGCGTTGGACAGGCCCTGGCCGACGGCGACGGCGACCTCGCGTTCACGGTCGTTGAGGGCGGCGACGCGCTCACGCGCGCGTGCCCGTCGGGTGTCGGCGGCGGTGCCGGCCGCGTGGTCCATGAGCTGGCGGGTGACGGTGGGCGACAGGACCGGGTCGCCGGCCGCGACGCGGCGGACGGCGGCGAGGATCTCGGCCGGCGGGGTGTCCTTGAGGACGAATCCGGCGGCGCCCGCGCGGAGGGCGCGCAGGACCTGCTCGTCGGCGTGGAAGGTGGTCAGGACGACGACCTGCGGGGCGTCGGGGCGGCCGCGCAGCAGCTCCGTGGCCGTGAGGCCGTCCACGTCCGGCATCCTGATGTCCATGAGGACGACGTCCGGGCGGGTGCGGTCGACGGCGGCCGCGACCTCGGTGCCGTCCGCCGCCTCGCCGACGATACGGATGTCCTCGGCCCCGCCCAGCATCAGGGACAGACCGGCCCGCACCAGGGGGTCGTCGTCGACGAGGAGCACTCTGATCACAGTCAGGGGCCCTACGTAATCACGCGGGGACGGCACGCAATCACCCTCCCGCGCGCGCGAGTTGGACCGCCGCCGACGACGGGAGCCGTCATCCCCACGGCAGCCACGCCCGTACCGCGAACGCCCCGTCCTCCTCCACCCCGTGCTCCAGACGGCCCCCGGCGAGCGTGGCGCGCTCGGTGAGGCCGATCAGGCCCTGGCCGGAGCCGGGGACGGGCGGCACCTCGCCCTCGGGCGGCCGGTTGCGGACGGTCACGGCGAGGCCCTCGCCCGGACGGCCCGCGACGGTGACGGTGACCTCCGTGCCGGGGGCGTGCTTGCGGGCGTTGGTGAGGCTCTCCTGGGCGATGCGGTAGGCGGTGCGGCCCACGGAGGCGGGCACCGCGGCGGGGTCGGTGACCCGGCTGTCGAGGACGACCTTCATGCCGGCCTCACGGGACTCGGCGACCAGGGTGTCGAGCGCGCCGAGGGTCGGCTGAGGACGGCCTGTGTCGTCGTGGTCGGCGGCCCGCAGGACGCCGATGATCTCCCGCAGGTCCTGGAGGGCCTCGTGGGCGCTCTCCCGGATGACGCCGGCCGCCCGGGCGACCTCCTCCCGGGGCGCGTCCGGCCGGAACTCCAGGGCGCCCGCGTGCACGCTGAGCAGGGTCAGCCGGTGTGCGAGGACGTCGTGCATCTCGCGTGCGATGGCCTCGCGGGCGAGTCGCTGGGCCTGCTCGGCCCGCAGCCGTGCCTCGGTCTCGGCGCGCCGGGCGCGGTCGCGCAGGCTGAACATGAGCTGCCGTTTGGCCCGCACGAGCAGGCCCCAGCCGACGACGGCGGCGACCAGGACCGCGGTGAGGACCACCGAGACGACGTAGGGCAGGTCCGCGTCGGGGCGCAGCCGGAAGGTGAGGGGGACGACGGCGATGTTGAGGCCGGCCACCCAGGCGACGTACCGGAAGGGGCGGTGCACGGCGAGGGTGAAGACGGCGATCATGCAGGCGCCGCCGGCGCTGTCCGAGAGCACGCCGAGCGGGATCGTGGCCAGCGCGAGGCCGACCGGCCACCGCCGGCGCAGCCACACGGCCGCGCAGGCGAGCGCGCCCAGCAACTGGTCGAGGACGGCCGCGGAGTGCGACACGTGCGGGTTGTCGCCGACCGCGTCGGCCGCGAGCAGGCCGATCAGGACGGCCACGAGGAAGCAGGAGAAGTCGACGAGCCAGTCGCGCGCGGTGCGCCGGGGACGCCGTCCGCGCCGGGCGCCGGCCGGTTCGAACTCGTGGATCACGGCGGACGGCAGCAGCCAGCGCCGACCGGGGAAGGCCGGGGGCTCGGGAACCGTCTCGTCAGTGCTCACGGTCGACAAATCTACGCAGCGCCGTCGGACAGCACCTCCCCACGACCGGGATGCGCTACCAAAGTCGCGGCAGCGCAGACTTTCGGCGCGGCCGCCGACGCGGATCCGATGCTTCGGTGGCACGGGGCTCGCCCCGCGGCCGATGTGCGTGGGGGGTCCGCGGGGCGAGGGTGCACCCATGAGGCAACTGCTGGAACTGCTCGGTTTCCTCGCCCTGGTGCAGGGCGGGATGGGTCTGCTGCACGAGTTCACCGACTGGCACATCGGGCTCGTCCAGCGGATCGGCTTCCTCGACGGCTACGAGATCTACGCGAGCGTCGCCCTCGTGGTGCTGGCGTTCGCGCTGTTCGCCGCCGCGGAGAGCCGTCGGCCGGGCTGACGACCCGGCTGGCGACCCGGCTGGCGACCCGGCTGTCAGCAGCCGTAGTCGACCAGGTTGAACGTGGCGTAGTGGTCCGCCGTGTAGTAGTCCTCCTGGCTCTGTTGCCCGGTGACGATCCGGCGCGCGCCGCGCGTGGAGGAGCCCGGCGTGATCACCGTGTACTCGTGGTAGTAGCCGGTCGACCGGCTCGGCAGGACGCCTTCCCGGTTCTGGAAGACGCTCCCGTCCTGGGAGTAGGGGTAGGGGCCGCCCTGTTCGATCAGGTCCAGGGTGTCGTGCGCCTGGGACGGCAGCCTGGTGTAGCAGATGCTGCCGACCGCGGCGGCCGCCGGAGTGGCGGTCGTGACGGTACCGCCGACGAGGAGGGCGGACAGGACGGCGGCCGTCGCGCCGATGCGAGTGATCCGTGGGGGGAATCTCATGCCCTCATGATGACGCGCGTAGAGCATGGCATGTCAATGACAACTCTGGAGATTTTGCCGTCAAGTCCGATGAGTTTTCAGGGAGTTAACCTGCCGCGCGGTGTCTTCACGGACAGCGTTCCGGCGTTGAGGTCCGTGTCCGCAGGCCGCCAGCGGTCCGGGGGACGGGCCGGTGGGATGGGTGCCATGACAACGACTCACGGAACCCTGAACGGCAAGGTCGCGCTCGTCACCGGCGGCGGCCGCGGCATCGGTGCGGCCACGGCGGTCCGACTGGCGCGGGAGGGCGCGGACGTGGCCGTGACGTACGTGGCCGGCAAGGAGGCGGCCTCCGACGTCGTACGGCGGGTCGAGGCGCTGGGGCGGCGGGGCGTCGCCCTGCGCGCGGACTCCGCGGACCCCGAGGAGGCGGCCGGGGCGGTCCTGCGGACGGCGGAGGCGCTCGGCGGGCTGGACGTCCTGGTGAACAACGCGGGCGTGGGGGTGCTCGGCCCGCTGGGCGAGCTGTCCCTCGCGCAGGTCGACCGGGTGCTGGCCGTCAACGTGCGCGGGGTGTTCCTGGCCTCTCAGGCGGCGGCCGCGCGGATGCGGGACGGCGGACGGATCATCACGATCGGGAGCTGCATGACCCAGCGGGTGCCCGGACCCGGCGGGACCCTGTACACGACGAGCAAGTCGGCGCTGATCGGGCTGACCAGAGCCCTGGCGCGCGAGCTGGGGCCGCGGGGGATCACGGCGAACATCGTGCATCCCGGGCCGATCGACACGGACATGAATCCGGCGGACGGGCCGTTCGCCGCGGGACAGGCCGCGATGACTGCGGCGGGGCGGTTCGGCACGGCGGAGGAAGTGGCGTCGACGGTGGCGTACCTGGCCGGGGCGGAGTACGTCACGGGCGCGGAGTTCTCGGTGGACGGGGGGCATGCGGCCTGAGGTGGCGACCGCCTTCGGGGCGCAGCCCGGAGCTCCACGCCCCGTGCGGCTTCGGAACGCAGCCCGGGCTCCACGCCCCGTGCGCCGGGCGGGCTGCTGTCAGCCCGCCCGGCGCACGGGGTACGGAGTACGGGGAGCGCCCGTCTCAGCCGCCCAGCTCCTGGTGCCTCGCCGACAGGGCCGCCGCGCCGGCCTCCGTCAGCGAACCGAACAGCCGCAGGCGGGAGATCCCCCCGTCCGGGAAGATGTCCACGCGCGCGTGCGTGCCCACCGCCGGGGCCGGCAGCACGAAGCGGTGGTTGGTGTCGGGCTGGAGGCGGGTGCGCGGGAGGATCTCCCGCCAGTCGCCTTCCTCGCCGTCGCGCACCGACACCGACGCCCAGCCCGCGCTGTTGCCCTTCAGATACGCCGTGTCGATCTCGATCGCGCGGATCTGGGACTGGGCCACGAGCCGGTAGCGGATCCAGTCGTTGCCCTGGTCACGACGGCGGCGGGTCTCCCAGCCGTCGTCCATCTTGCGGGAGCGGCCCGGCTGGATGGTGTTCGACGCCGGCGAGTAGAAGAGGTTCGAGGCGTCCTCCGCCCGGCCGCCGTTCTCCAGGGCGACCACGTCGAAGGCGCCGAGGACCGCCAGCCACGCCGGGTCCGGCACGACCTCGCCGTACACGCGCAGGCGGGCGATGCCGCCGTCGGGGTGCTGGTTGACCCGCAGGTGCGTGAAGCGCTGCTCCACGGACACCTCGAAGCCGTTCGCCGCGTGGCCGCCGACGGGCGTCCGCGGGACGAGCGTCGTCCACTTCACGTCGTCGCCCAGCAGTTCCTCCGGGGACGGGCTGCCCGCGACCGAGGTGCCCTCGACCGACACCGCCTGCGGGTAGTTGCCGCGGAAGTGGGCCGTGTCGACCACGATCCCCCGGATCACGCCGGGCGCGCCCAGCCGCACCAGCGCCCAGTCGTGGTCCTCCGCCGTCGGCCAGGGGTGCTGGGCCGAGGCGCCCCGGCGGCGCCGGGTCTCCCAGCCGTCCATGATCTTGCCCTTGTGCCCGAAGTGCTCGGGGTCGAACTCGGCCCGCTCGGGCAACAGGAGGTTCTCGCGCTGGGCGAAGAACTCGTCGTTGGCGGCGATGACCGAGGCGCCGAGTGTCCGCGCGGCGAGGTCGGCGTACTGGGTGAAGGGGAAGTCGGCGGTGCGGTAGTCGGCGTACGGGTCACCGCCGCCGTACGGGTTCGCGTCGCCGGTGAAGCTGGGAATCGCCGTCACGTACATGTGCCTTTCTGTTGTTGCCGGTGCGGGTGGATCAGGGCGTACGGGTGAGCAGCCGGCCCTTCGGGGCGGTGAACTCGCCGTCCGCCACGATGCGTTCGCCGCGCAGCCAGGTGGACCGCACCACGCCGTACAGGGTCTTGCCCGCGTACGCCGTGACGCGGTTGCGGTGTTGGAGGGCCGCCGGGTCCACGGTGAAGGTGGCGTCCGGTGCGAGGACCGCGAAGTCGGCGTCGCGGCCGGCCTCGATGGCGCCCTTGCGGTCCAGGCCCACGAGTCGGGACGTCCTGGCCGACATCCAGCGGACCACGTCGTCCAGCGAGTGGCCGCGTCTGCGGGCCTCCGTCCAGACCGCCGCCAGGCTCAGTTGCAGCCCCGAGATGCCGCCCCAGGCGGTGGCGAAGTCGTGCGTCTTGAGGTCGGCCGTGGACGGGGAGTGGTCGGTGACCACGCAGTCGATGGTGCCGTCGGCCAGCGCCTGCCACAGCAGGTCCTGGTTGGCGGCCTCCCGGATGGGCGGGCAGCACTTGAACTCGCTCGCCCCGTCCGGGACTTCCTCGGCCGTGAGGGTGAGGTAGTGCGGGCAGGTCTCCACGGTGACCCGGACACCGTCCGCCTTGGCCCGGGCGATCAGCGGCAGCGCGTCGCTCGACGACAGGTGCAGCACGTGCACGCGGGCGTCCAAGCGCTTGGCCTGGTCGATGAGTTGGGCGATCGCGGTGTCCTCGGCGTCGCGCGGGCGCGAGGCCAGGAAGTCCGCGTACCGGGGGCCGGCCTGCTGCGGGGCGGCCTCCAGGTGGTGCGGGTCCTCGGCGTGCACGATCAGCAGCCCGCCGAAGGAGGCGATCTCGGCCAGGGAGCGGGCGAGTCCGTCCTGGTCGAGATGCGGGAACTCCTCCACGCCGGACGGCGACAGGAACGCCTTGAACCCGAAGACCCCCGCTTCGTGCAACGGGCGCAGGTCCTTGACGTTGTCGGGCAGGGCGCCGCCCCAGAAGCCGACGTCGATGTGGGCCTTGTCGGCGGCGACCGCCTGTTTCGTACGGAGGTGCTCGACCGTCGTCGTGGGCGGGAGGGAGTTGAGTGGCATGTCGACGAGGGTGGTGATGCCGCCGGCCGCCGCCGCGCGGGTGGCGGTCCAGAAGCCCTCCCACTCGGTGCGGCCGGGGTCGTTGACGTGCACGTGGGTGTCGACCAGGCCGGGCAGCAGGGCGTCGTCCCCGAGGTCCTCCAGGCGGGCGCCCGGGGGCACGGGGGCGTCGTACGGCGACACGGCCGTGATCGTGCCGTCGGCGACCGCGACCGACGCGGGCCGTGTCCCCTCGGGCGTGATGACACGCGTCGAGCGCAGCACCAGTTCTGTGTCGGACACCCGGACCCCTCTCTGCCGCCGTTGACTTCCGCGTGACGGAATTCAACTTTCTGTTGAAGAAGTCTTCACTCCCGGTCGGACGCCGTCAAGGGCACACTCCCCCACAGGACTGCCCGCGTCGACACTCTGGACGTTTCCACAAGGCGGAATTAGAATTCCGGCAAGCAGAACGTAGCTATGCACCAGCGGGGAGTCAACCGACTGCCGGGTAGGCTTCTGCCCTCCTGCCCAGACCCGTCAGGCAGCCCCGAAAGGAACGCGCCGTGCCGACGTCCAGCGCCAGCACCACCGACTCCGCCAAGTCCGCCGGCGGCGGGGTCCAGTCCCTCGAGCGCGCCTTCGATCTGCTGGAGCGGATGGCGGACGCGGGCGGAGAGGTCGGACTGAGCGAACTGTCCGCTAGCAGCGGACTGCCGCTGCCCACCATCCACCGCCTGATGCGGACCCTCGTCTCCTGCGGGTACGTCCGCCAGCAGCCCAACCGGCGCTACGCCCTCGGCCCGCGCCTGATCCGTCTCGGCGAGTCGGCCTCCCGGTTGCTCGGCACCTGGGCCCGCCCGTATCTCGCCCGCCTGGTCGAGGAGACCGGCGAGACCGCCAACATGGCCCTGCTCGACGGGGACGAGATCGTCTACGTCGCCCAGGTGCCGTCGAAGCACTCCATGCGGATGTTCACCGAGGTCGGCCGGCGCGTCCTGCCGCACTCCACCGGTGTGGGCAAGGCCCTGCTCGCCAACACCCCCGACGACGAGGTGCGCGCCCTGCTCGCCCGGACCGGCATGCCGGCCGCGACCGAGAAGACGATCACCACGCCGGACGGTTTCCTCGCGGCCCTGAAGGACGTGCGCGGCCAGGGCTACGCGGTCGACGACAACGAACAGGAGATCGGCGTCCGCTGCCTGGCGGTGTCGGTGCCCGACTCCCCCACCGCGGCGGCGATCTCGATCTCCGGTCCGGCGGGGCGGGTCACCGAGGCGGCCACCGAGAAGATCGTGCCGGTGCTGCAGCAGGTGGCGGCGGAACTCTCGGAGGCACTGGCCACGCAGAGCCCGGCGTGACGGCCCTACAGCGCCGGCCGGGGCGGTAACACCGACCGGCACGGCACCGAGGACGTCGTCTTCGAGTCGGACGGCCGCGAGCTGATCCGTACGACGATCAGGGGTGTCCGCTTCGAGACAGCGGTGTCCGGCCGAGGGTGCTGCGCTGTGCGCTCCGGCTCGGGGACCCCGTGGGCCCGCGCCGCGGCCTGGACGCGGAGACCCTGACCACCAAACTGCTCCTCGACGGGCACGAGTTCCGCAACACCGAGGGGCAGGACGACTTCGAGACAGCGTTGCAGGACATCCGGCGCCAACTGCCGCGGGCGGCCCGGACGAAGGCCTGCATCGCGTGCGCGTGGTCCGACTACAGCCCCTACGGCAACGGACTGATGGCCGGGCTGGCCTGTTTCCGGGACATCAAGGACCGCTATCTGCGGGTCGAGGGCAAGCGGGGACCGGGGAACAACTTCGACGTCTGGGACGACCTCACGGAATTCGTCCAGGAGACCTGGATCTGTCCGGAGTTCGAGCACCGCACGCACGGGGGGTACCGGGGTTCGTTCCCCTAGCGCCGCGGCTCCCCGAACAGCTCCACCGCGTCCCGCACCTCCGTCAGGCCCCTGGACAGCGCGCTCACCGACCCGATCGCCCCCGCGATCAGCAGTAACGACCTTCGCAGCCGGGGCACTTCGGGTGTGCCGTCGATCGTCATGGCGGCCAGCGCCGCGAGTTCGTCCTCGGCGATGCACCGGTCGGGGAACTCGGCCGGATGCGCGGCGAGTTCGCGGCGCAGCCGGGACACCGCGGTCCGCAGTTCCGCCACTCTCGGATCGTTGTCGCTGCCGGTCACTGGCCTCTGTCCCAAGCTCCGCAACACAGCTCTCCCCCTCGCGCTCCTTCGTGCGCCCCGGCGCCAAGGCCCCGAGGGACGCGGGTCAGTAAACGCCACACGGGACGCCGCGCGCCACCGTACGGACCGAAATTCAGCCCGTGGAAACCCGGCGCACGCCGGCGCGTCAGGTATGCAGGACGCATGACGGAGAACGAACAGCAGGTCGCCGGAGTAGTTCTGGCCGCGGGCGGCGGGCGCCGGCTCGGCGGGCGGCCCAAGGCCCTGCTCGCACACCGGGGCCGCCCGCTCGTCGAACACGCGGTCGGCGTCCTGCGCGCGGCCGGCTGCACCCGGGTGCACGTGGTGCTGGGGGCGGCCGCGGCGGTCGTACGGGAGCGGGCCGAGCTCGGTGACTGTGTGCTGGTGGAGAACCCGGAGTGGGCGGACGGGATGGGGTCGTCGCTGCGGGCCGGGCTCGACTCGCTCGACGGGACGGGGGCGCGGGCCGCGCTGGTCTCGCTCGTCGACCAGCCCGGTATCGGGGCGGAGGCCGTGCGCCGGGTGCTCGCCGCGTACGAGGACGAGACCTCGCTCGTCTCGGCCGCCTACGACGGCGTCCGCGGCCATCCCGTCCTCTTCGGTGCCGCGCACTGGGCCGGGATCGCGGCGACTGCGACCGGCGACCGGGGGGCACGCGCCTATCTGGAGGAGCACCGGCGCGTCCTCGCCCTCGTGGAGTGCGCGGACGTGTCCGAGTCGTACGACATCGACACGCCGGAGGATCTGGCGCACCTTGAGTGAACGGGGTGGCACGCAGCGCCACCCTTGCTCGACGCGGAGAATCTCGACATCAACAAACCATTGAACTTCCACAATGAGGAAACTAGTATCCACTGTTCAGAAGCGCCCTCCCGCTGCCAGGGGCGCCGCTCGCGTACCCGGTTCGACTGGCACCCGGTGCCACCGCTGAAGGAAGTGACCGCTCATGTCCGCACCAGCGCCGTCCCCGCTGGCCATCGTCGACGCCGAGCCCCTGCCGCGGCAGGACGAGGTCCTGACCGAGGCGGCCCTCGCCTTCGTGGCCGAGCTGCACCGCCGGTTCACGCCCCGGCGTGACGAGCTCCTCGCCCGCCGCGCCGAGCGCCGCGCCGAGATCGCCCGCACCTCCACGCTCGACTTCCTCCCGGAGACCGCCGCGATCCGCGCGGACGACTCCTGGAAGGTGGCCCCCTCCCCCGCGGCCCTGGACGACCGCCGGGTCGAGATCACCGGTCCCACCGACCGCAAGATGACCGTCAACGCCCTGAACTCCGGCGCCCGGGTGTGGCTCGCGGACTTCGAGGACGCCTCGGCGCCGACCTGGGAGAACGTCGTCCTCGGGCAGGTCAACCTGGCCGACGCGTACACCCGGAACATCGACTTCACGGACGAGAGGTCGGGCAAGTCGTACGCGCTCAAGGCCGCCGAGGAGCTCGCCACCGTCGTCATGCGCCCGCGCGGCTGGCACCTGAACGAACGGCACCTGGTCGACGCGGACGGCACGCAGGTCCCCGGCGCACTCGTCGACTTCGGCCTGTACTTCTTCCACAACGCCCAGCGGCTGCTCGACCTCGGCAAGGGCCCGTACTTCTACCTCCCGAAGACCGAGTCGCACCTCGAGGCGCGCCTGTGGAACGACGTCTTCGTCTTCGCCCAGGAGTACTGCGGCATCCCGCAGGGCACCGTCCGCGCGACCGTCCTGATCGAGACCATCACCGCGGCGTACGAGATGGAGGAGATCCTCTACGAACTCCGCGACCACGCCTCCGGGTTGAACGCGGGCCGCTGGGACTACCTGTTCTCCATCGTCAAGAACTTCCGTGACGGCGGCGCGAAGTTCGTCCTGCCGGACCGCAACGCGGTCACGATGACGGCCCCGTTCATGCGCGCCTACACCGAACTCCTCGTCCGCACCTGCCACAAGCGCGGCGCGCACGCGATCGGCGGCATGGCGGCCTTCATCCCCTCGCGCCGGGACGCCGAGGTCAACAAGGTCGCCTTCGAGAAGGTCCGCGCCGACAAGGACCGCGAGGCGAACGACGGTTTCGACGGCTCCTGGGTCGCCCACCCCGACCTGGTCCCGATCGCCATGGAGTCCTTCGACAAGGTCCTCGGCGACAGGCCGAACCAGAAGGACCGGCTGCGCGAGGACGTGCACGTCGAGGCCGCCGACCTGATCGCCGTCGACTCGCTGGAGGCCAGGCCCACGTACAACGGTCTGGTCAACGCCGTCCAGGTCGGCATCCGGTACATCGAGGCGTGGCTGCGCGGGCTCGGCGCGGTGGCCATCTTCAACCTCATGGAGGACGCGGCCACCGCCGAGATCTCCCGCTCGCAGATCTGGCAGTGGATCAACGCGGGCGTCGAGTTCGAGAACGGCGAGAAGGCCACTCCGGAGCTGGCCCGCAAGGTCGCCGCCGAGGAGCTCGACAGCATCCGCCGGGAGCTCGGCGAGGAGGCCTTCGCGGCCGGCCACTGGCAGCAGGCCCACGACCTGCTGCTCCAGGTCTCCCTCGACGAGGACTACGCCGACTTCCTGACGCTGCCGGCGTACGAGCAGCTCAAGGGCTGACGTCCTCCGGAGCGGCCTTGTCCGAGTGGCCCAGGGGCTTCCCCGGGGCCACTCGGTCGCGTACGGCCCGCTTCACCGCCGTGGGCTCCGGGAAGCCCTGCTCGCGCCGGTCCCAGACGACCTCGCCGTCGACGCGGACGACGAACACACCGCCCGTGCCCGGCTTGAGGGACAGCTCACCCAGCTCCGCCTCGAAGGTGGTGAGCAGCTCCTGCGCCAGCCAGGCCGCGCGGGGCAGCCAGCGGCACTGGGTGCAGTACTCGATCTGTACGACGGGACTCATCCGAGGTGCACCGACCAATCCTGTTCCGCGGCCGGTCTGCCGTGCAGGTCGGGGACCCGCTTGAGCCAGTTCGGCCGTCCTTGTTCCGTCCGCGCCGCCCGCTGGGCCTCCTCGGCGGCGAGCTCCTCCCGGCTGGGGAAGTCGGTGGGGAGCCAGTCGGCGGAGGCCCGCACGCGCGCGTGCAGGTAGTCGACGTACGCCTCGCGCATCTCGGCGGGCGTGGCGAAGTCCGTCAGCCAGGCGTCCGGCACCTCGGCGACGATCTCCCGCAGCAGCTCGCGCGTCACTTTCGGCGCCAGTTCGGCGTCGGCGGCCCGTACGTCGGGGCCGTAGGCGCCGAGGGCGTGGTGGCGGAAGTCGTAGCGCCTGGCGGGCTCCGAGCCGTCCCAGCGGTGGTGGAAGACGAGGGCCGCGCCGTGGTCGATCAGCCACAGCCGCGGGGGTGCGACGCCGAGCGTCGGCCAGACCATCAGGTTGGAGCTGTGCACGGTGCGGTCGACGTTCACGGTCAGCGCGTCGAGCCAGACCACGCGGCCCGCCTCCAGCGGATCGACGCGGCAGTGCCGGGCGACCTCGGGGGTGAAGTCCCTGGCGCCCGGGAGGTAGTCCATGCCGAGGTTCACCCCGGCGCTCGCCGTGTGCAGATCCCGCACCTCCTGGTGCGGCTCGCTGTCGGCGATCGCCGGGTCGAAGCGCACCAGGACCAGTTCGGGGAAGCGCAGTCCCAGCGCCCGCGCCAGCTCACCGACGATCACCTCGGCGACCAGCGCCTTTCGCCCCTGGGCGGAGCCGGTGAACTTCACGACGTACGTCCCCAGGTCGTCGGCCTCGACGACAGCGGGGACGGAGCCGCCGGACCGCAGCGGGGTCACGTATCGAACAGCAGTCACTTCGCGCAGCACACCGGTCAGGGTAGTTCAGCCCCGGCCACCGCCAGCGGGTTGGGCAGCGGCAGGTAGCGGGCGTCCGCCCCGTCCGCCCCCGTCCACCTCAGCAGCAGGTTCGTCTTGCCGGGCAGCGTGGGCGCGGTGAGCAGGGCGGCGGCCTCGGGGAGCTCGTGGCGGGACAGTTCGCGGCGGGCGGCGGGCCAGGGGTCGAAGCCGGGCCGGCGTGCGGCGAGGGCCGCGGCGACCTCGCACAGGTGGTTCACGACCAGGCAGTACACCAGCCGTTCCCACCCGGCCGCGCGCGGCACGTCCGACAGCAGCTTCACGCCCTCCGCGTCCCGGAACAGCGCCTGCACGGGCATGCCGTCGGCGTCCACGGCGACCAGGGTGTTCTGCAGGTGCGCCTCCAGTACGACGCCGTGGTCGGCGAAGGCCGCGAGGGCGGGCGGGACGACCGCGCCCAGGTACGCCTCCCACCAGGCGGCCGGGTCCTCGACGGTGTCGAGCGGACTGCCCTCGAAGCCCTCCACGAGGGCCGCGGCGAGCAGCGGGGTCGCCCCGGGCATCACATGCCCGCGCAGGCCGTCACGGACCAGTACGGCGAGTTCCTCGAAGGCGAAGTCGGCGGTGCGGTGGCCGCGGTCGCTCAGCCAGGCGGCACGGCCGGGCATCGCGGAGAAGGCGCTCGTGACGGCCTCGTCCGTACGGCGGAGTTTGAGCAGGTCGTGGCGCCAGAGCCGCCGGATGTCGTTGGTGATGCGGACGTCCAGGCTGAACTTGAGGAAGAGGTCCCGGGAGGGGGCGTACACCGTGCGGATCGCGGCCGTGGGCCAGGTGTCGAAGGCGGTCGTGCCGAGCCGGACCAGGCGGCCGTCCGCGAAGGCCTCCTGGCAGCTCACGAGGGCAAGCTGCCAGGGGTGCGCGGGCAGCAGCCGGTAGCCGGGCGGGGCCTCGCCGAGCGCGTCCAGGGCGGTGGTGTCGCCCTCCTCGACGACGGCGTCCTCACGCACCCCGAGCAGGACCAGCGGGAAGCGGGCATGGGCCTCGGGGGCGTACGGCAGCCAGGCGGCGGCCGGGCCGCCGCCACGGGCCTTGGGCGCCGGGTGGTGGGGGTGACCGGTGACCAGGGACTGCTCGGAGCGCAGATACGGGTCGCCGGGGGCCGTCACCCGGTCGCGGGCCGTGAGCAGGGCGGCCACCGCGTCCCGGCTGTCGATCATCTCGGCGGGCAGTTCATGGTTGGACACGCCGGTGTGCCGGGTCAGTTCCTCGGCGACGAGCTTCACGAGCTCGGTGTGCCCGATGCGTCGCCACCCCTCCGCCGTGCGCACCTCGGGCTCGGCGGGCCGCCGCTCGCCCCGCACCCTGAGCAGGCGCCCGCCGGGCAGCCGGTACACGTGGCGCTCGCCGGGTCCCGCAAGGGGCACGGCCACCTCGCGCAGCAGGCAGTTCAGCAGGGGCGCCGCCGCGTACGCGTCGGCGCGGGGTGCGACGTCGGTGCCGGCCGGCGGGGGCAGGAGATCCACGCGGTTCACTCGTTCTCTACGGTTCATCTGGGGCGATGACGATCAGTATGTCTGCCGTGACCGACCCGCTGTGACACCAGTCGTACCCGAGGGAGTCCACCCGTGCACCGTCCCCGCGCCGCCGAGGCCCGGTTCGCCGAAGAGCTGGCCGTCCTGCGCCCCGACCTGGTGGCGCGGTACGCCGCCGAGCTGCCCGGCGCCCGCGCGGCCGTTTTGTCCCGGCTGTGGCGCGGGCTCACGCACGAGCCGCTGCCCTGGGTCGCGGCGCGGGAGACCGGCCGGGAGGGCCTGACCCTGCGCCTCGCGGACGGCCGCCGGCTGCACGGCCCGCACCCGGACCCGTTCGCCACCGCCGCCCGGGTCACCGTCGTACGGCTCGACGAGGTCGCCCACGACGATCCGGCGCGCCTGATGACCGCTCTCGGCGTCCCGCACGGCGCGGACTTCGCGGCCGAACTCGCGGACAGCGTGGCGTCGTTGGCGCTGTCCAGGGCAGGGCAGCCGACCCGCGCGCAGGGGTGGCCGACGCACGACTGGGAGTGGGAGCAGCGGATCGTGGACGGGCACCCCTACCACCCCAACTGCCGTTCCCGGCCCGGCTTCTCGGTGGCCGAGCAACTGGCCTACGCGCCCGAGCACCGGCCGCTGGTGCCCCTGGGGTCGGTCCCCGTGCCGGTCGAGGAGTGCCTGGTGACGGGCGACTGGCCGACGGAGATGCGGGACGGGGGACGGCTGTTGCTGCCCGTGCATCCGTGGCAGGCGGAACACGTACTGAAGCGGGCCGTCCCCGAAGGAGTCGGCGCCCACCCGCTGATGTCGCTGCGCACCCTCGCGGTGGCCGGCGGACCGCATGTGAAGACCGCGCTCAGCGCCCGGCTGACCTCGTCGGTGCGGGACATCTCCGTCTACTCGATCAGCGTGTCGGCGACCCTCTCGGAGTTCGCGGAGACCCTGGCGGAACGGATGGACGGGCTCCTGCACTTCACCCGCACCCTGGGGGCGGCGACGGCCGACTCCCCCGACCTGGCGGCCGTGTTGCGCGAGTCCCCCCAGGTGTACGGCGACCGGGTCCTGCCCGTGGCGGCCCTCGCCACCACCGGGCTGCCCGGATCCCCGGTGTGGCTGGCCGAGTTCGCCCGGCTCGCCCTCACGGCCGGGCTGCGGCTCCTGGAGCTCGGCGTCGCCCTGGAGGCACACGGGCAGAACCTCCTCGTGGTCCTGTCCGAGTCGGGAGCGCCCCTCCGGCTGGTCTACCGGGACCTCGCCGACATCCGGATCAGCCCGGCCAGGCTGGCCCGGCACGGCATCCCGGCCCCGGCACTGTCCGGGCGGGTCGTCACCGACGACGAGACGACCCTGCGGCGCAAGCTGTTCGGCTCCCTGGTGGCCGGGGCCCTCGCGGCCACGGCGGGTTCGGCGCCGGCGTTGCGCGGGGCGCTGGAGTCGGCCGTACGGGAGCTGCCGCGCACCCCCGATCTGGTCGCGCTGCTCGAACAGCCGCTGCCCGCGAAGGCGTTGACGCTGATGCGGCTGTCGCCGGGGACTCCGGGCGACCAGTGGACCTCGCTGCCCAACCCCCTTGTCTGAGCGGCCGTTTCGGACGGAGGGGCGGCCGTTTCGAAGCTCGACGGAGCGACCGGCTCGGGGCTGGCTGAGCGGCCGAAGAGGAGCCCGGTGAGCGGCCGTTTTGGAGCCCGGCGCACCTGATCAATAGGATCCGGCGATGATCACAAGAAAACGGCCGGCGGCGGGAGTGTGCGCTCTGCTCGCCGCCCTGACGGCCGGGATCGTCTTCCCGGTCGCGGCGGTCGCCGGTGAACCCACGAGCGGCACCGCCCCGCAGGTCGACCTCGTCCTCGACGTGAGCGGCTCGATGCGGACGGCGGACATCGACGGCGGCACCCGGATGGCGGCGGCGAAGCGGGCCTTCAACGAGGTGCTGGACGCGACGCCCGAGGAGGTCCAGCTCGGCATCCGGACCCTCGGCGCCAACTACCCCGGCGACAACCAGAAGACGGGCTGCAAGGACACCGCGCAGCTCTACCCGGTCAGCACGCTGGACCGCACCGAGGCCAAGACACAGGTGGCGACCCTCTCGCCCACCGGCTGGACTCCGATCGGGCCCGCCCTGCTGAAGTCCGCCGGTGACTTCACCGACAGCGCCTCCTCCAAGCGGATCGTGCTGATCAGCGACGGCGAGGACACCTGCGCCCCGCTGGACCCGTGCGAGGTGGCCCGCGAGATTGCCGCCAAGGGCATCGGGCTGACCATCGACACCCTCGGTCTGGTCCCGAACACCAAGATGCGGCAGCAGTTGAGCTGCATCGCGGAGGCGACCGGCGGGACCTACACCTCGGTCGAGCACGCCGACGAACTCACCGACAAGGTCAACCAGTTGGTGGACCGCGCGGCCGACCCGGTGGTGACCCCGGTGGCCACCGAGGGCGCCGGCACCTGTGCCGCGGCGCCCACGCTGAAGTCCGGGCTGTACACCGACCGCGAGGAGTTCGCCCGGCAGCGCTGGTACCGGGTGGACGTCGACCCCGGCCAGGAGCTGCGGGCCTCGGTGAGCGTGGGGGCCGACCGGGCCGTGAACCCCTCGTACGGGGTGCTGCTGCGGGCGGTCACCGTGCACGGCCGGGAGATCGTGCGCGGCGAGGCGGCGGGCAACGGCCGTACGGACGTGATCTCCACAGGGCTCAGGTACCCGAAGGCGGAGAGCGACGACGAGGACGCCCCGGCCGAGACCGTGTGCCTCCAGGTCACCAACTCCTTCTCGGCGGCCGCCGGGGTGAAGACCACCCCGGGTCTGCCGCTCGAGCTGACGGTCGACGTCGTGGACGGGCCGTCGCAGGCGAGCGACGTGGCCTCCTTCGGCCTCGGACGCGGCTGGTGGCTGCTCGGTGTGCTGATCCTCGCCGGTTTCGTCGCCGGTCTGCTGTGGGGCTGGCTGTCACGCTGGCGGGTCGCGGTCTGGAGGACCAACTGATGCGGATCACACGCGCGTTGAGCGCTTCCCTGCTGCTGCTCGCCCTGGCCGCCGCGCCGGCCGTGGCCGACTCCTCGCCGACGCCGACGGATTCGGCCTCGGCGGACGGTGACGCGCCCACTCAGGCGGGCACGTCGTTCCGTACGGCGACCGAGATCGAGCAGGGCGAGACCGCCACGGCGAGCGGCTCCACGGGCGACTACCTGTACTGGTCGTTCCCCGCGGACGCCGGCCTGCGCCCCACCGTCGAGGCCACGGTGAAGCTGCCCGACACCCACGCCGCGCAGACCTGGCAGATCGACGTGTACGACGGACTGCGCCGCCGTCAGTCCTGCCAGTACGGCGCCCAGACCCGCACCGCCGCGCAGGACGCCCCCTCGGTGGAGCTGGCCTGCACCCTGCGCACGGTCCGAGCCTGGTCGGAGACCTGGGCCAACGACCCGCTGCCGGGCACCTACTACGTCCGGCTGACGGCCGTCGGTCTCACCACGGCCGACCTGGGTCTGCCGGTCGGCACCGAGGTACGGGTCGACTCCAAGGACATCGGGGGGTCGGCCGCGGTGGACGGTTCGCTCGCCGAGCCGCTGGTGCCGGGCATCGCCGTGAAGTCCGAGGCACAGGAGGACGGTTCGCAGGACTCGTCCGCCGTGCTGTCCGCCATCGAGCCCGAGGACGGCTGGTCCTCGGGCTGGTGGTCCGACCGGTGGGTGTGGACCGCGATCGGCGGTGTGCTCGCCGCGCTGGCGGGGGTCGGCGGATACGCGCTGACCCGTGGTGCGGGGCGGCCCTCCCGGGTGCCACCGGGCGCCTGACCGCTCATCGAGAAGGCCCGCTCCGGCGGGCCTTCTTCGTTCACCCCGCCCGCAGTGCCTTGGCGATCGTGCCGTCCCCGGTCACCTCGACCCGCCCGTCCCGCACCGCGTCCGACAGGCTCGACTCTCCCCGGCTGACCGCCTCGCAGGTCCGCGCGTCCAGGACGAGACGGGCGTCGGGCTCACGGGGGGCCGGTCCGTCGCCGTACGCCGGACCGTCCGGTGCGCCACCGACGTACAGGTGGAACTCCCCTTCCTCCAAACGCACTTCGACGAGTCCCTCGCCGTCCAGTGCGCGCAGCAGCGGCAGCGCGAACCAGTGGGCGCGCACGGCGTCGGTGGGCCGCCGGTCGCCGAGCTCGGGTCCGCCCCAGGTGCCGAGGGCCTGGAGCACCGGCAGCAATTCACGTCCGCGCGGGGTGAGTTCGTAGACGTAGGCCGCGCCGGGCGGGGGCAGCCTGCGGCGGGTGGCCAGGCCGTCGCGCTCCATGTCCTTCAGCCGTGAGGCGAGTACGTCCGTGCTCACGCCGGGCAGGTCGGCGTGCAGGTCCGTGTAGCGGCGCGGCCCTGACAGCAGTTCCCGGACGATCAGCAGGGTCCAGCGGTCGCCGACGAGGTCGAGGGCGCGGGCCGCGGAACAGTACTGGTCGTAGCTTCGGCGAGGTGACATGCGACGCAGTCTAGACAAGTCGTTGGACTTTCCAAGCTCCTACTTGGTAAAACCAAGCAACACAGGAAACCGGAGAGGCGGCAGCGCATGGAGTTCCGGCAGTCGAGCAAGCTCAGCGAGGTCTGCTACGAGATCCGCGGTCCGGTGATCGAGCACGCCGACGCACTGGAGGAAGCGGGCCACAGCGTGCTGCGCCTCAACACCGGCAACCCCGCGCTGTTCGGCTTCGAGGCGCCGGAGGAGATCCTCCAGGACATGATCCGGATGCTCCCCAAGGCGCACGGCTACACCGACTCACGGGGCGTCCTCTCCGCCCGCCGGGCCGTGGCCGGGCGCTACCAGACCCTGGGTCTCGAGGTCGACGTCGACGACGTCTTCCTCGGCAACGGCATCTCCGAGCTGATCTCCATGGCCGTACAGGCGTTGGTCGAGGACGGCGACGAAATCCTCATCCCCGCCCCCGACTTCCCCCTCTGGACGGCGGTCACCACGCTCGCCGGCGGCAAGGCGGTCCACTACCTCTGCGACGAACAGGCCGACTGGTACCCGGACCTGGACGACATGGCGTCGAAGATCACCGACCGCACCAAGGCCGTCGTCATCATCAACCCGAACAACCCCACCGGCGCGGTCTACCCGAAGGAGGTCATCGAGGGCATCCTCGACCTCGCCCGCCGGCACGGACTGATGGTCTTCGCCGACGAGATCTACGACCAGATCCTCTACGACGACGCGGTGCACCACTCGGTCGCCGCGCTCGCCCCCGACCTGGTCGTGCTCACCTTCTGCGGGCTGTCCAAGACGTACCGGGTGGCCGGCTTCCGCTCGGGCTGGCTGGTCGTCACCGGGCCCCGGCAGCACGCCAGGAACTACCTGGAGGGCCTGACCATGCTGGCCTCCATGCGGCTGTGCGCCAACGCCCCGGCGCAGTACGCCATCCAGGCCGCGCTCGGCGGCCGCCAGTCCATCCACGAACTGACCGCGCCCGGCGGCCGGTTGTACGAGCAGCGCACGGTGGCCTGGGAGAAGCTCAACGAGATCCCCGGCGTCTCCTGCGTGAAGCCGAAGGGCTCGCTGTACGCCTTCCCGCGCCTCGACCCCAAGGTCCACAAGATCCACGACGACGAGAAGTTCGTCCTGGACCTGTTGCTGCGGGAGAAGATCCAGGTCGTCCAGGGCACCGGCTTCAACTGGCCGACACCCGACCACTTCCGCATCCTGACGCTGCCGCACGCGCAGGACCTGGAGGCGGCGATCGGCCGGATCGGCCGGTTCCTGAGCGGATACCGGCAGTAGCGGGTGGTGTTGACGGGATTCACGTTCGAGGAGAGCGGGGATGCCATAGAGTGCGGCCACTGATCCGCAGGGCCAAGGGATGGGGGGATCCCGGGTGTTCTCGTCTCGTCGCCGTGCCGCGCAGGCGCCCTCGGGCTTACGGGTCCGGCTCGTCCTGCTCGTCCTGAGCGTCGGCTTCATCGGCAGTCCCTGGGCACAGGGGCCGGTGTGGGACCTCTACGAGCGGAAGTTCTACATCGAGGGGTCCGACAGCAAGACCCTGCGCCGACTCCTCGAAGCCGCGTTCGTCCCCGCCTGGGACACCTCGGACGCCCGGTACGGCACCACGGCCGGACTGGTCGTGAACGACCTCGCCGTCCTGTTCCTGATCGCTGTCCTCGCCCTCCTCGTGTGGCGGATGTCGGCCCGCGGCAGGCCGGGCCTGCTGCGCTGTCTGATCGCGGGCGCGATCGTCTCGGTGGCGTCCAACCTCGTGTGGTGGGGCCTGCACACGGCCTTCGTCCCCGAGGTCCGGCTGGCGCCGGCCGACCTGATGCTGGACTACCTGCTGCCCAGCGGCCTGCTGTTCGGCCTGGTGGCGGGCGCACTGCTCGTGCTCCTGACCGGCGGGCCGCGCCGGGCCTGGTCCGGGAGCTCCGTCGGCGCCCTCACGGCGCCGCTCCGCCGCTGGAGAGAAGGAGGGCTCGGCATGACGACCGCGCCGGTCCACATGCCGGTCGGGAGCGCGCCGGGTGACGTCACCCGGTATCTGTGCGCCGCGGCCTACACGGACGAGGGCTTCGCCGAGCGGGTGGTGGAGGACCTCCTGGCCGACGAGGCCGGCGCCGTGGCGCCCTCGCCCGACGTCGACCTGGTCATGGTCGTGCGGCACTGTCTGACCGCCCAGGACATGCGCCGGCGCCGCGATCTGCGGCTGACCTCGGCCTTCGCCGTCCTGGCGGTGTTCGCGCCCCTGTGGCTGGTGTTCGTCACGGTGTTCCTGTCGGCGAGCCAGTGGGCCGGCGGACGGCCGAGCCGGGCCACCCGGGGCCGCCACCAGCCCGAGAACAGGGTGCTGGTGGGCGCCGCGATCACCACGGGCGTCACGGTGCTGGTCGCCTTCGCCTTCGGCGTCCTCGTCTCGGCACTGCCCGCCCCCGGCTTCGTGAGCTGGCTGCTGGGCGCCTATCTGGCCGGAGTCCCGGCCGCGCTGCTGTCCCTCGCCACGGCGGCGTTCGCCTACGTCACCGTCGTACGCCACGACCTCGACGTCGACCGGCTGCTGCGCACCACCATGACGCGCGAGGCCTTCGCCCGGCAGCCGCGGCCGACCGTGCCGCGGCGCAAGTGGATGGCGGAGCGGCTGGCCGCCATCCGGGCGGCGCAGGACGGGAACGTCACGGTGTACAGCGGGTACACGCCCTTCGTCGGTTACGCCAAGGCCGCCGCGCAGTGGTCGATCGCCGTGCCGCTGCTGCCCGCCGGGGACCCCATGGGCAGGGTCGCGCGCCCCGTGGGGCCGGAGGCCTTCACCGTCACCGAGCTGGTCGACCAGGTACGCGCGCGACTGCGGGCGACCGCCACGCGCGGCACGCAGGACGGGACGGCGGCGGACCTCGCCGAGTCCCTCGCCTCCCTCGTCGTCGAGGACCGCGTCTTCGTGAGCGGCACCAGCATCGGCGACGACGAGCGGTTCATCGGGGTCCGGAGCCTCACCCCGTCCGCACGGCTGTCGGCCGAGGAGGTCGAGCGGATCACGGAGCGTCCCACCGGGGCGGTCCGCCACTACCTCGCGGTCCATGTGCCGCTGTGGGGCGGGGACGTCGTGCCGAGCGTGTTCCTGCACTTCTCGACCACGGGACGGACGCTCCATCTGCACTGCAGCAACCACGTGCTCGGTCCGGTGCGCGCCGACTACCACGTCGTGGACCGGCTGCGCGGGCCCCTTACCCCCGCGGCGCGGCGCGGACTGCTGCTGGACGCCGTCCCCCGCACCGGGAAGGCCTTCTACGCGGCGCCGACGCGGGCCCTGCGGCAGGCCCGCTTCGACGAGCGGCACAGCAGACGGATGGTGGACGAGCTCAAGGCCCTGGAGCAGGACCCGGTCTACGACTTCGGCGCCCGCGTGAGCGTCCGGGAGCTGGCGCTGAGCCCGGACTACCACAACTACTTCCAGGTCGTGGACGCCACCCGGATCACCTCCCTGGTGGAGCGGCACACCCTCGCCGCGATCCGCGAGTTCCTCGACGCGCGCGGCTACGACATCACCGACTTCCGCGCCCAGCAGCAGACCATCCTCAACCAGGGGCTCATCCAGCAGGGCGGGACGAGCATCATCGGCAACCAGGCGATCGGTTCCGGCTCGACCGCCACGCAGAACGTCTCCGGGCAGCCCGGGGCGGCGGCCACGGGTGCCGTCGGTGGCTCCGGCAAGTAGCGCGGACAGTCGGTTTCGGTGAGCAGGAGATCCTCATGACGGGCAACGACGACGGACGCCAGGACCCTCCGGTCAACAACGGCGTCATGATCAGCGGCGGCACCCACCACGTCGGCAACCAGGCCGTGGGGCACCGCGCGCAGGCCTTCTCCGGCTCGGTCTCCTTCCAGCCGCAGGACGCCGAGCGCACGGCCGAACTCCTCGCGCTCGTCGAGCGGTTGCTGGCGGAGCACCGGGCGGCCCTGGCCGACCCCGACGCCACCACCAGGGAGCTGCGCCGCCTCCGCGAGGAACTCGAGGAACCCGAACCCCAGCCGACGGTCCTGCGCCGCGCCCTCGACCGCCTCAACGAGTTCGTGCAGCCGGTGACCCCGCTGGTGGTGGCGGTGGGCCAACTCGCCCAGTCGGTGCAGGGGTTGCCGGGGGTCTGAGGGAGGGATCCGTCCGGCCCACCCGGCACGGGGGGTCGGTCCCTCGGGGCGGGCGGCCCTTCCCGCCGCGTCCGGCCCGGGCCGTCCGGCCCAATCCGTCCTGCGCGGCACCGGGTCCCTGTGGGACGGTGCTGGGAGGCGAGCGGGAAAGGTCGGGCGCGTGGGTGATCTCTTTCTGGTGCGGCACGGTGAGACCGAGTGGTCGCGGTCCGGGCGGCACACCGGCGTGACGGACGTACCGCTGACCGAGCGCGGCCGGGAGGAGGCGCGCCGCCTGGTGCCGCTGATCCGCTCCCACCGCATCGGCGCCGCCTTCGTCAGCCCCCTCCAGCGGGCCCGGGAGACCGCGGAGCTCATCGGGCTGCACGACCTGCGGGTCGACGTGGATCTGCGCGAGTGGGACTACGGCGGCTACGAGGGCGTCACCACCGTCGAGATCCAGCGGGAGCGTCCGGACTGGTTCCTGTTCACGGACGGGGTGGCGCCCGGCCCGCCCGAGCACCCCGGGGAGAGTCCGGAGCAGGTCGGCGAGCGGGCCGACCGCGTGCTGGCCAAGGTGGACGCGGCGCACGCGAACACCGAGGGGTGCGTGGTCCTGGTGGCGCACGGTCATTTCCTGCGGGTGCTCACCGCCCGGCGGCTCGGGCTGCCCGCCTCGGCCGGGGCGCTGTTCCAGTTGGCCACGGGGACGCTGTGCCGACTGGGCACCGAGCACGGGCGGCCGGTGATCGCCGGGTGGAATGTCAGACCCCCGTCGTAGCCTTCAAAAGCGGAGGGGGCCGGTGATCCGTACGGCCGTCGTACGGCCCCTCGCCCGGAAGGAGCACGCCGTGTCGCGACCGCCCACCGCCGCGCAGCGGCGTGTCATCGACGCCGCCGACCCGGTCACCGGGCGGCTGCGGGGCACCGAGGCGCAACTGGACGCGCTGGTGAGGCGCGGGCTGGCCTTCCGCCATCCGAGACCGCCCCATGACCACTTCCTGACACCGGCCGGACACCGCGTACGGGAGACGGTCGAGGAGGCGCCCGCGCAGGCCGAGGCCCCGGCCGCCGACGTGTTCTCCGCGCACATCGGCGGCACCGAGGAGCCCGCGGACACCGGACCGGCCCGGACGCGCGAGGTGCACAGCGCCTGGCAGGGGCTGCTGGAGCTGCGCCGGATGACCAACCCCGACGGGGCCACCGACCGGCCCTGCGGCTGGGAGCGCGCGCATCTGGTGCAGGCGGCCGCGCTGGCGCTGGAGGCGGCCGGGCACACACCGGAAGCGGGGGGCTCGTCCGGCTACCGGGTGCGCGCGACCCCGCAGCCCGAGGCGGTGGCCGTGCACGCACCGGACGGCGAGACCCTGCGGGCCTGCGCGATCACCCTGGAGCGGGCCGGCTGGCAGGCCGGTGAGTACACGCAGCCGCGGACCAGGGCCCGGTACCTGCTGGCCTCGCCGCGCCGGGTGTAGGGGGCGCATGTCAGGATCGGGTGCAGCAACTGCCGTGGTGCGAGAGGGGATTGACGTGAGCGAGCCGTTTTCCGTGCCGGTGACCGTCCGCGGGTACGAGACGGACGTACAGGGCCACCTCAACCAGAGCGTGTACCTCAACTACGCGGAGCACGCCCGCTGGTCGCTGCTCAGGGCCGCCGGGATCACCCAGTCCGAGCTCATCGGCAGCGGGGTGGGACCGGTGGCGCTGGAGACCACCATCCGCTATCTGCGGGAGCTCCTGGCCGGTGACGAGGTGGAGGTGACCTGCGCGTTCGAGTGGGGCGAGGGCAAGACGTTCCGGATCCGGCAGACGATCCGCAAGAAGGACGGCACCGTGGCCGCCGAGATCACCGCGGTCGGCGGTCTGATGGATCTCAAGGAGCGGCGCCTGGTCGCGCACGCGGGCGAGGTCCTGAAGGGCCTGGCCACGGATCCGAGCCTGCTGTAGGTCAGGCCGCCGGTTCCGGTTCCCACCCGGCGTCGCAGTGCGCCCGAGGAGGTGCCTCGACCTGCCGTCAGGCGGCCGCGGGCGCGTCGTGGCCGGTCACGCAGTTCCCCGCGCCCCTGGGGTGGGTGCAGTCATTGTCGGCCTCAGCCGGGCCCCGCAGGGGCGCGGGGAACTGCGCGCCAGCCCCCACAGCCCACCCCCGGCCGCGACCCCTCACCCTGCGCCGAACACCCCCGTGTGGTCCCGCACCCACTCCCGGTACGTCCGCGCCGGACGGCCCAGCACCTCCGCCACGTCCCCGGTGACCACCGCGTTCCCTCCCTCGGCCACGAACCGGACGCTCCGCAGCATCCCCGCCGCCGACTCCTCGCTCCAGCCGGAGGCCACCAGCAGCTCGCGCGTCTGGGGCGGGGTCAGGTCCCGCAGTTCCACCCGACGGCCCAGCACCTCCCCCAGCACGGCCGCCTGGTCCCGGGGGCTGAGCGTCTCGGGGCCGGTCAGGGCGTACGTCCGCCCCGTGTGCCCCGCCCCGACCAGCGCCGCGACGGCGATCTCGGCGACGTCCCGCGGGTCGACGACCCCCTGCCGGCCCGAGCCCAGCATGTTCGGCACCGGCTCACCCGAGCGGAGCGCCCCCGCCCAGCTCGACGTGTTGGACGCGAAGGCCGACGGCCGCAGGATCACCCACTCCAGGCCGCTCCCCCGGACCGCATCCTCGCCGTGGCCGTGCGCGACGCCGCCCAGACCCGTCCTCGGGTCCCCCGCGCTGATCGCGGAGAGCTTCACCACGCGCCGCACCCCCGCCGCCCGGGCCGCCTCCACCATCCTTCGGTCGCTGTCGGCGTCCTCCGGTCCGAAGACACCCACGAGGAAGGCGGCGTCGGCACCCGCCATGGCCGATGCCACGGAGCCGGGGGCGCGGTGGTGCCCGCGGACCGCCTCCACTCCCGGCGGCAGCTCGGCCCGCCCCGGGTCCCGCGTGAGCGCGCGCACCTTCTCGCCGCGCTCCACCAACCGTCGTACGACATCGCTTCCGATGGTGCCCGTGGCACCCGTGACCAGGATCATGGGCTCCACGGTGGGCGCGGCACCGCCCCGGCCGATAGGAAATTCCGGCACGTTTCGCGCGACCGGACAGCCCGGCGCCACGCTTACCGTGGAGGCGTGACCGACTCCGTTTCCGAGCGAGCCCCGCGCGCCTCCGACCCACTGGGTCCGTGGATCGCCGGGATCGGGGCCCCGGCCGTGGCGGCGGATCCCCGGGAGCCGTTCGTCCGGCTGCCGGACCCCACGACCAAGGTGATCGTCCGCAGGGAGGCGCGCGGCCGGCCCACCCTGCTGGTGGCGGGGCCCCGGGTGCGCGCCACCTACCACGAGAGCAAGAGGGAGGTGTCCTGCGTGGAGGTACGGCTCGCCCCCGGCACGACCCGGCCGCTGCTGGGCGTCCCCGCGGTCGATCTGGTCGGACGGATCGTGCCGCTGGGCGCGCTGCCGGGCCCGGCCGCGCGGCGGCTGGCGTACGAGCTCGGGCGGCTGGAGCCCGAGGACCTCGCCGCCCGGCTCGCGGACGTCCTCCCGGACCGGCTGCCCACCGCAGCCGCCGGGGCGCGCGCCGAACTTCTGCGGGCCGCGGTCGCCGCACTGTCCGTCCGCCCGGGCCGCACACCCCGTCCGGTCGGCGAGGTGGCCCGTGAACTCGCCGTCAGCGAGCGCCAGTTGCGGAACCTGTTCAGTGAGGGCGTCGGGCTCTCGCCCAAGCACTACGCCCGCATCGACCGCGTCCGTGCGGTGCTCGCCCGTGCCACCGAGCTGGCCTCGGCCGAACTGGCCGCCGTCACCGGGTACTACGACCAGTCGCACATGACGTCCGACTTCCGCACCCTGATGGGCGTCCCGCCGCGCTCCTACTTCTCCGGACGGCTTCCCGCCCCTCGCGCCTGCCAGGTGATCGACAGACCGTGAACCGGCTTCACAGTGACCTGCCATCGCGCCCTCACGGCATTCCCAAGTTGCCGCGCGACCCTCAACACCCGTTCACAGCGCCCCACTTGGAGCCAACGTGGCCTTCCTGTCCAGATCTTCCGCCCGCCGCACCCTGCTGGCCGCCCTCGGAGCCGGAGTGCTGAGCTCCGGGTGGTCGTCCGCCGAGGCCGCGGACCCGGCCGGGCTCGACGACCCGGTCAAGAAGGACCTCGCGATGCGCCTGGTGTCCAGCGCGGAGAACTCCTCGCTGGACTGGGAGGCGCAGTACGCCTACATCGAGGACATCGGGGACGGCCGCGGCTACACCGCCGGCATCATCGGTTTCTGCTCCGGTACGAGCGACATGCTGGCGCTGGTCGAGCTCTACACGGACCGGGTCCCGGGCAATCCCCTGGCCCCCTATCTGCCCGCCCTGCGCGCGGTGGACGGCACCGGCTCGCACGACGGGCTGGACCCGGGCTTCCCCGCGGCCTGGCGGCAGGCGGCGAAGACCTCGCGGTTCCGCGCGGCACAGCGGGACGAGCGGGACCGCGGCTACTTCGGTCCCGCGGTCGCGCGCGCCAAGAAGGACGGCCTCGGCACGCTCGGCCAGTTCGTGTACTACGACGCGATGGTCATGCACGGCCCCGGCACCGACGCCCTGAGCTTCGGCGGCATCCGGGACCGGGCCCGCGAAGGGGCCGGCACCCCCGCCGACGGCGGCGACCAGACGAGGTATCTGCACGCCTTCCTGGACGCCCGGGTGTGGGCGATGCGGCAGGAGGCGGCGCACAGTGACGTGAGCCGGGTCGAGACCGCCCAGCGGATCTTCCTGGAGCAGGGCAATCTCGACCTGGACCCACCGCTCAGGTGGCGGGTGTACGGGGACAGTTACGAGATCGGCTGAGCGGGGACCGCCTCCATGGGGTGGGTGACGTCCTGGGCGTCCCGGCCCCGGCCGAGGTGGTTGAAGACCAGGTTCAGCGCCACCGCGGCGACGCACCCGGTCGAGATCCCCGAGTCCAGGACGATCTTCGCGGTCTCGGGGAAGGCGTGGTAGAACTCCGGCGCGGTGATCGGGATGATGCCGACGGCCAGGGACACGGCGACGATCAGGACGTTGTTGTCCTTGTCCAGGCCCGCCTTGACCAGGGTCTGGATGCCGCTGGCGGCGACCGAGCCGAACAGCACCACTCCGGCGCCGCCGAGCACCGGGCGGGGGACGACGGCGATCAGCGAGGCGGCCATGGGGCACAGGCCCATCAGCACCAGGAAGGCGCCGCCGGTGGCGACGACGTAGCGGCTGCGGATCCTCGTCATCGCGACCAGCCCGATGTTCTGGGCGAAGGCGCTGCACATGAAGCCGTTGAAGAGGGGGCTGATCGCGGAGCCGAGGGTGTCGGCGCGCAGGCCCGCCGCGATGGTCCGTTCGTCGGCCGGGCGCTCGACGATCTCGCCCAGCGCCAGCATGTCGGCGGTCGACTCGGTCATCGAGACCACCATGACGACGCACATCGACACGATCGCCGCGATCTGGAACTGCGGGGCGCCGAAGTGGAACGGCGTCGGGAAGCCGACGACCGCGGCGTCCGTGACCGGCCCGAAGTCCGTGGCCCCGAACGGGATCGCGACCACGGTGCCGGCTATGAGACCGAGCAGCACCGCGACCTGTTTCACGAAGCCCCGGGTGAAGCGGCGCAGGAGCAGCACGATCAGGAGCGTCGCCGCGGCCAGGCCCAGGTTGGTCGTCGAACCGTAGTCGTCCGCCGCCGGGTTGGGACCCTGGGCCCAACCGAAGGCGACCGGCAGGAGCGAGACGCCGATCAGGGTGATGACGGTGCCCGTGACGACCGGCGGGAAGAAGCGGATCGCCTTGCTGAAGAAGGGGGCGGCGACAAAGCCGAGGAGTCCGGCGACGATCACGGCGCCGAAGATGATCGGCAGGGCGTCGGACTTGTCGTCGGTGGAGGCGACCACCGCGGTCATGGGGGCGACACCGGCGAAGGTGACGCCGTTGACGAAGGGCAGCCGGGCGCCGATCCGCCAGATGCCGAGGGTCTGGAGGAAGGTGGCGAGGCCCGCGGTGAACAGGCAGGCACCGGTGAGGAAGGTGAGGTCGGCGGGGGAAAGGCCGATGGCCGCGCCGACGATCAGGGGCGGGGCGACGACTCCGGCGTACATGGCGGCCACGTGCTGGAGGCCGGTGGTCGCCATCTTCAGGGCGGGGAGCTTTTCGTCGACGGGGTGGACTGACACTGCGGCTCGCCTCCGGGCGGTTACACGTCGGCGTTGACGTGGGTTTCATGGAGGTGGTGCGAGTGGTCGTGCGGGACCGGGAACGGAGACCGTTCCGGGGCGCGTACGTGGTGCACGCGCCCCGGGCACGGCCGCCGAGGACACCACAGGGCGTCCACGGCTGCCGACCGGGAGCCGTCCCTCCCGGCCGGAGATCGATGCCGTACGGGACTCAGTGACCGGCGACGCGGGCCAGGCGCTGCGCCTGCTCCCGCGTCGAGCGGGCGATCCGGTCCTCGTCGACGTGCAGCAGGCGGCCGTCCTCGACGATCTGGCGGCCGTTCACGAACGAGGCCGTGACCGGTGCCGCCGCGCCGAGGACCAGTGCGGCGACCGGGTCGGCGATCGAGGCGTGGGCGAGGGTGTCGAGCTTCCAGAGCACCAGGTCGGCGAGCTTGCCCGCCTCCAGGGAGCCGGTCTCGGCCGCGCGGCCCAGCACCTGGGCGCCGCCGTACGTGCCCAGGCGCAGGGCCTGGCGGGCGTTCAGCGCCGCTTCCCGGTGCGCCCCGAGCCGGTTGATGAGCAGGGCGTTGCGCAGTTCGGTGTGGAGTTCGCCGGACTCGTTGGAGGCGGTTCCGTCGACGCCGAGGCCGACCGGGACACCGGCGGCGAGCATGTCGGGGACCCGTGCGATGCCCGCGGCCAGCCGGGCGTTGGACGAGGGGCAGTGCGCCACGCCCGTCCTCGTCCGGGCGAAGGCGGCGATGTCGGAGTCGTTCATGTGGACGCAGTGGGCCATCCACACGTCCTCGCCGAGCCAGCCGGTGGACTCGAAGTAGTCGGTGGGGCCCATGCCGAACAGTTCCTTGCAGAACTGCTCCTCCTCGACGGTCTCCGAGCCGTGGGTGTGCAGCCGTACGCCGAGACGGCGGGCCAACTCGGCGCCCTGGCGCAGGAGTTCGGTGGAGACGGAGAAGGGTGAGCAGGGCGCGACGGCGACCTGGGTCATGGCGTCGAAGGAGGAGTCGTGATGCTCCTTCACGGTCGCCTCGGTCGCGGCGAGGGCGCCTTCGAGGGTCTCCACGGCGAAGTCCGGGGGCAGGCCGCCGTCCTTCTCGCTGCGGTCCATGGAGCCGCGGGCGAGGGTGAAGCGGACGCCGGTCTCGCGGGCGGCTCGGACGATCGCGCCGGACAGGTCGCCGGAGCCGGCGGGGAAGACGTAGTGGTGGTCCATGGCGGTGGTGACGCCGCCGCGGGCCATCATGGCGAGCGAGCCCTGGGCGGCCGCGTAGACCATCTGCTCGTCGATGCGCGCCCAGGTCGGGTAGAGGGCGACGAGCCAGTCGAAGAGGTTGTGGTCGGTGGCCAGGCCCCGGGTGATCCACTGGTAGTAGTGGTGGTGGGTGTTGACCAGGCCGGGGGTCACCAGGTGGCCGGTGGCGTCGATACGGCGGTCGACGTTCTCCAGGCCCTCGGGGGCCCTGCCCGCGCCGAGCGACTCGATGCGGTTGCCGGCGATGACGACGTGTCCGCTCGGGTACTCGGTGTCATGCGCGTCCACGGTCGCGATCGAACAGTTCTCGATGACGATGCGCCGGTCTGCTGCCATGGTTCGTCCTTTGCGCTGGGGTGGAGAGGGCACGGCAGGACCCCGGGAGTTTTGAGTGCCGCGGCCGGTGAGCCCTTCCAGGCCCTTGCCGGCCGCGGGTGCCGCGACGGAGTTGCTAGAGGTTGGTGAGGTCCACCGGGATCCTCGGCTCGACGCCGTCTCGCAGGACGGTCGCCTCGATCAGGCCGTAGGGCCGGTCGGCGGCGAAGTACACCTCGTTGTCGTTCTTCAGGCCGAAGGGCTCCAGGTCGACCAGGAAGTGGTGCTTGTTGGGCAGGGAGAAGCGGACCTCGTCGATCTCGCTGCGGTTCTCGATGATCCGCGAGCCCATCTGGTACAGGGTCTGCTGGAGCGAGAGCGAGTACGTCTCGGCGAAGGCCTGGAGCATGTGCTTCTTCACCTGCTCGTAGGACTTCTCCCAGTGGGGCGCCTTCTGCTCGTCGTCGGTCCAGTTGAAGCGCCAGCGGGCGGAGACCTCGGTGGCCAGGATGCGGTCGTAGGCCTCGGTCAGGGTCGTGTACTTGTCCTTGACGTAGCCCCAGAACTCGGAGTTGGTCGAGTTCATCACCGTGAGGTCCTTGAGGCCCGAGACGACCTCCCACGACGAGCCGTCGTAGGTGATCTGGGTCAGCCGGGTCTCCTGGCCCTTGCGCACGAAGGAGTGCTTGACCTCGTCGGCGCCGATGAACTGCGAGTTGGCGTCGGAGGGCGCGATGCGCTCCCAGGTGTACTCCTCGATGCGGATGCGGGCCGTCCGGATCGGCTCCTGCGAGGTCACGAAGTGGCGGGCCAGGTGGATGCCGAACTGCTCGGCGGACTCGATGCCGTGCTCCTTGGCGAACGCGTACACCGTGTTCTTGGTGGTGTCGGTCGGCAGCACGTTGGCGTTGGAGCCGGAGTAGTGGACCTCGTCCATGTCGCCGCTCAGGGCCACGGAGACGTTGAGGTCCTTGATGTGGTGGGTGGCGCCGTCCCGCGTGATCCTGACGACTCGGTTCTCGGCCTTGCCGTACTGGTTCTGTCCAAGAATCACAGGGCGGGCCTGGTGGGGATTGACTGCCATGTCTGCTAGCTCCCTCGGTAAACGGAGTAGCCGAACGGGTTGAGCAGCAGCGGTACGTGGTAGTGCTCGCCCGGCACGACGGCGAACGTGATCGCCACCTCCGGGAAGAACGCACCGGCACCGCTGTCCCGATTCGCGGGGGCGTCCTGCTGCGCATCGGCTTGCTTCTTCAAGAAGTACGGCTCGACGGCGAAGTCGAGCCGTACGTGGGTGGTTCCCTCCGGCAGCGCCGGCAGGTCCTTGCACCGCCCGTCCGCGTCGGTCGCGGAGCCGCCGAGCGCCTGCCAGTCCGCCTGGCGGCCGGCGCGGGCCGCGAGCTGGACGGGGACGCCCTCGGCGGGGCGGCCGACGCTGGTGTCCAGGATGTGCGTGGACACGGATGCGGTGGTGCTGGTGCTCATGGTCGGGCGTCCTCTTCGACGATGCGGGCGAGCCGGATACGGTTGATCCTGCCCAGCTCGGTGCGGACGATCTCGTGTTCCCGCTCCGGTGTGTTGCCGATCCGCTCCTCGAGCGCGTCGCGCATCTGCTCGGCGCTGCGGCCGGTCGCGCAGATCAGGAAGACGTGGCCGAACCTCTCCTGGTACGCCAGGTTCAGCTCCAGCATCTGCGCCCTGAGCTCCTCGGAGGCGCCGGCCATGCCCCGCTGCTCGCGGGCGGAGGTCGGGTCGCCGGGCTTGGGCCGGCCGATCGGCGGGTGGCCGGCCATGGCCTCGGCGAGGTCGTCGGCGGTCAGCCCCGCCATGGCGGTGTCGCTGGTGGTGTAGAGGTCCTCGGCGGTCGCGTAGGGGCGGGCGGCGAGCAGACGCCGAACCCACGCCGTCGAGGCACACGCCTCGAGGAGGACGGCGTGGGCCGCGTGCTCCTCCAGGACGTTGAACCGGGCCAGGCCGGGGGACGTGGAAGTCGAAGTCACGGAGTCAGCTAACGCCCCACCGCGACATCACGTCAACACTTTGTTGAAAATTCGGGGTTACGAAACCTGACGGCTCCGGAGCCTACGCTTTGTCCCGGTTCAGGTAGTTGTACACCGTGAAGCGGCTCACTCCGAGGGCGCTCGCCACCGTCTCCACGCCGTGCCGCACGGAAAAGGCGCCGCGCGCCTCCAGTATCCGGACGACCTCCTGCTTGGCCTTGCGGTCGAGGTCGGCGAGCGGCTTGCCCTGCTTGCGCTCCATGGCGGCCAGGATGTGGTCGAGCGAGTCCGCGAGCTGCGGCAGCCGTACGGCGACCACGTCGGTGCCCGCCCAGGAGAGCACGACGTCGTCGGGGCCGGCCTCGTCCGGCGGGAGCAGCTCGCCGCCCATGGCGTCGACCAGCGGCTTGACCGCCGAGATGAAGGGCTCGTCGGCGCTCACGCGTCGCCCTCCCCGAGGACGTTCACCTGGAGGGAGATCCGGGTGGCTCCGGAGGCCAGGGTCCGGCGCAGCAGGGCGTCCACGGCGGTGAGCACCTCGTCGGCGCCGCCTTCGGCCGTGTTGCCGAACGGGCCGACGTCCACCGCGTCCAGCTCGGCCGCCTCGATGACCTCCCGGGCCACGAGCGCGTGCGCCGGGGCCTCGTCGAGATCGAAGGGCTCGGTCGTGAACTCCACTCTCAATCGCACGCGCACAACCTAACCCGCGGTGCCGTTTTCCGTCGGGCCCTCTTGACAACGCCTCCGACCCGACGGCAATCTTCCAATAAGCAGAAACTAACTTCCACATTACGGAAACGCTCGACACGGAAGGGAGCGTCCCGCGATGACAGCTTTTGGATCGAGCACAGCCGCAGAGCAGCGCTTCAACGTCAACCTGTCGATCCTCTTCACGGAACTCCCGCTCCTGGAGCGCCCCGCGGCCGCCGCCGCGGCCGGCTTCACGGCGGTCGAGCTGTGGTGGCCCTGGATCGACACCCCGACCCCCGAGCGCTCCGAGCTCGACGCCCTGAAGAAGGCGATCGAGGACGCGGGCGTCCAGCTCACGGGCCTCAACTTCTACGCCGGCCGACTGCCGGGCCCCGACCGCGGCGCCCTGTCGATCCCCGGCGAGGAGTCGGAGCGGTTCCGCGCCAACATCGACGTGGCCGCCGACTTCGCCGGATCGCTCGGCACGAAGGCGCTCAACGCCCTGTACGGCAACCGCGTCGAGGGCGTGGACCCGGCCGAGCAGGACGCGCTCGCGCTGGAGAACCTGGCCCTGGCGGCCCGCGCGGCCGACCGGATCGGCGCGATCCTGCTGATCGAGGCCCTCAACAAGCCCGAGTCCCCGCTGTACCCGCTGGTGAGCGCGCCCGCGGCGGTGGAGGTCGTGGACAAGGTCAACGACGCCACCGGCCTCGGCAACGCGAAGTTCCTCATGGACCTCTACCACCTGTCCATGAACGGCGAGGACCTGCCGGCGGTGATCGAGGAGTTCACCCCGAGAACGGGCCATGTGCAGATCGCCGACAACCCGGGCCGCGGCGCTCCGGGCACCGGCTCGCTGCCCCTCGGCGACCTCCTCGACCGACTGCGCAAGGCGGGCTACGACGGCTGGGTCGGTCTCGAGTACAAGCCGGGCGACCGCCCGAGCGCCGAGGCCTTCGACTGGCTGCCCCGCTGACCCCCCTTTTTTTCCTGAGAGGCACCCCATCATGAGCAACCTCGCGCATTCTTCCCACCCAGCCCGCCCGGCGATTGCCTGGATAGGCCTCGGCATCATGGGCTCCCCCATGTCCGAGAACCTGGTCAAGGCCGGTTACGACGTCACCGGCTTCACCCTGGAACAGGACAAGCTGGACCGGCTGGCGGCCGCCGGAGGCACCGCCGCCGGTTCCCTCGCCGAGGCCGTGCGGGACGCCGACGTGATCATCACGATGGTGCCCGCCTCCCCGCAGGTGGAGGCCATCGCGTACGGCCCCGAGGGGATCCTGGAGAACGCCCGCTCCGGCGCCCTGCTGATCGACATGTCCTCGATCACCCCGCAGACCTCCGTCGACCTGGCGAAGGCGGCGAAGGACAAGGGCATCCGCGTTCTGGACGCGCCCGTGTCCGGCGGTGAGGCCGGCGCGATCGAGGCCGTGCTGTCCATCATGGTCGGCGGTGAGCAGGCCGACTTCGACGAGGCCGAGCCGATCTTCGAGGCGCTCGGCAAGACCATCGTGCTGTGCGGTCCGCACGGCTCGGGCCAGACTGTGAAGGCCGCCAACCAGCTCATCGTCGCCGTCAACATCCAGGCGTGCGCCGAGGCCGTGGTCTTCCTGGAGAAGTCGGGCGTGGACCTCAAGGCCGCGCTGGACGTCCTGGGCGGCGGCCTCGCCGGCTCGACCGTGCTCGCGCGCAAGAAGGACAACTTCCTGCGGCGCGACTTCAAGCCGGGCTTCCGCATCGACCTGCACCACAAGGACATGGGCATCGTCACCGACGCCGCCCGCAACGTCGGCGCGGCCCTGCCCGTCGGCGCCGTGGTCGCCCAGCTCGTCGCCAGTCTGCGCGCGCAGGGCGACGGGGGCCTGGACCACTCGGCCCTGCTGCGGGCCGTGGAGCGCCTGTCCGGCGCCCAGGTCTGACCCCTCCAAGACTCCGGGCGGCGCCACCGCTGACATCTGTCCTGTCGCGCCCAGGCGGTGGCGCCGCCCGGAACCATGCCCACCCGTTCAACAGTTTGTCGAGGATTGCCCACCATGTCGAAGCGCGTGCTCACCACCGAGTCCGGCGCCCCGGTCGCCGACAACCAGAACTCCGCGTCCGCCGGTGTCGGCGGCCCGCTCCTCCTCCAGGACCAGCACCTGCTGGAGAAGCTCGCCCGCTTCAACCGTGAGCGGATCCCGGAGCGCGTGGTGCACGCCCGCGGTTCCGGCGCGTACGGCCACTTCGAGGTCACGGACGACGTCACGGGGTTCACCTGCGCCGACTTCCTCGGCTCGGTCGGCGGCCGCACCGAGGTCTTCGTGCGCTTCTCGACCGTCGCCGACTCGCTCGGGGGTGCGGACGCCGTCCGTGACCCGCGCGGCTTCGCGGTCAAGTTCTATACCGGGCAGGGCAATTACGACCTCGTCGGGAACAACACCCCGGTGTTCTTCATCAAGGACCCCATCAAGTTCCCGGACTTCATCCACTCGCAGAAGCGGGACCCGTTCACGGGACGTCAGGAGCCGGACAACGTCTGGGACTTCTGGGCGCACTCCCCCGAGGCCACGCACCAGGTGACCTGGCTGATGGGCGACCGCGGCATCCCGGCGTCGTACCGCCACATGAACGGCTACGGCTCGCACACCTACCAGTGGACGAACGCCGAGGGCGAGGCCTTCTTCGTCAAGTACCACTTCAGGACCAACCAGGGCGTCCGGTCGCTGTCGTCCGAGCAGGCCGCGGAGATCGCGGGCAGGAACCCGAACTCGCACCAGACGGACCTGCTCCAGGCGATCGAGCGGGGTGTGCACCCGTCCTGGACGCTGTACGTGCAGCTCATGCCGGTCGCGGAGGCGGCGGAGTACCGCTTCAACCCCTTCGACCTCACCAAGGTGTGGCCGCACGCCGACTTCCCGCTCCAGCGGGTGGGCCGCCTGGTCCTGGACCGCAACCCCGACAACGTCTTCGCCGAGGTCGAGCAGGCCGCGTTCTCCCCGAACAACTTCGTTCCGGGCATCGGTCCCTCGCCGGACAAGATGCTCCAGGGCCGGCTGTTCGCGTACGCCGACGCCCACCGCTACCGCCTGGGCGTCAACCACACCCTGCTCGCGGTGAACGCCCCGAGGGCGACGACCGCGCGGAACTACGGCCGGGACGGGTTCATGGCCGTCAACTCCCAGGGCCGGTACGCCAAGAACTACGAGCCCAACTCCTACGGCGGCCCGGCGGAGACCGGCCGCGCCCTGTCCGCGCCCCTGGCGGTCAGCGGCTGGACCGGCACCCACGAGGCCGCCCGGCACACCAAGGACGACGACTTCTTCCAGGCGGGCGAGCTGTACCGCCTGATGTCCGCCGACGAGAGGTCCCGCCTGGTCGCGAACATCGCCGGGGGCCTGTCCCGGGTCTCCCGCGACGACGTGATCGAGAAGAACCTGACGCACTTCCACGCCGCCGACCCGGAGTACGGGCGGCGCGTGGAGGAGGCGGTCCACGCGCTGCGCGAGGACTGAGACTCCCTGACCGCGCCCGACGCGCCCGGCGACCCGGATGAGGGGTGGTCGCCCGGCACCGGGCGCGGTCAGGGGAGGACCGCGGCGGCCAGCGAGCCAGTGCGGTGGTGAAGGCACCGGGCCCTCTTTCTTCGACCTGAGGGAAGGAGCGCGCCCCGGTTCCGTCGCGGCCGCCGCGGTCCCGGCAACATCCGCCCGACCGCGGAGCGCCGGACACGGACGAACCCGTGTCCGGCGCTCCGTCGTGTCCGGGGTGCGGAATCCGGCGCGGCGCAGGACGCTGAAGGCATGGCAGCACACCCCGCACACCAACCCCATGTCGTGGTGCACGCTCCGGGCCTGGACGGTTCGCGGCGCGTCACCGTGGACGAGGAGAACCTGGGCGTCGCCTCGCATCTGGACGACGTCGTCGAGCTGCTCCGGCTCGTCGACCTGGACCGGATCGAGGTCGAGGACGACGACATCGTGGAGTGGCAGGGGGGCGGTCCCGACGACTGGCCGGGACTGTCCGAGCACCACGAGCCGTGAGCGGGCGTACGACAGCGGTCGTACGCCTGCTACGGAATCCTCAAATCAACCTCTGAACATGGGTCAGGGAGCTTCAACGAGCCCCTGCCCCGGGCACATTCTTCTACACGTGGGGCCCGCCGGCACGGGGGCGGCGGGCCGCACGACGGGGGACGGCTTCGGGGGAGCCGGGCACGGCAAAGGGCGGTCCCACCTTCACGGTGGGACCGCCCTTCGGCCGTACGCGCTGTCAGACCTTCAGCGGCTTGATCGACGTCGGCGCGTGGGCCGGCTCCGTCGCGATCTCCTCGAACTCGACCACGTTGCCGATGTCGTTCGTCGTCGACATCGAGATGTTGGTGACCCGCTCCAGGATGGCCTCGACGACGACCGGGACCCGGAACTCGGCGGCGAGCTTCTTCGCCTGCTCCAGGGCGGCGCCCAGTTCCGCCGGGTCGGTCACCCGGATCGCCTTGCAGCCGAGGCCCTCGGCGACCTTGACGTGGTCGACGCCGTAGACGCCCAGCTCCGGCGAGTTGATGTTCTCGAACTCCAGGTTGACCTGGAAGTCGATGTCGAAGGCGCGCTGGGCCTGGCGGATGAGGCCCAGGTAGGAGTTGTTCACGAGGACGTGGATGTACGGGATCCGGTGCTGGGCTCCGACGGCCAGCTCCTCGAGCATGAACTGGAAGTCGTAGTCGCCGGAGAGGGCGACGACCTGTGCCTCCGGGTCGGCCTTGGCGACGCCCAGTGCGGCCGGGATCGTCCAGCCCAGCGGGCCCGCCTGGCCGCAGTTGATCCAGTGCCGGGGCCGGAAGACGTGCAGCATCTGGGCGCCGGCGATCTGGGAGAGGCCGATGGTGGAGACGTACCGGGTCTCCGGGCCGAAGGCCTTGTTCATCTCCTCGTAGACGCGCTGCGGCTTGATGGGGATGTCGTCGAAGTGCGTACGGCGCTGGAGGGTCGCCTTCTTCTCCTGCGCCGAGGCCGCCCACGCCGAGCGGTCGGGCAGCCGGCCGGCCGCCTGCAACTCCCGCGCCACCTCGACGAAGAGCTCCAGGGCGGCCTTGGCGTCGGACGCGATGCCGTAGTCCGGGGCGAAGATCCGGCCGATCTGGGTGGGCTCCACGTCGACGTGGACGAACTTCCGGCCGGCCGTGTAGACGTCCAGCTTGCCGGTGTGGCGGTTGGCCCAGCGGTTGCCGATGCCGAGGACGAAGTCGGACTCCAGGAAGGTGGCGTTGCCGTAGCGGTGCGAGGTCTGCAGGCCCACCATGCCGGCGTTCAGCTCGTGGTCGTCCGGCAGGACGCCCCAGCCCATGAGGGTCGGGACGACCGGGACGCCGGTCAACTCGGCGAACTCGACCAGGAGTTCGGCGGCGTCGGCGTTGATGACACCGCCGCCGGCGACGATCAGCGGGCGCTCGGACTCGTTGAGGAGCGTGAGCGCCTTCTCGATCTGGGCGCGGCTCGCGGCCGGCTTGTAGACCGGGAGCGGCTGGTACGTGTCCGGGTCGAACTCGATCTCGGTGAGCTGGACGTCGATCGGGAGGTCGACGAGGACCGGGCCCGGGCGGCCGGAGCGCATCAGGTGGAAGGCCTGCTGGAACACGCCGGGGACCTGGGCGGCCTCCAGGACGGTCACCGCCATCTTCGTCACCGGCCCCGCGATGGAGGCGATGTCGACGGCCTGGAAGTCCTCCTTGTGGATCACGGCGGTCGGGGCCTGGCCCGTGATGCACAGGATCGGGATGGAGTCGCCGGTGGCGGAGTACAGCCCGGTGATCATGTCGGTGCCGGCGGGGCCGGAGGTCCCGATGCAGACGCCGATGTTGCCGGGGTGGGTCCTCGTGTAGCCCTCGGCCATGTGCGAGGCGCCCTCCACATGGCGGGCGAGGGTGTGGTGGATGCCCCCGGAGGCCTTGAGCGCGGCATAGAAGGGGTTGATCGCCGCGCCGGGGACACCGAACGCGTCCGTGACACCTTCGCGCTTGAGGATCTCAACTGCCGCGCGGGCAGCGGTCATTCGAGCCATCGAGTACTCCTGCTTCGACTGCTTCTGATGCTTCGGCTGTCGGATGCGTACTCCCGTCGCGCCCCGCGGCGAGCACTTCCGTATTGCGGAATATGTTTTCTACTATCTGGAAGCAATGTAAGTGGAGGGGGCGAGGCCGTCAAGGGACGAAGGTGCTCAAGGGACGGACAGACGGCCGCTTCCTGGAGGACGATGAGGCCATGTCCGAGAGCGTGTCGGTGCGCTGTCCGGTCTGCCGGCGCGAGCACCTCTACGCGGCGCCGTCGTACCCGTGCGAGTGCGGCGCCCCGGTCTGTCCGCCGCTGGACCGGCACGGCGCGCCCGTGGCCGTCACCCACCAGGTGTGGGAGGAGGCGTGGGTCTGCGTGGAGTGCGCGGTCTGCGGCCGCGAGGCCGAGTGGCCGCAGCCGGAGCTGGGCTGTGGCTGCGGGACGGTGCTGCGGATCCCGGTGGCCGGGGAGGCCTCCCCCGAGGCGGGGCCGCAGCCGGAGGCGGCCGCGCCCGCACGCCGCGCCTTCCAGCCCATCACGATCCGCACCGCGCGCGACGCGGTCACCGTGGCCGCGCTGTATCTGCGCTGGCTCGGCTACCAGGACATCCGGCGCGCGGACCAGCGGCCGCCGTCCGGCATCGGGCTCGCGGCCCGCGGACTGCTGGCCCAGGTGGACCCGACCGTACGGCCGGCCTCACCTCGGGACGTGGAGTGCCTGTGGCTGACGGCCATGACGGAGTCCGCGCACTGCGTGTACTTCTCCCTGGCCGGCTACACCTCCGAGGCCCGCACCCGCGCCGACACCCTGGGCGTCCCCCTGTTCGTCCTGGACCTGACAGGCACCCCCCAGCCGGTGAACGCCCCAGCGGACGAACTCGGCGGGCCGTAGGCCTCCGGCGGCCCGGGGGTCCTGGAGATCCGGGAGCCCGGAGGGCAGGCCGAGGCGGAACCGACCCGTGCGACCGACGGACGGGACCGCCGGCCCACACCACCGCGGACCGGGAGGCCCCGCCAACCACCCCGAGCACGGCGGGAGTCCGGGCGGCGGGCCGAGGCGCGACAGACTCCTGCGACCCACGGACCGGGGCCGGCCCGCACCACAGCAGACCGGCAGGCCCCGGCAGCCGCCCCCCGAGCACGGGAAGCGGCGGGCGCCACCCCGGCGCCTGACCCCTGACACTCGCCCTTACCCCGGACGACACGATGTCCGGAGGTGGGCAGGGGCGGGACCGACTCGTGCGACCGACCAGCCGGGGGCTGCACCACGCCACGCCCCCGACCACCGGACGCGAAGGACACCACCCCGGCACCTGACCCCTGGCAGTCACCCTCACCCCAGCCAGAAGGAGAACTGGGCGGGGCCGACCGACCGACCCGGGGGGCGGGATCCCGGAGCCGCCCGACCACCGGACGCGGAGGACGCCCCTGGCCGCCGGGCCCCGGCGCCCGGCACCGCCCGGGTGCCGGACGGCACGGGCAGGGGGCACCGGCGCGGCCTACGGGAGGACCCTGCGAGGCGGCGGCCGCGGTGGGCGTCCCCCCGTAGCTCACCCCGCCCCGTACCTCACCCCGCCCCGTCCCTCACCCCGCCCCGTACGTCTCCCGCAGTTCCACCTTGCGGACCTTTCCCGAGACCGTCATCGGGAAGGCGTCGAGGATCTGCAGGCGGGTCGGGATCTTGTAGTGGGCCAGCCTGCCGTCGCAGAAGGCGCGCAGGTCCTCCAGGGTCGGCGGGGCCGCCGGGTCGCGCGGGATCACGCAGGCCAGCACCTCCTCGCCGTAGCGCTCGTGCGGGACGCCGACCACCTGGACGTCCGCGATCCCCGGGTGGCCGTAGAGGAACTCCTCGATCTCGCGCGGGTAGATGTTCTCGCCGCCCCGGATGATCATGTCCTTGATGCGGCCGACGATCTCGACGTACCCGTCCTCGCGCATCATCGCCAGATCACCGGTGTGCATCCAGCGACCGGGGTCGACGGCCTCCGCGGTCTTCTCGGGCTCGTCCCAGTAGCCGAGCATCACGCTGTAGCCGCGGGTGCACAACTCCCCCGCCGTGCCCCGGGGTTGGGTCACGCCGGTCGCCGGGTCCACGACCTTGACCTCGATGTGCGGCAGGACCCGGCCGACCGTGCCGGTGCGGTGCTCCAGGTCGTCGTCCCCGCGGGTCTGCAGCGAGACCGGCGAGGTCTCCGTCATGCCGTAGCAGATGGACACCTCCGCCATGTGCATCTCCGCGACCACCCGCTTCATCACCTCCACCGGGCACGGCGAGCCCGCCATGATGCCGGTGCGCAGCGAGGAGAGGTCGTAGCTCGCGAAGTCGGGGAGGTTCAGCTCCGCGATGAACATGGTCGGCACGCCGTACAGCGAGGTGCAGCGCTCCTGCTGGACGGCCCGCAGCGTCGCCGCCGGCTCGAAGGACGGGGCCGGGATGACGATGCAGGCGCCGTGCGAGGTGGCCGCCAGATTGCCCATCACCATGCCGAAGCAGTGGTAGAAGGGCACCGGGACACAGACCCGGTCCTGTTCCGTGTAGGAGATCAACTCGCCCACGAAGTAACCGTTGTTGAGGATGTTGTGGTGGGAGAGCGTGGCCCCCTTGGGGAAGCCCGTGGTGCCCGAGGTGTACTGGATGTTGATCGGGTCGTCGCAGGACAGTTCCGGGTGCACCGCGTCCGGCACGGCCCGCCCCAGCAACTCCCCCCAGCTCGGGTCGCCGATGTACACGACCTCCCGCAACTCCCCGCACCTGCCCCGCACTTCGTCGACCATCGCCCGGTAGTCGCTGGTCTTGTGGCGCAGCGAGGCGAAGAGCAGGGAGATCCCCGCCTGCCTCAGCACGTACTCGACCTCGTGGGTGCGGTACGCCGGGTTGATGTTCACCATGATCGCGCCGATGCGGGCGGTGGCGTACTGGACGAGCACCCACTCGGGGCAGTTGACCGCCCAGATTCCCACCCGGTCGCCCTTGGCCACCCCGGAGGCGAGCAGCGCGGACGCCAACTCGTCGACGTCGGCGCCGAACCGGGCGTAGGTCCAGCGCCGCCCGGACGGCACGTCGACGAGCGCCTCCCGGTCGGGCCAGGTCGAGACGGCCCGGTCCAGGTCGGCCCCGATGGTGTCGCCGAGCAGTTCCGTCGTGCTGACGCCGTGCGCGTACGAGTTCACCGGAAGTCCTCCTCGCGGTACTCCGCGTCCGACCCCGCCGCCGTGGCCTCGCGGAGTTCGATCCGCCGGATCTTGCCGGACACCGTCTTGGGCAGCTCGCCGAACTCCAGCCGCCGGATCCGCTTGTAGGGCGCCAGCGCCTGCCGGGAGTGCTCGAACAGCACCTTGGCGGTGTCGGGACCGGGCTGCCAGCCCTCCGCCAGCACGATGTACGCCTTCGGGACCGCGAGCCGCAGTTCGTCCGGGGCGGGCACGACGGCCGCCTCGGCGACCGCCTCGTGTTCGAGGAGCGCGCTCTCCAGCTCGAAGGGGCTGATCTTGTAGTCGGAGGCCTTGAAGACGTCGTCGCTGCGGCCGATGTAGGTCAGGTAGCCGTCGGCGTCCCGCGAGGCCACGTCCCCGGTCCGGTAGTAGCCGCCGGCCATCGCCTCCGCCGTGCGGTCCGGGTCGCCGTGGTAGCCGGTCATCAGGCCGACCGGGCGGGCGGCGAGGTCCAGCGCGATCTCGCCCTCGGCCGCCCCGGGCGCGCCGGAGACCGGGTCGAGGAGCTCCACCTTGTAGCCGGGGCTCGGGCGGCCCATGGAGCCGGTCTTCAGCACCTGGCCGGGGCTGTTGGAGACCTGCACGGCCGTCTCGGTCTGTCCGAAGCCGTCCCGGATGGTGATGCCCCAGGCCCGTCGGACCTGCTCGATGACCTCGGGGTTCAGCGGCTCGCCGGCGGCGACCACCTCCCGGGGCGGGGTGCGCAACTGGGTCAGGTCGGCCTGGATGAGCATGCGCCACACGGTCGGCGGGGCGCAGAAGGTCGTGACCCCGGCCCGGTCCATCTCGGACATGAGACGGCCGGCGTCGAAGCGGGTGTAGTTGTGGATGAAGACGGTCGCCTCGGCGTTCCACGGCGCGAACAGGTTGGACCAGGCGTGCTTGGCCCAGCCGGGCGAGGAGATGTTGAGGTGCACGTCACCGGGCTTGAGCCCGATCCAGAACATGGTCGCCAGGTGCCCGATCGGGTACGAGGTGTGGGTGTGCTCGACGAGCTTGGGCCGGGCCGTCGTCCCGGAGGTGAAGTACAGCATCAGCGGGTCGTCGGCGAGGGTCGGCCCGTCGGGCAGGAACTCCTCGGGGGCGGTGTACGCGTCCTCGTACGGCTGCCAGCCCTCGGGTACGCCGCCGACCGCGATGCGCGTGTAGTCGCCGGGCACCTCGTCGAACTTGCCGGTGTCCTCGGCCCGTACCAGGACGTGCCGCACCCGGCCGCGCTCGACGCGGTCGCGCAGGTCGGCGGGGCCGAGCAGCGGGGTCGCCGGGATGACGACGGCCCGCAGCTTCATGGCCGCGAGGGCCGTCTCCCACAGCTCGGTCTGGTTGCCCAGCATGACGAGGATCCGGTCCTCGGCCTCCACCCCGCGCTCGCGCAGCAGGTTGGCGACGCGGTCGGACCGCTCGGCCATCTCGGCGAAGGACAGCCGGACCTCGCCGCCGTCCTCCTCGACGATGTGCAGGGCGGTGCGGTCGTTGCCCTGCGCGATGACGTCGAACCAGTCGAGCGCCCAGTTGAAGTGTCGCGGGCGGGGCCAGGCGAAGCCCTCGTACGCCGTGGCGTAGTCCTCGCGGTGTTGCAGCAGGAAGTCCCGCGCCCCGCGGAAATCCTCCGTGGCCGTCATCTTGCGTCCTCCTCGTACCGGACCATTGCCGGGCGGCTCTCTGCCATCGTGTAATCCGTGATGCAGGTCTCACTACCCCCGAACGGGGGTGTGTGCGGCGGTGAAGGGACGAACAGGTGACAGTGGACGCGGCCGGCGCGGTGGAGATCCGGCGTGCACTCGTGCGGCTGCGGCGCACCACGGGCCTCCCGGTCGCGTTCGGCGGTCTGGTGGAGTCCGGGCGCCCGCAGATACGCATCAGCGAACTGAGCGGCACGTCCACCACCTCGCTGCTCGCGCTCGCGGTGACCTCGGGCAACGGCCTCGGCGGCAGGACCGTCGCGCTGGCCCGCCCGTGCGCCGTGGCGGACTACTCACTGTCCCGGCAGATCAGCCACGAGTACGACGCCGCCGTCGCCGCGGAGGGCCTGCGCTCGGTGCTGGCCGTGCCCGTGGTCGTACGGCGCCGGGTGCGGGGCGTGCTGTACGGCGCCCTGCGCGACGCCCGGCCGCTGGGCGACCGGACCCTGACGGCGGCGGTGGACGCGGCGCGGGACGTGGAGCAGGCGCTGGTCGTGGACGACGAGGCCCGGGACGTGCTGGCGGCGGCGCGGGCCGAGCCGGGGCGCGGTGACACCTCCGCGTGGGAGCAGGTCCGGGAGGCGCACGCGGCACTGCGGGCGTTGGCCCCGCGGATCGGCGACCCCGCGCTGCGGGCCGAGCTGCTCGACGCGTGCGCGCTGCTGACCTCGGATTCCGCGCCCTCGGACGCGGTCGCCCTGGCCCCTCGTGAGCTGGACGTGCTGGCCTGTGTGGCGGCCGGGGCGACGAACGCGGTGGCGGCGGAGAGGCTGGGCGTGAGCGCCGAGACGGTCAAGGCGTACCTGCGGTCGGCCATGCGCAGGCTCGGGGCGAGGACACGGGGCGAGGCGGTGGTCGCCGCGCGCCGGGCGGGACTGCTCCCGTGAGACCGGCCGCTCCCGTACCATTTGCAGACATCTCATTCATTCGCGGGCGCTTTGAATTTCTTCATGCGGAACCGGTTGTTATTTCCCTCACCGCTTCTTCCCGTCGAATTTCGAAGCACCTTGCCTAATATTGGCCAGGACACGACACAGGGAGGGGAGCGGTGACCGTGCCACGCGACTTCCAGGAGCCTGCGAGATGCCGCCCCGACCTGGTCATCGGACGGGACGAGCTGTTCGGCCAGGCCCGTGAGCAGTTGGCCCGCGGCGGCAGCGTGCTCCTGCACGGTCCCGCCGGAATAGGAAAGTCGACCGTGCTGCGGGCCCTGGCCGCGGAATGCGCCGAGACGGCCCAGACCGTGTTGCGCTGCTCGGCCACCGAGTCGGAATCCCACCTCCCCTTCCTCGCCCTCGCCGACCTCTTCGGCCTGGTCCTCGACGACGTCTCCGACCAATTGCCCGCGGCCCAGCGCACCGCGCTGGAGTCGGCGCTGACCGGGCGGGGCGAGTCCACCCTCCAGCGCGACGGCCTCGCCCTGCGCCTGGCGGTGCTGTCGGCCCTGCGCGCCCTCGCCGCCCAGGGGCCGGTCCTGGTCGTCGCCGACGACGTGCAGTGGCTGGATCCGGCCAGCCTGGAGCTGCTGGGCTTCGCCGCCCGGCGGCTCGGTGACATCCCGGTCCGGATGCTGTGCGCGGTCCGGACCGACGGCCCCGAGTACGACCGTCATCTACGCGCGTTGCCACCGGACAGCCTCGCCGTCCGCTTCAACCCGCTCACCCGCGCCCAGGTGGCCGCGCTGCTCGACCACCGCGGCTACACCGGTCTCCAGCGCTCCACCGTCCGGGACATCCACCGCACCAGCGGCGGCAACCCGTTCTACGCCCTGGAACTCGGCCGCGCGCTCAGCGAGAACCCGACCCCGCCCCGCCCCGGCGAGCCGCTCCCGGTGCCCACCTCGCTCAGGGCCCTGGTGCTCAGCCGGCTGGAGATGCTGTCCGAGGAGGCCCGGCGCACCCTCCTGGTGGCGAGCGCGGGCGCCCGTCCCACCCCGGCCCTGCTGCACGCGGCCGGCCGCGTGCACGCCGAGGCCGAGATGGCCCAGGCGGCAGCCCTTGGCCTGCTCGCGACGGAGGCCGAGGGGCCCGCCGTACGCTTCGCGCATCCGCTGATCTCGGCCGCGCTGTACGCGGAGGCGCCCGCGCAGGAACGGCGGGACGCGCACCGGGCGCTGTCCACGGCCGCCTCCGACCCGATCGAACGGGCCCGCCACCTGGCCCTCGCGACCAACGGCACCGACCCGGAGGTGGCCGCCCGGCTCGCCGAGGCCGCGGCCCTGGCCCGGGACCGGGGCGCCCCCTCGGTGGCCGCCTCGCTCGGGCTGCTGTCGGCCCGGCACACCCCGGCCGACTCCGTGCCCGCCCCGGACGTACGGCGGCTCACCGCGGCCGAGGACGCGATCACCGCCGGGGAGCTGGATCTGGCCCGGGACATCGCCCGGGACGTGCTCACCCGGGCCACCGTGCCCGCGGACCGGGTGCGGGCCTGGATCATCGTGATCGACACCGCGGGCCACGCCATGACGGAGGTCGACGAGGTCTTCCCGCAGGCGCTGGCCGACGCGGGCGAGGACCCCGAGCTGCTCGCCCTGGTCCGCTACCAACTGGCCTGGCGGGCGCTGCTCGTCGAGGGCGACTTCGACGAGGCGCGCGGGGAGGCGGCGCACTCGGCGGCGCTGGCCGCGCGGGCCGGCGACCGCTACAACGAACTGATGGCGCTGGCCTTCCAGGCCCAGCTCGAGACCCTGATGGGTCATCCGGACGCCCCCGCGACCATCAAGCGCGCCCTGAAGGAGCCCCAGGACCCACGGGTCGCCGTCCACCACAACGGAGCCGGGTACTCCCGCTTCCGCTGGCTCATCATGAGCGACCAGTTGCCGGAGGCGCGGGCGACGGTCACCGCGCTGCTGCGCGAGGTGCGGCGGCGCGGGTCGGTCGAGAGCGAGGTGCACTTCCTGCGCGGGGTGGCCGAGACCGAGCTGCGCTCCGGGCACTGCGGGCGGGCGCTCGACGTGGCCCGGGAGAGCCTGCTGATGGCCCGGGACACCGGAATCGGCGAGGTGGCCTCGGCCGTGCTCGCCTCCATCGCGGAGGCCTCGGGCGGCCAGGTCGAGCGGGCACTGGAGCTGGCCCGGGAGGCGGTCGACCACGCCGAGGAGAACGGCGACCAGATGTACGAGTCCCGGGGCCTGGCCGCCCTCGGGTACGCCCAGCTCGTCGCCGGGGACGCGCAGGGCGCGGTCCGTTCGCTGCGCCGGGTGCGCGAGCTGGAGCACGGGCTCGGCATCACCGACCCGGCGCGCGGCCGCTGGCAGGGCGACCTCGCCGAGGCCCTCGTACGGATCGGGGAGACCGGCGAGGCGCAGGACGTCATCGACGTGACGCGGGTGAACGCCCTCCGGCTCGGCCGGGAGAGCGTGCTCGCCGTCCTGGACCGGGCCGAGGCCCTGGTGCGGGCGGCACGCGGTGAACACGACGCGGCGCTGGTGCAGTTGACGTCGGTGCAGGATCGTCTCGCCAAGCTGGGCTACGGCCTGGAAGAAGCCCGCGCCGCCTTCGCCCTGGCCCAGTTGCGCACCCGGCGGCCCGGTCCGACGTCGTACGACGAGGCGGCCCGGCTGTTCCGGCGGTGCCGGGCGCTGCCGTGGCTGCGGCAGGTGGAGGCGGCCGCGCTGGCCCGGCCCGCGGAGCCGGAGCCCGCGCACACCGTGGCACCGGATGGGCTGGAGAGCCTCGAAGGGCTCGCCTCGATGGAGCGCCAGGTGGCCGCGCTGGTGATGGAGGGCGCCACCAACCGGGAGATAGCCGCACGGCTGTTCATCAGTGTGAAGACGGTCGAGGCGACACTCACGCGGGTCTACCGCAAGCTCGGGATCCGCTCCCGGGTGGACATCGTCCGGCTGGCGGCGGGGCGCAGGCCGTAGCCGAGGGGTCGTCAGAACCGTTTCCTCCGGGGCCGACCGAGGGTTTTCCCTGCCCAACTCCCTTAGGGGGTTCCCTCATTGGGAAGGGGAACTTCCGCGTTCTAGCTTATGAACGTGCCGCTCGCCGGGCATACGGGGGTCGGTCCCGCGACCCCCGTGCATCCCCCACACCCGCGCGACCCCCCACCGGCAACCCCGAGGAGACTCACCGATGTTCGGTCTCACCCGTGCGAAGAAGGCCGGCGCCGTCGGCCTGGCCGCCGCGGCTGCCGCCGCCACCGCGTTGATCGGCGCCCCCACCGCCGTCGCCGCTCCCCAGCCCATCGTCGGCGGTACGACGACGACCACGACCGCGTACCCGTTCATGATGCAGATCACCGACGCCTCGCAGAACCAGTTCTGCGGCGGCACCCTGGTCTCCGCGACCAAGGTCGTCACCGCGGCCCACTGCATGGTCGGCGAGAGCACCAGCAGCGTGAGAGTCGTCGGCGGCCGCACCTACCTCAACGGCACCAACGGCACGGTCAGCCGGGTCAGCAGGATCTGGATCAACCCGGGTTACACCGACGCCACCAACGGCGACGACGTGGCCGTGCTGACCCTGTCGACGTCGATGCCGTACACGACGGCGTCGTACGTCTCCTCCTCCCAGACGAGCGTGTACGCGGCCGGCACCACGGCCCGCATCCTCGGCTGGGGCACCACCTCGTCGAACGGCAGCTCCTCCAACCAACTGCGGACCGCGACCGTCCCGATCGTGTCCGACACGAGCTGCCGGAGCTCCTACGGTTCGGACTTCGTCCAGACCGACATGGTCTGCGCCGGATACACCTCCGGCGGCACAGACACCTGCCAGGGCGACAGCGGCGGTCCCCTGCTCATCGGGGGCGTCCTGGCAGGGATCACTTCATGGGGAGAGGGCTGCGCGCAGGCCGGTTACCCGGGTGTCTACACCCGGCTGACCACCTTCTCCAGCCTGGTGACCGCGCAGGTCAACTCCTAGCTCCCCAGAGGTTCGCCTGAGCATCGCTCAGGTGCGAGACCGGGGGCGTTGCGGGCCACCACGAGCGGCCCGCAACGCCTTCGTCCATGTTTGAATGACGGCCATGGTGTCCACGGACCGCGTCCTCGCCTTCGCCGCGATGTCCCTCCTCGTGATCGTCATCCCGGGTCCCAGCGTGCTGTTCGTCATCGGCCGGGCCCTCGCCCACGGCCGGCGCACCGCCGTGGCCACCGCCATCGGCAACGTCTTCGGTTCCTACCTGCTCGTCGTGGCCGTGGCGGTCGGGATCGGCTCCCTGGTGGAGCGGTCGACGGCCGTCTACCTGGGGGTGAAACTGGCGGGCGCCGCCTATCTGGTCCTCCTCGGCGTCCAGGCGTTCCGGCACCGCAAGGAGCTGACCGCGGCGGCGATCGCACGGCCGCCCGCCGGACCGGCGCGCGGCGACCTGCGGACCGTCCTCGACGGCGCCCTGGTCGGGGTCACCAACCCGAAGGGCGTGGTCTTCTTCGCGGCCGTGCTCCCCCAGTTCGTGGACCACGCGGCGGGCCACGTCCCGGCGCAGATGCTGCTGCTCGGGCTGGTCCCCATCACCATCGGCCTGGTCACGGACACCCTGTGGGGCCTGACCGCGTCGGCCGCCCGCACCTGGTTCGCGCGCTCCGACCGCCGTCTGTCGCTGATCGGCGGAGCGGGCGGGTTCACGATGATCGGGCTGGGCCTGACGGTGGCGGTGACGGGCCGGGCGGACTGAGGCGTTCGGTTCAGACCGGCTGCTGCACGACGGTCCCGAACCGGATGTCGTACGACGTCCCCGGGTGCAGCGTGGCGAGCATCCGCTCCCCCTCGGCGGTGACGTCCTCCCGCTGGGCCCGGGTGATCCGGTCGAAGGGCTCGACGACGAGGGCGTCCGCGGTGAGCTTCCAGACGCCCGCGAGGAAGCCGTCGACGAGGAGCGTGCAGTAGGCCTGGTTGCCCTGCCAGCTCCGGCCCCAGTACTCCTTGGGCACCACGCGGGTGCGGTCGGCGTGGGAGAGCAGCAGGTTGTCGAACTCCGGGAGGAAGCGCGGCGGGGCCGGGGTGTCCTCGGCGGGGCGCGGGGCGTCCGGGAGGTCGAAGAGCTCGACGCCGTTCTCGTCGCGGAAGGTCCGCAGCCCGGGGCGGAGCCGCTCGAAGGCGTCCCGGAGGCGGGTGAGCCCGGCCCAGGTCTGCATGTCCTTGACGGAGGCGGGGCCGAAGGCGGCGAGGTAGCGCAGGACGGTGGCGTCGGGGGTGGGGGCGGGTTCGGCGGGGCGGCCGAGCCAGTGCTCGGCCGTGGTGAGCGCCACCTGGCCGCTCCTGCCCCACAGCCCGCGCGGGGTGACCTGGACGAGGGGGAGCTTGCAGCGGGCGGCGATGGCGAGGGCCTGCGGGTCGGCGTCCGGCCACTCGACGAGGAGGGCCTCGCGCAGTTCCTTCATGGTGCGCGGCTCGGTCTCGACGAGCTCCCGGGCGAGGACGGCGAGGCGGTCGAGGTCGACGCCGGCAAGTCCCTTGCGGAAGTTGCCGAGTTCGCGGTCGCGGGCGGCCTGCACGAGGGGCCGCAGGGTGAGGCAGTCCTCGGCGGTGTGGGTGTGGATGGTCGAGCGCATGGTGACGATCCGGACGACCTCCCGGTCGGCCATCAGCTCCGACAGCGCCTCGGGGGTGAACCCGTCGAGACGGGCGGCGAGCGCGTAGTACGGCGGCTTGACGTTCTGGGCCTGGAGACCGAGCAGATGCCCCACGGCGGCCTTCGCGGACAGGCCGGACCGGTTCAGGAGCAACTGCCGGTCGAGGGTCGCGCGGTTCAGGGCGCGGATGCCGAGCACGGGGGCCGAGGCGGTCGTCTTCGTCATGGGGAACACGCTAGACGGGCTTGCGGACGGGTTCTGTCCGCAACTCTCACCGGGTCCTCGCCCGCTTCTCCCCGGGATGCGATTCGTCCCGTATACCCTGCTCCGTGATCACGCCTACGCCGGCTCGACCCGACAGCGAGAGGCAGCCACGATGTCCGAGCGACGCGCCCGCCCCGCCGCGAAGAACGCAGCCGCCAAGAACGCCAGGAGGTCCGCCTGGCGCCGTGCGCTGACCCCGCCCGCCGCACCGCCGCAGCCTCCGGCGGACACCGCCGGTCCGCCCGCCGCGGAGCCGCCCGAGCCACCGAGCATCGTCCAGGCGGCCCTCTACCGGGACGGGGTGCGCGTGTCCTCCCCGGCGACGCTCGCGGACACCTTCCGCCAACTGCGCGAACAGCCCGCCGACATGGCCTGGATCGGCCTGGCCCGGCCGCCGGAGAGCGAACTCCTCTCCCTGGCCGAGGAGTTCGACCTGCACCCGCTGTCCGTCGAGGACGCGATGGAGGCCCACCAGCGCCCCAAGCTGGAGCGCTACGGCGACACCCTGTTCGTGGTCCTGCGGGCGGCCCGCTATCTGGACGCTCCCGAGGAGGTCGACTTCGGCGAGCTGCACGTGTTCGTGGGCCCGGACTTCGTGATCACGGTCCGGCACGGGGCGGCCCCCGACCTCTCGGCGGTCCGCCACCGCATGGAGCAGACCCCGGAGCTGCTGGGGCTGGGCCCCGAGGCCGTCCTCTACGCGATCCTGGACACGGTGGTCGACGGCTACGCGCCGGTCGTCGCGGGCGTCCAGAACGACATCGACGAGATCGAGACGGAGGTCTTCCGCGGCGATCCGGAGGTCTCCCGCCGCATCTACGAACTCTCCCGCGAGATGGTCGAGTTCCAGCGCGCCACCCGCCCCCTCGTCGGCATGCTGCACGCCCTGATGGCCGGCTTCGCCAAGTACGGCACCGACGAGGAACTCCAGCGCTATCTCCGGGACGTCGCCGACCACGTCACCCACACCAGCGAGCGGGTCGACGGCTTCCGCCAGGCCCTGGCCGACATCCTCACGGTCAACGCGACCCTGGTCACCCAGCAACAGAACGCGGAGATGCGGGCGTTGGCGGAGGCGGGGTTCGAACAGAACGAGGAGATCAAGAAGATCTCGTCCTGGGCGGCGATCCTGTTCGCGCCGACGCTGGTGGGGACGATCTACGGGATGAACTTCACGCACATGCCGGAGCTGAGCTGGAGGTTCGGGTACCCGTTCGCGATCGGGCTGATGGGTGTGGTCTGCGTGAGCCTGTACGTGATCTTCAAACGGCGGGACTGGCTCTGAGGGGGTGGCCGCCTCAGAGCGTGGGGGTCCGGGTGAGGCGCGCCGCCAGGGTGGCCGCGAACTCCTCCGCCCGGGAGAGCTGGACGCGCAGGTCCTCCACACGCCGCTGGGCGGCCTGTTCGAAGCCGCGGATCCGGTCCAGCAGCGCCTCGCGCTCCTCGGGGGGCAGTCCGTCGTCCGCGTCGAGGCGGTCGGTGGCCTCCAGCAGGGCGCGCATCTCGTCGAGGGTGAAGCCGAGGGGCTTCATCCGGCGGATGACCATCAGGCGGGCGACGTCGGCCGGGGTGTAGAGACGGAAGCCCCCCTGGGAGCGGGCGGAGGGTGTGACGAGACCGGCGTCCTCGTAGTGCCGGATGGTGCGCAGCGACAGCTCGGTCCGTGCGGCGACCTCGCCGATCTGCATGTGCTCGCTGCTCACGTGCTGCCTTCCTCGTCCGCCGCCCCGACCATCTCTACCCTAACGTTAGGGTAGAGTTGCGCCGGTACCGGGTCGTCCGTGTGCCGTGCCGTTTCCGTGGCGCGGGGCGCCGTCCCGCACCCGTCAGCCGTGTCGGGGCCGAGGAAGCCCCCGGCGAGGACCGCAGTCCGTGCAGCAGGAGAGAGCGTGCGCATGTCCATGATGCCCGGCGCCGCCGCCTGTCCGCCGTGACCCTTCGCCGCCGTGCGGCGCCCCGCCGCGTCGCGGGCCGCCTCGCTGCCGTTGTCTGACCTCCCCCTTGATGGACGGCCGTCCCGGCCCGCCATGCCTTCCCGCGCGCCCGCCGTGATGCAGGGTGTGCCCGAGCACGACAGGTTCCGCTTCTCTTGTCCTCCTCCGCACCCTCCCCGGCCGCATGGCTGCGCGGATCCCGCCGCCCCGCCTGGCTGTCCGACCCGAAGGTCCTGCGCACCGAGGTGCTGGCCGGACTCGTCGTCGCCCTGGCGCTGATCCCCGAGGCGATCTCGTTCTCGGTCATCGCCGGGGTCGATCCGGCAATCGGCCTGTTCGCCTCGTTCACCATGGCCGTGACCATCGCTGTCGTGGGCGGCCGACCGGCCATGATCTCCGCCGCCACCGGCGCGGTCGCCCTCGTGATCGCACCGGTCAACCGCGAGCACGGCTTCGGCTACCTGGTCGCCACCGTCATCCTCGCCGGTGTCTTCCAGATCGCCCTCGGCGCGCTCGGGGTGGCGCAACTGATGCGCTTCGTGCCGCGCAGCGTGATGGTGGGCTTCGTCAACTCCCTCGCCATCCTCATCTTCATGGCGCAGGTGCCGGAGATGACGGACGTACCGTGGCCCGTCTACCCGCTGATCGCGGCCGGCCTGGCGCTGATGGTGCTCTTCCCGAAGGTCACCCGGGTGGTCCCGGCCCCGCTGGTGTCGATCGTGATCCTCACCGTCGTCACGGTCGCCGCGGGCATCGCCGTGCCGACGGTGGGCGACAAGGGCGCCCTGCCGTCCTCGCTGCCGGTGCCGGGCCTGCCGGACGTGCCGTTCACCCTCGACACGCTCACCACCGTCGCCCCGTACGCGCTCGCCATGGCCCTGGTCGGTCTGATGGAGTCGCTGATGACCGCCAAGCTGGTCGACGACATCACCGACACCCGGTCCTCCAAGACCCGCGAGTCGATCGGCCAGGGCGTCGCCAACATCGTCACCGGGTTCTTCGGCGGCATGGGCGGCTGCGCCATGATCGGCCAGACGATGATCAACGTACGGGTCTCCGGTGCCCGTACCCGGCTGTCGACGTTCCTCGCGGGGGCGTTCCTGATGGTGCTGTGCGTGGTCTTCGGGCCGGTGGTCTCCGACATCCCCATGGCCGCGCTCGTCGCGGTGATGGTCATGGTGTCCTTCGCGACCTTCGACTGGCACTCGGTCGCACCGAAGACGCTCAGGAGGATGCCGGCCGGGGAGATCGCCGTCATGGTGATCACCGTCGTGTGCGTCGTCGCGACCAGCAACCTCGCCATCGGGGTCGTCGTGGGCTCGATCACCGCGATGGTCGTCTTCGCCCGGCGGGTCGCCCACCTCGCCGAGGTCACCGCGGTCACGGACCCCGACGGCGGCACGGTCGTCTACCGGGTCACCGGCGAGCTGTTCTTCGCCTCCTCCAACGACCTCGTCGGCAGGTTCGCGTACGCCACCGACCCCGACAAGGTGGTCATCGACCTGTCCGCGGCGCACATCTGGGACGCGTCCTCCGTCGCCGCCCTGGACGCCGTCGAGACCAAGTACGCCCAGCGGGACAAGACCGTGGAGATCATCGGGCTGAACGAGCACAGTGCCCGGATCCACCGGACGCTCAGCGGCGAGCTGGCCGGCAGTCACTGACGGGGGTGCGCGGGTCGGCGGCTGCGCACGAGCGCCGGGAGCCGGCGCCGTCGTAGGAGCGCGGGTTTGTCCGGTCGTCGCTCCGGGGGCCGGCACCAAGGCGGTACCGGCCCCCGGGAGCACGTCGGATCAACCGGGCCAGGTGCCGGTCAGGCTCCGTGCGGCGGTGGCGCCGCCGCGGTCCACGACGGCCTTGACCGCGGCGAAGATCGCGCCCTGAAGCGTGGCGGCCAGCACCACTTCGCCCCAGTTGCGCTCCTCGTCGGTGGCGTCCGGGGCGTCCTGGTCGTGGCCCAGCATCTTCCAAGCCTGCTTGAACACGGCACCGGCGACGACGCCGCTGACGGCGCCGACGACCAGGCCGACCGGCTTGTAGGCGATCTTCGACGCTTTCATCGGTTCATCCCTTGCGGCGGCAGGCCAGCCAGACCACCGCGGCCGCGCCGGCGGCCGCCAGCAGCAGCTTGCGGTTGTCGCGTGCCAGCTCCGCGCCCCGCGCGGTCTTGTTCTGCACGGGTTCCGGAGCCTTGTCGTGCCAGAGCTGGGTGGCCTGGGCTGTCTTCGTACGGGCTTGTTCGGCGGCCTGGGCCGCCTTGTCCTTGACCGGGTCGGGCAGCTTGTCCTGTGCCTGATGGGCCAGGTCGACGGCCTTGGTCTTCAGTTGGCCGGCCTTGACGGCGGCCTGCTCCTTCGCGTGCGCGGCCTTGACCGTGGCCTGCTCCTTGGCCTGCGCGGCCTTGACGGTGGCCTGTTCCCTGGCGTGGGCGGCCTTGACCGTGGCCTGCTCCTTGGCCTGGGCGGCCTTCTGCTGGGCGCGCGCCTTGACGTCGGTCTTGGCGGCGAGCGCCTCGACGGTGTCGCCGAGTTCGCTGCGGGTCTGCTCGACCTGCTCGCGGAGTTCCTCGGGACTGGAGGCGGTCGGCTCGTCGTGGGGTGGCTGGGTCATCGCTGTGCGCTCTCCTTGATCTCGGCCACGTCGGCCTTGACGTTCTCGATCGTCTGCTCAGGTGTGGGCGGGGCGGCCTGGCTGACCTGCTTCTTGCCGCTCAGGGCCATCACCGCGGCGATCACTCCCAGCACGGCGGTCACGATCAGCGCCGCGGCCCACACGGGAAGCGGCACGGCCAGCGCCGCGATGGCGGTGGCCACCAGGGCCTGCAGCATCAGGAAGCCGACCAGTCCGGCACCGCCGAACAGTCCGCCGCCCTTGCCGTAGCGCTTGCCCTTCTCCTTCATCTCCGCCTGCGCCAGGCGCATCTCGCCTCGCACCAGCTCAGTGAGCTGCTGCGAGGCCCTCTGCACCAGCTCGCCCACCGGCTCCTGGCCGGAAGGACGTGTGCTGTGGTCGGTCCCGGACGAGTACGGCTGCGTGCTCGACACGGCCATCACCTCCCATCCCTGTGCTTGCGTACGGCCGGCTGGTCCGGCCCGTTCCGCCGGCGAGTACCCCGCACCACGCGGCTCAGGGCAGACCGACGCACAAATCTGAACCTGTCGCGTCCCGCGTGGTGAGCACGGCGACGGCCTATGCGAGCCGGCGGTGGTCCTCCTCGTCCCACTTGCGGGTGTCGCGCGGCTCGACGTACGGCTCCTCGGTCTCCGGGTGGCCGCCGGCGACCGCGCGCTGGCGGATGCCCTCGGCGTCGAACTCCAGGCCGAGCAGGATCGCGATGTTGGTGATCCACAGCCAGATGAGGAAGACGATCACTCCGGCGAAGGTGCCGTAGGTCTTGTTGTACGAGGCGAAGTTCGCCACGTAGAGCGCGAACGCGGCGGAGGCGATCATCCAGATGACCACCGCGAGGAAGCTGCCCGGCGTGATCCACTTGAAGCCGCGGACCTTCGCGTTGGGGCTGGCCCAGTACAGGATCGCGATCATGAGCGTGACGAGGACGACCAGGACCGGCCACTTCGCGATCGCCCACACGGTCAGAGCCGTGTCACCGACCCCGAGCACGTCCCCCGCCCGCTGGGCCAGGGGGCCGGTGAACACCACGATCAGGGCGCTGACCACGGCGAGGACCATCAGGACGACGGTCAGGGCCAGCCGCAGCGGCAGCACCTTCCACGCCGGACGGCCCTCGGGCACGTCGTACACGGCGTTGGAGGTGCGGATGAACGCCGCCACATAGCCGGACGCCGACCACACGGCCAGGACCAGGCCGACGATCGCCATGACGGAACCGACGCCGGCACTGCCCTGCAACTGCTGCACCGCGTTGCGGATCACGTCGCTGGCGGCACCTGGGGCCAGTTGCTGGACGTTGTCCAGCACCTTGTCGGTGGTCGACTTGCCGGCGAGGCCCAGCAGGGAGACCAGCACCAGCAGCGCGGGGAACAGCGACAGGATGCCGTAGTACGTCAGGCCCGCCGCGCGATCGGTCAATTCGTCCCGCTTGAACTCCTTCAACGTGCCGCGCAGCGCCGCGGACCACGACTGCCTCGACAGCCCGGTGGGGCTGCTCGGCGCGTTGCGCTCCACGTCCGGCCCCGGCCCGTACCGCGTCGGTTCGTCCTGACGACCGCGGGAATCGAAGCGGTCGTCGTAGGGATCGGTGCGGCTTTCCTGTCGGGTGCCGTCCTGCTGTTCCTCGCCCTGGGGGGCCTGGTCCTGGGGAACGTTCTGATGCCTGTGTCCGAGTCTCATAAGTTTCGACATATCGGGCGGGTAACCACAAATGCCGCAATCACGCGACCGGAAAAAGCTCACCCCCGTGCAGGGCCGGGCAGGACAGCCGGCCTCCTATGACATGGGTTGGAGAACGGCAGGTCACAGCGGTCCGGGCGCTGCGCGGATCACCAGGCGACCGCTCCGTGACGGTCGCGGAAGACTCCGGTCGGGCCGTCGGCCCCGATGGTGGCGAGGGCGACGATCGCGTCGGTCCCCTCGGTCACCGTCTGCGGGCCGCTGTGCCCGTTGAAGTCGGTCGCGGTGTAACCCGGGTCGGCCGCGTTGACCTTCACGTCCGGCAAGGACTTCGCGTACTGCGTGGTCAGCATGGTCACGGCCGCCTTGGACGCCGTGTAGAGGGGTGCGACGACCCGGCCCTCGGCCCGCGAGGCGTCATGGGTCAGCTCGAACGAGCCCATGCCGCTGGACACGTTGACGACGACCGGGTTCGAGGACCTGCGCAGCAGGGGCAGGAAGGCGTGCGTCACCCGGACGATCCCGACGACGTTGACGTCGAGGACCGCGTGCGCGTCGGCGGCCGTGAGTTCGTCGGCGGGGGCGTGCGGTCCGAGGACGCCCGCGTTGTTGATCAGTACGTCGACGGCACCCTCGCGCGCGGCGACGTCGGCGGCGGCCGCGGCGACGGACGCGTCGTCGGTCACGTCGATCCGGACGAAACGGGCACCGAGTGCGTCGGCGGCGGCCTGGCCGCGCTCGGGATCGCGGGCGCCGACGAGGACGGTGTGCCCGGCCTCGATCAGACGGCGGGCGGTCTCGTATCCGAGGGACTTGTTGGCTCCGGTGATGAAGGTCGTGGTCATGCCCTCACTGTCGGCCCGCGCCACGAGGACAACCAGTGCCCCCCGCGACGGTAGGACTGCCAGTACCAGGCACGACGGCCGTGCGGCGGACACAATGGTCGCGTGGACGAGACCCTTGGCACGGCACTGCGCCGCTGGCGCGACCGGCTTTCCCCCACCGACGTCGGGCGGCCCGCGCGGCCCGGCCGACGGGCGGCCGGGCTGCGCCGCGAGGAGCTCGCCGACCTCGCGGGCCTGTCGGTCGACTACGTGGTGCGGCTGGAGCAGGGCCGTGCCACGAGCCCTTCGGCGCAGGTCGTCGCGAGCCTGGCCAGGGCCCTGCAACTACAGCCCGTGGAGCGTGACCACGCCTACCGGCTGGCCGGTCTCCTCCCGCCCCAGGAGGGGACGATCTCCACGCATGTCCCGGCGGGGGTCCAGCGCATGCTGGCCCGCCTCGGCGAGTTCCCGGTGGGCGTGTTCAGCGCCGACTGGACGCTGCTGACCTGGACCCCGGCGTGGGCGGCACTGCTGGGCGACCCGAGCGGACGGACGGCGAGGGAGCGGAACCTGGTGCGGGCGGTCTTCGCCACGGGGCCCTCCGGGCTGGCGGCCTGGCCCGTGCTCCAGGACGACGAGTCCCTCCTGGGCCCCGCCCTCGTAGCCGATCTGCGCGCGGCCCTCGTGACCTACCCCCGGGACCACGGTCTGAGCGAGCTCGTGGAGGAACTGCGGTCCGCCGGCACCGAGTTCGCCCGGCTGTGGGACGAGGGTGCGGTCGGACCGCACGTCTCGTCCCGCAAGACCGTCGTGCACCCCCAGGTCGGCGAGGTGACCTGCGACTGCGACGTGCTCACCGTCCCGGGCTGCGACATCCGCCTCGTCGTCTACACGGTGGCCGCGGGTTCCGCCGACGCGGAGAAGCTGGAGTTCCTCCGGGTCACGGGCGGCGTGCGCACCGACGGCTCCTCGTCCGACGGCTCCTCGTCCGACGGCCCATCGGCCCAGGGACCCGGCCTGTTCTCCACCCCGTGACAGCCGCCCGGTCGCGCCCGGGCCGGACCGCCGCCCGACCGCGCCCGAGGGGGGACCGCCGTCCTGCCGGGAGCCCCGCGGGACCGCGGGAGACCGGGGTCACAGTGTCGTGGAGGGCAAGGTCACAGCCGTGCCCTCTGCTGCTCGTTCGGGAGTCTGGCCTAGCATCCGAGCATGACGGTCCTGCCTGACGACGGGCTCTCGCTGGCCGCCGAGTTCCCTGACACGAACCTTGATCAGTGGCACAGCCTGGTGGCGGGTGTCCTGCGCAAGTCGGGCAAGGAAGTCTCCGGCGCGGCAGCGGAGGACGCCCTGTCCACCGCGCTCGAGGACGGGTTGCGCACCCGTCCCCTGTACACCGCGCACGATGTCGCACCCGACCCCGGCCTGCCCGGTTTCGCCCCGTTCGTGCGCGGCGCGCGCCCGGAGGGGAACACCGCCGGCGGCTGGGACGTACGGCAGCGGCACGCGGTCGCCGACAACAGCGCGGTGCTCACGGACCTGGAGAACGGCGTCACCTCGCTGTGGCTGGTCGCGGGCGAGGGCGGCATCCCGGTCGCCTCGCTCGGCCGGGTCCTCGACGGCGTCTACCTCGACCTCGCGCCGGTCGTCCTCGACGCGGGCGGCGAATTCGCCCCCGCCGCAGAGGAGTTGCTGCGGATCCACGACGAGCGCGGCACCGACGCCGAAGCCGTGCGCGGCAACCTCGGCGCCGACCCGCTCGGCCACGAGGCCCGCACCGGCGAGCCTTCGGACTTCGCGCCGGTGGTCCCGCTCGCGCGCAGGTGCGCCGAGGAGTACCCGGGGCTGCGGGCGCTGACCGTGGACGCGCTGCCGTACCACGAGGCCGGCGGCTCGGCCGCGCAGGAGCTGGGCGCCTCGATCGCCACCGGTGTCGCCTATCTGCGCGGGCTGACCGAGGCCGGGATGAGCGTCGAACAGGCCTGCGCGCAGATGGAGTTCCGGTACGCGGCGACGGCCGACCAGTTCCTGACGATCGCCAAGCTGCGGGCCGCGCGCCGGCTGTGGGCGCGGGTCGCCGAGGTGTGCGGGGCGCCCGGTGCCGGGGCCCAGGCACAGCACGCGGTGGTCTCGCCGGTGATGATGAGCCGCCGCGACCCGTGGGTGAACATGCTGCGGGCGACGATCGCCACCCTGGCCGCCGGGGTCGGCGGCGCGGAGGCCGTCACCGTCCTCCCCTTCGACCACGCGCTCGGCCTGCCGGACGCGTTCGCCCGCCGCATCGCCCGCAACACCTCGACGATCCTGGTCGAGGAGTCGCACCTGTCGCGGGTGATCGACCCGGCGGGCGGCTCCTGGTACGTGGAGCGGCTGACCGACGAACTCGCCGAGGCCGCCTGGCGGTTCTTCCGGACGATCGAACGCGACGGCGGCCAGGCGGCCGTCCTGCGCTCCGGCCGGCTGCGCACCGACCTGGCCACGACCTGGGCGCAGCGCTCCAAGAAGCTCGCCACCCGGCGCGAACCGATCACCGGTGTCAGCGAGTTCCCGCACCTGGGCGAGAAGCCCGTGGAGCGCGCCCCGGCGCCCGAGCCCCGCACCGGCGGGCTGCCCCGCGTACGGCGCGACGAGGCGTACGAGGAGCTGCGCGCCCGCTCCGACGCGCACCTCGCGGCGACCGGGTCCCGGCCCCGCGTCTTCCTCGCGGCGATCGGCCCGGCGGCCGCCCACACCGCGCGGCTGACCTTCGCCGCCAACCTCTTCCAGGCCGGCGGCATCGAGCCCGTCACCGAGGGCACCTTCGAGGGGAGCGGCGCCACCGAGGCCTGCCTGTGTTCCAGCGACGCGCTCTACGAGGAACAGGCCGACGACGTCGTGACGGCGCTCAGGTCGGCCGGGGCGCGACACGTGTTCCTCGCCGGGCGGCCCGCGCAGTACCCGGGCGTGGACTCCTACGTCTTCGCGGGCTGCGACGCCGTCGCCGTGCTCACCGCCACCCTCGACCGCATGGGAGTGTCCTGATGACCGCCCCCGCCGGCCCCTCCGTCCCCGACTTCACCGGGATCGAGCTGGGCACCCCGGCCACCGCCGGCGGTGCCGACGAGTGGCGTACGGCCGTCAAGAACGCCACGCAGGGGGCCGACCCGGCGTGGGAGACGCCGGAGGGCATCGAGGTCAAGCCGCTGTACACCGGCGCCGACCTGGAGGGCCTGGACTTCCTGGAGACGTACCCGGGGGCGGCACCGTACCTGCGCGGCCCCTACCCGACGATGTACGTCAACCAGCCCTGGACGATCCGCCAGTACGCGGGCTTCTCCACCGCCGAGGAGTCCAACGCCTTCTACCGGCGCAACCTCGCGGCCGGCCAGAAGGGCCTGTCGGTCGCCTTCGACCTGCCCACGCACCGCGGCTACGACAGCGACCACCCGCGGGTGACCGGTGACGTCGGCATGGCGGGCGTGGCGATCGACTCGATCTACGACATGCGGCAGTTGTTCGACGGGATCCCCCTCGACCGGATGTCCGTGTCGATGACGATGAACGGCGCCGTGCTGCCGGTGCTGGCGCTGTACATCGTGGCGGCGGAGGAACAGGGCGTCGCGCCCGAGAAGTTGGCCGGGACCATCCAGAACGACATCCTCAAGGAGTTCATGGTCCGCAACACCTACATCTATCCGCCGAAGCCGTCGATGCGGATCATCTCCGACATCTTCGCGTACACCTCGCAGCGGATGCCGCGCTACAACTCCATCTCCATCTCGGGCTACCACATCCAGGAGGCGGGCGCGACGGCCGACCTGGAGCTGGCGTACACCCTCGCGGACGGCGTGGAGTACATCAGGGCGGGCCGGGAAGCCGGCCTGGACGTGGACGCGTTCGCGCCCCGGCTGTCGTTCTTCTGGGCGATCGGCATGAACTTCTTCATGGAGATCGCCAAGCTGCGGGCGGCGCGGCTGCTGTGGGCGAAGCTGGTGCGGCAGTTCGACCCGCAGAACGCCAAGTCCCTTTCCCTGCGCACCCATTCGCAGACCTCGGGCTGGTCGCTGACCGCCCAGGACGTGTTCAACAACGTCACGCGCACCTGTGTCGAGGCGATGGCGGCCACGCAGGGCCACACCCAGTCGCTGCACACCAACGCCCTCGACGAGGCGCTGGCGTTGCCCACCGACTTCTCCGCGCGCATCGCCCGCAACACCCAGCTCCTGATCCAGCAGGAGTCCGGCACGACCAGGGTCATCGACCCGTGGGGCGGCAGCGCGTACGTGGAGAGACTGACGTACGACCTCGCCCGCAGGGCGTGGCAGCACATCCAGGAGGTGGAGGCGGCGGGCGGCATGGCCAAGGCGATCGACGCCGGCATCCCCAAGCTGCGCATCGAGGAGGCCGCTGCCCGCACCCAGGCCCGCATCGACTCCGGCCGGCAGCCGGTGATCGGCGTCAACAAGTACCGCGTCGAGACCGACGAGGCGATCGACGTCCTCAAGGTCGACAACTCCTCCGTACGCGCCCAGCAGATCGAGAAGCTGCGGCGGCTGCGGGCCGAGCGGGACGAGACCGCGTGCCGGGACGCCCTGGACGCGCTGACCCGGGCGGCCGACGGCGACGGCAACCTCCTGGAGCTGGCGGTCCACGCCGCCCGCGCGAAGGCCACCGTCGGCGAGATCTCCGACGCCCTGGAGAAGGTCTACGGCCGGCACGCGAGCCAGATCCGTACGATCTCCGGCGTGTACCGCAACGAAGCAGGGGAGTCCCCGTCCGTGGACCGCACCCGTGCCCTGGTCGACGCCTTCGAGGAGGCCGAGGGCCGCCGTCCGCGCATCCTGGTCGCCAAGATGGGCCAGGACGGCCACGACCGCGGCCAGAAGGTGATCGCCACCGCCTTCGCCGACCTCGGCTTCGACGTCGACGTCGGCCCGCTGTTCCAGACCCCGGGCGAGGTGGCCCGCCAGGCCGTCGAGGCGGACGTGCACATCGTCGGCGTCTCGTCGCTGGCGGCCGGTCACCTCACCCTCGTACCGGCACTGCGCGAGCAGCTCGCCGAGGAGGGCCGGGAGGACATCATGATCGTGGTCGGCGGGGTGATCCCGCCGCAGGACGTGCCGACGCTGCTGGAGATGGGCGCGGCGGCCGTCTTCCCGCCGGGGACGGTGATCCCGGACGCGGCGTACGACCTGGTGGAGCGTCTGTCGGCCGACCTCGGGCACGGGCAGTGATCGATCTCGACGCGTATGTGAAGGGGGTCCTCGACGGGAAGCGCGCGCTGATCGCCCGCGCGATCACTCTCGTCGAGTCCACCCACCCCCGACACCGGTCGCTGGCCCAGGAGTTGCTGACCGAGCTGCTTCCGCACAGCGGCCGGGCGCGCCGGATCGGTGTGAGCGGGGTGCCGGGCGTGGGGAAGTCGACGTTCATCGACGCGTTCGGCACCATGCTGACCTCGCTGGGGCACCGGGTGGCCGTGCTCGCGGTGGACCCGTCCTCCAGCCGTACCGGCGGTTCGATCCTCGGCGACAAGACCCGCATGGAACGCCTGGCCGTCGACCCGAACGCCTTCGTACGGCCTTCCCCCAGCGCGGGCACGCTCGGCGGGGTGGCGAAGGCGACCCGGGAGTCGATGGTCGTGATGGAGGCCGCCGGCTACGACGTGATCCTGGTCGAGACGGTCGGCGTCGGGCAGTCGGAGACCGCGGTCGCCGACATGGTCGACTCCTTCCTGCTGCTGAGCCTGGCCCGCACCGGTGACCAGCTCCAGGGCATCAAGAAGGGCGTCCTGGAACTCGCCGACGTGATCGCGGTCAACAAAGCGGACGGCCCGCACGAGCGGGACGCCCGCGCGGCCGCGCGTGAACTGGCGGGCGCGCTGCGGCTGATGCACGGCAAGGACGCCTTCTGGACTCCCCCGGTGCTCAGTTGCAGCGCCCGCGAGGCGACGGGCCTCGACGAGGTGTGGGAGCGCCTCGAACAGCACCGCGCACTCCTCGACTCCACCGGCCGCCTCACCGCCAAGCGGCGGGACCAGCAGGTCGGTTGGGCCTGGGCGATGGTCCGCGACGAACTCCTCGGCCGCCTGCACGCCGACCCGGCCGTCCAGTCACTCGCCCCGGACCTCGAACAACAGGTCCGCGAGGGCCGGTTGACAGCGACGCTGGCCGCGGAGCGCATCCTGAAGGCGTTCGGCGACACGCCGAGGGACTGAGGCCCGGCTGCGAACCCGAAGCGTCGATCTCACCGCCGACGGCCCGCCCGGCCAGGAGACGTGCGGCGGCCGTCGGGTGGCCGTGTCCCCGCCACGCCTGCCGACCGCCGGCGACCACACCGCCGCAGGGCCGGGGTGCGCGCCCTGCGGCGCGGCCATCGACGTGCGGGGGCGTGAGACCGATCCGCACACTGGGTCGCGTCCTGAAGGCCGGGCCACGCGCGACGGCGCGGGAACGGCATGGGGCTCCTGCCCGAGAGGGTCGGCGACTTGGCGGCCAAGTGGTCAGCGCCGCACCTGAGTTGCCGCCCGGGCCGCCAGTCCTGCGCCTCACGGTGCCGGCGCCCCTGCCGCTCGGGGAGTGCGGCGAGCCGGGGCCCGGCTGCTGGAGCGGGTGCGTGACATGCGGTCCGGCAGGGGCTGCCGGAGTTCGCATGGCCGGGGAGGACGTGGGCTGCCGGAGTGCACGCGGCCGGGGTATGCCTGGGCTGCCGGAGTACACGCGGCCGGGAAGGCCCAGGCTGCCGGAGTTCACACGGCCGGGATATGCCCAGGCTGCCGGAGTTCGCGCAGCCGATGAACGCGGTGGCTGCCGGAGTCGGATCGGCAGCCCGTGCCCCCGGACCTCTACTCCGCTCCCGCCTCCCCCGGACCGGCACCGTCGTCGGACGGCGTCGGGCCGGCCTCCCGGACCTTGGCGACCGCCGCCGCCACCTGCTGCTGCACCCGTGGGGGCACCGGTTCGCCGTGGACGGCGCCCATCAGGTCCTGGGCGAGGTTGTGCATCTTGGTGTTGGTGTTCTGGGAGGCGGTGACGAGCACCGTCCAGGCGTCCTCGGCGCTCAGTCCGAAGGAGGCCATGACGATCCCACGGGCCACGTCGATGGCCGGCCGGGTCCGCATCGCCCGGCGCAGTTGGTCGACCTCCAGGCGCAGTTCCTGGTCGACGTCCACATCCGTGGGATCGGGCCGCTCGTCCGCGACGGGGGCGGGTTCGACGGCCCGGGTGTCCGCGGTGGCGGGCCCCGGCACGGCCGCGCCGTCGAACCTGCCGGACGGCCCGGTCACGAACAGCTCCCGGGCACCGGTCAGGTCGAGCAGGCGCCCGACGGTCGGACTGTACGTCCGGACCGTGACCGTCTTGCCCTGGTCGAGGGCCTCACGGCGCAGGCTCAGCAGGACGTTGAGGCCGCCGCAGTCGCAGAACCGGACCCCGTCCAGGTCGAGGTCCACCCCGGTGGCCGAGCGGTCGAGGACGGTGTACAGCTCGGGCTCGAGTTCCTCGGCGCCGACGTCGAATTCACCGCGGCATGTGACGACCGTCCGCTCCCCGGCCACCACGGCCTCAATCGTGGCCAGACACGGCGGGCGGGCGTCCAGCGTGGTGAGGGGCTGCGCCGAGTGCGCAGGTTCCGGCATGGCCCTCTCCCTCATGTGCTCGCTGCCTCTGTCCCTCAGATTCCCCTCTGCCGCCAACATACGTCAACTAATACACGAAATAAAGTTCAGGTTTTTGAATGCGTGAACATCAGGTCGCTAGACTGCCCCCATGGATGGAGTGCCCGAGTCTCACACCGGATGGACGTTCGTCACCAACCACGCGCGCGTGCTGGCCGCGATCGCCGACAACCCCAGCACCCGGATCCGCGACATCGCCGCGCACTGCCGGCTCACCGAGCGCGCCGTACAGAAGATCATTTCCGACCTGGAACAGGACGGATACCTCTCGCACGTGCGGGAGGGGCGCACCAACACCTACCGCATCGACCCGGGCAAGGTGCTGCGCCACCCCGCCGAGGCCGGTCTGACGGTGGCGTCCCTGCTCTCCCTGCTCGTCCAGGACGAGGCCGCCCGCAGCCCGCTCACCGACAGCCGACGGCCCACCCCCGCCTGACGCCCGCGGCGCCGCACACCTGCCCTGCCCGACCCGGGCCCGGCAGGCATGTCGGCCTGGGCAGGCGCGACCGGAGAGCGGCCACACCCCGGCCCGCCGACGGTTCGCCCGGCCCACCGCCACTCCACCGACGGAGCGAACCGGCACCGCGCCACGACATCCGTCGGCCGCGGTGAGATTCCGGAAACTTCGTGTTCATGACACCCGGCGGCGCCGGTAACAACCGCTACCTAGCGTGACGGGCCGTGGGACCGAGTCGTATACAGGGCCGGGAAACCGCTCATCCCGACCTGCCGACTCCCCGGCCTGCCGACGACGCCACGCGGGGCTCCCACGCATCCCCCACCGCCCGCTCCGACTGGGAGGCGTGACATGAGCACCACAGAGTCACGGCAGGCAACGGCAGACCCCTCGGCATCCGCCGACCAGGCGGTCAAGGAGACGCTGGAGGACTACACCCTCCGCTTCGCGCCCCGCAGTTACCGCCGCTGGACCCCCATGGTCGTGGCCACCACGGCCCTCGGCGGCATCGCCTACATGGCCGACTTCTCCATCGGGGCGGGCATCGGCCTGGCCCACGGCACCGGCAACGCGCTCGTGGCGATCGCCGTCGCCGCCGTCGTCATCTTCGTCACCGGCTTCCCCCTCGCCTACTACGGCGCCCGCTACAACATCAACCTCGACCTGATCACCCGCGGCTCCGGCTTCGGCTACTACGGCTCGGTCCTGACCAGCGTCATCTTCGCCAGCTTCACCTTCATCTTCTTCGCCCTCGAAGGCTCGATCATGGCCCAGGGCCTCAAGCTCGGCCTCGGACTGCCGCTGTGGCTGGGCTACCTGGTCTCCACGCTCATGGTCATCCCCCTGGTGATCTACGGCATGAAGGCGCTGAGCAGGCTCCAGGTGTGGACGACCCCGATCTGGCTGCTGCTCATGGTCGGCCCGCTGGTGTACCTCGTCGCCACCGACCCCGGCACCGTCGACCGCTTCCTCGCCTACCCGGGCACCGACGGCCACGGCGGCGTCGACACCGCTTCCGTGCTGCTCGGCGCGGGTGTGTGCCTGTCGCTGATCGCGCAGATCGGTGAGCAGATCGACTACCTGCGCTTCATGCCGCCGAGGACCGATGCGAACAAGCGCGCCTGGTGGACCGCGGTGGTCATGGCCGGCCCCGGCTGGGTGGTGCTCGGCGCGCTCAAGCAGGCCATCGGCGTCTTCCTCGCGGTGTACATCCTGGCCGAGGTGGGACCGGACGTGGCACCCGAGCCGATCCAGCAGTTCAAGGGTGCCTTCGACGCGATGATGCCGTCCTGGATGGTGGTTCCGCTGGCCGTGGCCCTCGTCGTGATCAGCCAGATCAAGATCAACGTGACGAACGCCTACTCCGGCTCGCTCGCCTGGACCAACTCCTTCACCCGGCTCACCAGGCACTACCCGGGCCGTATGGTCTTCGTCCTGGTCAACCTGGGCTTCGCGCTGGCCCTGATGGAGGCGGACATGTTCAGCTTCCTCAACGACATCCTGGGCTTCTACTCGAACTGCGCGATCGCCTGGGTCGTCACCGTCGCCACCGACATCGGCATCAACAAGTACGTGCTCGGACTCTCCCCGCACGCCCCGGAGTTCCGCCGCGGCATGCTCCACGCGGTCAACCCCGTGGGTGTGGTGGCCTTCGTCGCCGCGTCCGGTCTGTCCATCGCGATGTACTTCCACGCCCTCGGCGACACGCTCCAGCCGTACTCCCCCGTCGCCGCCGCCGTGATCGCGTTCGTCCTCACCCCGCTGATGGCGGTCGTCACCAAGGGCAGGTACTACCTGCGCCGCACCGGCGACGGCATCGACGAGCCGATGCTGGACACGGACGGCAACCCGAGCGCGGTCACCTACGACTGCCATGTCTGCCGGCAGCCCTACGAGCGTCCCGACCTGGCCGCCTGCGCCACCCACGACGCGGTGGTCTGCTCCCTGTGCCTGAGCACCGACAAGACCGGCGACCACGTCCTGCCCGCCACGGCCTGAACTCCCTTTCAGACGGCCGCGCCGAACCACCTCCCCAGGTGGGCCGCCAGCTCGCGCTGGTCCTCGCCGGCCCATGCCACATGGCCGTCCGGCCGGAGCAGCACCGCCGGGGCGTCCAGTTCCTCGGCCGTGTCGACGACGTGGTCGACCCGGTCCGCCCAGCCCGCGACCGAGAGGCGCCCGGTGCGGTCGAGCAGCAGTCCGCGGCCGTGGTGCGTCAGTTCGTAGAGGCGGCCGCGGCCGAGGGTGAGGTCCCGCAGGCGCCGGCCGAGCAGTTCGTGGCCCGCGCCGAAGTCGTAGCGGACGCCGATCGCGGTGATCTGCTCGATCAGGTACCGGTTCACCTCGTCGAAGTCCATGAGCCGGGACAGCAGCCGGCGCACGGCCCGCGGTCCGGGCTCGGTGGACAGCAGCTCCATCTGCGCACGGGTGGTGTCGAGCACCTCGGCGGCCACCGGGTGCCGTTCGGCGTGGTAGCTGTCCAGCAGGTCCGCGGGCGCCCGGCCGGCCACCTCGGCGGCCAGCTTCCAGCCCAGGTTGAACGCGTCCTGGACACCGAGGTTGAGGCCCTGTCCGCCCACCGGCGGGTGGACGTGGGCCGCGTCGCCGGCCAGCAGCACCCGGCCGACCCGGTAGCGGTCGGCCTGCCGCGTGGCGTCGCCGAAGCGGGAGAGCCAGCGCGGCGAGTGCACACCGAAGTCGGTGCCGGCGACCGCCCGGAGCTGTCGTTTGAAGTCCTCCAGGGTCGGCGCGACCGAGCGGTCCTCGCGCACGTCCGCGGCGGGCACGACGACCCGGTACAGCCCGTCCCCGACCGGTCCGAGGCCGAACCGCTTCTGCGTCCGGCGGATCTCGGACACCACGGCGGTCACCGCCTCCGGCGCCACCCCCACCTCCATGGCGCCGAGCAGTGTCTCGGTGCGGGCGGGTACCCCGGGGAAGCCGACACCGAGCAGTTGGCGCACGGTGCTGCGGCCGCCGTCGCAGCCGACCAGGTAGCGCGAGCGCAGCCGCGTGCCGTCGGCGAGTTCGGCGCTCACCCCGTCCTCGTCCTGGCTCAGCCCGACGACCTCGCGGCCGCGCCGGACCTCGGCACCCAGCTCGACGGCCCGCTCGGCCAGCAGACGGTCGGTGACGGGCTGCGGAACGGCGAGGATGTACCCGTGCGCGGTGTCGAGCCCGTCCGGCCAGGGCCTTTCGATGCCGGCGAAGTAACCGCCCGCCGTGAAGCGCCTGCCGTGCGCGAGGAACCGCTCCAGCAGCCCGCGCTGGTCCATCATCTCGATGCTGCGCACGTGCAGTCCGAGCGAGCGGACGACCTCCGTCGGTTCGGCCGCCTTCTCCAGGACGACCACCCGCACCCCGTGCAGTCGCAGTTCGGCCGCCAGCATCAGTCCCGTCGGTCCGCCGCCGACGACGGTCACGTCGATCATCGGATCCCCCTCCCTGGCTCGGACGGAGATTGTGCGGCACGAAGGGGATCTTGCCGCAAGGCCCCCCGTGGGCTATACGTTGAAGAGGGCGAGGAGAGCGCTGATCTCCTCGCCCTCGCTCATGTGCGTCCGGGTTCAGGACGGCTGAGATAGCGCGCCAGCAGGTCGTCCAGCGTGACCATTCCCGTGAGCCTGCCCGCCGTGTCCCGTACGACCGCGAGGGACGCCCGGTTGCGGCGCAGGAGGTCGATGGCGTCGGCGACCTTGGTGTCCTCCGTGAGTTCCGGGACCGGGCGGGCCAGGGTGCGGGCGGTGCCGGTGCGGCCCTGGGCGCGGGCGACCAGGGCGTCTCGGGCGTGGAGCGAACCGAGCACGAGGTCGCCCTCGCGGACCAGCATGCGGGTGCGGTCGTGGTCGGCGGCCGTGCGCAGGACGGCGTCGAGGTCGGCGGTGCCGGGCACCGAGGTGATCTCGGCGGCCGGGATGCGGAGGTCGCCGACCGGGGTCTCGGGCTCGGTGAGCGACCGGGTGAGCAGCTCGGAGTCGGCCGCACTGATCAGTCCGAGACGCTCCGACTCCTCGACGAGGTGGGTGAGTTGCTCGCGGTTGTGCACGGCGGCCAGCTCGTCGCGCGGGGTGACCCGGCACAGCCGTACCAGTGCGTTGCTCATCCTGTTCAGGACCGACAGCAGCGGCCGGACCGTCCTGACGACAGCCCGGAAGGGCGGTGAGAGGAGCATCGCGGAGCGCTCGGGGTGGGCGATCGCCCAGGACTTGGGGGCCATCTCGCCGACCACCATGTGCAGGAACACCACGACGACCATGGCGAGCACGAAGGCCACGCCGTAGCTGAGCGCGCTCGGCAGGCCCACCTCGTGCAGCAGCGGGTCGAGTTCGTGGGAGATGGCGGGCTTGGAGACCGAGCCGAGGCCCAGCGTGCAGACGGTGATGCCGAGTTGGGCGCCGGCGAGCATGAGGGACAGCTCGCGCATCCCGGCCAGGGCCGCCTTCGCCCCGCGCCGGCCGTCGGCCGCCGCCCGCTCCATGCGGTGCCGCTTGGCGGCGACCAGCGCGAACTCGGCGGCCACGAAGAAGCCGCTGCCGATCAGCAGCAGGACGGTGACGAAGAGCGCCGCAGGAAAGCTCATGCCGTATCCACCCTCTCCACGCGGACGCGTTCCGGCACGTGCCGGTCCAGGGTCCGTACGTCGATCACCGCGTGTCCGCCGCCCGGCAGGTCCACGGTGATCCGGTCGCCGATCGCCGGGAAGCGGCCCAGCCGGTCGACGATCAGGCCGGCCACCGTGTCGTAGTCCTCCTCCTCGGGCAGGGCCACACCGGTGGCCTCGGCGACCTCGTCGAGACGGCGGCCGGCGTCCACCAGCCAGCCGGCGCCGTCCGCGACGGCGATCTCGGTGACGGTGTCGGTCTCGTCGGCGATGTCACCGACCAGTTCCTCGGCGATGTCCTCGTAGGTGACGATGCCGGCGACCCCGCCGTGCTCGTCCAGGACGACCGCGAACTCGTCGTCCCGCTCCCGCATCTGCGCGACCGCCTCCGGAAGCGGCAGGGTGTCGGGCAGCAGCAGCGGGGTGCGGGCGAGGGCCCCCGCGGTGACCCTGGCCAGCTCGCCGGCCGGCAGGCGCGTCAGCTCCCGGACGCCCAGGACGCCCGGGATGTCGTCGGGGTGGTCGCCGAGGAGGGGGTAGGTTGAGTGGCCGTGCTTGGCGATCAGGTCCACGGCCTCGGCGGCGGTGGCGTCCTTGCGCACGAAGACGGCGTCGACGCGCGGCACCATCACCTCGTCGAGGGTGCGCTCGGAGAACTCCAGGGCGTGGTCGAGGAGTTCGGCGGTGTCCCGGGGCAGTTCGCCCTGTTCGTGGGACTCGCCGATGAGGTGGCCGAGCTCCTCCAGGGTGGCGCCGTGGTGGAGTTCCTCGACCGGTTCGATGCCGGCCGTGCGCAGCAGGCGGTCGGCCGCCCCGTCGAAGACACGCACCAGGGGGCCGACGACCTTGAGGTAGCCGAGCGTGGAGGCGGCGAGGGCCTTGGCTAGCCGTTCCGGGACGGCGATCGCGAGGTTCTTCGGAGCCAGCTCGCCGAGGACCATCTGGACGACGGTGGCCAGGACGAAGGCCAGCACGACGGAGATCCCGCCGACGGCCCCCTCGGGGACGCCCAGCCCGGTGAGGGCGGGCTCCAGCAGGGCGGAGACCGAGGGTTCGGCGATGAAGCCGACGACCAGACCGGTGACGGTGATACCGAGCTGGGCGCCGGAGAGCATGAAGGACAGCCGCTCCAGCACCTTGAGCGCGCGGGCGGCCTTCCGGTCACCGGCGTCCGCCTCGCGGGACAGGGCGAGCCGGTCCGCGGAGACGTACGCGAACTCCTGGGCGACGAAGTAGCCGGTGCCGGCGGTCAGCAGGAACACGGCCAGCAGGCCGAGGACGGCACTCGTGGTACTCAACGGCCGGTCGATCGCGTGGTGCGGGAGTCCGTCGGTGTGGCGGACACGGGCTTGCTCCTTCGGTAGGGCTGTGCGCGGTGGGAACGGCTGGGGCGAGGGCGGTGGGGACGACTGGAGGGAGGGCGGTGTTCCCCAGATCTACCAGCCGGGCGGTGTGGCCGCCCGGCGGTCACGCGGCGGCCGGCGTCGGGCCGACCAGCTCGGTGAGGACGTCCTCCATGGTCACGAAGCCGAGAACGGTCCCGGTCTCCCCCGTCACCGCCGCCAGATGGCTCCCGTCGGCGCGCAGCGCGGTGAGGGTGTCGTCCAGCGGGGTGTCGATGCGGACCCGGGTGACCGGGTGCAGGGCGGAGCGCGGGAAGGGCCGGTCGCGGTCGGTGACGCCGAGGGTGTCCTTGATGTGCAGATAGCCGAGCAGGGTGCCGTACGGGCCGGTGACGGGGAAGCGGGAGTAGCCCGCGTCGGCGGCGACCCGCTCCAGGCGGGCCGGGGTGACCGAGGCGTCGACGGTCCGCATCTTCGGGACCGGCACGAGGATCTCGCCGACCGGGCGGGTGCCCAGCTCCAGGGCGTCCCGCAGCCGTTCGCCGTCGGCGGGCGAGAGCAGTCCGGCCTCGCTGGCGTCGACGACCATGCGGGCGAGCTGGTCGTCGGTGAACACCGACTCCACCTCGTCCTTGGGCTCGACGCGCAGCAGTTTCAGCAGGGCGTTGGCGAAGGCGTTGATGCCGAAGACGAAGGGCCGCAGCGCGCGCGTGAGGGCCACCAGCGGCGGTCCGAGCAGCAGCGCGGTCGGCACGGGGGCGGCGAGGGCGATGTTCTTCGGGACCATCTCGCCGATCAGCATGTGCAGATAGGTGGCGAGCGACAGGGCGATCACGAAGGCGATCGGGTGGACCAGGCCGTCCGGGACGTGGGCCGCCTCGAAACCGGGCTCCAGCAGGTGCGCGATGGCCGGTTCGGCGACCGCACCGAGCACCAGCGAGGAGACGGTGATGCCGAGCTGGGCGGTGGCCATCATCGCGGAGAGGTGTTCGAGACCCCACAGGGTCATCCGGGCGCGCTTGTGGCCGTCACGCGCGCGTGGCTCGATCTGGCTGCGGCGCACGGAGATCAGGGCGAACTCGCCGCCCACGAAGAAGGCGTTGGTCAGGAGTGTCAGGGCCCCGACGAGCAGTTGGACGGTGGTCACCGGGTCTCCTCCCCGGCCTGGGCGGGCACCCGCGCGGGTGCGGTGATGCGGATCAGGTCGGCGCGGTGGTGGTCGACGTCCAGGACCTCCAGGCGCCAGCCGTCGACGTCCAGGTCGTCGCCCTTGGCGGGGATGCGCGCGAGACGGGTGGCGACCAGTCCGGCCACGGTCTCGTACGGCCCCTCGGGCGCGGTGAGGCCTATCCGGGCGAGCTGGTCGACCCGGACGGACCCCTCCGCCTCCCAGGCCCGCTCCCCGGCGGGCCGCAGGTCGGGCACCTCCACCGGGTCGTGCTCGTCGCGGACCTCGCCGACGACCTCCTCGACGATGTCCTCGACCGTCGCCACGCCCGCGGTGCCGCCGTACTCGTCGATGACGACGGCCATGGTGCGGCCGGCCCGCATCCGCTCCAGGAGCCGGTCGGCGGCGAGGCTGTCGGGGACCAGCAGGGGTGCGGTGGCCAGGTCGGTGACCGGGGTGACGGCCCGCTTCCCGGGTTCCAGGGCGAGGACGTCACGGATGTGCACGGTGCCGACGACCTCGTCCAGGCTGTTCCGGTAGACGGGGAAGCGGGACAGGCCGGTGGCGTGGGTGAGGTTGGCGGCGTCGGCGGCGGTCGCGTGGGCTTCGAGGGCCTTGACGTCGACGCGCGGGGTCATGACGTTCTCCGCGGTCAGCTCGCCCAGGTGCAGGGTGCGTACGAAGAGTTCGGCGGAGTCGGCCTCCAGGGCGCCCTCGGCGGCGGAGCGCTCGGCGAGCGCGACGAGTTCCTCGGGGCCGCGGGCGGAGGCGAGCTCCTCGGCGGGCTCCAGGCCGAAGCGTCGTACGAAACGGTTCGCGGTGCCGTTGAGGTGGCGGATGAACGGGCCGAAGAGGGCGGTGAAGGCGCTCTGCGGGCCGGCGACCACCTTGGCGACGGCCAGCGGGCGGGAGATCGCCCAGTTCTTCGGCACCAGCTCGCCGATCACCATCAGCACGACGGTGGACAGGGCCACACCCAGCGCGGTCGCCACGGGAGCGGCGGCCGAGCCGAGGCCGGCGGCCCGCAGCGGGCCCTTGAGGAGGGCCGCGAGGGAGGGCTCGGCGAGCATGCCGATCACCAGCGAGGTGACCGTGATGCCGAGCTGGGCGCCGGAGAGCTGGAAGGTCAGCCGGCGGACGGCCCGCAGGGCGCCCTCGGCGCCGCGCTCACCCGCCTCGGCCGCCCGCTCCAGGTCACCGCGCTCGACGGTGGTCAGGGAGAACTCGGCCGCGACGAACACGGCACAGGCCAGCGTGAGGAGCAGGGCCAGCGCCAGCAGAAGGATCTCGGTCACCGGGTCACCCCCGCTTCTCCGGTCGGGCGGCGTGGGGCGGGGCTGGTACTGGGAGGCTCACCCATTGCGGGACTGTGGCTCCTTCTCTCGGGGCGGGTCCCCCAATAGTAAAGGACGAGCAAAGTAATCTACAGCGGTCCAGCCGCACCGAACGGTTCCCCGGCGAGAACGCCGAGGTCGGGAGGCGATGTACGCTGCCGGTCCGGCGGGCATCCCGTCCGACCCCCGCGTCACCCTGACGGAGGCCTTCTCCATGTTCGGACTGAGCGAGCTCGCGATCATCCTGATCGTCGTCATAGCGGTCATCGCCGCCAAGAAGGGCCCGGACCTGGCCCGTACGGCGGGCAGGTCGGCGCGCATCCTCAAGGCCGAGGCCCGCGCGGCGCGGGAGGGCCGCCCGGAGGCCCAGGTCATCCCGGGAGAGGTCGTCCGGCCCGGAACCACCGGGGGCACCGAGCAGGAGCCCGGCACCCACTGAGCACACCGACGCCCGGACGCACTCGAGGGGCTGGGGGCACGCCCCTCCCCGGGGACTGGGGTGCACCCCGCGCCACGCGTCGATCGCCTTCTCGGCGTAGGTACGGGACGTGCCTCCGACGCGTGACTCCGGGCCGCTGGGACGTCGAGCAGATCTCGGCCTTCCCCGGCGTGCGGGAGCGCCGAGTCGAGCGCCCTAGGCATACGTCCCCGCCCCGTCCCGGACGGGGGCCGTCGCTCATCCCGTCCAGGGATCGCTCAGCGCACGCGCACCGGGTTGCCAAGACGTTCCCCCCGTCCCGGGGATGCCGCGGCCCCTCCCGCCCGAGGATTCGGCCACCCAGGAAGCTCTGCGGAGCACTCCTCGTTGTGCTCCCCACGGCGTACCCCGGCTCCGACGGGTTCCGCCGCGCACCCCGCCCACCCCGCGCCAGCGGATTTCCTGCGCGTCCTGGATGAATCCGCTGCCTCCGGGTAGGCCAGCCACACGGCGTACCCGGAGATGGAGTGCCATGAGCTGCGCGAACTCCCCTGCACGGCGCGGGGCCTGGGCGGTGGCCCTGGCTGTCGCCGCCCTTGTCCTCACCGGGGCCTGCGACAGCGGCGGCGACGGTGACGAGGGGGCCTCTCACACGGGCCGGCCTTCCGCCACCGGCTCTCCGGGCCCGACCACGCCCGGGGGCTCCCCCTCGCTCTCCACCTCCCCAACCCCGACCGCGACCGCGCCCTCGGACCCGGAGCAGGCCGCGCAGGACATCCGCGCGGCGTGGACCGTCCTCTTCGACCCGGAGTCCTCCCTGGACCAGCGCAGCGACGTGGTCGAGGACGGCGACGAGAACGCCCTGATGATCGACAACCTCTTCCGCGACCCGAGCGGCAGCCGCCTGCGCGCCGAGGTGACCTCCGTGTCGTACGCCTCGGACGTCCGCGCCGAGGTGACCTACGACCTCACGCGCGAGGACCACCGGCTCGACACCGGCGGCCCGGGGGCGGCCGTACTCCAGGACGGGAGTTGGAAGGTCGCCCTGCGCACGGTCTGCACGCTGACACGGCACGCCGAGGACGCGCCCGAGGCGCCGAGTTGTGCCGTGGCGTCGCCTAGTCCCGCCGGAACAGGTCGTTGAGGTCCGTCTGCGAGAGCTGGTCGGCGGCGTAGGAGAAGGTGCCCAGGTCGGCCAACTCCCTTGCCGCGTCGAGCAGATGGCGGTACATGGCCCGGGCGATGCTGCCGCCGACCGTGACCCGCCGGACACCGAGTTCGCGCAGGTCGTCGAGGGAGAGGGCGTTGCCGGTCAGGCCCATGACCACGTTGAGCGGGCCGTCGATCTCGCGGACCAGGGTGCCGATGGTGTCCGCGTCGGCGGCGCCGGGGACGAAGGCGCAGTCGGCGCCGGCCTCCAGGTAGGCGTTGGCCCGCCGCACCGCCTCGTCGAGCGTGCCCCCGACCAGAAGCGCGTCGGTACGGCCGACCAGGACGAAGGGCTCACCGGCCGCCGCCAGGGTCTCGCGGGCGGCCCGGACCCGCTCGGCGGAGAGCTCGGGGTCGTGGAGGGGGCGGGTGCGGTCACCGGTGAAGTCCTCGATGTTGCCGCCCGCGGCCCCGGCGGCGAGGGCTCCCGCGACGGTGCCGGCGACGGTCTCGGGTGACTCGCCGTACCCCTCCTCCAGGTCCGCGCTGAGCGGTACGGCGATCCCGGCCGCGATCTCGCGGACCCGGCCCAGCATGGTGTCGCGGTCGACGCGGTCCTCGGGCGGCTGCTCAGCGAAGAAGTCGTGGTCGGGCCGTCCGAGGGAGAACGCGACGCCCGCGCTCGTGGTCGCCACGGCCGGGAACCCGGCCGCCTCCAGGATCCGGGCGCTGCCCACGTCCCACGCATTGGGGAGCAGAAAGCAGCCCTCCCGGTGCAGCTCGGCGAAGCGCTGTGCCCTGGCTCGGCTGTCGGTGTCCACACGGTCCTTCCCGGCCCGCCGCCCCTCGACGGGCTCCCGGAGAACGTACGCCGGAGCCCCGCGCGGGGCGGCCCATTTTCCGCGTGCACACCCCGCCGTAGGTCACGGGCGAGCACCCCGCGGCCACCGCCCTGTCCGGTGACATCACCACCACGCAGAACGCCGAGATCGGAACACCCGCCCGCTCGCCCCCACTTGACGAAAGCGTTGACGAGGGCATGACGCACCCTTATCTTCTGGCCGAAGTTACGAACCTCGTTCGATATTTCGTGCAGCTAGGGCAGGAGAACTCCCGTGAGACGTACCGTGGTTCGGCTGCTCGTGGCCGTGTTCGTGGGTCTGGCGGCCACGTTGGCCGGCCCCGGCGGCACCGCGCACGCCGCCGTACCCGACTCCCCCGCCGTGACCTACACCAACCCGATCGCCGAGAAGCGGGCCGATCCGCACATCTTCCGACACACCGACGGCTACTACTACTTCACCGCCACCGTCCCCGAGTACGACCGGATCGTGCTGCGCCGGGCGACCACCCTCCAGGGGCTGTCGACGGCGCCCGAGACCACGATCTGGACCAAGCACTCCAGCGGGGTCATGGGCGCGCACATCTGGGCGCCGGAGATCCACTTCATCGACGGCAAGTGGTACGTGTACTTCGCCGCCGGGTCCACCAGTGACGTCTGGGCGATCAGGATGTACGTCCTCGAAGGCACCGGCGCCAACCCGCTGACCGCCACCTGGACCGAGAAGGGCCAGATCAGGACCACGTGGGAGAGCTTCTCGCTGGACGCGACGACCTTCGTCGTGAACGGGGCGCGCTATCTGGCGTGGGCGCAGCGCAACCCGTCGGAGGACAACAACACCAGCCTGTTCCTCACGAGGATGTCCAACCCCTGGACGATCCAGGGGACTCCGGCGGAGCTGTCCCAGCCGACCCTGTCCTGGGAGACGGTCGGGTACAAGGTCAACGAGGGACCGGCGCTGATCCAGCACGGCGGCAAGGTCTTCATGACGTACTCGGCGTCCGCCACCGACGCCAACTACTGCCTCGGCATGCTGACCGCGTCCGCGACGGCCGACCTGACCGATCCGGCGTCCTGGACGAAGAGCCAGAGCCCGGTGTTCCGGTCCAGCCCGGCGACCTCGCAGTACGGTCCGGGCCACAACTCCTTCACCGTCTCCGAGGACGGCAGGTCGGACATCCTCGTGTACCACGACCGCGGCTACAAGGACATCAGCGGCGACCCGCTGAACGACCCCAACCGCCGTACCCGCGTGCAGAAGGTCTACTGGAAGGCCGACGGCAGCCCCGACTTCGGCATCCCGGTCGCCGACGGCGTCACCCCGAAGCGCTTCTCGTCGTACAACTTCGCGGACCGTTTCGTCCGGCACTGGGAGTACCGCGCGAGGATCGAGGCGAACGTCTCCCCGCTCGCAGACTCGCAGTTCCGGGTCGTCGGCGGTCTGACCGGCACCGGCACGGTCTCGCTGGAGGCGGCCAACCTGCCCGGCTACTACCTGCGGCACAGGAACTTCGAGGTGTGGCTGGAGAAGAACGACGGGACGGCGGCGTTCGCCTCCGACGCGAGCTTCTTCCAGCGGGCCGGGCTCGCCGACTCGGCGGGAGTGTCGTACGAGTCCTCCAATTACCCGGGCCGCTACCTCCGGCACTACAACTACCTGCTCCACGTGCAGACTCCGAGCACGGCCACCGACAAGGGGGACGCGACCTTCCACGCCCAGTGATGCCCCGATGGCCGGACGGTGTCGCGGGTCCTTCTCCGGGCACTAGGAGAAGGACCCTCCGGATCCGAGGAGCGACAGTGACGACAGGGCGGCGACTCCCCGATCACGAACAGCGCATACTGGACGAGGTGGAACGGGCCCTGCGCCGCGACCGCCGTCTGGAGCGCCGGCTGCGCACCGGACGGCTGCGCCGGCGGCCGGACCTGTCCCGGGTGGTGCACTACCGGCCGCACGGCCTCACCGCAGGTCTGCTGGTCACGTCCGCGATCATGCTCATGGTGATGGGCATCGTCACGTCACGGCCCGCGGTGATCTGGGCCTTCGCGGCCGTGTGGCCGCTGGCCCTGTACGCGGTGTTCCGTCTGCTGTGCCGCTGGACGGAACGCTGAGCCTCACGGCTCGCCGTCCCCGAAGGCCGACTCGATGGGCCGCTCGTCGACCAGGACCCGCCCCTGCGGCGGCCCGGCGACCAGGGCGCGTACGGCGGTGAGGACGTCCGGCGCCACATGACCGGCGCGTGCCGTCTCCTCCGGCAGGGTCCGCTGGTCCGGTACGAGGATGCCGTGGGCGCCGACCCGGGACGCGGCCTCAGCGTCCGCGGCGGTGCCGACGACCGCGCAGTCGGTCGGCGCGGTGCAGACCCGGCCCGCCGCCCAGAGGATCAGGCCCGGCTCGGGCGGACGGCAGTGGCAGCCGTCGTCGGGCCCGTGCGGGCACACCCCCCAGATGTCGAAGGGGCCGAGCAGTTCGTCGACACGGCGGTTGGCGGCCCGTACGTCGGCGTCGTCGACCCCGCCGTGCCGGATGCCCGGCTGCAGGGCGACGAACCCGGTGCGGATGTCGTGCAGGCGCAGCATGTCGAGTGCTTCCCGGGCACCGGTCACGGGGCGGAGCTGGTCGGGGTCGAGCGGGTCCTCGGCGAGGATGCTGTCGCGGTCGAACAGCACCGTACGCACGCGCGTCATGCGGCTACCTCCCGGCTCTCGCGTGCACTTCTTCCCCTTGGCGGGTAACCGGGTGGGGCCGGTCCATGCGGGCGGGCGCGCTCCACAGGGCCGCGCCGAGTATGTGAGACCGCTGTGAGATCCCCGCTGAGCAGGCCGGATTCCCTAAGATCGGTTCGTGGTCACCTTTCTCCTCGAACGTACGGCTCCGCTCCCCCAGGACGAGGCCTGGCGCCGCCTCACGGAGTGGCCCCGCCACGGCGACTCCGTCCCCCTCACGCGCGTCACCGTCGCGCCGGCCGGGCCGACGGCCGAGGGCACGCTCGTCGTCGCCCGTACGGGATGGGGCCCGCTCGGCTTCGACGACCCCATGGAGATCACGGTCTGGCGCCCCCCGGCCGACGGTGTCTCGGGTCTGTGCCGCCTGGAGAAGCGCGGCCGGGTGGTACGGGGCTGGGCCGAACTGGAGGTGCACCCGGGTCCCGGCGGCCGGGCGCGCGTGATCTGGCGCGAGGAGCTGCGGGTGGCCCTGCTCCCCGCGCCCCTGCTGGGTGCGGCGGCCCGGTCGGTGTTCGGACGGACGCTCAACCGGCTGCTGCGGGGGACCTGAAGCACGTGCAACAGTGGGCGCCATGACGGCGGTTGAGGGTACGACGGTACGGGTGGACGAGGTCGAGGAGCTCGCGGCGGACGGGCTGCGGTGGCTGGTGTCCGCCGCGCGGGAGACGGAGACCGGCGGACTCGCCTGGCCGGCGGCGCCCTCGCGGGAGGAGACCGACCCGACCCTGTACAGCGGCACGGCCGGGATCGCCGCCGTACTCCTGGAGGCGTGGCGGCACTTCGGCGACGACTCCTACGCCGACCTGGCCCTGCGCGCGGGGCGCGGTGTGGCCGCCGCCGTCGACGGCCACGAGGACGACTCGCTGTACTTCGGCCGGTCCGGCATGGCCCTGGTCCTGCACACGCTGGGCGACGAACTGGGCGACACCGCCTGCGCCACTGCGGCCGACCGGACCATGGCCCTGGTGCGGGAGCACTTCGACGGGGAGCGCTGGGGCGAGCTGTTCGAGCTGATGGGCGGCAACGGCGGGATCGGCCTGGCTGCTCTGGAGGTCGGCGACCCCGGGTTCGCCGTCCTCGCGGTGGAGCCCTATCCGCGGGCGGCGGAGCAGACCCGGTGGGGCGTCACCTGGCCGCACCGCCCGGGCACGGACGCCCGCATGCACCACATGTCCCACGGCACGCTGGGCATCGCCTACGCCCTCGCCCGGATCGGCCATGCGAGCGGCCGCGCCGACCTGGTCGACCTGGCGCTGGCGGGGGTCGCGGACGTCGTGGCCCGTGACGAGGGCGGCCCCGACGGCTTCCTGGTGCGGCACTCCACCCCGCAGTTCCTCCCCGACCTGATCGAGCCGATCAGCTACGGCTGGTGCCACGGCCCCACCGGCGACGCGCAGATGTTCCGGCTGCTGCGCGACCTTGACGGCGACCCGGCCTGGGCCGTCCTCGCCGACCGCTGCTGGCACACGGTCACCCGCTCGGGCCTGCCGCGGCGGCTGCGTCCCGGGTTCTGGGACAACAACGCCCGCTGCTGCGGCACGGCCGGGGTCCTCGCCCTGGCCTGCGACCGGATCGCCGAACGAACCGGGCGGCAGGAGGCGTACGACTTCGCGCTGACCCTCGTCGCCGACCTCAGCGCCCGCGCGGTCCGGGACGGCGAGGGTGCCCGCTGGTCCAACGTCGAGCACCGGGCCACGCCGAGCGAGCTCGAACCCGGCACGGGCTGGGCGCAGGGCGCCGCGGGCGTCGTACGGGAACTGCTGCGGTTCGTGCGGCTGAGCCGGGGCGGTGATCCGAGGTACGCCTTCGCGTGGCCGGACCAGCCCCAGGTGTCGGCTCAGGCCACCGAGCCGATCCGCCGGGCCGGTACCGACGTCGCGTCGTGATGGATCGGCGTGTGCGCGCCGGTCAGGGAGACCCCGCTGCCGCCCCGCCGGGCCGCGACGATCTCGGCGGCGATGGACAGGGCCGTCTCCTCGGGCGTACGGGCGCCGAGGTCCAGGCCGATGGGTGACCGCAGCCGTGCCAGCTCCAGTTCGGTCACGCCGACCGCGCGGAGGCGTTCGTTGCGGTCGAGGTGGGTGCGGCGGGAGCCCATGGCGCCCACGTAGGCGACCGGGAGCCTGAGGGCCCGTTGCAGCAGGGGGACGTCGAACTTGGCGTCGTGGGTGAGGACGCACAGGACGGTCCGGGAGTCGACCTCGGTGCGCTCCAGGTACCGGTGCGGCCACTCGACGACTATCTCGTCGGCGTCCGGGAAGCGTGCCTCGGTCGCGAAGACGGGACGCGCGTCGCACACGGTGACCCGGTAGCCGAGGAACTTCCCGATCCGCACCAGCGCCGACGCGAAGTCGATCGCGCCGAACACGATCATCCGGGGCGGTGGCACGGAGGACTCGACGAGCACGGTGAGCGGGGCTCCGCAGCGCGAGCCCTGTTCGCCGATCTCCAGGGTGCCGGTGCGGCCCGCGTCGAGGAACGCGCCGACCTCGGCGGCGACGGTGCGGTCCAGCTCGGGACGGGCGCCGAAGCCGCCGTGTCCGGAGGGGTGTTCGGGGTCCACGACGAGGGCGCGGCCGACAAGTTCGCGCGGTCCGGAGACGATCCGCGCGAGCGCCGCCGCCCGGCCCCCCGCCGCCGCTTCGAGCGCCGCCGCGACGACGGGACGGACAAGATCGCCGGCCCGGACCGGGGTGACGAGGATGTCGATGACACCACCGCAGGTCAGGCCCACGGCGAAGGCGTCCTCGTCGCTGTAGCCGAAGCGTTCGAGGACCGACTCCCCGTCGTCCAGGGCCTGTTGGCACAGTGCGTACACCGCGCCTTCCACGCAGCCGCCGGAGACCGAGCCGATCGCCGTGCCGTCGGCGTCCACCGCGAGGGCGGCGCCGGGCCGGCGAGGTGCGCTGCCGCCGACGGCCACCACGGTGGCCACGGCGAAGTCACGTCCCTGCTCGACCCACCGGTGCAGCTCGTCGGCGATGTCCAGCATGTCTCGGTCTCCTTAACAGCGGGTGCGTACGGGTTCCTTCGGGCGGCTAGTGCACGCCCATCCAGCTCTCGATCGGGTTGAGGGCGTAGTACACCAGGAAGATCGCCGTCAGTCCCCACATGAAGGCGCCGATCTCCCGGGCCCTGCCCTGCGCGACCTTGATCGCGACGTAGGAGATGACGCCCGCGGCGACACCCGCGGTGATCGAGTAGGTGAACGGCATGATCACGACGGTCAGGAAGACCGGGATCGCGGTGGCGCGGTCGGCCCAGTCGACGTGCCGGGCGTTCATCATCATCATGGCGCCGATCACCACGAGGGCGGCGGCCGCGACCTCGCCCGGCACGATCGCCGTGAGCGGGGTGAAGAACAGACAGGCCGCGAAGAACAGTCCGGTGACGACGGAGGACAGTCCGGTGCGGGCGCCCTCGCCCACTCCGGTCGCCGACTCGACGAACACGGTCTGCCCGGAGGCGCCGGCCACTCCGCCGATCGCCCCGCCCGCGCCGTCGATGAACAGCGCCTTGGACAGGCCCGGCATCCGGCCCTGCTCGTCGGCGAGCTTCGCCTCGGTGCCGACGCCGATGATGGTGGCCATCGCGTCGAAGAACCCGGCGAGCACCAGCGTGAACACGATCATGCCGACCGTCATCGCGCCGACCTCGCCCCAGCCGCCGAACTCGACCTTCCCGAAGATCGAGAAGTCCGGCATGGAGACCGCGCTGCCGTGCAGTTCGGGGGCGCCGCTGGCCCACTGCTTCGGGTCGACGGCCCCGGCGGCGTTGAGGACGACGGCCAGGACGGTCCCGCCGAGGATGCCGATCAGGATGGCGCCGGGGATGCCCCGGGCCTGGAGCATGAAGATCGCGAGGAGGGTGGCGGCGAACAACAGGACGGGCCAGCCCGCGAGTTCGCCCGTCGGGCCGAGGGTCACCGGGGTCGCCTTGCCCTGGTGCACGAAGCCGGCCTTGTAGAAGCCGATCAGGGCGACGAACAGGCCGATGCCCATGGTGATCGCGTGCTTGAGGGCCAGCGGGATCGCGTTCATGATCATCTCGCGCAGGCCGGTGACGACCAGCAGCATGATGACCACGCCGTACATCACGCACATGCCCATGGCCTGCGGCCAGGTCATCGCGGGTGCCACCTGCGAGGACAGTACGCCGGAGACGGAGAGGCCGGCGGCGAGGGCGAGCGGCACCTTGCCGAAGAAGCCCATGAGCAGCGTGGTGAAGGCCGCCGCGAACGCCGTCGCGGTGATGAGCGCCTTCTGGCCGAGGGTGTCCCCCGCCACGTCCTTGCCGGACAGGATCAGGGGGTTGAGCAGGAGGATGTACGCCATCGCCATGAAGGTGGTGACGCCGCCGCGCAGTTCACGCGCGACCGTGGATCCTCGCCGGGATATGTGGAAGTACCGGTCGAGCCAGGACCTGCCGGCCGGGACGCGGGTGCCTTCTCCCGCGTCGTCGGCGACGGTCGCCGGCTCCAGTGACTGCTGGGTCATGTGGGCCTACTCCCAAGGTTCACAGGGGCACCCGTCAACCGCCTCTGCGGCTGCGGGATTTGGGAAGGTGCTACGGCCGCACGACCCGGGGGACGGCCCGAGACGAACGAACGGGGTACTCCGGGCGGCGCGGCGAGGTGTGACGTTCCCGGTGCCGCCCGGAGGGACTTGCTAGGCCGTGCCCGTGAGGTGTTCCGGGCGTACCGGCGTCCTGTTGAGCTCCAGCCCCGTCGCGTTGCGGATCGCCGCGAGGACGGCCGGGGTCGAGGACAGGGTGGGTGCCTCACCGATGCCGCGCAGCCCGTACGGCGCGTGGTCGTCGGCGAGTTCGAGCACGTCGACGGGGATGGTCGGCGTGTCGAGGATCGTGGGGATCAGGTAGTCCGTGAAGGAGGGGTTCCTGACCTTCGCCGTCTTCGGGTCGACGATGATCTCCTCCATCACCGCGACGCCCAGGCCCTGGGTCGTGCCGCCCTGGATCTGGCCGATGACGGACAGCGGGTTCAGCGCCTTGCCGACGTCCTGCGCGCAGGCCAGCTCGATCACCTTGACCAGGCCGAGCTCGGTGTCGACCTCGACGACCGCGCGGTGGGCGGCGAAGGAGTACTGGACGTGTCCGAAGCCCTGCCCGGTGCGCAGGTCGAAGGCCTCGGTGGGCCGGTGCCGCCACTCCGCCTCGACCTCGACGCTCTCGCCCTCCAGCACGTCGACCAGGTCCGCGAGGACCTCGCCGCCGTCGGTGACGACCTTGCCGCCCTCCAGGAGCAGTTCGGCGGTGGCCCAGGCGGGGTGGTAGGAGCCGAACTTGCGGCGCCCGAGCTCCAGGACCTTCTCCCGGACGAGCTCGCAGGAGTTCTTGACGGCGCCGCCGGTGACGTACGTCTGCCGCGAGGCCGAGGTCGAACCGGCCGAGCCCACCTGGGTGTCCGCCGGGTGGATGGTCACCTGGGTGACACCGAGCTCGGTGCGGGCGATCTGCGCGTGGACGGTGACGCCGCCCTGGCCGACCTCCGCCATGGCGGTGTGCACGGTGGCGACGGGCTCGCCGCCGACGACCTCCATGCGCACCTTGGCGGTGGAGTAGTCGTCGAAGCCCTCGGAGAAGCCGACGTTCTTGATGCCGACCGCGTAGCCGATGCCGCGCACGACGCCTTCACCGTGGGTGGTGTTGGACAGCCCGCCCGGCAGTTGCCGTACGTCGGCCTCCTCGCCGGCCGCGAGCCACTGCTGCTCCGGCGGCAGGGGCATCGCCTTGACGCGGCGCAGGAGTTCGGCGACCGGGGCCGGGGAGTCGACGGGCTGGCCCGTCGGCATGATCGTGCCCTGTTCCATGGCGTTGAGCTGCCGGAACTCCACCCGGTCCAGGCCCACCGCGTCGGCCAGCTTGTCCATCTGCGCCTCGTAGGCGAAGCACGCCTGGACCGCGCCGAAGCCGCGCATGGCGCCGCAGGGCGGGTTGTTGGTGTAGAGCGCGATGGCCTCGATGTCCACGTCGTCGACGACGTACGGTCCGATCGACAGCGAGGAGGCGTTGCCGACCACGGCCGGGGAGGCGGAGGCGTAGGCGCCGCCGTCGAGGACGATCCGGCACTTGACGTGGGTCAACTTGCCGTCGCGGGTGGCCCCGTGCTCGTAGTACAGCTTGGCCGGGTGGCGGTGGACGTGTCCGAAGAAGGACTCGAAGCGGTTGTAGACGATCTTGACGGGCTTGCCGGTGCGCAGCGCCAGCAGACAGGCGTGGATCTGCATCGACAGGTCCTCGCGGCCGCCGAAGGCCCCGCCGACGCCGGACAGCGTCATGCGCACTTTGCTCTCGGGCAGTCCGAGGACGGGCGCGATCTGCCGCAGGTCGGAGTGCAGCCACTGGGTGGCGATGTAGAGGTGGACGCCGCCGTCCTCGTCCGGCACCGCGAGACCCGACTCGGGGCCGAGGAAGGCCTGGTCCTGCATGCCGAAGGTGTACTCGCCCCGGACGACGAAGTCGGCCCTCTTCGCGGCCTCCTCGGCGTCGCCTCGGACGATCGGCTGCCGGTGCACGATGTTGGGGTGCGGGACGTGCCCGATGTGGTGGTCGTCGCGGTTCTCGTGGATCAGGATCGCGTCGGGGGCGGTCGCGGAGGCCTCGTCGGTGACGACGGGCAGCTCGCGGTACTCCACCTTGATCTTCGCGGCGGCGCGGCGGGCGGTCTCCGGGTGGTCGGCGGCGACGATCGCGACCGGCTCGCCGTGGTGCCGGACCCTGCCGTGGGCGAGCACGGGGGTGTCCTGGATCTCCAGACCGTAGTTCCTCACCTCGGTCGGCAGGTCGTCGTACGTCATGACGGCGTACACGCCCGGCAGCGCGAGGGCCTCGCCGGTGTCGATCGACACGATCTCGGCGTGGGCGACGGGCGAGCGGAGGATCTGGCCCCAGAGCATGTCCTCGTGCCACATGTCGGACGAGTACGCGAACTCGCCGGTGACCTTGAGGGTGCCGTCGGGGCGGAGCGTGGACTCGCCGATGCCGCCCTTGGTCTGCGAACCCTGGGTGATCTTGGTGGGGGTGCCGTTGGGAGTGGACACGTCAAACCGCCTCTCCCTGCCGGGCGGCCGCCAGGCGGACCGCGTCCATGATCTTCTCGTAGCCGGTGCAGCGGCACAGGTTGCCCGACAGCGCCTCACGGATGTCCGCGTCGCTCGGGTTGGGGTGGCGCTCCAGCATCTCGTCGGCGGCGACCAGCAGCCCCGGGGTGCAGAAGCCGCACTGGACGGCGCCGGCGTCGATGAACGCCTGCTGGATCGGGGAGAGTTCGGTGCCCTCGCCGGTCTGGGAGTCCTGCCCCTTGGCGGCCCAGTCCTGGGCGTCCTGGAGCGAGGTCCCGCAGGCGGAACCGCAGGACCGCTGTTTCGCGTAGTCCGCGAGCCCCTCGACGGTGACGACCTCGCGGCCCTCGACCTGTCCGGCGGCGACCAGGCACGAGCACACCGGGACACCGTCGAGGCGGACCGTGCAGGACCCGCACTCGCCCTGCTCGCAGGCGTTCTTGGAGCCGGGCAGCCCGAGCCGCTCGCGCAGCACGTACAGCAGGGACTCGCCCTCCCACACGTCGTCGGCCTCCTGCGGCCGTCCGTTGACAGTGAAGTTGACGCGCATTACGCAGCTCCCTCCGTGGTGGCGGCGGTGCCGCGGTACGACTCCCAGGTCCAGGTCAGCGTGCGGCGGGCCATGATGCCGACCGCGTGCCGGCGGTAGCTCGCCGTGCCCCGCACGTCGTCGATCGGGTTGCAGGAGGCGGCGCACAGGTCCGCGAACTGCTTGGCGACCGAAGGGGTGATGATCTTGCCGTTGTCCCAGAACCCGCCCTCTTCGAGAGCCGCGTTCAGGAAGTCCTCGGCGGCCTTGGCCCGCACGGGGGTGGGGGCGGCCGAGCCGATCCCCGTCCGCACGGTCCGCGTCCCCGGGTGCAGCGCGAGCCCGAAGGCGCACACGGCGATGACCATGGCGTTGCGCGTGCCGACCTTGGAGTACTGCTGGGGTCCGTCGGCCTTCTTGATGTGCACGGCGCGGATGAGCTCGTCGGCGGCCAGCGCGTTGCGCTTCACGCCGGTGTAGAACTCGTCGATCGGGATGCGCCGCGCTCCGCGCACCGACTCGACCTCCACCTCGGCGCCGGCCGCGAGGAGGGCGGGGTGGGCGTCACCGGCCGGGGACGCGGTGCCGAGGTTGCCGCCGACACCGCCGCGGTTGCGGATCTGCGGGGAGGCCACCGTGTGCGAGGCCAGGGCCAGACCCGGGAGCTCACCGCGCAGGTGCTCCATGATGTGGGTGTACGGCACGGAGGCGCCCAGCCGCACGGTGTCCTCGCCGACCTCCCACTCGGTGAGGTCCCCGATGCGGTTCAGGTCGAGCAGGTACTCGGGCCGCCGATGGTCGAAGTTGATCTCGACCATCACGTCGGTGCCGCCCGCGATGGGCACAGCGGTGGGGTGCTCAGCCTTGGCGGCGAGCGCCTCCTCCCAACTGGCGGGGCGAAGGAAGTCCATGACCGGCTCTCTTCTTCGTCTTGAGGGTCGTACGGATCGAGCCAGATCGTGTGCGGCGGGCCCGGCTCGTTCATGTGCTGTTCACGTGGAGTGGAGCCAGTACACAGCGGTGTGCTCCAACGGGGTCAGTCACGGAAACCATGAAGGAGTTGGCTGGTCGGGACCGGCATCTTGTAGATTCGTATGAACAGAGGGGCTCAGCAACCTCCATGTTTTCCTGCGGAAACGTGCGGCACAGCCCACGTGACCTGGGACACAGCCCCGGCGGCGGCACGAGCCGCTCCCCCACCCCACCGGACCCCTTCTCCATCGTAGATTTCGAGACAAAGAACGGCGGCGACGAGAATGCGGCTGCGCGCACTGCTGGACACCGACGCGCTGGGCCTGCGGCTGCTCGGCGGCGAGGACGAACTGGACCGCACCGTGCGCGGTGTGATGACCACCGACCTGCGCGACCCGAGCCGCTATCTCTCGGGCGGAGAGGTGGTCCTGACGGGCCTCGCCTGGCGCCGGGACGCGGCTGACTCGGAGCCGTTCGTACGGCTCCTCGTGCAGTCCGGTGTGGTGGCGCTGGCGGCCGGCGAGGCGGAGCTGGGCGATGTCCCGGAGGACCTGGTCGTCGCCTGCGCCCGGCACCGCCTCCCGCTGTTCGCGGTGCACGAGTCGGTGGCCTTCGCGACCATCACCGAGCACGTCGTACGGCAGGTCTCCGGCGAGCGCGCGGGCGACCTGGCGGCCGTGGTGGACCGCCACCGCCGCATGATGACGTCGGGCCCGGCGGGCGGTGGCCCGGACGTGGTCCTCGACCTCCTGGGCTCCGACCTGGACCTGCGCGCCTGGGTCCTGTCCCCGACAGGCCGGCTGATCGCCGGCCCGAAGGTCGCGGGGCCCGGCCTGCCGGCGGACACCTGCGCGAAGCTCGCGGCGGAACACCTGGCGGCGGCCCGCACCGGCCGCCGGGGCCCCCACCGGGTCACGCTCGGCCCGTCGGCGTACTCCCTTTTCCCGGTCCGCAGCAGCGGCCGCTCCCCGCAGGGCTCCCGGGACGTGCGCGAGACCGTGCTGTCCGACTGGCTGCTGGCGGTGGAGGCGGACGCCGGGGACTGGCCGGAGGAGCGCCTGGACCTGCTTCAGGGCGTCACCCAGCTCATCTCGGTGGAGCGGGACCGCAGGGACGCCGCCCGCACGGTCCGCCGCCGGCTGGCCCAGGAGGTCCTGGAGCTGGTCCAGACGGGCGCGGCACCCGCCGAGATCGCCGCCCGGCTGCGGGTCGCCGCGCCGGTGCTCCTGCCGGGTCTGGGGGCGGCCCCGCACTGGCAGGTCGTGGTGGCGAGGGTGGAATGGGAGGGCGGTGAGCTGGAGGGCGGCCCGATGGCCCAGACCCTCCTGGAGGAGATCCTGGTGGACCCGTCGGCCACCGGCCCCGAGCCCTCCGACCGCATCGCGGTGGCCCACACGGGTGACGAGGCGATCGCGCTGGTCCCGCTCCCCGCGGTCTCGGCCGAGCACGACGGCTCGGAGTCCGGCATCCTCGCGGACGCCCTCCTGGAGGCGGTCCGCGACCCCCTGTCGGCCGGTCTGGACGACGACGGCCGGGTCACCCTGGGCGTCAGCGCGTCGGTCCACTCGGCGGAGGGCCTCAGAGGCGCCCTGGAGGAGGCCCGCCACGCCCGCAGGGTGGCGGCGGCCCGCGTCGGCCGGGTCTGCGCGGCGGGCCACCAGGAACTGGCCTCGCACGTGCTGCTGCTGCCGTTCGTGCCCGACGACGTGCGCCGCGCGTTCACGGCCCGCCTTCTCGACCCGCTCCGCGACTACGACCGCCGCCACCGGGCCGAGCTGATTCCCACCCTGGAGGCCTTCCTCGACTGCGACGGCTCCTGGACCCGCTGCGCGACCCGCCTCCACCTGCACGTCAACACGCTGCGCTACCGCGTCGGACGGATCGAGCAGTTGACGGGCCGGGACCTCTCGCGCCTCGAGGACAAGCTGGATTTCTTCCTGGCGCTGCGGATGAGCTGAGACCTGTGGGCCCCCGGACTCCCACGACTTTGTGAATTCCTTCACCCACCCCCTTGGCCAGGCCCGTCGTTTCGTGCTGAGATGCCGCCACCACTCAAAGCTCGACGGCGCGCTCGGGGAGGGCAACGTGGCGCATACCGCCATGTCTGGTAACGGAACGACCGCCGGTGACGATCCACTCCAGACCGCGGTATGGCGGCTGCGCTCGAGAGCCTGCTGGGCCGACGCGGCCGCGCTGCTCCAACCGGTCACCGCACAGGCGGCCCTGCAGAGAGCCGCACTGCTGGTGGAACGCTGCCTGTACACGGAGCAGGGCTGGCCGGAGGCGGAGGACGCGCTGCGCACCGCCGAGGCGCTGGCCCACAGCGACGAGGAGCGGGGAGCGGCCGCTTGTGAACGGGGGCAACTTGCGTACGCCTCGACGCTCCACGGGGTCCGGGACCGCGCGGACGAGGCGCGGGCGGCCCTGGGCCGCGCGGCGGCGCTGATCCCTCCGGGGGCGGCGGGACGGGCCCTGCTGGACTTCCGCCGGGGCCTGCTGGCGGAGAACCTGACCCACGCCCCGCAGGCGGCCCGGGCGGCCTACCGCCGCGCCCACGCGGGCGCCACGGCCCAGTCGGACCCGCTGCTGCTGTCCTTCACATGGCGCCACCTGGCCGGACTGTCCCTGCGGGAGGGCGAGTTGGCCGAGGCGCGGCACGGCTTCGCCGAATCGCTGCGGATCCGGGAGGAGTTGGGCTACCTGGTGGGCACGGCCCCGGCCCTGGCCTCGCTGGCGGACGCGGAGGTGGAACCCGAGGCGTCCCGACTGCGCGAGGAGGCACGGCGGTTGTACCGGCTGCTGGGGGGTGTACCCACCTGGCTGGCACGGCAGTTGACCCCGCCGGCGGCCACGGCGTGAGGTGACGGGGGCGCGTCAGGGGGTGCCGGGTGAGGTTGTCGGGCGGCTGCGGGGCGGTGGGGGCTGGTCGCGCGGTTCCCCGCGCCCCTGAAGGAGTTGCGGTCACCGTGCGTCCGCCGTGGATCAGGGGCGCGGGGAACCGCGCACAACGCCCGCCCCCACCGGACCCGCAGCCGAACGACACCCCATCCGCCGCTCAGGCGCCACCGGCGAAGTGCCCTCCGACCAGCCCTCGCACCACATCCAGATCCCGCGCGATCAACGCGTCCAGCAGGGCCGTGTGTTCGGCTGCGTCCGCGATCAGGTCGGCCCGCCCCCGTGCGACGGGCCCGCCCACCAGCGGCCACTGGGACCGACGGTGCAAGTCCTCGGATATCTGGACCAGTTGCTCGTTCCCCGACAGCAGCAGCACCGCGCGGTGGAACGTCCGGTCGGCCTCCGCATAGGTCGCCGGGCACCCCGAGGACGCGGCGCGCACGGTCGCCTCCGCCACCGGCCGCAACTCCGCCCACCGCTCCACCGACACGCTCCGCGCCAGTCGAAGCACCACCGGCACCTCGATCAGCGCCCGCACCTCGGCCAGTTCGGCCAGTTCCCGGGCCCCCCGCTCGACCACCCGGAACCCGCGGTTGGGGACGACCTCGACGGCCCCCTCCAGCGCGAGCTGCTGCATGGCCTCGCGCACGGGTGTCGCCGACACCCCGAACCGTTCGCCGAGGGCGGGCGCCGAGTACACCTCACCGGGCCGCAGGTCCCCCGCGACCAGCGCGGTACGCAGGGCGTCGAGGATCTGCCCGCGCACCGAGGCCCGCTGCACCACGGGACGGGGGAACGGCACCTCGCTGTGGGTGTGCTCGCCCCGCGCCCCGGAATCCTCCTCGACCCGGGCCCGCGCCGCGCCGGTGGCCCGTGTCTGCGGCGGCACCCGTACCGCGCCCGCGCCCCGGTCCGCGTCCCGCCCGGCACCCTCCGTCCCGGTGGAGCCCTGCGCACCCTGCTTCACGGGCCCTCCTCCGGACGTGTCAGTACTTGGGGTCATTAACGGCAGGTTGTTACTCACCCGTCAAGCACCTTAGGCGCAGAAGGCTCCAGTTCAAATCCCGGACTTCTTGGGTAAGGTAAGGCTTACCTCCCGAGTCCAGACGACCGTGAATCGGTGGCCCCGCATGCCCGCACTGCTGCCCGCCCCCCGTTCGGCTTCCCCTGTCGCCGTCCGTTCGGCGGTCACCGACGCCTACGCGCGCGTGACCGAGGCCCTCCCGGTGCTCACGGTGACGGAGCTGCCCGCGCAGACCCCTCTCCCGGCCACCGACGGCTGGGTCACCGCCGCCGACCTCGCCGGCAGCGCGACCGCACTGGACGCCTTCCTCGCCTGGGACGACGAACAGGTCCTCCGGGACAACGCCCGCAAGGGCCGCCCGGACGTGATCGCCGGCTTCGGCCTGCACCGCTACGCCTGGCCCGCCTGCCTCCTGTTCACCGCCCCCTGGTTCCTGCACCGCCGGGTCCCCCGCTACCCCGTCGCCCAGGTCTCCTACGACCGCACCCGGGGCCCGATGTCCCTCGCGGTCCACCCCGGCGCCTTCGCCTGCCTCCCGGACGACCCGGCCGCCGCCCTGCCGGGCGCGTACACGGTCCCCGACGAGGAGGCCCTGCGCGCCGAGCTGCGGGAGGCGATCGCCGAGCACATGGAACCGCTCCTCACCGCCTTCGGCCCGCGCATGCGCCGCCGCGGCAGGGCCCTGTGGGGCATGGTGACCGACGAGATCGTCGAGGGCCTCTGGTACGTCGCCGAGCTCCTCGGCGAGCACGAGAAGCGCCGGGCCGAGCACGCCCTGGAGCTCCTGCTGCCCGGCACGACGAAGCCGTACGCCGGCTCCCCCGCCTTCCGTGTGCTCGTCGGTCCGGACGGCGGGCCGCTGCGCACCCGGGACCGGGTGAGCTGCTGCATGTACTACACGCTGGCCCCGGACGACACCTGCGTGACCTGTCCGCGCACCTGTGACAGCGACCGGATCGCCAAGCTGACGGCGGCCGCAGCGAGTTGAGGCCCCCTCAGGGGACCCCGGCACCGAGCCCGTTCCCGCGTCCCGTAAGATCAACGCCGACTGGGACGCCCGTTCGGTTACAGGTGATTCACAACTTCCTCACCTGGCGCAGGAACTTTCCGTGGAACCACCCGTACGGGTAGTCTTATTCGAACTCAACTCCCGCCCCTCAAGCGGCAGTTCGAGCAGAAAGCCGCCCTGGGCAACCCCTTGCACTTCCTTGGCGGCCTCTTGCCCCGAAAACGCCTGAGGGCCGTTGGGATTGGGCCACTATGGCGGGCGTTACGCCCTATCCCAATGCAAGGGACCCCAGATGAGACTGACCGACATATCGCTGAACTGGTTGCTTCCGGGCGCCGTACTGCTCCTGGGCATGCTGGCGGCGGTAGCGGTGCTCGCGCGGAGCAAGCGGTCCGGCGGGGAGCACGCGAAAGACGACTCGTGGGAACGCAGCGAGGAGCGCCGCAGGCGCAAGGAGGCCATATACGGCACCGCCTCCTACGTCCTCCTCTTCTGCTGTGCGGCGGTCGCCGCCGCCCTCTCCTTCCACGGTCTGGTGGGCTTCGGCCAGGAGAACCTCGGCCTCTCCAACGGCTGGGAGTACCTGGTTCCGTTCGGCCTGGACGGCGCGGCCATGTTCTGCTCCGTCCTCGCCGTGCGCGAGGCCAGCCACGGTGACGCCGCGCTCGGCTCCCGGATACTGGTGTGGACGTTCGCGGGTGCCGCGGCCTGGTTCAACTGGGTGCACGCGCCCAGGGGTTTCGGGCACGACGGCGCGCCCCAGTTCTTCTCCGGCATGTCCCTCTCGGCGGCCGTCCTGTTCGACCGCGCGCTGAAGCAGACCCGCCGGGCCGCGCTGCGCGAGCAGGGTCTGGTGCCGCGTCCGCTGCCCCAGATCCGCATCGTCCGCTGGCTGAGGGCGCCGCGTGAGACGTACAGGGCCTGGTCGCTGATGCTGCTGGAGAACGTGCGCAGCCTCGACGAGGCGGTCGACGAGGTCCGTGAGGACAAGCGTCAGAAGGAGGCGGCCCGTCTTCGCCGCCGCGAGCAGGAGCGGGTCGAGCGGGCGCAGCTCAAGGCGATCAGCCGGGGCCACCGCGGCTTCGTCGGCCGGGGCGGCGGGCGCCAGTTGGAGCAGCAGCCGCCGGCCGCCGCCCTGGAGCGGGCCTCCGCGGAGCCTGCGATATCCAACCCGGAGCCGCTGCCCGTGCGCCAGCGTCCCTCGCTCCAGCCGGTCCGCGGCGGCTCCGAATCGCACTCCGTCGACCTCACCGCGGAGGACGACACAATGGCCCTGCCGCGTCTCGACTCGCTGGAGCGCAAGCTCAAGGATCTTGAGCAGCAGTTCGGCTGAGGCGAAGGCCGAGGCCTGAGGGGCGCGGCCGGAAGGCCGGAGCCCCATGGGAAGGGGGCGTGACCGCGACGGTCACGCCCCCTTCCCGTGCTTCACGCCGCTCCGGCGTCCAGTTCGAACCAGACGGCCTTGCCCACGCCGTGTGCCCTGACGCCCCAGGCGTCCGCGAGGGACTGCACCAGTGCCAGGCCCCTGCCGTGCGTGCTGTCCTCGGCGTCCGGCACCCGCACCCGCGGGATCCGGGCGACGAAGTCCCGCACCTCGACCCGCAGGGCCCCGGGCCCGACGGTGGCCGTGACGACCGCGTCGTGGTCGGTGTGCACGAGTGCGTTGGTGACGAGTTCGCTGGTGAGCAGTTCGGCTATCTCGGAGCGCCCGGGCCTCCCCCAGTGTCGTAACAGCTCGCGCAAGGCCCTGCGCGTCTCGGGTACGGCCCCCAGATCCGCCCGCTCCAGTCGGCGCCGGAGCTGCGGCGACTGCGCCTGCTCCCGGGCGCTGTCGGCCTTCTCCTCCATGGTCTGTGCCGAGAAGGCCCCTGCCGTCGTGGGACCGCCTCCTCGTGCCTGCCTCTTCATGACCCCCGCCCGCGTGCCGATGTCGGTTTCCCTCCTGCTCGAACACGTTCACGGGGATCCATGCCCCGTAGTTCATGCGCCAGTCATGTCGAATCGTCAACGACCAGGTGTTCGGCCACGTCCGCGGTACCGACGGCGGCCGGGCCGGCGGAGCGGATCGCCTCCCGCGAACCCCGGTGCACGACGGCGCAGTTGGGACGGGACGGCGACGCTCGGCGTCCGGCACGAACGCCCCGCACGCGGCGCCTGTGCCGCTGGTCCCCTCCCCGTGGCATGTGCCCCGCGCCCCGCTCTCCGCCTTCCCGACGCCAAGGGCGACGCGCGAGCCCGCCAGGAGAACGCATGTGCGGAAAAGTACCTGGTCGGCGAGGTGCCTCCCGGCAGCGGGGCAGCGAGGGGTCCAGAACCGCCGGACCGGAACCGGCCCCGGAGGGGAACGGGCCCGGCCTCCCCTCCGCGTGCGCAGCGTGCCGTACGACGGTCCGCGCGCCCCCCGAACGACGTGCGCCCCCGCCACCGGCGCCCGACGAACGGGGCCCGGTGAGCGGGGGTGAGCCGGTGCGTACGTGCCCTCGGGCGTCCTCCGGGTCCACGGTGCCGCAGGGCTCCTCGCCCACGTGGTGCCGGGACACCGGGACCGTCTGGCATGGGACGATCCGCCGATGCCGCCCTGCCGACCTCGCCGTACCCGGCGAAGAACTGGGGCAGGAGGGAAACTGGCCTGATTCCGCCGCTACTTGCTCCTGAGGCCCTTGGTGCCGATGTGGAGGATCTTGTGGCTGCCGCGGGTCATGTCGACGACGAGGGTGCTCGTCTGGCCGGCGCTCCAGGTGAGGGTGACGACGGCCTCCGTGTGGTCGGCGGCGCCGTTGTCGGTGACCTTCCACGCGAGGGGCACGTTCTGGGCGCGCAGGACGCCGTCGGCGTGCTCCTTGTCCTCCCAGGCGGTCAGCTCCTTCTGGAAGGCGGGCGTCAGGTAGTGCGCGCGGAGCGCGTCCCTGAGTTCGCCGCCGCCCTCGTCGGTCGCCGCGTCGATGTAGGCGCCGTAGAAGTCGGCGATGCGCGTGATGTTGTCGGAGGGCTTGCCGCTGACGCTGCGCGGTGCTCCGGCGGAGGCCTGGGCCGTGGCGCCGAGGCCGAGGGCCAGGGCGAGGCCGACGGCCAGGGTGGTGCGGCGGGTCGCCTTGGTCGTGTTCATGGTGTTCCCCGTTTTCTTCGCGGTTCCTGCTGCTGGTCGTGCGGTCCGTGCGGGGCCGCCCGCCCGACCCCCGTGCGGGAGGGCGGCCCCTTTCTCAGTGGAGCTTGGCGACCGCGGTGGCGGTCGTCTTCTTGAAGGCCTTGACCGGCGCGTCGGTGAAGTCGCCCATCTGGGACCACTCCACGACGGTGACCGTCCGGTCGTCCCGGCCCACGGAGAGCAGGCGGATGTCGGTCGCGCCGTACGACTGCTCGGTGTGCAGGCCGTGCACCCGGGCCCCCTCCTCGACCGCGACCTTGCCGTAGTTCCGGTACGTCGCCTCGAGCTCGGGGTCGCCCTGTTCGAGGCGGTCCGCGCAGGTGCGGATCTCCTTGTTCATGCGGTCGGCGAGGGCCGCGGCCTTGGCCTTGGTGCCGACCTGGATCGTGAGCTGGCGGGCGCTGGTGTCCAGATCGGTGCGGAAGTCGCGGTACCGGGAGTCGTAGCCCGGCAGCGTGTCCGCGAGGCAGAGCTGGAGTTCGTCCGGGACGCCGTCGGTGACCTTGCCCGCCGTCCACGCGGACGAGGGGTGCGGTGGGAGCTCGGCGGCCGACAGGAACCTGGGCGCGGCCGGCGCGGCCCCGGCCTGCACGGCGAGCGTGACGCCGAGCATGAGGCCGGTGAGAGAGAGTACGGTGAGCGCGCCTGCTCGACTGCGCTTGGGCATGAGTGTCCCCCGTGAGATACGTGCATGGATGTGGGATGCCACCACGACGCCGGATGGTCGGTCCGGCCCGGCCGGTGTGACACCAAGAGCATCAGCGGTCACACCGGGCGGATGCAACACGGGACGCGCAATCCGTCGGCATGGAACCATCCCAGGCCGTCTGACGTGCAGGTACAGGGACTGCCTGGGATACGGGATCAAGGGGGAAATCGTTGTCGGCACCGGAACCACAGGGCGATGTCCAGGAGTTCGCGGCCCTGCTGCGGCGGCTGAAGGAGCGCACGGACCGCAGCTACGGTTCGCTGGCCCGGCGGCTGAACATGAACACCTCGACCCTGCACCGGTACTGCGCGGGGGACGCCGTACCGGTCGAGTACGCACCGGTGGAGCGGTTCGCCGCGCTGTGCGGGGCGTCGGCCGAGGAGCGGATGGACCTGCACCGGCTGTGGCTGTCGGCGGTGGCGGCACGCCAGCGGCCGCGCGCGGGTGAGACCGCGGAGGGGTCGGCTCCGGCGGGGGCGGCCGGGGACACGGCGACCGAGCCGGCGGACGGCGAGGGAGGCGGGGCGGGGCCGGCCGACCCCTCGACGGCGGCAGCCGGTGCGGCGAGCGCGACGACTGCGACGGCGGACGACGGCACCGCGGTGGCCGGTGACGCGGTGGCCGGCGGGGCGGTGGACGGTGGCGCGGTCGGCCTGGGCTCGGTCGATGAGGGTGAGGGGAGTCCGGCCTCCGAAGGGGAGGAGGACGACCTGCTCGCGGGCCGTCCCGTGTCTCCGGTCCGCCCCTGGTACCGCAGTCGGCGTGTCGCCGTGACCGCAGCCGCCGTCGTGGCGCTCCTCGCCACGCTCGGCACCCTCTCGGCGCTGCCCTCGGGGCGTTCCGCCTCCGACGAGGTCGCCCAGGCCCCGGACCCGACGTCCCCCACGACGGCCTCGGGCACGTCCGGCCGCTCCCCGTCCACGTCACCGAGCCCGTCCGCGACCTCCGGCTCCCCGTCCCCCGAGGGCACCCGGAAGAGCGCCTCCCCTTCGGCGAAGGGCGGCGGCGCCCCCTCGAAGGGCACCGGCGGGTCCGGACAGCGGGGAACCGCCACCGGCACCCCGCTGACCTGGACCGTCAACTCCCACGTCTGGTTCGCGGGTTGCGGCCACGACTACGTCATCGACAAGCCGCCCGCCCAGGTCCCGCCGCCCCCCATGGCCCAGGACGCCGCGAACTGGGCGGGCACCCTGGGCGCCGTCCACGGCCGGCAGACCATGGTGCAGGTCTCGGTGCAGGGCCGGAGCTCGACGGCCGTCGTCCTGGAGGACCTCCGGGTCCGGGTCGTCTCGCGCGGAACCCCGGTCAAGGGCAACTCGTACGCCATGGAGCAGGGTTGCGGAGGCGCGCTCACCCCGCGCCAGTTCTCCGTCGACCTGGACAAGGACCGGCCGATCGCCCACTCGCAGCCCGGCAACGACGGCGAGAACGCCATCCCGGCCGTGCGGATGCCCTACCGCGTCTCCTCCGCGGACCCGGAGGTCCTGCTCGTCACGGCGGAGACCCAGACCTGCGACTGCGGCTGGTACCTCGAACTGGACTGGTCCTCCCAGGGCCGCACCGGCACGGTCCGCATCGACGACCACGGCCGCCCGTTCCGTACGACCGCCATCAAGGGCCTGCCCCGGTACTGGTACGGCACGAACACGGCGGGCGAACGGGCGTGGGTGGACTACGACGGCTAGTTCCGGACCGGGACGACGGGGGCCGCCCCGGTCACGGCGGGGTCAGGGGCGGGGCACGTTGCGGAGGTTGGAGCGGGCCATCTGGAGCATGCGGCCGACCCCGCCGTCGAGGACGATCTTCGAGGCGGACAGGGCGAAGCCGGTGACCATCTCGGCGCTGATCTTCGGCGGGATGGACAGGGCGTTGGGGTCGGTGACGATGTCGACGAGGGCCGGACCCTTGTGCTTGAACGCCGACTTCAGGGCCCCGGCGAGGTCCTTGGGCTTCTCGACGCGGGCGCCGTAGGCCCCGCAGGCCTCAGCCACGGCCGCGAAGTCGGGGTTCTTGTTGGCGGTGCCGTAGGAGGGGAGCCCGGCGACCAGCATCTCCAACTCGACCATGCCGAGCGAGGAGTTGTTGAAGAGGACGACCTTCACCGGCAGGTCGTACTGCACGAGGGTCAGGAAGTCGCCCATCAGCATGGAGAACCCGCCGTCGCCGGACATCGACACGACCTGGCGCCGACGGTCGGTGAACTGGGCGCCGATCGCCATCGGCAGCGCGTTCGCCATCGACCCGTGCGAGAAGGAACCGATCACCCGGCGGCGGCCGTTGGGCGAGATGTACCGGGCGGCCCACACATTGCACATGCCGGTGTCGACGGTGAACACCGCGTCGTCGTCGGCGAGTTCGTCCAGTACGGAGGCCACGTACTCGGGATGGATCGGAACGTGCTTCTCCACCTTGCGGGTGTACGCCTTGACGACCCCTTCGAGCGCGTCCGCGTGTTTCTTGAGCATCTTGTCGAGGAAGCGCCGGTTGGTCTTCTCCTTCACCCGGGGCGTGAGACACCGCAGCGTCTCCTTCACGTCACCCCAGACCGCGAGGTCCAACTTGGAACGCCTGCCCAGGTGTTCGGGGCGTACGTCGACCTGCGCGATCTGGACGTCGTCGGGGAGGAACGCGTTGTACGGGAAGTCGGTGCCGAGCAGGATCAGCAGGTCGCACTCGTGGGTGGCCTCGTAGGCGGCGCCGTAGCCGAGCAGTCCGCTCATGCCGACGTCGAAGGGGTTGTCGTACTGGATCCACTCCTTGCCCCTGAGGGCGTGCCCCACCGGTGACTTGATCTTCTCGGCGAACTCCATGACCTCGGCGTGGGCGCCCGCGGTGCCGCTGCCGCAGAAGAGCGTGACCTTCTGGGCCTTGTCGATCATCGTGACGAGCTTGTCGATCTCGGCGTCGCCCGGGCGGACGGTGGGCCGTGAGGTGACGAGCGCGGTCTCGGCGGCCTTCTCGGGGGCGGGCTGGTCGGCGATGTCACCGGGCAGGGAGACGACGCTGACGCCGGAGCGGCCGACGGCGTTCTGGATGGCGGTCTGGATGAGCCTCGGCATCTGCTGGGGGGTGGAGATCAGCTCGCTGTAGTGGCTGCACTCCTGGAAGAGGCGGTCGGGATGGGTCTCCTGGAAGAAGCCGAGGCCGATCTCGCTGGAGGGGATGTGCGAGGCGAGGGCGAGGACCGGGGCCATCGAGCGGTGGGCGTCGTAGAGGCCGTTGATGAGGTGCAGGTTGCCGGGCCCGCAGGAGCCGGCGCACGCGGCAAGCCTCCCGGTGATCTGCGCCTCGGCGCCCGCGGCGAAGGCGGCGGTCTCCTCGTGCCGTACGTGCACCCAGTCGATGCCGGCGTTGCGGCGCACGGCGTCCACGACCGGGTTGAGGCTGTCGCCGACCACGCCGTAGAGGCGCTTCACCCCGGCCTTGACGAGGATGTCCACGAACTGTTCGGCGACGTTCTGCTTGGCCATGGATCCATGCACCCCTTCGGTCTCCTTGGGTCCATCAATCCACACTGGCCGCGATCACGCCTCCCAAACGGCTGCGGCCGTACGGTCGTCGGCGTATCCCTTGACCCGGACCTGGGAGTCGGCGAGGAACGCGGCGAGACCGGGCGGGGTGGGGCCCGACCACCGTCCCGTGAGGTAGTCGCACAGTTCGGGCTCCCCGCGCAGGGGGTCGGCGAGACCGCCGGTGCACATCAGCAGGGTGTCACCCGGGCGGGCGACGGAGGCGCGGAACCGGAAGGCCTCGCGGGGCGGCTCGGGGGCGGGTTCGTAGGGGCTCGGCGGTGTGGGGATGCCGAGGTCCATGGTGAGGCGGTCGCCGTCGGGGGTCTCGGGGGGCAGCGAGCCGAAGCCGACGACGGGTTCGCCGGTGGCGTCGGTGACACGGGGTTCGATGTCGTGCCACTCGCCGTCGCGGAGGCGGAAGAGACCGCCCGCGCCGATGCCGAAGAAGACGCGGATACGGCAGTCGGGGTCGGCGGGCAGGAGCAGACAGCGCAGGGTGGCGGCGTACTCCTCCGGGTCGATGCCCTGCTCCACGGCGCTGGCCCGGAGCTTGCCGAGGCTGCGGTCGGTGAGCCGGTGCAGCCCCGACTTGAGGTCCCCGCGGCGGGCGGCGCCGATGTCCTGGGCGAGCCGGGCATGGCTGCGTCCCACGGCCCGGCCGATCCAGTGGCACGCCTCGGCGGCGGCGCGGTGGGCGCCGGGGGTGGCGCGGGCGCCGGTGGCCATGGCGACGAGGACCAGTGCCTGGTCGCCGGTGCCGAAGCGGGCGGTGAGCAGGGAGTCCCGCCGGGGTTCGCCCCGGAACCTCGCCGAGTCCCCGCGCACGGACACCGCCCGCAGGGTGCAGGCTCCGTACCTGGCCCCGTCCAGCACGGTGTCCGCCACCAGGTCGTCCAGTTCCTCGGGGTCGGCGGGCGGCAGAGCGGTGGGCTCGGCGTCATAGGTCGGCGGCCCGGACCCGACGAAGCCGACGGGCCCGGGAGGCAGGGTGGGCAGGTCCAGCCGGGTCGCGGTACGGGGTGTCTGCGGCGCGGGGGCGGGGTCCTGGACGGGGGCGGGGGGCTGGGGCGTGGGGTGGGGGTTCTGGACGGGGGTGGGGGGTGCGGGCGTGGGGGTGGACTGGGTGGAGCGGGGGCCGGGGCCGGGGGGCTCCGGGGCGGAGGTGGGGGGCTCGGGCAGGGGGTTGGACTGGGTGGGGCCGTGGCGGGGGGCGGGGTCCTGGTTGGCCTCGGGGGGTGCGGGCGTGGGGGTGGACTGGGTGGAGCCGGGGCCGCGGCGGGGGGCGGGGTCGTGGCCGGCGTCGGGAGGCTCGGGCAGGGGGTTGGACTGGGTGAAGCCCGGGCCGTGAGGCTGGGGTGGTGGTGTCGTTGCGGGAGGCTGCTGGCCTGCGCCGGCTTCGGGGCGAGGGGCTCGGCCGGGGGCCGGTGGAGTGGCCCACCAGTCGCCTGCTCCGTGCCGGGTCGGGGCCGCGCCTCGCTCCGAGGAGACCGGAGGGTCTTCGGGACGGCCGGGGGGCGGCACGTCGTCGGTACGGTCCGGCGCGGGGGGCCGGTCGGTGTTCTGCGGTGGCGCGGGCGGGGTCGCGGGCCGGGGTGGGACGGACGGATGCGGGGGCGCCGCGCTCGGGGGCCTCGGGGGCTCGACGGGCATACGTGAGGCCGGAACGGTGGTGGCCGGAGGCGTTTCGGTGGACGCGCGGCCACCTGGTTGCCGGGGCGGCCGGTCCTCGGGGTCCCGCTCGACGAAGCCGGGAGGCTTGGGTCCGGGCGGGAAGGAGGCGGGGGCGTCGGGGGGCGGCTCCCACGGGGTCGGTGACCCGCCAGATGAGGTGGCCGCCGCGTCGAGCGGCGGTTCCCACGGGGTTCGTGGCCCGCCGGATGAGGTGGCCGTCGCGTCGGGGGAACCCGTCCGCGGTGCGGGGACTCCGGGCCCGTTCTGCGGAATCTGCGCGTCCACGGCGCCGGTCGGTGCCGCGGGGCGGGGGTGTCCATCGCCGGGCGCCGGCTGGGATGCGGACGGCCAGTCTCCCGCCCCGGCACCAGGCCCGCTCCCTTCAAGCCTCGCCTCACGCCGGGCCTGCCCATCACCAGGCACTGCCTCGGACCCTCGCGGCCGGTCCCCCGCCCCGGCCTCGACACTGGGCCCCCGGTCTTCAGACCCCGCCTCACGCCGGCCCTGCCCATCACCGCGCAGTACGTCAGACCCTCGCGGCCAGTCCCTGGCCCCGATACCGGGCCCACCGTCTCCAGCCCTCACCTCACGCTGGGGACATCCATCGCCGGAGCCCGGGTGGGATGCGGACGGCCAGTCCCTGGCCTCGGCGCCGGGCGCAATGTCTTCACGCCCCGCCTCACCCCGCCCCCGTCCCTCACCCGGCACTGTCCCCGACCCGGACGGCCAGCCCCCGCCACTCGCCCGCTCGCCCTCCGCAGGAGCCGGCTCCCGGGTCGCTCGGGGCGTCTCCGCAGGGGCTGCCTCCCCAGACGGCCAGCCCCCGCGCTCCTCCCGGGGCGCCGGGACCCCCGTGCCGTCCCGTACCGCTCCCGCCGCTGAGGCGAAGCGGTCGTCCAGGGTGTCCGGGGCCGGTGCGGGGCCCGTGTCGTCGGCGGAGTCGTAGAGCTGCCCCCACCAGTCGTCCTCGTGACCGGTGGGCCTTCCCCCCTGCTGATTCATGCCCTTAATTGTCCACCGCGAGGGCCGTATGAAAACGGAGCATCCGGAAAATCAAGCGCCGCCACGCGCGTCGAACGGCGTGTCGAGTGAGCTCTCGAACGCATGTTGCCCAAGGGATCGCGCACGCACGGGTCGCCGGGCGATTCCACCCCCCACGGGAGAACCGCCCGGCGACGCCGGAGTGACCCGGACCCCGATGCCGTGACGGCTCGGGCCACGATCAGGGTCGGCTCGGCCCGAGTGTGACCGGCCTTCCGGTCGTGGAGCTGTGACGGACGACGTCGTTCCATGTGTCGCCCGCCCCGGGTCCCTGACCGGGTGCCCGCCGCGACCGCCCCGCGAACCTCGCTGATCTGCGTTTCCCGCGATCCTCCGGCACCCTGGACGAATGGGAGCGTGGGACCTCCTGCTGGTCGGCCTGGTCATGCTGTTCGGCCTGGTCGGGGTTCTGGTGCCCGGTGTGCCGGGGTCGTGGCTCGTGTGGGCCGCGGTCCTGTGGTGGGCCCTGAAGGACCCGCAACCGGTCGCGTGGGGCGTGCTCGTGGGGGCCACCGTCGCCCTCTTCCTCTCCCAGGTGGTGCGCTGGGCGCTGCCGCCGCGCCAACTGCGGACGAGCGGGGCCGGCCCGCGCACGGCGGTGTACGCCGGGGTCGGCGCGTTCCTCGGGTTCTTCCTGATCCCCGTGCTCGGCGCGATCCCCGGGTTCATGGCCGGCATCTACGTCTCGGAGCGACTCCGCCTCGGCCGCCACGGCGAGGCCAGGGCGGCGCTGCGCACGGCGATGCGCTCGGGCGGCTCCAGCGTGCTGGCGGAACTGTTCACCTGTCTGCTGATCATGGGCGCGTGGCTGGGGGCGGTGCTGTGGGGCTGACGTAGGTCCCGGGCCCAGGCACGCCTGGGACGAGAGTCCGATGTGCGGGCCGCCCGCGCGTGTTTGGGTGGCTGCCATGACCGAATTCAGCGAGGCCGAACGCGCGTACCTGAAGTCCCAGCGGCTGGGCCGGCTGGCCACCGTCGACCCGCAGGGACAGCCGCAGGCGAACCCGGTCGGCTTCTTCCCGCAGGACGACGGCACCATCCTGATCGGCGGCTACGCGATGGGCCGCACCAAGAAGTGGCGCAACCTGCAGAAGAACCCGAAGGTCGCGCTGGTCGTCGACGACATCGTCAGCCTCAAGCCGTGGAAGGTGCGCGGCATCGACATCCGCGGGGAGGCGGAACTCCTCACCGGGCCGCACGAGTTGGGCCCGCACTTCAGTGAGGAGCTGATCCGCGTCCATCCGCGCCGCATCCATAGCTGGGGGCTGGAGGAGTCCTAGAGCGCGCCTTCGAGGGTGAGCAGGGCCGTCTTGCGTTCCAGACCGCCCGCGTACCCGGTGAGCGTGCCGTTGGCGCCGATCACCCGGTGGCACGGGCGGAGGATCAGCAGGGGGTTCGCGCCGACGGCACCGCCCACGGCCCGGACGGCGACGCGGGAGGCCCCTACTCGGGCGGCGATCTCGCCGTACGTGACCGTCGCCCCGTACGGGACGTCGTCGAGGGCGTCCCAGACGCGGGTCCGGAACTCGGTGCCTTCGGGTCGCAACTCCAGTCGGAACTCCTTGAGTTCACCGGCGAAGTAGGCGGCGAGCTGCTCCTCGGCGGCCCGGAAGGGGGCCGGGTCGTGGCGCCAACCGTCCTGGACGGTACGGCCGTTCTTCTGTCCGGGGACGGACAGCGAGGTCAGCGCGCCGGTGTCGTCGGCGGTGAGGAGCAGGCTGCCGACGGGACTGTCGACGCGGGTCCAGTGGATGGGCATGGTTACTCCAACTCCCCTGCTGCACGCAGGTGTTGCCAGGCATAGGAGCGCCAGGGGCGCCAGGTGTCGGGGGTGTCGAGGCCCGGTGGGGCCACGTCGGGGTCGCCGAGGGCACGGCTGCGGACGACGGCGACGGTACGGGCGTCCAGACCGGGCAGGGCGAGCAGCGCGCGCTGCGCCTGGTCGCGGTCGGCGCCCGGGTCGAGCCGTACGGTGCCGTCGGCGAGGGCGGTGGCGAGCGCGCCCAGGGGACCGGTCGCCTCGGAGAGGGCCGCGGGGTCGGGGAAGAGGTGGGTGAGGGTGCCGCAGGGCGCGTCGAGGGTCTTGCCGTACCGCTGCACGAGCCGGGCGGACTCGGTACGGCCCACCAGTGCCCGTACCGCGCACTCCTCGGGGTCGGCGGCGCCGGGTGACCGCAGGCCGGGGCGGGCGGCGACCAGGGGGCCGAGCCGGGGGTCGGCGCCGAGCCGCTCGTCGACGGCGTAGGGATCGGCGTCGAGGTCGAAGAGCCGGCGCAGCCGTCCGACGGCGGTGGTCAGGTCGCGGGGATCGGTGAGGTGCAGGTGGGCGTCGAGCCAGCCGCCGGGGTGGGCGCCGGTGGCGCTCCTGGTGGTGCCGGGGCGTTCGTGGACGGCGACGATGCCGGTGCCGTGCGGGAGCCGGAGGGTGCGGCGGTAGGTGCGGCGGCCGGGTGTTCCGCTCACCTCCTCGACGCCGGGTACCGCCTCGCTCTCCAGCAGGTCGAGGACGGCGCCGGAGCGGTAGGGGCCGCGGTGGGCGAGCCGGAGCGGGATGCCCGCGGTGGGGGTGGCCGCGCGCCGGGCGGTCCGGGCGGCGGCCCGCAGACCGCTGGGGGTGGCGGCGTAGATCTCGCGGACCGTGTCGTTGAACTGCCGCACGCTGGCGAAACCCGACGCGAACGCGATCTCCGTGACCGGCAGGCCGGTGGTCTGGAGCAGGACGCGTGCGGTGTGGGCGCGCTGGGCGCGGGCCAGGGCGACGGGCCCCGCGCCGAGTTCGGCGGTGAGCTGGCGCTGGACCTGGCGTGCGCTGTAGCCGAGGCGGTCGGCGAGTCCGGCGACGCCCTCCCGGTCGACGACACCGTCGCCGATCAGGCGCATCGCCCGGCCCACCACGTCCGCCCGGACGTTCCAGTCCGCGGAGCCGGGCACCGCGTCGGGACGGCACCGCCGGCAGGCCCGGAACCCGGAGCCCTGTGCGGCGGCGGCCGTCGCGTAGAAGCGGACGTTGTGGCGCTTCGGGGTCACCGCGGGGCAGCTCGGGCGGCAGTAGATGCCGGTCGTCTCGACGGCGAAGAAGAACTCCCCGTCGAACCGGGCGTCCCGGCTGCGGACCGCTTCGTACCTGGTGTCCTCATCCATCACGCCCTCCAGTCTCCGCCGTGCGCGGGGCTGTCGCTGGCGGAAATCGGACACGGCTCTGGGGCGGGCGGGTGCGGGTCCGTCGTGGCTGGACCGCACCCACCCAGGGGCGCGGGGAACTGCGCGACCGGCCCCCACCCGGCCGCGGCCGAACGACTACGTCCTACGCCCAGCGCCCCCGCTTCGCCTCCATCGCCGCCTTCCCCTGCGCCCCCCGCTTCTTCCACTCCTTCCGGATCTCCGAACGGAGCCTCGCGTCGGTCTTCGCCACGATCCGCTGGTTCTCCCGGATCAGCTTCCGGTAGCTCTCCAGCCGCCGTTCGGGCAGCTCACCGGAGTCGATCGCGGCGAGTACCGCGCACCCCGGCTCGCTCTCGTGGGCGCAGTCGTGGAAGCGGCACCGCCGGGCCAGTTCCTCGATCTCGGAGAAGACCTGTCCGACACCGGTCTCGGCGTCCCACAGGCCGACGCCCCGCAGGCCGGGTGTGTCGATGAGGACGCCCCCGCCGGGCAGGGCGAGGAGGTTGCGGGTGGTGGTGGTGTGCCGTCCTTTCCCGTCCGCGTCCCGCGTGGCCTGGACGGCCATGGCGTCCTCGCCGATGAGCGCGTTCGCCAGGGTCGACTTCCCCGCGCCGGACTGTCCGAGCAGCACGGTCGTACCGCCGGAGACGACGGCGACGAGCACGTCGAGCCCCTCCCCGTCGAGGGCGCTGACGGTCAGCACCGGGACCCCCGGTGCCGTCGTCTCCACGTCCTGCACGAGATGGGAGAGGGTCACCGCGTCCGGCACCAGGTCGGCCTTGGTGAGGACGACCACCGGCTGGGCGCCGGACTCCCAGGCCAGGGCGAGGAAGCGTTCGATGCGGCCGAGGTCGAGCTCGACGGCCAGCGACACGGCGACGATGGCGTGGTCGACGTTGGCCGCGAGGATCTGCCCCTCGGACCGCTTGGAGGAGGTGGAGCGCACGAAGGCGGTACGGCGCGGCAGATACGTCCGTACGTAACGCGGGTTGCCGCCGGGCTCGACGACGGCCCAGTCGCCGGTGCACAGCACCCGCATCGGGTCGTTCGGGGTGACGAAGGCGGTGTCGGCCCGCAGCAGCCCGTCGGCGGTGACGACGTCGCACTGCCCGCGGTCGACCCGGACCACACGCCCGGGCAGGAGCCCCTCGGGCTCGTAGGGGGCGAAAGCGTCCGCCCATGCCTCGTCCCAGCCGTAGGGAGCGAGAGCGGAGAAAACGGAGGTGGAAGTCAAGGGAGACCCTTCACAAGGGTGGCCCGGCACAAGGAGTGGGTGTCAGCCGGCGGCCACGGAGGTGGACTTGATGATCTGGATGCGGGCAGCGCTCATCGCAAGGACAGCCATCGGTCGACACCTCCCTCATTCCTCGTTCGTGGGGCACGGCGGCGGTGCGCGGCCGTGCGAAGCGCTCTCACCTTAGAGGCGCCCTCGTCGGGGGCGCCACCGGTTTTTCCGACCCGCGCCGCGAGCGTCCTCCTCACTCGTACAGCCCGGTGCGCTGGTCGTCCGGGAGGAGGGGTTGTGGCATGGAGAGCGACCCCCATCTCCAGGAGAGCCCGTGATGACCCACCGTCCGCCCCGCACCTTCCCTGTCCTCGCCCCGGTCCTCGCCGTCGGCGTCCTGCTGACGACCGCCGCCTGCTCCGACGGCGACGACGGCGGAGCGGACCGCGCGGCCACCACGCGGATCTCCTCCTCGCCCCTCGCGCAGACCTCCCCGGCCGCGCTCACCCCGGCCGGGGCGCGGGCGGCGCTGGTGACCGAGGCGGATCTGGAGGACGACTGGAACCAGGTCAAGAACGCGGCCACCTGGCACGACAGCCTGCTGGTCGGCAAGGTGGACGTGGCCGACTTCCTCACCGCCAAGGCGAACGCCGCCGACTGCCAGAAGCTTCTGGACCGGCTGTACGGCGACGACCTGCTGGGCAAGCCGTCCGGGGCGTCCGCGCTCACCGGCTTCGAGGAGGGCTCGTCCCGGCTGCTGTACCAGGTGGCCGCCTACGACAGGTCGGCGCTGGACACCTCCCTCGCCTGGCTGAAGAGCCTGCCGGTCAAGTGCGACCAGTTCACGGCGACGGACTCCTCCGGAGGCAAGCGCACGGTGCAGGTGACCGAGAGCTCCCTGCCGAAGGTGGGTGACGCGCGTCAGGGGCTGCGGGTCACCGTCCAGGGGACCTCGGGCGGTACGCCCGCCACCCTCACGCTCGACGTGGCCGCGCTGCGGGTCGGCACGGACGCGATCACCCTCACCAACGGCGGCCTCGACGGAGTCGACGAGGACAGCACCGAGCAGGCGGCGAGACTGGGCACGGCCCGGCTGAAGGACGTCCAGGCGGGGCGGACCCCGTCGGCCGACCCGGGCGAGCTCGACTGACGGGCTGGTGGGCGTGGCCCGTCCGTCCCGGCACCCCCGGCCGCCCCGGCACCCCGGCCGATCGGCCGTCGGGGGTGTTCCCACGCATAGCGGTATGTGACATAGTACTGCCGTGAGCAAGCGACTGACCTGCGATGTCGTGGTCGTCGGAGCCGGGATGGTGGGTGCGGCCTGTGCCCTGTACGCCGCCCGGGCGGGCTTCGACGTGATCGTCGTGGACCGCGGCCCGGTGGCCGGCGGCACCACCGGCGCCGGTGAGGGCAATCTCCTGGTCTCCGACAAGGAGCCGGGCCCCGAGCTCGAACTCGCCCTGCTGTCCGGCCGGTTGTGGGCCGAGCTGGCCGAGGAGGTCGGCGACGCGATCGAGTACGAACCCAAGGGCGGCGTGGTCGTCGCCGCCGACCCCGACGGTCTGGACGCCCTGGAGGGGTTCGCCACCGGGCAACGCGCGGCGGGGGTCGAGGCGGTGCGGGTGGCCACGGACGAACTGCGGGAGCTGGAGCCGCACTTGGCCCCCGGTCTCGCGGGCGGCGTGCTGTACCCCCAGGACGCGCAGGTCATGCCGACCCTGGCCGCCGCCCGGCTCGTCCGGGCCTCGGGCGCCCGGCTGTGCACCGGCGCCACGGTGACCGAGGTGCTGCGCGGGGCCGGCGGTGCCGTCCGCGGAGTGCGCACCGCCCGGGGCGAGATCCACGCCCCGTACGTCGTCAACGCCGCCGGGACCTGGGGCGGTGAGCTGGCCGCGCTGGCGGGAGCGGACCTCCCCGTGCTCCCCCGGCGCGGCTTCGTCCTCGTCACCGAGCCGCTCCCCCGCCTGGTCCGCCACAAGGTGTACGCCGCCGACTACGTGGCCGACGTGGCCAGCGACTCGGCGGCCCTGCAGACCTCGCCGGTGGTCGAGGGGACGGCGGCGGGGCCCGTCCTGATCGGCGCGACCCGTGAACGGGTGGGATTCGACCGCTCGTTGTCGCTGCCCGCGCTGCGGGCGCTGGCGGCGGGCGCCACCCGGCTGTTCCCGTTCCTGGAGCGGGTGCACGCGATGCGGACGTACCTCGGCTTCCGGCCGTACCTGCCCGACCACCTGCCCGCGATCGGCCCCGATCCGCGGGTCCCCGGCCTGTTCCACGCGTGCGGGCACGAGGGCGCGGGCATCGGACTGTCCACCGGGACGGGGCAGTTGATCGCCCAGGTGCTGGCCGGGCGGGCTCCCGCACTGGACCTCGCCCCCTTCCGCCCCGACCGTTTCCCCGCCTCCGCCGTCCAGCCCGGCTCCTCGACCGACGCACGGGAGGCCTCGTGAACCCGCTGGAGCTGGTGCGCGCCGAGCCCGGCCCCGCGTTCACCGTCACGCTCGACGGGCGGGAGATCGAGGCGCTGCCCGGCCAGACCGTCGCGGCCGCGCTGTGGACGGCGGGTGTCACCTCCTGGCGCACCACCCGGGGCGAGGGCCGGCCACGCGGGGTCTTCTGCGGCATCGGCGTCTGCTTCGACTGCCTGGTGACCGTCAACGACCGCCCGAACCAACGGGCTTGTCTGGTGCGGCTGCGACCGGGGGACGCGATCCGCACCCAGGAGGGGACCGGCCACGATGAGTGAGGCTACCCTGGCGGTGATCGGCGCGGGCCCGGCCGGGCTCGCGGCCACCCTCGCGGCGGCGGCCCGCGGTGTCCGCGTCACGCTGATCGACTCGGCGCCGGAGGCGGGCGGACAGTTCTACCGGCAGCCCGCGCCGGAGCTCGGCGCCCGCCGCCCCCGGGCCCTGCACCACCAGTGGCGGACCTGGGAGGCACTCCGGGACGGCCTCCGCACCCACGTACAGGCGGGGACGGTACGGCACTTGACGGACCATCATGTCTGGTTCGTCGAACGCCGGGGCGGCGCCGGACTCACCGTGCACGCCCTCGTCGGCGCCGAGCAGGAGACACCGGCCGAGGTGGCCGCCGACGCCGTCCTCCTCGCCACCGGCGGCTACGAGAAGGTGCTGCCCTTCGCGGGGTGGACGCTGCCCGGCGTGCTCACCGCGGGCGGGGCGCAGGCCATGCTCAAGGGCGGACTCGTGCTGCCCGGCCGTACCGCTGTCGTCGCCGGCACCGGACCGCTGCTGCTGCCCGTCGCCACCGGGCTCGCGGCGGCGGGCGCGACGGTCGCCGCACTGGTGGACTCGGCCGACCCGATGTCGTTCGTACGGCGGTCCCGGGCGCTGGCGGGCCGGCCGGAGAAGCTGGCCGAAGGCGCCGCGTACGCGGGCCGGCTGCTGCGGCACCGGGTGCGCACGCTCCCGCACCACACCGTGGTGGAGGCGCACGGATCCGACCGGCTGGAGGCGGTGACGGTCGCGGCCCTCGACCGGGACGGACGGGTGCGCCCGGAGACCCGGCGGCGCATCGACTGCGACATCCTGGCCGTGGGCCACGGCATGCTGCCGCACACCGACCTCGCCGACGCGCTGGGCTGCCGGGTCGGGGGGACGGACGTGCACGTCGACGACGAGCAGCGCACCGACGTGCCCGGCGTGTGGGCGGCCGGCGAGACCACCGGCATCGGCGGCTCCGCGCTCTCGCTCGCCGAGGGGCACATCGCCGGGCGGTCGATCGCGGCACGGCTGGCCGGGAGGACGCCGGACCCGGGCGAGTGGGCGGCCGCCGCGCGGACCCGGGAGCGGCTGCGGGCCTTCTTCGCCGCCGTCGACTCCGTGTACGCGCCGCCCGCGCACTGGGCCGAGCAGGTCACCGACGAGACGGTGGTGTGCCGCTGCGAGGAGGTGTCGGCCGGTGCGGTGCGGGAGGCGGTGCGGGACCTGGGAGCCGGTGACCTGCGGACCGTGAAGCTGCTGACGCGGGCCGGGATGGGCTGGTGCCAGGGCCGGGTGTGCGGGCCCGGCGTGGCCGGGGTCGCCGGGTGCGCGGAGACCGCGGGCCGCAGACCGTTCGCGCGGCCGGTGCCGCTGGGCGTGCTGGCGCGGGCCGGGGAGAGCGGGGAGCGGGTCGGCCGCGAGCCGCACAAGACGTCCGGCGAAGACCGGGATCAGTAACATGTCACACCCCACTGAGAGGGAAACGCCATGACCACCACCGAGCTCCGCCCCTGGCGCGGTGTCCTCGTCGCCACCGCCCTCCCCCTGAACGACGACCTGTCGGTGAACTACGGCAAGTACGCCGAGCACTGCGCCTGGCTGGTCGAGAACGGCTGCGACGGCGTCGTACCGAACGGCTCACTGGGCGAGTACCAGGTGCTCACGCCCGAGGAGCGGGCCAGGGTCGTGGAGACGGCCGTGGCGGCGATCGGCGGGGAGCGGGTGATGCCGGGCGTCGCCGCGTACGGCTCGGCGGAGTCCCGGCGCTGGGCCGAGCAGGCGCGCGACGCGGGCTGCGCGTCCGTGATGCTGCTGCCGCCCAACGCCTACCGGGCCGACGAGCGGTCGGTGCTCGCGCACTACGCCGAGGTCGCGAAGGCGGGCGTGCCGGTCGTGGCGTACAACAACCCCATCGACACCAAGGTCGACCTGGTACCCGAGCTGTTGGCCAAGCTGTACGCCGAGGGGAGCATCCGTGCGGTCAAGGAGTTCTCCGGTGATGTCCGGCGCGCCTACCAGCTCGCCGAACTCGCCCCGGAACTGGACCTGTTGATCGGCGCCGACGACGTCCTGCTGGAGCTGGCGCTGGCCGGGGCCAAGGGCTGGGTGGCCGGCTACCCGAACGCGCTGCCCCGGTCCTCGGTCGAGCTGTACCGGGCCGCGGTCGGCGGTGACCTCGCCACCGCGAAGCGGCTGTACGAGCAGTTGCACCCGTTGCTGCGCTGGGACTCCAAGGTCGAGTTCGTGCAGGCCATCAAGGTGTCGATGGACATCGTGGGCCGCCACGGCGGCGGGTGCCGCCCGCCGCGGGTCCCGCTGCTGCCCGAGCAGGAGGCCGTCGTGCGGGCCGCTACCGAGAAGGCGGTCGCGGCCGGGCTGGCGTAGGTCCCGAATCGTCCCTCCGACCACCAGGAGCGTCATGCGCAGCAAACTCGTCCTGCACGCCGTCGACTCGCACACCGAGGGCATGCCCACCCGCGTGATCACCGGCGGGATCGGCACGATCCCCGGCGCGACCATGAACGAGCGGCGGCTGTGGTTCCGTGAGCACCGCGACGACGTCAAGCAGCTCCTGATGAACGAGCCGCGCGGGCACTCGGCGATGAGCGGGGCGATCCTCCAGCCGCCGACCCGTCCGGACTGCGACTGGGGTGTCGTCTACATCGAGGTCTCGGGCTACCTGCCGATGTGCGGACACGGCACGATCGGGGTGGCGACCGTGCTGGTGGAGACCGGGATGGTCGAGGTCGTCGAGCCGGTCACCACGATCCGGCTGGACACCCCGGCGGGTCTTGTCGTCGCCGAGGTCGCGGTGGAGGACGGCCGGGCGAAGAACGTCACGCTGCGGAACGTGCCGTCCTTCTCCGTCGCCCTCGACCGCAAGATCGCACTGGCCGACGGGCGGACGGTGACGTACGACCTGGCGTACGGCGGCAACTTCTACGCCATTCTGCCGCTGGAGGAGTTCGGGCTGCCCTTTGACCGGGACCGCAAGGACGACATCCTCAGGGCGGGGCTGTCCCTCATGGCCGCGATCAACGCCGAGGAGGAGCCCGTCCATCCGCAGGACCCGTCCATCCGCGGCTGTCACCACGTCCATCTGCTCGCGCCCGGCGCCACCGCCCGCCGCTCCCGGCACGCGATGGCCATCCACCCCGGCTGGTTCGACCGCTCCCCGTGCGGCACCGGCACCAGTGCGCGCATGGCCCAGTTGCACGCGCGCGGTGAACTCCCGCTGCACACCGAGTTCGAGAACGAGTCCTTCATCGGGACGCGGTTCACGGGCCGGCTCCTCGGCACCACCGAGGTGGCGGGCCGCCCCGCCGTGCTGCCCAGCTTCACCGGGCGGGCGTGGATCACCGGCACGGCCCAGTACCTGCTCGACCCGACCGATCCGTTCCCGGCGGGATTCGTCCTCTGAGCGCGGCGCGCGTCGAGGATAATGCCGGGTGCCGCGTGACATTGCACCACTAGGAGATGCCCCTCATGGCCGCCCAGCCCTCCAGCACCCCCGCTCTTCCCGTTCTCGGCGGCAAGAAGAGCAGCTACCGGGAGCGGGTCGCCGACGCCCTGCGGGCCGCGCTGATCGCGGGCGAACTGCTGCCGGGGCAGGTGTACTCGGCGCCCGCGCTCGCGGCCCGCTTCGGGGTGTCGGCCACGCCGGTGCGCGAGGCCATGCTCGACCTCGCCAAGGAAGGTCTGGTCGACACCGTCCCCAACAAGGGGTTCCGGGTCACCGCGGTCTCCGAGAAGCAGCTCGACGAGTACACCCACATCCGCGCGCTCGTCGAGATCCCCACCGTCGTGGAGCTGGCCTCGACCGCCGACCCCGTCTGTCTGGAGGCGCTGCGTCCGGCGGCCCGGGAGATCGTCCAGGCGGCGGTGTCCGGTGACCTCATCGCGTACGTCGAGGCCGACATGCGCTTCCACCTCGGACTGCTCGCCCTCGCGGGCAACGCCCACCTGGTCGAGGTGGTCGGCGACCTGCGCAAGCGGTCGCGGCTGTACGGCCTCACCCCGCTGGTGAAGTCCGGCCGCCTGCTGGCCTCCGCGGAGGAGCACCTCGAACTCCTCGACGCGCTGGTCGCCCGCGACCGGGCGGCGGTACGGGAGGTGATGACCCGGCACATCGGCCATGTGCGGGGGCTGTGGGCGGCGCCGTAGGGGCGGGTCGGTTTGACGGGTGCGGGCCGGCGGGGGCTGGTCGCGCAGTTCCCCGCGCCCCTGGGTGGGTGCAGCCGGGCGCGCTCCGACTGCACCCCCGCACGGGAGACGTGCATGAGCGACCCCGCGGCCGCTGTCAGGACTTCACGCACTCCCGGCCGTTGAGGGCGAAGTCGTACGCCGGGGCGTTCCTGCTCTGCCAGGAGGCGAGGAAGCCGAGGGAGAGCGAACCGTCCGCGGGGACCGACTTGTTGTAGTCGGCGGCGGTCGCGGTGACCTTCGCGCCGCTCTGGGTGAAGTCCGCGTCCCACATCTGCGTCACCTGCTGGCCGTCCTTGAAGGACCAGGTGACCCGCCAGTCGTCGAGGGCCTCCGGGGTGGTGACGGTGACCTCGGCCTGGAAGCCGTCCGGCCACTGGTTGACGAGGGAGTACTCGACCCGGCAGGCCGGGGTGGCGCTCTCGCTGGGCTCCGGCTCCTCGGCGCTCGCGGAGGAGGTGCCCTGTGGCTCCGGGTCGGAGTTCCTCACCCCCGCGGACTCCGAGGGGTTCGCGGTGGGAGTGCCGGAGGCCGCGGCCGAGCCCGGCGCCCGGGAGCCGGCGGTGGGCAGGGACGAGGTGGGGTTGGCCACCGGCTGGCCCTCGGCGGAGGCGCCGGGCCCGGCTGCTCCGCTCTCCATGTCGTCGCCCGGCATCATCGAGACCGCGAGGGCGAGCAGGGAGACGAGGACGGCGGCGACGAGCAGTCCGTTGCGCACGACCTTCGCCTTGTGGGCGCCGGGGTTGGGGGGTCCGCTCTCCAGCGCCGGCGGTCGTCCCGCGCCGAGGCGTACCTCGGCGGCCCGGCGGCGGCGCTCCAGATAGGCGAGTCCGCCCCAGCCGATCACGCCGCCCGCGAGGGCCGCGGGCAGCCCGCCGCCGTGCAGGCGCAGACAGGCGGCGGCCTCCGCGCACTGCCGGCACCGCGCGAGATGGTGGGACAGGTCCTCCGGGGTCTCACCGGAGGTGGAGCGGGTGACGGCGTCCAGCAGCCGGGCGTAGCTGCGGCACTGCGCGTCCATCGGCATGTCGAGGTGGTTGCGGTGGCTGCGGTCCCGGAACAGGCCGCGCACCTGGGCGAGTTCGTCACCCACGGTGGCCGGGTCGAGGCCGAGCCTGCGGGCCACCACGGGCAGCGGCAGCGCCTCCACCTCGGCCAGCCACAGCAGTTCGGCGTCCGCCGCCTGGAGGTCGCGCAGTCCGCGCAGGGCGATGGGGCGCAGAAGGGGCGGGCCGGTGTAGCGGGCGGCCTTGTCGGAGTTGAGCCACAGCCGCAGGTCGGGGTCGAGGCGGTGGCCGAGGCCCTGGGTCTCCCAGTCAGCGGCGGTGGTGCGAACGGCGGTGAGCAGCAGGGGTATTCGGGGCAGCCGGGCCGTACGGCGGCCGGCACCGCGGACGGCGGCCTCCGCCTCCCGTGCCTCGCGCATGCCCAGGGAGAACGCCTCCCTGGCCAGGTCCGTGGCGGCGGCGGAGCCGGCCGTGCACAGATCGGCGTACGACAGCACGGCATCCCAGCACTCGGAGAACAGCGCGGCCTCGGCGGCGTCCTGGGGGGTCGGCAGGTCGGGCATGGGACTCCTGCATCCAAAGCGAGGTCAACTCGCCATACTGGCAAAGGAGTTAGGGGGAACCTCGCGGCAGGACAGGAGCCTTTCACGTCTCCCACACAACTGACAAGCAGGCCATTCAAAACGGTTACCGAGGGTTCGGTCCACTCCCCCACGGCAGGGTGTCGCACGAACGCCCATGTGTACGGACCGGAAGCGGGAACGTATCAACCCCGCCACACGGGAACCAGACGTGCCGGAAGATCCGCCGTGCCGGGGCGGCCGTCGGGACCGCCCGGAGCCGGGCGGGACGTCAACGCGGTTCCGGGCGGCCGCGACGGCCGCCCGGAACCGCTCGTCGTGCGGTCAGACCTCGGCGGGCTCCGGCGCCGCCGGGAGGCTGTCCATGAAGGAGCTCACCGAGAAGACGGCACGGCCGGGTCCGGGCGGGCCGTACCCGGGGGGCGAGGAGAGACCGAAGTCCTCCATGGTCTGGCGGTACGCCTGGAGCAGCCGGATGTGGTACTCCAGCGGGGCGCCCTGCGGGTTGGCCTTGCCGAGCGGGGTCGTGGGCTCGGGGCACCAGGTGGTGAAGCGGGGCGTGATGCCGTGCGACATGAAGAAGCGCAGGCCCTCAGTGGTGGACGCGATGGCCTCGTCGACCGTCTTGAACCCGAAGGGTTCGGCCATCTCCACGCCGGCCACGAAGTTGGGGATGACATTGCGCGCGCCGAACACCTCGGCCGAGTCCAGGATGCGCTTGTGCCACACGTCCCGGCCGACGTACCGCTCCTTGCCCGGGCAGTACATCTTGAAGAGGTACTCGTCCCACACCTCGTAGTTGGGGTGGTAGATCTGCACGCCGTAGTCCTTGAACCGCTGCACGTCGTCCTTCGGCAGCGCCTGGGCCACGACCTTGCCGATCCAGCGGCCCGGGAAGCGCTCCTCGATGGCCTTGGCGTAGTGGCCGTAGAAGTCGGCCTCGTCGCGCCCGGAGACGGTCTTGGTAATCGCGCCGCCGGTGAGCGTGTAGGCGGTGGACACCTTCGCGGTGTCGTACCGGTCGATGATCTCCAGGGCCTCCAGGACCTCCTCGACGTCCTTGACCCCGGTGTACGGCCGGCCGGCCGCCTTGTGCTGGCGCCAGTTGTGGTTGATGTCGCAGTACTGGCACTCCTCCTTGGCGCCGAAGTACTGGCAGACCCGGAAGACGGTCAGGTAGATCAGGTAGCCCCACTGGATGGTCGGGGCGACCTCCATGACGGACTTGCCGCTCGCGAGCTTGTGCCGGTAGTACTCCGGCATCGGCGGCACGCCCACGTCGGCGATGCGCTTGCCGTCGAGGTAGAGCCCGAGCATCCCGCTGTCGTCGGCGGCGACGCGATAGGGCGAGGTCGGGTTGACCCGCACCGAGACCACGGTCCTGCGCAGGTCGTACGGACCGCCGGTGAGGATGATCTCCTCCGGCGGGCGGCGCAGCGCGGCCTCGCCCAGCTCCGGCAGGGTGCCGTGGTCGAAGGAGAAGATGAAGTACGACTTCGGCTTCACCTCACCGGACTCGTTGTCGCTGAGGGCGGACGGGTCGAAGGCCACGCCACCCCGCAACAGGTCCTCCTTGAAGACGGCTTCCCGCGGAACCTGCGGGAACCGCTCCATCAGATCCTCGACCAGCGCGGTACGGCTGCCCATCCCGTATCTCCTCCCGGATCGGACGTACGACTCCTCACGGTATGCCCTCGCTCGGACATCAGCCGTGCCGGGTCCCCTCACGGCGTGCGATATGAGCCGGTACGGGCGTTTCCGAGGGCAGTACGGGGTCGGGAACGGGCGCGCCCCACACCGACGTGAGCGGAAGCACACCCGCCCAGAGCCCCAGCTCGGCGTCGGGTCCGTCCCCGTCCTCGGGCGCGCCGGTGCGGATCTTGACGGAGGCCTCGTCGAGGCGGAGGGCGAGCAGGGTGGTGGCCGCGAGTTCCTTCCGGCTCGGCTGCCGGGCGTACGACCACTGCCCGGGCGTCGCATGCTCGGTGAGCCGGCGCAGTCCCTCCAGCTTCTCCTGCGGGTCGGTCACCTTGCGCGCCTCGCCGTGGATCATGGCGCTGCGGTAGTTGACGCCGTGCTCGAAGACGGACCGCGCGAGGACCAGGCCGTCGACGTGGGTGACCGTGACGCAGACCGGCGCACCGCCGGCGAGGCTCCGGCTGGCCACCGAGCCGTGCAGGAAGAGCTGCCGCCCGTCCCGTCCGTACACCGTGGGCACGACCATCGGCCGCCCTTCGACCAGGACCCCGAGATGACACACGAACCCGGCGTCGAGAATCGCCTCCAGATCGGCCCGGTCCCGACTGCCCTGCTCGCGCAGACGCCGGTGGCGGGTGAGGTCGGTCTCGGGAAGCTGATCAGGAGCCATGGACCAGGACGCTACTGATTCAGCGATTCCAAGACCAGCCCCTTGCCTTCCTGGACCGTGGATCAGCCCAGGAACGACGAAATCCGTGGCTCACGCCGTTCGCGCCAACCCCTCGTAGTCCACCGGACCGGCGAGCCCGGCCCCGGACACCAGCCGCTTCGCCTCCTCGGCGACCGCCAGCCCCAGCCGTGCCAGCTCGTTGCCCTGCGACCCGGCGAGGTGCGGGGTGACGAAGGCGCCCGGGAGGTCGTGGAGCGGGGAGTCGGCGGGGAGCGGTTCCGGGTCGGTGACGTCGAGGATCGCGGAGAGGCGGCCGGTGCGGAGCTCGTCGACGAGGGCGCCGGTGTCGACCAGGCTGCCCCGCGCGGTGTTGACCAGCACCGCCCCGTCCGGCATGAGGGCCAGCTCGCGGCGGCCGACGAGGTGCCGGGTCTCGGGGGTCTCGGGGGCGTGCACGGTCACGATCTCGCAGGTGCGCAGGAGTTCGTCCAGGCCCACCAGCGGGACGCCCAGCTCCGCGGCCCCCGCCTCGTCGACGTACGGGTCGGTCAGGGTCACCGCGAGGTCGAACGGGCGCAGCAGTTCGATCACCTTGCGCCCGGTCCGGGACGCCCCGATCACCCCGACCCGCCGCCCGTGGTTGCCGATGTCCGGCACGACCCCCCAGCCGGGGGAGGCCCGCTCGGTCCGCATCCGTTCGCGGCGCACGAAGACGTCCTTGCCGGCGAGCAGGATCACGGCGAGCGTGTACTCGGCGACGGGCACGGCGTTGGCCTCGGCCGCCGAGGAGACGGCGATCCCGCGCCGCCAGACCTCCGGGGTGGCGAAGCCCTTGACCGAGCCCGCGGAGTGCAGGACGGCCCGGAGCTTCGGGGCCGCGTCGAGGACGGCGGCGTCCAGTCGCGGGCAGCCCCAGCCGGTCACGAGGATCTCGGTGCGGGCCAGGACGTCCGCGAGCGCCGGGTCGGTGAGGTCCTCGGCCACCACCGCGGGATCGACGTCCACCGACTCCCGCAGCCGCGCCAGCACCTCGGGCGGGAAGACGAGCGGCACGTTCTCGGCGGTCATCGCGAACAGCGCCTGAGGTCGCTCGGGCAAGGCGGTGATCCTCCAGACCGACGGAAAGGTGGTAGAAAACGCTCTCTACGGTAGGCCCCGACAAATGAGAGGGTCAACGCATACGCACTCCCGGGAGGAACGACGGACATGTCGGAGACGATCACCAACTGGGCGGGGAACATCACCTACTCCGCCAAGGAACTGCACCGGCCCCACTCGCTCGACGCACTCGCCGCGCTGGTCGCGGACAGTGCGCGGGTGCGGGTGCTGGGCAGCGGGCACTCCTTCAACGAGATCGCCGAGCCGGGCCCGGAGGGCGTCCTGCTGTCCGTCGCGGGCCTGCCGCCGGTGATCGACGTGGACACCGCGGCCCGTACGGTACGGGTCTCGGGCGGCGTCCGGTACGCCGAACTCGCGCGCGTGGTGCACGCGCACAATCTCGCGCTGCCCAACATGGCCTCGCTGCCGCACATCTCGGTGGCCGGTTCGGTGGCGACCGGCACCCACGGCTCGGGCGTCGGCAACGGTCCGCTCTCGTCGGCCGTGCGGGAGGTGGAACTGGTCACGGCGGACGGCTCGCCGCTGACCATCGGCCGGGACGACCCCCGCTTCGGCGGCGCGGTCACCTCGCTGGGCGCCCTCGGTGTCGTCACCGCGCTCACCCTGGACCTCGTGCCCTCCTTCGACGTGGAGCAGTACGTCTACACCGAACTCCCGCTGGCGGGCCTCGACCTGGCGGCCTTCGAGACGGTCATGTCGACGGCGTACAGCGTCAGCCTGTTCACCGACTGGGGCGCGCCGGGCTTCCGGCAGGTCTGGGTCAAGCGGCGGACGGACCAGCCGCTCGCCGACTTCCCGTGGGCCGAGCCCGCCACCGAGAAGATGCACCCGGTGCCGGGGATGCCCGCGGTCAACTGCACCGAGCAGTCCGGGGTGCCGGGGCCCTGGCACGACCGACTGCCGCACTTCCGGGCCGAGTTCACACCGAGCAGCGGGGCGGAGCTCCAGTCGGAGTACCTGCTGCCGCGCGAGTACGCCGTCGAGGCGCTGCACGCGGTGGACGGCATCCGGGAGTCGGTCGCCGGGGTGCTCCAGACCTGCGAGGTGCGGACCGTGGCCGCCGACGGGCAGTGGCTGAGCCCCTCCTACGGCCGGGACACCGTGGCCCTGCACTTCACCTGGATCGAGAACACCGCGGCCGTCCTTCCGGTGGTGCGCCGGCTGGAGGCGGCACTGGACGCCTTCGACGCGCGGCCGCACTGGGGGAAGGTGTTCACCACACCCGCCGGGATCCTGCGCGAGCGCCACCCGAGGCTCGGCGACTTCCGGCAACTGGCGCGCGAGCTGGACCCCGAGGCGAAATTCATCAACGCCTACGTCCGTACCGTTCTCGCCGAGTGACTTTATAAAGCCCCTTTCCTAAGCCCTTGTACAAAGTCGCCCGCACCCCATAGCCTTGCGCCGCGCCGGTGCCACTGTCGTCCCGGCCTGAGCGAAAGGACGGGGGCAGGCCCGGTGAAGCGCACATCCCGCGACATCCGCACCGCGAACCGCTACGAGGTGTTGCGGCAGATCATCGCCGAGTCGCCCACGTCCCGGCAGGAGCTGGCGGCGGCCACCGGGCTGAGCCTGGCGACCGTCGCCACGCTCGTGGGCGAGCTGCTCGACCTGCGGATGATCACGGAGGTCGGGTTCGAGGAGTCGGCCGGCGGGCGTCCGCGGGGGCTCGTGGCCGTCAACGCGTCGGGGGGCGCGTTGATCGGCGTGGACATCGCCGAGACCTACGTCCACGTCGAGCTGTTCGACCTCGCGCTGAACGTCCTGGCCCGTGCCGAGGAGGACGTCCGCCCCGGCGAGAGCCTCCCCGAGCAGGTGGTCGGCCATGTCGCCGCCGCCGTCGGCTCGGTGGTCGCACAGGCCGGGATCGAGGGCGCCCGGGTGCTCGGCGTCGGCGTGAGCGTGCCGGGCCAGGTGGACCGCGCGACCGGCATCTCGGAGTACGCGCCCAACTGGGACTGGCACGACGTGCCGTTGCTCGACCTGCTCTCCGAGCACATCGCCTACCCGCTCTACCTGGACAACCCGCTGCGTGCCGTCGCCGTGGCCGAACAGTGGTTCGGGGCCGCGCGCGGACGCGCGAACGCCGTGGTGGTCACCCTCGGCACCGGCGTGGGCGCCGGTCTCGTCCTGGGCGGAGCCCTGCACCGCGGGGTGTCCAACAGCGCGGGCGAGTGGGGCCACAACACGATCGTCCTGGACGGACGCCTGTGCCGCTGCGGCAACCACGGCTGTGTGGAGACGTACGTCGGCGCCCCCGGGATCATGCTGAACCTGCGCGAGCTGAGCCCCGACAGCGAGCTGCTGCACCCGGGCGACCAGACGGCGACGATCGCCGCGCTGGCCCGGGGGATGCGCACCGGGGACCCGGTGGCGCTCAAGGTCGTGCGGCACACCGCCCGCTATCTGGGCGCCTCCGTCGCGCACCTGGTCAACCTGGTCAACCCCGAGGTGGTCGTGCTCAGTAGCTGGGTCGCGGCCGCCCTCGGCGAGCCCCTGGTCGCGGAGGTGCGCGAGGCCGTCGCCCGGCACGCGCTGCCCCGGCCGACGGCCGCCACCGAGATCGTCCTCTCTCCGATCCCGACGGACCCCGCGTGTCTGGGCGCGGCGACGTTCGCGCTCGAAGGCGCTCTCCAGTCGGTCGGGCAGAGGTCCGCGAAACGCACCACCCCGGCACGGACGAAGACGCACGACCTCCGCTAGGAGCCTCACCGCACCACCTTCACGACGACGGAAGGGATGCACGTGTCTCACCCCCACCGCAGGAGATCGGCCCTGCTGACAGCCGCAGCCGCGTTCGCTGTCGCGGGACCGCTGATATCCGCTCCGCCCGCGTCGGCCGCCACCCCCACGGTGGCCGAAGTCTCCCCGCACGCCGCCCAGACCATCGACAACATCGGCGCCTCGGGCGCCTGGTGGGTCAACGACCTGAAGAACTTCGCCCCCGAGGTCCAAGCCCGGGTGGCCAGGCTGCTGTTCTCCAAGGAGGGCCTGGCGCTCAGCAGTTACCGCTACAACATCGGCGGGGGCGGCACCGGTGTGACCTACGCGCCGCGCGCCCCCGAGACCTTCGTGAACGACGACGGGTCCTACGACTGGAGCAAGGACAAGGCGGGCCGTACCTTCCTGTACGCGGCCGCCAGGTACGGCGTGAAGGACCTGATCGCCTTCGTCAACAGCGCGCCGGCGCAGTGGAAGACCAACGCCAAGAGCTGCGGCGGCTATCTGAAGGCGGAGAACACCCAGGACTACGCGAAGTACGTCGCCGACGTCACGGCCCACTTCGCCGAGCAGGGCGTGACGTTCGACTACATCAGCCCGTTCAACGAGCCGACCAACAGCTTCGACGACTGCGGCCAGGAGGGCATGCTGGTCCCGGTCGACCAACGTGACGACATCGTGCGGGCGTTGGGCGCCGAGCAGCGGGCCAGGCACCAGAGGACCGGCATCATCGCGGACGAGTCCAGCAGCACGGTGACCTTCAACACCGAGGTCCCGCAGTGGATCTCGCAGCCGGACACCGCCCAGTACGTCGACAGGCTCGCCCACCACACGTACAACAACCCGGGCGACGACCAGCGGGCGAAGATCTACGAGACGTCCAGGTCGGTCGGCAAACAGTCCTGGTCCACGGAGATCTGCTGCTTCGGCAAGGGCGGCACGGGCTGGGCGCAGGAGTACGACCCCACGATCGACGGCGGTCTGAACCTCTCCCGGATCATCTACAAGGACTTCGCGACCGCGCACGACTCGGCGTTCCAGTGGTGGGTCGCCCTGTCGGAGATGATCGGCAGCGACCCCCTCGCGAGGAACGACGAGGGCTGGAACGACGGCCTGATCTACTACGACCCGGACTACGCCGGCAACGGCAACCAGACCCTGTACTTCACCAAGCGCTTCTACGCGCTCGGCCAGTACAGCAAGTTCGTCCGGCCGGGCTCGGTCGCGCACAACGTGACCGGAGCACCGGACGGCGTCGAGGTGTCGACGTACGACGACCACGGCAGGTGGGTCGTCGTGGCCAACAACCACAACACCACCGACACGGCGGTGAAGCTGCACTTCAACAGCAGGGCACCGGTCCGGGCGAGCAAGGCCGTGCGGACCTCGGCGACCGAGAGCTGGGCGAACGTCACGAAGCCCTCGGTCAGGGGCGGCACCGCCTCCGCGACCCTGCCGGCCCGGTCCGTCACGACGTACGTCCTCGACCAGAAGGGCCACGGCACCTCTGCGGTCACGGGCGCGCTCCGGGGCAGGCAGTCCGGCAAGTGCCTGACCGCCGACGCCACGGGCGCGTCGATCACGAGCTGCACGGGCGGACCCGAGCAGGTGTGGTCGTACGACGCCAAGGGCCGCCTGAAGGGCGTGAACGGCTATCTGACCGCGGGGAGTTCGGGGCTCGTCGCGAGCTTCGAGCCGGCCCCTGACGGCAGCCGGCAGTGGCTGCTGAACTCCAACGGCCAGGTCGTCGACAAGGCGTCCGGCACCTGCCTGGACGTCGGCGGACAGGCGACGGCCGACGGCAGCAGGGTCGGTTTGTGGACCTGCAACGGCGGGACCAACCAGGCCTGGTCCAGACAGTAACGCGGTACCCCTGCACGGGGGTTGCGGGCCGCTGGGACGGCGGCCCGCAACCCTGAGGCGTCCGGTATCCCGAACGCTGCGCAACGCTTCGAGCAGACTTCGTCCAACCCCTTGCCGAAGGCTTAGCCGAAGGTTAACGTCCCGCACCGCAGGCCCAATCGAGCCAACTGGCCTGAGCCGCAGAGCCAGGCGCAGAGCCGTAGCCGTATTCGAGACAAGGACGTCAGCATGTCGGCATTGAGCAACAGCAACTGGGACCGTCGAAACGTTCTGCGAGCCGCGATGGGCCTGGCCGCCGCCGGCGGGCTGGCCGCGTGCGGCAGCAACACGGGCCGCAGCGGCGGGTCGGGCGACGGACTCGTCCAGTACTTCCACGCCTACGGCGAGGCGGGCACGGAGCAGGCCATCAAGCGGTACGCGGCCGCGTACAAGAAGGCCGACGTGAGCACCAACTGGATCACCGGCAGCAACTTCGAGTCGAAGCTGTTCGCGTCGCTGCTCACCAAGCAGGCGCCCGACGTCTTCGAGTTCCACCCGCAGATCCAGATGGTCAAGAGCGGGCAGGTCGCCGACCTGACCGACATCATCGACCCGGTCAAGGACGACTTCAACCCGGCCGACATCACCTCGCACACGGTGGACGGGAAGATATACGGCGTCCGCATGATCGACGACCCGCAGTTCTTCTTCTACCGGAAGTCGATGCTGGAGGCGGCCAAGGTCGACGTGCCGACCACTCTCGACGAACTGCTCGAGGCGGCGGAGAAGCTCACCACCAACAAGGTCAAGGGCGTCTTCCTCGGCAACGACCTCGTCCCGGCGATCAACCCGCTCATCTGGTCGGCCGGCGCCGACACCCTCACCGCCGACAACAAGCCCGCCTTCCACACGGACGCGGTCGTCGCCGGCATGAAGCAGCTCCGCCAACTCTTCACCAGCGGCAACCTGCTGCTCGACGCCCCGGCCGACTACTGGGACCCGTCCGCGATCAACCAGGGCCTGTGCGCCATCCAGTTCTGCGGCATGTGGGCGATGCCCGCGATGCAGAAGGCCCTCGGCGACGACCTCGGCGTCTTCCCCTTCCCGAAGGTCGGCGACAACGGCAAGCAGTCGGTCTACAACGGCGGCTGGTCGATGTTCGTCAACGCCAAGGGCAAGAACGTCGACGCGGCCAAGGAGTACGTGAAGTGGCTGTGGATCGACCAGAAGCAGTACCAGGAGGACTGGGCCACCTCGTACGGCTTCCACATCCCGCCGCGCACCTCCATCGCCCAGTCGGCCACCAAGCTCCAGTCGGGTCTGCCGGCCGAGGGCGTCAAGCTCTTCAACGAGTTCGGGCACTTCGACAACATCGGCTGGACCCAGGCAATGATCACCGCCCTGACCGACGCGTTCGCCAACAGCGTCCGCAAGAACGGCGACCCGAACGCCGCGCTCGCCACCGCGGAGAAGAAGGTCGACGCCGAACTCAAGAAGCTGTTCGGATAGGCCCGCGGGGACACCACGACATGTCGACCACCACCACGCGCGGGGTCGCCCAGCCCGCCCCGGCCAAGGCCGCACCGGCCCGGCCGCGGCGGGGCCTCAGCGGCAACCCGACCCTCAACTTCTGGCTCTTCACCGGGCCCTTCCTCATCGGCCTGGCGATCTTCGTCTTCGTGCCGATCGTCTGGAGCGTCTGGCTCAGCTTCTTCGACGCGCGCTTCACCGTCACACCGAGCAAGTTTGTCGGCCTCGACAACTACGAGAGCATGCTGACGAACTCCAACTTCACCGGTTCCCTGGTGACGTTCACGGTGTTCGCCGCGCTCATCGTGCCGCTCACCTGGGCGCTGTCCCTGGGCCTGGCCCTGCTGGTGCACCGGCTGCGGTTCATGCGGGCCTTCTTCCGGTCGGTGTTCTTCCTGCCGACCGCCGTGTCGTACGTCGCCGCCGCGCTGATCTGGAAGATGTCCATCTTCACCGGTGTCCGCTTCGGTCTGATGAACACGGTGCTCGGCTGGTTCGGCGTCGACAACATCGCCTACCTGTCCGACCCGAACCCGCCCTGGTACTGGTTGGTCATCGTGACCGTACGCCTGTGGCTGCAGGCCGGCTTCTACATGATCCTGTTCCTGGCCGCGCTGCAGAACATCCCGGGGGAGCTGTACGAGGCGGCCGCGATCGACGGCGCCAAGTCCGGCTGGCAGACCTTCCGGTACATCACGCTGCCCCAGCTCCGCGCCACCTCGACCGCGGTCATCCTGCTGCTGCTCGTCGCGGCCTACCAGGCGTTCGACGAGTTCTTCAACATCATCACGACCAAGGCGACCTGGGGCCAGACCCCGCTCATGGTCCTGTACAAGACCGCCCTCGGCGAGAACCAGGACTACGGCGCCGGCAGCGCGGGCGCCGTCATCCTCACGGTGCTGATCTGCGCCGTCACGCTCCTCCAGGGCAAGTTCATGGGCTTCGGAAGGGGGGAGGACTCCAAGTGACCACCACCGCACCTCAGGTGGGCAAGGAGAGCCGCAGGAAGCGCGGCGGCGTCCTCGGCAACACCGGCCTCTACATCGCCGTCAGCGTGGCCGCCCTGCTCTTCCTGCTCCCCTTCTACCTGATCCTGCGCAACTCCCTGTCCACGGACCCGGAGATCACCGGCGAGAACTGGAAGCTCCTCCCCTCCTTCCAGTGGGGCAACATCGGCGAGCTGTTCGACGACCCGACGGTCGACTTCGCCCGGTCCATGTGGAACTCGACGGTGATCGCCGTCTCCATGACCGTCGGCACCCTGCTGATCTGCTCCCTGGCCGGCTACGGCCTCGCGCGCATCCCCTACCGGCACGCCAACAAGGTCTTCTACGTCGTCCTCGCGACCCTGATGGTGCCGACCGCCGTCACCTTCGTGCCCAGCTTCGTGCTGGTCTCGTCCCTCGGCTGGATCGACACCTACCGCGGGCTGATCATCCCCGGCCTGTTCAGCGGCTTCACCTGCTTCCTGTTCCGGCAGTACTTCCTCGGGTTCCCGAAGGAACTGGAGGAGGCGGCTCGCGTGGACGGCCTCGGATACTGGGGCGCGTACTGGCGGATCGTGGTCCCCAACTCGCTGAACTTCTTCGCGGCGATGGCCACGATCACGTTCATCAGCGGCTGGAACGCCTTCCTGTGGCCGTTGGTCATCGGCCAGGACCCGAGCTCCTGGACCGTCCAGGTCGCACTGTCCTCCTTCATGACCAACCAGACCGTCAACTTCCATCTGATCTTCATGGCCACAGCCATTTCCATCCTGCCCCTGGTGTTCGTGTTCCTCTTCCTCCAGCGCTGGCTGGTCCAGGGAATCGCACAGACCGGCATCAAGGGCTGACACCCCCTCTCTCTCAGGACCTGGAGACCGATGTCCTTCCGCACGACCTCCCCGGCCTTCGACTACGTCGAGGACGTCTCGCCCGGCAGCGGGGCCCTCCCGCCCCGCGCCTGGTACGCGTCCTCCGACGCGAGGTCCCTGCCCCTCGACGGCACCTGGCGCTTCCGGCTGTCGGCGACCGCCGACGCCGAGGACGACTCCTTCGCCGAGGAGGGATTCGACGCCGCCGGCTGGGCCGAGGTCACGGTCCCCGGGCACTGGGTCCTCCAGGGCGAGGGCGCCTTCGGGCTGCCGATCTACACCAACCACCTCTACCCCTTCCCGGTGGACCCGCCGCACGTCCCCACCGAGAACCCGACCGGCGACCACCTGCGCGTCTTCGACCTGCCGGCGGACTGGCCGGCGGACGGCGGCGCCGTCATCCGGTTCGACGGCGTCGAGTCCTGCGCCCGGGTCTGGCTCAACGGCACGGACATCGGCGAGTTCAAGGGCTCCCGGCTCGCGCACGAGTTCGCCGTGGGCCATCTGCTGAAGCCCACGGGCAACGTCCTGGCCGTGCGCGTGCACCAGTGGTCGGCCGGCTCCTACCTGGAGGACCAGGACCAGTGGTGGCTGCCGGGCATCTTCCGTGAGGTGACCCTGCTGCACCGCCCGGCGGGCTCCGTCCTCGACTTCTTCGTGCACGCCTCCTACGACCACCTCACCGGCGAGGGCACCCTGCGCGTCGACTCCGACGTCGACGGGCGGGTGCTCGTGCCCGCCCTGGACATCGATGTCGCGACCGGTGAGTCCGTGACCGCCCTGGTGGCCCCCTGGAGCGCCGAGAGCCCCCGCCTCTACGACGGCGAACTGGTCACCGAGGGCGAGCGGGTCCCGCTGCGCATCGGCTTCCGCACGGTCGTCCTGGAGGACGGCCTGATCAAGGTCAACGGCAAGGCGGTCCTGTTCAAGGGCGTCAACCGGCACGAGTGGCACCCGGAGACGGGCCGCACCCTGGACCTGGCGACCATGCGCGAGGACGTGCTGCTGATGAAGCGGCACAACATCAACGCCGTGCGCACCTCGCACTACCCGCCGCACCCGGCCTTCCTGGACCTGTGCGACGAGTACGGCCTGTGGGTCGTCGACGAGTGCGACCTGGAGACCCACGGCTTCACCGAGCAGGACTGGCGGGACAACCCCGTCGACGACGACCGCTGGACCCCGGCCCTCCTGGACCGCGCGGCCCGCATGGTCGAGCGGGACAAGAACCACCCCTCGATCGTCTTCTGGTCGCTGGGCAACGAGGCCGGCACCGGCCGCGGCCTGACCGCGATGGCCGAGTGGATCCACGGCCGGGACTCCTCGCGTCTGGTGCACTACGAGGGCGACTGGAACTGCCGGGACACCGACGTGTACTCGCGCATGTACGCCTTTCACGACGAGGTCGAGAGGATCGGCCAGGAGCTGGACGGCGGCACCCACAAGCGCCGCGCGCTGCCCTTCATCCAGTGCGAGTACGGCCACGCCATGGGCAACGGCCCCGGCGGCCTCGCCGACTACCAGGACCTCTTCGAGAAGTACGACCGCCTCCAGGGCGGCTTCATCTGGGAGTGGATCGACCACGGCGTCCAGCACGCCGAGCTGGGCTACGCCTACGGCGGCGACTTCGGCGAGGAGCTGCACGACGGCAACTTCGTCTGCGACGGCCTGCTCTTCCCGGACCGCACGCCCTCCCCCGGGCTCGTCGAGTACAAGAAGGTCGTCGAGCCGGTCCGCATCGAGGGCGCCGACGGCACCGTGCGCGTCACCAACAAGTACGACTTCGCGGACCTGTCCGCCCTCGGCTTCGAGTGGTCGTACGAGGTGGAGGGCGAGACGGTCGAGGCGGGCACGCTGGCGGTGCCGGCGCTGGCACCCGGCGAGTCGGCCGACCTGAAGCTGCCGGAGCCGCCCGCGCACGAGGGGGCCGAGGCACGGTGGACGGTCCGGGCGCTGCTGGCGTCCGACACGGCCTGGGCGCCGAGGGGCCATGTCGTCGCGTGGGGACAGCTCCCGGCCACCGCCCCGGTACGGCCCTCCGTGGCGCCCACCGAACGGCCGGTGCGCGGCGAGCGGCTGATCAGCCTGGGCCCGGCGTCCTTCGACGCCCGTACCGGGGCCCTCAAGGCGATCGGCGGGATCGCCGTCGAGAGCCCGCGGCTGGACGTGTGGCGGGCGACGACCGACAACGACGAGGGCACGGAGTGGAACTCCGGGATCCAATACAGCGCGCTGTGGCGCACGCTGGGGCTGCACCGCATGCGGCACCGTCTGACCTCGGTGGAGGTCGGTGAGGACGCGCTGACGGTCCGCACCCGGGTGGCGCCCGCCGCCCGTGAGGTGGGCCTGGATGTGATCCACCGCTGGACCTCGGACGGCTCACGCCTGCGCCTGACGGTGTCCGTCGGTCCCGACGGCGAGTGGACGCAGCCGCTGCCACGGCTCGGCGTCCGGCTCGGGCTCCCCGAGGCGGACCAGGTCAGGTGGTTCGGCGGCGGCCCCGGCGAGGCCTACCCGGACACCCGCAAGGCCTCCATGGTCGGGCGCTGGACCGCGACCGTGGACGAGCTCCAGACGCCGTACCTGCGCCCGCAGGAGAACGGCGCCCGCGCCGACGTCCGCTGGGTGGAGCTCGGCGGCCTCAGGATCGAGGGCGACCCGGAGTTCTCCTTCACCGCCCGCCGCTGGACCACCGAGCAGCTCGACGCGGCCACCCACCTCACCGACCTCACCCCGGGCGAGACGGTGTGGGTGAACCTGGACCACGGCCACCACGGGGTCGGCTCGCAGTCCTGCGGCCCTGGCCCGCTGCCGCAGTACCACCTGCGGGCCGAGCCGGCGGAGTTCTCCTTCGTCTTCTCGGTGCTCTCCCGGTGATCGATTAGTCCAATGAACGGGTGGATTAATCCATTGCCAGTGTGATCGGCACTCTGCGACGGTCATGGGGTGCCCGCGGCCGGTCGGCTTCTCAGCCGACCGGCCGCAACTCATGTTCAGCGCAAGGGAGTTCACACCGTGAGGGGAAGCATCGAGGTGCGCGGGCTCTCGCGTACCTTCCACACCACCGTCCGCCGCCCCGGCCTCGCCGGCACCCTGCGCTCCCTGGTCAACCCGGAGCGGGTCGCCAAGCACGCCGTCACGGACATCACCTTCGACGTGGCGCCCGGCGAACTCCTCGCCCTGCTCGGCCCGAACGGCGCCGGCAAGTCCACCACCATCAAGATGCTCACCGGCATCCTCACGCCCACCTCGGGCGAGGCACGGGTGGCGGGCGTGGTGCCGTACGAGGATCGCGAACGCAACGCCCGTAACATCGGCGCGGTCTTCGGGCAGCGCACCCAGCTCTGGTGGGACCTGCCGGTGCGCGAGTCCTTCTCGATCCTCCGGGACATCTACGAGGTGCCGAGGGCCGAACACGCTTCCCGGCTGGCGGAGTTCGACGCCATCCTGGAGCTGTCCGCGTTCTGGGACACCCGGGTCCGCCATCTCTCCCTCGGGCAGCGGGTGCGCTGCGACCTGGCCGCCGCACTGCTGCACGACCCGCCGGTCGTCTTCCTCGACGAGCCGACCATCGGCATGGACGTGGTCGTCAAGGAGCAGGTCCGGGAGTTCCTGCGCCACCAGGTCGAGGAGCGCGGCCGTACGGTCCTGCTGACCACCCACGACATGACCGAGGTGGAGCGGCTCGCCGAGCGGGTCGTCCTGATCAACCACGGCCGGCTCGTCCTCGACGGCAGCCTCGACGAGATCCGCCGCAGGTTCGGCTCCACCTGGCAGGTCCGCGCGACCCTCGCCGACGCGCACACGGACGTCGTCCCGCTGCCGGGGATCGCGGTGCTGCGCAAGGAGGGCCCGCAGGTCGTGTTCGGCCCCGAGAGCCCCGACGGACCGGACTCCCCCACCGTGCACCAGGCCCTGAAGGCGGTCATCGAGCGGTACGAGGTGACGGGCGTCGCCATCGACGAGGCCGACCTCGAAGACGTCATGCGGGCGGCCTACGTCCACGCCGGGGCGGTCTGACATGACCGTCCTGCACGCCTGGCGCGCCGCCCGGGTCACCCCGCTCGGCGAGCTGCACGCACCGCCCCGGATGACCGCCGTCCTGGTCCGGCTGGCCGTCCAGGTGGTCCTGGTGGCCTCCCTGTGGCACGGGCTGTACACGCACACCGGCACCACCGCGGGCCTCACCGAGGGCCAGGCCGTCACGTACGCCGTGCTGGCCGTGCTCGCCTCCCGGCTGCGGGAGTTGGACCAGTACGCGGGCCGGGACACCGTGCTCCAGCACATGCACTTCGGCACGATCGTCTACTGGTACCTGCGCCCGCTGCCGCCCCAGCGCTACCACGCCCTGCGCGCCCTCGGCGAGCAGGTGTACGGCTTCGCGTGGGCGCTCGGCGGCTACCTGGTCTGCCTGCTCGCCGGGGTGGTGGACCCGCCGAGGTCCGCCGCGGTGGCCGGGGTGTTCGCGCTGAGTCTGCTGCTGGGCCAGTGGGTCCTCTACCACGTGATGCTGGTCCTGGACCAACTGTGCTTCTGGACGGTCCGCAACAACGCGGCGATGCTCATCCTGATCTTCGCGCAGAACCTGCTGTCCGGGGTGTACGCGCCGCTGTGGTTCTTCCCGGACTGGTTCATCACGCTCAGCGGATTCCTGCCGTTCCAGGCCACGTTGAGCGTCCCCCTGTCCCTCTACATCGGCCGCGTCCCGCTGTCGGACGCCTGGGAGCAGTTGGCGGTCCAGGCGTTCTGGGGCGTGGCGCTCACCGTGTTCACCCGTTTCCTGTGGCGGCGGGCCGCCCGTCGCGTCATCTCCCAAGGAGGCTGAGGCCCGTGAACGGCATGCGGATCGCGTGGCGCGTCACGCGCCTCAACTTCCGTGCGCAGCTCGAGTACCGCACGGAGTTCCTGCTGATGATCGCGATCGGTGCGATCTGGCAGGTGTCGGTGATCGTGTTCGCCACCGTGCTGCTGACCCGGTTCACCGGGATGGGCGGCTGGGACAGTTCGGAGGTTCTGCTGATCCCGGCGACGCGGATGCTGGCCCACGGACTGTTCGTGCTGCTGCTGGGGCGGGTGCACGGGGCGGGCCGGCAGATCCAGGAGGGCCGGATCGACATCTACCTGACCCGCCCGATGCCGGTGCACCGCCAGCTCCAGTTGGCCTTCTTCCCCACCAACGCGATCGGCGACCTGACCGTCGCGGTGGGCCTCATGGTCGGCGCGCTCAGCCGCAGCCGGCTCGACTGGACGCCGGGCCGGATCTCCTACCTGGTCGTCGCCGTGCTCGGCGGCATGCTCCTGGAGGCGGCCCTCTTCACGGCGATCACCTGCGCGGCCCTGCGCTTCCCGGCCGCCGACTACTGGAGCCGCTGGCTGGAGGAACTCCTCGGCACCTTCGGCAGCTACCCCCTGAACGTCCTCCCGAAGGCGGTGGGCGGCCTCCTCACCTACGGCCTCCCCCTCGCCTTCGTCGCCTACTTCCCGGCCGCGGTCCTCACCGGCCACGGCCACGACACCGGCGCCCCCTACTGGCTGGCGGCGCTCTCCCCCCTGCTGGGCGTGGTGGCGTACGTGGGTTCACGGGTGCTGTGGCGGTGGAGCCTTCGGCACTACGCGGGGATCAACGGGTGACCTCGGTGGCCGTGGGCGGCGGGGCCCGCCGGGCGCCGCCGCCCGTCAGGACCGCCGGACCGGGGTGAACAGGGCCGCGGTGGCGACGAGTACGCAGGCGGTGCCGGCCAGCAGGCCCACCGGGGCCGTGCCGTGGTGCTCGGCCGCCCAGGTGAGGACGGCCGCGCCGATCGGGGCCGCCGCGTAGTGCAGGGTCCAGAAGGCGGAGGTGACGCGGCCCAGGAGGGGCTCGGGGGTGACCTCCTGGCGCAGGGACATCGAGCAGGTGCCCGCCATGCCGCCGCAGGCCAGGAAGAGCGCGACCAGCAGCGCCACGGCGGGTACGCCGCGGGCCCAGCCGAGGCCGGCGAAAGCCAGCCCGCACAACGCCACCGAGCCGGTCCACACCGCGCCGAAGCCGAGCCGTCGGCGTACCCGCGCCACCAGCAGGGCGCCGGTGATGGTGCCGAGCGCGCCGACGGCCAGCACGGCGCCGACCGTGCCGTCGTCGTGGCCGAGGTCGTGCTTGAGGTGGTAGATCACCAGGTCGTTCAGGCCGAGGGTGAGGAAGCTGAACACGAACAGCAGCGCGGTGAGCGAGCGCAGCACGGGGTGGCCGCGCAGGAAGGCCACTCCGGTGCGCAGGTCGCGCCACAGGCCGGTGCGTCCGGGCGCCTCGGCGGGGCGGCCCCGGAACCGTACGAAGAACGTGCACAGCGCCGACACCCCGAAGCTCGCCGCGTCCACGCCGATCGCCGTGGCGGGACCGGTCCAGGCCGCCACGACGCCCGCGCACACCGGTCCCAGCACCCCGGCCGCGGCGGCGGTCGCGTTCAACCGCCCGTTGGCCTCGGTGAGTTGCCCCGTCCCGACGAGAGACCGTACGACGGTGACGTACCCGACGGCGAACAGCATGCCGACCGCCTCGCACACCGGCAGCACCGCGTACAGCAGCCAGATCCGCGGGCCGAACAGCCACACCAGCGGGATCACCCCGTACAGCACCATGCGCACGAGATCGCAGCCGATGAGCAGCCGGCGCCGGTCGACCCGGTCCACCACCACGCCGGCGAACACGGCGGCGACGACGGAGGCGGCACCGCCGACCGCCGTCAGCAGTCCCATCCGGGCGAGGGAGCCGGTGGTCTCCAGGACCAGCAGGGGCAGGGCGATCAGGGCGAAGGAGTCACCGAGGACGGAGAGGGTCTGCGCGGCCCAGAAGACGGCGAAGTCGCGTTGCCGCCAGAGCGGGAGTGAACGAGCCGTCGGCGGAGGGGACTTGTCGGTCGTGTCGTCCCGCTGAGCCTCGTACGCCATGTCCCTCCCCGGTGCCCCGGCAACCCTAGGACCACGGGCGACGACTCCCAAGCGAATTACCGCCCGGCGGCCGCGGCGGGCGCGGCACTCATGGCACGGCCGGGGTCACCCCGCCGTCACGTTGCTCGTGAGCAGTCGGAGCAGTCGCTTCATCACCGCGTCCTGCTCCGGTGTCAGCCCCATGGCGTCCCCCATGGCGGACGGCACCGACCGGGCCGTCTCCCGCAGTCGCGCCCCCTCGTCCGTGAGCCGGATGGCCACCGACCGCTCGTCGTCCGGCCGGCGTTCACGGCGCAGCAGCCCCGCCGCCTCCAGGCGTTTGAGCAGCGGTGACAGTGTGCTGGACTCCAGTTGCAGGGCGGCGCCCAGGTCGCGGACGGAGATCGAGTCCTGCTCCCAGAGCACCAGGAGGACCAGGTACTGGGGGTAGGTCAGCCCGAGTTCGTCGAGGAGCGGGCGATAGCGCGCGGTGACCGCTCGCGACGCCGCATAGAGGGCGAAGCAGAGCTGGTCGTCGAGGAGCAGGGACAGTTCGCCCTGCTCGTCTGCGGTGGTCCTCACGGAACGGCTCCCTTCGGTGGGCCTCCACGGTACGCGTTCAGGTCTCCCCGATTCTATCGACCACTAATTAGTTGTGCACGACTCAATAGCACGCTACTGTTCTCGGCATGCCGCCGCTCGGCCGAACCCACAGGCCGAGCGCGCCCGCGGCACCCGATCCGAGGAGATGGTCATGACCGACAGCACCCCCCGCCCCGTACTGGAGCCCGCCGCCCAGGCCTTCGTGGAGGCCACCGCGAACCCGCCGTACCTCTTCGACCTCGGCCCGGCCGAGGGCCGCAAGGCGGTCGACGAGGTGCAGTCGGGCGACATCGCGAAGCCCGCCGTCGACGAGGAGTGGGTGACCGTCCAGGGCGGCCCCACCGGCAGCGTCCGGGCCCGGATCGTCCGCCCCGCCGGCGCCACCGGCACCCTCCCCGTGGTGCTCTACATCCACGGCGCCGGCTGGGTCTTCGGCAACGCCCACACCCACGACCGGCTGGTCCGCGAACTCGCCGTCGGCGCCGAGGCCGCCGTCGTCTTCCCCGAGTACGACCTCTCCCCCGAGGTCCGCTACCCGGTCGCGATCGAGCAGAACTACGCCGTCGCCCGCTGGATCGTCGAGCAGGGCGCAGGCAAGGCACTGGACGCCACGCGCATCGCCGTGGCCGGGGACTCCGTCGGCGGCAACATGACGGCCGCGCTGACCCTGATGGCGAAGGAGCGCGGGGACGTCCCGCTCGTCCAGCAGGTCCTCTTCTACCCGGTCACCGACGCGAGCTTCGAGACCGGCTCCTACCGGCAGTTCGCCGAGGGGTACTTCCTGCGCCGGGACGCCATGCAGTGGTTCTGGGACCAGTACACGACCGACGAGGGGCAGCGCGCCGAGATCACCGCGTCCCCGCTGCGCGCCACGACCGAGCAGCTCACGGGCCTGCCCCCGGCCCTGGTCATCACCGGCGAGGCCGACGTCCTGCGCGACGAGGGCGAGGCGTACGCGAACCGGCTGCGCGAGGCCGGCGTCCCGGTCACCGCGGTCCGCTACCAGGGCATCATCCACGACTTCGTGATGCTCAACGCCCTGCGCGAGACGCACGCCGCCGAGGCCGCCATCAGCCAGGCGATCAGCACCCTCCGCACGGCTCTCGCGACCGCCTGACCCCACCCCTCGCACGCCAGAAGGCCCCGGATCCGGAAAATCCGGGGCCTTTCCCCTATGCACTCCAGTATCTTTCCTAGGAGTCCTAGGCAACTGGAGCGCGCATGGTCCCCCGAGCCGGCCTCAGCGCCGACCGCCTCACCGAGGCCGCGGCCGACCTCGCCGACGAGGTCGGCTTCGAGAACGTCACCCTGGCCGCCCTGGCCAAACGCTTCGGCGTGAAGGACGCGAGCCTGTACTCGCACGTCAGGAACCTTCAGGACCTGCGCACCCGGGTGGCCCTGCTCGCCGGCGGCGAGCTGATCGACCGGATCGCCGTCGAGGTGGCGGGCCGGTCCGGGAAGGACGCGCTGGCCGCCTTCGCCGGCGCCTACCGGGCGTACGCGCTGGAGCGGCCGGGCCGGTACGCGGCCACCCAGATCCGGATCGACCAGTCGCTGATCGCCGGCACCCCCGCGCTGCGGCGCACCGCCGAGATCACCTACGGCATGCTGCGCGCCTACGGCCTCGCCGAACCCGATCTCACCGACGCGGTACGCCTGTTGCGCGCCACCTTCCACGGTTACTGCGCCCTGGAGTCGGCGGGCGGCTTCGGCGCCCCCCGCGACGTGCGGAAGTCCTGGGACCGGGCGGTCGACGCCCTGCACGTGGCACTCGAGAACTGGCCCCAGGAGGAGAGAACTGATGACTGACCCGTCCTACGACATCACCGGCAGCGGCCCCGTCCTGCTGCTGCTTCCCGGCGGCGCCGGGCACCCGATGGGCCTCGGCCCGATGACGGAGGCGCTCCGCGGGCACTTCACCGTCGTCACCTACGACCCCCTGGGCCTCGCCCACGGCCGCCTCGGCGAACCCGTGGCGGACCAGCGGGTCCAGGACTGGAGCGACGGGGCGCGGCGGGTGCTCGACGAGACGCTCCCGGCGGGCGACTCGGCCTACGTCCTCGGCACCAGCGCCGGGGCGGTGGCCGCGCTCGACCTGGCGGCCCGGCACGCGGAGCGGCTGCGGCACGTGGTCGCGCACGAGCCGCCCTGCGTCGGGGTGCTGCCGGACGGGGCACGGCAACAGGCCGCGTTCCGGGAGGTCTGCGAGGTCTACCGGACCAAGGGGCTCGCGGCGGCGGGCGCCCTGATGACCGCCGTACTGGAGGAGCGGGACGCGGGGGAACTCCCCGGGGGTGAACCCCTGTCCCGGGAGGAGGAGTTGCGGACCCCCATGGCGCTCGCCCTCGCGCACGTCATCGGCCCCTTCACGTCCTACGTCCCCGAAGCGGGCCCCGCGCGGACCCGTCTCACCGTCGGCGCGGGCGCCGAATCCCGGGGCCAACTCCTCTACCGTACCGCCGAGTTCCTGGTGAAGCACCGGCAGGCCGACTTCGTCGAGTTCCCCGGCGGCCACCTCGGCGTCCTCCAGTACCCGGAGGACTTCGCCGAGCGGCTCACGCGCACGCTGCTCGGGACCGGCGACCTGTCATGACAGATCGCCGAGCGCGTCGGCGTAGTACGTGGACCCCCTGAGGTGCAGGGCCAGTTCGCGGAAGCTCCAGCCCTCACCGGGTGACCGGTCGAGCTGCTCCTCCGTGAGCGCGTCGAGACGGTTGGCCCAGATCCGGGCCAGCCGGACGAGACGATTGCGGGCCTCGTCCAGGTCCTCCCGGGTGAAGGGGGCGAGGTCGGCCACGGTGGTGCTCGCCGACGCGTGCCAGCGGTCGGGCTGCGGTTCCTCGCCGGCCAGCCGCGCCTCCAACTCGGCCAGGTGGTCGACGAGATGGTCGGCGACCCGCCGGATCGCCTTGTGCGGGGTGTACACCCGCCCGTCGACCTGAGCGGGCTCACCGTCCCACGCGGTCCAGGTGGCGGCCAGCGCGAGAACATGCTCCACCATGCCGGTGACGGCCTGAGCGGGGGTCTCCTGAGGATGTTCGGTCATGCCGGGACGCTAACGGCGGGGTGCTTCGGCGGTGGCCGAAGTGTGGTGGGGGCGCCGGACGCGGAGCGGACGACGGGCGGCCGCGCCACCCGCCGCCCGAGCCGTCTCACTCCCCGCTCACGACGTCCACCCCGTCCCCCGTCAGCCGGACCCGCGTCCGCGGCCCTCCGGCCCACGCCACGGTCAACTCCCCCGCCCCCACGGCCCGTACGGTCACCGTCTCCCGCAGGGGTGCCGCGTTCGGGTCGCCGGTGAGTCGGGACAGCGCGACGAAGAGGGTGTCGGTGTCTCCCGTCACTCCGCCGAGCTCGGCGTCGAGGCCCACGGCGGGCAGGAGTTCGGTCCGAACGCCCTCGCGCGGGGCGGCCCAGCCGGTCACCCGTACCGGTGTTCCGGGATCCGCGCCGGAGACGAGGAAGGCGCGTACCTCCACGGCCCCTCGGGCGAGCACGACGCTGGAGACCCGTACTCCGCCGGCCGCCGTGTGCCGGGAGGCCGCCCAGCCCTCCCCCACCCCCAGCGGTTCGATCTCCGTGCGGCTCGGGTCGTCGGCCACGATCAGGCTGTTGTCGTGGGACGGGAACGGGGACGGCTCGGTCGCCGTGGAGTAGGCGAGGCGGGTGTAGTAGGGGTCGTAGCGGACGTCCTCGCTGCCGTGGTTGTGGAGGCGGACCAGGCCGTCGGAACTGGTGGACTGGAGCAGCCAGTTGGGGGCGGTGATCGCGGTGAGCGCGTCGGAGCGCTCGGCGGGGCCCGGTTCCTCAACCGCCGTCCACACCTCGTGGTCCGCTGGGAGGAGCAGGCCGATGAACGCCTTGCTCGCCCAGTACGGGGAGGCCGGGCCCGAGTAGCCCTGGAGGACCGCCGGGTCGGGGCCGTGCCAGCCGAGGGTGAGCAGGCCGCGGGAGTCCACCGCGCCCCGGTCCAGGAAGTGCTTGAGGGCTCCGGAGGCCAGCCGCCGGGTCTCGCCCGGGGGCAGCGGGGTGTGGCCCGTCAGCGCGCCCAGCCACAGGGGTGCCGTCGTCGCGAAGCGGTACGTCAGTGAGCGGCCCTGGTGCATCGGGGCGCCGTCGGCCCCGAACAGGCGGGCGTAGTCGTCGAGATGACGGGAGAGGCGGCCGCCGTACAGCTCCAGCAGCCGTTCGTCCCGGGCCAGCCAGGCGTGCAGCACCGGGTAGAGGTGCATGGCCCAGCCGTTGTAGTAGTCGAACTTGCGGCCGTCGCCGTCGGTGTACCAGCCCTCGCCGACGTACCACTGCTCGATACGCTCCAGGCCCCGGTCGATCGCCTTGCGGGAGGCCTCCGGCTCATGCCCGACCGACGCCAGGAAGCCGGCGACCGTGACCGGGAAGAGCTCCCAGTTGCAGGGCCAGGCCTCGGCGGTGAGCGCGTCGCCGAGCCAGGCCGCGGCGCGCTGCCGGACACCGTCGTCCAGCCGGTCCCACAGCAGCGGTTTCGTGATCCGCAGCGCGAACGCGATCGACGCCGCCTCCACCAGAGGCTGGCTGCGGTCCTCGATCCGGGGCCAGATCCCCGAGACCCCGGCGGCGAGTCCGTCGGCGTACCGCTCCAGCGCGGTCGCGTCCTGGCGGAAGGCCGCCAGCAGGAGCGTACGGGCGTAGCCCTCGAGGCCGTCGGATAGGCGGCCGGACCAGCTCTCCCGGTCGCCGGGCAGGTGGTAGAGGGCGCGGTCCCCGGTGGCGTACGGCTCCACCGCGGCGAGCAGTGCGTCGGCGGCGGACTCCCAGTGGGCGCGCGTGTAGCCGGTGTACGGGCTGAGGGTGCGGTCCTCGGGGGGCAACTGCATCGGTTCTCTCTTCTTCGCGTCGCAGGCCCGCGAGCGCGCCGGCTCGCGGCAAAGACCTGGGGCGCCCCGGTTCCGGTCGGGACGCCCCAGGCGTCTATCCCACCCGCACCAGCCCGGCGGGCACCAGTCCCTGTGCGACCAGTTCGTCGCGGACCAGGCCCGCGTACACGGTGGCCCCGTGCACGGAGGTGTGGGTGTTGTCCCTCTTCTCGTTGTAGAGGTAGATCGCCTTGGAGCCCTCCACGCCCAGCGACTCCACGAGCGACTTCGTCCTCGCCGTCAGGTCGATCAGCGGGACGTCCTCGGCCGCGGCGACCGAGCGGATCACCGCGGGATGGTCCACCCCGAGGCCGTTGACCAGCAGGGCCGTCCCGTTGTCCAGCGTGCCGTCCGAGTTGAACCAGCGTCGCACGACGGGCGTCACGAGGACAGGGTTCCCGCCTTTCTCCCTCACACCCGCGACCAGAGTCTCCAGGTTCGCCCGGTAGGTCGCCTCGTCCGTCGTCTTGTCGTTGTGGGCGAGCTGGACGAGGACGAGGTCGCCGGGGCGGATCAGCGGCTGGACCGTGGCCCACAGGCGCGGCTCGGACAGGTAACTCACGGTGCTCTCGCCGGAGTCGGCGTAGTTGGCCACGGACAGGCCCTTGCGCAGGTACTGGGGCAGTTGCTGGCCCCAGCCGGAGTAGGGGTCGGCGGGCTGGTCGCAGACCGTGGAGTCGCCGACGAGCAGGATCTGGCGGGGGTGCCGGGCGCGGGTGACCTGGATGTCGGCGAGCGCGGGGGCCGGGCCGCCCAGGACGAGGTCCAGGCCCGGCGTGCCGTCGGGGCCGGTCGGCTCGCCCTCCGGGGTGCGGACGTTCACGGTGAAGCTGCGCGAGACCCGTTCGCCGGCCGCGGCGGCCGTCTCCGGGAGGAGCGAACGCCGGGCCTCGCCGCTGATGGCCGTGCTCGACGCGGTATCGCCGCCGAGGAGGACCTTCACGTCGTACGTTCCCGGCGGGACGTCGAAGTGGCAGCCGGCCGCGGTGCAGTTCTCCGGGCCGGGCGGACGTGCCGAGTGCGCCTGCGCCGGGACGGCTGTCAGGCCCGAGGCCAGTGCCACCGCCGCCAGCAGGGCGAGGTTGAAACGTCTCATTCGCGGTTCCTCCGTCCGGGGACAACACCTGGCGCCGGACCGTACCGCCATCTGCAAGCGCTTTCTAGTCCCTGCGCTGATTTCACGAACCTGCCAACTTCCAGCGGGTGAAAGCCCTTTCGCGAAATCGATTCAACTGTCACTCTCCAAAGCACCCGCACCACCCCCACACGACCCGAAGGAGGCACCCCCATGTCCGAATCCACCGTGCGCAGTACGGTCGGACGCCGCACCTTCGTCCTCGGCACCGCGGCCGCCGCGGGCACCGCCGCCCTCGCCGGTCCGCTCGCCGGGAACGCGTCCGCCGCGGGCTTCGGCTGGTCCGACGACGGCTCGAACTACGTCGTCGACACCGGCGCGAACCTCGTCTTCAAGGTCAGCAAGACCAACGGCGACCTGACCTCGCTGGTCTACAAGGGCACCGAGTACCAGGGCTACGGCGGCAAGAACTCGCACATCGAGTCCGGTCTCGGCACCTCCACCGTCACCGTCAGGCAGTCGGGCACGACCATCCTGATCTCGGTCGCGTACGGCACGCTCCGGCACTACTACGCGGCCCGCAGCGGCGAGAACAACGTCTACCTGTGGACCAACCGGGCCGACACCTCGGTCGCCTCCACCCGCTTCATCCTGCGCGTGAAGGCGGGCCTGTTCCTCAACGACGAGCCCGATTCCTACACCTACGCGCCCACCACCATCGAGGCCTCGGACGTGTTCGCCAAGTCCGACGGCCAGACCCGCTCCAAGCACTACTCCAGGCTGCGGGTGATGGACTACAACTACATCGGCTGGAGCGCGAACGGCGTCGGTCTGTGGATCGTGCGCTCCCACCACGAGAAGGCGTCCGGAGGCCCCTTCTACCGCTCCCTGCTGCGCCACCAGAGCGCCGACGGCGGCGGCCTGTACGAGATCCTGCACTACGCCCAGAACCAGACCGAGGACGAGCGCTTCGGCCTCCAGGGCCCCTACGTCATCGCCCTCACGGACGGCGGCGCGCCTTCCTCCGCACTGTTCCCGGGAACGCTCACCACCTCGTGGGCGGACTCGCTCGGCATCTCCGGTTACGTCGCCTCGGGCGGCCGGGGCCGGGTCGCGGGGGTGGGCATCACCGGCCGGAACACGGCGTACCCGTACACCGTCGGTCTCGCCAACACGGCGGCCCAGTACTGGGGTTCGGCCCGCTCCTCGGACGGTTACTTCTCCATCGGCGGGGTCCTGCCGGGGACGTACACCCTGACCGTCTTCAAGAGCGAGCTCGCCGTGTACACCACCTCGGTGACGGTGACCGCCGGCGGCACGACCACCCTGAACTCGATCGCGGTCCCGTCCTCGAACGACCCGAGCAACGCGGGCGCGATCTGGCGGATCAACGACTGGACGGGCACGCCGAGCGGCTTCAAGAACGCCGACCTGATGACGTACGCCCATCCCTCCGACGTGCGCGCCTCCGCCTGGACCGGCAACGTGGTGATCGGCAGCGGCACCGAGACCTCGGCCTTCCCCTGCTACCTCTGGAAGGACGTCAACAGCGGGCTGCTGGTGTACTTCAGGCTGACCGCCGCGCAGGCCGCCGCCGCGCACACCCTGCGGATCGGGGTGACGACGGCCTACGCCAACGGGCGGCCGCAGGTCGTCGTCAACGACACCTGGACGTCGGCGATCCCCTCCCCGCCCACCCAGCCGAGCACCCGGTCCCTGACCAACGGGTCCTACCGGGGCAACAATTACACGTTCACCTACAGCGTTCCGGCCAGTGCCTGGCGCACGGACACCAGCCAGTACAACACGCTGAAGATCAACATCGTGAGCGGGTCGGGGTCGACGTCCTATCTCAGCGCGGGCACGTCGATCGACGCGATCGACCTGCTGACCTGACCTCAGGTCCCGCGCGTCCACTGCTGGTTGGTCGCTCCGCTGCACGTGTACGTGATGATCACGGCGGAGTTGGCGGTGGACGCGCCGTTCACGTCCAGGCACTCACCGGTGGCGCGGGCCTTGACGGTCACGTACGAGCCCGACGTGACCAGGGACCACTGCTGGGCGGTGGCGGTCGAGGAGCAGTTCTCCTGGGTCACCGTGGAGGCGTTCTCCTGGAGGCACAGCGAGCTGCCGCGGCCGACCAACTGGTAGTAGCCGGTGCCGAGGTTCTTGAACCACCACTTCTGGTTGGCGCCGCCGTTGCAGGTGTACTGACTGATCGCGGCACCCTGCCACAGCGACTGGTCGGGCACGTCCGCGCACTTGCCGCTGTTGCGCGCGATCAGGGTGTTGTAGGTGGCGGCGGTGCCGGAGACCGTCCCGGCCGCCGTGTCGACGGTGACCTCGGGGTACCAGGACATGGACATCGTGGTGGAGGTCGGGAAGGTCAACGGCAGCCACACGTACCGCGAGTCGTTGACGGTCCCGCCGAAGGAGTTGCCCCAGCGGTCGCCCAGGTAGAGGTACGAGGTGCCCGAGGTGCCCTGCACCGGGAGGACGTACGCGGTCTGCGAGTTGTACGTCGTGGAGTCGCCGACGTTCGCCATCGAGGTCCACGGACCGGCGAGGGAGGTCGCGGTGGCGTACTGCTGCTGGTTGGCGCTCCAGCCGGTCGCACCCGAGGTCAGCATGAAGTAGACGCCGCCCCGCTTGAACAGGGCGGGAGCCTCGCGGTGGCCGCCGGGCCAGGGGTTGGCGACCAGGCTCGCGATGCCGGTGTAGTCGGCGGTGAGCCGGTAGATGTGCAGGTCGTAGTTCTCGTTGGCGGCGGAGACCATGTAGCCGGTGCCGTCGGTGTCGACGAACGTCGTGATGTCCCGGGACATGTACTGACCGAGCGGGCGGAAGCTGCCCTGATAGGTGTAGTTGCCGTCGACGGAGTCGGAGACGGCGACGGCCGCGCGGGCCTCGCTGTAGTCGGTGCCGTTCTCCTTGTGCATCCACATCACGAACTTGCCGGTGCTCGCGTTGTAGACGACCTTGGGCCGCTCGATGTACGCCTTGGACAGCTCGGAGGCGCTCGACTGGGTCAGGACGTGGTTCCTGAACTCCCAGTTCCTCAGGTCGGTGGAGCGGTAGGCGTCGACGTACCGGAAGGTGTTGTCGGCGTTGCGGTCCTCGCCGAACCAGTAGTAGTAGGAGCCGACCTTGACGACCCCGCCGCCGTGGGCGTGCAGGGCACTTCCCGAAGTGTCCGTGAACTGGACGCCGTTGGGGATGGTCAGCGGGGCGGCCTGGGCCGGTCCGGCGGTCACCAGGGCGCCGGCGAGGGCCAGGCAGAGGGCGAGCAGTACCGCGTACGCACGTCTCATGACGCAACCTCCGAGTCGATGGCGGTGTCCGCCACCGGTATGCCGAAGTCCGGGGTGCCGTCCGCGTGCCAGTTGAGCTGCTGCACGCGGGTGTGGCGGTTGGGGTCGTTCAGCGGGTCGCCGACGATCTCCTTGTAGGGGCGGGCGTGGTAGACGAGGACGTCACTGCGGCCGTCCTCCGCGACCGTGAAGCAGTTGTGGCCGGGGCCGTACTGCCCGGTGACGTCGTTGCTGGTGAACACGGGGCTTGGCGACTTGGACCAGCTCGTCGGGTTCATGAGGTCGGCGTCCGCGTCGGCCGTGAGCAGCCCCATGCAGTAGTGCCGGTCGGTGGCACTGGCCGAGTAGGACATGAACAGGCGGCCGTTGCGGGCGATGACCGAGGGGCCTTCATTGACCTTGTAGCCGACGCACTCCCAGTCGTACTCCGGGGTGGAGAGCCGGATCTGAGTGCCCGTCAGCGTCCAGGGGTTCGCCATCCTCGACAGGAAGATGCCGGTGTTGTTGTCCAGGCCGGGCTCGTGCTGGGCCCAGGCGAGGTAGCGGGTGCCCCGGTGGGTGAAGGTGGTGGCGTCCAGGGAGAAGGTCTCCCAGGCGGTCCTGATCTGCCCCTTCTCCACCCAAGTGCCCTTGAGTGGATTGGGGTTGGCGTTCTCCAGGACCCAGATGCGGATGTCCCACACGCTCTCGGCGGGCGCGGAGGCGAAGTAGATGTACCACTTGCCGCCGATGCGGTGGATCTCCGGTGCCCAGATGTGGGCGCCCATGACGCCGGTGGGGTGCCTGGTCCAGATCACGGACTCGTCGGCGGTCGCGAGTCCGCCCAGGGTGCGGGAGCGGCGCAGGACGATGCGGTCGTACTCGGGGGCGGTGGCGGTGAAGTAGTAGTGGCCGTCGGTGTGCCGGTGGATGTGGGGGTCCGCGCGGTTGCGGACGAGCGGGTTCACGACGGGGGCGGCCTTCTTCGGGCGCGGGGCGGCTTCGGCGGCTGTGGGGGTCGCCGCCAGGGCGCCCGCGGCCAGGGCGCCTTTCAGCAGCAGTCGTCGGTGGGGGACGTCGGGGGCGCGGCTCATGCGGACTGCCTCTCGGGTGGGGGTGTCCTGAGAGCGATGTTCGATATTGAGAACATCTGTTGTTATTGCGAACAGCCGAAAGGTACGGCCGGGGAACCGGGCGGTCAACGGGTCGGACGCGATCAGAAGAAGGCGCTTTCTGTCGCGGTTTTCTGTTCTCCACTCCCGCCGTACGCGTCTCCGGTGATGTGCGCAGTCATTTCCACAGAACAGCAGCGGCCGCCGACGTCCTCGCCGGCCGGGACGTCACCCTGACCGGCGACACCGTCGTCACCGTCCCGGCGGGGACGACGAGGTACGACGGTGTGTTCCGCGGCGAGGGCACGCTGACCGTGCGCGGCACCGGGACGCGAGGCGGCCGAGGGGCTGGGCTGGTGGCCGTACGTCCTGGCGCTGGGTCTGCTGGACGGCCTGGTGGTGCCGACCACGGTCCGGCGGCGGGCCGAGCGACCCGGACGAGGACGGCACGCGGCGCACTGACCGACCCGGGAGGGCGTGATCCGTCCCGGCCGGCACAGGGAAGCGCTCGGCGCCTTGGGTAGACCCGGCCCGGAGGCCGGGCCAGGTCGGTCGTGCCGGAGAGCGCGGGGTCCCGCATGCCGGTCCCGGTGTTCACGGACCGGACAGCCGGGGCCGTCCGGCGGCCCGTCGGTTAGCGTCGAGGCATGACCAGCGACACCCCGGACGTCCCCGGCACCCCCTCCCGCCCCTTCGCCGAGGCCCTCGCGGCCGGCCCGGTCGTGCTCGACGGCGGCATGTCCAACCAGTTGGAGTCCGCCGGGCACGACCTGAGTGACGAGCTGTGGTCGGCGCGCCTGCTCGCGGAGCGGCCCGAGGCGATCACCGAGGCGCATCTCGCCTACTACGCGGCGGGCGCGGACGTGGCGATCACGTCCAGCTACCAGGCCACCTTCGAGGGGTTCGCCAAGCGCGGGATCGGGCGCGAGCGGGCCACCGAACTCCTCGGCCTGAGCGTCGAGTTGGCCCGGGAGGCGAGCCGGCGGGCGTGGGCCGGGGGGATCCGGCGGCCGCTGTACGTCGCCGCCTCGGTGGGGCCGTACGGCGCGATGCTCGCGGACGGTTCGGAGTACCGGGGACGGTACGGCCTGAGCGTGGCCGAGCTGGCGGCCTTCCACCGGCCCCGGCTGGAGGTGCTGGCGGCGGCCGGGCCCGACGTCCTGGCGCTGGAGACGGTCCCGGACGCGGACGAGGCCGAGGCACTGCTGCGGTCGGTCCGCGGTCTCGGTGTGCCCGCCTGGCTCTCGTACTCGGTCGCGGGCGACCGCACGCGGGCGGGGCAGCCGCTGGAGGAGGCGTTCGCCCTGGCCGCCGACGTGGACGAGGTCGTCGCGGTCGGCGTCAACTGCTGTGTCCCCGAGGACGTGGACCGCGCGATCGAGACCGCCGCGCGGGTCACCGGCAAGCCGGTCGTCGTCTATCCCAACAGCGGGGAGACCTGGGTCGCGGGGGCGCGGCGCTGGGAGGGCAGCTCGACGTTCACCCCGGAGGAGGTCACGGGGTGGCGTCGGGCCGGGGCGCGGCTGATCGGGGGGTGCTGCCGGGTGGGGCCCGAGGCGATCTCCGGTATCGCGGGGGCGGTGCGGTAGCGGGGGGTCGGTGCGGTAGCGGGGGTCGGTGCTCCCACTCGCCGTGCGGCTTCGGATGTCGTGCGGGTGCGCGTTCGTGGTGGTCGCTCGCGCAGTTCCCCGCGTCCCTTCGCGGGCGCCGAGTTTCCTCGTTCCCGCCCCTTAGCCTGACCCCCGTCCCCCTGCTAGCCTCCCGCTCGGGAACCGGTTTCCATCGTGTTGCCGCTGTTCGCGAGGGGGAAGGGCGCAGATGACCAGGAAGAGCGAGGACGCGGGCCGGAGCACGATCCGGGACGTGGCGGCACGGGCCGGGGTGTCCGCGTCGACCGTGTCGCGGGTGCTCGGCGGGGTGTACCCGGTGAGCACGGCGACCCGCACCCGCGTGCTGCGTGCCGTGCGCGACATGGACTACGTGGCCGACGCGCGCGCGAAGGCGATCGCCGGGGTCGGCACCCCCACGCTCGCGTTCGTGCTGGAGGACATCACCGGGCCCTCGTTCGCCCTGATGGCGCACGGCGTGGAGCGCGAGGCGACCCGGCTCGGCCATCTGTGTCTGGTGTGCAGCACGGAGGGCGACGTCGAGCACGAACTGGAGTTCGTGGAGATGATGCGGGCCCAGCGTGCCGCCGCCGTGATCCTGGTGGGCGGCGCCGCCGACACCGTCGAGTACCGCGAGCGCACCCGCCGGATGGCCGACTCGCTGGCCTCGGCGGGGTCACGGCTCGTACTGTGCGGCAGACCGCCGCTCGGCCCCGGGGCCCCCGTCACGGTCATCGAGTACGACAACGAGGGCGGCGCCTACGCGCTCGTCGCCCACGTCCTGTCCCAGGGCCACCGGCGGGTGCTCTTCCTCGGCGGCAAGGCCGACCACACCACCGCGCAGGGCCGCGAGCGCGGCTATCTCGCCGCGCACCGCGCCCGCGGCCTGGACCCCGACCCCGCGCTGCTCCTGAACGGCGACTTCACCCGCGACTCCGGTCACCGTCTGATGCGCCGGGCCCTGAAGGAGGGCCTGGACTTCACGGCCGTGGTCGCCGCCACCGACATGGTCGCGGCGGGCGCCCTGACCGCCCTGCACGAGGCCGGGCTGGACGTCCCCGGGGACGTGTCCCTGGCCGGGTACGACGACATCCCCTTCGCCCGTGACCTGCACCCGGCGCTCACCACCGTGCACGTCCCCTACGAGGAGCTGGGCCGGCTCGCCGTGCGCACCGCGCTCGGCCGCACCGCGGAGGACCCGGCCGAGCACCTCCTGCTGGGCACCCACGTGGTGGTCCGGGACTCGGTCGGGGCGACCGGCACCTGAGACCCCGGCCGGGCCGCCGTCAGTGCCGCCGCGCGAGCCCCGAGCGCCGCAGCCGCCGTACGACCGAGCGCAGCTCCGCGGTCCGTGCGGGCCAGCCTTCCGCCGGCTCGGAGACGGGAGCCGTCTCCTCGGTGGTCGGGTCCGCCGTCCACACCGCGAAATCGGCGTCCCGAGGGCCGGACGCGAGGTGGGGGTCGCCCTTGCCGAAGACCTGCACGGGGTGGGAGGCGTCCCAGGGCCGCCAGCCGGGGTCGCCGTCAGTGGCGAAGCGCACCCACGCCCCGTGCATGGCGTCGGCGAGCTCGCTGGGCGCGCCCTCGCCCGCCAGCCTGGCCGACTCGGGGGTGTCGCCGGTGTCGAAGACGAAGCCCAGCTCCAGGCCGTGGCAGGCGCCGAGCTGCGGGAGGTTCGAGGGCCAGGCGAACTCGTAGACGTACGACGTGCCCGGCCGGGCCTCGGCGAGGCGGTGCAGGGGGATGCGCAGCAGGTGGTCGGTGACCATCTGGCCCACGATCTCGGCGGTGCCGGCGCCGGGGTGCAGGGCGCGGTAGCCGCGGACCACCTCGGAGCCGCAGTGGCAGCGGGCCATGGCACCGGCGAGGGCGACCGGGCCGAGCCGGTCGACCCGCTCCAGCAGTCCTCCGGGGACGAGCCAGAGGCGGTACTCCTCGCTGGTCCAGCCCAGCATCAGGTCGACGTCCCTCGCCAGGCCGGTGCCCGGCACGGTGAGGGCCTCCAGGGGGTCGCGCGGCACGAGGTCGCCGTCGACCACGATCCCGAACGCGGGACCCCCGAGGACCGGGCTGCTGAGCCGGCCCACCTCGGCCTGGGTGCGCAGCAGCAGGTCACGGTCGACGTCCGCGAAGGCGGCGGCGGTGGCGGGCACCTTCAGCCGGGTGGCCATGCGGCGCACCATCCGCCGTACCTTGTCGCGGTCGCCCGACTCCGGCGGCCCGCTCTGCAGGACCGCCCGCCGGAACAGGCCCCGGGCCTGCGGGGCGGCCAGCAGGGCGCCGGTGCTGATCGCGCCGGCCGACTGCCCGGCCAGCGTGACGCGCCCCGGGTCGCCGCCGAAGGCCTCGATCGCCTCGTGGACCCACTGGAGCGCGGCGAGCTGGTCGCGCAGGCCCGGGTTCGCGGGGGCGTCCGGGAAGAGGCCGTAGCCCTCGACGCCGAGCCGGTAGTTCACCGAGACGAGCACGACGCCGTCCCGGGCGAAGGCGTGCCCGTCGTACACCGGCACCGCGGAGGATCCCCTGGTCAGGGCGCCGCCGTGCAGCCACACCAGGACCGGCAGCCGGGCTCCCGGTCCGGGCTCGGGCGTCCACACGTTGAGGTTGAGGCAGTCGTCGCCGGGCACGGACGGGTCGGAGAGGTACTGCGCGAAGGCGTCGGAGTACGGCGGTTTCGGTGCCGTCGGCCCGAAGTCGACCGTGTCGCGCACCCCGTCCCAGGGCTCGGGCGGCTCCGGTGGCCGGAACCGGCGTGGGCCGAAGGGCGGGGCCGCGTAGGGGATGCCGCGGAACACCGCGACCCGGTTCTCGTACCGGCCGCGTACCTGCCCGTACGGCGTGCTGACCACGGGGTCCGCCTGGACTGCTGCCATCCGCCGGCCTCCTCACCGCGCTACTGCACCGTGAACAACAGAGCACCACAGTTCGGCTCGGTATTCCGGTGCAGAGCGCGGTTCGGCCGCTACTTGGCGTACATCAGGGTGCCGAAGCCGAGCTGGTCGAAGCCTCCGCTGGTGGTGCCGTAGTCGCCGCCTCCGCCCTCGGGGGCGACGAGGTCGTAGTACATCTGCGAGATGTACTTGTCGTCGAGGCCCAGACGCCGGTTGTAGTGGAAGTGCAGCATCGCCCAGACCGGGCGCACCTGGCCGCGCGAGGCGGCGGAGACGACGGTCTGGGAGGAGGCGGCGCAGTTCTGTCCGGTGCCCCAGTTGTAGGTGGTGAAGGGCACGTCCTGGCCCAGGTTGTACTTCGCCACGTACTGGGCGGCCTTCATGAAGCGGCGGCCGTCGTGGGAGTAGAGGTCGTCGCCCTGGTTCCAGGCCATCTCGCACAGGGCGCCCATCTGGCCCATGCCCATGACGGTGTGCCCCTGGTCGCGGCCGGACTCCTGCCACTGGCCCAGCGCGTAGCCCGCCGAGTCGGTGTACAGGTACGGCACCGCGTGGGCGAGGGAGCCGTTGCCCGCGCCGGACTTGAAGTAGGTGACGGCCTGGTCGTACTTGGCGCCGTCCTCGTTGAGGATGCCGATGGCGAGGACGGCGGCCATGTTGCACAGGTCCCAGTTGGCCCAGTAGTTGGTGATGCAGGCGTCGTTGTGACGGGTCAGGAAGCTGTTGTTGAGCGGGTAGAAGACCCTGGCCAGCATCTCCTGGGCGGCGGCGAGGTCGAAGTCGCCGTAGTCCCGCATGAGTTCGCAGGCGTTGGCGAACTGCCAGCCGTAGAGTCCGGCCGCGAGGAAGCGGTCGGCGTTGCCGGTGACCGTGGTGAGCGTCGTCGACCAGGCGTTGAGGATCCTCGCGGCGCAGGCGGCGTTGGCCTCGGTGCCGCCGACCTTCCAGCGCAGCGCGTTCTGGTAGGCGGCGGCGATGTCGTTGAAGAGCAGGGAGTAGTTCTCGCCGGTGCCGCCGCGGATGATCGTGGCGGTGGCCCGGTTGGTCCAGGTGGACTGGGAGTGGGAGTTGGCGACCAGTCTGTTCCAGCCGGAGAGCCAGGGGTCGGTGCCCGCGGCGACCCTGACCTTGGCCCGGTTGATGTCGCCGGCGTTGTGCAGCATGCCGGGGTGGGTCCAGGTCGAGGGCGCCGCGTCCGCCGTGGAGGCGGCGAACGCGCCGCTTCCCAGGGCGAGCGCGGCACCGAGACCGCCGGCGGTCCTGAACAGACCGCGGCGGCTCAACTGCGGTTGCGGGAGGTGCGCGTGGGGGGATGTGCGGCTCATGCTGTGCGTCTCCGTTCCGTGGGGGAATCAGACGGGGGTGATGCTCACCTCGTCGAACTCGGAGGTGACGAGGGCCAGCGGGCTGCGGGAGCAGGCCACCAGGCCGACGTGGAAGGGGGCGTCACCGAAGCCGGGGATCTCACCGGAGGCGAGGTCGGTCCAGGTGGTGCCGCCGTCGGTGGAGACCGCCGCGGCGAAGACGGTCCCGGTGCGCTTCAGCCGCAGCAGGGCGGGGAGTCCGACGGTGGCGTCGCCGGTGAGGGCGGAGGCGCCGGCGACGGTCCTGCGCAGCATGAGCTGCGCGGTGGTGCCACCGGTGACGATCACGCCGGCCGCCTGGTCGAACGGCGACAGCGACTTCGCCATCAGCAGTCCGACCCGGTCGGCCGCGGCGCCGGTGCGGGAGACCAGCCGGGCGGTGACCACGCAGTCCCCGGTGACGGGCCGTCGTACGAACTGCCCTGTCATGCCCTGGTTGTTGACGCTCAGGTCGACTCCCGCGCCCCGTACCAGGTAGGTCCCGTCCTGGTGGGCGGTGCTGCCGGGGGTGAGGATCGCGGCCACGCCGAGCGTCCCGAACTCCCGGGCGTCGAGGACCACGTCCCCGAGGTCGCCGTAGGTCCAGGGGGGCGGCGGGGGTGTGCCGACGGTGAGGGCGAGGCCGGCGGTGCCGTCGCCCGCCGCGTTCCCGGCTGTGGTGGTGACGGTGAACCGGCCGGTCTCGCGGGGCGTTCCGTGGATCAGTCCGGTGCGCCGGTCGACGCGGAGACCGTCGGGCAGGCCGGTGGCGGTGAACCGCACGGGCTCGTGGGAGGCCCGCAGCAGGTGCCGGAACTCGACTCCCTTGTTCGCGAACACCTGTCCGGGTGAGGTGAGTTCAGGGGCGGCGGGGGTGGGCATCGTCGCGGAGGCGGGTGCCGAGAGGGGGCCGCGCCCGGCCGCGTTCGTCTTCGCGACGGCGTAGTGGTACGTCGTCCCGGGGGTGCCGGTGGCGTCCGTGTACCGGATGCGGGTGCCGGACCCGACCGGGCCGACGCCGGTCGCGAGGGTGGCGTAGGGGCCGTGAGGGTTCGCGGCGCGCAGAACCTGGTAGCGGGCGGAGAGGTCGGGGTCGGTCCAGGCCAGTTCGACGGCGTCCGGGCCGGTCGCCGCCCTCAGGTCCCCGGCGGTGCGGGCGGGTGCGGGCACCGACCAGATCTCACCCGCGGACGCGGAGGTCACGGTGACGTTGTCGAAGGCGCCGGTGCCGGTCTCGGCGTGGTCGGCGTCGACTCCGAGGCAGGAGGTGAGCAGGAGGCCCGCGTACGCGGTGCGGCCCAAGTCGACCTCGGTGGCGCCGACTTCGGTCCAGTGGGCACCGTCCGGGGAGATCGCTCCGGTGCAGCGGCGGCCCTTGCGGGTCACCCGGACCCAGTAGGGCATGCGCAGCCGGTAGCCGTCGCCCGCCGCCTCGACGTACGGGGCCCGGAGCGGGGTCGCCGACTCGGGCAGGGTGCCGAGGTCCGAGATCGGGAAGGCCGCGCCGGTGGTGATCGCCTTCTGCTGCGAGGGCGGCACGGGTGTGCCGCCGGTCGCGGAGACCGCGGCCCCCCGCGACGGCCGTACCGTCCACACCCCGCTCCAGGTGTGCAGCGGGAGCCCCTGGATGACCATGGCGGCGTAGGCCGCGTCCGCGTCGAGGGAGTCCCTGAGGCTGACGCCGATCTTGGAGTACTGCGAGCTCAGCGGCCACACGATCCGCGCGGTGACCGTGCCGTCGCCGCGCAGGGGCAGATGGACGAGCCGGTGGGTGTCGGCGGTGCCGCTCGCCTCCAGCACGAACCGCTCCCCGTCGAAGACGGCCGCACCGGGGATCCGCACCGCGCCGACGTCCTGTGTCGACCAGGGCCCGGGGAGTCCTGCGGTGGCCTGGACGGGGGCCGACTCCCCGCCGGCACCGAGGGAGTTGGCGGCCACGACGGTGTAGTGGTAGGTCCGCCCCGCACGTACCCGGACGTCCGTGTACGCCGGCCCGTCGACGCCGGTGGCGATCGTCTCGTACGGCCCCTGGGGGCGCCGGGCGCGCAGGACGGTGTACTCCGCGGCCCATGTCGAGGGCAGCCAGCTCACCGTGATCCCGGTCCGCTCCCCCACCGCCGTGACTCCTGCCGGCGCGGTCGGCGCGGTGCGGGCGGGTGCCGTGGCCCCGGCACAGGTGAAGGTCCCCCAGCTCGGCAGGTCGTCGTTTCCGCCCTCGACGACCCGGGTGCCGCCGGTGCCGCGGAACACGGCCGCCCTGGTGTACGGGGTGTCCAGGCCGCGGACACCGGCGTGGTGGGCGTAGGCCATCTCGTAGATCGGGGGCAGGGTGCCGCGGCCGGTGGCGGAGACCGTCTGTTTGAGGTACTTGCCGGTGCGGTCGAGGTCGGGGGTGAAGGGGACGTCGCCGCCGAGGTTGTAGCGGGCCGCGTACTCGAAGCCGGCGAGGACGCGGTTGTCGTCGTACGCCCACAGGTCGACGCCCTGGTTCCAGGCGACCTGGGCGATGTCACCGGTCAGACCGACCGCGAGCTGTTCGTGGCCCTGGTCGCGGCCGGCCTCCTGGCCCTGGCCCGCGTCGGTGACGATCCGGTGGGCGAGGGAGCCGTTGCCCGCGCCGGCCGCGGCGAAGCGCAGGGCGTCCTCGAAGAGGGTGGGCTCCTCGCAGAACACGCCGATGGCCAGGACGGTCTGAAGGGCCGTCAGGTCCCAGTTGCCGTTGGCGTAGAGCATGTAGCCGGAGACGGCCGGATACCAGACGTCGAGGAAGGACCGCTCGCAGCGGGCGATGTCCGCGTCGGCCCAGTCGTCGTAGCCGGTGTGGCGCAGCAGTTCGGCCGCGTTGACGAACTTGAAGGCCTGGAGTCCGGCGCCCAGCGGGCCGTCGGCGCCCGTGATCGTGGTGAGGGAGGCCGACCACGCGTCGAGGAGGTCGCGGGCCTTGTCGGCGTGGGCGCGCTCGCCGGTGACGGCCCACATGAGGGCGTTCTGGTAGGCGGCGGCCGAGTCGGCGACCGCCTGGTTCTGGAAGTTGGTGGGGCCGCGGCCCCAGGAGGTGATCTGGCCGGTGTTCTGGATCGGGTACGTCGACTTGGAGCGCGCGTGGGCGGCGAACGCCAAATAGCCGTCATATATCGGGGATTGCTTCGCCGCGACGGCGGTCTTCATCCGGGCGAGATCGTCGGCGGTGTGCAGGAGGCCGGGGTGGGTGAAGGCACGGCTGCGGGACTCGCGGTCGGCGGCCCGGGCGGTGCCGGGTGCGAGCAGTCCGCTCGCGCCCGCCGCCAGCAGCAGGGCGGCCGTGCCGCCGAGGAAGCCCCGGCGGCTGGGAGCGGCGGCTCCGGGGGGCACTTCGCTCATGACGCGGCGGCCGCCTCGGCCTCGGCGGTGGTGAGGAACTTCAGGTTCAGCACGTGCTCGTTGGCGAACCACTGGACCGTGTCCGTGGTGTAGTACCAGCTCGGCTTCTTCATGGAGTCGGCGACGACGAGCCCGTTGATCACCAGGTTCTCGAAGGTGACGTCCTTGATGGCGTGCTGGGCGTCGTAGCCGAGGAGGAGCGAGGGCCTGGCGTTCGTGCCGGTGTAGCTGAGGTTCTTGACGTAGACGTTCTGGATGCCGCGGCCGACCGAGGTGTTGTACTTCGTGTTGTACATGACCTTCATGTAGATGACCTGGCCCCAGCGGAAGTCCTCGATCCGGATGTCCTCGATGCGGACGTTCTTGATGAGGTTGGAGTCGCCGGGGTTGAGGGCGATGCAGCCCTGGTAGTTCATCTGCGGTTCGCGGTGGTCGAGGATGTCGATGTTCTTGAAGCGGAGGTTCTTCAGGACCTCGGGGTTGTCGGTGTTGCCGTGCGTGCCGACGTTGACGGGGTGGGCGACGTCCGCCCAGAGGGTGGAGTTGCGCACGGTGACGTCGGTGGTGTCGCCGTAGTACTCCCAGCGGTGGGTGTAGATGGCGATGCAGTCGTCGGAGTTGCGCATGAAGACGCCGTCGATGACGACGTTGCTGGAGCAGAACACGTCGATGCCGTCGCCCCAGCCCTTGGAGCTGAAGGAGCCGAGTCCCCTGATGGTGACACCGGTGGCCTCGCCCAACTGGACGGCGTAGCCGTTGGGGTTGAGCACGGTGACGGCGCCGATGGAGATGTTCCGCGAACTCTCCACCAGGGCCCCGCCGCCCGCGGTCCCGGCGAGCACGCCCCGGCCGGCGATCCCGGCGTGCTCCACGTTCCGGAAGATCACGGTCGCCTTGAGGACCGCCCCGCCGTCGAGGTACACGGTCTTGCCGGAGGGGACGAGCAGGGTGCCGTCGGCGGTGGTGTGGACGCCGGGGCCGTAGTAGAGGACGTTCGGGTCGTCCTGCGCGGGCTTCTTCCTCTCGACCGCGCGGGCGAACAGGTGGAGGCAGTCGAAGATGTCGTCGTTGATCTGGACGACGAGGTTGCGCGGCCGGTCGAGGGTGAAGCGCAGGGTGTCGCCGAGCACCTCGGGCTTGATGCCGTAGGAGTCCGGTCTCACCCGGACCTTGGTGGTGCCGCCCTTGAGGTAGGTGACCTCGACCTCGACGGAACCCTGGAAGTCGAAGTACGCCAGCGAGGAGTTGTACGTCTTGCTGGAGCCGGTGGTGGGGTTGATCTCGCCGAGCTGGGGCCGCCAGATGTCGAGGGTCTGCCACTCGCCGTCGGGGGCCGTGCGCACCCGCACCCGGAAGCTGGTGGTGGTCGGCATCGCGGCCGGCCGGGGGTAGGTCACCAGGCGCGCCGGGCCGGCGGCGGTGTCGTCGGCCCGGGCCGCCGTGGCGGTGAGGCCGGTCAGGGAAGCGGCGAGCGCGGTGGCGCCGGCCGCCTGGAGGGCCGTACGGCGGGACAGGGGCGTGTTCATCCGGAACTCCTTGCAACAGGTCTACGGGGAGGGCTACTTGAGGCCGCTGGTCGACATGCCGGCGACGAAGCCGCGCTGGGCGACGAGGAAGATCAGCAGGATCGGGACGACGTACATCACCGAGGCCGCGGCCTGGAGGTTGGTGACCGGGGTGCCGGCCGAGGTGACGTAGGTGGACATGACGGCGACCGCGAGGGTGGTGCGGTCCGTGGACAGCAGGAGCTGCGGGGCGATGTAGTCGCCCCAGGTCCAGGTGAAGGCGATGACGAAGCTCGCGGACAGGACCGGCCAGGACTGCGGGAGGAAGATCCGCCAGAAGATCGCCGCGTATCCGCAGCCGTCGACGATCGCCGCCTCCTCCAGCTCCCGGGGCAGGCCCGCGAAGAACTGCCGGAAGAGGAAGACCAGATAGGGGGCGGACGACAGGCCCCACAGCACCCACGGCCAGTACGTGTCGACCATGCCGAGCCTGGCGAAGATCAGGTAGGTCGGCAGCAGGGTGATCATCTGGGGCAGCATCATCGAGCCGAGGAGAACACCGAACAGCGTCTTCCTGCCCGGGGCTTCGAGGCGGGCGAAACCGAAGCCGACCCAGGCGGAGCTCAGGGTGACGAGCGTGGCGTAGATCAGCGCGATGATCAGGGAGTTGCGGGCGTAGCCGAGGAAGTCGATGAGGTTGAAGGCGTCGGCGAGGTTGTGCCACTGGACGTGCGCGGGCAGCCAGTGCACGGGTGAGGCGGCGAGTTCGGCCGGGGTCTTGAGGCCGGAGACCACCAGCCAGCCGAAGGGGCCGAGGAGGAGTCCGGTGATCGCGACGAGGACCGTGTAGAGGACGAGGCGGTTGACGCGGACGCGCGGGCCGCGTTCCGGGGCGAGCCTGGGGGCCGGGGTGGCGGTGCCGGCTGTCACTTCTTCGCCTCCGGGTCGACGTTGTAGAACACCACGCCGGACGTGGCCTTGAAGATCACTGCGGTCGCGAGGAGGATCAGGACGAAGAGCACCCACAGCAGCGCGGAGGCGTAGCCGTAGCGGCCGAAAGCGAAGTACTCCGCGAACACGTGCATCATGTAGAGGTAGTTGGACTGCGGGAGCGCGGTGATGCCGGCCGGGGTCGGGTCGGGGGCCAGCAGCAGCGGCATGATGGTCTGCACCGAGGCGATCACCCCGGTCACGGTCTGGAAGAGCAGCACCGGCGACAGCAGCGGCACCGTGATGCTGCGAAAGCTCCGCCAGGCGCTCGCCCCGTCGATCCGGGCCGCCTCCAGCAGCTCGCGCGGGATGTCCTGGAGCCCCGCCAGCGAGATGATCATGATGTTCCCGGCGGTCCAGAGCACCGTCATGATCAGTACGTAGCGGGCGTAGGGGTCGGCGAGCCAGCCGAGGGCGTCGATGCCGAAGAGGTTCAACACCCCGTTGGCGGCACCCGAGTTCTGGTCGAAGAGCTGCTTGAACGCGATGCCCGCGCCCACCGGGGGCACCACCGCCGGCAGGTAGAGCAGCGTGCGGAACAGCCCGCGCGCCTTCAGCGGCCGGTTCACCAGGACGGCGAGCCCGAGCCCGGCGATGATCGACAGCGGCACCGAGGTGATCGCGAACAGGCCCGTGCGGCCCAGCGACTTCCAGGTCTGCGCGTCGGAGAACAGTTCGCGGTAGTTGCCGAGGCCGACGTAGTGCCAGTGGGGCGAGATCCCGTCGAAGGTGGTGAAGCTCAGCCACAGCGCGTACGCCATCGGCGCGATGGTCAGCAGGACGAACCCGATGATCCAGGGCGAGGCGAACAGGTAGAACGCCCGGTGCCTGCGGGTGGCGATGGAGGTGCGCGGCCGGGAGGCGCCCGGACCTCTCGCGGGGGTGAAGCCGTGCCGCTCGGTGACCGAGGACAACTGATCGACCGTCATCCCACCTGCTCCTTACCGCGCTTGAGCTGCGCGTTCATCGCGGCGTTCAGACGTCCCGCGAGGGTGTCGACGGACATGCCGCCGGTCATGGCCGCCGGGGCGATCTGGTTGAAGAGGGCGAGGAGCGAGTCCGCGGTGGCGTACGGCGTGAAGGCGATCACCGAGTAGTGCTCCAGTTCGGCCTCCTGCACCGTGAGCACCCGCTTCTGGTAGTCCTCCTGCGCGGGCATCAACGGCCGCAGCGACTTCAGGGTGGGGATGCCCCAGCCGCCGGCGGCGCGCGCCCTGGCCGGTGCCTCACCGAAGAACCACTCGAAGACCCGCCACGCGGCGTCCTTGTGGTGGGACCTGCTCGGGATCCAGAAGCCGGTCCCGGCCTGGCAGGGGCTGACCCGCCGGCCGCCCTCGAAGTACGGGGCGGGAGCCAGCCGGGACAGCGGCGCCAGCTTCCTGTCCGCGTTGATCAGACCGCCGAGCCAGTAGCCCGAGTTCGACATGGCGAGCCGGTTCGCCTGGAAGGTGGGCCCGTCCCAGGTGTTGGGGTCGGGCTGGACGATGCTGGGGCCGACCTTGGTCCGGCAGTAGTCGATGTACCAGCCGAGCGCCTTGCGGGCCTCGGGGGTGGTGAAGTCGATCCGGGAGTAGTCGTCGGTGAAGAGGTTCCCGCCGGCGGCCACGGTGAGGCTCGCCAGGAGGCTGGGGGTGAGCACGCCGTTGTAGCTGCCGCCGAACACGGTCGTCTGGCCGTGCCTGCGGCGGGTGAGCCGCTTCGCCTTGTCCAGCCACTCCTCGTAGGTGATCGGGTCCAGCTCGGGCGGGTGGTCGACGCCCGCCCGGTCGAACAGGGCGGTGTTGTACCAGAACATCGAGTCCTGGGAGAAGTCCTTCGCCATGCCGTAGCGCGGGCCCCTGCCCTGGGTGCGGCCGTCGTAGCGCCACAGGTCGTTGACCGGGTCCAGGTCGGCCACCCCGAGGACGCTGCTCCTCGCGAAGTACGGGTCCAGGTCCTCCATCACGCCCCGGGCCGCGTAGTACGGGGCGTCTACGGCACCGACCCCGCGCACCAGGTCCGGCGGGTTGCCGTTGGTCATCATCGCGATCAGTTGGCTGGTGCTGTACAGCACCGTCCTGATCCGGACGCCGATGTCCTCCTGGGCCTGCCGGATCAGCTCCGGCGAGATGTCGTCGGCCTTGGCCATCACCGTGACGGTCTCGCCGGAGCCCCCGACCGCGCTCGACACCCGCATCGCGCAGCCGCTCAGCGCTGCCGCCCCTGCCACGGCACCGCCGGCGGAGAGGGAGAGAAAACGGCGGCGGCTCAGCGCGGCACCGGCATGTGGGCGCACGACGCACCACCTCCTGCTCTGTCCGTTCATGGGAACGCCGAGACCGGTCGACAACCGGTTGCCGCGTTGGGGCAGAGCTTCAGCCCTGTGCGGAAACGGCGTCAAGAGGCTTGACGAACTTTCGAAAAGACTGTGTAACCTCGCCGACACGGCCAGATCAAGAAACCGGTTGTCATGCAGGTCATCTCAGCGGCACCTCGGCGACACCTCGGTGATTGACCGCCCCTCGACGCCGGACCTACGGTAGATCCCCAGTAGAAGGCGTTTTCAGAAACATTTTCCGCCCAGTGTGTCAGGAGTGACATGCCCAGCCCTCAGCCACCCAGGGCCGTGTTCGCGATGGATCCCGTCCATCTCCCGCTGCTCTTCCCCCCGCCCCTGATGACCCGGCTGAGCGAGGCCGCCGACCTCGACCCCGCACTCGTCGTCCAGGACTTCACCGACCCCCGCGCGGCCGACGCCCTGGCCCGGGCCGACGTCCTCATCACCGGCTGGGGCTGCCCCCACCTCGACACCGGCGTCCTCGCCGCCGCACCCCGCCTGCACACCGTCCTGCACGCCGCCGGCTCGGTCCGCTCACTCGTCGGCGACGCCGTGTGGCACCGCGGCGTCGCCGTCTCCAGCGCGGTCACCGGCAACGCCCTGCCGGTCGCGGAGTACACCCTCGCGATGATCCTGCTGTGCGGGAAGGACACCTTCGACCACCGGGAACGGTTCCGGGTCACCCACGCCTACCCACCGCCCGCCGAGACCGCCGGCACCGGGAACGTGGGCCGACGGGTCGGCGTCATCGGGGCGTCCCGGGTGGGGCGACGGCTGCTGGAACTCCTCCGGCCGTTCGACTTCACGGTGCTGCTGCACGACCCCTACGTCAGCCCCTCGGAGGCGGGGTCGCTCGGCGCCGAACTCGTCTCCCTGGACGACCTGTTGCGGCGCAGCGACATCGTCTCGCTGCACGCCCCCGACATCCCCGAGACCTACCGGATGCTCGACGCGGCCCGGCTCGGGCTGATCCGCGACGGGGGCGTGCTCATCAACACGTCCCGCGGGGCACTGGTCGACCCCGACGCGCTGACCGAGGAACTGGTCTCGGGTCGCCTGCGGGCGGTGCTGGACGTCACCGAACCCGAACCGCTGCCCGCGGGGTCACCGCTCTACCGGCTGCCCAACGTGTTCCTCACCCCGCACATCGCGGGCTCGCTCGGGAACGAACTGGAGCGGCTGGGACGGATCGTGGTGGAGGAACTGGAGCGGGTGGGGGCGGGGGTGGGGTTGGCGCACGAGGTGCGGTACGCGGACATGGGGCGGGTGGCGTGAGCGCCTCCGGGGGCGCCCCCCGGCTCCCTCACGCCGTTGTCCGGGGTGCGGACCGAGTGGGTGGGCACGTGTCCTCCGGGGCACTCACGCCGTCGGAATCGTGCTGTAGTAACAATGGGATACGGTTTCCGGACCCGAACGGGGCGGAGCCCCCCGGCCACGACCGTGAAGGAGCCTCAGGGTGAGTCAGCGCAAGGCGTCCGGGGACGTCGGTCGGGCCACCATCCGGGACGTGGCCGAGCGGGCCGGGGTGTCCGTGGCCAGCGTCTCGCGGGTGCTGTCCGGGAACTACCCGGTCTCCGAGGACCTGCGCCGCAAGGTGATGAAGGTCGTGCGGGACCTGGACTACGTCACCAACGCGCACGCCCGGTCGCTGGCCGGCGGCGGCACACCCACCGTCGCCATCCTGATCAACAACATCACCGGTGCCGCGTTCGCCCACGTGGCCAAGGGGGTCGAGGGGGCCGCCACGCTGCGGGGCTGGCTGTCGCTGGTGGGGACCACCGGGGACGATCCCGAACGCGAGCTCGCCCTCGTCAACCTCATGCGCCAGCAGGGGGTCGCGGCCGTGGTGCTGCTCGGCGGTGCCTACGACTACGACGAGTACCAGTTGCGCATGGCCCGCTTCGCGCGGTCCCTGGACGCCGCCGGGTCGCACCTCGTGCTGGTGGGGCGCCCGCCGCTGGAGGGTGACGTGCCGGCCACCACCGTCGACTACGACAACGAGGGCGGCGCCTACGCCATGGCCAGCCACCTGCTCTCGGCCGGCCACCGGAAGGTCCTCGTCCTGCCGGGCCACTCCGAACTCACCACCGCGCAGGGGCGGTTGCGCGGGGCCCGGCGCGCCTTCGAGGCGTACGGCGTGCCGTTCGAGGCCGGCATGGTGCGGCACGGGGCCTACGACTACGAGCACGGGTACGACGCCGTCGAGGAATGCCTGCGGGACGGGCTCGGGTTCACCGCCGTCCTCGCCGGGACCGATGTCGTCGCCGCCGGTGCCATGCAGGCGCTGCGCGCGGCCGGGCTGCGGGTGCCCGAGGACGTGTCGATCGTCGGGTACGACGACATCCCGCTCGCCTCCCAGCTCACCCCGCAGCTCACCACGGTCCACGTGCCCTACGAGGAGATGGGGCGGGTCGCCCTGCGCGCGGTCGCGGACCGGCGCGAGGGTGGTGGCGCGCGGCGCCGGGGGGCCGACGGGGACCACCTGGTGCTGGGCACCCATGTCGTCGTACGGAACTCCGTGCGGCCGCCCGTCCAACCCCGCCGGCGGGGAGAGGAAGAGATCGTTTCGTAAACGGTTTCTGGGTGACTACCGGTTGATGACCCGACCTGGGCGCGATCGGTCGTCCCGTCCCGCTTCATGCCCCTGAGCTGGTAGTACGTCGGTTTCGGCGGGGCGGGCGGAGTGCTGCCCGGCCTCCCTTCCGGGACGGATCGCCGTAAGAAGTTGACGTCTGCCTCTTGCTAACCACCTGGCCCTCGGCCTACCGTCCCAGCAACCGGTTACTACAGCTTCTGCTGGGCCGATCCCCCGCAACCGCGTGCCGTTGAACTTCCGGCCGCCGTTTCCGGCCGACACCGAGCCGCCGATTCCCCCTCTCCTCTCCGAGACGCCCTACTTTCCGAAGGAACACGGTCAGATGAACTTCAGCAGCCCCCGGAGAAGGTTCACCCGCGCCGCCGTTGCGGGACTCGCGTTGTCAGGTCTGCTCACCGCGTGCGGCGGGTCGGACGGTTCCGGCGGCTCGCAGTCGTCGGGGCCGGTCACCCTCCCGTTCTGGGGCTGGGCCAACGGACAGGAGGCCGTCGTCAAGGCGTTCAACGCCTCGCACAAGGACATCCGGCTGAAGTACACGAAGGTCACCGACCAGCTCACCATGCAGAAGCAGCTCACCAACGCGGTGAAAGCGGGCAACGAGCCCTGTCTCGTGCAGAACACCGCGGAGTACGTGACCAGTTGGGTCGCGCAGGGCGCGCTCGCCGACATCACGAAGTACGTCGAGGGCGAGAAGGACACGTTCAACACCGGATCGTGGGCCAGCGCCCAGGTGCAGGGGCGGATGTACGGCGTGCCGACCAGCTCGGCGCCGAACTTCACCATCTACCGCACCGACCTCTTCAAGAAGTACGGCATCGAGCCGCCGGCGACCTGGGACGAGTTCATCGCGGCCGGCAAGGTGCTGAAGAAGCACGGCGCCAAGATCACCAACTACGCCGGTGAGGACCCCAGCACGCTGGAGGTGCTCGCCATGCAGGCCGGGGCGCACTGGTACGCGATCGACGGCAACTCCTGGAAGGTGGACTTCCAGGACGCCGGGACGCTGAAGGCCGCCGAGGTGATCCAGGAGATCATCGACAACGACCTGAACTCCACGTTGTCGTTCGCGGATTACGCGGCCGTGCAGCGCAACTACGACAGCGGCGGCACCGCGACCCGGCAGATCTCCACCTGGCAGATGGCCGGCATGGTGCAGAACTTCACCAAGTCCTTCGGGAAGTGGGGTCTGTCGCCCTGGCCGACGTTCACCGGCGAGGCCGCCAAGACGCCGGCCGGGACCAACCTGACCGGCAGCGTGACACTCGTGACCAAGGGGTGCGAGCACCAGGAGCAGGCCGCCGAGGCCGCGCTGTGGATGTCCACGAACACCGGCGCGGTGAAGACGATGGCGAGCCCGGAGACCGGCAACGGCGTGATGCCCGCGCTCGCCGACAGCGACACGTACATACCCGAGGCGGTCTCCGAGAAGCTGCTCGGCGACGACTACCAGGCCGGTCAGCAGGTCGTGAAGGACAGCCTGAGGACCGTCACCACCGACTGGACCTTCGGGCCCGACTGGACCGCGATGTTCACCGAGATGCAGGCCGGCTGGGCGAAGGTGGTCAGCAAGGAGCAGACGGTGACCGAGCTGCTGGCGCACATGCAGGAGTGGACGGTCAAGGACCTGAAGTCCCGCGGCATCAGCGTCAAGGGCTAGAGGCCGAGGGCTGCTGCTGATGATTCGCTCCCTGCGCTGGAAGGGTGCCGCGTTCACGGTGCCCTTCCAGCTCGGCTTCGTCTTCCTGTACCTGCTCCCGATCGGGTACGCCGTCCACCAGTCGCTGTACCGGTCGCAGTCCTCGGGGTTGGGCCTTGGCGGGACCACCGACGAGTTCTCCGGACTCGACAACTACCGGGAGGGCCTGACCGACTCGGCGTTCATGGGCTCCGTGCTGCGGGTGGTGCTCTTCGCCTGTGTGCAGATCCCGGTCATGCTGCTGGTCAGCCTGGTGCTGGCGCTGTGCCTGGACGCGCTCGCCGCCAGGAGGGCCGGGCGGTTCCGGATCCTGCTGCTGGTGCCGTACATGATCCCGGGCGTGGTCGCGGCCATCGTGTGGCTGAACCTGTACAGCCCGGACGTCGGGCCGCTCACCCCGCTCGGCGAGGTCTTCGGGTTCTCCTGGAACTTCTTCGCGCCGTCGATGGTGTGGCCGTCCATCGGCAACCTGCTGACCTGGCACGGCATCGGCTACAACATGGTCATCATCTACGCGGCGCTCCAGGGCGTGCCCCGCGAGCTGTTCGAGGCCGCGCGGCTCGACGGGGCCACGGAGTGGCGGATCGCGCTCAGCATCAAGATCCCGTTCGTGCGGGGGGCGTTGGTGCTGACCGGGATGCTCTCCGTCATCCAGATGCTCCAGATCTTCAACGAGCCCGCGCTGTTCAGGAACGTCACCCCGCAGACGGTCAGTGACTCCTTCACCCCGATCATGATCATCTACAACCAGGCGTTCAACGCCGGCAACTACCACTACGCGGCGGCCCTTTCGGTGCTGCTCGCCCTGATCCTCGGCGTCGCCTCCTTCCTGTTCTACCGGCTCACCTCGAAGGAGACCGACTGATGACCCTCGTCGAGGAGCCCACCCAGACCTCGTCGGTCCGGCGGCTCAACTCCCCTGATCCCACGGCCCGTTCGCGGGGCGGCCAGCGGTTCCTGCTCGTCGGGCTGTCCCTGGCGAGCGTCTACAGCCTCTTCCCGGTGTGGTGGCTGGTCGTCGCCGCCACCAAGGACCGCACCGGCCTGTACCAGTCCAACGGGCTGTGGTTCTCCGGCTGGCACCTGTGGGACAACCTGCGTCAGCTCTTCACCTACGAGGACGGCATCTTCCTGCGCTGGACGGCCAACTCGTTCCTGTACGCCGGTGTCGGATCGCTGGGGGGCACCCTGCTGGCGCTCGCGACCGGTTACGGCCTCGCGCGCTTCGACTTCCCGGGGCGCAAGCTGGTGTTCGCGTGCGTGGTCGGTTCCTTCCTGATCCCGATCGCGCTGCTCACGCTGCCGCTGTACCTGCTCTTCTCGGAGATCGGCCTGGTCGACACGCCCTGGGCGATGCTGATTCCCTGCCTGATCAACCCGTTCAGCGTGTACCTCGCCAAGGTGTACACCGAGGCCACGATCCCCTTCGAACTGCTGGAGGCGGCCCGTATCGACGGGGCCGGCGAGCTCAGGATCTTCTTCAGCATCGTGCTGCGGATGATGACCACGGGCGGTGCCACGGTGTTCCTGCTGGCCTTCGTCAACACCTGGAACGCCTTCTTCCTGCCGTTGACGGTGCTGCGCGGCGAGAACAACTGGACGCTCAACATCGGCCTCTACAACTGGTCCGGCAAACGCCTGGAGTCCGGCGTCGACCTCACCGGCCTGGTCCTGACGGGTGCCCTGCTGTCCATCGTCCCGATGGCGATCATGATGGTCGCGATGCGGCGCTACTGGCGGACCGGTGTCACCCTCGGAGCCCTCAAGTGACCCTGCTGCGCAACCCGGTGATCCGCGGCTTCGCCCCGGACCCGTCCATGGTCCGCGTGGGTGACTGGTTCTACGTGGCGACCAGTTCCTTCGAGTGGTTCCCGACCGTCCCGATCCACCGCTCCCGCGACCTCGCGCACTGGGAGTACGCGGGGCATGTCGAGGGGGCCGTCCCGGGCGACTCCCTCGCCGGGGTCCCCGATTCGGGCGGCATCTGGGCACCCTCCCTGAGCTGGGACGGTGAGCGCTTCTGGGTGGTCTACTCGATCGTCCGCTCGGTCGGCACGCCGTACTTCGACACGGACACCTATGTCTGTACGTCCCCCACTCCCGACTTCGCTCGAGCGGGGGCGCCCCCATCGGAGGCGTCCGGTGCGTGGTCGGCGCCGCGGCGGATCCCGAGCCATGGCTTCGACCCGGCCCTCTTCCACGACGACGAGGGCCGGCTGTGGCTGCTCAACCTCCAGAACGACCACCGGCCCGGGGGCCGGCGCTTCGCCGGGATCGTCCTGACGGAGCTGGACCGAGGGACACTGGCCCCCGTCGGCGACACCCACCTGCTCCTTCAGCACGAACGCCTCGTCGAGGGACCGAAGTTGGTCCACCGGGACGGCTGGTTCCACCTCGTCCTGGCCGAGGGGGGCACCGGATTCGAGCACGGGGTCCTGGTCGCCCGCAGCCGCGAGATCACCGGGCCGTACGCACTGGACGACCGCCCCCTCCTGACGTCCCGGGACGATCCGTCACTCCCCCTGCAGAAGGCGGGCCACGGCGAACTGGTCCAACTGGCGAACGGCAGTTGGGTGTTGAGCCACCTCGCGGCCCGCCCGCTGCCCACCCCGAACGGCCCGCGCTGCCCGCTCGGCCGCGAAACGGCGATCCAGGCGGTGACCTGGGACGCGGAGGGCTGGCCGAGGTTGCGGGACGGGGGCACGCACCCTTCGGTCGAGGTGGAACTACCGCCGATTGCGGAGCGGGTCGCGCAGGCCGCCGGATCCGCCCACGCCCACCCACACCCACGGCCCGAACCCGCCGGACCCGGGGCGAGCACCCGAACCAGCACGGCCGGCTTCCAGAGCGCCGACCAGGCGGCCGGCCGTGCCACACCTGTCGCTCCCCGACCGGGAACCACGGTCGACGGATCAGCGCAATCTCCCGCGAGCGCCCACACCCCCGCTCAGCCACGCCCACACCTGCCCGAACGATCCGCCCCGTTGTCCTGGCCCTGGAGCACCCTCCGCGCCGCCCCCGATCCCTCGTGGGCCGACACCTCCGCCCGGCCCGGCTGGATCCGGTTGCGGGGGCGGCACGGGCCGGAGTCGCGATGGGCGCACAGTCTGCTCGCCCAGCGGATCACCGAGCACCGGGCGGAGGCCGAGGTCACCGTGGAGGCCGGGCCGCGGACGTTCACACAGGCCGCGGGGCTGGTGCTCTGGTATGACACCGAGGCCCATCTGGCTCTCGACGTGACGTGGGCGGAGTGCGAGGGCGAGGAGCAGCGCGGGCAGCAGTGGCGGGGCGGCGGGCGGACCGTGCTCAGCCTGGTCGAGCGGGACGAGGGCAGCACCCGGCAGGTGGCCGTCGTCGACGCCGGTACGGAAAGCGCCTTCACGCTCGGTGTCACGGTCATGGACGGGGTGGCGCGTTTCCGGTGGGTGGGCGCGGACGGCGCGTGGACGCCGGTGGGCCCGGAGCTGGACTTCACCCGGCTCTCCGACGACCACGGATCGAAACTCCGGTTCACCGGAGCGATGGCCGGAATCCACGCCGTGGACCTGGTCGACGCGTCCTTCACGGCCGACTTCACCGGGTTCCGCCTGAGCTGCGGGCAGCGTTCGGAGTTTCGAAAGTCGCGGGGACCCCAAGACCGGTGAAGCCCGACCTCTTCCCGACTTCAGCGGGCGTACCTAGGGTAGGAAGCGCTTACTGTTTCCGCGCTGGTCGAAACTTTCATGGCCCTCGGGCGGGCCGGAGAGGTGGTTCCCGATGGTCCGCACGGGGAGTGCGAGCGTGGCGGCCGGTCCCACGCTGGCGGTCGTGGCCCGGGAGGCGGGCGTGTCGGTGCCGACCGCCTCCAAGGTGGTCAACGGCCGTGAGGACGTGGCCCCCGAGACCCGTCGCCGGGTGACCGAGGCGCTGGACCGGCTGGGGTACGTCCGCAGACCGAGGTTCGACGCGGCGAAGTCCTCGGGGCTGGTCGACCTGGTCGTGAACTCGCTGGAGACCTCCTGGTCGGGAGCGGTGCTGCACGGTGTGGAGGCGGCCGCCCACGACGCGGGTCTGGAGGTGGTGGTCTCGGCGGGGCTGGCCCGGAACCGGGCGGGGCGCCCGGACCGCGGCTGGATGGACAAGCTCACCGCGCGCGGCTCCTCCGGGGTGTTGTTCAACCTGGCCGAGCTGACGCCGTCGCAGTACGGCTGGCTGGACCAGCACCGCATCCCGTACGTCCTGATCGACCCGGTCCTGGAGCCCCCGCCGGGCGTGGTCTCGGTGGGCGCGGCGAACTGGCAGGGCGGGGTGACGGCGACCGAGCACCTGCTCGCGCTGGGCCACGAGCGCATCGCGGTCATCGCCGCCCACCAGCGCAGGATGTGCAGCAGTGCGCGGGTGGCGGGCTACCGTTCCGCGCTTGCCTCGGCGGGGGTACGGCAGCGTCCCGAGTACGTCCGGCACGCCGGCCACGACGAGAGCGCGGCCCGCCGCACCATGCGCGAACTCCTCGATCTGCCCGAACCGCCCACCGCGGTCTTCGTCTGCTCCGACCACATGGCCCTCGGCGTGTACGAGGCCCTGGCAGAGCGGGACCTGCGGGTCCCCGGGGACATCAGTGTCGTGGGTTTCGACGACGTTCCCGAGGCCCGCTGGACCACTCCGGCGCTCACCACGGTCCGGCAGCCGCTGTCGGAGATGGCGGCGACGGCACTGCGGCTGCTGGTCCGCATGATGGAGGGCGACCGCCCGGAGAGCACCCGGACCGAGCTGTCGACGCGGCTGGTGGAGCGGGCGAGCACGGCCCCGCCGCGCGGCTGATCCGGCGACCGCCGCACGCGCCACCCACCGCCGGATTCGTTCAGCTTCGGTCATCCGTGGGCCGGGGGGAACTGGCCGGGGCGGACGGGCGTCGAACGTTGCGGCGGGGAGGGGGGCCGCCGCCTCTGCGCGGGCGGTGGCGAGCACTTGGGGGACGACCATGACGCGCTGGCGACCGCTGCCGGACTCGCTTCCGAGGGAGGCGCGGCATCTCGTCGAGCAACTGCGGCAGCTCAAGGACCGCACCGACCTGAGTCTGGCCGAGCTGGCGCGGCGCACCGCGTACAGCAAGTCGTCCTGGCAGCGGTATCTCAGCGGGGCCAAGCAGCCGCCGCGGGGAGCGGTGCAGGCGCTGTGCAAGGTGGCGGGCGCGGACCAGGCCCGACTGCTGGCGCTGTGGGACCTGGCCGCCCCGGTCTGGCCGTACGGCACGGTGGTGACCGCGGTGGCGCCGGAGGTGGCGGTGGCGGTTCCGGCCGGGCTGGAGTACCGGCGGTGGCGTACGGCGGCCCTGGTCGCGTTCGCGGTCATCGTGCTGCTGGTGGCGGGGGTGCTGTGGGCGTGGCCGTCGGGGAGCGGGTGACCGTGCGGCCGCCCACTCCCCCGCCCGGCCGGGGTCAGCCGCGCTGGTCGTAGAAGGCGATCCGCCAGGGTCCCGTGCCCTTGAGCTTCACCCGGTACTTGCCGCTGACCCGCTTGAAGTCGACGTCCCGCTTGTCGCCGTCGTAGCGGACCGCGCCGCCCGAGCCGGGGCCGTGCAGCCACTGCTGGGCGAACTCCCAGCTCTGGTCGGTGACCACGCCGTCGTTCTCCTGGAGGCCGTAGCGCTCCTGCCACCACTGGGTGGCCGACTCGGTCTGCGGGCCGAAGGAGCCGTCGATGTGGCTCTTGGCGAAGTTGTGCCAGTCCCCGTCCTCGTCCTGCCACTTGGCGCCGTCCGCGTACAGGACGGACTGCCACAGGGCCGTGGCGTTGCTGTTCGCGTAGTCGTCGACGCTCAGGTTCTCCTCGTCCTGCCAGTCGTCGCTGACGACGCCGTTGCCGTCGATGCCGTGGTACGAGGCCGCGTCGGCGGCCGGCGCCACGGCCAGGCCGAGCGTCCCGGCGCCCAGCAACGCGGCCGTCAACATCCCGACGGCCCGCTCGCGCATGCTCATGGAGGTCTCCCTTTCCGAACCGCCGTGGTTCCCCCCGTGGTTCCCCCTGGGGCGGCTCGCTTCGCTTGCGGCACAGCCTCACAGTGCTGAGGTGCGCACGGCGAGAGCCGTTCGCGTCCCCGGTCCGGCCGGGGACGGTCCACCCCGTGCACGGCGGTGCGGTCCGGGAGCGCGGGCCGTACGGGGACCTGCTGGGACAGGATGGGACGGGGTCAGCCGGTGCCGTGCGCCCGCCGTGCCGCCCAGGTGATCCCGCCGAGCAGATGGGCGCGGAAGTCGGGGTCCGCCCAGGCCTCGGCCGCGTGTCCGAGCGCGGTGTAGAAGACGCGGCCCGCGCCCTGCTCCCGGCACCACACCAGCGGGTGGTCGGCGCCCATCCCGCCGCCCTCGTACGACGACTCGTCGGCGCATGCCAACACCCGTACCGTTCCTCGGGGGTTGGTGCGGAAGTCGTACCACTCGTCGGTGAACTGCCATACGGCGGGGAGGTGTCGGGTGGCCGGGTGGTCGTGGTCCTCGACCCGGATCCGGCCGGGCTGGTACGCGGGGTGCTTGTCGAAGCGGGCGCCCAGCAGTTCGCCGTAGTAGGGCCAGGTGTACTCGGTGCAGGCGGCCGCGTGCACCCCGACGAAACCGCCGCCCGACTCCACATGGGCGGCGAGCCGCTCCCGCCCGGCCGGGGTGAGGATCTCGCCGCTGGTGGAGAGGAAGACGACGGCGGCGTACCGGTCGAGGGGCCGCTCCAGGGCGGCCGGGTCCTCGCTCGCGGTCACCTCGAAGTCGCCGAGGGCGCGGATGGCGTCGACGGCGGCGGGGATGGAGTCGTGGCGGTAGTCGGCGGTGCGGGTGTGGACGAGGAGTCGGGGAGCCATGGCCCGAGCCTAGGAGGTGTTCCACCGCGGGGTCCGCGCGCCGTAGCCTCGGCGCGGTGAACGCGATTTCCGCACGGCTGGACCATCTGGTCCTCGCGACGCCCGACCTGGCGGCGACGGTCGCCGACTTCACCCGGCGCACCGGGGTGGCCCCCGCCCCCGGCGGGGTGCACGTCGGCCTCGGCACCCGCAACCACCTCGTGTCGCTGGGCGGCACCGCCTACCTGGAGATCATCGGCCCGGACCCGGACCAGCCGGAGCCGACGGGCCCGCGCCCCTTCGACGTGGACTCGCTCCCCGCCGCCCGCACGGTCACCTGGGCGATCAGCCCGCCCGACCTGGACGCGGCGGTGGCCACCGCCCGGGCCCGGGGTTACGACCCCGGGGAGATCCGCCCGATGAGCCGCCGCCGCCCCGACGGCACCCTGCTGGAGTGGCGCCTGACGGACGGCGACACCCAGCACCCCTCCGGCCTGGTCCCCTTCCTCATCGACTGGGGCGCCTCCCCGCACCCCACCGCCTCGGACCTGCCCACCGCTCCCCTGCTGTCCCTGACCGCGACCGCCCCGGACCCCGAGGAGATCCGCCCCCTCCTCGCCGTCCTCGACGTCCGTCTCCCCCTCGCCGAGGGACCGCTGGGGCTCTCCTTCACGGTGGACACCCCGCGGGGGCCGGTGACCTTCGGCTGACGTGTCCGATTCCTTCAAGACCGGGCGGCGCCGGGATGCCTACGGTGACGGCATGACTCCACGATTCCACGCCATCGGTCTGGTGGCCTCCGACATGGCCGCCTCCGTCGCCTTCTACCGGCGGCTCGGGTTCCCGTTCCCCGAGGGGTCCGAGTCGCAGCCGCACGCGGAGGCCGAACTCCCGGGCGGGCTGCGGCTGATGCTGGACACCGAGGAGACGGTCCGCTCCTTCCACCCCGGCTGGCGGGCGCCCTCCGGCGGCAGCCGCACCGGGCTCGCGCTGCGCTGCGACGGCCCGGCCGAGGTCGACGCGGTGTACGAGGAGCTGGTGGGCGAGGGTTTCCACGGTGAGCTCAAGCCGTGGAACGCCGACTGGGGCCAGCGGTACGCGTCCCTGCACGACCCCGACGGCAACGGCGTCGACCTGTACGCCCCGCTAGCCGGCGGCGAGTAGCCGCCCGAGCGGCACCCCGGCCAACTCCCTCACGTCCCGCGCGAGATGGGCCTGGTCGGCGAAACCGCACCGCGCCGCCGTCTCCGCGAACGGCACCCCGGCGCCGGCCAGTGCGAGGGCCCGCCGCAGCCGCAGGATCCGGGCCAGGGTCTTCGGTCCGTACCCGAACGCGGCCAGCGACTTCCGGTGCAACTGCCGTGCCCCCAGGCCGATCTCGTCGGCGGTCACGGCGACGGGGCGGCCCGCGCCGAGGGCGGCGACGAGGGCCCGCAGCACGGGGTCCGGAGGGGTCGCGCGCTCCAGGGCGATCTCCTCGACCACCCTGGCGGGGTCGGAGGCTCCGGCGATCCGGCTCCGCAGCCGCCGTACCTCCGGGGCCGGCCACAGGTCGGTCAACTCCACCCGCCGGTCGCGCAGTTCATGGGCGGGCACCCCGAGGAAGGCGGGCGCGGAACCGGGAGCGAAGCGCAGGCCGACCCAGGTGCCGGGGGCGCCCGAGGTGACGTACGCGCGGGTGTCGGGGCCGGCGACGAGCAGGCGGCCCTCGTGCCAGAGCAGGTCCATGCACCCGTCGGGCAGGACGCGTCCGGTACCGTCGCCGGTCCAGACGACGGCACCGGGGAGCCGGGACGGCCGTTCGCTGTACACGTTTCCAGGCTACGGCGGGCCGAGACGCAGCCGGAACTCCTGCGGGCTGACCCCGTACCCCCGCTTGAACGCGCTGGACAGCGCGAACGCGCTCCCGTACCCCACCTGCCGGGCGATCGCCTCCAGCGTCGCGGACCCCTCCCGCAGCCGGTCCGCCGCCAACGCCAGCCGCCAGCCGGTCAGATACGACATCACAGGCTCCCCCACCAGCCCGGTGAACCGCCGGGCGAGCGCCGCCCGTGACACCCCCGCCTTGGCGGCCAGGGAGGCCACCGTCCACGGGTGCGCGGGATCGTCCTGCATCAGCCGCAGCACCCGGCCCACCACCGGGTCCGCGAGCGCCGCGTACCAGGCGGGCGCCTGTGCCTCGGGCCGGGAGAACCAGACCCGCAGCGCCGCGATGACCAGCAGGTCCAGCATCCGGTCCAGGACGACCTCCTGGCCCGGCTCGTCGCGCACGATCTCCTCCATGAGCAGGGGGGTCAGCGGGCACTCCCACACGTCGGTGGTCAGCGACAGCAGCGGCGGCAGCGCGTCCAGGAGCCGGTTGCTGATCTCGCCCTCCATCAGGTACGTCCCGATGAGGATCACGGTCTCGCCGTCGAGCCGGTCGCCCCAGGCGCGCACCCCGAGGTCCATGGAGCCGTTCAGGGCCCGCCCGTCGGGGTAGCGGCACTCCGCGCCGGGCAGGATCAGCGCCTGCGGGGCCGTGTCGGGGGCGTCGGCGCAGGTGTAGGGATCGGGGCCGCGGGCGATGGCGAGGTCGCCGGGGCGCAGCCACACCGGCTCGCCCGAGTCGGGCAGGACCACGGCCTCCCCGCGGACCGTCAGCATGACCGTCAGCGGCGCCCGGTCCTCCACACGGACCGCCCACGGCGGGTCGAAACACGCACGGATCATGAAGGCGCCACGCGCCCGCGGGCCTTCCAGCAGACCTGCCAGAGCGTCCATGCGGCCAGCGTAGACGGGTGCGCATGGGAATGAGCCGTTCGGCGATGGTCCCGTGCCGGGCCCGGGAGTTGACTCGACGGCATGACACGGAACACGCGGAACACGACGGTGGTGGTGACCGGAGCCTCGGGTCGTACGGGCAGCCGGGTGGCGCGGTCCGCGCGGGCCGCGGGGCTGACGGTACGGGCGGCCTCGCGGGCGCAGGGCTTCGACTGGCACGACCCGTCCACGTGGGCGCGGGCGCTGCGGGGCGCGGACGCCGCGTACCTGGTGTACCCCTCGGACATCGGCGCCCCCGGGGCCGCCGAGGCGGTCGGGGCCGTCGCGCGGGCGGCGGTGGGGGCGGGCGTACGGCGGCTGGTGCTGCTGTCGTCCCGGGGGCAGGACCGGGCGCGGGACGCGGAGGAGGCGCTGCACGCGTCGGGGGCGGACTGGACCGTCGTACGGGCCTCGTGGTTCGCGCAGAACTTCAGCGAGGGGCCGCTGGTCGAGGAGCTGCGGCTGGGCGGGGAGCTGGTGTTCCCGGCGGGCGAGGTGCGGGAGCCGTTCGTGGACGTGCGGGACATCGGGGACGTGGTGGCGGCCGCGCTGGTGTCGGGCGACCGCTACCTCGGGAAGACGGTCACCGTGTCCGGCCCACGCCTGCTGACCTTCGGTGAGGCGGTCGCGGAGGTCGCGAAGGCGGCGGGCAGGGAGCTGATGTACCGCGCGGTGTCGGCTCGGGAGTACGGGGAGCGCCTGGCGGGGTTCGGGGTGCCGGAGGCCGAGGTCGGCGCGCTGGTCGAGGCGTTCGAGCAGTTGCTGGACGGCCGCAACGCGTACCTGTCGGACGGAGTGCGGGAGGTCCTGGGCCGCGAGCCACGGGACTTCACGGAGTTCGCGCGGGAGGCGGCAGCGGCAGGAACATGGCAGACCTGACCCCGGCCGCTCCCCCGACCCCAGGGGCGCGGGGAACTGCGCGGCCAGCCCCCACGGCCCCGCGCCCGGCGACGCACCCCCGTCAGGAGCCCTCGGGCTTGTGCGGGGGATGCGTCGTCTTCGCGTGCGTCCGCAGGCGGGAGGTCACGTCCTCGGGAGGCAGGAAGCGGGACCAGCGTTCCGGGAACTCCGAGGGCATGTCGGGGTCGTCGGGGTCCGGATCGGAGTCGTGGAGCGCGGCCGCGCGGGCCACGTACTCCGCGACCTGCGCCTCCCGCACCCGCTCCTGCGCCGCGCGCGCCGCCGCCGTGGCCGCGGCAGGCCAGACACGGTCGATCGCCGCGTTCATCGCCGCGCCCACCAGGACGGCGAACGCGGAGACGCCGATCCACAGCAGCACCGCCACGGCCGCGGCCAGCGAACCGTAGATCGTCGCGCCCTCGATCGTGCTCTGGAGGTAGATCCGGAGCAGGAAGCTCCCCAGCACCCACATCGCCAGGGCCACCAGTGCGCCCGGCACGTCCTCGATCCACGGTGAGCGCACCGGTACCGACACGTGGTACAGGGTCGTCAGGAACGCGATGGACAGGATGATCACCACGGGCCAGTACAGGACCTGGACGACCGTCGTCGACCACGGCACGATCCGCACCACGGCGTCCGGTCCGGCCACCATCAGGGGCAGCGCCACCGAGCCGATCAGCAGGGCCGCGATGAACAGCGCGAACGCCACGAGCCGGGTCTTGACGATGCCCCGGACCCCGTCGAGGCCGTACATGACGGTGATGGTGTCGATGAAGACGTTCACCGCGCGCGACCCGGACCACAGGGCGAACAGGAAACCGACGGAGATGACGTCGGGGCGGCCGCCCTTCATCACGTCGTCGAGGATCGGCTGCGCGATCTGCCGTACCCCCTTGTCGGACAGGACCGTGCGCGCCGCATCGAGGAGGTTGGCCTCCAGGCTGCTGATGCTGTCGGTGCCGGTCCAGTCGTCGACGTAGCCGAGCAGTCCGATGAGGCTGAGCAGCAGCGGCGGTACGGACAGCAGCGAGAAGAACGCGGCCTCGGCGGCCAGCCCCAGGATGCGGTACTCGATGCACGAGTTGACGGTGTCCTTGAGCAGCAGCCAGGCGGTCCTGCGCTTCGACACGTTCCGGTAGAGGGCACGTGCCCGGTGGAGCCGCCCGGGGGGCTGTTGAGGAGAGTCGCTTGCTGCCTGCACGACCTAAAGGTATCCGCCACGGGAGCATGCACTCATCCCCCCGTCCCGGTCCTGGGCACGCCCGTGCGGGGAACGTCCGCTCGCGTTCGGTTCCGTCATGCCACGGAAAACCCCGGGCAACCCCGCGGAAATCGCCAAGGAAATCGAACCCCTTTTCTGTCATGAACCCGTTGGCCGGATATGGCGGATTCCGAAACCGGAATGCACGACGACACATGCACCGGCCACGAGGTGAGTTCCCCGGTGGCGCCCCGGAACGACAAGAACTGGATATACCGACGACACCCGGCCGACCAGCCAGAAACCGCCATTGACTGAAACGCGCTTGACCGGTTCACAAGCGCCTCGAAACAATTCGGATTGCATTCTCAGGGCCCTGACCAAGGCCCGAGCCGGCCACCCCGTCCCCGTCTCGTGGTCACTCCAGGCGCATACCGAACCGCTCCTTCTCTCATTCCATTACGTGTCTCACGACACTTCTTTTTCTTCCGGAACACCGGAACCACGGGGGTCCTTCTCCATGATTTTCCGCTGCGCGGTGAACAGCGGGCGATATTCCGCCGTATCCCACTCTGGAGAATTCTCATGCCTGCTCCGAACGCGCCGAAGCAAGCCGTGCCGCGCATCGTGGGAGTCGATGTGGCTCGGGGCCTCGCCCTGCTCGGAATGTTCTCCGTTCACGTGTTCGGCGCGTTCGACGAGGCCGGGTCGGTCACGCCGGCCTGGATGCTCGCGGGTGGCCGTGCCTCGGCGACGTTCGCCGTGACGGCGGGGATCGGCCTGGCGTTCACCACCGGCGGCCGCCGACCGGTGACCGGGCGGCCCGCGACCGTGGCGGTGGCGGCCCGGGCCGTGGTCATCGCGCTGATCGGACTGGTCCTCGGGTACGCCTCGCGCGCGGCGGACCTCGACGTGGACGTGATCCTGGCGTTCTACGCCCTGCTGTTCCTGATCGCGGTCCCGCTGCTGGGCCTTGGCCCGGGCACCCTGGCGGGGCTCTCCCTGTTCCTGGCCGTGGGAGCGCCGTTCGCCGTCCACGCGCTGCGCGACGTCCTGCCCGAGCCCGCCTTCGACGGCGATCCGACCCTCCAGGACGTGGTCACCGATCCGGTCGGCCTGGTCTCGGACCTGCTCGTGCACGGTGACTACCCGGTGCTCGCCTGGACCGCCTACCTGTGCGCCGGACTCGCCCTCGGCCGCCTGGACCTGACGTCACGCAAGATCGCGCCCCGGCTCCTCGGGGGCGGTCTCGCCCTCGTGGCCGGGACCTGGCTGGTGTCGTCCCTGGTCCTGTTCCACTACGGCGGGCTGCGGCACCTGTGGCGTGCGGAGTTCCCGGACTCCTCCCGCGCCGAGGCCCTGTGGGACAGCCCGGACGGCGCGACCTGGTGGGCGCTGCTCTCCCGCGCGCCGCACGCGACCACACCCTTCGACATGCTCCTCACCCTGGGCTCGGCGGCGGCGATCCTCGGCGGCGCCCTGCTGCTGACCAGGAGCACCCGCCTCACCCGGGCGCTCACGCCGCTCGCGGCGGCCGGCAGTATGCCGCTGACCCTGTACGCCGCCCATGTGCTCCTTCTCGCCACCGGCGCGCTCTCCGACTCTCCCGAGCTCCTCTACGCCGTCATGACCACCGGAGCGCTCCTCTTCGCCCTCTCGTGGCGGCACCTCGGACGTGGCCCGCTGGAAACGGTCGTCGCAGGCGCGGCCCGGCGGTGTCGCGAGGCCGTAACACCACCGCGGCCCCCGGAACCGGTGGCGGACCCGGCCCGACTTAGCAGGCACACCGAATAGTCCATAAGCTCAAAAGTAATGATCTAGGAGCTCAAGTGGTGGTAAATCCCGGCGAGATCACGACAGTCGCCCCGGTGGACGGCACCGCCCAGGTCCTCGCCGAGGTGCTGGCCGGGGTCGTGAAGACGGATCAAGTGCCCCTCGACAGCCACTTCTTCGACGACCTGGGTGCCAACTCCCTGGTCATGGCCCAGTTCTGCGCCCGGGTGCGCAAGCGCGCGGATCTGCCGCAGGTCTCGATGAGGGACGTCTACGGCCATCCGACCATCCGCGGTCTGGCGACCGCCCTCGCCGAGGTCCCGGCCGCCGCACCGGCCCCCGCGCGTCCCGCCGAACCGCCCCCGCCACCGGGCAGCACCGCCCGCTACGTGCTGTGCGGGGTGCTCCAGTTCCTCGTCTTCGCCGGGTACTGCGGCGCGGCCGGTGTCGCCACCGCCGAGGGGTACGCCTGGGTGTCCGGCGCCGAGGGGGTGCTCGCCGTCTACCTGCGCTCGCTGGTCTTCGGCGGTGCCCTGTTCGTCGCCCTGTGCACCCTGCCCGTGGTGGCGAAGTGGCTGCTGGTCGGCCGGTGGAAGGAGGCGGAGTTCCCGGTGTGGGGTCTCGCCTACGTCCGCTTCTGGCTGGTCAAGGCACTGCTGCACGCCAACCCGATGGTCCTGTTCGCGGGCAACCCGCTGTACGTCCTCTACCTGCGGGCCCTCGGCGCCCGTATCGGCCCGGGCGTCACGATCCTGTCCCACTCGGTGCCGGTCTGCACCGACCTGCTGACCGTGGGCGCCGGCACGCTGATCCGCAAGGACGCCCTCTTTCTCGGCTACCGGGCGCACGCGGGCCGTATCCGCACCGGCCCGGTCACCCTCGGCCGGGACGTCTTCGTCGGCGAGAAGACCGTCCTCGACATCGGCACGTCCATCGGCGACGGCGGCCAGCTCGGCCACTCCTCCGCGCTGTACGACGGCGCCGCGGTCCCCGCCGGCGAGCGCTGGCACGGCTCACCCGCCCGCCCCACCGACGTCGACCACATCCGCGTCCCGGCGACCCGCTGCGGCACCGCGCGCCGGGCCGGGTACGCCCTGGCGGCGCTGGTGCAGACGCTGCTGGTCTACGTCCCGCTCGGCATCGGCGGCACGTTCCTGGTGATGGACCTCGTCCCGGCCCTGGACCCGCTGCTGGAACCGGACGCGAAGGAACTGGGGTCGACGGCCTTCTACGCCGAGGCGCTGATCCTGTCCGTCGCCCTCTTCGCCGGTTTCGTGGCCGTCGGCCTCGTCACCGTGACGGTGCTGCCCCGGCTGCTGAACCTCACCCTGCGGGCCGACCGGGTCTATCCGCTGTACGGCTTCCACTACTCGGTGCAGCGCGCGATCGCCCGGACGACCAACATCAGGTTCTTCAAGTGGCTGTGCGGGGACAGCTCGTACATCGTCCCCTACCTGCGGTCCGTCGGCTACGACCTCTCGCACGTCGAGCAGACCGGCTCGAACTTCGGCACCGAGGTGTCACACGAGACGCCGTACCTGGCCACCGTCGGCAGCGGCACGATGGTCGCCGACGGGCTGGCGATCCTCAACGCCGAGTACTCCAGCACGTCGTTCCGCGTCTCGCGGGTCACGATCGGCGGGCACAACTTCCTCGGCAACCACATCGCCTACCCCGTCGGCGGCCGCACCGGCGACAACTGCCTGCTCGCCACCAAGGTGCTGGTCCCGCTCGACGGCGAACTCCGCGAGGGCGTGGGCCTGCTGGGATCCCCGCCCTTCGAGATCCCGCGCACGGTGGAGCGCGACACCCGCTTCGACCACTTCCGCGAGGGCGACGAGCTGCGCCGGAGGCTGTCCGGCAAGAACCGCTTCAACGCCCGCTCGATGGCCCTGTTCCTGTTCCTGCGGTGGCTGCACTGGTTCCTGCTGACGCTGCTCGGCTTCGCGGCCGTCGACCTCTACGGCGGCCGGGGCGCCCTCGGCGGCCTGCCGATCGGCGGCTGTCTGATGGCCGGCCTCGTGCTGACCACCGGTTACTGGGCGCTGGTCGAGCGGGTGATCACCCGGTTCCGGCCGCTCCGGCCGCGACTGTGCTCCATCTACGACCCGTACTTCTGGTGGCACGAGCGGCTGTGGAAGGTGCCCGACCACCATCTGGTGGTGCTCGACGGCACCCCGTTCAAGAACCTGGTCTGGCGGCTGCTCGGGGTGCGGATCGGCCGGCGGGTCTTCGACGACGGCTGCTACATCACCGAGCGGACGCTGGTCGCGATCGGCAGCGACAGCACGCTCGGCCACCACTCCAAGGTGCAGGCGCACTCCCAGGAGGACGGCACCTTCAAGTCCGACCACATCGTCATCGGCGACGGCTGCACCGTGGGGGCGGGCGCGCTGGTCCACTACGGCGTCTCGATGGGCGACGGTGCCGTGCTCGGTGTCGACGCCTTCCTGATGAAGGGCGAGGAGATGCCGGCAGGGGCGCACTGGGGCGGGAATCCGGCGGTGGCGCCGCGCCGCGCCTGAACCGCCCGAACAAGGAAAACAGGGGGAAGCACGTCATGGAAACAGCTCCGCACCGCACGCCCGGTCCGATACCGGACGTCACCGAGTACACGGTCCCGCTGCCCGCGGGCACCCCGACCGATCCCGCCGCACTGCTCGCGGCCCGCACCAAGGTCCTCGCCGCCCTCTCGGGCGGGACGGAGGCCGCTCCCGACGACGACCTGCGTGTCGGCGTCACCGACGGCGAGCTGCGGCTGCGGTACCGCACCGGCGCGCTCGACGCCGACACGGCCGCCCGCGTCGCCGGCTACCACGTCACCGCACTCGCCCACCCCGACAGCGCGAGCCTGCTGTCCGAGGAGGAACTCCGCTTCCAGTTGGACGAGTTGGCGGGCCCGATCCGCCCGCTCCCGGACCGGCGGGTGCACGAGCTGTTCGAGGAACGGGTCGCGAAGGACCCGGACGCCGTGGCCGCGGTGCAGGACGAGCGGCGGTGGACGTACGCCGAGCTCAACTCCCGGGCCAACCAGGTCGGCCGGGCCCTGCTGGCCCGCGGTCTCACGGCCGAGGACGTCGTCGCGGTCGTCATGGAGCGCACCCTCGACTGGATGGCCGCCGTGCTCGGCGTGCTCAAGGCGGGCGGGGTGTACCTGCCGGTCGAGCCGCACTTCCCGGCCGAACGGGTCACGCGCACGCTGTTCCGGGCGGGCTGTGAGTTCGTCGTCACCGAGGAGGGCAGCACCGGCTCGCTGTCCGGTACGGCCGCCGAGACGCTGTTCGTGGACGCGGTGTACGCCGAGGGCCACGCGGGCGACGACCTCGCCGTCCCGGTCCAGGCGGATCAACTGGCCTACATCTACTTCACGTCCGGCTCCACCGGTGAGCCCAAGGGCGCGATGTGCGAGCACGCCGGTTTCCTCAACCATGTGCTCGCCAAGGTGGAGGACCTGGGGATCGGCGAGGACGACGTGGTCGCGCAGACCGCGCCCCAGTGCTTCGACATCTCGCTGTGGCAGTTGCTCGCCGGGCCGGTCGTCGGCGGACGGACGCTGATCGTCGGACAGGACACGATCCTGGACGTGCCGCGGTTCGTGGACACGGTGGTGCGGGGGCGGGTGAACGTGCTCCAGGTCGTGCCCTCGTATCTGGAGGCTGTGCTCGCCGAGTTGGGGCAGCGGCCCCGCGAACTGGCGGACCTGCGCTGTGTGTCGGTGACCGGCGAGGCGGTGAAGCGGGAGCTGGTGCAGCGCTGGTTCACGGCCCGGCCCGGGATCTGTCTGGTCAACGCCTACGGCCTGACCGAGACGTCGGACGACACCAACCACGAGGTCATGGACCGGGTGCCGGACGGCGACCGGGTCCCGCTCGGGCGGCCGGTGCGCAATGTGCGGGTCTACGTCGTCGACGAGGACCTGGTGCCCGTACCGCTGGGCGCGCCGGGCGAGATCGTATTCTCCGGGGTGTGCGTGGGGCGCGGGTACGTCAACGACCCCGAGCGCACCGCGGCCGCCTTCACGGAGGACCCGTACCGGCCCGGCGAGCGCCTCTACCGCAGCGGTGACGTGGGGCGCTGGCGGGCCGACGGCAAACTGGAGTTCCTCGGCCGCCGGGACACCCAGGTCAAGATCCGCGGGTTCCGCGTGGAGATCGGCGAGATCGAGAACGCGCTGCTGCGGGTGGACGGGGTGCGCGACGGGGCCGTCGTGGTCGTCCGGGGCGCCCAACTCGCCGCGTTCTGCGCCGGGCCGGAGCCGGTGGCGGCGGACACGGTACGGGAACGGCTGGCGGCCTCGCTGCCGTCGTACATGGTCCCCGCCGTCGTGCACTGGCGCCGGCGGCTGCCGCTGACCGCCAACGGCAAGACCGACCGCCGGACGCTCACCGCGCTCGCCGAGGACCTGGACGCCGGGACGGCGGGCGGCCCGGTGACGGCGGGTGAGCGGCGGCTGGCGGACGCCTGGGCCGAGGTGCTCGGCGTGCCCGCCGACCGGATCGGCCGGCTCGACCACTTCTTCGACCGCGGCGGCAGCTCGCTGTCCGCCGTGCGTCTCGCGATCGCCCTGGACCGGGCGGTCACCCTCCAGGACGTCGTCCGCCACCCGGTCCTCGCGGACCTGGCGGACCTGCTCGACCGGCGCGGCTGAAAGGAACCACGAGATGTCATCCACGAGTCTGCTTCCGTACCTGGACCCGGCCCCGGGCGCCCCACCGGTCCTGCACGCCAAGTCCGGTGGTGATCCCGAGAGTTGGGCCGCCGAGCACCGCGATCCGCTGCGTTCCCTCGTCCTTGACCACGGCTGCGTCCTGGTGCGCGGCCTGGACCTCGCCGACCCGGCGACGAGCGAGGCCGTCTTCCGCCGGCTGACCGACGGTCTGATGCCCGACCGTGAGCCCTTCGCGCCCCGGCGCCGCTACGCGGACGGCGTGTACTCGTCCACCAAGTGGCCGCCGAACCAGCAGATGTGCATGCACCACGAGGTCAGCTACGGCCTGGAGTTCCCCGGCCTGCTGCTGTTCGCCTGTCTGGAGGCGCCCGGATCCGGGGGCGCGACCGCGCTCGCCGACGCGTCGGCGGTGCTGCGGGCCCTGCCCCGCGACCTGGTCGCCCGCTTCGAACGGGAGGGCTGGCTGCTGACCCGGGCGTACCACGAGGAGATCGGCGCCTCCGTCGAGGAGGCCTTCGGCACGGCCGACCGTTCCGCCGTCGAACGCTACTGCCGCCGGCACGCCATCGAGTTCGCCTGGCAGGACGACGGCTCCCTGCACACCCGGCAGCGGCGCGGCGCGGTCCTGCGGCACCCCGCCTCCGGGCTGCCCTGCTGGTTCAACCAGATCGCGTTCCTCAACGAGTGGACCATGGAGCCCGAAGTGCACGAGTACCTGGTGGACATGTACGGCGCCGACGGACTGCCCTTCAACACCCGCTTCGGGGACGGCAGTCCGATCGACGCGGACGTCGTGCGGACGATCAACGAGGTGTACGACGCCCACACCGTGCGCGAGCCGTGGCAGGACGGCGACCTCCTGCTCGTCGACAACATCCGTACGGCGCACAGCCGCGAGCCCTTCGAGGGGCCGCGCGAGGTGATGGCCGCGCTCGGCGACCCGGTGCTGCGCGCCGACGGCGAGGTGAGCGGCGTATGAGCACCGTCGACGCCCCGTCCTTCGCGCTCGTCACCGGCGCCCAGGTCCAACAGGCCCTCCACGGAAGGGAACCGGAGATCGCGGACCTCGTCGAGGCCGTGTACCGGCTGCACGGCGCGGGTGACTCGGTGAACCCGCCGTCGTACTTCCTGAGGTTCCCGGACCGCCCGTCGTCCCGGATCATCGCGCTGCCCGCCTCCCTGGGCGGACCACTGCGGGTGGACGGCCTGAAGTGGATCTCCAGCTTCCCGGAGAACACCAGGTCCGGGCTGCCGCGCGCGTCGGCGGTGCTGATCCTCAACGACCCCGACACCGGCTACCCGTTCGCGTGCCTGGAGAGTTCGGTCATCAGTGCCACGCGCACCGCCTCCTCGGCGGCGCTGGCGGCCGGGAAGCTGAGCGCCGGCCGGGTGCGCCCGACGCGGGTCGGGTTCATCGGCACCGGACTGATCGCGCGCTACATCCACACCCATCTCACCGCCACGGGCTGGGAGTTCGAGGAGACAGGAGTGCACGACCTGTCCGCGGAGAGCGCCGCCGGGTTCCGCGGCTACCTGGAGCGGTCGGGGGCGCCGGGGAAGGTGGCCGTGCACGACTCGGCCGAATCCCTGATCCGCTCCAGCGACCTGGTCGTCTTCGCGACGGTCGCCGGCAGCCCGCACGTCCACGATCCTTCGTGGTTCGGCCATCACCCCCTGGTCCTGCACGTGTCCCTGCGCGACCTCGCCCCCGAGATCCTGCTCGCGTCGGCCAACTTCGTCGACGACGTGGAGCACTGCCTCAAGGCCGAGACCTCCCCGCACCTGGCCGAACAGCTCACGGGGTGCAGGGACTTCATCGACGGCACGCTCGACGACGTGCTGACCGGACGGGTGACCGTCCCGACGGACCGGACGGTGGTGTTCTCCCCCTTCGGCCTGGGGGTACTCGACCTCGCCGTCGGCCGGTACGTCCACGACGAACTGGCCCGGCGCGGCGAACTGCACGTCGTCGACGGGTTCTTCAACGAGCTGCGCCGGTACGGCTGAACCACGTGGCGCATGAGGAGGGGGGCGTCATGCCCGTCATATCCGATCCTTCGGAGTTCAACGAGTCAGACCTCTACGTCGACCTGCGGGCGGCGCTGGAGCTTCCGCTGTTCCTGAAGTGCGAGGGCTTCAACTTCGCCGGGTCGATCAAGCTGAAGGCGGCCCGCGAGATGGTGGACGCCGCCGAGCGGGACGGCACCCTGCGGCCCGGTTCGGTCCTGGTCGAGTCGTCGTCGGGGAACCTGGGGGTGGCCCTGAGCATGATCGCCGCGAGCCGGGGCTACCGGTTCCTGTGCGTGACCGACTCACGGTGCAACCTGCCGACGATCCGGCTGATGGAGTCGCTCGGCACCCGGGTCCACGTGGTCAGGGAGCCGGACCTGCACGACGGCTACCTGGGGGCGCGGCTCGCGTACGTGCGGGCGCTGTGCGCCTCGGACGAGCGGTACGTCTGGCTCAACCAGTACAGCAACCAGGGGAACTGGCGGGCGCACTACCGCACCACGGCGCCGGAGATCGCGCGGCGCTTCCCGGACCTGGACGTGCTGTTCGTGGGGGCCGGCACCACCGGGACGCTGATGGGCTGCGCCCGCTGGTTCTGGCAGTGGCGACGGCCGGTGCGGATCGTCGCCGTCGACAGCGTCGGCTCGGTCACCTTCGGCGGGCCGCCCGGCGTCCGGATGATCCCGGGTCTCGGCACGAGCGTGCGGCCGCCGCTGCTCGACCGGTCGTACATCGACGACGTGGTGCTCGTCGAGGAGCCGGACACCCTCCAGGTCTGCCGCGGGCTGGCCGCCCGGGGCTTCCTGTTCGGCGGCTCCACCGGCACGGTCGTCAGCGGCGCCCACCAGTGGCTGTCCGCCCACGGCCGCCGCGGCCTCACCGCGGTCGCGATCGCCCCGGACCTCGGCGAGCGCTACCTCGACACGGTCTACCGCTCGGACTGGCCCCACGGTCTCCCCGAGCCGGACCCCCGACACCACCCGACAGAGGCAATGGCCCACCTGGCCTGAACCCACCCACCGACCGAACGGAGGCGACGGCCCACCTGGCCTGAGCCACGCACCGGCAGAAGAGGCGACGGCCCACCCGGCCGGAAGCCACCCACCGAAAGACAGAGGCGACGGCCCACCCGGCCGGAAGCCACCCACCGACAGAGCCGACGACCCACGCGGCCTGTGCCCACCCCACGACCGCCAGAGGCGACGGCCCACCCGGCCTGAGCCCACCCACTACCCGGCGCCCGCCCCGACCCACGGGCGGGCGCCCTACCTCTTCGTGGCCGCAGCCCCACCGCCACACCGAGCCCGGGCGAGCGCCACATCGACACCGCCTACCGACCGGGCTGGGCCCTACGGCCTCCCCGGGGCAGACTCACTCCGCCGGCCGACGGCGGCAATGACCCACCTCGCCTGAGCCCACCCACCGGCGCCCGCCCCTACCCACAGGCGGGCGCCACATCGACACCGTCCACCGCTCGGACTCGTCCTACGGCCTCCCCGGGGCAGACCCACTCCCCCGGCCGACGGAGTCGATGGCCCACCCCACCTGAGCCGACCCACCACCCCGGCCGGCTCCGCCCCCGTGTGCCGTCGAGGCGTCACACCTCGACGTACCCGCCTCCGTGTCCGTGAGGTGACCGACCCCCCGCACCGGGGTACTTTCGCTGGCATGGCAGGCACCACGCACACCGTGACCAACCAGCCCCCGCCCCTGATCGACTACGACGTCTACGGCGCCGACCGCGCTCTGAAGGAGGCCGTCGCACGGCACCTCGACCCGGAACTGCTCGACGAGGTCCACGGCGAGCTGGGCGCGCTGGGCCGGGCCTGCGGCTCGGCGCAGGTGCAGGAGTGGGGCCTGCAGGCCAACGAGAACCCGCCCCGGCTGCGCACCCACGACCGCCACGGCCACCGCGTCGACGAGGTCGAGTTCCATCCGGCCTGGCACCGGGTGCTCGGCAAGGGCGTCTCCGCCGGCCTGACCGCGGCCTGGGCCCGCCCCGGCGGACACGTACGGCGAGCGGCGGCCTTCCTGCTGTGGACGCAGGTCGACGCGGGCAACTGCTGCCCCCTGTCGATGACCCACGCCGCCGTCCCCGTCCTGCGCACCGACCCGGACCTGGCCGCCGAGTGGGAGCCGCGGCTGACGTCCATGGTCTACGACCGCGAGCTGCGGCCCGCCCACCTGAAGGCCGGGGCGCTGTTCGGGATGGGGATGACGGAGAAGCAGGGCGGCAGCGACGTCCGGGCCAACACGACGACCGCCCGGGCCCTGCCCGACGGGGAGACCTTCGAGCTCACCGGTCACAAGTGGTTCTGCTCGGCGCCCATGTCGGACGGCTTCCTGGTCCTCGCCCAGGCCCCGGGCGGCCTCACCTGCTTCCTCGTCCCCCGCGTCCTGGAGGACGGCACCCGCAACACGTTCCTCCTCCAGCGCCTCAAGGACAAGCTCGGCAACCGATCCAACGCCTCCGCCGAGGTCGAGTTCGACCGCACCTGGGCCCGCCGCGTCGGCGACGAGGGGCGCGGGGTCCGCACCATCATCGAGATGGTCGCGGCGACCCGGCTGGACTGCGTCCTCGGCTCGGCCGGGCTGATGCGCCAGGCCGTCGCCCAGGCGATCCACCACTGCACCCACCGCGAGGCGTTCGGCGGCAAGCTCGTCGACAAGCCGCTGATGCGCAACGTGCTGGCCGACCTCGCCCTGGAGTCCGAGGCCGCGACCACCCTCGGCCTGCGCCTGGCGGCCGCCTACGACAGCGGCGACGAGCAGGAACGGGCCTTCCTCAGGATCGCGGTGCCGGCGGCCAAGTACTGGGTCACCAAGCGCTGCACACCGCTCACGGTGGAGGCCGCCGAGTGCCTGGGCGGCAACGGCTACGTGGAGGAGTCGGGCCTGCCCCGGCTGGTCCGCGAGTCGCCGCTGAACTCCGTCTGGGAGGGTGCGGGCAACATCCAGGCCCTGGACGTGCTGAGGGTCCTGCAACGGGAGCCACAGGCCCTGAACGCCTACCTCCTGGAGATCGGCCGGACCCGGGGCGCCGACCACCGGCTGGACGCGGCGACGAAGAACCTCCTCACCGAACTGGCCGATCTGGAGGGCATCGAGGGCCGGGCCCGTCACCTGACGGAACGGCTCGCGCTGGTCCTGCAGGGCTCCCTGCTCGTCCGGTACGCCCCCGCCGAGGTGGCCGACGCCTTCTGCGCGTCCCGCCTGGGCACCGACGGCGGCTCGGCCTTCGGCACCCTGCCCACGAGCCTGGACCTGGCCTCGGTGGTGGAGCGGGCCCGCCCCGCCGACTGACCTTCCGGACCCCGGCGGAGAAGCAGGAGAGCAGGAGAACGGGGGTGGTGCTGCGCCGACACGGCACCACCCCCGTTGCGGCCCTCAGAGGCCGAAACACGCCGCTGCGAGACGGCGTTCGACCAAGTTTCAAACAAGCCGGACCCCACCACCAGGGTTGCAAGGGGTTGCAACTTCCTGGCGACTGTGGGTGGACTGTGTGCCGCTCCGAGTCACGACCGGCACTATGAGACGGACAGTCAACGGACCCGGGACCGGGAGGACCAGTGCCGCTCTCGCCGACGCATGCGACCCAGCTAGCCACCATGGACACGGCACGTGCGGCCCGGGTACTGAACGACATACGCTCCGCCACCCTGTCCGGGCGGCGCGCGCCCCTCGCCCCGCGCCCCGTGATCAAGGAGTCCTGGAGCCGGATGCTGCGCGGCGGCGTCGACCCGGACCACGACTTCCGGTCAGGTCTGCTGCCCCCCGAGGAGGTGCAGCGACGCCGGGAGAGCAGTCAGCTCAGGCACGTCCTGCCGGTGCTCAGGGAGGGGCTGCTGTCGGTCGCGGACGTCGCCCACCACATCATGGTCGTCGCCGACGACGACGGCCGTGTGCTGTGGCGGGAGGGCAGCTCCCCCGTGCTGCGCAAGGCCGACGGCACCGGCTTCGAACTGGGCGCCGACTGGCGGGAGGACGTCGTCGGCACCAACGGCATCGGCACCCCGGTGGTGGTGCGCCGCCCCGTCCAGGTCTTCGCCTCCGAGCACTTCGTGCGCTCGCAGACCTCCTGGACCTGCACCGGCGCACCCGTCAAGGACCCGCGCGACGGCCGGCTGATCGGCGTGGTCGACGTCAGCGGCCCCCTGGACACCATGCATCCGGCGACGCTCGCGTGGGTCGACTCGGTGGCCAAGCTGGCCGAGGCACGGCTGCGCGAGATGCATCTGGCCTCACTGGAGCGACTGCGGGCGGTGGCGGCGCCGGTGCTCGCCCGGCTCACCGGCCGGGCCCTGGTGGTGGACCGGGACGGCTGGACGGCGGCGGTGACCGGAATGCCGTACACGAACCGGATCGCGCTGCCCAAGTCGCCCTCGCCGGGCCGCCGGTGGCTGCCGGCCATCGGCCTGTGCGTCCTGGAACCGCTGGCGGGCGGCTGGTTGATCCGCGCCGGTGACGAGCCGGGCGCGCGGGGCGCCACCCGGATCGTGCTGGACCTCGCGCAGCCGCGCCGCTGGACGGTGACGGTGACGGGCGGGGCGGGCACGTGGAGTCACGAACTGAGCCCTAGGCACGCCGAGTTGCTCTACCTGCTGGCCCTGCACCCGGCGGGCCGCAGCGCGGCGGGCCTGGCGGAGGACATGTTCGGCGACCCGGGCCGCACGGTGACCGTGCGTGCGGAGATGTCCCGGGTGCGGCGCTATCTCGGGGCGTTCCTGGAACACCGGCCGTATCGTTTCTGCGAGGACGCGGACGTCGAGGTCCTGCTGCCGGGCGACCCGGTCGACCTACTGCCGCACTCGACGGCGCCGGCCGTGCTGGGCGCCCGCGGGGCCGGCGAGACCGGGTGAAAACCCTCGCTCATGGTGCATCTTCCGCATAATTGCAGCATCTTCGTCCCCAGGCGTGCCGTACTGCCGTAGCATCCCTGTACGGGCCACCCCACCTGCTCCTCGGTCAACGTACGGATCATCAGGCGCAGTTGGCCCGCCTCGGGAGGACGGTATGAAGCAACGTGGCAGACACCGCCGGCGCAAGCGGGGCCAAGCGCTGCGCGCCTTCCTGGCCGGGACCGCCCTCGCGCTGACCGCCGCCGCCACCATGATCAGCGCCTCGCAGGCCACGGTCGCCGCCAATCCCGGGACGCTGAAGCCGCTCACCTCGAAAGCCGAGACCGCCCCGCTGCGCCTCAAGGAGTCCCAGGTCCCGCCGAGCTCCCTCGACCGGCTCTCCGCCGAGATGGGGCGCCCGGTCGGCGTCTCCGCCGTCCTGGACTCCGCGGACCGGTCCCTGCGCGACGCGGTCGACTGCACGGCCGGTGAGCGCGCGGCCCTGCCCGTGGAGCCCACGGCCACCGCCGCCTACTGCTGGGACGCCGCCGACACCCGCTCCTGGCGGGCCGGGGCGGTCACCACCTCCGGGGACGCCGACGACGACGGCCTGTGGGGCGCCAACCGCGTGATCCTCTCCGCGTGGAGCCGCACCGGCACCGCGGCGGACGACGGGGGCCTGGCCCGGGTCGCCTTCGTCGACGCCAACGACCTGGACCGGCTCACCTACTCCTGGGTCCTGCTCGCCGTCCCGGTCGACGGCGGACACGACTTCCGCGGCCTGGTCTCCCAGGTATCGGGGATGGTCTGGTACCAGAACAAGCTCCTGGTCACCGCGAGCGGCGACGACGGCGACGCGCTGTACGTCTACGACATGAACCGCGTCCAGCGGGCCACCGTCGACAGCGGCGCGGTGGGCCGGGTCCACGGCGGCTGGTCGGCGCACGGCGCCCGGTGGGTCCTGCCCGCCGTGGGTTCCTACCGGCTGTCCGACGAGCGGGGCGCCGCCCGCCCCGACTACCTCTCCCTGGACCGCAGCACCGCCCCGGACAGCCTGGTCGCGAGCGAGTGGATCTCCGGTGAGGACGACACCGGCGCCCGCATGTGGCGCTACGACTTCAGCGGCGACCCCGGCCGCGCAGGGCTCCTGGCCACCGACACCGGCGGCTACGCGCGCGTGAACGAGGCCTACTCCACCAAGGCCGCCGGCTCCGGCCCCGTCCTGTCGTACGACTCCCAGTGGTACCTGGGCCGGGCGGCCGGGACGGAGAGCGAGCACGGCATCCTGTGGCGCCAGAACAGCTCGAACCCCGCGAAGGCCACCCGCTGCGGCACGGACGAGACCCGGAACTGCTGGAGCGGCGAGTCGGAGTCCCTGTCGTACTGGGAACAGACGGGTGACGTGTGGTCCCAGTCGGGCCGGGCGCTGTTCGCGCTGCCGCTGGCCTCGATCGACAGATCTCTGGGGTAGATGGTTCCCTGGCCTCCATGCCGAACATCCCCGTGACCACCTGGTCCCTGGAACAGACCGCCCCCACCGACCTCCTCCCGGCCGAGCCCCCGGAGGGCGACGTCCGCATCCACCGGGCGGAGATCCCCTCCCCCGAGTTCAGCCGCTTCCTCTACGCGTCCGTGGGCGGCGACATCCGCTGGACCGACCGGCTCTCCTGGACGTACGCCCGGTGGCGGGAGCACCTGGAGCGGCCGGGCGTGGAGACCTGGGTGGCCTACGACCACGGCACGCCCGCCGGGTACGTCGAGCTGGAACCGCAGGACGACGGGGTCGTGGAGATCGTCTACTTCGGCCTGGTCCCGGCCTTCCGCGGCCGGCGGATCGGCGGCCACCTGCTGTCCTGCGGCACCGCCCGCGCCTGGGACCTCGCGGACCGCTGGCCGGGGCTGACGGACACCAAGCGGGTCTGGCTGCACACCTGCTCCAAGGACGGCGAGCACGCCATGGCCAACTACCAGCGCCGTGGCTTCCAGCTCTTCGACACCAAGGTCGAGGAGGAGGCGGAGGTGCCCGCACCCGGCCCCTGGCCTGGGGCGTACCCGGCCTGACCTGCGGGAACAAGAGGGCCCGCGATCTTTGTGACCAACGACACCCTGGTCTCGCCTGTCGAGACAAGGGTGTCCACATGGCGGATAAAGCTGGACTGTGTCCAGAACGCCGTGCCACGCTTCCGTCATGTCTGGAACTGGAATTGCCTTGGTGAGTCGGCGGCACGTCGACCTCGGCCGCATGTCCAGCGCCATCTGTCCGGTGCGCTGACGAGCCGCAGCGTCACCCGACACATCTTCTCGCACGTCTCCCCGCGCAATGCCGCGCATGCCCTCCCGTGCGCCCGTACGCGCAGGTAAGAGCCGCTTTCCGCCTGTCCCGAAGGACGTAGAACCATGGCCGCCACCCCGCAGAACCCTGCTGCCGCAGCGCCCCGCCGCAAGGTGAGCCGTCACCGCGGCGAGGGTCAGTGGGCCGCGGGGCACCACACCCCGCTGAACGGCAACGAGCAGTTCAAGAAGGACGACGACGGTCTCAATGTGCGGACACGCATTGAGACGATCTACTCGAAGCGCGGCTTCGACTCGATCGACCCCAACGACCTGCGCGGCCGCATGCGCTGGTGGGGCCTCTACACCCAGCGCAAGCCCGGCATCGACGGCGGCAAGACCGCGATCCTGGAGCCGGAGGAGCTGGACGACAAGTACTTCATGCTGCGGGTGCGGATCGACGGCGGACGCCTCACCACCCAGCAGCTCCGGGTGATCGGCGAGATCTCCGAGGAGTTCGCGCGCGGCAGCGCCGACATCACCGACCGGCAGAACATCCAGCTCCACTGGATCCGCATCGAGGACGTCCCGGAGATCTGGAACCGCCTGGAGGCGGTCGGCCTGTCCACCACCGAGGCCTGCGGCGACTGCCCGCGTGTCGTCATCGGCTCGCCGGTCGCCGGCATCGCCGAGGACGAGATCATCGACGGCTCCTGGGCGATCGACGAGATCCACGAGCGGTACATCGGCAGCAAGGAGTTCTCCAACCTGCCCCGCAAGTTCAAGACGGCGATCTCCGGCTCCCCGCTCCTGGACGTGGTCCACGAGATCAACGACATCGCCTTCGTCGGTGTCGAGCACCCCGAGCACGGCCCCGGCTTCGACCTCTGGGTCGGCGGCGGCCTGTCCACCAACCCGAAGCTCGGTGTGCGGCTGGGCGCCTGGGTGCCGCTGGCGGAGGTGCCCGAGGTGTGGGCCGGCGTGGTCGGCATCTTCCGCGACTGGGGCTACCGCCGGCTGCGCAACCGCGCCCGTCTGAAGTTCCTCGTCGCCGACTGGGGTCCGGAGAAGTTCCGCCAGGTCCTGGAGGACGACTACCTGAAGCGGAAGATGGTCGACGGCCCCGCGCCCGCCGACCCCTCGGGCCGCTGGCGCGACCACGTCGGCGTGCACCGCCAGAACGACGGCCTCTTCTACGTCGGTTTCGCCCCGCGCGTCGGCCGTGTCGACGGCACCACGCTGACGAAGATCGCCGAGGTCGCCGAGGCGCACGGCTCGGGCCGGGTCCGGACCACCGTCGAACAGAAGATGATCATCCTCGATGTCCAGGAGGAGCAGGTCCAGCCGCTGGTCGAGGCCCTGGAGGCGCTGGACCTCACGGCCAGGCCCTCGCCCTTCCGGCGCGGCACCATGGCCTGCACCGGCATCGAGTACTGCAAGCTCGCCATCGTCGAGACCAAGCAGCGCGGCTCCTCCCTGATCGACGAACTCGAGCGCCGCATCCCGGACTTCGACGAGCCGCTCACCATCAACCTCAACGGCTGCCCGAACGCCTGCGCCCGTATCCAGGTGGCGGACATCGGTCTCAAGGGCCAGCTCGTCCTCGACGAGCGCGGCGAGCAGGTCGAGGGCTACCAGGTGCACTTGGGCGGCGCGCTCGGCCTGGAGGCCGGGTTCGGCCGCAAGGTGCGCGGCCTGAAGGTCACCGCCGAGGAACTGCCCGACTACGTCGAGCGGGTCCTCAAGCGCTACCAGGCCGAGCGCGAGGAGGGCGAGCGCTTCGCCGCCTGGGCCACGCGCGCCTCGGAGGAGGCCCTCTCATGAGCGAGCGCGCCGCCCCCTTCTACTGCCCCTACTGCGGCGACGAGGACCTGCGCCCGTCCGAGCAGGGCCACGGCGCGTGGGAATGCGCGGCCTGCAACCGCGCATTCCAGTTGAAGTTCCTCGGGCTGCTCGCCCGTGGCCTTCAGCACAACGACGCAGGGGGAGACGAGATATGACCGCGATTCAGGAAGAGCGCACCACCGACGATCTCAAGGCACTCGCCGAGCAGGCGGGCCGCGACCTGGAGGACGCCTCCGCCCTCGAGATCCTCCAGTGGGCGGTCGACACCTTCGGCAAGCGCTTCTGCGTGACCTCCTCGATGGAGGACGCGGTGGTCGCCCATCTGGCGTCCCGCGTGATGAAGGGCGTGGACGTCGTCTTCCTCGACACCGGCTACCACTTCGAGGAGACCATCGGCACCCGGGACGCGGTCGAGGCCGTGATGGACGTCAACGTCATCACGCTGTCGCCGACGCGGACGGTCGCCGAGCAGGACGCGGAGTTCGGCCCGAAGCTGCACGACCGCGACCCCGACCTGTGCTGCAAGATGCGCAAGGTCGAGCCGCTGGAGCGGGGCCTGAAGGACTACCTGGCCTGGGCGACCGGGCTGCGCCGCGACGAGTCCCCGACCCGGGCGAACACCCCGGTCGTCGGCTGGGACGAGAAGCGGCAGAAGGTCAAGGTCTCCCCCATCGCCCGCTGGACCCAGGACGACGTGGACGTGTACGTCACCGAGCACGGCGTCCTGACCAACCCCCTGCTGATGGACGGCTACGCCTCCGTCGGCTGCGCCCCCTGCACCCGCCGTGTCCTGGAGGGCGAGGACGCACGCGCCGGCCGCTGGGCGGGCCGTGCGAAGACCGAGTGCGGGCTGCACGGATGACGACATCTACCGAGGAGTTGCACGTGACGACCGGAGCCACCGTCTGGCTCACGGGTCTGCCGAGTGCCGGCAAGACCACCATCGCGTACGAGCTGGCCGGCAGGCTGCGCGAGGAGGGCCACCGCGTCGAGGTGCTCGACGGCGACGAGATCCGCGAGTTCATCTCCGCGGGCCTCGGCTTCAGCCGCGAGGACCGGCACACCAACGTGCAGCGCATCGGCTTCCTCGCCGAACTGCTCGCCCGCAACGGCGTCAAGGCGCTGGTCCCGGTCATCGCGCCGTACGCCGACAGCCGGGACGCGGTGCGCAAGCGCCACCAGGACAGCGGCGCCGCGTACCTGGAGATCCATGTGGCGACCCCGGTCGAGGTGTGCTCCGTACGTGATGTGAAGGGCCTGTACGCCAAGCAGGCGGCGGGTGAACTGTCCGGGCTGACCGGGGTCGACGACCCGTACGAGGAGCCCGAGTCGCCCGATCTGCGGATCGAGTCGCAGAACCAGACCGTCCAGGAGTCCGCGGCCGCGGTTCACGCGCTGCTCACCGAGAGGGGACTGGCATGACGACGACCGTTGCCAAGGTGGAGGAGGGCACGGAGGCTCCGTACGCCCTCTCGCACCTGGACGCGCTGGAGTCCGAGGCGGTGCACATCTTCCGTGAGGTGGCGGGTGAGTTCGAGCGGCCGGTGATCCTGTTCTCCGGCGGCAAGGACTCGATCGTCATGCTGCATCTGGCGCTGAAGGCCTTCGCGCCCGCGGCGATCCCGTTCTCGCTGCTGCACGTGGACACCGGGCACAACTTCCCCGAGGTCCTTGAGTACCGCGACCGGGTGGTCGCGCAGCACGGTCTGCGTCTCCATGTGGCGTCCGTGCAGGACTACATCGACCGCGGGGTGCTCAAGGAGCGCCCGGACGGTACCCGCAACCCGCTGCAGACGCTGCCGCTGACGGAGAAGATCCAGGCGGAGAAGTTCGACGCGGTGTTCGGCGGCGGGCGCCGGGACGAGGAGAAGGCCCGGGCCAAGGAGCGGGTGTTCTCGCTGCGCGACGAGTTCTCGCAGTGGGACCCGCGCCGCCAGCGCCCCGAGCTGTGGAACCTGTACAACGGCCGCCACGCGCCGGGTGAGCACGTCCGCGTCTTCCCGCTGTCGAACTGGACCGAGCTGGACGTCTGGCAGTACATCGCCCGGGAGGGGATCGAGCTGCCGGAGATCTACTTCGCGCACGAGCGGGAGGTGTTCTCGCGCAGCGGCATGTGGCTGACGGCCGGTGAGTGGGGCGGGCCGAAGGACGGCGAGAGCGTCGAGAAGCGCCTGGTGCGCTACCGCACGGTCGGTGACATGTCCTGCACGGGTGCCGTCGACTCCGACGCCGACAGCATCGAGAAGGTGATCACGGAGATCGCCGCCTCCCGGCTCACCGAGCGCGGTGCCACCCGCGCCGACGACAAGATGTCCGAGGCCGCGATGGAAGACCGCAAGCGCGAGGGGTACTTCTAAGCATGAGCACGACCACGGAACTCTCCGAGACGACGCTGCTGCGGTTCGCCACCGCGGGTTCGGTCGACGACGGCAAGTCGACCCTGGTGGGCCGGCTGCTGCACGACTCCAAGTCGGTCCTGGTGGACCAGTTGGAGGCGGTCGAGCGGGCCTCCGCGAGCCGCGGCCAGGAGGCCCCCGACCTCGCGCTGCTCACCGACGGCCTGCGCGCCGAGCGCGAGCAGGGCATCACCATCGACGTGGCCTACCGCTACTTCGCCACGCCCAGGCGGCGGTTCATCCTCGCCGACACCCCCGGCCATGTGCAGTACACCCGCAACATGGTGACGGGTGCCTCCACCGCCGAGCTGACGGTGATCCTGATCGACGCCCGCAACGGTGTCGTGGAGCAGACCCGCCGGCACGCGGCCCTCGCGGCGTTGCTGCGGGTGCCGCACGTGGTCCTCGCGGTCAACAAGATGGACCTGGTCGACTACCAGGAGTCCGTCTTCGCCGCGATCGCCGAGGAGTTCACGGCGTACGCGCTGGAGCTGGGCGTCCCGGAGGTCACCGCGATCCCGATCTCGGCGCTCGCCGGGGACAACGTCGTGGAGCCGTCCGCGAACATGGACTGGTACGGCGGCCCGACCGTCCTGGAGCACCTGGAGACGGTCCCGGTCACCCACGACCTGTCCCACTGCCACGCGCGGCTGCCCGTGCAGTACGTGATCCGGCCGCAGACCGCCGAGCACCCCGACTACCGGGGCTACGCCGGTCAGATCGCCGCCGGTTCGTTCCGGGTCGGCGAGCAGGTCACGGTGCTGCCCTCGGGCCGCTCCACGAAGATCGCCGGTATCGACCTGCTCGGCGAGCCGGTCGACGTGGCCTGGACGACCCAGTCGGTGACGATCCTCCTGGAGGACGACATCGACATCTCGCGCGGCGACCTGCTGGTGCCCAGCAAGGACGCCCCGCCGACCACCCAGGACATCGAGGCGACCGTCTGCCACGTGGCCGACGCCCCGCTGACCGTGGGCCACCGGGTTCTGCTCAAGCACGGCACCCGTACGGTCAAGGCGATCGTCAAGGACATCCCGTCCCGGCTCACGCTCGCCGACCTGTCCCTGCACCCGCACCCGGGACAGCTCGTGGCCAACGACATCGGCCGCGTGAAGATCCGTACCGCGGAGCCGCTGCCCGTCGACTCCTACTCGGACTCGCGGCGCACCGGTTCGTTCATCCTCATCGACCCGAACGACGGCACCACGCTCACCGCGGGCATGGTCGGCGAGTCGTTCGCGTCCCCGGAGCCCGTCAAGGACGAGTCCGGGGACGACGGGTGGGACTTCTGACATGAACCCCACCGACTACTGGTCCACGTTCGCGAAGGAGGGCGGCCGAGTGGGCAGCGGCGCGCTCGGCAGCGGGCAGGGCGGAGTGGCGCGATGTGTGCGCTGACGTACGCGCACCGCATGCGCGCCCTCACCCCCCACCGCCGTAGACGCAGACCTGCCGACCTCCCGGCCACGACCTGAGAGACCGTGACCGCCGGGCCTCCGAGAGGAACACCTCCCGTGCCTGCTCCCTCCGCTCTTCGACGCACCTTCGCGGTCATGGCCGCGCTCCCTCTGCTCACCCTCGCCGCCTGCGGTTACGGCTCCCAGGCGAAGGACGACGGCGCCGTCAAGGTCGCCGCCGGGGCCAAGAAGATCGACGGTCTCGACTCCGTCAGGATCGGCTACTTCGGCAACCTGACCCACGGCACCGCGCTCGTCGGGGTGAACAAGGGTTTCTTCCAGAAGGAGCTCGGGGCCACCAAGGCCTCGTACGCGACCTTCAACGCCGGCCCGTCCGAGATCGAGGCCCTCAACTCCAAGTCGATCGACATCGGCTGGATCGGCCCCTCGCCCGCGATCAACGGCTACGTCAAGTCGGGCGGCAAGAGCCTGAAGATCATCGGCGGTTCCGCGTCCGGCGGGGTGAAGCTGGTCGTCAACCCGGACAAGATCAAGTCCCTGAAGGACGTCAAGGGCAAGAAGATCGCGACCCCGCAGCTCGGCAACACGCAGGACGTGGCGTTCCTCAACTGGATCGCCGACCAGGGCTGGAAGGTCGACGCGCAGAGCGGCAAGGGTGACGTCACCGTCGTCCGCACCGACAACAAGATCACCCCGGACGCCTACAAGTCCGGTTCCGTCGACGGCGCGTGGGTGCCGGAGCCGACCGCGTCGAAGCTGGTCGCCGAGGGCGCCAAGGTGCTCCTCGACGAGTCGTCGCTGTGGCCGGACAAGAAGTTCGTGATCACGAACATCATCGTGCGGCAGGACTTCCTCAAGGAGCACCCGAAGGCGGTCGAGGCCGTCCTGAAGGCGTCGGTGGAAGCCAACCAGTGGATCAACGCCAACCCGGACGCGGCGAAGGCCGCGGCGAACAAGCAGCTCGAGGCGGACTCCGGCAAGGCGCTCCCGGCGGCCGTGCTCGACCCGGCGTGGAAGTCGATCCAGTTCACCGACGACCCGCTGGCCGCCACGCTCGACACCGAGGCGGAGCACGCGGTCAAGGCCGGCCTGCTGGAGAAGCCCGACCTGAACGGGATCTACGACCTCACGCTCCTCAACAAGGTCCTCAAGGCACAGGGCGGGTCCGCCGTCGACGCCGCCGGTCTCGGCACGAGCTGACCCGTTCCCGATGAGTTCCCAGGAGGTGACGACCATGGCCACGACCACGACGCTCGCCAAGGCCGACGAGACGGTGGAGTACGCCGCGCGGCTCGACCACGTCTCGAAGTCCTTCGCGGGACCGGGCGGACAGCAGCTCGTCCTGGACGACGTCAGCATCGATGTCGCGCCGGGCGAGTTCGTCACCCTCCTGGGGGCCTCGGGCTGCGGCAAGTCCACGCTGCTCAACCTGGTGGCGGGGCTTGACCGGCCCAGCACGGGTGCCATCACCACGGACGGCCGCCCCGCCCTGATGTTCCAGGAGCACGCCCTCTTCCCGTGGCTGACCGCGGGCAAGAACATCGAACTCGCCCTGAAGCTCAGGGGGGTGCCCAAGCCCGACCGGCGCGGCAAGGCCGAGGAGCTGCTGGAGCTGGTCCGGCTGAAGGGCGCGTACGGCAAGCGGGTGCACGAGCTGTCGGGCGGTATGCGCCAGCGCGTGGCCCTGGCCCGCGCGCTCGCCCAGGAGAGCGGCCTGCTGCTGATGGACGAGCCGTTCGCGGCCCTCGACGCCATCACGCGGGACGTGCTGCACGACGAGATCACCAGGATCTGGGCGGAGACCGGCCTGTCCGTCCTGTTCGTCACGCACAACGTGCGGGAGGCGGTACGGCTCGCGCAGCGCGTGATCCTGCTGTCCTCGCGCCCCGGCCGGATCGCGCGCGAGTGGACGGTCGACATTCCGCAGCCGCGCCGCATCGAGGACGCGCCCGTGGCCGAACTGGCCCGTGAGATCACCGAAGAACTGCGTGGGGAGATCCGCCGCCATGGCCAGCACTGACACGACACCGGCCCAGGACGCCGGGAGCGTAGAGGCGGGCCTCGACGCGCTGGAGACCCAGGCCACCGGCCGCCCGCCGTTCCGGCAGACCCTGGTCAACAAGATCCTGCCGCCGGTCGTCGCGCTCGCGGTGGTCCTCGCGGTCTGGTCGCTGCTCTACCCCGTCGTCGACGACCCGTCCAAGCTGCCCTCCCCGGCGGCCGTGGGCGCCACGTTCAAGGAGGCCTGGCTCCAGGGCGACCTGCTCGGCTACATCTGGACCAGCGTCTCGCGCGGTCTGCTCGGCTTCTTCTTCGCCCTGCTCATCGGCACCCCGCTGGGTCTGATCGTGGCCCGGGTGAAGTTCGTCCGGGCGGCCATCGGACCGATCCTGTCGGGCCTGCAGTCGCTGCCGTCGGTGGCGTGGGTGCCGCCGGCCGTGATCTGGCTGGGCCTGAACAACTCCATGATGTACGCGGTGATCCTGCTCGGCGCGGTCCCCTCCATCGCCAACGGCCTGGTGTCCGGCGTCGACCAGGTGCCGCCGCTGTTCCTGCGGGCCGGCCGCACGATGGGCGCGACGGGCGTCAAGGGCATCTGGCACGTCACCCTGCCGGCCGCGCTGCCCGGCTACGTGGCGGGTCTCAAGCAGGGCTGGGCGTTCTCCTGGCGCTCGCTGATGGCCGCGGAGATCATCGCCCAGTTCCCCGACCTGGGCGTGGGCCTCGGCCAGTTGCTGGAGAACGGCCGCACCGCCAGCGACATGGCGATGGTGTTCGAGGCGATCCTGCTCATCCTGTTCGTCGGCATCGCGATCGACCTGCTGATCTTCAGCCCGCTGGAGCGGTGGGTGCTGCGCAGCCGCGGTCTGCTGGTGAGGGGCTGAGGTCCGTGAAGCCCGTCCTCCTGGTCATCGCCCACGGCAGCCGCGACCCGCGGCACGCCGCGACGGTGCACGCCCTGGTCCGCCGGGTGCGCTCGCTGCGCCCTGACGTACGGGTGGAGACAGGCTTCCTGGACTTCAACATCCCGTCCGTGCAAGGGGTGCTGGAGTCGCTCGCGGCGGAGGGCGTCCGGGACGTCGTGGCGCTGCCGCTGCTGCTGACGCGGGCGTTCCACGCGAAGGCGGACATCCCCGCGGTCCTCAGGGACGCGCCGTCGCGGTTGCGCATCCGCCAGGCGGAGGTGCTGGGCCCGTCCCCGCTGCTCCTGTCCGCGCTCGAACGACGGCTGTACGAGGCGGGGTTGACGCCCGCCGACAAGTCCTCGACCGGGGTCGTGCTGGCCTCGGCGGGGTCCACCGACCCGGAGGCGATCGCAGTGATCGCTGACATCGCGCGGGAGTGGCGGGGCACCGGTTGGTGCGCCGTGCGGCCTGCGTTCGCCTCCGCGGCCCTGCCCCGCACCGAGGACGCGGTACGGGAACTGCGGGCCATGGGCTGCGCGAAGGTGGCCGTGGCGCCGTACGTCCTCGCCCCCGGGTTCCTGCCCGACCGGATCGCGCGCGGCGCGGCCGAGGCGGACGTCCTCGCCGATGTGCTGGGTCCCGCGCCGGAGGTGGCCCGGGTGCTGCTGCGCCGGTACGACGCGGCGGCGGCGCGGGGGCTGCTGCGGCTGACGGTGAGCGCGTAGGGGTCACCCCTCGGCGGCCGCCACGGCCTCGTCGGCCAGCCGTGCCAGCTCCCCCAGCGGCAGCGAACCGGCCGCCCTGCGCTCACGGGCGAAGGTGTTGGCCAGCCTCTGGAGGAGCTCGTTCAGCGGCGTCGGGACGCCGTGCAGACGGCCCAGGAGGGCGATCTCGCCGTTGAGGTAGTCGGTCTCGATGGTGCCGGTGGCGCGGGCGAGGGACTGCCAGGAGGAGCCGCCGACCGGGACGCCGTCGAGCGGGACGGCGGTGACCTTGTCGCCGCGGGTCGTGCGCTGTTCCTCGACGCTCGCGTACGCGATCCCGGCCGCGTCGAGCACCGCCTCGCCCTCCGCGCGGACCCGCCGGCGCAGGGACGCGCTGTCCGCCCCGCCGTCGTCGGGGCCGCTCAGGGCCATCAGGGCGTTGCCGAGGTTGGTGAGCAGCTTCGCGTACTGCCAGCGCGTCACGTCCGCCACGACCGGCGCCTCGAACCTGGACTTCTCCAGGTCGGCGGCGATCCGGTGCAGGATCGCGTCGGTGCCGTGCGGGTAGCGGCCGAGGTGCAGCATGCCGGTGAGCGGGGCGCAGGCGGCGCTGACGACACCGGGTTCCACGAAGGTCGCCGGCAGCCAGACGCAGACGCCGTGGACGTGCCGGAAGCGGCGCAGGGCCATGCGCTGCCCCGCCACGCCGTTCTGCGCGCACAGCAGCGGCAGCCGCTCGGCCGCCGTGCCGCCGCCCTCGACCGGGGCGGGCCCCCAGGCGTCGAGGGCGCCTTCGGTGTCCTGGGTCTTCACGGCGAGGACGAGCACGTCGTCGGCGCGCAGGACGCCGAGTCCGGCCGGGCCGTCCACGACCGGGAGCCGGTGGGTGAACTCGCCCTCCGGCACGCGCAGCCGCAGTCCGCCGTCCCTGAGGGCCTGGAGGTGTGCGCCGCGCGCGACCAGGACGACCTCGTGCCCCGCCTCGGCGAGCCGCCCGCCGACGGCCCCGCCGACCGCTCCGGCCCCGATGATGACGTAACGCATGGGAGGAGCCTCGCACACCGTCATCCGGCGAACGGTGTCGCCTGGTGGAACCAGAGCAGCCAGCCGCTCGCCGTGCGCCGCCACAGCGAACTGCGGTGCGCCCGGCTGCCGTCGTGCTCGGTGTCGAAGGTGAGGTGGACGACGTCCGGCGCGAGCAGGACCCCCTTCATCCCCGACGCCTTGATGGGCCCGGCCCCCTCGTCGGTGGCCCCGGCGAGGGCGGCGATGACGGACGTGCGGTCCCAGTACCGTCCGGACGCGCCGAACTCGTGGAACTCGGGGTGCAGCAGCGCGCCCACCAGCTCGGGCGAGGCGCGTACGGCGGGGTCGAGGAGCCGTGACTCGCCCTCGACGGCGGCCCGCACCGCGGGGTCGTGGTCACTCACCGGTCATCTCCACCAGCTTGACGACGGTGTTCCAGTTGCGGCTGGTGGCGATCACGCCCTTGTTCAGCCGCGGTTTGGACAGGTGCTCGGCGAGCTTGGAGCGGCCGAGTCCGTTCGGGGCGTACAGGTACAGGGCGCGGTCGCCGAGGCGGAACTCCTCGGGGAGGTAGGCGGTCCGGTCGATCTCCGCGTAGCGGTCCTCGCCGACGGGGGCGGAGAAGTAGGTGACGTGGAGCTGCCTGCCCTCCAGTTCGGCGGCCGGGAAGGGACAGTCGTCGGCGATCGCCTTCAGGTAGGCGTGGTCGCGGACGATCACGTCGACCGGGAAGCCGAACCGCGTCTCGATCGCGTCCGTGAGCTCGGCGGCCAGGGAGTCCTCGTCGCCGTGGTCGGCGGTGAAGACGGCCTGCCCGCTCTGGAGGTAGCTGCGGACACCGTCGTGGCCGAGGCCTTCCATCAGCGTGCGCAGGTCGGCCATGGGGACCTTCCTGCTGCCGCCGACGTTGATTCCGCGCAGCAGCGCCGCGTACGTCGTCGTCATGGCCCCACCCTAGGACGGGGCCGGCGCGGACCCCGATCACCTCCCCGCACAAGGTCTGTTAGATGTAAGGGTCACGATCCTCCCCAGTGCGGAGGGCGCGCGGTCCCTTGGGAGGAGCCGGCGGCCCCCGTACTTCACCGGACAGCACGACGAGACGGGTTTATCCAGCTCATACCTTCGAAACGAAAGGTGACGGCAGGGGGCTGTCACCGCTCACGAGGGGGCAAGCCCGTCATGCGGAACGGAGACACAAGGGTGCGTGGCCTGGCCGCCAGGGCCGGCGGCTGGAGCGCACGGCACCGATGGGCTGCCGTCGGTATCTGGGTGCTGTTCGTCGTCCTGGCGATGGGACTCGGCTCGGCGGCGGGCCGGGTCGACGTCAAGGACAGCGACCAGCTCAAGGGGGAGACCCACACCGCCGCCAAGATCATCGAGGACGCCGGGATCGACGAGCCGGCCAGTGAGTCGGTGCTGATCCAGGCCCGGGACTCCGGCGGCAAGGCGACCGACGCCGACTTCAGGGCGGCCGTCGCCGCGGTCGTGAAGGCGGTCGAGGGCACCGGCAAGGTCACCGACGTCACCTCGCCGTACGACACGAGGACCATCTCCAAGGACGGCCGCAGCGCGCTCGTGCAGTTCGACATGCGCGGTGACGCGGACACCGCGGGCGAGCGGGTCGAGCCGGTGCTGAAGGCCGTCGAGGGGGTGCAGAAGGAGCACGGGTCGCTGCGGATCGAGGAGATCGGCGGCGCCAGCATGATGAAGACGTTCGACGACGCGTTCGGCGACGACTTCAAGAAGGCGGAGCTCTCCGCGGTGCCGGTGGCCCTCGGCATCCTGCTGATCGCCTTCGGCGCGCTGGTCGCGGCGCTGCTGCCGGTGCTGCTGGCCGTCAGCGCGATCATGGCGACGATGGGCCTGATGGGCGTCGTCAGCCATGTGATGCCGATGAGCGACACCGCCAACTCCGTGATGCTGCTGGTCGGTCTGGCCGTGGGGGTCGACTACTGCCTGTTCTACCTGCGCCGGGAGCGCGAGGAGCGGCAGGCCGGCCGGGACTCGCAGACGGCCCTGCGGATCGCCGCCGCCACCAGTGGCCGCGCGATCATCGTCTCCGGTGTCACGGTGTGCGTGGCGATGGCGGGCATGCTGTTCACCGGGCTCGCCGAGTTCGAGGCGATGGGCCTGGCCTCGCTGATGGTCGTGGCGGTCGCCATGGTCGGCTCCGTGACCGTGCTGCCCGCGCTGCTGTCGCTGCTGGGCGAGCGGGTCGAGAAGGGCAAGATCCCCTTCCTGCACCCGGAGAGCCAGCTGCGCCGCAAGCGGGGCGTCAACCGGGAGAGCCGCTTCTGGACCGCCGTGCTGAAGGGCGTGCTCGCAAAGCCCGTCGTCTCGGTCGTGATCGCGGCCGGCGTGCTGCTCGCCGTCGCGGCCCCCGCGCTCGGCATGAAGACGCAGAACCTCACCCTGGACCAGGAGTTCGGCGACTCGCTGCCGATCGTGCAGACGTACAACCGGGTCAACGACGCCTTCCCGGGCGGCACCGAGCCGGCCGAGGTGGTCGTCAAGGCGGCCGACATCAACGCTCCTGAAGTCACCGGCGCGCTGGCCGACTTCAAGGCGAAGGCGATCTCCTCGGGCGCCTCGCGGGGCCCGGTCGAGATCAAGCTGCACGACGCGCAGAACCTGGCCTTCGTGTACGTCCCGCTGGTGGGCGGTTCCGACCTGGACAAGGCGGGGGCGAGCCTGGACAAGCTGCGCGACGAGGTGCGTCCGGCCACGCTCGGCAAGGTCGACGGGGTGGAGGCGCCGATCACCGGACAGGTCGCCGGTTCCAAGGACTTCAACGACCAACTGGCGGGAGCGGTCGTCCCGGTGTTCGCGTTCGTCGTGGTCTTCGCCTTCGTGCTGATGCTGCTGTCGTTCCGCTCGCTGACGGTGGCGATCACCTCGATCGTGCTCAACCTGCTGTCGGTGGGCGCCGCCTACGGCATCCTCGTCGCGGTCTTCCAGCACGGCTGGGGCGCCTCCCTGGTGGGCGCGGAGGGCGTCGGCGCCATCATCACCTGGCTGCCGCTGTTCCTCTTCGTGATCCTGTTCGGCCTGTCGATGGACTACCACGTGTTCGTGGTCTCGCGGATCCGTGAGGCGCACCTGCGGGGCCGCAGCACCAAGGACGCGATCCAGCACGGGGTGGTCACCACGGCCGGTGTCGTCACCAGCGCCGCCGTCATCATGGTCGCCGTGTTCGCGATCTTCGGGACGCTGTCCATGCAGTCCATGAAGCAGATGGGCGTGGGCCTCGCGGCCGCGGTGCTCATCGACGCGACGATCATCCGGGGCGTGCTGCTCCCGGCGGTCATGGCACTGCTCGGCGAGCGCAACTGGTACCTGCCGAAGTGGCTGCACAGGCTGCCCGACCTCACCCACGACGAGGCTCCGGACGCCGTGGCCGCGCCCGCGGCCCGGGACGACGAGGGTGCGCCGCTGAGGGTCTGACCCCCGCCGGGCGGGACCGAACCCCCCAGTACTGAGGGCCCGTTGGCCACCGGGGTGCCAACGGGCCCTCTCTCATGCGCGCAGATGCGCCTCGACGAGGTCGGCGGCCCTGCGCGTGCCGCCCTCCTGGGCCATCCCCGCCTGCACCTCCTTGAGCCGGCGGGCCACCTCGGGGTCGTCGACGAGCGCGAGGGCGGCCTCCCGCAGCGCCCCGGCGGTCGCGTCCTCGGTGTCGATCCGGCGGGCGACCCCGAGGCCCTGGAGCATGTCGGCGTTGCCGAACTGGTCCACGGCCTGCGGTACGGCGATCATCGGGGTGGCGGTCGCAAGGCCCTCCTGGCTGCCGCCGGCGCCGGCGTGCGTGACGAACAGGTCGGCCTGCCGGAGGACCGCCAACTGCGGTACCCAGGAGCGCACTTCGACGTTGTCCGGTACGGAGCCGAGCTCGGCCGGGTCGACGTGCCTGCCGATCTGGAGCACGAGGTGCCAACCGGACAGGTCGCCGAAGGCCCTCAGGCACTCCTTGTAGAAGTCGGGCCGCTTGGTGAAGGAGGAGCCGAGGGAGACGAGGACCACCTTCTCGGCCCCGGCCGGCCGCGTCCACTCCCCCTGTGCGCCGCGGTCCCCCTGGCAGGCGCCGACGAAGGTGTACACGCTGTCGTCGACCCGGTCGGCGTTCGGCTGGAGCGCCCTGGGGATCAGCACGAGGGAGCGGTCGGGGCGCCCGACGAAGGCATCGGGGTGCAGGTCGATGCCGTTCTCCCGCAGCCAGCCGTGGAAGCGGGCGTAGTAGGCCTGCCCGCGGGCGGTGCTCTTCGGCTCGGCCCACAGGGGTTCGGCCACCTCCTCCTCGTAGCCCTCCCAGGCGACCAGGTTCGGCGAGAGGGAGATCGCGGGCACGCCCCAGCGGTGGGCGAGGACGCGGGCCGGGTAGGCGGTGATGTCGTGCAGGACGAGGTCCGGTTCGTCACCGTCGTACGCCTCGGCGAGCTGCGGCAGGGCCTGCATCGCGTCGGCGAGGAAGGGCTCGACGTGGTCGAGGAGTTCGGTGCCCCAGGCGGACGGGTCGTCGTCGGGTCCGGGAAGCGTCGAGTTCCACGGTTTCACCTCGGCCCCGGTCTCGGCGACCTTCTCGGCGAACAGGGGCGGGACGGCGTAGGTGACCCGGTGCCCGCGTGCCACGAGCTCGCGGATCACCTCCAGGCTGGGGTTGACGTGGCCGTGGGCGGCGATGGAGAACATGGCGATGTGTGAAGGCATGGTCGACAGACTGCACGAGACGAGACGTCTCGTGCAACTTATTTGACTGGTGCCCGGTGCCGTCCGTTTAGCGCTGGTACCGGGCGAGCACCAGGTTCCCGTCGTCCTCCAAGCGTTCGCGCAGCTCGTCGAGGCCGATCGCCCCGCTGTAGTACTCCTGGAAGGCGGGGGTGGCGACCTTGTCCTTCCACTCGGGGTAGCCGCGGACGGACTGCGCGGGCGCCGGCCGGAGGTGGGGGGCGAGCGCGGTCCCGGTCGCCCAGCCGTCCTTGGCGGTGCGCAGGGCGGGGTCCTTCAGTGCCTCGGTCCCGGTGGGCAGCATCCAGTCCCCGAGGGCGAGTCGGACCATGTTCCGCGGCCGCAGGAGGAAGTCGACGAACTCGACCGCCTCCTTCTTGTGCGGGCTGTCCTCGGCGACGGACAGCGTCTGCGGACTGACTCCCTGGGCGAGCCCGTCGGCGCCGGCCGGGGCGGGCAGCACCTGCCAGCGGAAGCCCTTCGGCGCCTGCTGGGCGATCTGCTGGCGGTAGGAGAACCCGAGCGGGACCATCGCGTACCGTCCGCCGAAGAATCCGGGCAGGGTGTCGGAGCCGCCGCTGCCGAGCGTGGTCGGCGAGGCGCTGCGGTCGGTGTTCGCCTGGTCGTGGATGGTGCGGGGCACGGTCTCGTCGGCCTTCTCGAAGCGGATGGCGACCTTGCCGTCGGCACCGCGGTGGAAGAGCTGTCCGCCCGCCGACAGGGACAGGTTGAGGGTCGCGGAGACGGGCTCCTTGAGCGGCCAGGCCACGCCGTACTTGCCGGCGCCGCTGAGCTGCCCGGTGATCCTGCGGAACTCCGGCCAGCTCCACGGGTGTTCGGCGGTCGGGATGCGCACGCCCGACTCCTTCAGCCAGGCGGCGTTGGCGACGAGGACCCGCGGCTCCTGGAGGAAGGGCACGCCGTAGACGCCGTCACCGAAGGTGGTGGTGTCCCAGCTCCGCTGCGGGATGTCCGACCTCAGCCGGGCGGGGAGCAGGTCCGTGAGGTCGGCGAGATAGCCGCCGTAGGCGAAGTCCGCGAGGTCGTCGGAGGCGTCGTGGATGACGTCCGGCGCCTCGCCGCCCTCGAACGAGGTCAGCAGTTGGTCGTGGACGCTGTCCCAACTGCCCTGCACATACTCGACCTTGACGTCCGGGTGGGTGGCGTTCCACTCCTTCACTAGTTCCTGGTTGGCCTCGACGGACTCCTCCTGCCAGGCGAGGGACTGGAAGCGCAGGGTGACGCGACCGTCCTCGGACGCGCCCGTGCCGGTGCATCCGGCGAGGAGCAGGAGGAGAAGGGCTCCCGCGAGCCGGCGTGCGCGCATCAGCTCTTCACCGCCCCGGTCAACATGCCTCCCGTGATACGGCGTTGGATGAGCGCGAAGACGACCAGCGAGGGCAGGGTGGCGAGGAAGGCGGCCGCCGCGAGCGGGCCGAGGTCGGCGACCCCCTCCGCGCCGATGAAGTGGGTGAGCACGACCGGCAGGGTCTGTTTGTCCGCGGTCTTCAACAGCACCAGCGCGAAGAAGAACTCGTTCCACGCCGTGATGAACGCGAACAGGGCCGTCGCCACGATCCCCGGCGCGAGCAGCGGGGCCGTCACCGACACGAGCGTCCGCAGCCCCCCGGCCCCGTCGACGGCCGCCGCCTCCTCCAGCTCGGTCGGCACGGCACGGACGTATCCGACCAGCATCCACAGGGCGAACGGCAGCGCCCACACGACGTACACCATCACCAGGCCCGCGAGGGAGTTGATCAGCCGCAGGTTCTTCAGCACCAGGAACAGCGGGATGATCACCAGCACGAGCGGGAACGCCTGGCTGACCACCACCCAGCCCGTGGCCGCCTTCGCCAGCCGGGTGCGGTGGCGGGCCGTGACGTAGGCGAGCGGGGTGGCGATCAGTACGGCGATCACCGCGGCGGCGAGCGCGGCGAGCAGGGAGTTCCCGGCCGCGCGCAGCAGGGGCTGTTCGTCGAAGGCCTGGCGGAAGTTGTCGAGGGTCGGGTCCCGGGGGATCCAGGTGGGGTGCAGACTGCCCAGTTCCCGCGGGGACTTGAAGGCGGTGGAGACCAGCCAGAGGAACGGGAAGGCGAGGAAGACGAGATAGGCGAGGAGGGCGGCGTACTGGCCGACGCGGCCCGCGGTGCTGGTCCTCATGCCCGCTCGCCTCCCGTCCGGTCCTTGAGGCGCCCCACCAGGAAGAGGGCGAGGAGGAGGGAGATCACCGCGACCATCACCAGTCCCATCGCGGCGGCGTAGCCGAACTGGCCGTAGCGGAAGGCCTCTTCGTAGGCGAAGAGCATCGGCAGGCGGGTGCGGCCGCCGGGTCCGCCGCTGGTCAGCACGTACACCAGGGCGAACGAGTTGAAGTTCCAGATGAAGTTGAGCGCGGTGATCGCGAGCGCCACCGGTCTGAGGGCGGGCCAGGTGACCGTGCGGAATCTGCGCCAGGCGCCGGCGCCGTCCATCGCGGCCGCCTCGTGGAGTTCGCGCGGGGTGTTCTGGAGGCCGGCGAGCAGGGTGACCGTGGTCTGCGGCATCCCGGCCCACACGCCGACGACGATCACGGCGGGCAGGGCGGTGGACAGACCGCTGAGCCAGTCCCGGCCGTCGCCGAGGCCGAGGGTGCGCAGGGTCTCGTTGAGGACACCGGCGTCCGGGTTGTAGACGAGGCGCCACATGACACCGACGACGACCTCGGGCATGGCCCACGGGACGATCGCGAGGGCGCGGGCGAGCCAGCGCAGCCTGAGGTCCTGGTTCAGCAGGAGGGCGAGACCGAGCGCGAGCAGGAACTGCGGCACGGTCACGCCGACCGCCCACACCAGACCGATGCGGAACGACTCCCAGAACAGCGTGTCGTGCAGCAGGTCCTGGAAGTTGAGGCCGCCGATCCACCGGGTGGCCCGGGTGCGGCCCGACTGGGCGTCGGTGAAGGCCAGCAGGATCCCGTACAGCAGCGGTCCCACGCTCAGCACCAGGATGGGGATCAGGGCGGGCAGCACCAGGAACCAGGCCCCGCGGCCGGAAGGGCGACGGTCCCCCTCGGCGCCCGGTGCGCCCCGCGCCGACCGCTCCGTCGCGGTCACCAAGGTCACGTCATCGACTCCTTCAGGCGGCTCGTGACGATCCGGCCCTCCTGGCCTGGGCCTCCGTCATGGTCGTGAAGGGGGTATGCGCCGTCAAGGCAGCGCGCACACCGGCCCACCTGTGGGAATGCGAGACTGGCCGGGCGATGGCGCGAAGTCGACGCCGTGCGCGGTGGCGATACACGGGCATGCGGGACATGTCAGGACCGGGAGGCCGGACGGATGGACGAGACACGGGCGCGGGACGTACTGGCCGCGGCGGGGTTGCGGGCGGAGTCGGCGGAACTGCTCGCCCTCGGGGAGAACGCCGTGTTCGCCACCGGTGACCTGGTCGTCAAGGTGGGCCGCGACGCCGAACTCCTCGACCGGGCGCGCCGGGAACTGGACATCGCGGTGTGGCTGGAGGAGGCGGGCGTCCCGGCGGTGCGGGCGGCCGAACCGGAGGCGCGGTCGGTCGAGGGGCATCCGGTGACGCTCTGGCACCGGCTCCCGGACACCGTACGGCCCGCCGAGGCACGGGATTTGGCCGAACTGCTGCGGGTGGTGCACGCGCTGCCCTCGCCGTCCTTCGCCCTGCCGCCCCGGGAACTGCTGGGCGGTGTCGAACGGTGGCTGCGACTCGCGGGCGCGGCCATCGACGCCGCCGACGCGGCATACCTGCGTGAGCGGCGGGACGGCTTCGCGGCGGCCGCGGCCGCGGTGACGCCTCACCTGGAGCCGGGGCCGATCCACGGGGACGCGCTGCCCCGCAATGTGCACGTGGGGCCGGACGGGCCGGTCCTCGTCGACCTGGAGACGTTCTCCCGCGACCTGCGGGAGCACGACCTGGTGGTCATGGCCCTGTCCCGGGACCGGTACGGGCTGCCCGCGGCGGCCTACGACTCCTTCACCTCGGCCTACGGCTGGGACGTGCGGGAGTGGGACGGCTGTGCGGTGCTGCGCGGGGCCCGGGAGACGGCTAGCTGCGCGTGGGTCGCCCAGCACGCGCCGACCAACCCCAAGGCGCTGGCGGAGTTCGAGCGGCGGGTCGCCTCGCTGCGGGACGGCGACGAGACGGTCCGCTGGTATCCGTTCTGACGGGGCCCGTCTCAGTCGCCCGGTCGCTGGACGGTCCGTCCCGCCGCCCTCAGCTCGGTCAGCACCGTGCGGACCGCCCTTCTCGCCGTGCTCTCCGGGCGGTAGAGGGCGTCGATGTGGCGTCTCGCCCGCACACCGCTCAGGGGCCGCAGGGTCAGCGCCGGGTGGCGGCGCATCGTCCAGCGGGGCATCAGCGCCAGGCCGCCGCCGGCCGCCACGGCCTCCGCGGCCACCGCGAACTCGTTGATGCGGTGGGCCAGGTGCAGCCGGTGGCCCGCCGCCGCCGCGATCGCCTCGATGGTGGCCATGACCGGGAACCCGTCGTGCACGGTGATCCAGGGTTCGCCGGCCACGTCCGCCGGGGTCACCCGGCGTCGTGCCGCCAGCGGGTGGTCGGCGGGCATGGCCACGTCCAGCGGTTCCCGCAGCAGTGTCGTGGCCGTCACCGTGGGCGGCCAGGCGGGCGCGTGGTCGAGCCGGTGGGCCAGGACGATGTCGTACTCACGGGTGAGTCGCGGGAAGTCCTCCTGCGGGACGTCCTCGTCGGCCAGCCTCGGCACGGGGGTGCCGGGGGCGGCGAGGGCACGCAACAGTAGCGGGAAGAAGGTCGCGCCCGCGCTGTGGAAGGCCGCCACCGAGACCTCGCCGTCGGGCCGGTCCAGGAATCCCTCGACCGTGTGCCGGGCCCGGGCCAGCGCCGTCTCCACCTCGATGGCCGCGCCCGCCAGCGCCTGTCCGGCGTCCGTGAGCACCAGCCGTCTGCCGTCGCGCTCGGTCAGCGGCACCCGCACCGACCGCTGCAACAGCCTGAGCTGCTGCGAGATCGCCGACGGGGTCACCAGCAGCGCCTCCGCGACCGCGGTGACACTGCCCAGCTCACCGAGCTCCCGCAGGATCCGGAGCTGTCGTTCGTCCATCACCACAGTGTAGGAGTACTAAAAGATCGTTGAAGAAAGTGGTTCTGGGCTTCAGAGACGAATCGGTGCAGGCTGGGCGGGTGTCCGACGCCCGCCGTACCGACCTGGTACTCCTGCTGGTCGCGATCGTCTGGGGTTCGAGCTATCTCTCCGCCCAGACCGCGACCGCCGCCCTCCCCGTCCTGCTGGTCCTCCTCGTCCGCTACGCCCTGTCCGCACTCGCCTGCCTCGGCGTCGTCGCCTCCCGCGGGCGAGGCCCGCGCCGGTGGACCCGCGCGGAACTGCGGGCGGGCGTGCCCCTGGGCCTCACCCAGGCCGCCGTCCTGGTCGTCGAGACCTACGGCGTCGCCCACACCAGCGCCGCCAACGCCGGGCTCATCATCAGCCTGACCATCGTCCTCACCCCCCTGCTCGACCGCACCGGTCACCGGGGCGGCCTGCCGCCGGCCTTCTACGCGGCAGCCGGTGTGTGCGTCCTGGCCGTCGGGCTCCTCATGGCGGGCAACGGCTTCCACGCACCCCGCCTCGGCGACCTGCTGATGCTGGGGGCCGCGGTCGTCCGGGCCGGCCATGTCGCCCTCGTCGGCCGGCTCACCACCGGCCGGGCGATCCGGCCGCTGCACCTCACCACCGTGCAGACCCTCGTCGGCACCGTCCTGTTCCTGCCCCTGGCCGCCCGCGACCTTCCGACCCTGGCCCGCGCGGACGCGGCGACCTGGTTCCAACTGCTCTACCTCGCCCTGTTCTGCAGTGTGTTCGCCTTCCTCGCCCAGACCTGGGCGGTGCAGCGCACCTCGGCCAGCCGGGCCAGTCTGCTGCTGGGCACCGAACCGATCTGGGCCGCGGCGGCGGGAGTCGCCCTGGGCGGCGAGCACTTCACCGCCCTGACCGCACTCGGGGCGGTCATGATGATCACCGGCACCTACTGGGGGCAGTCCGTGGAGCGCGCCCATCGCGCAACCTCCCTGCCCCGCACCGCAGTCCGGCCCACCGAAGGGGACACCCCATGTCCGGCGAAGACACCCACGACACCTACGACCGTCTGATCTCCCTGCTCGACACCTCTTCCGTCGACTACGAACTGATCGACCACGCGCCCGAGGGCACCACCGAGGCCGTCTGCGCGCTGCGCGGGCACCCCGCGTCCGAGGCCGCGAAGTGCATCGTGCTCCGGGTCAAGGTGGACCGCCGGACCACCCGGCATGTCCTCGCGGTCGTCCCGGGCGACCGGCGGGTGGACCTGGACGCGGTCCGGGCCCTGTTCGCCGCGCGCTATGTCGGGTTCAGCGACGCGGAGACCGCCGAGCGGCTGGCCCGCGCGGTCCCCGGCACGGTGCTGCCGTTCAGCTTCGATCCCGAACTGGAGGTCGTCGCCGATCCCGAGGTCGTCAAGCAGCCCCGGCTGTACTTCAACGCCGCCCGGCTCGACCGGTCGCTGCGCATGTCGGGGCCGGACTACGAACGGGTGGCGGGGCCGCGGGTGGAGCCCGTCGCGAGCCCTCCGATCCCGAACGCGCTCCCGGACGCGCTGCCGGAGTGACGCGGGCCGGAGCGGCGCCCTCTCACACCGTCTCGTCGGCCGGCTCGCGCAGCGGCCAGGTGCCGTCGACCACCGCCGTCGCGTCGCCCTTGCGACGCAGGAAGTCCTGGAAGTCCGCCGCCCACTCGGCGTACCACTCGATCTGACGGCGGTGCAGGTCCGCCGGGCCGAGACCCGCGACCTTGGGGTGCCGGACGGCTATCGCGCAGGCCAGCCGGGCCGCGGCGAGGGCGTCCGCGCCGGCGTCGTGGGCGGTGTCGAGGGCGATGCCGTACTCCGTGCAGACCGCTTCGAGGTTGCGCTTGCCGCGGCGGTAGCGGTCCACCGAGCGGTCGATGGTGTACGGGTCGATGACCGGGGCCGGGTCGAGGCCGCCCAAGCGCTCGCGCAACGACGGCAGGCCGTACCGGCGCAGTTCGGCGGAGAGCAGGCTCAGGTCGAAGGCGGCGTTGTAGGCGACCACCGGGACGCCCGTCTTCCAGTAGGTGGTGAGGACGTCCGCGACGGCGTCGGCGACCTGGTCGGCGGGGCGGCCCTCGGCGGCCGCCCGTTCGTTGCTGATGCCGTGCACCGCCACCGCGTCCGCCGGGATCTCCACGCCCGGGTCCGCCAGCCACTCCCGGCGCCCCAGCGGCGAACCGTCCCTGACCTCGATCACGGCAGCCGTGACGATGCGCGCCTCGCGCGGATCGGTGCCGGTGGTCTCCAGGTCGAAGCCGATCAGCAGCTCTCGGTGCCAGCCCATGGGCGGTCCCCCTCCTCGGTGGTGCTTTCCCCCAGTGGTCTCCACCTTCCCATGCGCCACTGACAATCAGAGGACCGCGTTCCGCTTGGCGTCCGGCACGTCCGGGACGTTCAGGACACTGGTCGCGAATCCGCCCAGTTCGTCTCGAACTCCTCGCGGTAGGTCGGGAACAGGCCGCTGTCGTCCACGTCGCCCGCCTTGACGACCCGGCCGCCGTTGCGCAGCACGAGGACCGGTGCCTCCATCCCCCGCGACCGGCGCAGATAGGACTGCACGACCGCGATGCCGTCCGAGCCGTCGCCGTCCACGAGGTAGGCCGTGAAGCGCGGGGTGTCGTCGTAGACCTGGATCTCGAAGGCGCCCGGGTCGCGCAGCCGGGACCGCACCCGGCGCATGTGCAGGATGTTCATCTCGACGGCACGGCTCAACTCGCCGCGCTTCATGCCCAGTTCCCGCTCGCGCCGCTTGACCGCGCTGGAGGCCGGGTTCAGGAACAGCAGCCGCACCCGGCAGCCCGCCTCGGCCAGGCGCACCAGACGGCGCCCGGAGAAGTTCTGCACGAGGAGGTTGAGGCCGATGCCGACGGCGTCGAGGCGACGGGCGCCGCCGAAGATGTCCTCGGCGGGGAACTGGCGCAGCAGCCGCACCCGGTCGGAGTGCACGGCGACCACGTCGGCGTACTTGTCGCCGACCAGGTCCTCGACCGCGTCGACGGGCAGCCGGCGCGCGGACGGCACGTCACCGCCGGAGCCGAGTATCTCCAGCAGCTTGGCGGAGGCGCGCTCGGCCTGGCCGAGGACCGCCTCGGACAGGGCCCGGTTGCGGGAGACGACGTTGCGGGTCACCTCCAGCTCGTCCAGGGCCAGTTCGACGTCCCGGCGGTCGTCGAAGTAGGGCTCGAAGCACGGCCAGTGCTGCACCATCAGCTCGCGGAGCTGGGGCAGGGTGAGGAAGCTGAGGACGTTGTCGTCGGCGGGGTCGAGCAGATAGCCCTTGCGGCGGCTGACCTCGCGGACCGCGACCGCGCGCTGCACCCACTCCTGTCCGGCGGGTCCGGCGGCCGCGACCACCCAGTCGTCGTGGCCGTGGACGGGTTCGTAGATGGGACGCAGAACAGCGGCCACGACGGCCCGCAGCCGCTGTTCGACGAGGTTCAGCCAGATGTAGGCCCGGCCGGCCCGCTGTGCGCGCGTGCGTACCTCGCGCCAGGCGTCGGCGTCCCAGTCCAGCTCCGGCCCGATCGTCGCTCCCGCGTCCATCGGCCGGGCCAGGGACACCGTGCCGGGCGGGGCGTCTGCGGAGTTCCCCTCGTGACCCTCGTCACCAGGGGGCAACTCCAGCCCTCCCGAGCCCACCCGCGCACCGCCTTCCGCTCCCCCGAGCACTCCCCTTGCCAACGATCAAGGAAGGGTACTCCGGGAGCGGTCGGCGGTGCAGCCGGATGGACAGGGTCAATCTCAACTACCGAACTCCCAGTGGCCGTTCTGCCCCGCGAGCTCGGCCGGAGTGAGCGGATTCATAGCCGTGACGTCCCTGGGGGCGATGGAGAATCCCTGCCAGTGGACCGGCATGGGCTGCTGGTCCTCGTCCCGGGCGATGTGGTGGAAGCCCACGTTCATCCACACCACCGGGTGCGTGAGGGCCTGGCCGTTGACCCACTTGTCGACGGACTTGCCCGCTCCGGCCCCGCAGTCGCCGGTGTTGTTGCTGGCGAACTGCTCGCACGGGTTGTACTCGGTGAAGTACACGTCGTGCTTGGTGAAGGAACGGCCCGGGTACCTGGTGCTGGGACCGGGGACGATCTCGTACGACCGCGGGTGCCAGTCCTTGTTCTTGCCGACCGCGCTGACCATGCGCCACCAGCGGTAGCTCTTGGAGTCGCCGGCGAGTTCCTTGGTGACCGGGGTGCGGGTGGTCTTGACGGTCGCCGTCTGCTGGCCCGGCGCGGCCGCGGTGACCGTCGAGTCGTACTGCTCGACCCGGTTCTTGGAGGAGCCGTCGAGGGCGAAGTCCAGGCGCCAGAAGGCGTTGTGGCTGTGGCTGGTGGCCTGGGCGCGCGGGCCCTTGCCGATGGGCCAGCCGCGGCCGTCACCGGCGTCGTAGTCCTCGTAGGAGAGGCTGCCGGTCGCACCGAGGTTCATCGTGATGGTGCCGTCGTCCTGGAAGCGCCACTCGGTCATGTACTCGTACCAGCCGACCTGGTTGACCGAGTAGACGAGCAGGTCCTTGCCCTGGGCCTGGTAGACCTTGTTGGCGCTGTCGCCCTGCATGCGGTAGGCGTGGCCGCGCGAACGGGTCGTGGTGCACAGGCCGTTGACGTCCGAGTGGTCCGGGTCCCAGGAGTCCGGGACCTTGACGCTCTTGATGGTGCCGCCGGGGCACTCGCCCGGGTCCAGGTTCATCAGGCCCTGCGCGAAGCCGAAGCCGGTCAGGTCGTCGTACTCGACGCTGCCGTCGTCGTAGGGCACGTGGATCTGGCCGAGCCGGGCGCTGTTGAGGACCTTGATCGCCTTGGCCTCGCCCTTGGGCCGGTAGGAGATGTTCTCCAGGACCATCCCGGCCTTGCTGTCGTAGCGCCAGCACATGCTCCAGGTCGTGCCGCTGGAGAGTGTCTGCTCGATCTTGTAGGCGGCGCTGCACTCGGCCGCGGCCGCGGCGGCCCTCGGCTGGGCGGCGGCCGGTCCCGCGGCGGTCGTGACGCCGGCGGCCAGCGCGACCACGGACACGCCGATGGCCGCGTGCCTGCGCGCGCGGCTGATTCTGTTGACACGCATGAAGAAATGACTCCCTTGCGGAAGGAGCAGGTGGGAAAAGTGGACGGAGGAGGCCGGTCAGCTCTCGAGCTTGGCGACCTTGCGGGCGCTCAGGTCGATCACGAAGGCCCTGGCGTCGATCCAGGGGCCGTTCTTCACCTTCGGGAACAGCCGCACGCAGCGGTGCTCACCGCACTTGTCGAGCACGGCGGGCTGCCCGCCGGGGACGGCCCGGTACACGGCGCCGGTGAGCAGGAACTGGTTCGGGTCGGTGAGTTCCTTGCCGGTGGCGTCCTTGTAGTCGGCCTTCAGGTCCGCGCCGAGCGGGTCCGCGATCAGCAGACTCGCGGCCTCGGTGTACTCGGCGCTGCTCAGCGGCGGCTGGACGCCGTGCTGGGTGCCGGTCGCGACGACCTTGCCGCTGTCGAGGTCGACGGTCCTGGTGACGAGGGTGTCGTCCCGGTAGTCGTAGAACGTCACGTTCGCGCGCCGGGGCGCGTTCGGGTCGTCCAGTTCGCCGGCCCGGGGGTCGGCGAGGTCCACGGTGAGCCGTTCGGGGCCGCGGGCGCCCTCGACGTCCTCACCGGCCTCGCGCAGTTGCCCGTTCACGGCGAGCTGCTCGACCCGCTTGATCTCGTCGTCGGTGAGCGGGTCGCGTCCCTTGCCCTTGGCACCCTCGGCGGCCGGCGCCTGTTCGACCACCCCGGGCGCCACGGCCCCGTCCGCGCCCTGTCCCCCCTGTGCCGCGGACTGCCCCGCGGCCGTCTTGCCGCCTCCCGTGTCGTCCGCCCCCGCCGTGCCCGGCAGGGTGATCCCGACCATCACGGCGGTCCCGGCCACCGCGATCGCCGCACCTGCCACCACCTTCCCGAGGTGGCGGTGCACTATCTTGCGCACATCTTCCCCCTACTCCCCGGGCATGTCCGGGAGTATGTGTCTGCCCCAATTTTTTCGGCACAGAACGTCGCTGTGACCACCCTGTGCACCGGTCGATGGGTAAGAGGGACGTAAGTCATAGGTGGTTCCATCACTTTCGGGGACACTCGGGGCCAAGGCGCCACCCCCGGCGCGGGACACCTGAAAGAGTCGTTTCATGCAGGTCTGGCCTGGAGAGGCGTATCCACTCGGTGCCACGTACGACGGCGCCGGTACCAATTTCGCGGTCTTCACCGAGGCCGCGGACCGAGTAGAGCTGTGTCTGTTGCACGACGACGGCTCGGAAACGGCGGTGGAACTGCGCGAGAGCGACGCATTCGTCCGGCACGCGTATCTGCCCGGCGTGATGCCGGGACAGCGCTACGGCTTCCGCGCGCACGGCCCGTACGCTCCTGAACGCGGACTGCGCTGCAACTCGTCGAAGCTGCTGCTCGACCCGTACGCGCGCGCGATCAGCGGCTCGATCCGTTGGGGCGAGGAGGTGTACGGCTACCACTTCGACTCGCCCGACAAGCGCAACGACCTCGACTCGGCGCCGCACACCATGACGTCGGTCGTGGTCAACCCGTACTTCGACTGGGGCGACGACCGGCGGCCGCGGATCGGGTACCACGAGACGGTGATCTACGAGGCGCACGTCAAGGGCCTCACCATGCGGCACCCGGGGCTGCCCGAGGAGCTGCGCGGCACCTACGCCGCGCTCGCGCACCCCGCGATCATCGAGCACCTGGTGGAGCTCGGTGTCACCACCCTGGAGCTGATGCCGGTCCACCAGTTCGTGAACGACCACCGCCTGGTCGACATGGGCCTGAACAACTACTGGGGCTACAACACCATCGGCTTCTTCGCCCCGCACAACGCGTACGCCTCCTGGGGCGACCGCGGCCAGCAGGTCCTGGAGTTCAAGTCGGCGGTCAGGGCGCTGCACGAGGCCGGGATCGAGGTCATCCTGGACGTCGTCTACAACCACACCGCCGAGGGCAACCACCTGGGCCCGACGCTGTCCTTCAAGGGGCTCGACAACCCGCAGTACTACCGGCTGACCGACGACCAGCGGTACTACATGGACACCACGGGCACCGGGAACTCCCTGCTGATGCGGTCCCCGCACGTCCTCCAGCTCATCATGGACTCGCTCCGGTACTGGGTCACCGAGATGCACGTCGACGGCTTCCGCTTCGACCTGGCGGCCACCCTGGCCCGGCAGTTCCACGAGGTGGACCGGCTGTCGTCGTTCTTCGACCTGGTCCAGCAGGACCCGGTGGTCTCCCAGGTGAAACTGATCGCCGAACCGTGGGACGTCGGCGAGGGCGGCTACCAGGTGGGGAACTTCCCGCCGCTGTGGACCGAGTGGAACGGCAAGTACCGCGACACCGTGCGGGACCTGTGGCGGGGCGAGCCACGCGCGCTGGCGGAGTTCGCGTCCCGGCTGACCGGTTCCTCCGACCTCTACCAGGACGACGGCCGGCGCCCGCTGGCCTCCATCAACTTCGTCACCTGCCACGACGGGTTCACCCTGCACGACCTCGTGTCGTACAACGACAAGCACAACGAGGCCAACGGCGAGGACAACCGCGACGGCGAGAGCCACAACCGGTCCTGGAACTGCGGGGCCGAGGGCGAGACCAACGACCCCGAGGTGCGGGAGCTGCGCGCCCGGCAGATGCGCAACTTCATCGCCACGCTCATGCTGTCCCAGGGCGTGCCGATGATCAGTCACGGCGACGAGGTGGCGCGCACCCAGCGCGGCAACAACAACGCCTACTGCCAGGACAGCGAGCTGGCCTGGGTGGGCTGGCCGGAGGAGCTCGGCGAGGGGACGGCGGGGCTCGGCGCCGAGCTGCTGGCCTTCACGCGCGCGATGGTGTGGTTGCGCAAGGACCACCCGGTCTTCCGGCGCCGCCGCTTCTTCCACGGGCGGCCCGTGGAGGGCACCCACGACGAGCTGTCGGACATCGCCTGGTTCACTCCGCAGGGCAAGGAGATGGCCCAGCGGGACTGGGACCGGGCGCAGGCCTCGGCGCTCACGGTGTTCCTCAACGGCAACGCCATCTCCGAGCCCGGCACCCGCGGGGAACGCATCACCGACGACTCCTTCCTGCTCATGTTCAACGCCTCGCCCAAGACGCTGGACTTCGTGGTCCCGGTCAACCACGGCCGGCAGTGGGAGGTCGTCGTCGACACCGCCCGCCCGGACGGGGTACCGCCAGGCACGGGGGCGAAGGTGCAGGCCGGGGACCGGCTGACGCTGGTGGACCGCAGCATGACGGTGTTGCAGCGGCCCGTGTAGCGGGGGGTGTCCGTGTGCCGAGCGTGGGTACGCGGGCGGGTGAGGGCTGGTCGCGGTGCGCCCGGGGTACGAGGTCGGGCGCACCGGCGGAGGTGGGACGGGGCCGGTTCGTCGGGACGGGACGGGTGCGTCGATACGGCACGGTCGCGTCGCGACGGGAGGGGTTCGTCGGGACGAGACGGTCGCGTCAGGACGGGACCGTTTCGTCGTCACGACACAGTCCCGTCGCGACGAGACGGTTCCGACGCGGCGCCCCGGCCACGCCCCGGCCCCGTCGCGGCCGTCCGCGGCACGACGGTACGGGTTCGTCCCGACGTCCCCGCCCCGCGCACATGGAGCACCGGGTGACACGAAAGGCCGCAGGGCGGGTACGTACGTCTGCATGACACCTGAGCGACCCGACCCGTCGGCGCCGACGGCCACGTACCGGCTCCAGTTGCAGCCCGAGTTCCCGTTCGCGGCCGCCGCGGCGGCGGTGCCGTACCTGGCCTCGCTGGGCGTCTCGCATCTGCACCTGTCCCCCGTCCTGGAGGCCGTCCCGGGCTCGAAGCACGGCTACGACGTCGTGGACCACGCGCGCGTACGTGAGGAACTGGGCGGTGAGGACGGGCTGCGTGCCCTGTCGAGCACCGCGCGGGAGCACGGGCTCGGACTGGTGGTGGACATCGTGCCGAACCACATGGCGATGGACCCGCGGCACAACCGCGTCCTGTGGGAGGTCCTTCGGGAGGGTCCTAAGTCGCCGTACGCGCGGTGGTTCGACATCGACTGGGAGGCGCAGGGCGGCCAGGTGCTACTACCGGTGCTGGGCGGCCCGGTCGGCGGGGAGCTCGGCAACCTCACGGTGGACGGCGAGGTGCTGCGCTACTACGACCACGTGTTCCCGCTCCGCGAGGGCACCGGGGAACTCCCCCTGCCGCAACTCCTGGACGCGCAGTGGTATCGGCCGGTGTGGTGGCGGCTGGCCCGCACGGAGCTCAACTACCGGCGCTTCTTCAGCATCTCGGAGCTGATCGGGGTGCGGGTCGAGGACCCCGAGGTGTTCGAGGCCACCCACGCCAAGATCCTCCAGTTGCTGCACGAGGGGGTCGTGGACGGGCTGCGGATCGACCACCCCGACGGCCTCGCCGACCCCGACACGTACCTCCAGCGCCTCCACGAGGCGACCGGTGGGCGCTGGACGGTCGTGGAGAAGATCCTCGCGGACGGGGAGCACCTCCCGGCGTCCTGGCCGGTGGCGGGGACCACCGGTTACGACGCCCTGCGGCACATCGACGGGCTGTTCACGGATCCGGCGGGGTTCGGGGAACTCCTCGGCCAGTACCGGCGGTTCGCAGCCCCGCAGACCGACCGCGGCGGCGACTGGGCCGCGACGGCACGGCGGGCGGCGTACAAGGTGATCACGCACGAGCTGGCGACGGAGACCGACCGGCTGACGAGGGTGGCGGCACGCGTGTGTGCCACGTCCCCGGACCCCGCGCTGCGCGACCGGGCCCCCTGGGCGCTGCGCTCCGCGCTCCAGGAACTTCTGGTGAGGATGGAGGTCTACCGTCCCTACGGCTCCTCGGACGCCGCCTCTGTCGTCACCGAGGAGGCCGCGGCCGAGGCCCGGCTCGCCTTCGTGGTCCCGGAGGAGGCGGGCGCCGTCGACGTCGTACGGGATCTGGTGCTGGGGCGGGCCGGTGAGGGGCCGGACCACGTGGAGTTCCGGACCCGGTTCGCGCAGACGGCGTCGGCGCTGCGGGCCAAGTCGGTGGAGGACACGGCGTTCTACCGCTATGTGCCGCTGCTGTCGGCGACGGAGGTGGGCGGGAACCCCGGGAGCCCGGCGGTCGCGCCGGAGGAGTTCCACGCGTACTGCACGCGCGTGCAGCGCGACTGGCCGCTGACGGGGATCGTGGTGTCGACGCACGACACCAAGCGCAGTGCCGACGTGCGCGCGGCCCTGGCCGTGCTCACCGAGTGCCCGCAGTGGTGGGCGGACACGCTGGCCGAGGTGACCCGCACCGGCGAGGGCGTGCCGGACGCGCAACTGGCGTGGGCGGCCTGGCAGACGGTGTTCGGGCTGGGCCCCGCGGCCCCGGAACGGGTGCAGGAGGCGCTGCTCAAGCATGTGCGCGAGGCGGGGCTGTACACGAGCTGGACGGAGCAGGAGCCGGCGTACGAGGAGGCGGTGGCGGCGTTCGTCGCGGCCGGGCCGTGCGGGCCGCAGGGCGAGCAGGTGGCCGCTCTGCGTGCCCGCCTCGAACCGCACATCCGGGCCAACGAGCTGGGCACGGCCCTGGTGCAGTTGACGATGCCCGGGGTGCCCGACGTGTACCAGGGCACGGAGGGCCGGTACCTGGCGCTGGTGGACCCGGACAACCGGCGACCCGTGGGGTTCCCGCCGCCGGACTCCGGCGACAAGGACGCGCTCACGGCGGCGGCGCTGCGGCTGCGGCGGCGCCGGCCGGACGTCTTCGGTGACGCGGCGACGTACACGCCGCTGGCCGCGGAGGGGCCCGCGGCGGACCATTGCGCGGCGTTCGCGCGATCCGGGGAGGTGGTCACCGCGGTGACCCGGCTGTCGCTGCGGCTGGCGCAGGCGGGCGGCTGGCGGGAGACGGTGCTGCCGTTGCCGCCGGGTGTCTGGCGCGATGTGCTGGTGCCGGAGCGGGAGTTCTCCGGGCACGCGCGCGTGGCGGAACTCCTGGGCGAGTCCCCGGTGGCGCTGCTGGAGCGGGTCGCGGCGGACTGACCAGGCGCGGGCGGGGCCGGAGGACGGCGGCGGCCAAGGGGATGGTGCACGGTCGGGGCGGGGTCGGTGAGGCGTTCCTGACGCCGGCCGGGCGTGGACTGCACCAGCAGTGATGCCGGGCCGCCGTCCCGGGCCGCGCTCCAGGGCGTGACGGATGGCACGGTCGTCGCGGGGGCGTGGACAACCCGGTCGAAACCCACGGCCCCGCCGACTGCCGGGAAATGCATCCGGGCGCCCCCTGGAGGCTCCCCACGGCGTGCTTGACACCTCAACCAGACCGTGGGGTACTGCGGAGGGCGAGGCCGGTCGGACGGGTCGGGGGTGAGTCTGCTGCCGGAGCTGCGCTACCCGACGGTGGCCGAACTGGTCCGGTCCGCGCGGGCGTTGGCCGCGCGGTGGCCCGGCGTCTGCCGGCTGCGGCAGGCGGGCGTCTCGCGCGCGGGCCGGCCCCTGCATGTGCTGTCGGTCGGCCATGCCCGCAGAGCCGTTCTGGTGGTCGCGGGCGCCCATGCCAACGAGCCGACCGGCGGCCCCGCCGCCCTGGCGGTGGCCCGACGGGTGCTGGCGGAGCGGGAGTTGCGGGCGGACACATCCTGGCACTTCCTGCTGTGCGCGGATCCCGACGGGGCGGGCCTGCACGTCACCCCGGCGCCGCGCAGTCTCTTCGACTACCACCTGGGGTTCTTCCGTCCGGCCGGGGCGGAGCAGCCGGAGTGGGCACCGGCGATGCTGCCGCCGGACCGGCTGCCGCCCGAGACCCGTGCCCTGACCGGGCTGATCGACGAACTGCGGCCCTACATCCAGGCGACCCTGCACGGCACCGATCTGGGCGGGAGCTGGGTGCAGTTGACGAAGGACGTGCCGGGGGTCGCCGAGCCGTTCGCCAAGTCCGCGGCGGAGCTGCACATTCCGGTGGAGACCGGTGCCTCGGACGCGGCGGGCTGGCCGGCGGCCGGACCCGGGGTGCATGTGATGCCGGCGCCGGGCGCCGGGGCGGCGTACCCGAGCATGCCGGACGACGCGCGGCACAGCACCTGGTACCACGCGCACCGCTACGGGGGCCTGACCGCGGTGGTCGAGGTGCCGATGTGGGCGAGCGACCTGGTGGACGATCCGGCCCCGCATCCGGCGCCGGCGGCGGCGATGCGGTGGCTGGCGGGCCGGCTGCTGTGCCAGTCGCGGGCGGTGGAGCGGGTGCTGACGGATGCGCTGCCGCGTCTGGAGGGTGCCGGCGGTCCGCTGCTGCGGGCGGCGACGTGGGGTCTGGAGCTGGTGCCGGGGCTGGCGGCGGACTGGATCCACACGCGCCCCGCGGACGACACGCGCGCGTACATCGGCAGTGTGGACGCGTTCTCCCGCCGGCTGCCGCTGCGGGCGGCGGCCATGCTGCTGCGGGTCCTCCAGGAGACCGACGACCGCGCGGTCCCGCGGCTCGAACGGCTCGTCAGGGCGTGGAGCGAGTCCTTCGCGGAACGGTTCGAGGCCCGCTGGGTGCCGTTGGAGCACCAGATCGAGCACCAGGCCCGCACGGTCGTGACGGTGGCCCTGCACGCGCGCGAGCGGGCGGGGTGAACCGGAGTCCCGCCGCGCGGGCGGGTGTCAGCCGTCCAGTGCGAAGACCGCCCCGGTCCGCGCGCTCATCACACAGCCGTTCGAGAAGGTCTGCCGGTACTCGACCGGTCGGCCGCCCCACTGCCCACTGGCCCGGACGGTGACCGGCGCGTAGAGCATCGGGCAGTAGACGTCGGCGAGCGGCAGGGCGTCGATGTGTCCGTCGACGGCGTCCAGTTGGGCGCAGGCCTCGGCGGCACGGCCGTGGCCCTGGGGCGGGTCGCACAGCAGGAGGGTGCCGCGGGTGTCGCTGGAGCGGCCGTCGCCCGTGGTGACCATGAGGTAGAGGTGGTCGGCGCCGGGGAACGACCCGGCCGTCGCGGGGGCCGCGGTGGCGAGGAGCAGGGCGGCCGCCGCCGTCAGACCCAGGTGTGCCGCTCGTCGTACCGCTGATGCTGTGATCGTGTGCGTCATTCCCGATGCATCGGCACGGCGGCCTCGGATCCCCACCCCGGCTCACCCGAACGGGAACACGCGGGCGCGTCCCGCGCGGCGAGTTCGAAGGCGGAGAGCACGACCCGGGACTGGTACTCGATCTGGCGCGGGACCGGGATCCAGCGTGCGCCGCAGCCGTCGCGGTAGTCGGCGCACCAGAGGTCGACGAGGCGGTCCAGTTCCGGCAGCGCGCCGGCCGGGTCGGCGCCCGCGCGGGTCACGAGCTGGTGCAGGAGTCCGGCCGTGCGCAGGGCGAGGCGCCGTCCGGCGATGCGCAGCGCGGCCAGGTGGCCGGTGCTGAGCGGGGGCATCGGGCGGCCGCCGTCGGTGACGTCGGGGTCCCAGGCGTCGGCGAGTCCGGGGCAGACCAGTAAATAGTCCTCGACCGGGGCGAGCAGCCGGGCCGCGTCCGGGGCGGCCGAGACGTACGGCCGGATCCGCGCCAGGACGCCCTCCAGGAGCCGGGCGTCGCGGCGCAGCGTGTGGCTGACGGTGCGCAGCACGGCGGGCGCGTCCGCGGGGATGCCGCCGTCCTCCACGGCAGCCACGCCCCACATGGGCGCCTCGACGACGGCGGTCACGGTGCCGTACCGGTGCGGGTGGTACCAGGTCGACTCGACGGCGGCCTCCGTTATGGCGGCGGCCAGGTCGCCGCGGCGGGGCGGCGGGATGCGATAGACGGCGGGGCCGAGACACGGCCAGTAGAGGGTGTCGTACGGGCCCAGCTCGCGCGGGATGCGCAGCCGGGCCGCGGTGTGGGCGACACGCCGGGCGAGACCGGGCAGGTCGCGGGTGAGCTCGACGAAGCCGCCGCCGACGTCGACGCCGTGCAGGGAGCACTGCAGGAAGGGCCGCAGTTCGTCCTGGAGGGCGAGCAGGGTGCGGGTCTCCGGGAGCGCGGCGGCGTCCGCGCCGTCGGGCAGCCACTCCGGCTGTTCGCCGAATCCGGGCCGGAAGAAGTTCCGGAAGTAGCGGTCGAGGGAGTACGGGCCGCGCAGCCAGCCCTCGTTGCGGCGCAGACCGTCGGGGTCGAGGCAGAGCAGCAGGTTCCAGGTGGCGTCGGCCTCGACGGTGAGCCGGGGGTCGGCCAGGGCACGCTCGGCCAGTCTGAGGACGGTGCCGCCGCCCACGGGCTCGTTGGCGTGCGGGCCTGCGACGACGAGGGCCTGCCGGCTGCCGTGGCCGACGGAGAGCAGCCACAGGGGGTGGCCCGCGCGGGAGGTGCCGGCGCGGCGCAGTCGGGCGTCCTTCGGATGGCGGGCGACGAGCGCCGCGGCCCGTGCGCCGAGCTCGTCGACGGTCGGGTAGCGGAGGAGGGGCGGCAGGGCACACCTCCACAATGTGGTGCCGTCGGTTCACCTGGTGTGCATGGTGTACGCACAGTCAGTCACGAGTTGAGGGGTACGTCAACACCGCGCGACGCAAAGGGTTTTGCCCCGCGACCGCACGTAAAGCCCAGGCCAGAGGTGAGGTTGGGCTCAGTTGACCGCGAGCCGGAAGGCCATCCGGCCGAACCCGACCTGGTCGCCCTCGCGGACGACGGCGGCGCCGATGACCCGCCGCCCGTTGACCGTGGTGCCGTTCGTGGAGCCGAGGTCGCGCAGGACCCACATGCCGCCCTGCCGGCTGAGTTCGGCGTGGACGCGGGAGACCGTCTCGTGGGTCAGCCGCAGGCCGTTCGCCGGGTCACGGCCGATGCGCAGCGCGTGGCCGCTGCCGGGGTGCGGCAGCAGCAGCTTGGGCAGGCGCTCGGCCTGCCACGCCCTGCGCAGCCGCACGGTGAAGCCGGAGACGGCCTCGACGGTGCCGAAGACCAGTCGGGAGACGCGGCTCTCCTGGGGCAGGTCCGCGGTGAGCACGGCGAGTTCGTCGGACCGGCGCGCGATGAGGGCGAGTTCCATGCGGCGCACGAACGTGTCGTGCGACAGGCGGCCCATGGCGACGCCGTCACGGAGCACCTTCAGCACCTTGTCGCGCTCCGCGTCGGACAGCCGCGCGGGGTACGTGTTGAACTCGAAGGACGACGTCACGTTGGTGATTGTCGGGCAGTGAACCCCGGGTGTCCAGAAAACGAGACGAGGGCCGCCCCACGCGCGTATCCGACGACACCTGCCGCAAAGGGGAGGATTCCCAGGCGGATTGATCTCGTTTGAAGCACCATGGACGGGCTACATCACGGTGAGCAGACGAAGGGGAACCGTCCGTGCAGTTCGAGGTGTGGGCACCGCAGGCCGGCCGTGTGACGCTCCATTGCGAGGGCGCCACGCACGCGTTGGAGCGTGATCCGGAGCGCTCGGGATGGTGGTGGGGCGAGGCGGAGGCCGGACACGGCACCCGGTACGGCTTCGCGCTGGACGACGGCCCGGTGCTGCCCGACCCGCGCTCGCGCCGTCAGCCGGACGGCCCGGACGGACTCAGCGCCGTCGTCGAGCACGAGCGGTACGACTGGCGTACCCCGTGGACGGGCCGAGGACTGCCTGGGGCGGTCCTCTACGAACTGCACGTGGGCACCTACACCCCCGAGGGCACCCTGGACGCGGCCGCCGCCCGTCTCGACCATCTCGTCGAACTCGGCGTCACCCACGTCGAGTTGATGCCCCTGTGCCCCTTCCCGGGGCGGCACGGCTGGGGCTACGAGGGCGTCTCGCTGTGGGCGGTGCACGAACCCTACGGCGGTCCCGAGGCCCTGAAGCGCTTCGTCGACCGGGCGCACGAGCTGGGCCTCGCAGTCGTCCTGGACGTGGTCCACAACCACCTGGGCCCGTCGGGCAACTACCTGCCCGTCTTCGGACCGTACTTCACGGACACGCACCACACGCCCTGGGGTTCCGCGGTGAATCTGGACGCCCCCGGCTCCGACGAGGTGCGCGCGTATCTGGTGGGCAGCGCGCTCTCCTGGCTGCGGGACTACCGGATCGACGGACTGCGCCTGGACGCGGTGCACGCGCTCGTGGACACGCGCGCGTGCCACTTCCTGGAGGAGCTGTCGACCGCGGTCGACGACCTCGCCGCCGAACTGGAACGGCCGCTGTTCCTCGTCGCCGAGTCCGACCTCAACGACCCGCGGTTCATCACGCCCCGCTCGGAGGGCGGTCTCGGGCTGCACGCGCAGTGGAACGACGACTTCCACCACGCCCTGCACACCGCGCTGACCGGCGAGTCCCAGGGCTACTACGCCGACTTCGCCCGCGCCCCCCTGGCCTCGCTCGCCAAGACCCTCACCGGCGGCTACTTCCACGACGGCACCTACTCCAGCTTCCGCGGCCGCAGCCACGGACGCCCGCTGGACCGTACCCGCGCCGCGGCGCACCGGCTGCTCGGCTACTCCCAGACCCACGACCAGGTCGGCAACCGCGCCCAGGGCGACCGGCTGGCGGCGTCCCTCTCCCCCGGCCTGGTGGCCTGTGCGGCGGCGCTCGTGCTGACCGCACCCTTCACACCCATGCTGTTCATGGGCGAGGAGTGGGCGGCGAGCACGCCCTGGCAGTTCTTCACCGACCACACCGATCCCGAGCTCGCCGAGGCCGTACGCCGGGGCAGGCGGCGGGAGTTCGCCGAGCACGGCTGGGCCGAGGAGGACGTGCCCGACCCGCAGGACCCGGCGACCCGCGACCGCTCCTGCCTCGACTGGTCCGAGCTCGGACGCGAGCCTCACGCGCGGGTGCTGGCCTGGTACCGCCGGCTCCTCGCGCTGCGGCACGAGCAGCCGGACCTCACCGACCCCGACCTCGCCGACACCCGGGTCGCCTACGACGCGGACCAGCACTGGCTCGCCTTCCGCCGCGGGGACGTCCGGGTGGCCGTGAACCTCGCGAAGTCGCCGGCGGCGATCCCCCTCGGGCCGCGCGAGGCCCGTGTACTGGCGGCCTGGGAGCCGGTGGACGGGCCGGGCCCGGACGGGGTGCTGCATGTGCCCGGGGAGTCGTGCGTGGTGCTGCTGCAGACGTGAGGTCATGAGGTCCCTCCGGTTCACGGGGCGACGGGCAGGGCGTCGCGTCCCTGGTGGCTGACACGGGTCTGGAGGACGCGGCCGCGCAGGACGATGACCGCGAGGCGGACGACGACCTCGCCGAAGGCCATGAGGACAAGGGCGGCGACCCACGCCTGGGCGCCGGTGATGTCGTGGTCGACCGAGAAGCGGGCCACGTGCCGCGCGCCGGAGGGGTGGGAGGACCACACCGCGAAGCCGAGGCGGAAGCCCATGCTGAGCACCCACAGCGCCGCCGCGCCCGGGGTGGCCCTGACCCGTATGTGCCCCTCCGCGCACCGCACCCGGGTGATCAGACCTCCGGCCAGGCCGAGGGCGATCCCGGTACCGGCGAAGGCGCCGATCAGCACCGGGTCGTTGCCCGCGGTCGGGATGTCGTGCAGGTAGGCGGTCGCGGCCCAGCCGATCAGCGCGAGCGGCAGCAGGATCGTGCGCAGCCGCAGTCTCTCCTCCCTGAGTTGCCGGAAGACCACCAGGAGGAGCGCCACGTCGATGAGCCAGTCGGAGATCGTCATGCCTCGACTATCCGGCTCCGGCACGGTCGAGCGCCTCGACCCACGGGTGGAACGAGGGTGGAGAAGAGCAGGTGGAGACGTCTACAACTCGGCCTCGTCCGTCTCCTCGTCCCGCAGCTCGGTGACGCGTTCCAGGAGGATCGCCTCCCAGGCCCGCCGCAGCCGGGTGCGCAGGAGGGGCAGGGGCTCGGGAGCGCGTCCGTCCAGGCCCGCGGCGAGGCGGATCACGGTGTCGCAGCGGGCGAGCCACAGGCCGCGCAGACAGGGCCGGGCGCCGTACCCGGCGAGGGTGGCGGCTCGGACCGCGGCGGGTGAGCCGACGGCGAGCGCGAGGCCCGCGATGTCCTCGGCGGGGTCGCCGACGACCGTGTCGGTCCAGTCGAGGACCCCGCGCACCCGGCCGTCGGCGCTGACGACGAGGTGTTCGCCGGTCAGGGCGTGGTGCACGAGGACGGCTCCGCCGGGCTGCGCGGCGAGCTGGACCGCGGCCGGCGAGGTGAGCTGCTGGAGCCGGGCCGGGTCGAACTCGTCGGCCTTGCGCAGGCGTTCGGCGGCCCGGCCGGCCTCGCGGCGCAGCGCCTCCAGGGAGCGCGGGCCGACCCTGGGGACGCCGAGCGCCTCGGCCTGGCGTACCGGTACCTCGCGCAGTCCGGTGAGCAGGCCGGCCAGGTCTGCCTCGCCGACGGCGGACACGTCGTGCTCCTCCGCCGAGCCGCCGGGGACCTTGGTGTCGAGCGTGTAGGCGAGCCCGGGCGCCCACTCGCCCTGCGCCACGCTGGTGGGCACCGCGACCGGCACGTGCGGGCGGACCAGGTCGCGCAGCCGCAGTTCACGGCGCCTGCGGGCGGAGGCGTCGCGGTCGGGGGCGAGGCGCAGGACATGGCGGGCGCCGATCCACCAGGTGCGGTGCCCGGCCTCGGTGACGGGCCGCACCTCGGGCCCGCCGGTGTCGGGAGGGCCGTCCTTGAGCAGGGAACGGACCAGCCGGCGGACCGTGTCCGCGGTGGGTGTCGGTGCCTGGGTCATGGTCGCGCCGTAGTCGCTCGAGGGGTGGAGGGCTCCTGGGGCTGGGTCAATCCACTATGACCATCTCGCGGGTGGTGTCGTTGAGCCTGCGGCCGCCGTCCTCGGTGACCGTGACGATGTCCTCGATGCGTACCCCGAAACGGCCCGGCAGATAGACGCCGGGCTCCACCGAGAAGCACATCCCGGGAACCAGGGGCTGCTCCTCGCCCTCGATCATGTACGGCGGTTCGTGCGTGGTGACGCCGATGCCGTGGCCGGTGCGGTGGATGAAGTACTCGCCGTACCCGGCGTCGGCGATGACCGCGCGGGCGGCCCGGTCGACCTCCTGGCAGGGCACGCCGGGCCGTACCGCCCGGAAGCCCGCCTCCTGTGCCGCGCGCACGAGGTCGTGCACCCGGCGCTCCTCGTCGCTGGGTTCGCCGACGTGGACCGTGCGGGAGGTGTCGGAGCCGTAGCCGTCCTTGAGGCCGCCGAAGTCGAGGACGACCATGTCGCCGCGTTCGATGACCCGGTCCCCCACCTCGTGGTGCGGGTTGGCGCCGTTCGGTCCCGAGGCGACGATGGTGAAGTCGACCTGGGAGTGGCCGAAGCGGCGCAGCAGGCCGGCGAGGTCGGCGGCGACCTCCGACTCCCTGCGCCCACCGAAGCGGACCTTCCGGATCTCCTCGAAGGTCGCGTCGGCGGCCGCTCCCGCGGCCGCCAGCAGTTCCAGCTCCGCCGCGTCCTTGACGGCGCGCAGCATCGGCAGGGCCTCGGTCAGGGAGGCGTACGACGTGCCGGGCAGGGCCTTCTGGAGGCCCAGCAGGTGCATGGCCCAGGCGTTGTCGCTGATGCCGAACCGGCCGTCGGCGCCCAGGAGGGCGGCGGTGGCGGCGTAGGGGTCCTTGCCGTCGGTCCAGTCCCGCAGGGTCAGGGCGCTCGCGCCGGCGGCCTTGGCGGCGTCCGGGGCCTCCAGGGTGGGCACGACGAGGACGGGGTCCTGTCCGGGGGCGAGGACCAGCAGGGTGAGCCGTTCGGTGACGGCCGTGGGGGCGTAGCCGGTGAGCCACACCAGGTCGGGGCCGGGCGCCACGAGCAGTCCGGCGAGCCCGGCCTCGGCGGCCGACCGTGCCGCGCGCTCCATGCGGGCCCTGTAGTCGTCGGCGGCGAAGGGCGCTGCGGTGCCGGTCATCAGGGCCTCCTGGGGCGGGTGAGGGTCTTTGGGCAGCATCCTGCCCGGACGGCGAGGGGCGCGCGAGCCGGTCGACGGGTCTTTCCGACGGACCGGGCGGGGCGCCGGGCGTACGTCAGCTCTCCAGGGCCATGCGGACGCCGAGGAGCAGCAGGACGCCCCCGGATACCTGTTCCAGCCGTCGGCGCACGCCCGCGCGGGACAGCACGGCCCGCAACCGGCCGACGAACCACACGTAGAGGCCGTAGTAGCCGATCTCGTAGACGGCCCAGAGCGCGGCGAGCCCCACCATGGTGGGCAGGTGGGGGGCGCCCTCGGGCACGAACTGCGGCAGGAAGGACAGGGCGAAGACGGCCGCCTTGGGGTTGGCGAGGTTGAGGAGCAGTCCCGCGCGGTAGGCGGCCCAGCCGGTCCTGCCGGTGCTCTCCCAGCCGCCGCCGGTCGTGCCCTCGGTGCGGCGCGCCTGCCGCAGCGCCTGGACGCCGAAGCCGACGAGCACGACGGCTCCGGCGACGCGCATCACGTCGTAGGCGATCTCGGAGGCCGTCAGCAGGGCGGTCAGGCCGAGCGCGACGACGACGCCCCAGACGAACACGCCGGTTTCGTTGCCGAGCACGGTCAGGAAGCCGGAGCGCCTGCTGTGCAGGGACTGCTTGATGATCAGCACGGTGCTCGGCCCGGGTGACGCGGCGATGAGGGTGCAGGCCCCCAGGAAGGCGATGAGCGTGGTCGGCATGGGCTCATCGTGCCGTCGGCGGCCGGATCCGGACCAGTGGTTCTCCGCCACCGGCCGACGGAAGTACTTGATCCGGCATCACGTCTAATGTTTGGATCAAGTCAAAACATTAACGAGGGGGGTACGTCGTGCTTGTGCTCGCACACATCAGCGATCTGCATCTCGACGGGACGGCACGGGCGACGGAGCGCGCCGAGCGGGTGCGTGACCGGTTGTGGCGGCTGCCGGGACAGGTGGACGCCCTGCTGGTGACCGGTGACATCGCGGATCACGGCGCCGAGGCCGAGTACGAGGAAGCCGCGCGGATCCTGGGCCTGCACGAGGGCGACCCGCCGTTCCCGGTGCTGACCTGCCCCGGCAACCACGACAGCCGCGCCCCCTACCGCAAGGCCGTGCTGCGGCAGCCGGCCTCCGACGGGCCGGTGAACAGCGTGCGCGTCTTCGACGGCGGCGCGGTACTGATGTGCGACTCCAGCATCCCCGGGAGCGACGACGGGGCGCTGGGCGAGGAGACGTACGACTGGATCGAGGCGACCCTCGACGAACTGGACGGGAGCCTTCCGGCGCTGCTGGCCTTCCATCACCCGCCGGTGGCGCTGCACCATCCGCTGCCCGACTCCTACCAGTTGCACGATCCAGGGCGGCTGGCCGCACTGCTGGAACGGCGGCCCGGGATCGCCGGACTGATCACGGGGCACGCGCACACGCCCGCGGCGACCGTGTTCGCCGGGCGGCCCCTGGTCGTGGGGCCCGGGGTGACCTGGACGCTGCGGCTGCCCTGGGAGGGCGAGCAGATCGCGGACCGGGACGCGCCCGTGGGCCTGGCCTTCCACGTGCTGGACGACGAGGGACGGCTGACCACGCACTTCCGGGTCGTCCCGTGAGCACGCGCGCGTGCCGAGGGCTCAGACGACGACCGAGGGCTCAGACGACGACCCCCGGTACGACCGTGAGCTGCTGGTAACCGCCGCCGCGGTGGCGGACCGTCAGCACGACCTCGCGGCCGGCACGGGCGCGCCCGACGGCGCGCGCGAGGTCGTCGGCCGTGTCGATACGGGCCCGCCCGAAGGCGAGGAGGACGTCGCCGCGGACCAGGCCCGCCGCGAAACCCGGGCCCGGGACGTGGACGCCGACCACCAGGGCACCCGACTTCTCCGCGTCCACGGCCTCCAGCCCGAGGGTCGGCGCGGCGGGCGCCGGCGAGGGGGCGGTGGCGGGCGCCGTGGACGCCTGCGCGGGGCCCGGGTGTGCCGAGGCGGACCGGCCGCCCTGGTGAGGCCCTGCCTGCCGCTGGAGTTCGGCGAGTTTGCTCATGGCGACCACCGTGGCCCCGACCGTCCCGAGCCCCACCCCCGCAAGGACCAGGACGGCCGCGACGAACAGGCCGAACAGCAGGGTCGTGATCCGGCGTCCGCGCCGGCGCGCGGCATGGGGGCGCCGGGCGGGCCCGGGCTTCCCGCCCCCGCCGGGCTCCTGACCGGGCATCGGCTTGGGGCGCAACGCAGTCTGTTCCATGGATCGCCTCCGGCTCGAACACCACCGGCTGGTGTCTACCCTGCGCACCGGCGCGCGACGAGCCACGAACGAGTGAGACTGACGGGCGGTCAGGAGCGGGAAGGGGCCGGGACCAGCAGGTCCACGAAGTCCGCCGCCGCTCCGTCCGGCGCGCCCGCGTACACCAGTTCCGTCCGGTGCACGACCCGCGGATGGGTGAGCGGCACGGCGACCGTGCCCGGCACTCCGGTGGCCGCCGACCGGGGCAGCAGCACCAGGCCGTGTCCGGCGGCGGCGAGGGCGGTCAGGGCGCGCACGTCGGTGCCGTCGTAGCGCAGGGCGGGCCGGAAGCCGTGGCCGCCGTTCGCGGCGCGGAGCCGGGGCAGCGGCAGGGCGGTGTCGGGGGCGTCGATCCAGCGGGCGTCGGCGAGATCCCCGAGACGCAGTCCGGTGCGCCGGGCCAGGGGGTGACTGTCCGGCAGCAGGACGCACACCGGCTCCTCGCCGACGCCCCGCGTGGTCAACGGGGCCACGTCGGGCAGTCGCAGCGGGTCGCTGGGGGCGACCAGCCCGTCGGTCAGACCCAGGTCGGCCGTGCCGGTGGCCACGGCAGCCGGAACCACGTCACGGGGGCTCACCTTCAGGGTCACGCCGGCCGCCGGGAGCGCGGCGAGGATCCGCGGGCCGAGGGCGGTGGGCGCTGCCGCGAGGGTCAGTCCGTGCGCGGGAGCGGCCGCCATCCTGGTGACGTCCGCGCGGGCCGCGTCCAGGCGCAGCAGCAGCGGCTCGGCGTGCTCCAGGAGCCGGGCGCCGGCGGCGGTGGGGCCGACGGGACGGCGGGTGAGCAGGGGCGCGCCGAGGTCCTGTTCGAGAGCCGCGATGTGCTGCGACACCGCCGACTGGGTGTAGCCCAGTTCGCGGGCGGCCTCGGAGAAGGAGGCCAGGCGGGCGACGGTGACATAGGTGCGCAGGAGGTGCGGGTCCATGCGCCTCAGCATCGCATCAGGACTGCTTATCGACCGTGCAGCAATCATCGTTGGACGCGATCCTCGGGTGGTGGCCAGGATGGCGGGCATGACGACTCAGACGGCACGGACCGCCCGGATCGCCCTGGTGGGCGACCGCTCCCCCGACGTGGTCTCGCACACCCGCGTCCCCGGCCTGCTGGACGCCCTCGTGGAGCGCGAGCGGATCGTGCTCGACGCGTACTGGATCCCGTCCGAGGACGCCGGGGACACCGACGCGGTACGCGGCTTCGACGCGGTGTGGGTGGTGCCGGGCAGCCCCTACCGCAGCGAGTCGGGGGTCCTCGCCGCGATCCGCACCGCGCGCGAGGCGGGCATCCCCTTCCTCGGCACCTGCGGCGGGTTCCAGCACGCGCTGCTGGAGTACGCCCGCGAGGTGTGCGGCTTGACGAAGGCGGCCCACGCCGAGAACGACCCGGACGCCGGCGACCTCCTCATCGAGCCGCTGGCCTGTTCCCTCGTCGCCCACGAGGGCGTGGTGAACGTCGAACCGGGCACGCTGGCCCGGTCGGTGATCGGCTCCGAGCGGACGGTGGAACGCTACTTCTGCGCCTACGGCCCCTCCCGTCATCTGGACACCCTGCGCGCGCACGGCCTGCGCTTCTCCGGCTACGACGAGGACGGCCAGGTCCGCATCGCCGAACTCCCGGACCACCCCTTCTTCCTTGCCACCCTCTTCCAGCCGGAGCTGTCCGGCGACGGCTCGCGCCCGCACCCGGTCGTGCGGGCGCTGGCGCGAGCCGCGGTGGAGCACGCGGCCCGTGGGGCACGTCGGTCCGCGTGACCCACGCCGCGCGCGGAGCGGGTCAGCCTGTGTGGCCCTCCCCGTGGCCGCCGTGCGCCCCGCCGTGGTCGAAGTTCAGCGCTTCCGGGGGCATGACGACGAAGGGCCGCATCATGCCCATGTCCTCGTGCTCCAGGAAGTGGCAGTGGTACATGAAGCGGCGGGTGCCGCCGACCGTCGCGTCGAAGCCCGTCACGATGTACGGGTCCCGGCCGAGCGCCTGGAAGTCCGCCAGGTGGATGTGCATCGGGTGCTGGATGGGCGCGAGATGGAGGAAGCTCCACTGCTCGTGGCTGCCCTCGGCGGTGGTGAAACCGAGGCCGTCGTTGAATGTCCGCGCGGTACGCCGGTAGGTCCTGGTGGTGCCGTCGGCGCCGGTGACCTGGATGATCCCGTCGGTCGGGAACTGGATGCCGGACGGGAAAGTTCGGAAACGGTATACGGAGCAGTGAAGTCCCGTTGTCAGTGGGCGCTGTTACGTTCTGTGACATGACCGATCACGCCCTGGGGCTGCTCCGGCAGGACGCCCGACTGGCCGCACTCGCCGACTTTCCCTTCAACTTCTCCCTGGCCCGCGCCGAGCACGGCCATGTCGAGCCGGTCCGCCTCGCCTCGGGCGGCCCGCTGGAGGCCGTGGCGGGCGACGACAGCGGGGGCACGTACTTCGTGTGCGGGGACGGCTCCGTGCTGTACGCCGACTCCGAGGGCGGTGCCGGGATCATCGGTTCGGGCGTCGACGAGGCGTTGGAGATACTGATCGGCCTGCCCGGGTGGCACGACTGCACCGGGCTGTCCCCGCAGGGCGGCGAGGAGAAGATCCTCGCGTATGTCGCCGAGGTGGAGCGGGAGATCCGCGAGGAGTGCGAGATCTCCCTCGACGCGGAGCGCGCCGAGCTCCGTGCCGCCCTGGGCTTCCCCGAGCGCTCACCGGTGGAGCTGGTGCGCATGTTGCACGCCGCCCTGGCGCGCACCGAACCCGACTTCGTCCTCCTCAACGCGGAGGAGGGTGGCGCCTACGACCTGATCGGCCCGCCCCCGCCGCCCCTGTGGGAGCCGGTCCTCGCGACGGGCCGCGCGGACCTGGCGGCTCTGCGCGCGGGTGACGGCACGGTGTGGGAGGCGGTGGCCGTGGATGCCGTACGGCGTCGACTCGCGCTGCGGGCCGCGCAGTTCGACCGGGCCGACGGTGACCTGGAGCTGCTGCGGAGGCTGTTGCGGTACGAGACGCGGTCGTCGCTGACGGACGAACTGCGGCTGGCCGCGGTGCTGGTGGGTCTGCACGGCCGGGCCGAGGACCTGCCCTTGCTGGACGAGGTGCGGGAGACGGACTTCGACACGGCGTGCGGGCTGAGCGAGATCCCCCGCCCCGGAGCGGACCCCGCCGAGCTGCGCCGGTGGGCCGAGGACACCGACCGCCTGCTCTTCGGCACGGACCCCGCCGACGAACCGTTGTACACCTGGACCGATCTGGCCCTGGACCAGGGTCTGACGAACCTGGCCCTGGTCGCGCTGATACGCCGGTTCGACGCGATCGAGCTCGACCAGAGCCTGCTGCGCCGTGCCGACGACCCGAGCGGCCTGGACACCGGCGAACTGACCGCTCTCGCGGCCGACTTCGACCGGCTCGGCGAACCGGTCCAGGCGGAACGGGCACGACGCCTGCACGCGGCCTTGGAGGAACGCCCACGTCGTTGAACACGGACGGGTGGCCTGGCCCGGGCACGGATCTGCTCCGGGGGTGTTGTCGCGCACGGGCACACGGAACGGATGGGGCTGCGCCCGTCTACGAGTTCGACACGGCACCGCCTCCTCCTCGTCCTCGTGCGGACGCGGACGTCCGCCCGGCGCGTGGCGTCCACCCACCCGGCGGGCCACCGCACGGACCCGCAGGAAGGGCCGCCCTGCTGGAAGCTGCCCGTCCCGGCGGACGGGTCAGCCGGCCACGGGCAGGGCCGGAGGGCGGTCGGGGAGGAAGCCGTGGGCTCGGCGGGCCAGGTGCTCGGCCTTGTAGCGGTCGACCTCGCGGTGCCAGTTCAGGATGCCCGCCATCCAGTGCTGGAGGTCGGTCACATAGCCGCGCATGATCGCGCGTGCCTCCTCCGAGAGCTCGAAGTCGTCGTAGACGATGGGCAGTTCATGGGCGGCGACGTGTTCGAACTGCTGCATGCGCTGGGTCATCAGGTCATGGACGACACGCAGCCCGGTCGGGTAGTCGATGCCGAAGAAGTTCTGCACGACGAGGATCGAGTTGTGGATTTCGCCCTCGTACTCGATCTCCTTCTGGTAGGAGAAGACGTCGTTGAGGAGGCACGCGTAGTCGACGGCGGCGTTCTCCAGGGAGCGCACGGGTCCGCTGCGGTAGACCTCCGGGGGGACGGCGGGGCCGTGGCCCATGCGGCACAGGCTCATGGTGAGGTCGGAGCCGAAGGTGGCGCGCCGCATCTCCAGATAGTCGACGGGGTCGGGGACGCGGTGCTGGATCTGGTTGACCAACTCCCAGACCCAGCTCTCCGTCATCACGTTCACGGCGTCCTTGAGGGTGCGCCGCTGGTCGGGGGTCATCTGCGCGGTGGTGCGGGCCCACAGGTCGATCAGACCGCGTTCCATGGCGTTGACGGGGACGAGTGTCTGCTCGCCGTCGAGGGGCATGCAGTCCGACAGCCGCTGGGTGGTGAGCCGGGCGGCGGCGAGGTCGCGGCGGCCGCCGTAGACGAGCGGGTAGTAGTCGTCGCCGTAGGTGCCCCAGGCCAGCCAGTGCGAACTCAGGTCCAGGGCCTCGGGGTCCGCGTCCGGGTAGATGCCCGCGGCGCACAGGGGGAGGTCGGCCGCGGCGAGCTTGTCCTCGTCCCAGACGCCCTCCTGGAGCAGGCCCATGCGGTGCGACCACTCGACGAGGCGGGGACGGGCACCGGGCAGGTGCGGGCTGAGCACGACCTGGAACGGCATGTGGAAGTCGGGCAGCAGCGACGGCCCGACCTTCTGGAACGGCACATGGGTGTGGGCGCGCAACCGCTCCGCGCCGGCCGCGGCGAGCAGCGCGCCGACGTCGGCGGCCGAGGTGCCGCGGCCGGTGAGGACCTCCCAGGGGGAGGTGGTGTCCGCGCGGGCGTTCATGTAGCGGCTGGAGCGCATGTGCCATTCGTGGCCGCCGGACTGCCAGTCCTGGAGGCCCTGGGTGTACTTGGCGACGGCGGTCACCTCCACCGGGGACAGTCCGTGCTCCAGGGCGAGCGCGGGGACCTCGGTCAGGGCGGTGTGCTCGAACTGGTGGAGGCGGGAGGTGAGGACGTCGTTGACGGTGTCGGCGGCCTCCTGGGTGGTGCAGCCGAAGAAGGTCTCCAGGACGAGGACGCCGTTGCTGAGCTCGCCCTCGTCCTCGACCTCGCGCTGGTAGGAGAACAGGTCGTTGCGCAGGTGGACGGCGTCGGAGAAGGTCTCCATCAGCACGCGCAGGGGGCGTGAGCGGGCGACGGCCGCGGGTACTTCGGCGGTCGCGTACTCCACGAGGCCGGCCGACCAGGGGGCGCCGCCGACCTTGCGGCGCATCTCGATGTACTCGACGGGGTTGGCGATCCGCCCCTCGTTGATGTTCGAGAGCTCCCACAGGGACTCGTTCAGCAGATGCTCGGTGGCCACGGCGAAGCGGCGGCGCCACTCGGTGGACATCGACGGCACGGTCCGCGTCCACAGGTCGGCGAGGCCCGCCTCGACCGGGTTCTGCGGTTCGGGCATCGGGGTCGACAGGTCCATCGGCATGAACAGGGGCAGCCGGTCGAGGTAGGCCTTGCCGCCGGCGCGGTCCTGCGTGCGCTTGAAGGTCTCCAGGAAGTGGTCGTCGAAGAAGAACACCCACACGTACCAGTCGGTGATGAGCGAGAGGGCGGGGCCGTCGCAGTCGGGGTGTGTGTAGGCGCAGAGCAGGCCGTAGTCGTGGGCGTCGAGGTCGGACTGCTCCCAGATCCCGGACCCCTCCAGCATGCCCATCTCGCGCGCCCACACGGTCGAGTGGGCGCGGGCCTCGTCGACGTGCGGGTTCAGCCGCGCGGGGTACGGCATGTAGAAGTGCGGGAGTTCGAAGGGCTGCTGCGTCATGAGCCGGGCCCTACCCAGAGCTCTCCGGGGGCATCCGCGGCGGCCCACATGATCACACCATCGCGTGAATCAGGGGGGAACTCGGGAGTTCCCGGCGTGTGTTGTGGCGTTGGGACGGGTGGGAGGAGGTCATCGAGAGGAGGTCGGTGAAAGGGGTTCACCGCGGAAGGTCAGGGGGCCTGGGTTTCCCTGCCGGTGTCCTGGACGCCCAGGTTGCGGACCGCCCGCCCCACCTCCGCCCGCAGGGCGACGAACTCCGGCAGTCCCCGGGTGGCGATCTGGTCCCGGTGTCCGGGGAGCCGTACCGGCAGGTCCAGGACGATCCGGGAGCCGGGGCCCGGGGAGAGGACGACGACGCGGTCGCCGACGTAGACGCTCTCGTCGATGTCGTGGGTGACGAACACGATGGTCGTGCCGTCGGTGCGGTGGACCTCCAGGAGCAGGTCCTCCAGGTCCTCGCGGGTCTGGGCGTCGAGGGAGCCGAAGGGCTCGTCCATGAGGAGGAGGGTGGGGCGGCGGACGAGGGCGCGGGCGATGGCGACGCGCTGCTGCATACCGCCGGAGAGCTGCCAGGGGTGGCGGCGGGCGGCGCCGGAGAGGCCGACACGGTCGAGGATGCGGTCGGCCTCGGCACGCCGTTCGGTACGGGCGAGACCGCGGCGGCGCAGCGGCAGGGCGACGTTGTCGCGGACCGTGAGCCAGGGGAAGAGGGAGCGGCCGTAGTCCTGGAAGACGACGGCGAGGTTGTCGGGGACACCGGTGACCGGGGTGCCGTCGACGGTGATCGTGCCCTCGCGGGCGGGGAGGAGGCCGGCGATCGTCCGCAGCAGGGTGGACTTGCCGCAGCCGGACGGGCCGACGACGCAGAGGAGTTGGCCGGCGGCGACGGTGAGGGTGATGTCGTGGAGGACCTGGTGGTCGCCGTAGTGCTGGCCGACCGAGGAGAGGTGGAGCATGCGGTCGGTCCCCTGTTCCTGCGTGCGGGTCGCGTGCGTCAGGTGGCTCGAGTGGCTCATGTGGCCCTCTCCCTGCCGGTCAGCCGTTTCTCGACGGCCAGCAGGCCGGTGTTGAGCAGGTAGCCGAGTGCGCCCAGCAGGGCCAGGGCCGCCCATACGGTGAGCAGGTCGGAGCGGGTCTGGGCCTCGGTGAGCGTGAAGCCGATGCCGTTCGCGGTGCCCGGCAGCAGTTCCGAGAAGACCATGAGGATGAGGGAGAGCGAAAGGCTCAGACGCAGCCCGGCGAAGATGCGGGGCAGTGCGGAGGGCAGCACGAGGAACCAGAGGCGTTCGGCGGTGTTCAGGCGCAGGACGGCGGCCACGTCCAGGCGCAGGGGGTCGGTGTTGCGGACGCCGGCCGCGGTGTTGATCAGCACCGGCCAGACGGCGCTGAAGGTGATCGAGGCGATCTGCATCGGGGTGCCGAAGGCGAAGACCACGACGAAGACGGGGACCAGGGCGGGAGGCGGGACGGCCCGGGCGAACTGGAGGACGGGATTGGCCAGCGCGTACGCCCGCCGCGACCGGCCCACCGCGACCCCGAGCACGATCCCGGCGACGGCCGCCAGCGCGAACCCGGCGCCCATCCGGCCGAGGCTGGGCAGGATGTCGTCCACCGCGGCCGCGCTGAGGAAGAGATGCCGTGCGGGCCCGTCGAACCACAGCGCGTGGACGTGGCGCGCGATGCGGTCCGGAGGCGGGAAGTAGACGCTGCCGCGGGCCCGGGTGGCCCACTCCCACACCCCGACGACCAGCACGAGAACCAGCCACCGCAGGAGCACGGGGTGAGCGGCGAGGGCTCGGGGACGGGATGCGGGCGGCTTTGGGGAGGGGGGTGAGGGGGCGTCGGGGGCGGGGTCCTTCGTCGGCGGGGGCGGCGACGGCGGGGATGAGCGGGACGGCTCTTCCTGCGACGGCGAGGGCGACGAAGAGGGGCACGAGCCGGACGGCGCCCCCTCGGGCGGGGAGGCGGAAGACGGCGCGCTCGCCCCGGACGACTCCCCTGCCAACGAGGGCCTGGACGGATTGGACGAGTCCCCTGAAGGCGAGGCTGACGCGAGCGGGCACACGCCGGACCGCTCCCCCACCAACGGCGAAGCCGACGAAGACGCACACGCCCCGGACCCCTCGCCCACCAACGGCGAAGCCGACGAAGACGAAGGCGCAGTCGGACCGGACGACTCCCCCGGCAGGGAGGCCGGTGACGGCGGGCACGATCCAGACTCATCCGCGGTCGGCCCCGAGGTCGGCGAACAGGGGCGCGCCCCGGACGGCTCCCCCGCCCCCTCCTCGCCCTCGCCCCCGCCCGCCCCGCTCATCGGCTCATCCCCCGCCCGGCCGTCTCCCGGTGTTCCGGGGTCCAGGGGAACAGGCATCGTTCTCCCCACATCAGCACGCTGTTGATGACGAGGCCCAGGGTGCCCGCCCACACCACACCTGCCAGGACGTCCCTCGTGCCGTCCGTGGCCAGGCCCGCCTGGGCGATGAAGATGCCGAGGCCCTCGCCGAAACCGGAGAGGATCTCCGTGGCCACGGCGAGGATGAGGGCGACGGCGGCGGAGATACGGATGCCCGCGGCGATGAAGGGTGCCGTGGCGGGGAGTTCGGCGCGCAGGAGGATGGTGAGGCGGCCGAAGCCGAAGGCACGCAGGGTGTCCTTGGCGAGGGGGTCGGTCTCGCCCAGGCCGTACACGGTGTTGAAGAGGATCGGCCACACCGAGGCGTAGGTGATCAGCGCGACCTCGGTCTCGGTGCCGGAACCGAGCAGCAGGGAGACCAGAGGGATCAGGGCGACGGACGGCAAGGGCCGCAGCACCTCCACGATCGCCCGGGTCGCCGCGTCCACGAGCGGCACGCTGCCGAGCAGCAGCCCGAGCGGTACGGCGATCGCGCAGGCCAGGAGAAGGCCCAGCGCCCAGGCCCGCAGGGTGACGCCGATCCCGTCGAGGAAGACGGAGTCACCCGCCAACTCGACCGCCCGGGCGAGGACTTCGGAGGCCGGTGGCAGATAACTGCGGCGCACCAGACCGGCCCGACTCACCGCCTCGCACGCCCCGAACGCGAGCAGGATGCCGAGGAGGCCGAGCCACAGCTCCTGAGGCCCCCGCAGTCGCCGCACCAGCCAGGTCACTTCACGCCAGCCCCTCCACACCCATCCCGTTCACACCCCGCACCGACGCCCCCCTCACTTCACCAGCAGCGTCGCCGGATCCACCGGCTTCCTCAGCATCTTCTGCTTCTCCATCAGCGCCGTGAGCCGGGCGATCTGCGTCCCGTCCATGGTCATCGGGTACACCGGCAGGTCGATCTTCGCCGCCTGCTCCTTGGTGACCTTGGTGTACGTCGGCAGCACCTCGCGCACCAGGGACGGATCGGCGTCGGCGAGCTTCACCGCCGCTTTCAGGGCCCGTTGCAACCGGGCGAGCGCCTCGGCGTGCCCACCGGCGAACTTGCTGGTCGTGATGTACCCGCTGAGCGGGATCGACTCGACGGGCGCGGACGCCGCGTCCACCAGCACCCTGGCCCCCGACTCGTCCTGGATGGAACTGTCGTAGGGCTCGACGACATGCACGGCGTCGACCTGCCCCTTGTCCAGCGCGGCCCCCATCTGCGGGAAGGGGATCTGGCGGTAGACGGGACGCCCGACGCCCTGTTTCGCCAAGACCTCGTTGAACGTCAGCGACTGCACGTTGTTGAGGACGTTGACGGCGACTTTCCTGCCCGCGAGGTCGGCGACGGTCTTGATGTCGGAGTCCTTCCGCACCAGCACGTCCATCATCCGCGGCGCCGCCCTGATCGCCTCGGCGACGATACGGATGTCGAGGGTGCCCTGGTCCTGGGCCTGGAAGTAGGTGACGTAGTTCGCGCTCGCGACCATGTCGATCTGCCCCTTGGACAGGGCGGGCAGCGCCTGGAGGCTCTGCTGGATCTGCTGGACCCGGACGTCGAGGCCCTCCTTCTCGAACAGGCCTCTGTTCTGCGCGATGTAGAGCATGGCGCAGTCGCTCAGGGGCAGCGCGGCCACCCTGACCGTCGTGCGCCCGCCGTCCGAGGACGACGAGTCCCCGTCACCGCCGCAGCCCGTGAGCACCAGCACGAGGGCCGCCGCCGCGGCCGCCGCCTTCCCGCTTCCCGAACGCCAAGGTCGTAACGCCGCTCCCACCGTCATCCGGGCATGATGACCGACCGGTTGGCATGATCACTACATCAAGGTCAGCCGAATCATCACCCCTCGGAGAAATGCGAGGGGACTCCGTGCGCAGCAGGCAGGTGTTGGCCCCGGTGAGCCGCACTACGCCTGTGAGCTGCCGGAGTGCCACCCGCCCTCGCCCGCCGATGGGGCCCGCACCGCCGGACAGCCCCGCGCGGACCGTCGTACGACCGCCTCAAAGCCCGGAGTACGAGGATCAACCCTGCCGCCACCTCCGTCGGCATGGCCGGATCCCAGCCCCCTTCCACCCGCACCTGAACCGGGACCGCGAGCCACGCCTACCCTCCGCACCCCGCACCGACAAGCCCCCCCCCAAACCCCCCACCCGGCCCTTGCCCCCCGCCCCACCGCACGTCACCGTGATCGCATGCGTCAGACCCCTCCCGTCCCCGACGTCTTCGACCCCCGTCAGTACGCCGACGCGATCCCGTACGACGCCTATCGCGTCCTGCGCGACCATCACCCCGTGGCCTGGCAGGACGAGCCGGAGGTGCTGGGCTGGCCGCCCGGGCCGGGGTTCTGGGCGGTGAGCCGGCACGCGGACGTGGTGCGGGTGCTCAAGGACTCGACGACGTACTCCTCGTACCTCGGCGCGACCCAGATCCGGGACCCCGATCCGGCGGACCTGCCCTTCATCCGGCGCATGATGCTCAATCAGGACCCGCCGGAACACGGCAGGTTGCGGCGCACGGTGAGCCGGGCCTTCACCCGTGGCCGGGTCGACCGGTTCGCGGCGGTGGCCGAGGAGCGGGCGCGGGCCCTCTTCGCCGCCGCGCTGCGCACCGCCCGCGCCGCGGACGGCACCGTCGACCTCGTCTCCGCCGTGACCGACGACTACGCGCTGCTCAACCTGTCCGACCTGCTGGGGGTCCCGGACAGTGACCGGGGACTGCTCCTGCACTGGACGCAGCGGGTCATCGGCTACCAGGACCCGGACGAGGCCGGCCCCGGAGTGCTGGACGGGGAGGGCAGGCCGGTCAATCCCCGCTCGCCCGCGATGCTGGCCGACATGTTCGGGTACGCCCGCCAGTTGGCCGAGTACAAGAGGCGGCACCCGGCCGACGACGTGATGACCACGCTCGCCCACGACGGCGAACTCGCCGACGGGGAGCTGGAGATGTTCTTCTTCCTGCTCACCGTCGCGGGCAACGACACCGTGCGCAGTGCGGGGCCCGGCGGACTGCTGGCACTCGCCGAGCACCCGGAGGTATGCCGGCGCCTGCGCGCCGAGCCCGTGCAACTCGACACGGCCGTGGACGAGTTGCTGCGCTGGCACCCGCCCGTGCTCACCTTCCGCCGGACGGCCGTGCACGACACGGAGCTGGCGGGGCAGCGCATCCGCGCGGGGGACAAGGTGGTCGTCCTCCACGCCTCCGCCAACCGTGACGAGCGGGTGTTCGAGGCGCCTGACACGCTGGATCCGTCCCGCACACCGAATCCGCACGTGGCCTTCGGGGACGGCCCGCACGTCTGCCTGGGCGCGCACTTCGCACGGCTCCAACTGCGCATTCTCCACCGGGAGGCACTGCGCGCGCTGCCCGCGCCGCGGGTCGCCGAGCCGCCCGGACGTCTCGTGTCGAACTTCATCAATGGCATCAAGTCCCTGCGGGTCCACGTGACATGAGAACCTGAGAAGGGGTTCGGACGTAACCGTCGAGGTGTGTGCCGACAGGGGGTCCTCGATGTTCGGGGCAGAGTTGTTCACCCAGACCGCAGCCGCGGCAGCGGGCACGATGGTCGGGCTGATGACCACGGACGCGTGGCAGGCGGCCCGGCAGCGGATGGCGCGGTTCCTGCGCCGGGAGGACGTCGAGCGGCTGGACCGGGCGCGGGCGGCGCTCGACGCGGCACCGCCCGCCCGGCAGGAGATCATGCTGCGGGAGCAGCGGCAGGAGTGGGACACCACGCTGCGCGGCCTGCTGGCCCAGGACCCGGCGCTGTCCGGGCTGCTGAGCGAGTTCGTGCAGGAGTTCTCCGGGTTCGCGCGCCCGGTCTTCATCCAGGTGCAGCAGACCCAGGCCCCGCTGGAGCCCGTGCGGGCCCCGGGTGCGCTGACCGTCGCGCCTCCGCTGGGCCGGCTCGACCGCCGGGTGCGGGGCCGTGAGGCGCTCCTGGACACGCTGAAACAGCTTGTGGGGAAGCCGACTTCGGGTGTGCGGGTGCTGCACGGCATGGGCGGGAGCGGGAAGACGACGGTGGCCCTGGAGATCGCCGCCTACGCCGCCGCGCTGAACGTCGACGTGTGGTGGGTGACCGCGAAGAACCCCGCCACGCTGAGCGCCGGGATGCGCGAGGTGGTGGCCGCGCTGGGCACCCCCGCCGATCTCATCGACCGTGCCTGGTCGGGGCGTTCGAGCGCTACCGACCTGCTGTGGCGGCGGCTGTGCGACACCGCGAGCCCCTGGCTGCTGGTGGTGGACAACGCCGACGAGCCCGAACACCTCGCGCCCTACGGCCGGTTGGCGGAGGGCAGGGGCTGGATCCGGCCCGCCGCGGAGCTGCCGGGGCTGGTGCTGATCACCAGCCGGGACAGCAGTCCGACGACGTGGGGGCCGTGGGCCACGCTGCACTCGGTCGACGCGCTGGAGGAGGACGACGCCGCCGAGGTGCTGTGGGACCTGGCCGGGGAGCGGGCCGGCTCCCGTGAGGACGCCCGGCTGCTGACCCGGCGGCTCGGCGGGCTGCCGCTGGCGCTGCGCATCGCGGGTGCGCATCTCGCGGCGGCCTCGGCGTTCCCCGCCTGGCCGGGCACGACGACCGTGCGGACGTACGCCGACTACCGCGTGGCCCTCGACGAGCGCTTCAGCGAACTCCTCGACGAACACCCCCCGGGGCAGCAGGGCAGCAACTACTCCGTCCCGGTCACCGGCACCTGGGAGCTGTCGCTGGACCTCCTGGAGCGGCGCGGCATCGTCCAGGCCCGGCCGCTGATGCGGCTGCTGTGCTGTCTGGGCGAGGCGCCGGTGCCGCTGGTGGGTCTGCTGCGCCCGGACCGGCTGGCGGACTCCTCGCTGCTGCCCGGGGTCACACCCCAGGAGCTGTTCACCGCGCTCACCTCGCTGGCCGACTTCGGGCTGATCGAGCTGCACACCCCACCCGGCGGCGACGACCACACCCGCACCCTGCTGATGCACCCGCTCGTGCGGGACGCCGGCCGGCTCCAGCGGGACCTCGCCGAGCACATGCGGGAGTACGCGGCCGTCGTGGCCGACCTGGTCGTGTGCGCCACCGCCGAGCTCAGCGAGGACGACCCGCGCGACTGGCCGCGCTGGCGGCTGCTGCTCCCGCACTGCGACGCGCCGCTGGCCCTGATCGGCGATCCGTACGAGGCGGCGGACGAGCTGGTCTCCAAGGCGCTGCGGGCCGCCGCGGCCGGGGCCCGGCATCTGATCCGGCGGGGCTGGCTGGACCGGGCCGAGGAGGTGCTCGGGGCGTGCGAGCCGGTCGTGCTCGCATGTGGCCCCCGTGACCCGGACGCGCTCGAAGTACGGTCCGCCGCCGCCCACTTGCTGCATCTGCGGGGCCGACTGCCCGCGGCGGAGTCGCTGCTGCGCACGGTGCTGGAGGACACGCGCGCCCTGTTCGGTGACGCGGCCTGCGAGACCGCCGACGCCCGGTACGCCCTCGCGAACCTGCTGGGCGGCCGGGGCCGTCCGGTCGAGGCGGAGACCGAGTACCGCGCGGTGCACGCCACCCGCCGGGCCCTGCTGGGCGAGCGTGACCCCCGGACCCTGGCGGCCCGCAAGGGCGTGGCCTGGATGGCCCGGTACCGGGGGCTGCTCGCGGAGGCCGAGGAGGAGTACCGCCTGCTCCTGGACGCGTACCGGGAGACCCTCGGCGCGAACCACCCCGACACCCTGGTCACCCGGCACGAGACGGCCCAGGTGCTGCACGAGCGCGGGATGTTCCGGCAGGCCGAGCAGGAGCTGCGGGAGACGCTGGGGGTGTGCGGGGACGTCCTGGGCGAGCGGCACCCGATCACGCTCGCCGTGCGCCACGACCTCGCGGACGTCCTGCGGGACCGTGGGCTGCTCGTGGAGGCGGAGCACGAGTTCCGTGCGGTGCTCGGGCTGCGTGCGGACGCCTACGGCGAGGACCACCCGGAGACGGTGGCCGCCCGGCACGGCCTGGCCACCGTGCTGCGCGACCGGGGCTGGCCCACCGACGCGGAGACCGAGTTCCGGGAGGTCTTCGAGGTCCAGCGCAGGCTGCTCGGCGACATGCACCCGCACACCCTGGTGGTCCGGCACAACCTGGCCGACCTGCTGATGGAGCGGGGTCAACTGGAGGCGGCGGAGGCCGAGTTCCGGGAGGTGTACGCGGCGCGCCGGGAGGTGCTCGGCGAACAGCACCTGCTCACCCTGTCGGTACGGCACGGCGCCGCGCACGTCCTGCACCTGCGGGGCCGGACCGACCGGGCCGAGACCGAGTACCGCACGGTCCTGGCGGACTGCGTGGAGACGCTGGGTCCCCGGCACCCGGGCACGCTCGCGGTCCGCCACAACCTCGCCGACCTGCTCAAGGACCAGGGCCGGCTCGCCGCGGCGGAGCAGGAGTTCCGGGAGGTCTACGAGGCCCGGCGGACCGTGCTCGGCGAACAGCACCTGCTCACCCTGTCCGTACGGCACGGCGCCGCGCACGTCCTGCATCTGCGCGGGCATGTCGAGCAGGCGGAGGCGGAGTACCGGACGGTGCTCGCGGACTGCGTGGAGACGCTCGGGCCCCGGCACCCGGGGACCCTGTCGGTGCGGCACAACCTGGCCGACCTGCTGTGCCTCAAGGGTGAACTCGACGCTGCCGAGGCCGAGTTCAGCGAGGTGAGGACGGCCTGCGAGGAGGTGCTGGGGTTACGGCATCCGCGGACCCTGGCCGCCCGGGACGCCCTCGCCCGACTGCGTACCGAGGATCAGGCGCCCCGGGATCCCGACTCGGCGGCGACCGGCTCGTAGCCCGGGAAGTGCGCCGGGATCTGTGCGAGGTCCCACAGGGCGAGCGCCTTGTCGTCGTAGAAGTCGTCGGAGTCCTCGTCGCCGATGACCCGCAGCGGTTCGGGCAGTCCGAAGGGGGCCAGCCGGAGGTTGATCGGCCGCCACCAGCCGGTGACGATGTCGGTGTTGGCGGATGTCCGGGAGAAGGTCGTGGTGAGCAGGTAGCGCGAGCCGCTGTCCCGGAACCGGGTCAGCGCCTCCACCACATGCTGGTAGGAGAAGTGCACGAGGGCGTCCCGGCACACGATGAGGTCGACGCGCGGCACGGGTTGCGCGGTGAAGTCGAGGAGCTGGAACTCCCGCCCCGGTGATGGGTGTTCGGCCCGGTTGGCGGTGACGAGTTCCTCGACGACGTCCCCGCCGAGGTAGGAGGCGCCGTGCAGGTCGACGTGCTGCATCCAGTTCAGGTCGCCGCACGGCGCGTCCAGGACCGAGCGGACACCCAAGTCCGCGATGAGCGCCCCGAGTTGGGCGATGACCCGCTTCATGCGCTGCAGTTCGGAACCCGGTCCGGAGCGGGTCTCGTCGGAACCCCAGCGGTTGGTGCGGTAGATGTCCGTGAACACGTCGTGCAGATCGGCCTCGTCGCGGGCGTCCGTGACGTCGAGATAGCGCCGCGCGTCCACGTCGTAGACGGGCTCCCCAGGATTGCTCAGGTACCGCGGGGTCAATGCCGTCCTCTTTCGCTGCCCGTCGGCGGGACGTATGGCAGCCCACCCGTACTAGTCGGCAGCATAACTCTCCTCACGGCCGGACCTGGATGAGCGCGTGGGTCCCGCTCGTCCGCCAGCGCTGTCCCTCCGCCTCGACCAGCGCGGTCTCCGTGCGCCCGTCGAGTCCGGTGACCACGTCGGACTTCAGGGTGCGCAGGGCGGCCACCGGGCCCGGGAAGTACGCGGTGACGTCGGCGAACGGCGTGGTCGGCGGCCACCACCGGTCGCCCACCAGGCGCCGGTAGTTGAGGTCCCCCTTCAGGACGGTGAGGGAGGCCGCGCCGATCTCGGCACGCAGATCGGCGGGCATGTCGGCGTACGGCAGCGGGGCGCAGGAGAACGGGTGCGCGCGGACGTCGAGCCGTCCGTCGGTCATGGCCTCCCACAGGCGGCGGCCGTAGCCCGCGGCCGCCCCCGGTGCCCGTACGAGCCGGCGCAGCGCGTCGACCACGTCGGCGGTGGTCGCGTCGGAGACGTAGTAGGGGTACGGCTTCACGTGCAGCACGGCCCGCTCGATCCGGCCGTGTTCGAGGAGTTGGGCCACCAGCAGGAGGTCGGGGATCAGTTCGCGTCCGGCGTTGTCGGCGATCAGGCACAGGGTGCCGGCCCCGTCGAGCAGGGTCCGCAGGCGGTCGCTGTCGTCGGTGACCAGGTCCGGTACCGCGTCCCGCCCTTCGGCCGTCCCGTCGGAGAGGCGGAACCCGAGGTCGGCGCGGTTCCCCCACAGCGAGCCGTGCAGCAGGGCCGTCCACTGTTCCTCGGTGGGCAGGGCGGTGAGCTCGTCCAGCGCGGCCAGCTCCTCGTCGGTCTCGCGGGAGTGGAGTTCGGCGAGCTTGGAGGGCCGGAAGGGGTCGATGCCGCGCCAGGGTCCGTCCGCGAAGTACCCGACGGCGTCGAGGAGTCGGCGGTAGAAGTAGCTCTCGGACCAGAGCCACGGCACGTCGTACCAGGAGCGCCCCGTGTAGGCGTCGATCCCCCAGTCCGCCCATGCCCCGCCGGGAAGCGGGTCGATCACGCCCTTGGTGCAGCTTTCGAGCAGCGCGTCGAGGGCGCGGTGCTGCACGGGGCCGTACGGGAAGTTCTCCCGCACCTGCCGGATGATCGCGGGGTGCCGCTCGGCGAGCACGCCGTGCGGGAAGGAGCCGGGGTCGTTGCCGAGGATGACGTCTGCGCTGCGGGACATGCCGCGACTGTAGTCACCCGGACCACGGGACCGGGCGCATGTGCGGCTGCGCCGCGTGGGCGCGCTGGGGCCGAGGCGGGTGCCCTGGCGGTGACGGCGGTCAGCCGCCGCTGCGGGCCTCCTGCTCCAACTGGCTGACCAGTGCCAGGTAGCGCGCCCGTCGGGGGACGGGTACCAGCCCCCGGATCATCACGTGCCACATCTCCGCGAGCCGCCGCGGCTGCCGTCCGACCGGCTCCAGATGGCGGCCCACGACGCGTGTCCCGACGAAGAAGCACACCAGGGAGTGCGCGACCGCGTCCACATCGGTGTCCGGGTGCAGGTCGGCCTCCTTGACCGCCCCGAGCAGCTTGCCCGTGGCCAGGTCCAGCCACTCGGTGAACGGGTGCCGCAGCGGCGGACGTACCTCGACTCCCCCGGTGGCGAGCCGGAGTCCGGCGCGGAGCACCGGCCCCTCGACGGAGAGCCGGGCTATCCCGAAGGTGATGCGGACCAGTGCCTCCAGCGCGGTGTACCCCCGGGCGTCCACGTCGCCCGCGAGCTGTCGGGACGCCCGCGACTGGATCTCCATGATCGCGTGCGCGAGATCGTCCTTCGCCGCGAAGTGGAAGTACAGCGCCCCTTTGGTGACTTGGGCGTGCGCGACGATGTCGCTCAGACTGGTCGACTCATAGCCGCGACGGTCGAACAGATCGGCGGCGGCGGTGATGATCGTCGCTCGGGTCTGTTCAGCGCGTAACTGCCTCGGCATCGACTGCACACTCCTGGTACGGAAAAGAACGGGTCATGCCGTTTGTTTTTTACTCCCTGTACACGATATCTCACCCTGCGACGGCACCCACCGTGCAGGCGAAGACCACCGACTCCCCTTGCAGGGCGATGACTTGTACGTCGGTGTCGTCCCCCTCGCTCACCTCCACCCGGACCGGTTGGTCGAGCTCCGCGTACCGGTGGAACGTGGCGTGGAACGACGCCGGCAGTCGGCGCTCCGCCCCGCCGTGCGCCCGTACGGCCTGCCGGGCGGCCTCCAGGAGGAGCATGCCGGGGATGTGGTCGAGGGGGTGGTCGAAGAAGCCGGGGTGGGAGGTGTCGACGCGGAGGCGCCAGCGGCCGGGGCGGTCGGCGGACGAGAGGAGGACGTCGCCGGCGAGAGCCCGTCCCACCGTGTCGGCGGGCAGCGGCGGGGGCAGCGGTCGTGGCAGCCGCAGGGTGCCGATGTCGGCGGTGCGGCCTCCGCGCAGTCGGCGATAGACGGACTCGTTCGTCCAGGTCACGGCGATGTGGCCGGTCGCGACCCGTTCACCGCCCAGGCGTACGGCGGCGTCGTAGCGCAGGGCGGCCGGGCGGCCCGCGCGGCGGCGGACCTCCCTGACGGTGATGTCGACGACGGGTTCGGCGGGGACGGCGCCGACGGCCAGGTGCTCCGGGCGCGTGTCCACACGCAGTTCCCGGAGGACGAAGCAGTGGTCGAGGGGGACCTCGTAGGCCGCGTGGGCGAGCAGCGCACCGCACTGGCGGACCGTTTCTGCAACCAGCAGCGGCTCGTAGGCCGAACGGTCCGGGGACACGTGCAACTGATGGGCGCGCGGCCACTGGGCGGTGACGGTGAAGCGGTCCGCGCCGGTCCTGGTCCACCCGGTGAGGAGGATCTCCGCGACGGCCGCGCGGTGCACGAACTCCCGGGGTACGGTCGCGGTCAGAGGTCCGGAACCGGGCCGGGCCTGCGCGAACCGCCGTAACTCTGGCATGTCTCCCCCTCGTTCCTCCGATGCGATGACGGACGGTGAGGTGCCCGTGCCGGTGAGCGATAGAGTACGAGGGATTCCGGTCTGTTTTCAATGTGACCCGATCGAGACCGGTCGAGATCCGAACGTGGCGCAGGGGAGGGGTTCTTATGGCGAGACAGGAGCGCGCCATCAGGACACGCAGGGCGATCGTGGAAGCCGCGGGGGCCGTCTTCGACGAGCACGGGTACGCGGCGAGCACCATCGCGATGGTGCTGGAGCGGGCCGACGTCACCAAAGGGGCCCTGTACTTCCACTTCCCCTCCAAGGAATCCCTGGCTCAGGCGGTGCTCGACGAGCAGTTGTCCCTGGGCGCGGTCCCGCCGCATCCGTGCAAGGTGCAGGAGATCGTCGACATGACGTTCGTCTTCGGACAACGGCTGCGGACCAACGCCCTGTTGAAGGGGAGCGTGCGGCTGACGGTGGACCAGTGCGCGCCGCCCGGCGTCGATCACACGGGGCCGTTCCGGCAGTGGAGCGACCATCTGGTGGACATGCTGCAAGTGGCCCGGGAACAGGGCGAGTTGCTGCCGACGGTCGAGCCGCGGGACACGGCTGATCTGCTGGTCGGGGCGTTCGCCGGGGTGCAGTTGATGTCCCGGGCGCTGCACGGTCGGGAGGATCTCGGGCGCCGCATCTCCGTTATGTGGGCCCACATGCTGCCGAGCATCGCGGTGCCGGGACTGCTGGTCGGCCTCGACAGCCGGCCCGACCGGGGGGCACGGCTGCTGGCGTCCTTCGAAGGCCTGGAACTCGTGGGCGCCGAGGCCTGACGGCGCCGGCGCCGCCCCTGTCACGGGTGTCGCACGAGAGTGGGCCGGCCGGTGCCCATCCGCACCGGCCGGCCCACTCGTTCCCGTGGTTCGCCCAGAAGGTCAGAAGGTCAGCTTCCAGCCGTTGAGCGTGCCCGTGTCCTGCGCGGCCGTGTCCTGGACGCGGAGCTTCCAGGTGCCGTTGGCCGTCTCGGAGGAGGCGTTCACCGTGTAGGTGGTGTTGACGTTGTCGGCCGAGTCCGAGGAGCTCGCGGCCTTCAGGCTGTACACCGACCCGTCCGGGGCCACGAGGCTGATCGCCAGGTCACCGCGGTAGGTGTGGGTGATGTCGACGCCGATCTGGAGGGCCGTGGGGGCGTTGCCGCTGCGGCCGCTGACGGCGATGGGGGACTCGATCGCCGAGCCGTTGTCCGGGATGGCGACGGCGGTGGTGCTGGAGAAGGTCGTCCCCGTCGTCGTGCCGCCGCCGCTCACGGCCGCCACCGTCTTCGCCGCGTCGGCCAGGCCCGCGCCGCAGCCGCCGGAGCAGGCGCCGGGCAGCGGACGGGCGTTGTTCTTGATGGCGGTCTCGATCTGCGCCGGGGTCAGCGCGGAGTTCGCCGACTTCATCAGCGCGACCAGGCCCGCGATGTGCGGGGTGGCCATGCTGGTGCCCTGGTAGTAGGCGTACGACTCCGAAGAGGGCGTCGAGGCACCGGAGTTGAGCGTGGACAGGATGCCGTTGGCGGTGCCGGTGCTGGTCTGGCCGCCGGGCGCCGAGATGTCCACGAGGGAGCCGTAGTTGGAGTAGGAGGCCTTGGCGCCGGAGCGGTTGGTCGCGGCGACCGAGATGATGTTGTTGCAGTTGCCCGGCGAGTGGCCGGAGACGTTCTCGTTCTCGTTGCCGGCGGCCACCACGACGGTGGTGCCGCGGCTGACGGCGTTGTTGATGGCGGTCTGGGTCGCCGAGGTGCAGGCGCCGTCGCCGCCGAGGCTCATGTTGATGACCTTGGCGACATTGGTGTTGGCGGGTGCACCGGAGACGGTGCCGCCGGACGCCCAGGTGATGCCGTCGATGATGTCGGAGTCGTAGCCGCCGCACTTGCCGAGGACGCGCACCGGGGAGATCTTCGCGCCGTACGCGATGCCCGCGACGCCCTTGCTGTTGTTGGTGACCGCGGCGATGGTGCCGGCGACGTGCGTGCCGTGCCAGGAGGAACTGGAGGCCGGGATGCCCGCGCCGCACTCGTTGGCCGCGTAGTAGTCGCCCGGGTCGGCGGGGTTGCTGTCGCGGCCGTTGCCGTCGACGGAGACCGCGGTGTCGGAGATGAAGTCGTAGCCGCCGACGATGTTCGCGGCGAGGTCGGAGTGGGTGACGTAGCCGGTGTCGATGACGGCGACGGTCACGCCGGTGCCGGTGGACTTCGCCCAGGCACCGGGCACGTTCATGCCCGCGGTGGCCTCGAACAGGTCCCACTGCTTGGCGTACTCGGTGTCGTTCGGGTCGGCCTGCGGCTTGTTGAGGCGGTCCGGTACGACGTAGGCGACCTGCGGGTCGGCCTTGAACTCGGCGACGGCGTCGGCCACTTCGGCCTTGCTGGGGTCGGCGCCCAGGTCGACGAGGGCGGCGCCGGTGCCGAGTCTGCGCTGGAAGTCGGCGTCCTTGGCGGCGGCGTCGGCCTCGGCGGCCTTGTTCGACGTGGCCTCGGCGGCGCCGGACCTGTAGCCGACGATGAGGCGCTCGGCCTCGATGCCGGGGGCGGCCTCGGTCAGCGCGGCCGGGACGGCGGTGTCCTGGGCGGGGGCGTCCTGGGCGACGGCGACGGAGGCCGTGCCGACGGACAGCAGGGCGGCGGAGACGGCGGCGGCGGATATCAGCTTCCGCCGGAGGGAGGGGGAGGTACGCAAGGGCTTGCCTTTCGTGGCCGTGCTCCGGGCAGCGCGGAGCAGCAGTCGAATCGCTTCGTGGGGGAAGCGGCGGGGGGTGAAGCCAGGAGCGCAGAGGCCGGCCAAGACGGGGAAGCGGGACCCGTTCGGGGTTGCCTGTGGGTCCGCTGTGGTCGAACGATAGGCAAAGGGCAGGTCATGGGGATACAGGGGAAACCCTTGACCCGGCCGGGAACCGACCCTCGGCGATGGCTGGTTGACCGCGGATGGCACCTTTGCCCGCCTCTGCACGTGTGCGGACGATCCGGGGTGCCGGTGAACGCGCGGGGCCCGGGCCCCGTACTGCACGGAAGCCCGTCGTTCCCGCGCCGCCCGAGGAGGCGTTCCGGATGGCCCGGATGCCCTGGACAACCGCCCGCCGTACGAGTGCGGCGGCCGCCGCCGCCCTGACCCCGTTCCTTCTGACCGTGTTCGCGGCGGCGCCCGCGCAGGCCCACGGTGCCCCCACGGACCCGGTCAGCCGGGTCTTCGCCTGCTCCCCCGACGGCGGCTCGACCGGCACGGCCGCGTGCCGGGCCGCCGTGTCGGCGAACGGCCGGTCCTTCGCCGCGTGGGACAACCTGCGGGTCGCCGGCGTCAACGGGCGGGACCGGCAGACGATCCCCGACGGCAAGCTGTGCAGCGGCGGCCTGTCCGCCTACAAGGGCCTCGACCTGGCCCGCTCCGACTGGCCGGCCACGCGATTTTCCCCGGGCGCGAGCCTGACCATGAAGTACGTGTCGACGATCCCGCACACCGGCACGTTCCGCATGTACCTCACGAAACAGGGCTACAACCCGTCGAAGCCGCTGACGTGGTCCGACCTTCCGGAACAGCCGTTCGCCCGGGTGACGGACCCGGCGCTGACGGACGGCGCGTACCGGATCCGGATGACTCTGCCGAAGGACCGCACGGGCCGGCAGGTGCTGTACACGATCTGGCAGAACAGCAGTACGGCCGACACGTACTACTCGTGCTCGGACGTGGTGTTCCCGGCCGCGGCCGAAGAGAACGGGGACAAGGCGAGTGCGGCCGCGTCGCCGACCCGGTCGAGGGCGGCGGAGAGGAAGCCGACGCCAAGTGCCGCGCCTGCCACGACCTCCGCCGCACCCTCGCCGACACCTTCCGTGGCCCGGTCGGCGGGCGGTGCCGTGCCCGACGCCACTCCGGTGGCGGCCGACGCGCCGCCCGGCTCCGGGCCGTCCGCGCCCGTGCTGGCGGGCGGCGCCGCCGCGGTGCTGGTGCTCACCGGGGGCGCCGCCCTGACGCTGCGTCTACGACGACGCTGAACTACGTTTCTACGATGCTCAGTTGACGTAGACCGGCGCGCCGTCCGCGGTCACCGGGCTGTACTTCGCGCTCCAGAAACCGCTGGCGGGGCACAGCGAGGAACCGGACGTCCGGCTGAACTGCTGGTTGGCGAAGGTGATGCTGTTGTCGGAGTTGTCCGCCGTGCCGGACAGGCCGGCCGCCGCCTGGTAGACGCAGCTCACGCTGCCCAGCAGGGTGCGCAGCACCACGGTGGTCTGGATGGCGGAACCGCTCGCCGGGGTCACGGCGACGGTGCCGTCGGAGGACACGGCGGTGGAGTACGGCAGGTTGTTCACCGTGATGCTGGTGACGCCGAGGACGCCGACCACGTTCGAGGTGCAGTTGCTGAAGGTCTGCCCGGTCAGGGACTCGGTGGCGGTGCCCGGCGCGGTCGGGTTGCTGCCGACCGTGGCGGTGAAGGTGGACGCCGAGCAGGTGATCCCGCTGGTGCCGGTCGAGCTGGAGTAGAGGGTGGCGGTGGTGCCGCTCGCCAGGGAGGCGCTGATGGCCGTGCCCTCGGCGACGTCGGTACCGCCGACCGTGCCCGTGGTGAGGACCGCGACATCGGCCGCGGCGGCGGGCGCGGACGCGGCCACGGGAAGCGCGAAGGCGGCGGCAGCGGCGGTGAGGGAGAGCAGGGAACGCATACGCATGGGGGATTGCCTCTTTCCTGAGGTGAGGGTGGGTGTGGGGGGCGCGGACGCGCGTCGGCGTCCGCCGTTGCCGACCCCGTCACGCCTTCTCCGTACGTGACGGGACCGGCAACGGCATCAGGCCGGCGACCGGCCGGGCCCTATGGGGGAGGGCTCCGGCCGGGCCGGGCGGGAGATGGCGAGCCCGGTGCGGCCCAGGGGGGAACGACCGGTTCGGGTGCCGTGCAGGGTCGGACTCGGGCGGTGCAGAGCCTGTGCGGGACAGATGGTCCGGGAACGCGGGCAGGTGCCGCCCGACGGCTCGGATCCGGCGCCACGGATCCGGGAAGCCAGGGAGAGTTGTAGACCTGATCATCCGTCAACGTCAAGGTGTGCAAAGGGAGTTGATCTTCAATCGGCGGATTTTTGTCACTGCGGAGGCGTTGTTGATCACGGGTGGCACATAATCAACACCCTTTACGCACAACTTGCTTGACCCGCAGGCGTAACCGCCGGTAACTTCCCTGTCGTTACTGCGGAGTACGTGAAAGCCCTTGCAGCCGCCGGGGGTTGCACGGAGGCGTGCGCCGCAGCCGCCGTCCGCGCCAGGACGACAAGCCACTGAAGCCGCACATCCGCACGTGAGCCCCACTTGCGTTGACTATGCCCCTGGGAGCAGCACATGGCCTCGTCCGTCGGCACCAACTCCGAGATTCCCGAAAGCGGTTCCGCCCCCGAAGCCTCCGGCAGTCCCGCGAGACGCGGGCGGGTCCGGGGCCGCCGGGCCGCGATCATGGCCGTGCCGGCCGTCGTGATCACCGCGGGTATGGCGATCCTGACCGCCGAGGGCGCTCTGGGCGTCCAGTTCGCCATCTCCGGCATGCCCTTCACGGTCACCGCGACGGAGCTCGACGGCACCGGGTTCGAGCAGTTCGGCGGCCTCGACAACATGGCGGACAACAGCCCGAACGCCGGCGACACCGGCGGCCAGGTGCTGGTCGTGACCTCCGCCATCAAGAAGGCGACCCTCACCAAGCTGTGCCAGAGCGTCGACCTGGGCGGCACCAACCTGCGGATCGAGGCGGGCGGCGGCAAGGACAAGGTCCAGGCGACCGACCTGACCACGGACTCGACCGAGCTGTCCGGCAACGCCTCCTTCGACAACATCGAGATCGGCAACGACGCCAGCACCCTCACCAAGGCGGGGGTGAAGGGCCCCATCGGCGTCTTCAGCCAGCAGGCCGACACCGTGCACATCGGCGACCTGCGGCAGACCAACTACGCCACCACGGCAGGGGTGTTCAAGCTCCCCGGCCTCAAGCTCAGTTTCAGCAGCAAGGCCTGCTGATGGAGGGGCAGGAGCCGGTGGGCGTCCAGCCGAGCGCGGACAGCCAGGACGCGTTCACCCGCTTCGTGAACGGACGCCCGTTCTTCGGCGGGCTGTGGCTCACCCTGGGCGGGGCGTGGATCCTGCTCACCATGAAGGCCTCGCTGAAGGTCGTCGTCCATGTCGGGATGCAGGGGGTGGCGGGCTACCTCCTGCCGACCTTGATGGTGCTGCTGGGCCTGCTGATCCTCTTCAGTCCGGCGCAGCGCCTGTTCTACTCGATCACCGGCGTCCTGGTCTCCATGGGCACCTGGGTCACCTCGAACATGGGCGGCTTCATGGTCGGCCTCCTGCTGGGGGTCGTGGGAAGCATCCTGACCTTCGGCTGGATGCCCGACCAGGAGCCGCGGGTGGGCCGCCGCGAGCGGCGCCGGACGGCACTCCAGACGCCCCAGGAAGGGCCCGCGACCGGGACGGGACCGGACGGTACCGACACCCGCACGGCCCGGGCCGTGTCGGCCACCGGCGCCCCGAGGGCCGCCCAGTAGTCCCGGCCGCGGGCCCTCTCCCGCAGCCGGATCGCGCGTCCGCCTTCCCCTCCCGGGGCCCGGACCGCGCGGGCTCGCCCGTCACACGCCGGGCAGCCTGCGCGGTTCTACGCGTTCCTCGACCGCCACGTCGCCGTCGCGCGTGACGACGTAGGCGCCCTTGCCGGGCACCTCGGTCACGGCCTCGACGAGTTCGGTGCCGCGGTAGACCAGTCCGACGCCGTCGTCCGTGCAGTGGGTGGCGGGCAGGGTGCCGTCCGCCACCAGCCGGTGGACCAGGGGGCGGCGGCCCGGGTCGCTGTCGTAGTGCACCCCGTTGCCGTACGGCAGGAAGCCCAACGCGTCGGTCAGCGGGCGCAGTTCGGGGCCGTACGAGTCGGTGGTGCCGCCCTCGAACCAGCACAGGGAGCCGGCGCTGACCCCGCTGAGCACCACGCCGGACTCCCACGCCCTGCGCATGGTCCGGTCGAGGCCGTGCACCCGCCACACGGCGAGCAGGTTGGCGACCGAGCCGCCCATGACCCACACCACGTCCTGCTCCAGGACGGTGCCCTCGACGTCGTCCAGGTTGGGCATGGGAAAGAGCTGGAGCGGCGTGAGGTCGAAGCCGGCCGTCCGTGCCGCCTCGTGCATCCGGGCCGTGAAGTGCTCGGCGTCCCCGATGGCCGTGCCCACGTACATCACGCGCGGCCTGCGGCCGTGGGCGCCCGAGAGGTCGACGGCGTGGTGCACCAGTGCGTGGAACGACACCATGGTGCGACCGCCGGTGCGGTGTCCTCCGGAGGTGGCGACGATCGTCGGTTCTGCGGCCATTTCATGATCCTGGTGAGCGGCGGCCCGGGCGTGGAGCTGGCACAGGGGCATGCCCGCGTGCGCGGGCTCCCGGCTGCCGCACACCGATGAAGATCATTACGATGCGGAACCGAGAAGTCACTACAAGGGGCTGATCACTTGACTACCGGCGGTCACACGCGGTTGGCTCCTGGCCAGTGAAAGTTCAGCCGGCCGACGCGCCCGCGTCCCGGACCGCTTTCCCGTTCCGCCTGCCAGGCCGCACAGCGAGGTGCCGCACCCCATGAACACTCCTCCCCCACCTCGGACTTCCTTGAGATCCCTGCGCGTGGCCGCCCTCCTCTCCGTCGCTCTCCTGCTGCTCGCCGGCTGTTCCGGCGCCGGTGACGACTCCCGGCTCGGCACGGGCGCGGCGGGCGGAGCGGACGCGTCGGGGCTGAGGTTCGCCCTGATCACCCACGGCGGCGAGGGGGACGCCTTCTGGGAGCGCGTGCGCAAGGGCGCCGAGGCCGCCGCCGCGAAGGACGGCGTCGAGCTGACGTTCGCCAACGACCCCGATCCGGCGGGACAGGCCCGCCTGGTGCGCGACGCCATCGGCAACCGGGTCGACGGCATCGCGCTGACCCTGGCCAAACCGGCCGCGATGAAGGCCCCGGTCGCCGCGGCCCGGGCGGCCGGCATCCCGGTGGTGGGCCTCAACTCCGGTATCGACGCCTGGAAGTCGCAGGGACTGCTGGAGTACTTCGGCCAGGACGAGATCGTGGCCGGCGCGGCCGTCGGGGACAAGCTGAACGGCCTGAAGGCCCGGCACGTGCTGTGCGTCATCCACGAGCGGGGCAACGTCGCCCTGGAGGCACGCTGCGCCGGGGTGAAGAAGACCTTCGGCGGCGAGACCGAGAACGTCTACGTGGAGGGCACCGACCCCGAGGCCGTGGACACCGTCCTCACGGCCAGGCTGCGGCAGGACGCCGGCATCGACGAGGTCGTCACGCTCGGCGCGCAGTTCGCGCTGGACGCCGTCGACTCGGTGAAGGCAGCGGGCAGCAGGGCCCGGGTCGCCACCTTCGACCTCAACGACGACCTGGTCAAGGCGATCCGCGCCGGGAACGTGCAGTTCGCGGTGGACCAGCAGCCGTACCTCCAGGGCTATCTGGCCGTTGACTCCCTGTGGCTGTACCGGACCAACGGCAACATCAGCGGGGGCGGTGTGGCTCCGGTGCTCACCGGGCCCGCGTTCGTCACCCGGTCGAACGTCGCCACGGTCGCCAAGTTCGCCGCCGCGGGCACCCGTTGACCGTCCCGCCACGAGGACGGCCGAGACCGACCGCAGTGCGCACGGCGAGACCGACCGCAGGACACCCCCTTCCCCTGACCGCCCAAGGACGACCATGCCCGACCGGAAAGGCGCCCGGCGCCGCCTCGGCTCCATACGTCTCTCCCTCATCATGCTGGCGCTGGTGCCGAGCGTCACGCTCGCGGCGATGTGGGGTGTGACGACCACGCAGTTGTTCTCGGAAGGGCTACGGCTGCGCTCGCAGACCGAGCTGAGCAGGTCGACCGGCGCGATGGGCACCGAGACCACGCTCGCCCTGCAGGGGGAACGCGCGGCGTCCGCCGCCTGGCTGGCCAAGGTGCCCGGTTCCCGGGCCGCCCTGGACGAGAAGCGGGCGGCCACCGACGCGGCGGTCGCCAAGCTCCTGCGGCGGTCCGACGAGATCCAGCGGGCGCCCGCGCGCATCGCCGACCAGCTCTACTCGGTCCTCGGCTCGGTGGGCAGCCTGGAGTACTACCGCGACCAGGTGGACCGCCCCACCGACATCACCGCCGAACAGGCCCTGGACCAGTACACGTCGATCATCGACGACCAGATACACGCCTTCCAGCAGCTCTCGCAGGTGGACGACGGCGACCTCACCTCGCAGGCGGGACCGCTCGTCGCGATCGAGCACGCGGCGGAGCTGACCTCCCAGGAGGACGTGGCGCTCACCCTGGCCTGGCCGTCCGGTCATCTCGACGAGAAGGCCTGGGCGCACTTCGTGCAACTGGTGAACACGCGCCGGTGGCTCGTCCAGGACCAGATCGTGCCCGCGCTGAGCGGGGACGCCAAGACGCAGACGGAGCGGATCCTGGGGAGCGCGGACTGGCAGACCATGACGGCGGTCGAGGACCGGATCCTCGCCGCGCGGCCGGCCGGCGGCACGGGGCGGGTGGCCCTGCCGGACGCGGGCAAGCGGTGGTCCGCCGCGATGCAGCGGGTCTCCGTCCGGTACAGCGACCTGATCCGGCAGCAGACCTCGGCGCTGCTGACCCGGAGCGCGGACAAGGCGCGGGAACAGCTCCTGACGGCGGCCCTGGCCAGTGCGGGCGGCCTGATCGCGTTGTTGATCTGCCTCGTCATGTCCTGGCGGATCACCCGCTCGCTGTCCCGAAGGCTGCGGGGTCTGCGGGAGGCCACGCTGGGTCTCGCCCAGGACCGGCTGCCGGACGTGGTCGCGCGGCTGGAGCGGGGCGAGAAGGTCGATGTGGACCGTGCCGCACCGGAGTTGGACTACGGCTCTGACGAACTGGGCCAGGTCGCACAGGCGTTCAACGCGGCCCAGCGGACGGCTGTGGTGACCGCCGTCGAACTCGCCGACACCCGGCTGGGGTTCCAGAAGGTGATCCTCGGCATCGCCCGGCAGAGCCAGAACCTGGTCAACCTCCAGCTCAGCAAGCTGGACACGCTGGAGCGCGAGCACCAGGACCCGGACGTCCTGGCGGGCCTGTACGAACTCGACTCCACGGCCAGCCAGTTGCGGCGGTACGAGGAGAACCTGGTCATCATCAGCGGCGGCCGGCCGCGGCGTAGCTGGACCGAGCCGGTCGCGCTGATCGACATCCTGCGCAGTGCGGTGGGCGAGGTCGCCGAGTACCACCGGGTGGAGGTGCGCACCGAGGAGGAGGTCTCCCTGGCCCCGCCCGCGGTCGCGGACGTGATCCACCTGCTGGCCGAACTGATCGAGAACGCCACGCTGTACTCCCCCGCGCCGAGTCCCGTCGGGGTGCGGGCGGGCCTGGTCGCCAAGGGGCTGGCCGTCGAGGTCGAGGACCGGGGCCTCGGCATGTCGGAGGACGAGTACGCCGCCTTCAACGCCCACCTGGCCGAGGCCCCCAAGTTCGACGTGGTCGCCCTCGCGGACGATCTGCGTCTCGGCATGTTCGTCGTCGCCCGCCTCGCCAACCGCCACGGCATCCAGGTGACCCTGCGCTCCTCGCCGTACGGCGGCACCACGGCGATCGTCCTGATCCCGCACGAGATCGTCGTACGGGAGGAGGAGGGCGGGAAGGAAGGCCGGCACGGGGCGGCGGCAGCGCCCGGCGAGCGCTCGGCCGACAGGGAACACACGAAGGAGCCGGCGCCCGGGGCAAGGCCGGCAGCCGTCACCGCGCCGACAGCCGGCGCCGACCCGACATCCGGCGCGCAGTCGGCGGCCAGCACGGACGGGGCACCCGGCGCCGAACCGACAGCCGACGCCAAGCCGGCAGCAGGCACCAAGACGGCAGCCAGCGCCAAGCCGACAGCCGTCACTGAGCCGACGGCCGGCGCCGACCCGACATCCGGCGCGCAGTCGGCGGCCAGCACGGACGGGGCACCCGGCGCCGAACCGACAGCCGACGCCAAGCCGGCAGCAGGCAC
>NZ_JBVJPC010000004.1:0-344130 GCF_055582845.1 Streptomyces sp. NPDC107471 | reverse complement strand
GCACCAAGTCGGCAGTCGGTGCCAAGTCGGTGGCAGACGGGGCGGACACCGGTCGCCGGCCTCCGACGCGCGGCACCCCCGCCCCCCGGCCCGACGGTCTCACCCCCCTCCCCCGGCGGGTGCCGCAGACCAGTCTCGCCGTGGAGTTGCGCGAGGAGGCCGTGGCCGTGCCCGAGGAGGACGCCGAGGAGTTCACCGCGGACCACGCGGCCTCCTCGCTCGCCGGGTTCCAGCGCGGCACCCTCCGCGCCCGGGACGAGGACGCCCTCGACGACACCCCGCACGAGACCCCGCACGACCCGACCGCGCGGCAAGCCGCCCGCACCACCGAACCGAAGGAGCCGACCGCTCACGGGCCCGACCCGCTCGACACCCCCGAGGAAGTGAGCACCGCCGCCACGAACGGCCCGCCCGACGCCCCGGACCCCGCCGCCCCCGAGGCCCCCGGCGGGACCCGCGCCCCGCAGGACCGGCCCGTCGCCGCCCGTACTCCCCACACCGACCGCTCATGAAGGACACGCCATGACACGCCCCACCCCCGCCACGCACACCCAGCTCGACCAACTGCTCACCGGACTCGTGGAGCGGGTCGCCGACGTGACGCAGGCGGTCGTGCTCTCCGAGGACGGGCTGGTCGTCAGCAAGTCCACCGGGTTCCTGCGCGACGACGCCGAGCGGCTGGCGGCGACCGCGTCCGGTCTGATGAGCCTGAGCAAGGGCGTCAGCATGGACTTCCGGGGCGGCCCGGTGCGCCAGGCGCTCATCGAGATGGCCAACAGCTTCCTGATCCTCACCTCCGCGGGACCCGGCGCCCACCTCGTCGTCCTCACGGGCCCGAACGCCGACGTCGGCGTGGTGGCGTACCAGATGAACATGCTGGTGAAGAAGATCGGTGAGCACCTCAGCGCGGCACCGCGGGCCGGCATCGGCCCCACCGGCGGGTGAGGTGACCGACAGTGACGCGTCGGGGCGGCTGGTACGTCCGTTCGCGCTGACCGGCGGACGGACCCGGCCCAGCCGCGCCGACTTCACCCTCATCACGACGGTGACCGCCGTCGACCCGCCCCCGGAAGGAGCCCCGCGCCCGCAGGCCGAGCAGACCCGCATCCTGCGCCGGTGCGCCCGCCCGGTCGCCGTGGCGGAGCTGGCCGCGCTGCTCGACCTCCCGGTCAGCGTGGTCGTGATCATGCTGTGCGACCTCCTGGAGGAGGGCCTGATCACCGCGCACCCGCCGCGCCCGGTCTCGCCCCGCTCCCCGGACCTGGACCTGTTGCAGAAAGTGAGGGAAGGCCTTGGCCGGCTCTGACACGCTCGCCACCGGGGCGGCCGGTACGCCCGCCGCCCCCGACACCGTCAAGATCCTCATCGCCGGGGGCTTCGGGGTCGGCAAGACCACCATGGTCGGGTCGGTCAGCGAGATCACGCCGCTGCGCACGGAGGAGCCCCTCACCGTCGCGGGTCTGGGCGTGGACGACCTCGCCGGGATCGAGGAGAAGCGGGCCACCACCGTGGCCATGGACTTCGGCCGCATCACGATCAGCGACGAACTGGTGCTCTACCTCTTCGGCACCCCGGGCCAGCAGCGGTTCTGGTTCATGTGGAACGACCTCGCCGTCGGCGCCCTGGGAGCGGTCGTCCTCATCGACGTCCGGCGCCCGGAGGCGAGCTTCGCCGCCGTGGACTTCTTCGAACGCCGGCGCATCCCCTTCGTGGTCGCCGTGAACGGCTTCGACGGCCGCCACCCGTACCCGGCCGAGGACATCAGGGAGTCCCTGGCCCTCCCGGCGGGGGTCCCGGTGGTGCTGTGCGACGCCCGCCGTCGCGAGTCGTCCCGGGACGTGCTGATCGCCCTCCTGGACCTGCTGATCGCGGCGGCGGTCGACTGACGGCCCCTGCGCACCGGCCGCCGGTGTCCGCGTCGGCGCTGCACCCCACGGCCCGGAGTTCCATACGACTACGTCTGAACCCCGCCCGGGGCTCCACGCGACTACGTCTGAACCCCGCCCGGAGTTCCGCCGACCACCCCTGAACCCGGCTCGGAGTTCAACCGACAACGCCCGGGCCCGGCGCGGAGTCGCCTCCGCGCCGGGCCCGGGCGCCGTCCTGTCGTGCCGTGGCGGCCGTCAGCCGAGGCCGTTGGACTTCAGCCAGGCCTTCGCGACGTCCAGCGGGTCCTTGTTGTCGAGCTGGACCTGGGAGTCCATGTCGAGGAGCGCCTTCGTGTCCAGCTTGGCGGAGACCGCGTTCAGGGCGGTCACGCCCTCCTGGGTGAGACCGGACTTGTAGACCAGCGGGGTCACGTTCGCGAAGCCGAAGAGGTTCTTCGGGTCCTGGAGGACGACGAACTTCTCCTTGGTGATGGTCGGGTCGGTCGTGAAGATGTCCGCCGCCTGGACGGTGTTCTTCTTGAGCGCCGCCTGGGTGAGCGGGCCACCCGCGTCGAGGGCCTTGAAGGACTTGAACTTCAGGCCGTACTGGGACTCGAGGCCGAGCAGGCCCTGCTGCCGGGTCTGGAACTCCGGCGAGCCGCCGATGACCAGGTCCGGGGCGATGTCCTTGAGGTCGGCGAGCGTGGAGGACGCCGTCAGGTTGTACTTCTTCGCGGTGTCCGCGTTGACCGAGACGGAGTCCTTGTCCTCGGCCGGCGCCGAGTCGAGCAGCGTCAGCTTGGAGTCGAGCTTGGCCTTGACCGCGGCGTTCACGGCCTCGGCGGACTTCTGCGCGGCGTCCTTGTCCAGGTAGGCGAGCAGCGAGCCGTTGTACTCGGGCAGGACGGTGATGGAGCCGTTCTTGAGCAGCCCGTACGTGGTCTCGCGGCTGCCGATGTTCGGCTTGTAGGTGACCTTGATGCCCTTGGCCTTCAGGGCCTCGCCGTAGATGTCGGCGAGCAGGATGCTCTCGGCGAAGTTGTTCGAGCCGACGACGACCGTGTCGCCGCTCGCGGCGCCCCCCGTGTCCTCGCTCAGGGGGTCGGAGGAGTCGTCGGAGGACCCGCACCCGGCCAGCAGCACCGTGGCGGCGGCGAGCGCGACGGCGGCCACGCCGGGGTTCTTCCTGATGGACCTGCGGTGTGCGGCGGTGTAAGTCACGATTTCCGTTCCGGAACTCAGGGGCTGCAAGAGGGCTCAGGGCGTCGTGCGGGGAAGCCCTTGCACTGATCCAATCCAGCCCGTTCTCACTCAGTCAAGAGCAGCCTGGTCACAATTGACCCTTACTCCTAGCCGGTTGTGAAGGAAGCGCGAAACCGGCACGCGGGGCGCGACTCGGGTTGTAACGGATTCTTGACTCAGGGCGGCCACAAGCGCTGTCCGAAGAGGCTGTAGTCTCGCCGCAGTTGGCGCCGGTCACACAGGCGTGCGGGAGCCACTCTGATGTCCCTACGCACCGTCCCGTAGCGATCAGAATCGGTCAGAAGCGTTCATGCGCGTCGGCCGAGACACCCACGAAGGAGGGCTGGTGTCCACGAACGAGGTGGACGCGTCCACCCGGTCGGCACCACCGCCGGACCGGGACGGTGCACGCGGCAACCGGGCGCTGCGGGACTTCGCCGAGCGCTGGCCGTTCCGACGCAAGCTGAACGTCCTGGTCGGTGTGCCCCTCGCGGTGGTCGCCGTGCTGCTGGCGTATCTCTTCGCCGACCAGGTCGGCCAGTCCCGGGACGCCTCGGACGCGGCCCAGTTGGTGCGGGACAGCGCCCAGGTGGCCAAGCTGGTCGGGCAGTTGGAGGCCGAGCACCAGCAGGCCGTCCTGCTCTCCGTACGCCACCAGTCCAGCCGGACGGGCGAAGTGCCCTCGCAGTCCGCCTACCGCGAGGCACAGATCCGGGTGGACAACCAGGTCGAGGAGGTCCTCGAGGTCTTCGGGGACCGGCTGCCGCAGGGGGAGGCCCAGGCCCTGCGCGAGGTCAACGGCCTGGAGGACCTGCGCAACACCGTCGAGAGGTCCTACCTGCCCGCCGACAACATCGACCCGGCCTACAGCGACGCCGCCAAGGGCCTGATCGACGGCCTCGGGCTCGACCGCAACCCGGCCCTCGCGGCCACCTTCACCGGCAACCTGCTCGACTCGCTGCTGCGCGCCGACGCCGCGCACGGCGCCTTCGAGACCGGGGTCTTCTCCGCGACGACCGGCGACTCCAACGCCCTGATCGAGCTGATCGGCGCGATCGGCTCCTTCGACGAGTACACCCACCAGGTCGAACGCTTCGGCAGGTTCGCCACACCGGGGCAGGCCGAGGAACTCGGCGACATCGAGCACAACAGGGCCCAGGCGACGATCGCCCGGCAGTACGCCGAGCTCCAGATCGACCCCGGCTCGCTCCAGGCGGACACCCCGTCCGAGATCAAGGAAGCCTTCCAGACGGCGCTCGACTCCTACCCGGACTACCGCACCCAGGCCCGGACCCGGCTGAAGACCACCACCTCGCTCATCGACCAGATCGCCGACCGCGCCGACACCGCCTCCCGGGACGCGCGCTCGAACGCCGCCTGGCTGCTCGGGTCGACCCTGCTGGGCTTCGTGCTCTGGCTCGCCTTCTCGGTGGCCGTACGGCGCTCGGTGGTGCGCCCGGTGCAGGCGCTCACCGGTGCCGCCCGGCAGGTCGCCGAGGTGGCGGGCCGTGAGCTCGCCCGGGTGGCCGACGACGACACCGAGGACACCGGGACGCCACTGCTCCAGGAGATGCCGGTCACCGCGAAGGACGAGATCGGTGATCTCGCCGACGTGTTCAACCAGGTGCAGACCACCGCGGTCGCACTCCTCGAACGCCAGGTGCTCAGCCGCCGCAACGTCGCCGAGATGTTCGGCAACGTGGGCCGCCGGGTCAGCAACCTGACGACCCGTCAGTTGGCCCTGATCGACGCGGTCGAGCGCGGCGAGACCGACCCGGCGCTGCTGGAACGCCTCTACAGCATCGACCACATCGCGGTCCGGCTGCGCCGCAACGCCGACAGCCTGATGCTGCTCGCCGGCATCCGCGAGACCGTCCTCGACTCGGGGCCGCTCGCCCTCACCAACGTGGTCCGTGCCGCGCTCGGCCAGATCGAGGGCTTCCAGCGGGTCTCCCTGCAGGCCGGCACGGAGGTCATGGTCGAGCCGGACATCATCGGCGACCTCACCCTGATGGTGGCCGAACTCGTCGAGAACGCCGTGGCGTTCTCGCCCGCCGGCAGCCCCGTCGAGGTGATCGTCAAGGACAGCCACGAGGGCGCGCTGGTCGTCGTCTCCGACCACGGCCTGGGCATGAGCCCGGAACGCCTGGCGGAGGAGAACGCCCGCCTCATCCGCCGCGAACGCCTCGACCTCGTCCCGACGAAGGTGCTCGGCCTGTTCGTGGTGGGCACCCTGGCCCGCCGCTGGGAGGTCGGCGTGGTCCTCTCCCGCACCCCGGGCGGCGGCGTGACGGCCGAGATCACCATCCCCTCCTCCCTCACGCTGACGATGAGCCCGGTGGCCTCCGCGGTCCCGGCCGGGGCCTCGCCGAGCGGCCAGGACACGACAGCGGCCCCGGATCCGGTCCGGCCCACCGGTCCTACGGCCGCACGGACCGACTCCGGCCAGGAGGCGCCCACCGGCCCGACACCCCGGAGCACCGCGGCCCCGGAGCCCGGCGCCACGGCGGCCGCCTCCACCGACGGCGAGCACGCGCCGCTCCCCCGCCGCATCCCGCCCCGCGAGACGGCTTCCGGCGACCCGGCCCCCGAACCCTCCTCGCCCGCGGCCCCGTTCATCCCGAAGGCCCGCACCGGCGAGGCTTCCGCCGGCATCGACGCGGGCGACGGCTCCCGTCCCCTGCGCCGCCGGGTCCGCGGTGCCACGCTGCGCACCACCGTCGGTGCCGACGCCGTACCGAAGACCGCTCCGTCGCGGCCCGCCGACGCGGAGGCCGTACGCGACGCCCTCGACGAGTTCGAGGCCGCCGTCGAGCGCGCCCACCGGGACAGCGAGACCGGCAGCCACGCCCGCCCCGTGCCCGGGGACGACGTGGACGACCGGCAGAGCGCCTCCAACCCCCCGCACGACCAGAACCACTCCCCGGAAGGAGCGGAGCAGTGAGCACGTCCACAGGTGACACGCCCGCCGACCTGCAGGCCGCCGCAGCCGACTTCACCTGGCTGCTGAACCGTTTCGCGACGGAGACCGCCGGCGTCGTCGACGCCATCGCCGTGTCCTCGGACGGGCTGCTCATCGCCGTCTCGGAGCTGCGTGAGCACGCGGACTCCGAGCGCCTCGCCGCGATCGTCTCCGGCATCACGAGCCTGGCCGCCGGAGCCTCCGGCAACTACGGGCTCGGCGGCCTCAACAAGGTCATCATCGACCTGGAGGGCGGCCACGTCCTGGTCTCCGCGATCGGCAGCGGTGCCGTGCTCGGCGTCGTCACCGACAAGGAGGCCAAGCTCGGCAACATCGCGTACGAGATGACGCTGTTCGCGAACCGCGCCGGTACCGCGCTCAGCCCCCAGCTCGTACTCGAACTGAAGAACAGCGTCGGCGCCGCGTCGAAGCGCTGACCGAGGAGGAAGCGCAGTCATGGCGGACGGCAGCACGCCTCCGGACCCGGAGCCGGGCGGTCCCGTACCCGCCGTACGGCCGTTCCTCGTCACCGCCGGACGGGTGGCACCCGATCCGGCCGGCCGGACGATGCCCGTCGAGACCCAGGTGGTGGCCACCGCCGAGGGGCTCGCCGGGCTCGACCGGCTCGCCTTCGAACAGCACGACATCGTCGCCGCGTGCCGCATCCCGCAGTCCATCGCGGAGATCGCGGCCCGGCTGCGACTACACCTGAACGTGGTGCGGATCCTCGCCGAGGACCTGCGCACGGCGGGGCAGTTGACGGTGCACGTGCCCGACTCCGGCGTCACGCACGACGCCTCCGTCCTGCGCAGGCTCATCGACGGCCTGCGTGCCATCCCCGACTCCCGAGGGGTACTCCGTGACACCGACTGAACCGGCCACCCGGCCCTCGGCCGCGCCCTCCGCCGCCGTACGACCGCCGCTGCCGGTCAAAATGGTGATCGCGGGCGGCTTCGGGGTGGGCAAGACCACCGCGGTCGGCTCGATCTCCGAGATCGAGCCGCTGACCACCGAGGCGGCCATCACCGAGGTCGCCGCCGGCGTGGACGACCTCAGCCACACCCCGCGCAAGACCACGACGACGGTCGCGATGGACTTCGGCTGCATCACCGTCGACCCGACCCTGAAGCTGTACCTGTTCGGCACCCCGGGCCAGGAGCGCTTCGGCTTCATGTGGGACGACATCGTCGAGGGCGCGGTCGGCGGTCTGGTCATCGTCGACACCCGCCGCCTCGACGACTGCTATGCCGCGGTCGACTACTTCGAGCACAGGCAGATCCCGTTCGCCGTCGCCGTCAACGCCTTCGACGGCAGGGTCGAGCACACCCTGGACGAGGTCCGCTGGGCCCTCGACGTCAACGACCGTGTCCCGGTCCTCGTCTTCGACGCGAGGGAGCGGGGTTCGGTCAGGGACGCCTTGCTCGTGGTTCTGGAACAGGCCTTGGCACGTACGGAGGGCTGAGGGGCGCGCGGAACCGCGCGACCGGCCACAGCGGTGCCGCGGCCGCGGGGCGACGGACCGCGGCACCCCGTCAGGCGCTCCTGCGCACCCCGCGCGACACGGTCAGCCTGGTGATCCACCAGAACACCGCCAGCGTGACCAGCGCCAGCCCGGCGACGAGCGTCGCCCCACCGACCACCTTCTCGTAGTTGCGCTGGTAGAGCCCGTCCACGATGTACCGCCCGAGCCCGCCCAGCGAGACATACGCGGCGATGGTGGCCGTCGACACGATCTGGATGGCCGCCGACCGCATCCCGCCGAGGATCAGCGGAAGGGCGACCGGGAGCTCGACCCGGAAGAGGACCTCCACCTCGTGCATGCCCATCCCCCGGGCCGCGTCCACCGGGGCGGGGTCCACCGACCGCATCGCCTCGTAGGTGGTGACGAGGATCGGCGGCACGGCCAGCACGACCAGCGGGGTCATCACGTTGATCAGCCCGAAGCCGAGCGACAGGGTCATCAGCACCAGCAGACCGAAGGTGGGCAGGGCCCGTCCGGCGACGGCGATGAAGGCCAGCGCGTTGCCGCCCCGCCCGAAGTGCCCGGTGACGAGCCCCACCGGCAGTCCGATCGCCGCGGCGATGGCGAGGGCCTCCAGGGTGTACTGGACGTGCTCCCAGAGCCTCGTGGGGATGCCGTCGTAGCCCTGCCAGTGCGCGCTGTCGCTGAAGAAGGCGTTGATGAAGTTGAGGACGTTCACCGGGCGGCGACCTCCGGTTCGGGCCGCTGCGCGCGCCGCGCACGCGCGCCGCTCGGCATCCACGGCGTCAGGAGCAGTCGTACGGCGACCAGCAGCCCGTCGGCGAGGATCGCGAGGACCGCCATGGTCAGCACGGCGTTCACGGCGAGTTCGGGCCGGTTGTAGATGTTGGCGTCGTTGATGAGGTTGCCGAGCGCCCCCTGGTTGCCGATGAGCGCGCCGACGCTGACGAGGGAGATGCTCGACACGGTCGCCACCCGCAGTCCCGCGATGATGGCGGGCACGGCGATCGGCAACTGGACCTGGACGTAACGGCGTACGGGCCCGAAGCCCATCGCCGTCGCCGCCGCGAGGGTCTCCTGCGGCACCGAGCGGACGCCGTCGACGAACGCCGGGACCAGGATGACGAGCGTGTACACGGTGAGCGGGATCATCACCGTGAGTTCGGTCTGGCCGGTGTAGTCGATGAGGACCACGAAGAAGGCCAGCGACGGGATCGCGTACAGCACGGTCGTCACCCACAGCACGGGCGGGTACAGCCACCGGAAGCGCACACAGAGCTGGGACAGCGGCAGGGCGATCACCAGCCCGGCGAGGACCGGCAGCAGGGCCTCCCTGAGGTGCAGCCCGACCAGTCCGATCCAACTGTGCTGGAGGTCGCTGGGGATGTCGAAGAAGCCGTTCACCGGGCGGCCTTCGCGTCCGTACGGCCTTCCGCGTGCGCCCCGCGGATCGCCTCGCCGATGGCCTGCTGGGAGACCACCCCGGCCACCCGCCCCTCGGCGTCGACCCCGACCGCCCACCCGGTGGGCGAGAGCACGGCACAGTCCAGCGCGGCCCGCAGCGAGTCGGTGCCGGCGACGAACGGCCGCCCGTACGGCAGCAGGCGCCCGACGTCGACGCTCCCCGCCGTCAGGTCCTGCGGCTCGCTCCAGCCGAGCGGCTTGCCGTCCACGTCCGTGACCAGGAAGTACGGGGCCTCGGCCGGTCCGCGGGCGGCGATCTGCTCGGCGGTGGCGTCGACCGCGACGACCGGTGCGGTCAGCAGCCGCAGTCCTGCGGAGGGGAAGAAGGAGAGCCGCCGGATGCCCCGGTCGGCGCCGAGGAAGTCCTCGACGAACGCGTCGGCGGGGTGGGACAGCAGCTCGGAGGGGGGTGCGTACTGGGCGAGCTTGCCGCCGGTGCGCATCACCGCGACCATCGTGCCGATCTTGACGGCCTCGTCGATGTCATGGGTGACGAAGACGATCGTCTTGCCCAACTCGTCCTGGATGCGCAGGAGTTCGTCCTGGAGTCCCTTGCGGACGATGGGGTCGACGGCCGAGAACGGCTCGTCCATCAGCAGCACCGGCGGATCGGCGGCGAGGGCCCGCGCCACACCGACGCGCTGCTGCTGTCCGCCGGACAACTGGTACGGGTACCGCTTGGCGAGCGAGCCGTCGAGCCCGACCCGCTCCATCAGCTCCCGGGCCCGGGCCCGCGACTTCTCCTTGCCCCAGCCCAGCATCCGGGGCACGGTGGCGATGTTGTCGACGATCGTGCGGTGCTGGAAGAGCCCGGCGTTCTGGATGACGTACCCCATGCCGCGGCGGAGCGTGTTGACCGGCTGCTGCCGGCTGTCCTTGCCGTCGATCGAGATGGTGCCCTCACTGGGCTCGACCATCCGGTTGATCATGCGCAGGGTCGTCGTCTTGCCGCAGCCCGAGGGACCCACGAGGACCGTGATCGAGCGGTCGGGAATCTCCAACGAGAGCCGGTCGACCGCCACCGTGCCGTCCGGGTACCGCTTGGTGACTGAATCTATCCGTATCAAAGCGCCGAATACCCTTCGGGTCTGGCTGAAGTTGTCCGCATTAGGCCGGTCCAGCAGGCCGTCCGGCAGAGTCTAGACCGCTTGTGTTGCAGACATTCGAACGTGGTCCGGACCGTCGTGCCGGATCCAGGCCCGAGCGGGCCCGTGGCTCCTCCAGGCGGGCGAGGCCGAGCGCGAGGTCGATCGCCACGGCTGTGGGCGGCCTGTGGGTTCCCTGATTCTCATTCTTCGTTCAGCGAAGGCACAGGGATCGCCCAGCAGCGGGCTCGATGGTCATGACAACACCGCCCGGAGACCTGGAGTACGTGCCATGACGACACTCGCCCCGCCGCCCCCGCCGTCCGTCCAGGAGGGCAGGCACCGGGCCGCGGCACCCGCCGCGGGCAGCCGGCTGCGCAGACTGTTCACCGGCGCCCATGAGGACCCGCGCTGGGCCCGCCCCGCCCTCTGGGCGATCCTGGTCCTCGCCACGGCGCTCTACGCCTGGAACCTGACGTCCGTCACCGGCAACACCTTCTACGACGCGGCCGTCTACTCCGGCACCAGGAGCTGGAAGGCGTTCTTCTTCGGCGCCCTGGACTCGGGCAGCTTCATCACGGTCGACAAACCGCCGTTCGCCCTGTGGGTGATGGGGCTCTCCGCCCGCCTCCTCGGGTACGGCACCTGGCAGTTGACCCTGCCGATGGTCGCGGTCGGCACCGGCTCGGTGGCCCTGCTCCACCGCATGGTCAAGCGGGACTTCGGCGCCGTGGCGGCCACGATCGCGGCGCTCGCGCTCACCCTCACGCCCATCACCGTCGCCATCAACCGGGACACCAACCCCGACCCGGTCCTGGTCTTCCTGATGCTGCTCGGCGCGGCCGCCCTGATGAAGGCCGTGCGCACCGGACGGCTCATGCCGCTGGTGTGGTCCGGGGTCGCGATCGGCTTCGCGTTCAACACGAAGATGATGCAGGCGTACGTCGTCCTGCCGGCCTTCTTCCTGGTCTACCTGTGGGCGGCGCGCACCGGCCTCGGCAGGCGCGTCCGCAACCTCGCCGTCGGCACCGTCGCGCTGGTGGTCTCCAGCGCCTGGTGGATGGTGGTCGTCGACCTCGTCCCCGCCTCCTCCCGGCCGTACATCGGCGGCTCCACCGACAACACCGTGTGGGACCTGGTCATCGGCTACAACGGCTTCGGGCGGATCTTCGGGGCGGGTTCGTCGGTGGGCTCGCAGGGCAACGGCGCCGGTTTCGGCGGCGAGGCGGGGCTGTACCGGCTGTTCAACAGCATCATGGGCGGCCAGATCTCCTGGCTGATCCCCTTCGCCCTCGTCGCGCTGATCGGCGGTCTGGTGCTGCGCGGCCGGGCGCCCCGCACGGACGCCAGGCGGGCGGCGCTGCTGCTGTGGGGCGGCTGGTTCGTCCTGCACTACCTGACCTTCGCGCTCGCCGAGGGCACCTTCCACCCGTACTACGTCACCGCCATGGCGCCGGGCGTCGCGGCTCTGGCCGGTATCGGCGCGGTGCTGCTCCACCAGGCCTTCCGGGAGCGTTCGGCGCCCAGGTGGGGCTGGGTGCTGCCGGCGGCGGTCGCGGGCAGCACGGTGTGGGCGGTGGTCCTGCTCCAGCGGGTCTCCGGCGCGGGGACGCTGTACACGGTCGCCGAGGTCGTGGCCGGGGTCGCGGGCGCGGTCGCGGTGACCGGGCTGCTGCTCGGCCGGTTCACCGGGCGGCAGCGGCTGACCGGCATCGCGGCCCTCGCGGCGGTCGTCGCCCTGCTCGCCGGTCCCGGCGCGTACTCGGTGTCGGCGGCCGGCTCCAGCACCAACGGCACCAACCCGACGGCCGGTCCGAGCACCGGCGGCATGGGCGGGCGTCCGAGCGGCGACGGCGCCCCGGGGAGCGGCACGAACGGCTCCAGCAGCCGGTCCATGGGGCAGCCCCCGTCCGCGACGGGAAGCACCGGGAGCAAGGACACCGGCGCGGCGCAGTCCGCCCCCGGCGCCGGAGGCACGGGCGCAGGCCAGGTCTCCTCCGCGATGATCTCGTACCTGAAGAAGCACCAGGACGGGGCCACCTGGCTGGTCGCGGTGGCCACCGACCAGACCGCCTCCTCGATCATCCTGGAGTCCGGTGAGCCGGTGATCTCCATGGGCGGCTGGTCAGGCTCCGACAACGCGATGACCCTCGCCAAGCTCAAGAGCCTCGTGAAGTCCGGCAAGCTGCACTACGTCGTCGTCGGCGACAGCGGCCAGGGCTCCTCGAACTCCGCGATCTCCGCCTGGGTCAAGAACCACGGCACAGCGGTGAGCACCTACAGCGGCCTGTACCGCCTGAACGCCTCCGACGTGGGCTGACGCGGGCCGACCCGCACGGTACGGACGAAGGGCGGGCCGCCGGTGAAGACACCGGCGGCCCGCCCCCGTGCGTCCGTCACGCGGCGGCGGAACCGTCCCGGACCGTTGGGAAGCCCGGTGTCCGCAGCACCCGGCGGTCCGTGTCCACCACGAAGACCTCGCAGCCGTCGAGGGCGGCCGCCCAGTCGACGCCCTCGGGGCCCAGGGCGAAGGCCGCCGTGGCCACCGAGTCGGCCTCCGTGAGCGTCGCCGCCACGACCGTCAGGCTGAGCAGACCCGTCGCCGGGCGGCCGGTGCGGGCGTCGAGGATGTGGTCGCCGCGCTCGTAGCGGGCGGAGGTGGCCACCGCGCCGTCGGTGAGCGACAGCACCGTGCACAGCTTGTCGGCGTGCTCGGGGTGCCGTACGCCCACCCGCCAGGGGCCGCCCGCGGTGACCACGTCACCCCCGGCGTTGAGCACGAACCGGGTCGCGCCCGCCTTCCCGAGCAGTTCCGCCGCCCGCTGCACCGACCAGCCCTTGACCACCGCGCAGGGGTCGAGACGGCGACCGGGCGGCCGTACGTCGAAGGCGCCGCCGGTGGCGATCCGGTAGTGCTCGCACAGGGCGAGGATCTCGCTCAGGTCCGCGCTCAGGCCGGCGGCGGACAGCTCGCCGCGGTCGTACCGCGAGACCTCGCTGTCCTCCTTGAACGGGCTGAAGCGGGCGTCGGCCTCGCGCAGCCACGCGAAGACCTCGTCCGCGGCGGAGTCGGGGACGTGCTCGTCGTCGACCCGGAGCGAGACCGGGAAGCCCATGACGTGTTCGACGCGGTGCAGCATGGTCGCTACCTCAGCCCCTCGCGTCGATCGCGGCCTGGAGGGACGTCCTGTAGGCCTCGCTGGTGATGGTCGCGCCGGACACCGTGTCGATGTCCGCGCTCTGCGCCTGGAGCGTCTCCGCCACCAGCACCGGCACGGCGGCCCTCGTCTGCGGGTGGTCCGGCTGCTGGAGCATCCTCACCGCGGTGATCTTCGTGCCGGAGAAGGTCACCTGGACCTGTACGGGGCCCTTCTCCGTGCTGAGGGCCGAACCGTCGACGGTCCGGGAGGACGCCTCGGACGCGGCCGCCGAGGGCGCGGCCGCCGCCGTCTTCGCGTTGTCGTCGATCGCGGCCTGGAGGGAGTCCTTGTAGGCCTCGCTGGTGATCGTGGCGCCGGAGACGGTGTCGATGTCCGCGCTCTGCGCCTGGAGCGTCTCCGCGACCAGCTTCGGGACGGCGGCCTCGGTCTGCGGGTGGTCGGGCTGCTGGAGCGTTCTGACAGCGGTGATCTTCGTACCGGCGAAGGTCACCTGGAGCTGGAGGGGCCCCTTCTCCGTCTCGACCGTGGTGGTCGTGACCACGTTCGTGCCGGACGACCCGGCCGAGGACGACGAGGGCGCGGGCACGGTGGCCTGGACGGTGGAGGTGCCGGACGAGGGCTGGTACAGCCACACGGGGACCAGGCCCGCGATGCTCAGGACGACGACAGGTATGGCTCGTTTCACGGTCTGTTCCTCATCCCGCCAGGCTGAAGCGCTCGAAGTGGATCTGCGGCTTGGGCACGTCCAGCTCGCGCAGGCTGCCCAGGACCGCGTTCATCATCGGGGGCGGTCCGCACAGGAAGACGTCCCGGTCGGCGATGTCGGGCACGAGCCGCGCCAGCTCGCCCGCCGCCAGCCGGTCGGGCACCGGCGGGCCGGTGACCAGGTGCAGTTCGGCGCCCTTGGCGAGCGCGAGGTCGCGCAGTTCGTCGTAGAGGACGGCGTCCCGGTCGGAGCCGACCCGGTAGATGACGACGGCGTGGCCCTGCACCTCCTCCAGGAGGGCCCGGATGGGGGTGACGCCGACGCCGCCCGCGATGAGGACGGACTCGGGGCGGGTGCGGTGCAGGGCGGTGAAGGCGCCGTAGGGGCCCTCGGCGAAGACGCGGGTGCCGACCCTGACGTGCCGGAGGGCGGCGCTGCCCTCGCCGGCCGCCTTGGCGGTCAGGCGCAGCGTCTTGCCGTCGGGCGCGGCGGACAGCGAGAAGGGGTTGGCCTGCCACCAGCGGTCCGCGGTCAGGAAGCGCCACAGGAAGAACTGGCCCGCGCGGGCGGGAAGCCGGTCGAGGTCCTTGCCGCTGATGTACACGGAGACGACGTTGTCGCTCTCGGGCACGACGGCGGTGACCCGGAACTGGTGGCGCCAGTTGCGCCACAGCGGGAGCACCGCCCGGCCGAGGACGACCGAGCCGAGCGCGACGCCCCAGAGCCCGTACCAGTAGGTGGTGGCGACGGACGAGGAGGTGAAGGTGGTGCCGACGGCGACCTGGTGGGTGAAGGCGAGGACCACGGCGACGTACGTGTACAGGTGGATGAAGTGCCAGGTCTCGTAGGCGAGACGGCGCCTGGCGTAGCGGGCGGAGACCGCGCCGACCGCCAGGATCAGGAAGAACGCGACGACCGCGCGGAGCACGCCCTCGGTGGTCTCGGCGAGGTCGACGATCTCGCCGATCGGGCCCGTGCCGGTGCCCTCGGCGTAGCCGAAGCTGATGAGGACGACGTGCGCGAGGAGCGTCCACAGGAGGGCGAAGCCGGTCCAGCGGTGCCAGGAGGTCAGCCGGTCCATGCCGATGCGGCGGTCGAGCCAGGGCAGCCGGGCCACCAGGACGAGCTGGAACGCCATGACGAGCGCGGCGTACAGGCCGGTGAGGCGGCCGAGCACGATGAGCGCGTTGGAGGCGAAGCCGGCCTGGGCGAAGAACCAGGCGACGACGGCCGCGTTGGCGGCCAGCACGGCACCGAGCCCGGTGCGGGCCACCACCCTGGGGCGTTTGATCGCCGTGGGGGGCGCAGGGGGCGATTGGACGGTCGTCACGGGTCGTAGCTCCTTGATCGGGGCCTGGGACTATCGAGCTTCTCCGGCGGGAGCTGTCGATTAGCTGTCGTACAACTTTCAAGAGGTTATCGATCTGGGTGCGGGCCCCACCCCGCGCTGGCTTTCCGGCCGCTGTGAAGCACTATGAGCGGGTGGAAAAAGTACGACTCCTCGTCGTGGACGACGACCCGCCGATCGCCGATCTCGTGGCGACGGTCGCCCGCTACGAGGGCTGGGAGGCGGTCACCGCGAACTCCGGCGAGGAGGCGCTGAGCCGGGCCGCGGAGTTCCGTCCGGACATCGTGGTGCTCGACCTGATGCTGCCCGACCTCGACGGCTTCGGCGTCCTGGACCGGCTGCGGCGCTCGGGCACGATGGTGCCGGTGGTGTTCCTCACCGCGCGGGACGCGGTCGCCGACCGGGTGGCCGGGCTGACCAGGGGCGGGGACGACTACCTGGTCAAGCCGTTCGCGGTGGAGGAGCTGATGGCCCGGCTGCGGACCGTGCTGCGGCGCAGCGCGGGCCCCGGCTTCCAGCGCTCGGTGCTCCGGGTCGCCGACCTCACGATGGACGAGGACACCCGTGAGGTGCGGCGCGGCGACAGGCTGCTCACGCTCACCCCGACCGAGTACGAGGTCCTCAGGTACCTGATGCGCAAGTCGCCGACCGTGCTGACCAAGGCGCAGATCCTCGACCACGTGTGGGAGTACGGCTTCGGGGGCCGCTCCAACGTCGTCGAGCTGGTCGTCAGCCGGCTGCGCCGCAAGCTGGACGACACGGGCGAGCCGCTGATCCAGACCGTGCGGGGCTTCGGGTACGTCATCCGGCAGGCGGCCGAGTGATCCGGCGGCTGCGGTCGGCGTACCGGAGGATGCGGCTCGGCACCCGGCTGGCGCTGGGGCTCGGGGCGCTGGCCCTGGTGGTGTTCGCGGTCGTGGGCACCGCGCTGACGACGTACATGCGGGACTATCTGTCGGCCCAGCTCGACACCCAGTTGGCACAGGCGCAGATCGCCCAGTCCAAGAGCATCGCGGACTACGGCACCCTGTCGGGCAAGAAGTACTACGACTGGTTCTACGCCGTGTACGACGTGACGGACGGCGCCCCCGCGCTCCGCACGCCCGAGGACTCCGGCGACCTGCCGAAGGACGTCGACGACTTCACCGCGCTGGCCGGGGCGCAGACCGTCACGCACACCGAGCTGCTGCGCACCGAGCACATCGCGGGCGTCGGCGACTACCGGCTGCGCGCCTGCGAGGTGGAGCCGGGGGTGGTCCTGGTCAGCGCCGCGCCGATGGCCGACATCGACGACACGGTACGGCGGCTGATCACCGTCCAGGTGATCGCGTTCGGGCTGGCGCTGCTGGCACTTGTGGCGGTCGGCCGCACGCTGCTGCGGCGCGGTCTGCAGCCGCTGAGCGACATGGCGTCGACCGCGCACGGCATCGCCCTGCACGACTTCACCGAGACGGAAGCCCGGCTGCCGTTGCGGGCCGACAAGCGGGGCGGCGGCCCGGAGGTCGAGGAGCTGAGGACGGCGTTCAACACCATGCTGGAGCACATCGACGACTCGCTCGCGGTCCGCACGGAGGCCGAGCAGCGGCTGCGCCGGTTCGTCGCCGACGCCTCGCACGAGCTGCGCACGCCCCTGATGTCCGTACGCGGCTACGCGGACCTGTTCCAGTACGCCGCCGCCAACGCCCCCGAGGAGCGCGACAGGCACCTGGCCCGGCTGCGGGCCGAGGCCGCCCGGATGGGTTTCCTGCTGGACGACCTGCTGCTGCTCGCCCGGCTGGACGCGGCCGAGGTGGAGACCCCGCTCCGGCCGGTCGAGGTGGACCTGGTGGAGCTGGTGGAGCACGCGGCCGACGCGTTCCGCGCGAGCCACCCGGACCATCCGCTGACCGTCGAGCAGGGCCCGCGGGCACTGCACCTGCGCCTCGACCCGCAGCGCGTGCGCCAGGTCCTCGACAACCTCCTCACCAACGCGGCCGTGCACACCCCGGCGGGCACCGAGGTGTCGGTCGGGGTGCGGGTGCGGGACGGGCACGCCCAGGTGCGGATCGCGGACGCGGGCCCCGGCATCCCGGCCGCCGACCGGGAGCGGGTCTTCGACCGCTTCTACCGCGTCGACAAGGCCCGCAGCCGGGACCGGGGCGGCAGCGGACTGGGCCTCGCGGTGGCCAGTTCCCTGGTCGGGGCGCACGGCGGCACGATCGAGCTGGCGGCCGAGCCGGGCTCGACGGTGTTCACGGTGTCGTTGCCGCTGAGTCTTACGAAGCCGTGACGTGCGGGCGCGGTCCGGCCGTCCGGGCCGGTCGCGCCCCTAGCGTGAGGGCATGCGCGTACTGGTCACCGGCGGTGCCGGTTTCATCGGGTCCCAGATCGTCGACGCGCTCGTGGCACACGGCCACGAGCCCCTCCTGTACGACCTCCGTACCGACCCGGCGTCCGACGTGCGGGACGCCGACGCCGTCCGCCGCGCCCTGACCGGCGTGGACGCGGTGTGCCACCAGGCTGCCGTGGTGGGCCTCGGCGTGGACTTCGCCGACGCCCCGCGGTACGTCTCGCACAACGACTTCGGCACGGCGGTCCTGCTCGCCGCGATGGGCGAGCTCGGGGTACGGCGGCTGGTGCTGGCCGGGTCGATGGTCGTGTACGGCGAGGGCCGCTACTCCTGCCCCCGGCACGGGACCGTACGGCCGGGCCCGCGGGCCGTGGCCGACCTGGACGCGGGGCGCTTCGAGCCGCTCTGCCCGCGGTGCGGCGCCGATCTCTCCCCCGGGCTGGTCGGCGAGGACGCCCCGGTCGACCCCAGGAACGTGTACGCGACGACCAAGCTCGCCCAGGAACACCTGGCCGCGTCCTGGGCGCGGGCCACGGGCGGTTCGGCGGTCGCCCTGCGCTACCACAACGTGTACGGGCCGGGCATGCCCCGCGACACCCCGTACGCCGGGGTCGCCTCCTTCTTCCGCTCGGCACTCGCGCGCGGTGAGGCTCCGCGCGTCTTCGAGGACGGCGGTCAGCGCCGGGACTTCGTCCATGTGCGGGACGTGGCCGCGGCCAACGTGGCGGCCCTGGAGGCCGGTTCGGCGGACGGCGCGCTCACGTCGTACAACACCGGGAGCGGCGAGCCGCGCACGGTGGGCGAGATGGCCCGCGCGCTGGCCGAGGCGTACGGCGGCCCGGAGCCCGTGGTCACCGGGGAGTACCGCCTCGGGGACGTACGGCACATCACGGCGGACTCGGCGCGGCTGCGGGCCGAGCTCGGGTGGAAGGCGGAGGTCGGGTTCGCCGGGGGGATGCGGGAGTTCGCGGGCGCCGGGATGCGGGGCGCGTAGCCCGCGGTGGACCGGTGGTGTCGCCCGTGAAGGAAAGCGGCCGCGGGCGGCACCACCTTTTTCTCGGGCGGCGGTTTTTTCTCGGGCGGCGGTTTTTTCTCGGGCAGTGGTTTTTTCTCGGGCGGCGGTGGCGGCTCCGTCAGGAGGCCGCCGAGGGCAGCACCACCTCGAAGCGGCAGCCGCCCGGCACGTTGCGCACGCTGGCCCGGCCCGCGTGGGCCTCCACGATGCCCCGGACGATCGCGAGGCCGAGTCCCGCCCCGGCAGGGGGCGTTCGGGCGTGGGTGCCGCGCCAGCCGGTGTCGAAGACGCGGGGCAGGTCCTCCTCCGGGATGCCGCCGCAGCCGTCCGTGACGGACAGGACGACCCCCTCGGCGCGATGCTCGGCTGCCACCGCGACCGTGCCGTCGGCGGGGGTGCGGCGGATGGCGTTGACGAGGAGGTTGCCGAGGACACGGCTCATCTCCTTGCCGTCCACCTCGACCGGCACGGCCGCCACCCGGTCGCCGACCAGCCGCACCCCGTGCTCGCGGGCCAGCGGGTCGGCGCCCGCGAGGGCGTCCGAGACGAGGTCGTACAGGGAGATCCGGCTCGGACTGAGCGCCAGCGCCCCGGCGTGGATGCGGGACAGTTCGAAGAGGTCGCCGACCATGTCGTTGAGGCGTTCGACCTCGGTGCGGATCTGCCGCAGATAGCGGGCCGGGTCGGCGGCGACGCCGTCCTCCAAGGCCTCGGACATCGCGCGCAGTCCTGCGAGCGGGGTGCGCAGGTCGTGGGAGATCCAGGCGACGAGTTCGCGCCGGGAGGACTCCAGGGCGCGCTCGCGCTCCCGGGACTCGGCGAGCCTGGCACTGGTGGCCTCCAACTCCCGGCTCAGAGCGTCGAGTTCGGCGGTGGTGGGGCCGCCTGGCGAGGTGAAGTCGCCGCCGTCGCCGAAGGAGCGGGCGGCGAGCGCGAGGGCCCGGCTGCGGCCGGCGACCCAGCGGCCCAGCAGCAGGGCGGTGGCCAGCGAGACCACGGCGGCCATCAGGACGACGGTCGTGACGACCCGCAGGTCGTGCCCGGACAGGAACATGGCCTGGGCGACCGCGAGGGTGCCGGCCAGCATCGCGGTGACGCCGACGGCGGCGACCACGGTCAGGTGCAGGGAGAGGGAGCGGCGGCGGACCAGCAGCAGCACCCAGGCGCCGAGGAGTCCGGCGGCGACGGCGCCGAGGGCGGCGTAGAGGGCGATGAGGAGGGTGTCACGCACGGGTCACGCCTCCTTCGGGGAGCCGTCGGACTTCGGGGAGCCGTCGAAGCGGTAGCCGACGCCCCACACGGTCTGGATCAGACGGGGCCTCGCGGGGTCGTCCTCGACCTTGCCGCGGAGCCGGCGCACATGGACGGTGACGGTGGACAGGTCGCCGAAGTCCCAGCCCCACACCTCGCGCATCAGGTCCTCGCGGCTGAAGACCCGGCCGGGGTGCCGCAGGAAGAACGCGAGGAGGTCGAACTCCCGGATGGTGAGGGCGAGTTCGGTGCCGTCCTTGAGGGCGCGGCGGGCCGCCGGGTCCAGCGCGAGACCGGCGCCGGCCAGCCGGCCGGTCTGCTGGGCGGGCCGGGAGCGGCGCAGCACGGACTCGACGCGCAGGACCAGCTCGCGGGGGCTGAAGGGCTTGGTGACGTAGTCGTCGGCGCCGACCTCCAGGCCCAGGATGCGGTCGTCCTCGTCGCCGCGGGCGGTGAGCATGATGACGGGGACGGGCCCGCGCCCCCGCATCCGGCGGCACACCTCCAGACCGTCCATTCCGGGCAGCATCAGGTCGAGGACCACGAGGTCCGGGCGGTGCTCGGCGGCGCGGGCGAGGGCGTCGGGGCCGTCGGCCGCCCGGTCCACGAGGTATCCGGCCCGGTCCAGGTAGCCGGAGACCACCTCGGCGACGGTGGGGTCGTCGTCGACGACGAGGACCCGGGGCCGGGTCTGTGCGTACTGCTGCTGCTCCATGCCGCCAGCCTCGCACCGCGCGCACGCGATTGTGCCGCGGGCGGCCGCCGACGTCCTTGTTTCGTAAGGAGCCGGAGTCCGGTTTGCCCGTTCTGCGTTCGTAGGGTGAAAGCCGTGACGACCCCTTCAGTGAACGAACCGGCGGCGTCCGTTGACGTCGTGCTGCCCTGCCTGGACGAGGCCGGGGCCCTGCCGTGGGTGCTGGAACGCATCCCGAGCGGCTGGCGCGCGCTCGTCGTGGACAACGGCTCCTCGGACGGCTCGGCCGGCATCGCCCGCGCTCTCGGCGCGACCGTCGTCCGCGAGGAGCGGCGCGGATTCGGCGCCGCCTGCCATGCGGGGCTGACCGCGGCCACCGCCGACATCGTGTGCTTCTGCGACTGCGACGCCTCGCTGGACCCCACGGACCTGGTGCCGTTCGTGGCCGAGGTGCTGGCCGGCGAGGCGGACCTCGTGCTCGGCCGGCGCCGCCCGCAGGCCCGCGGCGCCTGGCCGGCGCACGCCCGGGTGGGCAACCTCGCGCTCGCCCGGCTGCTGCGCCGCCGCACCGGTCTGCGGCTGCACGACCTGGGGCCATTGCGGGCCGCCCGGCGCGAGCCGCTGCTCGCCCTCGGCCTCACCGACCGGCGCAGCGGCTACCCCCTCCAGATGGTGGTGCGGGCGGCCGACGCGGGCTGGCGGATCGCCGAGCACGACGTGCCGTACCACCCGCGCACCGGCGCCTCGAAGGTGACAGGCACCTGGCGGGGGACCTGGCAGGCGGTGCGGGACATGAGCCGGGTCCTCTCCGAGTCCGAGCAGGGGGGGCACGCGTGACCACTCTCCTCGTCATCGCCAAGGAGCCCCGGCCGGGACGGGTGAAGACCCGGCTGACCCCGCCGTTCACGCCCGTGGAGGCGGCCGCGCTGGCCGAGGCGTCCCTCGCCGACACCCTCGACGTGGTGGCCCGCACCCCGGCCCGGCGCCGGGTCCTGGTCCTGGAGGGCTCCCCGGGCCCCTGGCTGCCGCCGGGCTTCGAGGTCGTACGGCAGTGCTCGGGCGGCCTCGACGAACGGCTGGCCGCGGCCTTCGCCGGCTGCGACGGGCCGGCCCTGCTCATCGGCATGGACACGCCCCAGGTGACTCCGGAGCTGCTCTCGGTGGACTTCGCCGACTGCGAGGCGTACTTCGGGCCCGCCGAGGACGGCGGCTTCTGGGCGCTGGGCCTGGCGGAGCCGGACCCGTCCCGGCTGCGCGGGGTCCCGATGTCGACCTCCGGCACCGGAGCGGCCCAGCGCGCCCGCCTGGCCGGACTGCGGGTCGGCGAGCTGCCGCCGCTGCGGGACGTGGACACGGCGTCCGACGCGGAACTCGTCGCACAGGCCGCCCCGCACGGGCGGTTCGCGGCGGAACTGGCCCGGCTCGCGAAGGCGTCGCGGTGAGGGGGCCACGGCTGGGCATCGCAACCCGCCCCGCAACGACCGAGGCGCTCCCACGACCGCACGCCGAAACGGCGACCGAGGCCGAAACGGACGGACCCGAGCACCAACCGGGCAACGCCACGGCGACAGAGGCCGAGGCGGGCGGTTCTGCGCTCGGCCGCGACCCCGGCACCCCGCGCACCCGCGCCGACGGGGTCGGACGGCAGTGGGACGGTGGTCTGGGCCTCCGAGAGGCCGGGTCCGGCGTGGCCTCCGGTGGCCGGTCGGTGCTCGCGGGTGCGGTGGACAGCACCTGGTCCGTCGACCCTTATGCGCGGGCTCTGAGGACCGGGCGGGGGCCCCTGTTCCTGCGGCGATCCGACGGATGGCTGCTCCCGCTGGAGCTGGAGCGCTGGTGTGCCGCCGCGGACGCCGCCGACCTGGAGGTGCTGCGGCGCTGCGAGGGCGCGGTGCTGGACGTCGGCTGCGGTCCGGGGCGGCTCGTCGCCGCGCTCGGGGCCCGCGGCCGACGGGTGCTCGGCATCGACGTGAGCGAGGCGGCGGTCGCGCGGACCGTCGCGCTCGGCGGCCAGGCGCTGCGGCGGTCGGTCTTCGAGCCGCTGCCCGGTGAGGGCCATTGGGGCACCGCGCTGCTGATCGACGGCAACGTCGGCATCGGCGGCGACCCGCGGGCCCTGCTCGACCGGACGGCCCAACTCGTGCGACCTGGCGGTCTGTTGGTGGCGGAGACGGTCAGCGACCCGGACCTCGACGAGCGGGTCCAGGTCCATGTCACCGACGCCCGCGGCGCGGCCGGCAGCCCGTTCCCGTGGGCCCGGCTCGGCACCCCCGCCCTGCTGCGGCACGCGGACCGCAGCAGGTGGGCGCCGGTGGATCAGTGGACGGCCGGCGGCCGCTCCTTCGTCGCCCTGCGCCGCCGTACGACGAACACCACCGCGGAACCGCCGAAGAGCACGGCCGTCACCAGCAGCCAGCGGGCCAGGAAGCCGTCCGGGGACAGTCCGGTCGCGGACGCGTAGCGGTCCGCGACCTGCCCGCTGATCAGCGGGAACCACACGAGCAGGAGCAGCAGGGAGAAGGCGGCGGGGACCCGGACGTACAGCGTGTGCCGCCCCGCCGTCCGCACCAGCGCCCGGTCCGCCGCCGCGTACAGCGGCAGCAGCACCAGGTCGTGCAGGACGGCCGCCCCGACGAACCACAGCGCGATCCCGAACCAGTCCCCCGCCAGCAGCAGTACCCCCGCGTATCCCGCGAGGGCGAACGAGCAGACGAGCAGGAGGAGTTGGAGGGGGCTGCCGAGAGGGATCCGCATCACAGGTCTCCGAAGGTCAGCCGCGCCACCCACTTGGTGTTGAGCACACCGGGCGCCGCGGGCACGATGATCCGGGCCGGGTGGCCGTGGTCGGGTGTCAGGTCCTCGCCGTTGACGGACAGGGCGAGCAGGGACCGCGGGTCGGCGACCTGGTTGGCGCGCAGGGCGGCCCGGCGGAAGGCCCCGTGCCGTTGCAGCGACTCCACGAAGACGTCCGGCGGGTCGTCCTCGTACCCGACGAGCGCCGCGAGGTCCCGCAGCCGCACTCCGCGCCACCACTGGTCGGAGGTCGACCAGCCCTCCACGCAGGCGATGGGCAACGCCGAGCTGTGCAGGGGCAGTTGGAGGAGCTCGGCACGGCTGAGGCGGACCGTGCGGCCGTCGCGGCCGGTGACGACCAGCCGCCAGGCCTCCGCGCCCGTCTCCGCCGGGTCGATCCCGGCGTAGGCGGCGGTCTTGTTGATCTGGAAGCCGGCGGGCCCCGAGGTCGGCTCGCCGCCGCCGTGCGGGGCGAGAAGGGCGGTCCGGCGCAGGACGCCGTCGAAGCTGCGCCCGGCCGTGGTGAGGAACAGCAGCAGCGAGCCGCCCCCGACGAACCAGAGCGCCCCGCGCCGCGACACGGTCGGCTCGGCGGGGTCCGGTGACACCAACTCGCCAGTCTCCGCCGGGACTTCGCGAAGTCGGCGGAGATTGCGGAGCGCGAGCGGCATCTTCAGCACGGCATGGGCGACGAACGCGGTGAAGAACACCCACGCGCCGTAGAAGTGCAGCGGGTAGAAGGAGCCCGGGAAGACGTAGTCGAGCTGGACGTTGAGCACCCCGGTCACGAACTCGAACAGGGCGCCTCCGACGAGCAGCAGCAGCGAGACCCGCTCCAGGGCGTGGGCGAGCGAGCGCGCGGGCGGCAGCGTGAACAGCTTCGGCACCACCGACCACAGCTTGGCCAGCAGCACGGGGATCAGGGTGACGCCGAGGGTGACGTGGACACCCTGGGTCAGCCGGTACAGCCAGTGCGGGTCGGTGGGCCAGGAGAAGAGGTAGAAGCCGAGGATGCCCTTGTCCGGGGTCTTGTCGTTCACCGGCGACAGGTCCGGGTTGTAGGCGGCGTACGACAGCAGCCCCGTCACGAACAGCAGCGTGATGCCGCCGAGGAGCACGACCCCGAGGACCGAGGTGAGCCGGGGGCCGCGCAGCGGGCTGCGCCAGAAGGAGGGGGAGGAGGGAGACCGAGCCATGCCCCGACGGTAGGTCCGCGGCACCCCGCGAGCGGGTCCGCGAACCATGACGAAAGTCTGACGTCGTCGCATGTCAGCCGTCCGGGGGCGGGTGCGCGGCCTAGCGTCGTCCGCGTGAACCGGGACCTCCTTCGTGACCTGTACGCGGCCGTGTGCGCCGCGCTCCTCGTGCTGACCGCCGTCCTGGTCGGCCGGTCGATCCAGCACCGGGACGGCTCGCTCCGCGTCGACTGGCCGCCCCTGCTGGCGAGTTGGGACCCGCACGTCGGACCCGGCACGCCGGCCGCGCTGGTCGTCGCGGCCGCCGTGGTGGTCTACGGCCCCTCGCTCGCCGCCCGGCTGCGCTGGCGCCCGCTGCTGCTCGCCGCCTGGGGCACGGGCCTGGCCTGGACGTGGTCCCTGGCCCTCGTGGACGGCTGGCACCGGGGTGTCGCCGAGCAGCTCACCACCAGGAACGAGTACCTCCGGGCCGTCGGCAGCTTCCACGACATCCCGGCGGCCCTGCGGGACTTCACCCGGCACATCCTGATCGACGCGCCGGACAACTGGGGCGCCCATGTCGCCGGGCATCCGCCGGGCGCCACCCTCACCTTCGTCCTGCTCGACCGGGTCGGGCTCGGCGGTGGGGGCTGGGCGGGGACCTGGTGCATCACCGTCGGCACCACGGCGGCGGTCGCGGTCCTGGTCACCGTACGGACCCTCGCCGACGAGTCGCTCGCCCGCCGCGCCGCGCCCTTCCTGGTCCTGGCCCCGGCCGCGGTCTGGGTGGGCACATCGGCCGACGGGTACTTCGCGGCGGTGGCGGCCTGGGCGGTGGCCCTGCTCGCGCTCGCGGTGCGGGGGTTCCGGCCGGTGCTGTACGGCCTCTGCTCGGGGCTGCTGTTCGGGCTGACCGTCTATCTGTCGTACGGCCTGACGCTCATGGCCGTCGTCGCGGGTGCGGTGCTGCTGCTGGGCTCCTCCCGGCGGCCCGTGCTGTTCGCCCTGGCCGGTTTCGTGGTCGTGCCGGTGCTGTTCACCGTGTCCGGGTTCGCGTGGTGGGAGGGGTACCGGCTGCTGGTGACGCGGTACTACCAGGGCGCGGGCGGGGTGCGGCCGTACGGCTACTGGGTGTGGGCGAACCTCGCGTGCACGGTGCTGATCGTGGGGCCGGCGACGGTGGCGGGGGTGCGACGGGCCGTCGTCCGGCTGCGGCACGGCGGGGGCCGGTCGCGCCGGGCCCCGCGCCCCTGGAGCCGGTGGTCGGACCGCGGCGACCTGCGGCTCTGCCTGCTGGTGCTCGCCGCTCTCCTCGCGCTGCTCGTCGCCGATCTGTCGGGGATGAGCAAGGCGGAGACCGAGCGGATCTGGCTGCCGTTCGCCGCGTGGCTGCTGCCCGCGTGCGCCTTCCTGACGGGGGCGCGGGGCTGGCTCGCCGGTCAGGCCGTGCTGGCGCTGCTGCTCAACCACCTGTTGCTCACGGGGTGGTGAGACCCCCGTCCGGGCCGGCCGTGCGCGGCCGGCCCGGACAGGTGGGGGGCGGGATCAGCAGGTGGCCACGCCGTCCAGCCAAGCCGGGCCCTTGATGTAGATGTTGGTCATCCACGAGCCGTCGGTCAGCTTGGACCAGGCGTCGTTGGTGTAGCCCTCGGCCGTCACCTCCTGGGCGTGCTTCTGGCAGACCACGTTGACGGTGGTGGGCTGGGCGAAGTAGTCGACCACGCCGGCGTTGACGTTGGGCTCGCTGTGGGTGCGCACCCCGGTGCCCCAGGTCTGGAACGCCTTGCTGCCGCCGGACGGCGGCGGGGTGCTGCTGCCGCCGCAGTCCGGGATGCCGGGCAGCCAGGCCGGGCCCTTGATGTAGATGTTGGTCACCCAGGAGCCGTCGGCGAGCTTGGACCAGGCGTCGTTGGTGTAGCCCTCGGCGGTCACCGTCTCCGCGTGCTGCTGGCACTGGACGGACACCTGCGTCGGGCCGGGGAAGGTGTCGACGACGTCGGAGCCCGTGCTCGGCGACCGGTGCGTGCGCACGCCGGTGCCCCAGGTCTCGAAGACCGTGCCGCCGTTGGCGGGCGGCGGGATCGGGGTGCCGGAGCCGTTGATCCGGACGGCGCCCGCGTAGTCGCCGCCGGTGCGCACGGAGGTGACCCGGATGTGGGTGCCCGACTCGTACGCCTCGACCATCTGTCCGCCGCCCAGGTACATGGCGACGTGGTGGATGTGGCCGCTGCCCCAGAACATCAGGTCGCCCGGCAGCAGTGGGGCGGTGCCCTGCCCGGCGGAGAACCGGGCCGAGGCCTGCGAGGTGTGGTACTGGTCGTCGGCGGTGCCGTTGAGCAGGTCCTTGCCGGTCGCGCGGTAGTAGGCGTACCGCATCAGGCCCGAGCAGTCGAAGCCCTTGCGCTCGCCGTCGTGCAGGCTGTCCGGGTCGGAGCCGTCGTAGAAGCCGTAGCTGGCGCCCGGGGTGGCCGCGTGGCCGCCGCCCCAGCTATACCAGACGCCGATCTGCGAACAGGCCGCGTCGACGGCGGCCTGCGCGGTGGCCGAGGCGCCGGGCGCGAGGACACCGCAGGTGGCGTCCTGGGCGTTCTGGGCGGCGTGGGCCGGGGCGGAGAAGAACGCGGTGAGCGCCAGGGCGGAGGCGCCCAGGATCGCGCCGCTGGTCCGGCGGCGCGTGCTGATGGTCTGCAAGGGACTCTTCCTTCGTCGAGGTGACGTCAGCGGGAGGCCGGTGACGCCGGCGGGAGACGCGGATGGCACACCCCACCCCCGTGGGGGTGTGCCACCCGGGCTAGTTGTGGAGGGCGGCACGCATCTTGGCGAGGCCGCGCAGACGGTTGCGCTGGACCGTGCCGCGATGGGCGCCGAGGCGCTCCCCGGCCGTGTCGTGGGTGAGTCCCTCCAGGTCCACGAGGATCACCGCGGCGGCCTCCTTCTCGGAGAGCATGCCGAGCAGCGCGAGCGCCGTGGCGGAGGCCTCGTAGGAGCCGAGTCCGCCGTCCCAGCCGGCCTCCGGCAGCTCGTCCGTGGTGCGCTCGCGGCGGGAGGGGTGCTGCCAGGAGTCGCGCAGCAGGTTGAGGGCGACGGCGCAGGTGTAGGCGTACGGGTGCTGCTGCCGGGTCAGGCTCTGGGAGCGGGCGCGCCGGGAGAGCCGCAGATAGGTCTCCTGGAGCAGGTCGTCGGCGTCGTGCGGATTGCCCGTCAGGGCCAGCAGCCGTCTTCGCAGGCGTGGCATGTCGGCCGTGAAGGACGCGTCGAAGTCCCCCGGGCTCATCCGGTTGTCGGCCTCACGCGGAGGCGGCGGACAGGTGGCGTTGCTGTGGTGCATCTCTTTCCCCCTTGCGGTGTTCCCCCGCGGTGGTCCCTCGTGGGGATCCCCCGTGGTGGTCCTTGCGTGTTCCCTCGCGGCGGTCGTGCGCCGTCCCGCTCCGGTGGTCAGGCCGGGCGGCGGGGCGGCTCCGCGGGGCCGTAGCGGGCCACCGGCACGCGGCGCAGCAGCGCCCAGTACCGGTCTCCGTACGACCAGTGCCACCACTCGGTCGGGTAGTTGACGAACCCGGTGGCGGTGAGCACCCGGCCCAGCAGGGCCCGGTACTCGCGTGCCTCGGGGCCGATGCCGGGCGCGTCGGTGCGGCAGGCGCCCGCGCTCTCCTCCGGGGTGGCGTTGACCTCGGTGCCGAGCGGCAGTTCCCGGCCCGCGCGGTCGCACAGGGTCAGGTCGACCGCGCCGCCGCTGACGTGCGGGGCGACCTCCGGCGGCGAGATGTACGCGCTCGCCAGCTCCCGGATCCGCTCGGGAGCCGCGTCCGGGTGGGCCTGCCGCATGGTCGCCGCGTACTGCTCGAAGTACCGGCGCTGCAGGTCGGGCGGCCGGTACCCCTCCACCACCAGCAACCGGATCCCCGCGGGCAGCAGCCGCTGCGCCCGCACGAGCCGCTCCAGCGCGCCGGCCCGCAGATGGGCGTAGCTCCCCTCCTCGTCGGCCTGCCGGGGATCGAGGAGCAACTGCCCCTCCTCCCGCAGGTCGACCAGGGGTTCCCCGCACTCGTCGTGCGCCACCGCGGCGACCCTGGGGTCCGCGAGCGTGATGATGTCTGTCACGGGAAGAGCGTCGCGCGGTGCTCTGCAAATGCTCTGCAGTTCGCCTGCAAGCGCCGGACCAGGGGTTCTGCAGCGGCATCGGGCACGTCCCGGCCAGCGCCTGTCCGCCGGCCAGGGCCTAGGCCCGCTCCCGCGCCTCCCGCGCCCCCGACTCCCGGAAGACGCGCATCGCCTCGGTACGGGCCCCGGCGGCCGCGCCCCGCTCGCCGTCGGCCTCCCACACCTCCGCGAGGCTCCACAGCGTCCGCGCCCGCCACAGGCGCAGCCGCAGCGTCTCCCACAGCGACAGCGACCGCTCCAGCGGCTCCCGCGCGCTCGCGGTGTCGCCGGCGGCCAGGTGCCACTCCCCCAGCGTCCGCAGCACCAGGGCCTCGCCGAACCGGTCCTGCCGTTCCCGGGCCAGCTCCAGGCAGCGCCCGAGCCGTTGGCGGGACGCGTCCAGGCGGCCGAGCCGCAGCTCCACCTTGGCCAGCGACTGCTCCGTGTACATCACGCCGAACGTGTCGTGGAGGTCCTCGAAGACCCGCAGCACGCCCCGCAGCAGCCCTTCCGCGTCGGCGTACTCGCCCTTCGCCCGGTGGCACAGGGCCGTCGCGCGGAGCACCAGCGCCTCGCCGTGCCGGTCGTCGTCCGCCCGGTACAGCTCCAGGGCCTGCGCGAAGGCCGCACGGGCGGCGTCGTCGTCGCCCTGTTCCCGGTACACATAGCCGAGGCCGTAGAGGACCCGGGCCCGGGCGCTTCGGTCGTCGGTCCGCGCGTACCCCTCCAGGGCCCGGCCGAGCAGCTCCAACGCCTCGCCGTAGCAGGCCTGTTCGCGTCGGGCGGTGGCCATGCCGAGGAGCGCCTGGGCCGCGCCCGGGACGTCGTCATGGGCCTCGAACAGCCCGAGGGCGTCCCGGTAGTAGGCGTACGACTCCTCGAACTCGTCCTGTTCGTAGCGCAGTTGACCCAGGCCGGTGAGCAGCCAGGCCTCGCCCTCGCCGTCCCCGCTGCGGCGCACCGCCGCCATGGCCGCCATGTGCGAGCGGGACCAGGCGTCGAACTGGTTGTACAGCGCGACCGAGCTCGCGATCAGCGCCCCGGCGAGGTCCCGGGCGGCGCGGTCCATCCCGTGGTCGGCGCAGTACTCCACGGCCGCCAGCAGACCGGCCTGTTCGGCGGCGAACCAGGCCGCGGGCCGTCCGAGCAGCTCCTCCTCGGCCTGCGGGTCGAGCGGGTCGACGGGCCGTACGGCGGCCGGCTGCGGGAAGTACCGCGCGGTGCCGCCGGGGCCGCGGGCGGCGGCCTTCTCGGCCAGCCCCAGCCAGCACTCCACGAGGCGTCGCACGGCCGCGGTCCGCTCCTCGGCGCTCTCCTCCGACAGACAGCGCTCGCGGGCGTGCTCCCGGGCCAGGTCGTGGATGCGGTAGCGGCCGCGGCCCGTGCCGTCCACGCCGATCACGTCGATGAAGTGGCAGTCCACCAGCCGTTCGACGGCCTCCTCGGCCTCCTCCGTGCCGATGTCCAGCAGGGGCGCGGCGATCCAGGCCGCGAAGTCGGGCAGGTCGAGCAGGGCTAGCCGGCGCAGGGCACGCTGCTCCTGCGGATCGAGGTCGGCGTAGCCCAGTTCGAGGCTGGTGCGCAGCTCCAGGTCCCCGGCCCGCAGTTCGTTGAGCCGGAGCCGCTCGTCCCGCAGGCGGGCGGCGAGCCGGCCGGGCACCCAGTGCGGCCGGGCCGCGAGCCGTGCCCCGGCGATGCGCACGGCGAGCGGCAGCCGTCCGCACAGGGCGACGATCTCGGCGGTCTGCTCCGGCTCCGCGCGGACCCGGTCCGCCCCGGCGACCCGCCGGAGGAGCTCCAGGGCCTCCTCCTCGTCCGGCACGCTCAGGTCGAGGTGGGCGGCGCCCTCGAGGGCCACCAGCCGGCGCCTGCTGGTGACGAGCACGGCGGAGCCGGGGCCGGGCGGCAGCAGCGGCCGTACGTGTGCCTCACCGGCGGCGTTGTCGAGGATCAGCAGGATGCGGCGGTGCCCCGTGTAGGTGCGGTACAGGCCGGTCAGTTCCTCGACGGAGCTCGGCAGGGTCTCCGGTCCGGCGCCCATCGCGCGCAGCAGCCGGGCGAGGGCGTCGGCGGGTTGCAGCGGGGCGGTGTCGGCGGCCCGCAGGTCCACGAACAGGCGGCCGTCCGGGAAGAGTTCGGCGGTGCGGTGGCCGACGTGGACGGCGAGCGCGGTCTTGCCCGTTCCGGAGCGGCCCGAGATCACCCCGATGGGCGGGGCGGTGCGGCCGGGTTCGTCGACGCGGCCCAGCAGTGCGACGGCCCAGTCGATCTGGTCCGTGCGGCCGACGAAGTCGGCTATGTCCGGGGGGAGATGGGACGGGGCCGGTGCGGCGCCGGCCGCCCCCGTGCGGTCGCCCCGCTGCCGGTCCTTCGAGGCGTCGGCGGCCGCCCGCGCCGGCGGACCGGGGCGGGAGCCGACGGGTGCGGGATCGCGGGCGGGTGCGCCGGAGCCGGCGGGTGCGGAACCCGGGCCGGGCGGTGCCGGGGCGTGCGGCCGGGTGCCGGTGCCCAGCAGGGCGGGGTCGCTCGTGAGGACGGCCTTGTGCAGGGCCCGCAGTTCCGGACCGGCGTCGATGCCCAGCTCCTCGCGCAGGACCTCGCGGCCCTCCTGGTAGGTGCGCAGGGCGTCGGAGACCCGACCGGTGCGGAACAGGGCGGTCATGAGCTGGCCGCGCGGCCGTTCCCGGAGGGGGTGGGCGGCGACATGGGCGAGCAGGGGGGCGATCGCGCGGTCCGCGCGGCCGAGTTCCAGTTGGAGCCCGAAGGACTCCTCCTGGGCGACCAGCCGCAGTTCGGCCAGCCGGGCCGCCTCGATCCGCGCGAACGACTGGCCCAGCCCTTCGAGGGCCTCCTGCCCCCGCCACAGCCCCAGTGCGTCGGTGAGCAGTTCGGCGGCCTCCGCGGCGTGGCCGCCGGCGGCCCGGGCGCGGGCCGCCGTGAGCAGTTCCTCGAAGCGGCGGGCGTCGACCTGGGAGGGGTCGAGGTCGGCGACGTATCCGGGCGGGCGGGTGCGGATCACCTCCGCCTCGCCGACGCGGGCCAGGGCGCGGCGCACCGCGGAGACGTGGGTGGCGACGAGGGCGCTGGCGGTCGCGGGCGCCTGTTCGTCCCAGACGCAGTCCACGAGCCGTTCCGTGGAGAGCACCTCGCCCAGGTGGACGACGAGTGCGGACAGGACCGCCAGGGGTCTGACCCCGCCGAGCGGGGCCCGTCGGTCCCCCTCCCACACCTCCACCGGACCGAGAAGACGTACCTGGAGCATCGTTCCCCGATCGCCGTACCGCCCGCCCCACGGATGCGTGTTCGACGATATCGACGGGCGGTGTCCGCGGACGAAGTGATCGGCGCGGCCGTGGCCGGATCAGGCCAGTCGGTCGCCGCGCGGCGAACCCCCGACAGGGTCTTTCACCTGCGCACGGGGGCCTGCTGCCCTGCTTCCCCTCCCGAGATCGGTTGGCCGGATTTCGACGATCCGCGCAGAGCCCCCTCACCTGAGGGACGGCCGGCCGGGGCCGCTCGTATGACTGCTCGCCGATATTTCCCGGGCCCGGAATTCCTGTGCGGCACGGGTCATACGGACGGGGCGCCGGAAGCGTCTACGGCTCGAAAGCACACACCGTTTCCACCGCGCCCAGGGAGTCGCACGATGCCACGCCGGACCTTGCTCCTTCCGATCGCCGCACTGCTGGCGGCGACCGTCGCGGGGTGTGCGGACGGTACGACGGCCTCACGGGCCGCCACCACCCCCGGGCCCGGCGCCGGCACCGCCGCCGGCCGGAACATCCCGGGCGACCCGCGGGAGACCCTCCACCTCGCCGAGCAGCTCCTGATCAAGCAGTGCATGGAGAAGCGCGGATACCGGTACTGGGTCGAGGAGCGCCCGGCGGACGGGGCGAGCCGGTTCCCGTACGTCGTCGACGACCCGGCCTGGGCCGCCCGGCACGGCTACGGCACCGATCTGTACCGCGCACGGCAGCAGGAGGCCCTGCGCGACCCCAACCAGCGGTACTTCCGGTCCATGCCCGCCGACCGCGCCCGTGAACTGGTCGGCGCGCTCAACGGGCCGCAGGCGCAGGGACTTTCCGCCCGTCTGCCGAACGGCATCGAGGTCACGCACAGCGACCGGGGCTGTGTGGCGGAGGCGGAACGGGACCTGTACAAGGACCTCCCGGCCTGGTTCCGGGCCACCCGGGTCACCGACAGCCTCGGCGGCATGCGCGTGAACATGGTGCTCACCGACCGGCGCTACCTGGCGGCCGTCAAGCCGTGGGCCCGCTGCATGAAGGCCGAGGGCCACCCGTACCGCACCCCCGCCGAGGCCCGCGCCGCGGCCACCCGCCCCGACCAGGAGTGGCCGCACGCCAAGGAGGTGCGGCTGGCGTCGGCCGAGGCGGCCTGCGCCGGCTCCGGCGGCCTGTCGGCGGTGGCGAAGTCCCTCGACACCGCGTACCGGGCCGAGTTGCGGCGGCGGTACCCCGGGCCCACGGCCGATCTCGACCGGCTCCGGCGCGAGGCGCTGCCCCGCGCCCGGGCGATCGTGGCACGCGGCGACTGAGCCGCAGCCTTCCCCACGGACCACCACGGCACCGTCCGTGGTTCGCACCACCTGTCGATCACTCATCACGAACGAAGGAACCCCCCATGTCCGTCAAGCGTGTCCTCACCCTCGCCGCCTCCGCCGCGGCCGTCGCCGTCCTCTTCTCCCCCGCCACCGGCGCCAGCGCCCTGGACGCCGGCTCGCAGGGAACCAAGTCGGTCCAGTTGGCCTCCGCCGACGGCTTCCTGCACGTGTACACCCAGCCGAACGGCGGTGGCCGTGAGTGCAAGTGGTCGGGCAACTCCAACGACTGGGGCTCCTGCCGCAACCTGACCTCCGACGTCTGGAACAACGGCTACGCGGGCGGCTTCGACGCCGTCGACCTGTACACGGCCCTCAACGCCGGTGGCGCGCACGCCTGCATCAGCCAGGGCGACCGCTGGTCGGACACCACCACCGGCAAGTACCGCTTCACCTACGGCGCCGGCCTGGAGCAGTTCGGGGCGAGCGTCAACAACAACATCTCCTCGCACCGCTGGGTCGACTACTGCAGCCAGGGCTGACCCGCCCGCGAGACCGCCCCGGCACCCGGCCACGGGTGCCGGGGCGACCCGTTTCCCGGCGCCCGCCGCACCCCGTGTCGCCCACCCGCCCGCGCTCCTTCGACTGCCGGACATTTGAACGTCACACCGAGCGGGAACGTTTCCCTCGTCCCCTCTGCATCGCCTTGCCTCCGCCATGCCCCGTGTCCCGCAACGGGTGTGACGCGAAAGGACGACGTGCGCCGTGTCCCTGCTTCCGCTCGAAGGTCCCCCGGGTCCGCTCCCCGCCGCCGCCCCGGCCCCGCCCCCGACCAGCGCACCGGCCCCCGCTCCCGCCGGTTCCCGCCGCTCCCTGACCCGTCTCACCCACCGCCTGCTCACCGTGCTCCCCCTCCTGCTCATCGGCGTGTGGGCGGTGCTGGACTGGCGCGCCCTGTCCGAGGGCACCGCGCGGCTGGCCGCGGCCGACCCGGGCTGGCTGCTCGTCGGGTTCCTCTACACCTGTCTGGGCTGGCTCTCCGCCTCCGTCGTACGCCAGGGCGCACTGCCCGAGCGGCTGCCTTCGGGGCTGCTGGTGGCCTCGCAGTTCGCCGCCGGTGCCGCCAACCACGTACTGCCGGCGAGCCTCGGCGCCCACGCCGTCACCCTGCGCTTCCTCCAGGGGCAGGGCGTCCCGCTGGGCCGGGCCACCGCGTCGCTCGCCCTGTACGCGCTGGTCAGGCCGATCGCCAAGACCCTCGTCCTGATCGGTTTCGTGGTCGCGCTGCCCGATCTGCTGCGGCTCGGTGATCTCGTCCCGGACCGGCGCATGCTGTTCCTGCCCCTGGTGGCCGCGGGACTCGGACTCGGGGCCACGCTCCTGCTGCTGACCCTGGTCCGTCCGCTGCGCCGGCCCGCGGTCGGGTTCGTGCGGACCGCCCTCACCGACGCCCGCACGCTGCACACCATGCCCAGCCGGATCCTCGCCCTGTGGGGCGGCGCGGCCGCCGCGCCGCTGCTCCAGGCGAGCGTGATCCACGCGGTCGGCGCCTCGCTCGGGGTGACGCTGTCCTGGGCGCAGGTCGCGTTCGCGTACCTCGCCGCGAGCAGCGCGGTGGGGTCCGTGCCCGCGCCCGGCGGGGTCGGGCCGGTGGACGCGGCCATGGTCTTCACCCTGGCCGTCTACGGCGTCCCGGTGAGCGTCGGCACGGCGACCCTCATCGGCTACCGCGTGCTGACGGTGTGGCTGCCCCTGCTGCCCGGGGTGCTGTGCATGTCGGCGCTCGTCCACCGGAAGGTCCTGTGAACACCCGGCGACTTCGGCCGCGCACAAGGCCGGTCGGGTGTGGTCGGTGCGGTGCGGGAGGTCGCTGCCGGGGTCGTCGATCACCTCGGTGCGGGGCGGGCGGGCAACGGCGTGAGCGCGTCGCACGGTTCGCGGACGCTGCTGCGAACCCCCGGCCCGTACGCCAGGTCCGGTGCGGCCGCGTCCCCGTCGGCGCCGGCCGACTCGGCCGTCAACTCCCGTGCGCGGGTGCGGAGTCCGACCTCCTCCCGCCGCCGACGAGCCACGGCGTCACGGTGCCGGGACGGACGCCCGCCGGTTCCTCCTCTTGGACCGCCCACGGTTCCTCGGTGATCACGTGGGAGTCGGCCCCGCCGATCCCGGACGACGAGAGGGCCTCCCGACGCGGCCGGTCCCGCTCCAGCGGCCGTAGAGCCGCTCGTCCAGGTGGGCGGCGACCGCGGCGGGCGTCGGGTGGTCCCAGACCAGGGTGGCCGGGAGCCGCAGCCCGGTCCGGAGACCGAGCCGGTGCCCCAGGGCCATCGCCCCCATGGAGGTGAGCCCGAGATCGGCGAAGGCGGCCTGGGGATCGATCGCGGCGGCATCGGTGACAGGCGCCTCGCACCCGGGGGCCGAGACTGCGACAGCGCGCGGAACACCGGGGGCGGACGCGCGCGGAACATCGGGGGCGGGCGGAACACCGTCGGCCGGCGTACCGCCCGCACCACCACCAGCGGCGTCGCCCGCCTCCCCGCCGACCCCGCTGATCGCCGCCACCTCCGCGCAGACCAGTTCCATCAGCGCTCCTCGCCGCTCCCCCGGTGTCCGGTCAGCGAGCCCGGTGAGGGTGTTCTCGGCCGGGCGGGTCGCGAGGCCCTCGCGCAGCACGGCCCGTCGCGGCTTGCCGGCCGCGGTGCGGGGGACGGCCGGGATGTACAGGACGTCCTCGGGCACCTTGTGCGCGGAGAGCACCTCGGCGCAGGCCCGCAGCAGTCCGCCCGTGTCCAGGGCCCGCTCCTGCGGTACGACGAACGCGACCGGGACCTCGCCGAGCAGCGGGTGCGGCCGCGCCACCACGGCCGCGTCCAGCACGCCGGGCAGCCCGCGCAGCACCTGCTCGACCTCGACCGGGTCGACGTTCTCCCCACCGCGTACGATCCGGTCGTTCACGCGCCCGGTGACGGTCAGATGCCCGTGCTCGCCCCACCGTCCCAGGTCGCCGGTGCGGTACCAGCCGTCGCCGTCCGTCCCGGCCCCGTCGCGGTAGCCGAGCATCACGCCGGGCCCGCGCACCCAGATCTCGCCCTCGGCACCCGCGGCCGCCGTCCCGGTCAGGGGCTCGACGAGCCGCACCTCCATGCCGGGCACCACCGCCCCGCTGCTGCCCCGCACCCGCGGTCCCGCCACCGCCTCCATCGCGATCTTGCCGCAGGTCTCGGTGCTGCCGTAGCCGTCGAGGAGCGGGGCCCCGAACCGCGCCTCGACCCGCTCCCGCAGCTCCGGGTCGCTCGGTGCCCCGGCGGTGACGCAGACCCGCAGCGAGGGCACCTCGCCGAGTCCGGCGTCGAGCAACTGCTGGTAGGTGAGCGGCACTCCGCCCAGGACGGTCGGCGCGAACTCCTCGATCAGCCGGACCAGCGCGGCCGGTTCCCGCGTCGTGGTGATCCGCGCGCCGGCGCCCGCCACGGTCGTACCGAGGACGCAGAGCGAGTGGGCGTAGGTGTGCGCGAGCGGCAGCGGCCACAGCAGCCGGTCGTCCGCCGAGAGTCCCAGGCGGGGCACGTAGCAGGCGACCGGCGACCAGAGCGCGGACCGCTGGCTCGCGACGGCGGCCCTGGGGGTGCCGGAGGTTCCGGAGGTGCAGAGCAGCCAGGCGGGTTCGTCCAGGCCGAGGTCGTCGGGGGGTGCGGGGCAGCGGCCGTCCGCCACGAGGTCGTCGAAGTGCTCGACTCCCTCGGGCACCGGCCCGTCCCCGGTCACCACGAGGCGCGGTGACCGCTCCCCGACCACGCTGGCGATCCGCGTCAACTGCCGCCGGTCCACGACGAGTACGTCCGGATCGCAGTCGGCGAGCAGCGCCGCGAGTTCGGCATGGGTCCCGCGCGGGCTCAGCGGCACCCCGACGGCGGCGGCCCGGACCGTGGCGAGCAGCCCCTCGACCAGTTCGACGCTGTTGTCGAGGCAGAACGCCACCCTGGCGCCCCGCGCCACCCCGAGGCGGCCCGCCAACCGCCGTGTCCGCAGCTCCAGTTCGGCCCAGCTCACCGCCCGCCGGTCGTCGGCGAAGGCGAGCTTCCCGCCGTGTCGCGAGGCGTTCTCGACCAGCAACTCGACCACGGGCCGGACCGCGGACTGTGCCCCGACGCGCATCGGGCCTCCCTCTGGATCACCGACTCCGCACCGTATCCCGCCCGCGCGCCCACCGCCGCATCGCAAGTGGGCGCCCGGCAGGCGGAGTTGGCGAAACCAGCCACCGAACCCGGTGAAGGGGGACCGATCCGTCAGTCCTCGTCCGCCGTCAACCGCAGCGAGATGCTGTTGATGCAGTACCGCTGGTCGGTGGGCGTCGGATACCCCTCGCCCTCGAAGACGTGCCCGAGGTGCGAGCCGCAGCGGGCGCAGCGCACCTCCGTGCGCACCATCCCGTGCGAGCTGTCCTCGATCAGTTCGACGGCGTCGGTGTCCTTCGGGTCGTAGAAGGACGGCCAGCCGCAGTGGGACTCGAACTTGGTGGTGGAGGTGAAGAGCTCGGCACCGCAGGCGCGGCAGGAGTACACGCCGGTGGTCTTGGTGTCGGTGTACTCACCGGTGAAGGCGGGTTCCGTGCCGGCCTGGCGGAGTACGGCGTACTCGGCCGGGCTCAGCTCCGCACGCCACTGCTCGTCCGGCTTTTCGACGTCGTACGACATGAAGCTCAGCCCCTTACTTCGCGAGACGGTCCAGGATCAGCGGGCCGAGGTCCGTCACGTCACCCGCGCCCATGGTGAGAACGAGATCACCGGCCTTCGCCATTCCCGCGACCACCTCCGGGACGTCCGCCTTGTCGTGGACCGGCGTCACGTCCGCGCCCGCGGCCCGCGCCGCCTCGATGATCAGCTCGCTCGTCACCCCCGGGATCGGGTCCTCGCGGGCCGGATAGATGTCCAGGACCAGCGAGCCGTCCGCGAGCGCGAGCGCGTCGCCCATCTCCTTGCCGAGCTCCTGCGTCCGCGAGAACAGGTGGGGCTGGAAGACGACGAGGATGCGGGCGTCACCGGCGGCCGCGCGCATGGCCTCCAGGTCCGCGGTCATCTCGGTGGGGTGGTGGGCGTAGGAGTCGATGACCTGCACGCCGGCCGCCTCGCCCTTGAGCTGGAGGCGCCGCTTGACGCCGGTGTACGCGGCCAGGGCGGGGGCCAGCTCCGCGGCGGGGATGCCGAGGGCCACGCCGGCGGCGAGGGCGGCGACCGCGTTGTGCGCGTAGTGGCGGCCGGGCACGGAGACCGCGAAGGTGAGCGGGGAGCCGTCCAGCTCGACGGTGACCTCGCTCCGCAGGCCCTGCGGGACGACCGAGAGCACCCGCACGTCGGCGTCCTCGGCGTCGCCGTACGTCACCACGCGCGCCCCGCTCGCCCCGACCCGCCGGGTCAGCTCCCGGGCGCCCTCGTGGTCCGCGTTGACGACCAGCGTGCCGCCCTCGACGATCCGGTCCACGAAGGTCTCGAAGGACTCGTAGATCTCGTCCATGGACGCGTAGTTGGCGTGGTGGTCGAGCTCGACGTTGAGGACGATCGCGACCTCGGGGGCGTACTTGTGGAAGCTGCGGTCCGATTCGTCCGCCTCGGCGACGAAGATCTCGCCCTCGCCGTGCAGGGCGTTGGAGCCGGGTGCGTCGAGGTCGCCGCCGATGGCGTACGAGGGCCTCAGGCCCAGCTCGGACAGGGAGACCGCCAGCATCGAGGTGGTCGTGGTCTTGCCGTGGGTCCCCGCGACCGCGATCGGCCGCAGGCCGTCCATCAGCGAGGCGAGGGCGTCGGACCGGTGCACGACGGGGATGCCGAGCTCGGCCGCGCGGGCCAGCTCGGGGTTGTCGGCCCGGATCGCCGACGAGACGACGACACAGGTGGCGTCGGTCGCCAGGTGCTCGGCCGCGTGCCCGATGTGCACGGTCGCGCCGAGCGCCCGCAGCGCCTGAGCGGTCTCCGAGTCCTTGGCGTCGCTGCCCGCCACCTTCGCCCCGCGCTGCGCGAGGATCTTCGCGATCCCCGACATCCCGGCCCCACCGATCCCGATGAAGTGCGGTCGGTCCATGGCGGTAGGAAGGCCGGGTGCCATGCGTGTGTCTCCCCAAGGTGGTGCGGTACGGATGCGGGGCCAGCCTATGCCTTGCTGTGCGAGAACAGCTTCAGCACCGGTACGCCCACCTTGTGCCGGGCCCGGGACGCCCAGTCCCGGTGAAAGAACTCCTCCACGTAGTGGGGGTCGGTCAGGACGATCACCTCGTCCGCGCCGATCTCGTCGACGAGCGACCTCAGCGCGTCCAGGGGGTGGTCCTCGATGAGCCGGCCCTCCGCCTCGCTCCCGGAGGCTCTGAGCGCCTGGAGGGAGACCTCCAGGGCCCGCTCCCCCACGCCCTTCGCGGCCTCGCCCTCGGGCGTCTCCCGCTCCCGCACGGCCTCGTCGAGCTCGCCCAGCGCCACGTCGTCGATGGCCCGCAGGAGCCGGTCGGCCTGGTCCCCGCGCGGCTGGAGCAGCACGTGGAACCCGACCGACTCATCACCGTGCAAAGTGGTGACGAACTCCACGTCGGCGGACGTCAGGGCCTTCTCGATCATCAAAACGCTTGTGAACACCGGGCGTCCCCTTCTCTGCCTCTGCGGAAACCATCCTGCCCCGTGATCGCACGGGTACTGCCGGATTCAGTGTGCCCGCCGGAAGTGAAACGGAACGACAGATTCCGCCGATGTCGGCCTCAGCGGTACCGATCGAACCCGCATCCGGGCGGTCAGGGCCTGCGATACCTGCTGAAGAGGAAACCGTCCTCCTCCAGCAGGGAGTCCAGTACGAACCGTGCCGGGACGGCCACCGACGGCCCCCCGGCGATCCGCTGCGCGTCGCCCGCGGTGAGCATCGGGGACACGGTCAGGCAGAGCTCGTCGAGCACCCCGGCGGCCACGAGCTGTCCGAGCAGCCGGGGGCCGCCCTCGGTCAGCAGCCGGGTGTGCCCCAGTTCGGCCAGCGCGCGCACGGCCCGCGCGGGGTCCACGCCGACCCCGTCCCCGGCGATCACCACCCGGGCCCCGGCCTTCTCGGCCGCGGCGATCCGGTCCGGGGCCGCCGCGGCGCCCGTGAGGATCAGGGTGGGCACCAGGGGCGAGGTGTACAGCGGGAGCGAGAAGTCCAGGTCCAGACTCGCGGTGACCACCGCGATCGCCGGCGCCGGGCCCTGCCCGGCCGCCTCCCTCACGGCCGCGAACTCGTCCCGCGCGCGTGCGGGCCGGTACCCCTCCTGCCGTACCGTTTCCGCACCGGCGATCACCACGTCCGCGAGCGCCCGCAGCGTCCCGAAGATCCGCATGTCGGTCGCGGTGGAGATGGGATGCGACCGGCCGTCGTGCTGGGCGGCCCCGTCCAGCGTGGCGACCATGTTGGCGCGCAGCCACACCTCGGGGGTCCCGGGGCCGGGGCCGAGCTCGGGATAGGCGTAGGCGGCGGCCAGCTCGGCGAGGCTCCAGTCCTGGCCGGCCTCTCCTCGCGGGGTCCGGATCGCTGTCTCGTCGGTCACAGGGAACAGGCGTCGCATGCCGTGCAGTCTGGCACGGCGCTTAGCATGGTGAACCGTGTCTACTTCCCCCGCCGCGTCCGGGTCCGGTTCGATGACCGGCACCGCCCCGCAGTCCCTGTGCGACCGCGAGCCGCACGTCCCCGCGGACCGGCTGGTCGCCGAGATGGTGCCGCCGCCGCGGTTCGACTCGGTGCGTTTCGACACCTACCTCCCGGACCCGAACCAGCCCAGCCAGACCGAGGCCGTCCGGGTCCTGGAGGGCTTCGCGGCCGGCCTCGGCGGCGCGCACGCGGTCGGCGGCGGCAGGCGCGGCCTCTTCGGGTTCGGCAGGCCAAAGGCCCCGAAGACCCCGGCCGGCCCCCGCGGCGTCTACCTCGACGGCGGCTACGGCGTCGGCAAGACCCACCTGCTCGCCTCCCTCTGGCACGCGACCCCCGCCGAGCCCTCCCTCAAGGCCTTCGGCACCTTCGTCGAGCTGACCAACCTGGTCGGCGCCCTCGGCTTCCAGAAGACGGTCCAGACCCTCTCCGGCCACCGCCTGCTGTGCATCGACGAGTTCGAGCTGGACGACCCGGGCGACACCGTCCTGGTCTCCACACTGCTCGGCAAGCTGGTCGACGCGGGTGTGGCGCTCGCGGCCACCTCCAACACCCTGCCGGGCAAGCTCGGCGAGGGCCGGTTCGCGGCCGTGGACTTCCTGCGCGAGATCCAGGGCCTCGCGGCGCACTTCCGCCCGCTGCGCATCGACGGCGAGGACTACCGCCACCGCGGGCTGCCCGAGGCGCCGGCGCCCTTCACCGACGAGCAGGTGACCCGGGCGGCGCACGCCACCGAGGGCGCCTCGCTGGACGACTTCCCGAGCCTGCTGGCGCACCTCGCCAAGGTCCACCCGAGCCGCTACGGCGCCCTGACCGGCGACCTCAGGGCGGTCTGCCTCACCCATGTGCAGCCGGTGCCGGACCAGTCGACGGCCCTGCGGCTCGTGGTGCTCGCGGACCGGCTCTACGACCGCGAGGTGCCGGTGCTGGCCTCCGGGCTGCCCTTCGACAAGCTGTTCAGCGACGAGATGCTCAACGGCGGCTACCGCAAGAAGTACTTCCGCGCGATATCCCGGCTGACCGCGCTGGCCCGCGACGCCAAGGGCCTCGTCGCGTAATCACGCGCGACATCGCACGTCAAGAGCCAGTTCGCGTCAGCGACCCGGCACGCTTCAGCCTCTCTTCAGCCGGAAACGCTAAGTTAACCCAGCAAACAACTTTGCCAGGCTAAGGTGTTTCTTGACCAAGCGTTGACCAGCGTTTGATCAGGACTAGAAGTGTGAACTGCCGAGAGGGGGGCGCATGTTCCGAGGTGCGACGGCACGGACCCTGATCGCGGTCCTCACCGCCGCCCTTCTGGCGCTCCCGTTCTTCGTCCCCTCCGGGGGATTCGCAACCGCGCACACAGGCCGTCAAGCTGAGGCCAAAGCTCAGACCGGAACCAAGCTCTCCGGCAAGGCATCCCGCGCCGAAGCCTCCGGTAAACGCCACTGCAACCACGTCGGGGACCCGACCGGTCCCCTGCGCACCCGTGACCGGCACCGAGCCGTCGACTTCGCCCCTCAGGGGCCCGAGCGTCCCCTGTCGGCCGAGGAGCCGGCGGCCGTGCCCGAGCGGGTGGCAGCGGGCGGGTTCACCCTGTCGAGAACCTCGACAGCCCACGCTCCGGCGGCACTTCAGGTTTTCCGCTGCTGACGGCAGAGCAGTCAGTCCCCCACCTCTGTTCCCCCACCTGTCATGTCAACCGACGCGCCCTTCGGCGCGCCTGGTAAGCCCGACGCGCCCCCACGGCGCGCCAGGAGGAGTCACCACATGCAGCCCCTCATCGACAACGCCCGTACGTTCGGACAGCGCCCTGAGGAGTTCGCCAAGCTGGCCGAAGGCCAGTCCCCCCAGGTTCTGTTCATCACCTGCTCGGATTCCCGGGTCGTTCCGGCCCTGATCACGGGCGCCCGACCGGGCGAGCTCTTCGAGCTGCGCACCGCGGGCAACATCGTTCCCCCCTACGCCTCGCAGCACCCCACCAGCGAGGCGGCCACCATCGAGTACGCCGTGGAGGTGCTGGGCGTCCGCGACATCGTGGTCTGCGGGCACTCGCACTGCGGTGCCGTCGGCGCCCTCGTGCGCGGCGACGACCTGGACGCCGTCCCGGCCGTGCGCGACTGGCTCAACCACGCCACCCCGCGCCCGGCCGGCACCACCGAGGACCCGGAAGTGGCCGAGGGCGTGCAGAGCCACGTCCTGGCCCAGGTGCTGCGCCTGCGGTCCTACCCGTTCATCGACAAGAAGCTGGCGGAGGAGCAACTGACCCTGCACGCCTGGTACTACGAGGTGCACACGGGCGCGGTGCGCGCCCACCGGGCCGAGACCGACGCGTTCGAGGGCCTGTGATCGGGATGATGACCAAATACCCTCACCTGCGGCAGGACTTCGCCGCCTCCCTGGTCGTCTTCCTGGTCGCGCTCCCGCTCTGCGTGGGCGTGGCCGTCGCCTCCGGCGTCCCGGCCGAACTCGGCCTCGTCACCGGCATAGTCGGCGGCATCGTCACCGGCCTGATGCGGGGCAGCAGCCTCCAGGTCTCCGGCCCCGCGGCCGGTCTGACCGTCCTGGTCTTCGAGGCGGTGAACGAGTTCGGGCTGCCCGCGCTCGGCGTCGTCGTGCTGGCCGCCGGACTGATCCAGCTCGCGATGGGCGCCCTGAAACTGGGGCGCTGGTTCCGGGCGATATCCGTCTCGGTCGTCGAGGGCATGCTGGCCGGTATCGGTCTCGTGATCATCGCGGGCCAGCTCTACTCGGCGGCCGGTCTGAAGGCGCCCGCCTCCGGACTCGACAAGATCATCGGGCTGCCCGGCGCCGTCGTCGACGCGCTCGGCAGCACCACGGCACTCGCCTCGCTCGCCGTCGGGGCGGGCACCGTCGCGGTGCTCGTGCTGTGGAAGCGGCTCCCGCGGAAGGTGCGGACGGTGCCGGGCGCGCTCGCCGCGGTCCTGCTGGCCACCCTGGTCACCCAGGTCCTCGGCCTGTCGGTCGCCACCGTCGAGGTGAACGGCCTGCTGGCGTCCGTCCAGCCGCCCGGCACGGACGCCTTCGGCGAACTGGCCGACCCGGCCATCTTCGGCACCATCATCGCCTTCACCCTGATCGCCTCCGCCGAGAGCCTGTTCAGCGCCGCGGCCGTGGACCGGCTGCACGACGGTCCGCGCACCGAGTACGACAAGGAACTCATGGCCCAGGGCGTGGGCAACACCGTGTGCGGCGCGCTCGGCGCCCTGCCCATGACCGCGGTCATCGTGCGCAGCTCCGCCAACGTCCAGGCAGGCGCGCGGACCAAGGCGTCCCGGGTCATGCACGGCGTGTGGCTGCTGCTGTTCGCGGCCCTGCTGCCCTCGACGCTGGCGCTGATCCCGCTGCCCGCGCTCGCCGGCATCCTGGTCCACGCGGGCTTCAAGCTGATCCCCTTCCGGGAGGTCGTGACGCTGTGGCGCGGCCACCGCGGTGAGGCGCTGATCCTGGTGGCCACGGCCGTCTCGATCGTCGCGGTGAACATGTTCGAGGGCGTCCTGATCGGTCTGGCCCTGTCGGTCGCCAAGACCGCCTGGGAGGCCTCGCACCTCAAGCTGGAGATCGTCGACAAGGGCGCGGGCCCCATCCAGGCCCACCTGTCGGGCAACGCGACCTTCCTCAGGCTGCCGAAGATCCTCGACAGCCTGGAGTCGCTGCCCCAGGACCGTCCCGTGGAGCTGGACCTCTCCGGTCTGCACCACCTGGACCACGCCTGCCGTACGGCCCTGGAGAACTGGGCCGAGCGGCACAGCGCGGTCGGCACGGAACCCGTGCGGGTCACCGCGCCCACGCCGGCGAAGGCCACCGCCCCGTAACACCCCCCGCCCGGTCCGGGGCCGTCGTGGCCCCGGACCGGGCACCGGGCATATCGTTACAGGACCAGACAAACGGACCTCTGGACGAGGAGGTCGCCATGCTCCAGGAAGTGTTGACGGCGGCCGTGGCAGCCGGTGCCGCGGGGGTCGTCTACCTCACCGCGGCGGCCCGGGTCGTGAAGCAGTACGAGCGCGGGGTGGTGTTCCGCCTCGGCCGTCTCGCGGGCGAGGTGCGCGAGCCCGGGTTCACGGCGATCGTGCCGTTCGTGGACCGGCTGCACAAGGTGAACATGCAGATCGTCACGCTGCCGGTGCCGGCCCAGGAGGGCATCACCCGGGACAACGTGACCGTGCGCGTGGACGCGGTCGTCTACTTCCGGGTCGTCGACGCGGCGAGCGCCCTGGTGAAGGTCGAGGACTACAAGTTCGCGGTCTCCCAGATGGCCCAGACCTCGCTGCGCTCGATCATCGGCAAGAGCGAGCTGGACGACCTGCTCTCCAACCGCGAGAAACTCAACGAGGGCCTGGAGCTGATGATCGACAGCCCGGCCGTCGGCTGGGGCGTGCAGGTGGACCGCGTCGAGATCAAGGACGTGTCGCTGCCGGACGCGATGAAGCGGTCGATGGCCCGGCAGGCCGAGGCCGACCGTGAGCGGCGGGCCCGGATCATCAACGCCGACGCCGAGCTCCAGGCCTCCAAGAAGCTCGCGGAGGCCGCCAAGGAGATGTCCGAGCAGCCCGCGGCGCTCCAACTCCGGCTGCTCCAGACCGTCGTGGCGGTGGCCGCCGAGAAGAACTCGACGCTCGTCCTGCCCTTCCCGGTGGAGCTGCTGCGCTTCCTGGAGCGGGCGCAGGAGCACCCGACCGGGACCTGACGGGCCGGGACACGCTACGCGCGTGGTTCCCGCGGGCCGACCCAGGTGATAGACACAGCGACGTCACAGTCCTGTCCGCCAGCAGGAAGGTTGCTTCGCCATGTCCGCAACACGACGTCAGGTCCTGGCCCGTACCGGCGCCCTGGGCGTGGGCATCGCCTTCACCGGCGCCCTCTCCGAACTCTTCGTCGGCACCGCCGCCGCCCAGTCCCTCGGCCACACCGGCTACGGCCCTCTCGTCCCGGACCCCAACGGCCTGCTGGACCTGCCGAAGGGCTTCCGCTACAAGGTCCTCTCCCGCGAGGGCGACCAGCTCCGCTCCGGCGAGGGCAAGGTCCCCTCCAACCACGACGGCATGACCGCCCTGCCGGGCAGACACGGCCGCGTCCACCTGGTCCGCAACCACGAGAACCGCCCCACTGCGGCCATCGCCGTGCCCACGGTCGAGGGTCTGACCTACGACCCGGCGGGCAAGGGCGGCTGTACGGCCCTGACGCTGGACTCCCGCAACAACGTGCTGTCGGAGCGGGTCGCCATCGCCGGCACCGCCGTCAACTGCGCGGGCGGGCCCACCCCTTGGGGCACCTGGCTGACCTGCGAGGAGACCGAGGACAAGGCCGGCACCAACGGCTACACCAAGGACCACGGCTTCATCTTCGAGGTCGATCCGACGGACCCGCACCGCAGCGGCGCGGTCCCGCTGACCGCGATGGGCCGCTTCCAGCACGAGGCCATCGCGATCGACCCGAAGCGCGGCATCGTCTACGAGACCGAGGACGCCTTCCTCAAGCCCTTCGGCCTCTTCTACCGCTTCCTGCCCCACCGGCCCGAGGGTGGCCTCGGGTCGCTGCGCGCGGGCGGCCGGCTCCAGGCGATGCGGGTGCCCGGCGTACCGGACCTGTCCCTCATCCAGGAGACCGGAGCCTGCTTCGAGGGGATCGAGTGGGTCGACGTACCGGACCCGCTGGCCACCGAAACCCCCGTCCGGCTCCAGGACTTCGGGCCGAAGGGCATCACGCACGCCCAGAAGCTGGAGGGCTGCTACTGGGGCGGGAAGTCCGTCTACTTCGTCTCGTCGTTCGCGCACAGCGCCGAGGGCTCGGCCGCCGACCACTTCGGGCAGATCTGGCGCTACGACCCCTCGGCGCGCCGGCTCACCCTGGTGATCGTCTTCGGCCCGGACACCGATGTGCAACTGCCCGGCGAGTCCCCGGACAACATCTGCCTCGCGCCGAGCGGCGGCCTGATGGTGTGCGAGGACGGCAGCGGCGCCCAGCACGTCTTCGGCGTTACCCGGCACGGCGAGGTCTACGCGATGGCCCGCGGCCGGCAGAACATCGGCACGCCCGAGGCGCCGGAGTGGGGCGAGTTCGCCGGCGTCACCTTCTCCCCCGACGGGCAGACGATGTACGTCAACTGCTACACGCCCGGGACGACCTTCGCGGTGACGGGACCCTGGCGCAGGTAGCCGCCCTCCACGACGGCTGGCGTGCCCCCGGTACCCCGGCGCAGGATCGAGGGGCCGGACCCGGACCGGAAGGGGTGCCCCATGGCGAAGAAGGGCTCGAGGACGCGCGCGGCGCGCAAGGGCGGGCAGGGCGCGCAGGGCGGGGACGACCTCGCCCTGCGCGAGCTGCTGCGGATACCGGGCGGCAAACCGGTGGACCTGGCCGCCCACGACGCCCGGGAGACCCCGGCCGGCCCCCGTGACAAGCAGGCCGGTCTGGCCGCGATGACCGAGCTGGCCGCCCCGCTCGGCGACCTGCAGGAACGCCTGTGGGCGGCGAGCACGGCGGGCGACCGGCGCCGGGTCCTGCTGGTGCTGCAGGGCATGGACACCAGCGGCAAGGGCGGCACCGTCAAGCACGTCATCGGCCTGTTCAACCCGTCCGGCTGCCGCATCCAGGCCTTCAAGGCACCCACGCCCAAGGAGCTGGGGCACTCCTTCCTCTGGCGCATCAAACGGGCCCTGCCGCAAGCCGGTGAGCTGGGCATCTTCGACCGCTCGCACTACGAGGACGTCCTCATCGCCCGGGTCCGCTCGCTCGCCCCGCCCGCCGAGATCGAGCGCCGCTACGAGGAGATCAACCACTTCGAGAAGGCCCTCGCCGACGACGGCGTCACCGTGGTCAAGTGCTTCCTGCACATCTCGTACGGCGAACAGCGCGACCGCCTGCTCAAGCGCCTGGACCGCCCGGACAAGCACTGGAAGTTCAACGTCGCCGACATCGACGAGCGCGCCCTGTGGCCGGCCTACCAGCAGGCGTACGAGACGGCCCTGGAGCGCTGCTCGACCCCGCACGCCCCCTGGTACCTCATCCCCGCCGACCGCAAGTGGTACCGGAACTGGGCGGTCAGCCGGATCCTCCTGGAGCACCTTGCGGAGCTGGACCCGCGCTATCCGGAGGCGGACTTCGACGTGGAGGAGGCCCGCAGGAGGCTGCTGGAACAGTGATTCCCGGGGTACTCGGGGCCCATGACCGAGAACCGGCATGTCAAGGGCTCGTACTGGCTGGAGACGGCACCCGGCGGACCCCGGCCGCCGCTGACCGAGGACCTCGACGTCGACGTGGCCGTCATCGGCGCCGGCATCGCCGGGCTGAGCACGGCGTGGGAGCTGACGCGGGCCGGGCAGCGGGTGGCGGTCCTGGAGGCCGGACAGGTGGCCGCCGGCGTCACCGGGCACACCACCGCCAAACTGACCGCCCTGCACACACTGATCTACGACAAGCTGCGCCGCACCCGCGGCCCCGAGGGCGCCCGACTGTACGCCCGCTCGCAGAGCGAGGCGATCGAACGGGCCGCCGAGATCGCGGACGAGCTGGGCGTCGACTGCGACTGGGAGCAGCGCAGCGCCTACACCTACGTCCGTGACGAGAGCCGGGTCGACGAGCTGCGGGCCGAGGCGGCGGCCGCCCGGGAGGCGGGGCTGCCGGCGTCGTTCGTGACGGAGACCGGGCTGCCGTTCCCGGTGGCGGGCGCGGTGCGGGTGACCGGACAGGCGCAGTTCCATCCGCGCAAATACCTGCTGGCCCTGGCCGAGGACCTGGTCGCCTCAGGTGCGGTGATCCACGAGCACACCGCCGTCCTGGGGCTCGACGAGGGCGAGCCGTGCCGGCTGTCGACCGACACGCGGGCCACGGTGACGGCCCGGGACGTCGTGGTCGCCACCCACTACCCGATCTTCGACCGGGCCCTGCTGTTCGCCCGGCTCTCCCCGCGCCGCGAGCTGGTCGTCGCCGGGACGATCGACCGGGAGCGGGATCCGGACGGCATGTACATCACGCCGGACGAGGGCACCCGCTCGGTCCGCACGGCTCCCTGGGACGCCGACAAGCGGCTGCTCATCGTCACCGGCGAGCACTTCACCCCCGGCACGGGCGACACCCGGGCCCGGTTCGACACCCTCTCGGCGTGGGCCGCCCGGCAGTTCCCCGGCGTCGATCTCACGCATTCCTGGGCAACCCAGGACAACGACCCCACCGACACCGTGCCCATGGTCGGCCCGCTGCACCCGGGGGCCCGGCACACCTATGTCGCCACCGGCTTCGGCGGCTGGGGCATGAGCGGCGGCATCATGGCGGGCCGTCTGCTCGCGGCCCAGATCAACGGCGAGCAGTGCGCGTGGAGCGAGCTGTACGACCCGCGCCGGCTGCGTTCGGCGGTCCGTGAGGCCCCGACCTTCCTGAAGACGCAGGCCCAGGTGGCCCGGCACTTCGTCGGCGACCGGCTGCGCCCCGCTCCCCCGCTGGAGTCGCTCCCGCCGGGAGAGGGCGCCGTGGTCCGGGTGAACGGCGACCGGCTCGCGGTCTACCGCGACGACGAAGGCAACCTCCACGCCGTCTCCCCCCGCTGCACCCACCTGGGCTGCCTGGTCTCCTTCAACGGGGCCGAGGACGCCTGGGAGTGCCCGTGCCACGGTTCCCGCTTCGACACCGACGGCAAGGTGATCCAGGGCCCGGCGACCAAGCCGCTGGAGCAGCGGGACATCTGAGCGGGTGACGCCACCGGCGGGGGTGACCGGCATATAGGGCGTTTCACCATATTTTCATACGGTGATCACTCTTGTACGCCGCGTCACCGCCGCCTGTGTCCTCGGCGCCGCCCTCTCGGCCTGCGCCGCCGCTCCCCACCCGGCCCCCCGGGTGGCCCGCCCGGCCCCCGCCGCGACCTCCGCGCCCCCTACGCTCGCCCCCGGCCCCGGGGGTCTGACCCCCGTCTTCAAGAACGGCTCCCGGGATCACGGCAAGGCGGTCGCGCTCACCTTCGACGCCGACATGACGGCGGACCAGGGGGCCCGGGCGGCGGCCGGGGAGCACTTCGACAATCCCGGGCTGATCGCGGCCCTGCGGGAACTGAAGGTGCCGGCCACCGTGTTCATGACCGGGCGGTGGGCCGAGGAGTACCCGGACCAGGCCCGTTCCCTGGGGCACGACCCGCTCTTCGAGGTCGCCAACCACTCCTACAGCCACTACGCCTTCACCGACGACTGCTACGGGCTGCCGACGGTCCCGGCCGACCGGATGCGGGCGGACGTGGAGCGGGCGTACGCGGCGTTCCGGAAGGTGGGGGTGCCGGACGCGAAGCCGTACTTCCGTTTCCCCGGCGGGTGCTACGACCGGCGGGCGCTGAAGGCGCTGACCCCGGCCGGGGTGACCGCCGTGCAGTGGGACGTGGTGAGCGGGGACGCGCTCGCCACGGACGCGGAGGCCGTGTCCCGGCAGGTGCTGGACGGGGTGCGGCCGGGGTCGGTCGTGGTGCTGCACTGCACGCGCAGTGCCGCGCCGACGACGGAGCGGGTGGTGCGGACGGTGGTGCCGGAGCTGCGGGCGCGGGGGTTCCGGTTCGTCCGGGTGTCCGAGCTGATCGGGTCCTAGGGTCCTAGGCTGGGGGCATGAGCGAGGACTACTGCACGATCGGCAACGCGCCGAAGCCGCCGGTCGCCGACGGGCCGCCGTACGCGGATTGCGTGTTGTGCCGGAAGCCCACCGAGTATCCGGAGTCGTACAAGGGCATCACGCTGTGCCCGGTGTGCGAGTGGCAGGAGGCTCAGCGGACGGCCTGTTCCGGGTGACTTTAAGGTTGTCCGGGTGAGCCACGACGTGACGCCTCCGACCGACAGCCCCTTCCGTACCGAGCCGACCGCACGCGACCAGGCACCCCAGTTCGTGCTGCCGCTGGTCGTCCGCATCGAGAAGGCCGCCCCGCCCGCCCGCACCGACGCGCTGGAGACGGCCGCCCGCGCCGTTCTCGTCATGCTCGCCGACGAGCGCTCGGTGGGCGACGGGGAGTGGGCCGAGGCCGTGCGGGACTGGCAGGACGCCCGGATCCGCAAGGTCGTACGGCGGGCCCGCGGGGCCGAGTGGCGGCGGGCCGAGGCGTTGCCCGGGATCACCGTGACGGGGAAGGCGGCCGAGGTGCGGGTGTTCCCGCCGGTGCCGCTCGACGGCTGGCCCAAGGACCTGGCCAGGCTCCAGGTCTCCGGCACCGACCTCGACGACCCCGAACCGCCCGTCGAGGCGGACCCGACCGCGCCCGTGCTGTGGCTCAGCCCGGACCTCGACATGTCGGCCGGCAAGGCGATGGCCCAGGCCGGCCACGGCGCCCAACTGGCCTGGTGGGAACTGTCGGACGAGGAGCGGGCCGCCTGGCGGGACGCCGGGTTCCCGCTCGCCGTACGGACCGCGGCCCCCGGCCGCTGGGCCGAACTCACCGCCAGCGAGCTGCCGTTGGTGCGTGACGCCGGTTTCACCGAGATCGCGCCCGGCTCGTGCACGGTCGTCGCGGACCATCCGGCGCTGCGATGACCAGGGTCGACGGACGGGTCGAGCGGGGCAACCGCACCCGGCGGGCCGTGTTGCGCCGGGCCGTCGACATCGCCTCGGTCGAGGGGCTTGAGGCGCTGTCGGTGGGGCGGCTGGCCGGGGAGCTGGAGCTGAGCAAGAGCGGGGTGTTCGCCCTGTTCGGCTCCAAGCAGGAGCTGCAGCTCGCGACCGTGCGGGAGGCCTCGCGGATCTTCGTCGCCGAGGTGCTGGAGCCGGTCTCCGGGGCGGCCGAGGGGCTCGCCCGGCTGCGGGGCCTGTGCGAGGGCTGGCTGCGCTACTCCGAGCAGCGGGTCTTCCCCGGGGGCTGCTTTTTCTACGGCGTCATGGCCGAGTTCGACGCCCGCGAGGGAGCGGTCCGCGACGCCCTGGTCGCGGCGCAGCGTGCCTGGCTCGCGGAGTTGGAGCGGTGCGCCGAGCGGGCGAGGGCCGCGGGCGAGCTGGACGCGGAGACCGATCCGGCGCAACTCGCCTTCGAGATCGTCGCGTTGATGGAGGCGGCGAACGCGATGTCGCTGCTGCACGGCGAGACCGCGCCCTACGCCAGGGCCCGGCGGGGCATCGCCGCACGGCTGCGGGCCTGACGTCTGACGTACTCCTTCTTCGGGGCAGGTTCTGGACGCGAAAACTAGTAGCACGATCGTTCGTTTAGTTTTAGGGTCGGGGCATGGCCACTCCTCGACCACGCGTCCTTCGCTCCCGCTGGAAGTCCGGTCCCGCCATCCCGCTCGACGACCGCGTGCTCGTCGCCGTAACCGACTTCACCGCCGACGGCCACGGGCAGTCCCTCGCCGTCGCGCTGGCCGGGACGCGGCTGCGGCGCACCTGGCCGTCGACTCCCGGGGCGGTGGGGATGTGGCTGTGGGCGGATCCGCTCCGCCGGCGCTCCGGGTCCGTGTCCGTGTGGGCCGACGAGCGGGGGCTGAAGGAGTTCACCGGCCGGCCCGACCACGCGCGGATCGTCCGCGCGCATCGTGGGCGCGGTGAACTGCGCTCGGCCCGTCGGGAGTTCGAGGAGTTCGAGCCCGATGCCGTGTGGGCGTACGCCCTGGACCTGATCGCCGAGGAGCGCTGATGGATGTCGTCGCACTGGACCGGATCGCCGTACAGGAGGCCGCTCGGCTGGTGGAGTTGGCCGGGGACGACGGGGACTGGGCGCGGGAGACCCCCTGCGCGGGGTGGGACCTGCGGCGGCTGGTGGCGCACATGACCGCGCAGCACCACGGGTTCGCGGCCGCCGCGCGGGGCGAGGGCGGCGATCCGGCGCACTGGCGGGAGCCCCGGGAGCTGCGCGAGCCCGCCCGGGCGCACCGCGCGGCCGCGACGGCGGCCCTATCGGCGTTCGCCGAACCGGGCGCTGCCGAACGGGAGTTCATGCTGCCGGAGCTGGGCGGCGGGTTCGCCGGTCGTACGGCGATCGGCTTTCACCTCGTCGATTACGTCGTGCACGCCTGGGACGTGGCGGCCGCGCTCGGTGCCCCGCTGCGACTGGCCGACGAGGCGCTCGTCGCGGCGGCGGCCGTGGCCCGGCGCGTTCCGACCGACCCGGCCGCCCGCGGGCCGGGGTACGCGTTCGCGGCCGCGTTGAAGGTTCCGGAGGGGGCCGGACCGCTGGCGGAGGCGCTGCGGCTACTGGGCCGGGACCCGCAGGCGTGGCCCGGCACGGGCGCCTGACGCCGTCGGCCGTACCGCAATCGGGCGCGTTCCGACGGACCCGGCGGGCCGGGTCCGCGTTCGCTCCCGCGCTGAGGGTTCCGGATGGGGCCGGGCCGCTGGAGGAGGCGCTGCGGGCCGGGAGCCGCGGGCGTGGCCCGGCACCGGCGGGTGACGCCGTCGGCCGTACCGCAATCGGCTGCACACCTCGTCGACCACATGGTGCACCGCGTTCCGACGGACCCGGCGGGTCGGGGGCCCGGGTTCGCGTTCGCTCCCGCGCTGAGGGTTCCGGAGGGGGCCGGGCCGCTGGAGGAGGCGCTGCGGGCCGGGAGCCGCGGGCGTGGCCCGGCGCGGGTGGGGGACCGCGTCGGCCCGAACCTCAAATGTTGCTCTGAAGGTCCTGCGGGCACGGTTCGCGCCCGGCCCCCGGGGCCATACCTCCGTCACACCGGGCGGTCGACGACCGGAGCGGGTGCGGGAGCGGCCGAGGAGGGGACGGACCATGGAGCGACTGGGCACGGGGATCGGGTGGCGGCCGGAGATCGCGGACGCCGTGGAGGCCATGCCGGGCATCGACTGGGTCGAGGCCGTGGCCGAGAACGTCTGCCCCGGGCACCTGCCCGAGTCGCTGCTGCGGCTGCGCGAGCGCGGGGTGACCGTGGTGCCGCACGGCGTCTCGCTCGGTCTCGGCGGCGCCGACCGGCCCGACCCCGGGCGGCTCCTGGCACTCGCCGAGCGGGCCGAGGCGCTTAGCTCGCCGCTGGTCACCGAGCACATCGCGTTCGTCCGGGCGGGCGGCCCGCTGACCGCCTCCCCGCGCCTTGAGGCCGGGCACCTGCTGCCCGTCCCGCGCACCCGGGACGCCCTCGACGTGCTCTGCGAGAACATCCGCATCGCGCAGGACGCGCTGCCGGTGCCGCTCGCCGTGGAGAACATCGCCGCGCTGGTCGCGTGGCCGGGCGAGGAGATGACCGAGGGGCAGTTCCTGTACGACCTCGCCGACCGGACGGGCGTACGACTGCTGATCGACGTGGCCAACCTGCACACCAACCACGTCAACCGCGGTGAGGACCCGGCCGAGGCGCTCGCCGAACTCCCCCTGGAGGCCATCGCGTACGTCCATGTCGCGGGCGGCTTCGAGCGGGACGGAGTGTGGCACGACAGCCACGCCCACCCGGTCCCGCGGCCGGTCCTCGACATCCTCACCGACCTCGCCTCCCGGGTCTCGCCGCCGGGGGTGCTGTTGGAGCGGGACGAGAACTTCCCCGAGCCGGCCGCGCTGGAGGGGGAGTTGGCGGCGATCCGGGAGGCGGTGCAGAAGGGGGGCGGGGCGCGGGCCGGGGGTGCGTGGCGTGCCGCAGGCTCCGGAGAGCCGTCGGGTGTCCCGACCGAACCCGCCCGTCAGCGGCTCGCGCTCGCCCAGACCGCGCTGCTGTCCGCGCTCGTGGCGGGGACGCCGGTGCCGGAGGGGTTCGACCGGGTGCGGCTGGGGGTGCAGGCGCGGGCGCTCGCGGGCAAGCGGGCGGACGTGGTGGCCAAGGTGGCGCCCGAACTGCCGGTGATCCTCGGGGCGGGGTACCGGCCGGCGTTCCTGGCGTACGCGCAGGGGGCGCCGATGACCGACGGATACCGGCGGGACGCCCTGGACTTCGCCGAACACCTCCTGCTGGACGGGTCCGTGCGGGACGCGCGGGCGCGGCGGGAGCTGCGGGAGTGGTGGCTGGAGCGGTCGGGTCCGGCCCCGAGGTCCCGCAGGCCGGGAATCCGGTGGGCCCGGGCCACGCGGCAGGTGCTGCTGCGGCGGTGAGGGTGCGGGCGTCCGGGCACGGGAGGGCCGCACGGACCCGGCAGTAATATGTCGATCCCGCACCTCGAACCCACAAGCATGCGGTGCCGTGACTGGAGGCACCATGCGACCGCGACCGCCCCTGAGAGGGCGAGGCATCTTCACCGGCACCGGGGTCATCATCGCCGGGCTGACGGCGACCCTCGTGGCCCTGCTCGTCCCGATCTGGTCGTACGCCGACCGCTCCGGCACGGGGCTGAGCGTGCTCAGGGCCGGGACCGTGACGACGCCGTACGGCCCGCTGTCCGCGCTGGACCGGGACTTCGTCACGAAGGTGCGGCTGGCGGGGCTGTGGGAGCTGCCCGCGGGGCAGCAGGCCCAGCTCAAGGGGACGACGCCGGCCGTGCGGACGGCGGGGCAGCACCTCGTGCTGGGGCACACGTTCCTCGACGCACGCGTGCGTGACGTGGCGTCGAAGCTCGGACTCGCCCTGCCCAACGAGCCCAACGACCAGCAGAAGCAGTGGCTCGCCACCCTCGACCGGGCCCAGGGCGTCGACTACGACCGGCAGTTCGCCAACATCCTGCGGCTCGCGCACGGCCGGGTGTTCTCCGTCGTCGCCGAGGTCCGCGCGAGCACCCAGAACTCACTGGTCCGCGCCCTGGCCGACGACGCCAACACCACCGTGCTGGACCACATCAGAATCCTGGAGGCCACGGGGTACGTCGACTTCGGCGCCCTGGCCCAGGAGATGGCCGCGGGCAGCACGCCGCCCGTCACGGGCTCCCCCGCCCCGCCCGGCCCGACGGCCGACCCCGGCCGGGTCGTTCCGGTCACCCCCTCGCCGTACGCCACGACCTTCACGCTTCCCCCGGCCGCCACGAGTCCGCCCCCGGTCCCCGTGCCGTCGTAGGCCTGTTCCGGACAACCGGAACGTCACACACCGACAACACTCCGTCCGGATATTGAACAGCCCATGGCGCCGCCAGGAGCCTTTGGCATAGAAACGCGGCATGTTCTGGGTTCTCCTTCTGCTGCTGGCCTGGGCCGCCGCCGGCACCGCGTGCACACGGCTGTGCCTGGCCGCCGTACACGCGGCGGCCGCGGACACGGACGCCCGGGGACACGATCTGACGCTGTACGAGGCCGCGTTCCTGTCCGGCGGACCGCGGCGGGTCGCCGACCTGACGCTCGTCTCCATGGCCCGGCAGCGACGCCTGCTGCTGGCCCACACCGGCTGGGCGACCGTCGTCGACCCGCGCGGCCGGGACGAGATGGAGCGCTCCGTCATCGGGGCCATCGGGCCGGAGGGGCAGTCCCGGATCGCCCCGGTGCGGGCGGACGCGGCCGCGGCGGCCGCGGTGCGCCGCCTCGCCGAGCGGCTGGTCGACGCGGGCCTCGCCGTGCCCGACGGCGCCCGTTCCGGCATCGCGGCGGCCGTCCGCCAGGTGCGGCTCGCCACGCTGGCCGTCGTCGTGCTGGGCGCGCTCGCCCTGCTGATGCCCGCCCCGTCGGCGATGCCGCGGCACCTGGTCGCCCTCTGGTTCGCGCTGCCGCTCGCGCTGACCGTGAGCTGTCTGGCCATCGCGCGGATGGAGGTCCACCCGTACTCGCGCTGGGCGTCCCCGGCGGGCCAGCGACTGCTCGGCGCCCTGACCCGGCACCCCGCCGGCACGGACGAGCGGACGTATCTCACCTCGGTCGCGGTACGCGGCATCAGCGCGGTCGGCGAACCGGACCTGCGCGCCGCCTTCGCCCACCGCGAGCAGCACCACGGCCCGCACCGCGAGGAAGGGCGGGGAGAGCGGCCCGGCGGGGACGGCGCGGAGCACCGCCGCCCGGACCGGCGCGACTGAGCCCGCCCGGGGGCGCACGGAGGCATTGAGGCCGACACCGGCGGGGCGGTGCTTGCCTTCCCCCACAGCCGAACGAAACATCCCTTTTGTCGCTGACGCGCACCGAAGGGATACCGATGAGAGCTCCCGCCCTGTACACGGCCGCCGGGTCCTTGCTCCTGACCGCCCTCGCCGCCGCACCTGCCGGGGGCGCACCGGCCGCCCCGGGCGCGGCCGAACTCCACGGCACCGCCGTCGCCGCGGCCCGCGCCGGTGCGGCCGGCGTCCGCTTCGGCGCCTGCCCCGCGGCGGAGGACCTGCCCGACGGCGTCCAGTGCGGCACGGTCTCCGTCCCGCTCGACTACGCGCGCCCCGACGGCCGGCAGATCAGACTGACCGTCAGCCGGGTGCGGGCCACCCAGAAGGACCCGCGCAACAGCAAGCGCCGGGTGCCCCGGCAGGGTGCCCTGGTCTACAACCCGGGCGGCCCCGGCGCCTCCGGCATGTACTTCCCGCTGGTCGGCGCGCTGCCCGAGTGGAAGGGGCTCGCCGCGGCCTACGACCTGGTCGGCTACGCCCCGCGCGGGGTGGGCCGTTCGGCGCCGCTGTCCTGCACGGACCCGAAGCAGTTCTTCAAGGCGCCCACGCAGGCACCCACGCACCCCTCGGAGTCGTACAAGAAGGAACGCATCGCGCAGGCCAAGGCGTACGCGCGCGGGTGCGCGCAGCGGGCGGGCGCGGCCCTCCCGTACTACACCTCCCTGAACAACGCCCGGGACCTGGACGTCCTGCGGGCAGCGCTGGGCGAGCAGCGGCTGACGTTCATGGGGGCGTCGTACGGGACGTACTTCGGCGCGCTGTACGCGACGCTCTTCCCCTCCCACGTGCGGCGGATGGTGCTCGACGCGGCGGTGAACCCGGACCCGGAGCAGGTCTGGTACCGCAACAACCTGGACCAGTCGGCCGCCTTCGAGGGGCGGTGGGCGGACTTCCGGGAGTGGGTCGCCAGGCACGACGACGTGTACGGGCTCGGGACCACGGCCGACGAGGTGCTGCACAGCTACGAGAAGGCGGCCGCGCGGCTGGCCGCCGAACCGGCCGGCGGCAAGGTCGGGCCGGGACAGCTCCAGGGGGCGTTCCTGTCGGCCGGTTACTACGACGACCTCTGGCCGCACCGGGCGAAGGCCCTGTCGGCGTACCTCAAGGGCGATCCGAAGCCGCTGGTCCAGCAGGCGGGACCGCACCAGGAGGCGGCGAAGGAGGCGGAGAACGCGAACGCGGTCTACACGGCCGTCGAGTGCAACGACGCGTCCTGGCCGACGGACTGGAAGGTGTGGGACCGGGACAACACCCGGCTGGCACGGGTGGCGCCGTTCGAGACGTGGGACAACGTGTGGATGAACCTGCCGTGCGCGTACTGGCCCGCGGCCCGGCAGCAGCCGCTGGATGTGCGCACCGGGCCCGGTGAACTGCCCCCGACGCTGATCCTGGCCGCCGAGCGGGACGCGGCCACCCCGTACGACGGCGCCCTGGAGATGCACCGGCGGCTGTCCGGCTCGGTCCTTGTGACCGAGCGGGACGCGGGCACGCACGGCATCGCGGGCGGCCCGAACGCCTGCGTCAACGGGCACCTGGACGCCTACCTGCTGGAGGGCCGCCTCCCGGTGCGGCGCGCCGCCTGCGCCCCGCACCCCGAGCCGACGCCGAGGGCCGGCTCCCGGAAGGCGCCCGTCACACCCGCCCGCTGATCAGGCGAGACCCGCCACGAGGTCGCCGAGGTCCTTGCGGCGGCCCGTGTAGAACGGGACCTCCTCGCGGACGTGCATCCGGGCCTCGGACGCCCGCAGGTGGCGCATGAGGTCGACGATGCGGTAGAGCTCGTCGGCCTCGAACGCCAGGATCCACTCGTAGTCGCCCAGCGAGAAGGAGGCGACCGTGTTGGCGCGGACGTCCGGGTAGCCGCGGGCCATCTTGCCGTGGTCGGCGAGCATGCGGCGGCGGTCCTCGTCGGGCAGGAGGTACCAGTCGTAGGAGCGGACGAACGGGTACACGCTGACGTAGTCGCGAGCTTGCTCGTCCGCCAGGAACGCCGGGATGTGCGAGCGGTTGAACTCGGCGGGGCGGTGCAGCGCCATGTTCGACCAGACCGGCTCCAGGGCGCGGCCCAGCCTGGTGCGGCGGAAGAGGTTGTACGCCTCCTGCAACTGGTCGCTGGTCTCCGCGTGCCACCAGATCATGACGTCGGCGTCGGCGCGCAGCCCGGACACGTCGTAGGTGCCGCGGATCGTGACGTCCTTGGCGGCGAGCTGGTCGAACAGCTCCTGGACCTCGTCGGCGTAGCCGGTGCGGTCCTCGGGCAGCACGTCCTTCAGCCTGAAGACGGACCAGAGCGTGTAACGGATGACCTCGTTGAGGTCCTTGGCCAGCTTGCCCTTGTTCGGGACCCTGCCGGACTCGGGGGTGGGGGCGTCGTTGCTCATGGCCCCTATTCTCCCGCTCCGCCGTGCAGACTCTGCACCGGGTTGGCCGTGAGCTCCCGCACCGCGGTCAGGTCGCCCTGGATCTGGTCCACTGCCGCCCGGGCGCTCGCGATACAGGCCGGGATGCCGACGCCGTCGTACTGCGCGCCGCACACCGCGAGGCCGGGGAGCTTGGCGACGTGCTCGCGGATCCGGGCCACGCGCGCGTGGTGGCCGACCGGGTACTGGGGCAGGCCGTCGGTCCAGCGGGTGACGCGGGTCTCGAGCGGGGTGGCGTCCAGACCGGTGGCCGCGCCGAGGTCGCGGCGGGAGACGTCGACCAGGTCGGCGTCGTCGCGCTCCAGGATCTCGGTCTCGCCGTAGCGGCCGACGGAGGTGCGCAGGACCACGACGTCCGGGTTCCCTTCGGCGATCCAGCCCCACTTCTGGGAGGCGAAGGTGGAGGCCTTGATGGTGCGGCCGTCGACCGGTGGGACGAGGAAGCCGCTGCCGGCCGGCAGCGCGGTGTCGGAGCGGCGGTAGGCGAGCGTGACCAGGGCCATGGAGGCGTACTCCACGGCGTCGAGCTCGCCGGCGGCCTCGGGGGCCTCGGCCCGCAGCAGGTTCGCGGCGGCCGGGGCGGGGACGGCGACGATCACGGCGTCGGCGTGCAGGACGCGGTCCCCGGTGACGACCTTCCAGCCGCCGGACACCTCGCGACGCAGCTCGCTCACGGGGGCGCCGGTGACGATCTCGGCGCCGCACGCGCGGACCGCGTCGGCGACGGCGAGCGGGAGAGTGCCCACGCCGCCCTCGATGCCCATGAACACCGGGCCGGTCTGCTGGTTCGCGGCCGCCCTCGCCTGGATCTCGCGGACCCCCTCCGTCAGCGAGGTGTGGGTCTGCGCGACCTGGAAGAGCTGCGGGACCGCCGAGCGCATCGAGATGCGGTACGCGTCGCCCGCGTACACCCCGCCGAGGAGGGGTTCGACGAGACGGTCGACGACCTCCCTGCCCAGGCGCGCCGCCACGAACTCACCGACCGCCACGTCGTCGCCGACCTCCGTGCGGGGCAGCTCGGCGTCCTGCCCGATACGGGCGAGGCCCTCCTCGGACAACACCCCGGCGAGGGCCTCGGCGGTGCCGGGGACGCCCATGACGTGGCCCTTGGGCATGGGGCGCAGGGCCCCGCGGGTCCAGATCGAGGCGGTGGCGGTGGCGGGCGGCTGGAGGAGCTCGCCGAGGCCCACCTCACGCGCCAGTGCCACCGCCTCCGGCCTGCGGGCCAGCATCGACTCGGCGCCGAGGTCGACGCGCGCGCCCGCGATCTCGCCGGGCAGCAGCTTGCCGCCGACCCGGTCCGACGCCTCCAGCACGGTGACCTGCGCCCCGCGCTGCACCAGCCGGTGGGCGGCGGCCAGTCCCGCGATGCCGGCTCCGATGACGACGACCTGTGATCCGCTCATGGCCCCAGCCTCTCAGACCCCACCGACAGTCCACCGGCGGCCCGGTGTCCTGCACGAGTCCTGACCGTGACCGCATCGGGACCGCCCGCGTCCAACGTTCACGCCCTCTCCGGCGTCGAAGGAGCGTCAGTTGTTCACGACCCTCGGGGGGACGCCCATGCGCGCACCACGTTCACGCCGTTCACGCAGCTCCGCACGGCCCGTCCAGGCCCTGGCCGGGCTCCTGCTGGCCGCGGCCCTCGCGCTGACCGGGTGCAGCGGGGCCGGAGGCGGTGACGCCGACAGCGGCAGCCTCTCCCAGGAGGACCGGCCCGCCTCGCAGGCCGACGCGAAGGGCGCGGCCGGCGCCGAGGACGGCGCGGGCGGCGGGCGGGCCACCACGGCGCCCCAGCCGGCCACGAGCCACATCATCCGCACCGCCACCCTCACCGTGCAGGTCAAGAACGTGCCCAAGGCACTCGCCGCGGCCCGTGCCGGCACCGAGAACGCGGGCGGGTTCGTCGGCAAGGAGACCACCTCCCGGGACGAGGAGGGCCGCGAGCAGACGGAGGTGGTGCTGCGGGTGCCGGTCGCGAGGTACGACGAGGTCCTCGCCGACCTGGAGGGCGCGGGCAAGCTCCTGGAGCGCACCGCGAACGCGCAGGACGTCACCGACCAGGTCGTCGACACGGAGAGCCGGATCGCGACCCAGCGCGCGAGTGTGGCGCGGATCCGGGAGCTGATGGACAAGGCGACCAGGCTGAGCGACGTGGTGACCCTGGAGGGCGAGCTGAGCAGCCGTCAGGCCGACCTGGAGTCGCTGCTCGCGCGTCAGGCGTCCCTGAAGGACCGCACCAGCCTGGCCACCATCACGCTGTCCCTGTCCGAGTCGCCGGTCGCCAAGGCCGAGGAGGACGACGACCCCGGGGTCGTGGACGCGCTGGCGGGCGGCTGGGACGCGTTCGTGACCGTGCTGCGCTGGATCGTGGTGGCGCTGGCCGCGGTGCTGCCGTTCGTGGTGGGGATCGCGCTGCTCGTGCTGGTGTGGCTGCGGCTGATCCGGCCCCGGCTGCCGCGCCGGCCGGCCCCCGCGGGCGTCCCGACCGCCCTGGGCCCGCTGCCGACGGCCCGTCCGGTCCCCGACCCGGGACGACCACAGGACCCCGGGCTCGCTCGGGAGCCGGGACGCCCGCAGGAGCCGGGACACCCGCGGGAGCCGGGCGAGCGGGAGTGACACGCGCGGGGTGACGCACGGAGGCGACGCGGGCGCGCGGGCGACGCGAAGGGGCGGGGCGCGCGGGGCTGAAATGCCCCGCCCTCGTAGCGTGTTCGCATGAACATGAGCCGTACGCAGGGCACGAGGGAACGTCTGGTCGTGATCGGCGGCGACGCCGCGGGGATGTCCGCGGCGTCGCAGGCCCGCCGTATGAAGGGCCCCGACGAGCTGGAGATCGTGGCGTTCGAGCGGGGCCACTTCACCTCCTACTCGGCGTGCGGCATCCCGTACTGGGTGGGCGGGGACGTCGACGGGCCGGACGGGTTGATCGCCCGTACGCCCGCGGAGCACCGGGACCGGGGCATCGATCTGCGCATGCGCACCGAGGTCACGGAGATCGACGTCGCCGGGCAGCGGGTACGCGCGCGTGACCTCGACTCGGGGGCCGAGTCCTGGACGTCGTACGACAAGCTCGTGATCGCGACCGGCGCCCGCCCGATCCGCCCGGACATGCCGGGGGCCGACGCGCGCGGGGTGCACGGGGTGCAGACCCTGGACGACGGGCAGGCGCTCATCGACACGCTGGCACACACGCGTGGCCGCAGGGCGGTGGTGGTGGGCGCCGGGTACATCGGCGTGGAGATGGCCGAGGCCCTGATCAACCGCGACTACGAGGTGACGGTCGTCAACCGGGGCAGCGAGCCCATGGCCACGCTCGACCCGGACATGGGCCGCCTGGTGCACGAGGCGATGGAGGGCCTCGGCATCACCATGGTCAACGACGCCGCCGTGACCAAGGTGCTCACGGACGAGGACGGCCGGGTGCGCGCGGTGGCCACGGAGGACGCGGAGTACCCGGCGGACGTGGTGGTGCTCGGCATCGGCGTCCGCCCGGAGACGACGCTCGCGAAGGCGGCCGGCCTGCCGCTGGGCAGCCACGGCGGGCTGCTGACGGACCTCGCGATGCGGGTGCGCGGCCACGAGAACATCTGGGCCGGCGGTGACTGCGTGGAGGTCCTCGACCTGGTGTCCGGACAGGAACGCCACATCGCGCTCGGCACCCACGCCAACAAGCACGGCCAGGTCATCGGCACGGGCGTCGGCGGCGGCTACGCCACCTTCCCCGGGGTCGTCGGCACGGCCGTCAGCAAGGTCTGCGACCTGGAGATCGCCCGCACCGGGCTGCGCGAGAAGGACGCCCGTCGGGTGGGCCTCCAGTTCGTGTCGGTCACGATCGAGTCCACCAGCCGGGCCGGCTACTACCCGGGCGCCTCCCCCATGACGGTGAAGATGCTCGCCGAGCGCCGCACGGGGCGGCTGCTCGGCGTGCAGATCGTCGGCAGGGAGGGCGCGGGCAAGCGGGTCGACATCGCCGCGGTGGCGCTGACGGCGGGGATGACGGTGGAGCGGATGACGGCCCTGGACCTGGGGTACGCGCCGCCGTTCAGCCCGGTGTGGGACCCGGTGCTGGTGGCGGCCAGGAAGGCCGTGGCGAAGGTGCGGGACGGCTCCTGAGGGCTAGGCGGTCCCGTTGATCCGTTCGATGGCCTGGCGGGCCTGGTCGGCGGGCGGCCGCGGGGGCAGCGAGGAGACGGAGGCGCTCGCGGGCATCGCGGCCGGCTGCTCACCGGCCGGCTTCGCGTGCGCGGCGGGCCGAGTGGACCTGAGCCGGTTGCTCACCGCCTCGTCGAGCGTCACCGGCCGCTGCATCTGGGACGCCAGCCGCCCGGCCTCCTGACCGAGCCTGGCCACGTCCTCCCACGGCAGTCGCACCACCAGGGACAGCTCGGCCTCACCGTCGGGAAGAGCGTGCATCGGCTGCGCAGTACGGTCGTTCATCGCTGTTCCTCACGTAGTCCCCGCGGCCCGCCTTCCCCGTGCCGCGGGCGGTTGAGGAGACATACGCACGCGTGCGTGCGGGTGTTCACCGGGGCACCACCGATTCGCCGGGCCCATCGCGGGCAGTACTTCCTTGTGGTCATCCCCGTCCATGACGTGAACCCCGTGCGCCGCACCCCCGTGGTGACGTACGCGCTCATCGCCGTGAACGTCTTCGTGTTCCTGTTCACGCCCGGCCTGGCCGGCTCCATGGCGGGCGACAGCAGCCTGTCCCAGCTCTGCCATCTCCAGGCGTTCCTGGACCACTGGGCGGCGGTACCGCAGGAGTTGATCCACCATCAGATGCCGCGACTCGTCCCCACGGGCGACGTCGGCACGAGCGCGCAGGGCGCGGCGGGCTGCGTGGTGGCCCCGCCGGACTACGACAAGTCCCCCGCGCTGTCGGTCCTGACGGCGATGTTCCTGCACGGCGGCTGGCTGCACCTGCTGGGCAACATGCTCTTCCTGCTGATCTTCGGCAACAACGTCGAGGACCGCATGGGCCATGTGCGCTTCGCGCTGTTCTACGGCGTCTGCGGCTACGCGGCGTCGTACGGCTTCGCGCTCCTCAACGCCGACTCGGGCGACCCGCTGATCGGCGCCTCCGGGGCCATCGCCGGTGTCCTGGGCGCCTACCTGGTGCTGTACCCGAAGGCCAGGGTGTGGGTCCTGGTGCCGTTCCTGGTGTTCCTGCCGCTGCGGCTGCCGGCCTGGCTGGTGCTGGGCTTCTGGTTCGTGCTCCAGGCGTTCTACTCGTCCGGCGAGGGCGTCTCCGCGGCGGGCACGGTGGCGTACGCCGCGCACGTCGTCGGTTTCCTCGCCGGGATGCTGCTCGCCTGGCCGCTGAAGCCGGGCACTCCCCCGCCGCCGGAACCGCGCGGCCTGCTGTTCGGCAGGAAGGCGCGGCCCCGGCACACGTGGTGACTCAGCGGGCGGTGTGCGTGTGGACGTAGTCCACGAGGCGGGTCAGCGCGTCCGGGTCGGTGGTCGGCATGACGCCGTGACCGAGGTTGAAGACATGGCCCTCCAGGTTCGCCGCGGAGTCCAGGACCTCGCGGGTCTTGGCCTCGACCGCCGCCGTGGAGGAGAACAGGACGGTCGGGTCGAGGTTGCCCTGGAGCGCCTTGCCGGGGCCGACCCGGCGGGCGGCCTCGTCGAGCGGGACCCGCCAGTCGACGCCGACGACGTCCGCGCCGGCCTCGCCCATGAGCTTCAGCAGCTCACCGGTGCCGACGCCGAAGTGGATGCGGGGGACGCCGTACCCGGCGACCGCCTCGAAGACCTTCGCGGAGGCCGGCAGGACCGAGCGGCGGTAGTCGGCGGGGGCCAGGGCGCCGGCCCACGAGTCGAAGAGCTGCACCGCGGAGGCGCCGGCCTCGATCTGGACCTTCAGGAAGGCGGCGGTGATCTCGGCGAGACGGTCGAGGAGGTCGGCCCACAGCTCGGGGTCGCCGTACATCATCGACTTGGCGTTCTCGTACGTGCGGGACGGGCCGCCCTCGACGAGGTAACTCGCGAGGGTGAAAGGCGCGCCCGCGAAACCGATGAGGGGGGTCGGGCCGAGCTCGCGGGTCAGCAGGCCGATGGCCTCGGTGACGTAGGAGACGTCCTCGGGGGTGAGGTCGCGGAGCTGGGCCAGGTCGGCGCGGCTGCGGATCGGGCGCTCGACGACCGGGCCGACGCCCGGCTTGATGTCGAGGTCGACGCCGATGGCCTTGAGCGGGACCACGATGTCGCTGTAGTAGATCGCCGCGTCCACGTTGTGGCGGCGCACCGGCTGGAGGGTGATCTCGGCGACCAGCTCGGGCCGGGTGCAGGACTCGAGCATCGGGATGCCCTCGCGGACCTTGCGGTACTCCGGCAGTGAGCGTCCCGCCTGTCGCATGAACCAGACCGGGGTGTGCGGCACGGGTTCGCGCCGGCATGCCTTGAGGAAGGCGGATTCGTACGTGGCTGACGGCGGCGTCTCGAGTGCACTCACGTCGGAAAGTCTCGCACGGTGCGACGAGTGCCGAGTGCGCGGTGTCTGTGTGGGCATGGGGCCGAGTCAGGGTGTCTAGGCCCGCAGCACGCCCTCCTTCCCCTTAACCTTCCCGCATGGCTGCGGCACAAGGACGACTGTCGGACGACACGGGCGGAATGGACGACGCGAAGGGGAGTGACCGGGATGGGAGCGGGGCGGCTCCGCCGGCCTTCCAGGCGGCGGTGCAGGCCCTGCGCGGCAGTCGGCTGCGGCCGCAGATCGAGATCGAGCCGACACGGGCGCCCCAGCGGCTCGCCCCGCACGCGTACGCGCTGGAGGCGACCGTCGTCGACGGCGACCAGGACCTCGCCGACGGGCGGCTCGTGCTGCTGCACGACCCCGACGGCCACGACGCCTGGCGGGGCACCTTCCGGCTGGTGACGCTGGTGCGCGCGGAGCTGGAGCCGGAGATGGCCGCCGACCCGCTGCTGCCCGAGGTGTGCTGGTCCTGGCTGACCGGCGCGCTCGCGGCGCGCGGACTGTCGTACGGCGAACCGAGCGGCACCGTCACGCGGGCGAGCTCGCACTACTTCGGCGGCCTGTCGGAGCGGCCCGCGGCCTCGCAGATCGAGATCCGGGCCTCCTGGACCCCCCGTGAGGGCCTGGGCGGGGTGCCGGACACGGCGGGGCACCTCGCCGCCTGGTGCGATCTGCTGGCCCAGGTCGCGGGCCTGCCGCCGGCCGGGCCGGGCGACGCCTCCGTGGTCACGCTCCCCCAGCGGCGGGACCCCCAGGCACGCTGACCGTCCGCATCCGGGGCGGCACCCACCCACATGGAGCATCAATTTGTCGATACGGCCACTTTCAGTCAGGAGTGGCCCCTCGAACGAACCGATCCGCTCACCGAACGATCGACCGTACGTCCGAATTGCACTAATTGTTACTCACTAGATCGTGATCATTCTCTAAAGGACGCCGGGTTCGGTGCCGAAGACGTCTGTGACCTTCCAAGCCGTCCCGCACCCCAGGAGGCCCGGTGTCCGTTCTCCTCGAGCAGCCCGCAAGCCTGGTCGCCTACCGCCCGAACAAGCCCACCGCCATGGTGGTCGTGGCCGACCCGCGTGTCCGCTCCACCGTCACCCGTCACCTCTGGGCGCTCGGTGTGCGCGATGTCATCGAGGCCTCGTCCGTGGCGGAGGCCCGTCCCCGTATCGGCAGTCCCAGAGACATCTGCGTCGCCGACGTCCATCTCCCCGACGGCTCCGGCCTGACGCTGCTGTCGGAAACCCGCGCCGCGGGCTGGCCCAACGGGCTCGCCCTCTCCGCGGCCGACGACATCGGCGCCGTGCGCAACGCCCTCGCGGGCGGCGTCAAGGGCTACGTCGTCACCGGCACCCGGACCAACCTCGGGCTCCCCACCCGACCGGGAGCCGCCCCCATCGGCGCCGCCGCCGCCCGTATGCACCGCCGCCCCCCGGGCGCCCCGAGCCACCCGGGCGGCTACCGCGAGCTCTCCGGCCGTGAGGTCGAGGTCCTGCGGCTGGTGGCCGAAGGGCAGTCGAACAAGGCGATCGGCGTCTCGATGGGCCTGTCCGCCCTGACCGTCAAGAGCCATCTCGCCCGCATCGCCCGCAAGCTCGGCACGGGAGACCGCGCCGGCATGGTGGCGGTGGCCCTCCGTACCGGCATCATCCACTGAGGCTCTGCACGCCTCACAGTTCACGGACGTGAACCAGGCCTTTCACCGGGCTGACTGGTTTACGACCCCCAGGCGCCTGCCGACGGAACGTTCCGTCGGCAGGCGCTGTCCATACACGGATACCCTTGACAGGTGACCGACGCCCAAGAGACCGCAGCAGACGTTTCACTGCGAACCACCGGAGGCGCCCCTCCGGACGACGGCGGATCTTCTGTCGCGGAGGCTCCGATCCCTCTGCTGGAGCCGCGTGAGGGCATTCCGCCCGTGATCGCCGACGAGGACGCGCTCGCCGAGGTGATCGCCGCGTTCGCCGCCGGCTCCGGCCCCGTCGCCGTCGACGCCGAGCGGGCGTCCGGCTACCGCTACGGCCAGCGCGCCTACCTCGTGCAGCTCCGCCGCGCGGGCGCCGGGACCGCGCTGATCGACCCCGTGGCCTGTCCGGATCTCTCGGGTCTCGGCGAGGCTCTGTCCGGCGTGGAGTGGGTGCTGCACGCCGCCACCCAGGATCTTCCGTGCCTGCGCGAGATAGGCATGATCCCCTCACGCCTCTTCGACACCGAGCTGGCCGGGCGGATCGCCGGGTTCCCCCGGGTCGGGCTCGGCGCCATGGTCGAGGGAGTGCTGGGCTTCACCCTGGAGAAGGGGCACTCGGCCGTCGACTGGTCGACCCGCCCGCTGCCCGAGCCCTGGCTGCGGTACGCCGCCCTCGACGTGGAGCTCCTCGTCGACCTGCGGGACGCGCTGGAGAAGGAGCTCGACCGGCAGGGGAAGCTGGAGTGGGCGCTGCAGGAGTTCGACGCGATCGCCTCGGCCCCGCCGGCCGAGCCGCGCAAGGACCCCTGGCGCCGGACCTCCGGGATGCACAAGGTACGGCGGCGCCGGCAGTTGGCCGTCGTGCGGGAGCTGTGGGAGGCGCGGGACCGGATCGCCCAGCGGCGGGACGTGTCGCCGGGCAAGGTGCTCTCCGACGCGGCGATCGTCGAGGCGGCGCTCGCCCTGCCCGCCAACGTGCACGCGCTGGCCGCGCTGAACGGCTTCGGGCACCGCACGGGCCGGCGGCAACTGGAGCAGTGGCAGGCCGCCGTCGACCGGGCCAGAGCCCTGCCCGAGGTGCGGTTGCCGCAGCCCGGACAGCCGGTGACGGGGCCCCCGCCGCCGCGCGCCTGGGCCGACAAGGACCCCGCCGCGGCGGCCCGGCTGACCAGGGCGCGGGCCGCGGTGTCCGCGCTGGCCGAGACGCTGAACATGCCGCAGGAGAACCTGATCACGCCCGACACCGTGCGGCGGGTCTGCTGGGAGCCGCCCACGCAGGTCGACGCCGAGTCCGTAGGGGCCGCGTTGGCGGGGTTCGGGGCTCGGGCCTGGCAGGTGGAGCAGGTCACGCCGGTGCTGGTCGCCGCACTGTCCGCCTAGGCGACGTGAAGCCTCCTGGCGTACGGCTGGGGGTCGTTCGGGGAGTCACCTGGTCGCGCCTCTCATGAAGCCGTTGTAGATGAAGCGCTGCAAGGACAGGAAGACGATCAGCGTGGGGAGGATGACCAGGACCGCTCCCGCCGAGATCACCTCCCAGTGGGCGGCGTACGGGCCCTTGAAGCGGAACAGCGACGTCGAGATCACGCCAAGATCCTCCGAGGGCATGTAGAGGAACGGGATGTAGAAGTCGTTGTAGACGGTGATCCCCTTCACGATCACCACGGTCGCCGTCGCCGGCTTCAGCAGCGGAAAGATGATCTTCCGGTAGATCGTGAAGGCGTTGGCGCCGTCCAGGCGGGCCGATTCGTCCAGGGAGATCGGGATCGAGCGGACGAACTGCAGGAAGATGTAGATCGAGACGATGTCCGTGCCCATGTAGAGGACGATCGGCGCCCACAGCGAGTCGAACATGCCGAAGCTGTTGACGATCTGGAAGGTCGCCACCTGGGTGGTGACCCCGGGGACCAGCGCGGCCGTCAGGAAGAGCGCCACCACCAGCTTCTTGAAGCGGAAGGTGAAGCGGTCGATGGCGTAGGCGGTCATCGAGCCGATGAGGACCGTGCCGCCGACCGAGACCAGCAGGATGATCGCCGTGTTGGTGAAGGCGGAGAGCATCCCGCCGTCCTGGAAGGCCGCCGCGTAGTTGTGGAGGTTCAGCGGGTCGTCCGGGAGTTCCAGGGCGCCGCCGGTGTCCGCCATCTCCTTCTCCGACTTGAGGGAGGTCAGCAGGACGACCACGAGCGGGAGCAGGACGATTACCGTCGCCGCGATCAGCGACAGGTGGACCAGGGCGCGGGTGAGCGTGCGGCGGGTCATACGAGGTCCACCTTGTCGTCGGGGACCAGGCGTCGCTGCACCCAGGTCACCAGCAGGATGATCAGCAGGAGGACGACGGCGGCCGCCGAGGCCAGGCCCGTCTTGTTGAAGCGGAAGGCCAGGTTGACCGTCTGGATCACGAAGGTCTCGGTGCCGGTCGCGCCGCCGGTCATGATGTACGGGATCTCGAAGACGGAGAGCGAGCCGGAGATCGACAGGATCACCGTCAGCGTCAGGACCGGTTTGATGCCCGGCGCGATGATGTACCGGAACTGGTGCCAGCGGCCCGCCCCGTCCAGTTCCGCTGCCTCGTACAGCTCCCCCGGGACGGACTGGATCGCGCCCAGGAACAGGACGAAATTCAGGCCCAGGTAGCGCCAGACCGAGACGCCGGCCAGCGAGGTGTTCGCGGAGGCCGGGCTGCCGAGCCAGGCATGGTCGGTGTGCACCCCGAACAGGCTCAGCACCGAGTCCAGGGTGCCGCCGTCCTGGAAGAAGTAGAGGAACACGAACCCGATCGCGACCCCGTTGATCAGGTACGGGAAGAAGAGCACGCCCTTGAAGAAGTTCCGGAAGCGGACGTCGAAGCTCAGGACCGTGGCGAAGTAGAGCGCGAGGACGATCTGGACCGCGGAGGCGGCGAGGTAGTAGCCGCTGACCCAGAAGACCTCGAAGAGGTCGGGGCGGGTGAAGACCTCCCGGTAGTTCTCCGCGCCCGTGTAGTGCAGGACGGGGCTGACGCCGTCCCAGTCGGTGAAGCTGTAGGCCAGCATGTTGACGATCGGCGCGTAGGTGAAGGTGATCAGCAGGGCGAGCGGGGCGATCAGGAACAGCCAGGGGGTGACGCCCCGCCGGACACGGGTCCGGCGGGTGACGGAGGCCGGGGCGGGGGCGGCCGGGATCACCTCCACGGCCGCCTTCTGCGTGGTGTCCGTCATCAGGACCCCAGGTTCTTCTGGGCGTCCGTCCAGCGCTTGCTGAGGTCGTCGAGGAAGCCGTCGAGGCTGCCCTTGCGGGCCCCGCGGGCGAGGTCGACGAGGTTCTGGCGGTACTCGGGGGCGTAGATGCCCACCTCCGAGTCGCTGTCGAGCTGCTTGACCCGGGCGCCCTCGGCGTCGTCGAGCTCGATGAGCTTCACGCCCCGCTCCTCGTACGGCTTGAGCACCTCGGGCAGGGCGGCGTTCTTCAGCGGGGAGACGGCCAGGTTGTCGCGCCCGTACGTGGACTTGTCGGTGAACCAGTCGATCCAGGCGCGGGCGGCCTCCTTGTACTGGGAGTGGACGTTGACGGCCTGGTTGTAGTCCGGGGCGACGGTCGCGCAGAACTTGCCGTCGGTCTGGGCTGGGAAGGGCATGAAGCCGATGTCGTCGGGGTTCGCCCCGGCTTTCCTCGCCGCGTCCTGGAACTGGACGATCGCCCACGTGCCGAGCCACTGGGTGGCGATCTCGCCCTTGGCGGTACGGGGCTTGGACTCCTCCCAGTTGCTGGTCGTGGGGTCCTTCTCGACCAGGCCGGCCTTCACGATGTCGTGCAGCAGGGTGTCGCCGACGCGCAGGTCGGCGCCCTTCGCCCACGGGTCGCCCTCGGCGAGCTCGGTGGTGGCCCGCGGGTCGCAGTGGACGGCCCCGTCGACGTACGTCCACGAGGTGAGCGTCCAGCCGGCCGCGAAGTTGGTGTAGTACGGGATCGCGTCGGTCTTCGCCTTGATCGCCTTGAGGTCGGCGACGAACTCGGCCGGGGTGGTGGGCCATTCGGTGACCCCGGCCTCCTTCCAGATCCGCTTGTTGTAGACGAACCCCGGGGCCACACCGGCCGGGCTCTGGCCGTAGACCTTGCCGTCGACCGTGGTGTAGTCGGTGAAGCGGTACTTCCTGGCGCGCTCGGCCCGGGTGCCCAGCGAGGCGAAGAACCTCGGGTAGTCGGCCTTCTTGATGACCGCGGGGATCAGCAGGACGTCACCGTAGTTCTCGGTGTTCATCCGGATCTTGACCTCGGCCTCGTAGTTGGTGAGGGCCTCGAACTCGACCTTGACCTTCGGGTACGTCTTGTTGAACTCGGCGGCGTACTTCTTCATCGTGCCGTCCTGCACGAGGTCGGTGCGGACGGTGAGGACCTTGATGGTGCCGGTGACCTTCGACGGATCGTCGGGCGCCTCGGCGTCGGCGCCCTTCGAGGATCCGCCGGTGCCGGTGCAGCCCGGGATCAGCAGGGCGGCTCCGACGGTGAGGGCCAGGACTGTACGGCGGTTCATGTGCATCAGCTCCGTTCACGGGACGGACGAGCACGAGCGGGTTGGCTGGTTCGGAACTCTGACAACGTTTTCTTAACCGGTAAAGTCCCTATCTCGCCAACGATGCCAAAAAGCTTTCGCAGCACTGGACTTGATCGGTTTAGGGAGTGCGTTCATGCTTCAGGCCACACCGCTCACCGAGGGCTGGATCCTGCGGCACGAGGGGGGCGCCTTGCCGGCCGTCGTGCCGGGTTGTGTGCACACCGACCTGCTGGCGGCCGGGGTGATCCCGGACCCCTTCCTCGGGCGCAACGAGAGCGAGGTCGCGTGGGTGGGGCGGCGGGAGTGGACCTACGAGAGGGACCTCGCGCCCACGAACGGGCACGAGCAGACCGACCTCGTCCTCGACGGCCTCGACACCGCGGCGGAGATCCTGCTCGACGGCCGACTCCTGGGCCGGACACGGAACATGCACCGCTCCCACCGCTTCGACGTGACGGGGATGTCCGGACGGCTCGCGGTGCGGTTCGGGTCCGCCTACGCCGAGGCCGAGGCGGTGCGCGGGAAGGTGGGCGAGCGGCCGGCCGCGTATGCCGAGCCCTATCAGTACATCCGCAAGATGGCCTGCTCGTTCGGCTGGGACTGGGGGCCCACGCTGGTGACGGCCGGGATCTGGCGGCCGGTACGTCTGGAGCGGTGGTCGACGGCCCGGATCGCGCGTGTGCGGCCTCTTGTGACGGTCGAACAGGGCGCGGGCGTCGTCGAGTTGGCGGTGGACGTGGAGCGGGCGAGGGTCGAGGCGCCGCTGACGGTGGAGGCCTCCGTGGGCGGGGTGCGGGTGCGCGCCGCGATCGATGGGACCTCGGGGAGGGTACGGCTGGAGGTGCCGGACGTGCGGCTTTGGTGGCCGCGGGGATACGGTGAACAGCCGCTGTACGACGTCGAGTTGCTGCTTCTGCACGAGGGCGCGGTGCTGGACGTGTGGCGGCGCCGGGTGGGCTTTCGGACCGTCGGGCTGGACCGGTCGGCCGACGAGCACGGCACGGGGTTCACGCTCGTGCTGAACGGCGAGCGGCTCTTCGCGCGCGGCGTGAACTGGATCCCGGACGACGTGTTCCCGTCCCGGATCACGCGCGAGCGGTACCGGGAGCGGCTCGAGCAGGCGGCCGACGCGGGCGTCGATCTCGTCCGGGTCTGGGGCGGGGGGATCTACGAGAGCGAGGACTTCTACGACGCCTGCGACGAACTGGGGCTGCTGGTGTGGCAGGACTTCCCGTTCGCGTGCGCGGCCTATCCGGAGGAGCAGCCGCTCAGGGGCGAGGTGGAGGCGGAGGCCCGGGAGAACGTCGTACGGCTGATGCCGCACCCCTCGCTGGTGCTGTGGAACGGCAACAACGAGAACCTGTGGGGCTTCCGGGACTGGGGCTGGGAGGCGCGGCTCGCCGGGGACTCCTGGGGCGAGGGGTACTACCTGGGCCTACTGCCGCGGGTGGTGGCCGAGTTGGACCCCACGCGGCCGTACACCGCGGGCAGTCCCTGGTCGGGTTCGTGGGACCACCACCCCAACGACCCCGCGCACGGGACGCACCACTCCTGGGAGGTGTGGAACCGTCTCGACTACGCCCGGTACCGCGACGACGTCCCGCGTTTCGTGGCCGAGTTCGGCTGGCAGGCGCCGCCCGCGTACGCAACCCTCGCGCGGGCGCTGCCCGGGGAGGAGCTCGCGGCGGACTCCCCCGGGATGCTGCACCACCAGAAGGCGGACGACGGCAACGGTAAGCTCCGGCGGGGCCTGGAACGCCATGTCGCCTTCCCCGAGGGGGACTTCGACCGCTGGCACTACCTCACGCAGGTCAACCAGGCGCGGGCCGTGGCCGCCGGGATCGAGCACTGGCGCTCGCACTGGCCGGTGTGCGCGGGGACGGTGGTGTGGCAGCTCAACGACTGCTGGCCGGTGACGAGTTGGGCGGCGATCGACGGGGACGGACGGGAGAAGCCGCTGTACCACGAGCTGCGACGGGTCTACGCGGACCGGCTGTTGACGCTCAGGGAGGGTGTGCTGGCCGTCGTCAACCAGGCCGCCGAGGAGTGGACGGGGGCGGTGCGGCTGCGGCGGATGTCGGTCGAGGGGGCGGTGATCGGGGAAGCCCACGTGGAGTTCCGGGCGGGGCGGCGGGCCGTCGCCGAGGTGGCGGTACCGGGCGAGCTGGAGGCGGCGGGTCCGAAGGAGTTCCTGGTGGCCGACGCGGACGGGCTGCGGGCCCTGCGCTTCTCCTCCCCCGACCGTGACATCCCCTACCCCAGACCCGAGTTCAGCGTGACGGTGGCGCCGGGCGCGGTGACGGTGACGGCCCGCACCCTGGTACGGGACCTGCTGTTGCAGGCCGACCGGCTGGATCCGGCGGCCCGGGCCGATCGGGGGCTGGTGACGTTGCTGCCCGGCGAGCGGGTGACCATCGGGGTCAGCGGCTGGCAGACTCCCGACCCGGACGCCGCCCGGTCCGCCCTGTACTGCATGGAGCCCACTTCATGACGACCTCCCGCGTCACCATCAAGGACGTCGCCGCGCGCGCGGGGGTGTCCAAGGGGGCCGTGTCGCTCGCCTTCAACCACAAGCCGGGGCTGTCGGAGGCGACCCGGGACCGGATCTTCCGGGCCGCGCGGGAGCTGGGCTGGGCGCCGAACCTCACGGCACGCACGCTGGCCGGGTCGCGGGTGGACGTGGTGGGCCTGGCGATCTGCCGGCCGGCGCGGCTGCTGGGGCTGGAACCCTTCTACATGGAGTTCGTGTCGGGCGTGGAGAGCGTGCTGATCGAGCGGAACTGCTCGCTGCTGCTGCGCCTGGTGCGCACCGTGGAGGAGGAGGTCGGCCTCCAGGAGTCCTGGTGGCGGGGACGGCAGGTCGGCGGGTCGATCCTGGTCGACTTCCGGGCCGACGACCCGCGGGTGGCGGCGATCCGGACGCTGGGGATGCCGGTGGTGGCCGTGGGGCATCCGTCGTTCACCGGGGACCTCACCTCCGTGTGGACCGACGACGCCACCGCCGTGACGGAGGCCGTGCGGTACCTCGCGGCGCTGGGGCACCGGCGGATCGCCCGGGTGGGGGGCGCGGCGGCGCTCGGGCACACGGCGACCCGGACGGCCGCGTTCGACGACACGGCACGCGGGCTCGGCCTCGCGGGGGCCTGGCAGGTGACCACCGACTACTCGGGGGAGGCCGGCGGGCGGGCCACCCGGTCCCTGCTGACCGCGCCCGCGGAGGACCGGCCGACGGCGATCGTCTACGACAACGACATCATGGCGGTGGCCGGGCTGTCGGTCGCCGCGGAGATGGGGCTGCACGTCCCGCGTGACGTCTCCCTGCTCGCCTGGGACGACTCCCAGCTCTGCCGGCTCACCCATCCGACGCTCTCCGCGATGAGCCACGACGTGCACGGATTCGGCGCGGACGCGGCCCGGACACTCTTCGGGGTGATCACCGGCGAGGGGCCGGGGTCGCACCCGGTGCCCACTCCGGTCCTGACCCCACGGGGTTCCACGGCGCCTCCCGCGATGTGACCTTCGCCGCTCCCGCCTCCAGGGGTGGGCAGTCACGTTACTCATAAGTAGCATGGGTCCTGAGCGCGCGCTCAGCGCATCGCAGCAGTGCAGATCCCGCATCTGGAGGAGAGCCATCGTGCCTCGTACCGTCAGGGACGTCGTCTTCGTCGACGGCGTCCGCACCCCGTTCGGCAAGGCGGGCCCGAAGGGCATCTACCACGAGACCCGCGCCGACGACCTCGTCGTGAAGGCGATCCGGGAGCTGCTGCGCCGCAACCCCGGTCTCGACCCCAAGAAGATCGACGAGGTTGCCATCGCCGCGACCACGCAGATCGGTGACCAGGGCCTCACCATCGGCCGCACCGCGGGCATCCTGGCCGGTCTGCCGCAGTCGGTGCCCGGTTACTCCATCGACCGCATGTGCGCCGGCGCGCTGACCGCCGTCACCACGGTGGCCGGTTCGGTGGCGTTCGGGGCGTACGACATCGCCGTCGCCGGCGGTGTCGAGCACATGGGCCGTCACCCGATGGGCGAGGGCGTGGACCCGAACCCGCGGTTCGTGAGCGAGAAGCTGGTCGACGAGTCGGCCCTGTTCATGGGCATGACCGCCGAGAACCTGCACGACCGGTACCCGACGATCACCAAGCAGCGCGCCGACGAGTACGCCGTGCGCTCCCAGGAGAAGGCCGCCAAGGCGTACGCCAATGGCAAGATCCAGGCCGACCTGGTGCCGATCTCGGTGCGCCGCACCAACCCGGAGGCCGGTGAGACGGGCTGGGGCCTGGTCACCGCCGACGAGCCGATGCGTCCGGGCACGACCCTGGAGAACCTCTCCGGTCTCAAGACGCCGTTCCGCGTCCACGGCCGGGTCACCGCCGGCAACGCGGCCGGTCTGAACGACGGCGCCACCGCCTCGCTGATCGCCTCCGAGGACTTCGCGCGGGAGAACGACCTCCCGGTCAAGATGCGTCTGGTCGCGTACTCCTTCGCGGGTGTCGAGCCGGAGGTCATGGGCTACGGCCCGATCCCGGCCACGGAGAAGGCGCTCGCGCAGGCGGGTCTGTCGATCTCCGACATCGGTCTCTTCGAGATCAACGAGGCCTTCGCGGTCCAGGTCCTGGCCTTCCTGGAGCACTACGGCATCGCGGACGACGACGAGCGCGTCAACCAGTACGGCGGCGCGATCGCCTTCGGTCACCCGCTGGCCTCCTCCGGTGTGCGTCTGATGACCCAGCTCGCCCGCCAGTTCGAGGAGCAGCCCGAGGTCCGCTACGGCCTGACCACCATGTGCGTCGGCTTCGGCATGGGCGCGACGGTCATCTGGGAGAACCCGAACCACAAGGACGCCGGAGGCAGCAAGTGAGCACCACTGAGCTCTTGAAGGGTGCGGCCGAGCTGTTCCCGGACGAGGTCGTCACCCAGGCGCACGTACGCCACCTGGACCTGCCGTTCAACGCGGGGCGCTTCGCGCTCATCACGCTGGACAACGGCTTCGACCACACCAAGCCGACCACCTTCGGCCCGGCGTCGCTGGCGAACCTGAACACCGCCGTCGACCAGGTCGAGAAGGAGGCCTCGGCCGGCGAGATCGTCGGTGTCGGCATCACCGGCAAGCCGTTCATCTTCGCCGTCGGCGCCGACCTCAAGGGCGTCGAGCTGCTCAAGGAGCACAAGGACGCGCTGGCCATCGGCAAGGGCGGCCACGAGGTCTTCAAGCGCCTCGCGGGCATCGCGGTGCCGACGTTCGCGTACTACAACGGCGCGGCCATGGGCGGTGGCGTCGAGGTCGGTCTGCACTGCACCTACCGCACGGTGTCCGCGGCCCTGCCCGCCTTCTCGCTCCCCGAGGTCTTCCTCGGTCTGGTCCCCGGCTGGGGCGGCTGCACCCTGCTGCCGAACCTGATCGGCGCCGAGAAGGCCGTCTCGGTCATCATCGAGAACAGCCTCAACCAGAACAAGCAGCTCAAGGGCGCCCAGGTCTACGAACTGGGCATCGCCGACGCACTGTTCGAGGGCGCGGACTTCCTGGAGCAGTCCCTGCTGTGGACGGCGTCCGTCCTCAAGGGCGAGATCGTCATCGAGCGCCCGGCGATCGACCGCGGTGAGGCCTGGGACCAGGCCGTCGCCAAGGGCCGTTTCATCGCGGACTCCAAGGTGCACGGCGCCGCTCCGGCCGCCTACCGCGCCCTGGACATCATCGAGGCCGCGAAGAACGGTGACCTCCAGCAGGGCTTCGACGCCGAGGACCAGGCCCTCGCCGACCTGATCATGGGTGGCGAACTGCGCTCCGGCATCTACGCGTTCAACCTGGTGCAGAAGCGCGGCAAGCGTCCGGCCGGTGCGCCGGACAAGTCGCTCGCGCGTCCCGTCACCAAGGTGGGCGTCGTGGGCGCGGGCCTCATGGCCTCCCAGCTCGCGCTGCTCTTCCTGCGCCGCCTGGAGGTGCCGGTCGTGCTGACCGACATCGACCAGGAGCGCGTCGACAAGGGTGTGGGCTACGTCCACGCCGAGATCGAGAAGCTGCTCGGCAAGGGCCGGATCAACCAGGACAAGGCCAACCGCCTCAAGGCCCTGGTCACCGGTGTGCTGGACAAGGCGGAGGGCTTCTCCGACGCGGACTTCATCATCGAGGCCGTGTTCGAGGAGATCGGCGTCAAGCAGCAGGTGTTCGCGGAGGTCGAGGCGGTCGCCCCGGCGCACGCGATCCTGGCCACCAACACCTCCTCGCTCTCCGTCTCGGAGATGGCGTCGAAGCTGAAGAACCCCGAGCGGGTCGTGGGCTTCCACTTCTTCAACCCGGTCGCGATCCTCCCGCTCCTGGAGATCGTCCGCGGCGAGCAGACCGACGACGCCTCGCTGGCCACGGCCTTCGCCGTCGCCAAGAAGCTGAAGAAGACCGCGGTGCTGGTCAAGGACGCCCCGGCGTTCGTCGTGAACCGCATCCTCACCCGCTTCATGGGCGAGATCCAGAACGTCATCGACGAGGGCACCCCGGTCGCCGTGGCGGAGAAGGCAGTGGAGCCGCTCGGCCTGCCGATGTCCCCGCTGGTCCTCCTGGAGCTGGTCGGTCCCGCGATCGGTCTGCACGTCTCGGAGACCCTCAACCGGGCCTTCCCGGACCGCTTCACGGTCTCCCCGAACCTCGCGGCGGTCGTCAAGGCGGGCAAGCGCGGCTTCTACGTCTACGACTCCGGCAAGCCGGAGCTGGACCCCGAGGTCGCCGCGCTCCTCAAGCAGGGCGATGTCGTCCTGTCCGAGGAGCAGGTCCGCGAGCGCGTCCTCGACGCCGTCGCCCAGGAGATCGGGCTCATGCTCGACGAGGGTGTCGTCGCCGAGGCCCAGGACATCGACCTGTGCCTGATCACGGGCGCCGGCTGGCCCTTCCACCTGGGCGGCATCACGCCGTACCTGGACCGCGAGGGCGTCTCGGAGCGCGTGAACGGCAAGAAGTTCCTGGCACCGGGCGTGGCGTCGGTCCCGGCGTAAGCGTCCCGCGTACGACCGCGAGGAGGGCCCCCGCTTCGGCGGGGGCCCTCCGTCGTTCCCCTTGGACCGTACGGGGGCTGCGGGCGCTCAGACCTCCTGCACCGTACGGGGCTGCCGGGCGGTCAGACCTGCCGCCAGGCCGCCAGGGCCAGACCCGGCTCGGCCTTCTGCCGGGCGATCCGCAGGTCACCGTCGGGGACCCCGTGGCCACGACCAAGGGCCTCCGCCTCGGCCGGGGGCCCTACGTCGTTCCCCCGGGGGCCCTACGGGGGCGCCGGGCGGTCAGACCTGCCGCCAGGCCGCCAGGGCCAGGCCCGGCTCGGCCTTCTGCCGGGCGATGCGCAGGTCACCGTCGGGGGTCACCGTGGCCGCGACGATCCGGCCGTCCGCGTCCTCGGCCAGGGCCACGGCCGTGCCCGCCGGCACCTGCGGACCGGACTCCGTCCACCACAGGCCCGCCGACTCCTGCTCGGTCGGACACGCGGCGAAGGCGACCCGGCCCGAGGCCGAACGCTGGGCGAGCAGCGTGCAGTCGTAGCCCTCCAGGGTGCAGCGCAGCAGCGCCGCCGGGCCGGGTCCGGCCGCCGCGAGCAGCGGGGTGGGTTCCAGGTCCGGACGCCAGGCGTGCAGCATGCCCTCGGGGTCCGCGAAGAACAGGGTGGTGTGGTCCTTGGAGGTGGGCAGCGCGCTGAGCGTGCCCGGCTCCACGCGCACCGCCAGCGGGTCCGCCGCGACGGGAGGCGCCCCGGCCTCCCCCGGGACCCAGCGCAGGATGCCCGCCGGGCCGGTGCCGTACAGCTCGACGCGGCCCGACTCCCCGGTCACCGCGGTAAGTTGCTCGTGCACGTCGGTCCCGCCGAGGTCGGCCCAGGCGTTCCAGCCGCCGCGCTCCTTCTGGACGAGAGCGCGCACGCTGTCCCCGCGGTCGCGGACGAAGACATGGGCGCGGCCCTCCGCGTCGACGGCCACGGCGGGTGTGCCGGTGCGCGGGCCGGCCTTGTCGGGGTGGCCGACCGGGTTCCAGTCGAGGGCGGCGAGGTGGACGCGGAAGTGCGTGGAGTGGACGAGGCCCGCCTCCTGGGCCTTGGTGGGCCGCCAGGAGACGAGGTGCGCGTAGCCGTCGGGACCGTGTCCCACGGCGAGTCCGGGATGCAGACGCTGGTCGCCGCCGACCTTGCGCCAGGGCAGCCAGGTGTCGCCGCCCGGGCGGCGTTCCGCCCTGCACCACACCGCGTCGTCACGGGTGGCGTAGACGCCGAGTCGGCCGTCGCGGGCGCGGATGAGCCAGTCGCCGTTCACTGTACGGACCATTGACACGGGACCACTCTAATCCGGCGGTCGGCAACGGCCTCGGGTGGGCCGGGCGTGCGAGGCTGGGGGCATGAGTGACGTGCTGCTGGTCGTCGTGGATGCCGCGAATGTCGTCGGGTCGGTGCCGGACGGATGGTGGCGGGACCGGCGAGGGGCGGCGGAGCGGTTGCGGGACCGGCTGGCGGCGGACGGGGTGCCGGGGCGGGACGGGGACGTGGAGATCGTGCTGGTGGTGGAGGGGGCGGCCCGCGGGGTGTCCTCCGTGCCCGGGGTGCGGGTGGAGTCGGCGCCGGGGAGCGGGGACGACCACATGGTGGAGCTGGTCGCGGGGGCGGCGGGTGAGCGGCCGGTGCTGGTGGTCACGGCGGACCGTGAACTCCGGCGCAGGGTGGGTGAGTTGGGGGCGGAGGTGGCGGGCCCGCGGACGGTACATCCATGAGACGCGGGTGAGTGACCGCGGTTTCGTCGTGGCTGGTCACGCAGTTCCCCGAGCCCCCGGGTGGGTACGGCCGGGCATGGGTTGACCGCACCCACTCAGGGGCGCGGTGAACTGCGCGACCAGCCCCCACCGGCCCGCACCCGACGACGCACCCCCTACCCCCGCCGCACGTACAGCACCGCCCCGTCCACCGCCCCCACCTCCTCGTACCCCGCCGCGAGCAACCGCCGGAGGCCCCGCACCCGTTCCGGCGCGTACGGCTTGCCCCGGGAGTCGTCGACCACCAGGACCGCCGCTCCCGCCTCCCGCCGGAACACGGTCCACGTGCCCCGCACGGCGTACCTCTCCCCCACCCGGCCGCCGTCCCGGCCGCCGCTGTAGTTCGTGAGGAGACCCGCCGTCAGATAGCGGGTGGCCGGGGCGCGGTCGGCCAGCCAGTACGTCTCCGGGTGCATGCCCCAGATCAGCACCGGGTCGCCCGGTTCCGTGCGCGACGACACCGCCTGGGCGACGCGGCGGGCGTGGTCGAGCTCCGGACGGGGGGCCAGCACGCCCCACGTCATGAACAGCACGCACATACAGGCCGACGTGAACACCGCGGTGGCCGTGCGGTCGTACGGCACCGCGCGCAGCGCCGCCGTGGCCAGGAGCGCGGCCGGCGGGAGGAGCGGGAGGTAGTAGTGGCCGAAGAAGTGGAGGCCGAGCAGCATTCCTGCCCCGGACGCGAGCAGCCACAGCCACAGGTCCGTCGTCGGTGCGCGCCGGCCCCGTACCACAGGCACGATCAGGCCGGCGCAGGCCACCGCCACGATCCCGGTGTTGACCAGACCCCTTGCCAGGACGTGGAGTTCGGAGCCGGTCAGGGTCGCGTACGCGCCCGAGCCGGTCACCGTCCAGAACACGAAGCCCGCCGGGTCCGTGGCCAGCGCCGCGCCCAGCACCGGAAGCACCGCCCCCGCGGCCGGCCGCAGCACACCTTCGCGCCGGGCGCCCGAGGTGACGTACAGCCACAGCACCGGCAGCAGGACGGCTCCGCCCGTCTGCTTGGTGAGGAAGGCGCAGGCGACCGCCGTGCCCGCCGCGCCCCAGCGCCGCCGGTCCGCGCACCACATCGCCGCGGCCGTGCAGGGCAGCAGGAACACCTCGAAGGTGGCGGCCTGCGCGTCCTCGGGGTTCAGCCCCACGGAGACCAGCAGGTACAGGACACCGGCGGTACGGCCGGACGTGTCGCCCCAGCGGCGGCGGGCCAGCGAGGCCAGCAGGGCGGCGGTGAGGAACTGGGCGAGGACCGCGAGGACCCGCACCCCGGTCAGCGTGCCGGAGCCCGTGACCGCGAACGCGGCCTCGTAGAGCCACGGCACCAACGGCGGCTTGCGGTCGACGACCGTGTCGTAGAGCTGTCCGCCGTGCGCCAGCAGCCGTGCCTGGACGGCGAGATAGCCCTCGTCCGGGTTCCACAGGGGGCGGGTGAAGGACGGGATCCTCGTGACGCAGGCCAGGGCCGCGAGCGGGGGCAGCAGCCGGCTCCAGTACGCCCCGCGCGATCCGGGTACGGAGGGTGACGGGAGCAGGAGCTCTGCGGGCATGGGCGCACGCTATCCGGCCCCGTATCCCCTGCTGAGCAGGACATACGAGGCCGGGCAGGCGGAACGTATGTGTTACTCGGTGTGGCCGGCCGGCGTCTCCGTGCGTCGGGCGAGACGGCTGTGGGTGCGGCCGTAGAGGAAGTACACGGCGAAGCCGAGGACCATCCAGATCGCGAACCGCAGCCAGGTCTCGGCCGGGAGGTTGAGCATCAGCCAGAGGGAGGCCGCCACCGACAGGATCGGGATGACCGGCACCCACGGGGTGCGGAAGGCCCGGGGCAGGTCGGGGCGGGACTTGCGGAGGATGACCACGCCGATGGCGACGACCACGAAGGCGAACAGGGTGCCGATGTTGACCAGTTCGGCGAGTTCGCTCAGGGGCGTGAAGCCGGCGACGATCGCGATGATCACGCCGAGCAGGATCGTCGGGCGGTGCGGGGTCCGGAACTTCGGGTGGACGTGGGAGAAGAACGTGGGCAGCAGTCCGTCGCGGCTCATCGCGAAGAAGACCCGGGTCTGGCCCAGCAGCAGGATCATGCAGACCGTCGTGAGGCCGACCGCGGCGCCGAAGCTGATGAAGCCCGCGAACCAGGGGTGGCCGGTGGCCTTGAAGGCGTCCGCGAGCGGGGCCGTGATGGACAGGTCCGTGTACTTCTGCATGCCGGTCACGACGATCGACACGGCCACGTAGAGGGTCGTGCAGATGAGGAGGGAGCCGAGGATGCCGCGGGGCATGTCGCGCTGCGGGTTCCTGGTCTCCTCGGCGGCCGTGGCGACGACGTCGAAGCCGATGAAGGCGAAGAAGACGATGGAGGCGGCGGTGAAGATGCCCATCACGCCGAAGTTGGAGGGCGCCCAGCCGAACATGAGCTGGATCAGCGGCGACTGGAGACTGTCACCGGCCGGCACGTCCTGCGCCTTCGGGACGAACGGGTCGTAGTTGTCGCCCTTGACGAAGAAGGCACCGGCGATGATCACGGTCAGGACGACCGTCACCTTGATGGCCACGACGATCGAGGTCACGCGCGCGGAGAGCTTGGTGCCGAGCACGAGGATGCCGGTGAGCACCAGGACGAGCGCGGCGGCGAGGATGTCGAAGCCGAAGCCGTCGGCCCCGTCGCGGCTGCCGAGCGCGGCCGGCAGGTGCCAGCCCGCGTTGTCCAGCAGCGAGGCGATGTAGCCGGACCAGCCGACCGACACCACCGCCGTGCCCAGCGCGAACTCCAGGACCAGGTCCCAGCCGATGATCCAGGCGGGCAGTTCCCCGAGGGAGGCGTACGAGAAGGTGTACGCCGAGCCGGCCACCGGGACGGTGGAGGCGAACTCGGCGTAGCAGAGCGCGGCGAGCGCGCAGACGACGCCGGCCACGACGAAGGCCAGGGCGACCGCCGGGCCGGCGTTGTTCTTGGCGACGGTGCCGGTCAGGACGAAGATGCCGGTGCCGATGATGACACCGACGCCGAAGACGGTCAGGTCCAGCGCGGACAAGGACTTCTTGAGCGCGTGCTCTGGCTCCTCGGTATCGAGGATGGACTGCTCGACCTTCTTCGTCCGGAAGAGGGTGCTGCTCACGGGTACCTCCCACGCTGTGTCGTCCTCGACATGATCGAGAGGGGGCGTAGGTCGTATGCCCCGGCATGGCGGGATTCACGCGAACGGGCCGGTCACACCACTGTCAAGAGTGGTGCGACCGGCCCGTTCGGCCCTGTCGGCGGGCCCAGGGCCTGTCCGGCGGATCATGCCGGCGTCGCCGATCGGCACTGTTTCTTGCAGCCGGCCTGATCCGCCGGACAGGCCCTAGTCGCGGGCGGCCTCGGCCTCGGCCGGGGCGCTGTCGTACCGGCCGTCCAGCTTGGAGACCAGCCCCGTGACCTGGCGGGCGATGTCCGGCGCGGTCAGGCCGATCTCCGCCATGATCTCGGCGCGGGAGGCGTGGTCGAGGAAGCGCGGCGGGATGCCGAAGTCGCGCAGCGGGACGTCCACGCCCGCGTCGCGCAGGGCCTGCGCGATCGCCGAACCGACACCGCCGACGCGGCTGTTGTCCTCGACGGTGACGACCACGCGGTGCCGCTCCGCGAGCGGGGCCATGGCCTCGTCGACGGGCTTGACCCAGCGCGGGTCGACGACGGTGGTGGAGATGCCCTGCTTGTCGAGCAGCGCGGCGATCTCCAGGCACATCGGGGCGAGGGCGCCGACGGAGACGAGGAGCACGTCGGGCCGGTCCGTGCCGGGCTCGCGCAGGACGTCCATGCCGCCGACGGTGCCCACCGCGGGCACGGCGGGGCCCACGACGCCCTTGGAGTAGCGCAGCACGGTCGGCGCGTCGTCGACCTGGACGGCCTCGCGGAGCTGGGCGCGGAGCTGCTCGGCGTCGCGCGGGGCGGCGAGCCGGAGCGTCGGGACGACCTGCAGCATCGACATGTCCCACATGCCGTTGTGCGAGGCGCCGTCGTCGCCGGTGACGCCGGCCCGGTCGAGCACGAAGGTCACCCCGCACTTGTGCAGGGCGACGTCCATGAGGACCTGGTCGAAGGCGCGGTTGAGGAAGGTGGCGTAGACCGCGAAGACGGGGTGCAGTCCGCCGGTGGCGAGGCCCGCCGCGGACACGGCCGCGTGCTGCTCGGCGATGCCGACGTCGTAGATGCGGTCCGGGAAGGTGTCCGCGAACTTCTTCAGGCCGACCGGCTGGAGCATGGCCGCGGTGATGGCGACGATGTCCTCGCGCTCCCGGCCGAGCTTGACCATCTCGTCGCCGAAGACCGAGGTCCAGCTCGCGGCGGCGGCCTTGATGGGCAGGCCGGTGTCGGGGTGGATGGGGCCGATGCCGTGGAAGCGGTCGGCCTCGTCCTGCTCGGCGGGTTCGTAGCCGCGGCCCTTCTCGGTGAGGCAGTGCACGATCACCGGGCCGTTGAACCGCTTGGCGCGGGCCAGCGCCGACTCCAGCGCCTCGAGGTCGTGGCCGTCGATGGGGCCGACGTACTTCAGTCCGAGGTCCTCGAACATGCCCTGGGGCGCGATGAAGTCCTTGAGGCCCTTCTTGGCGCCGTGCAGGGTCTCGTAGAGCGGGCGGCCGACGACCGGGGTGCGCTCCAGGAGGTCCTTGCCGCGGGCCAGGAAGCGCTCGTAGCCGTCGGTGGTGCGCAGGGTCGCGAGGTGGTTCGCGAGGCCGCCGATGGTCGGCGCGTAGGAGCGCTCGTTGTCGTTGACGACGATGACGAGCGGCCGGTCCTTGGCGTCGGCGATGTTGTTCAGCGCCTCCCAGGCCATACCGCCGGTCAGGGCGCCGTCACCGATGACGGCGACGACGTGGTCCTCGCGTTTGAGTACCTGGTTGGCCTTGGCGAGGCCGTCGGCCCAGCCGAGCACCGTGGAGGCGTGGCTGTTCTCGATCACGTCGTGCTCGGACTCGGCGCGCGAGGGGTAGCCGGACAGGCCGCCCTTGGAGCGCAGCTTCGAGAAGTCGTGGCGGCCGGTGAGCAGCTTGTGCACGTACGCCTGGTGGCCGGTGTCGAAGAGCACCCGGTCCCTGGGCGAGTCGAAGACGCGGTGCAGGGCGATGGTCAGCTCGACCACACCGAGGTTGGGGCCGAGGTGGCCGCCGGTCTTGGAGACCGCGCCGACGAGGAAACTCCGGATCTCCTCCGCCAGCCCGCCCAGCTCCTCAAGGCTGAGCCGGTCCAGATCACGCGGTCCCCTGATACGGGTCAGCAGCGGCACCCCGTGCCTCCTTGCATTAGAGCTGATCGAGCTTTGCCGGGCGTGTCGAGTCTAATGTTCGCCGAGAACAATCTTGCCCGGCACCTCGCGGGTGCCGGGCAAGACGATCGACCTGGAGGGCGCTGCCCTGCGGTGTTATCCGCGACCAGCGGCCTTCTGAGACTTTCGGGACACCGAGTCGATGACGACCGCGCCGAGCAGAACACCACCGGTGATCATGTACTGGATCGACTGGTTCATGTTCAGCAGGTCCAGACCGGTCTGGATCGACTGGATGACCAGCATGCCCAGCAGCGCGGACCACACCGAACCGCGGCCACCGAACAGCGAGGTACCACCGATGACGGCCGCCGCGATGGCGAGCATCAGGGTGTTGCCGCCACCGGCGCTCAGCGTGGCGCTGGCGGTCTGACCGGCGAAGAACATACCGCCGATCGCCGCGAACCCACCGGAGATGGCGAACACGGTGATGCGGATCATCGGCACGTTGATACCGGCACGACGGGCCGCCTCGATGCCGCCGCCGACCGCGAAGACCTTGCGGCCGTAGGTCGTGCGACGCAGCACGAAGTCCACGATCACCAGGGCGGCCAGGAAGATCACCAGGGCGTTGGAGACACCGGCGGCGTCGTTCAGCACGGCCGCCGTGACGAAGGACGCCACCGCGAGCGCTCCGACGCGCATCAGGATCTCGCTGGTCGGCCGGAAGGGCACGCCCGCGGCCTTGCGGCGGCGCTGCTCACCGAAGTTGCCGACGAGGGTCAGGACGACACCGAGCGCGGCCAGCAGGTACGCGCCGATGATGGCCTGGTCCATGAAGAACGAGTTCTGGCCGAGCAGGTGGACCGGGCCCGAGTCGGACGGGATGTTGATGGTGCCGCTGGAGCCCAGCAGCCACAGCATCAGACCGTTCCAGCCGAGGAAGCCGGCCAGGGTGACGACGAACGCCGGAACACCGATCCTGGCGAAGAACCAGCCGTGCAGCGCGCCGACGGCGATACCGGTGAGGACGGCCAGGATCAGCGACAGCCACGGGTTCATGCCGTGTTCGACCACGAACACCGCGAACAGGGTCGACGCCAGACCGCTGACCGAACCGACCGACAGGTCGATCTCGCCGAGCAGCAGGACGAACACCAGGCCGATGGCGAGCATGCCGGTGGCCGACAGGTAGTAGCTGATGTTGGAGAGGTTGTCGGCGCTCAGGAAGCGGTCGTTCTGGAGCTGGAAGATCGTCCAGATGACGATCAGTCCGACGACGACCGGCAGCGAGCCCAGCTCACCGCCCTTGACCTTGCGCGTGAACTCGGTCCAGTAGCCCTTGAAGCCCTCTTCGCGGACCAGCAGCCGGGGGTCGACGACGGAGATCGACGCGGCGGTGGGGTCGTCGGCGGGGGCGACGGTGGTCTGCTGCCCCTTCGCCGCGTCCGCCTTGGAAACCTTGCTTGTGTCGCTCACTTCGCGGCCTCCGTGCTGCGACGCCCCGCACGACGGGTCACGGCGTTGTCCGTGGCACCGGTGATGGCGGAGATGATCTCTTCCTGACTGGTGTCCTTCACCGGGAAGGAGCCGTTGTTCCTGCCCAGACGCAGCACGGCGACCGTGTCGGCGACCGCCTTCACGTCGGCCATGTTGTGGCTGATGAGGATGACGCCGAGGTTGCGCTCGCGCAGTCGCTCGACGAGGTCGAGGACCTGTGCGGTCTGCTCGACACCGAGGGCGGCGGTGGGCTCGTCCAGGATCACGACCTTGGGGTCGCCGATCAGGGCGCGCGCGATGGCGACGACCTGGCGCTGACCGCCGGACAGACTCGCGATCGGGATGCGCACACTCGGGATGCGGATGGAGAGCGTGCTCAGCAGCTCGCGGGCCTTCTGCTCCATCGTGACCTCGTCGATGATGCCGCGGTGCAGCAGCTCGCGTCCGAGGTAGAGGTTGCCGACCACGTCGAGGTTGTCGCACAGGGCGAGGTCCTGGTAGACCGTCGCGACGCCGAGTCCCTGGGCGTCGTGCGGCTTGTTGATGCTGACCGGGTTGCCGTCCCACTCGATGACGCCCTCATCGATGGGGTGAACACCGGCGATCGTCTTGACCAGCGTGGACTTTCCGGCGCCGTTGTCGCCGACCAGGGCGACCACTTCTCCGGCGTGGACCTCCAGTTCGACATCGGTGAGGGCCTGCACCGCACCGAATCGCTTGGAGACTCCGCGCAACGCCAGCACGGGCGTAGCGGACACGTGAACCATCTCCTTCGCCGCCTGACCGGCGGGGATGCCGCGCTTGGGGTAAGGCGCGGAGGGGTTGTGCTCGGGACACTCAGGCTCGTAGCACTCGACTGACGAGTTGTGTCGTGAGCACGGATTTACTAGTCGAACATGCGCGCGGCCGATGCCTCTTGGCAACGGCTGCGTCCGCCATGATTCCGTCCGGCGCCCGCCCCGCAGCGGGGTATGAAGGCGGTGCGGGCGCCGGACAGGCTCTGTGCCTGCCTGCCGGGGCGGATCCGTCGAAGGACGCGCCCCGGTGGCTCAGCGGGACCTACTGGAGGCCGGCCTTCTTGCACGCGGCGGCGTAGTCCGCGGTGCAGATGTCGGCGACGGTGTAGAGACCGTCCTTGACGACCGTGTCCTTGATGTTCTTGACGGTGACCGAGACCGGGGTCAGCAGCTTCGCCTGGACCTTGTCACCGGAACCGCTGGTGACCTCGGTCTCGGCGAGGGACTTGATGTCCTTGCCCTGGAGCAGGTTGACCGCGAGCTCGGCGGCGTTGTCGGCCTCGCCCTTGTAGGGCTTGTAGACGGTGGCCGACTGGGTGCCGGCGACGATCCGCTGGATGGCGGCGAGCTCGGCGTCCTGACCGGTCAGCGGGATGCTGCTGATGCCGGCGCCCTTGAGGGTGTTGGCGATACCACCGGCCATGCCGTCGTTGGCGGCGTAGACGCCCGCGATGTTCTTGGCACCGAGCTGCGTGATGGCCGCGGACATCTTCTGCGCGGCGACGGTGTCCTTCCACAGGCCGGACTGCTCGTAGGCGATCTTGACCTTGCCGTCGAGGACCTTGTGCGCGCCCTCCTTGAACTGGGCGGCGTTCGGGTCGGCGTCGTCACCGTTGATCATGACGACGTTCGCCTTGGGGGTCGCCTTGGAGCCGAGGGCGTCGAGCAGGGCCTGACCCTGGAGCTCGCCGACCTTGACGTTGTCGAAGGAGACGTACGCGGAGACCGGGCCCTGGGCCAGACGGTCGTACGCGACGACCTTGACGCCCTTGCTCACCGCGGAGGCGATGGAGGACTTGATGGCGGCGGAGTCCTGGGCGGAGACGACGATGACCTTGACGCCCTTGGTCACCATGCTGCTCATCTGCTGGGCCTGCTTGGCCGGGTCGGCCGCGGCGTTGGCGTAGGAGACGGTGCAGTCGCTGCACAGCTCCTTGACCTTGGCCTCGAAGTACGGCTTGTCGAACTTCTCGTACCGCGCGGTGACGTTGTCGGGCAGGAGCAGGCCGATGGACTTGCCGCCGGCACCGGAGCTGCTGCTGTCACTGCCGTTGTCGTCGTCGCCGGCCTTGCCACAGGCGGCGACCGAGACGGCGAGCGCCGAAATCGCTACGGACACGGCGGCACGACGCATGAGCGTGTTCACTTGAGAAACCTCCCTGACGAGGCCGCGTCGTTGCGGCCGAGGTGGCTGGAAGTCAACTCGGCCGCACGTGCGACGTCAAGAAGTAAATACTTAACGAGATGGCAACGACGTCGTGCGTTCTCTAAGTGAACGCAGGCGCCGCAGCGTGCAGCGTGCCGTCCAAAAGGGTCGAATCACCCATCTCGCTGAGGGCGAGGGCGAGTGCTCCGAGCACCTCCGCGCGACCTCCAAGTGCCCCTGGAAGCACGGACAGTTGACGTGCCGCGCTGGGGATCGCGTAGCGGCCGACGGACTCCCGGATCGGTCCGAGCACCAGCTCACCGGCCTCGGCGAGATCACCGCCCAGGACGACTCGGCTCGGGTTCAGCAAGTTGCAGAGATTGGCGACTCCACTGCCGATGTGTCGGCCGACGTCGGCGATCACCCGACGGCAGCCAGGGTCTCCGTCCCGTGCGAGTCGAACGACGCCTTCCATGGTGAGATCGGTGCCGTGACTGGACTGGAGCAGCGGGAGCACATAGCGCGCGGCCGCAAACGTCTCCAGGCAGCCGCGGTTGCCGCAACGGCAGACGGGGCCGGACTCATCAAGAGTAATATGCCCGATTTCTCCCGCCGTGCCACCCGGGCCCCGATAGATCTTCCCGCTGATCACCAGGCCGGCCCCGACACCGCTCGCGACCTTGATGTACGCCAGGTCGCGCACCCCCCGGCCACTGCCCCAGACCAGCTCGCCCAGGGCGCCGAGGTTGGCGTCGTTGTCCACGTGAACGGGCACGCCGAGGCGTTCCTGGAGCTCCTCGGCGGGCTTGGTACCGATCCAGCCCGGCAGGATGGCGGAGGAGCCCAGGGAGCCCGACTCCAGGTCGATGGGCCCGGGCACGCCGAGGCCCACCCCGGCGATCTTCGTGCGGTCCACGCCGGTCGCCTCGATCAGCCGGGTGACGAGCTGCTCCGCCCGGTCGAAGCCCTGACTGGAGGAGGCGTCCACGTCCAGCGGCTCGGACTCCTCGGCGAGCACCTGGTGCGCGAGGTTCCCGACCGCGACGCGCAAATGGGTGTGCCCGAAGTCCACCCCTATGACGATGCCCGCGTCCCCGCTCAGGGAGACCGCGCGGGCCCGCCGGCCACCCGCCGACGTGGGCGTGACCTCGACGGTTCCGCCGTCCTTGAGTTCACGGACGATGTTGGAGACGGTCGCGGCGGACAGTCCCGTGGTCCGTGCGATCTCCGCCTGCGTGAGCGACCCGGCCAGCCGTACGGCCCGCACGACCCGCTCCAGGTTGGCTCGGTGCAGCGACGACTGCGACCCCGGAGTCTCCACGACGACCTCCTGCGCGCGGGACCGCATCGATGAGGCCCCGTCTATGTCCAACTAGTGAACTCTAAGCTGAGCCGTTCGGGTCGCCTCCCGTCAAGAGGTTGAACAGTATCCGGGGTGTAGGGCACACGTGAGCGCACCGTCACCGAAGCCGGGGACGGTGCGCTCACGTGCGCTCGCGGAGCGCTACTTCAAGGTCGCCGACGTCAGGCCCGCCTGCACCTGGCGCTGGAAGGACAGGTACACCACCAGCATCGGGACCATGGCGATGGTGACCCCGGCGAACAGCACCGGAAGGTCCGAGGCGTACCCCATCTGCTGCTGGAGCTGGATCAGTCCCTGGGTGAGCACATAGCGCTCCGGATCGTCACCGCTCTGCGGCTGCATCAGCACCGTGGGCAGGATGAACTGGTTCCACTGGCCGAGGGTGTTGAAGATGCCGACACTGATCAGTCCCGGCTTCGCCATCGGCAGCATCACCTGGAAGAACGTCCGGGTGTGCGAGGCGCCGTCGAGAACCGCGGCCTCGAACACGGCCGTGGGCAGCGTCCGGAAGAACGCGTGCATGAAGAAGACCGTGAACGGCATCGAGTACGCGACGTACACCAGGATCAGCCCCTGGTAGGTGTTCAGCATGTCCAGCCGCTTCACCATGAAGAACAGCGGGACCAGGGCCAGGAACACCGGGAACATCGCGCCCGCGACGAAGAAGAAGTACAGGAACCTGTTGCCCCAGAACTCGTAGCGGGCCAGGACGTAGGCGGCCATGGAACCGAGCAGCATCGTCAGCGGCACCGAGAAGACCAGCACGATGACGGTGTTCAGGAAGTAGTCGCCGATGCCCTTGTCCCAGGCCCGCCCGAAGACGTCCAGGGACCAGTTCTGCGGCCAGCCGAAGGCCGAGCCGCCGATCTGGGCGTCGGTCTTGAAGGAGCTGAGCACCAGCCACAGCAGTGGCAGCACGATCAGCAGGGCCCACAGCGCGAGGAAGCCGTGCGAGAAGGCGTTCAGGACCACGCCCTCGTTTCGCTCGCCGCCGGGGCGGGCCGGGGCGGTGCCCTGGGTCCGCTGGGCCGGGACGGCGGCGGTTTCCTTGATGGGTGCGCTCATCGTCGTATCTCTCCCGCTCAGAACTCGACGCGGTCGCGGCGGGTGGCACGCAGCATGACCACGGACAGGACCAGGGTGAGCAGCAGCATGACGACGCCCATCGCGCAGGCGTATCCGCTCTTGCCGAAGTACTGGAAGTTGCGCATCATCACCGTCGACATCACATCGCTGTGATGGTCGGGGCCACCGCCGTAGGCGCCCATGTTCTGGGTCATCGACGACACCAGCACGAACATGTCCATCGCGACAATGCCCAGATAGACCCAGGCGGTCTGCACGGTGTCCCACAGCAGCGGCAGGGTGATGCGGAAGAAGGACTGGTTGCGGCCCGCGCCGTCGATGAGCGCGGCCTCGTAGATGTCCTTCGGAATGGACTGCATCGCGGCCGAGAAGAGCACCAGATAGAAGCCGACCCCGTGCCAGACCACGGCGATGACCAGCATCCACAGCACCAGGTTGGGCTCGTTGAGCCATTCCATGGGATTCTCGGCGTCGACCAGGCCGAGTTTGATCAGGAATCCGTTCAGCAGGCCGCCGCCGTCACTGCGGTACACCGCGTTGAACAGCACCGCGACGATCGCCAGCGACAGCACCTGCGGAAAGAAGTAGACGACTTTGTAGATCTGCGATCCGGCGACTCCCCGCACCCCGCCGGCCTTGCTGCGCCCACCCGCGTTCAGCATGAACGCGAAGAACAGGGCGAGCAGAATCGTGATCACCGGGATGAAGATCAGGAACAGGATGTTGTGCCAGATGGCCTGCATGAAGACGTCGTCCTGGAACAGCGCCTTGTAGTTGTCCAGGCCGATGAACTTGAACGTCTGCGACTGCCCCTTCCAGTCGGTCAGCGAATAGCCGATCGTCTGGATGTACGGCCAGATCACGAAGATCAGGTAGAGCGCCACGGGAGCGAAGAGAAATCCCGCGACGAACCTGTACTGCCCTTTGCGCATTGGCGATTCCTGCCCCTGGTGTCCCTTCCCGGGCCGGAGTGCTCCGGCCCGGGAAACGGCGTTGCGGTCAGTCCCGGTGGTTCTTCTTGGAGGCCGGGTCCTTGGCCTGCTTGTCGACCGCGGCCTGGGCCCGCTTCAGCCACTCCTTCGGCTGGATGCGCTTGGCCATCAGCTCGTTGGACGCGGCCTCGATGGCCGCTCCCATCTCGCTGTACCACTCGGTGTACAGGTAACGGAAGGTGTCGTCACCGGCCGCCTTGGAGGCCTCGACGGTGGACTGGGTGCCCGGGCGCAGCTTCACGCTCGGGTCCACGCCGTCCTTGAGGATGGTGAGGGAGTTCGCCTCCTTGGCGAAGAGGGTCGACCACTCCTTGGAGAGCATGCGGCGCATGAACTCCTTGGCGCCCGGGAGGTTGTTGGCCTTCGACGGGATGATGAAGGGCTCACCGGAACCGGCCCGGATCGCCTCGAAGGGCAGCGAGCTGTCGGGCAGCAGGGGCATCGGCATGAACTTCATGTCGAAGTCCGCGGGCGTCTGCTTGAGCTGCTCGTTCTCCAGCCAGGAACCGCAGGTGATGAAGGCGGCCTTGTACTGGTTCCAGCGGGTCTGGGACTCGGTGTGGGTCAGGCCGTTGGTGCCGGGCATCAACAGGCCCTTCTCGACCACCTCGTAGATCGCCTCGACGCCGGCCTGGGCCGCGTCCGAGCCGACGAAGGCCTTGGGGTCGAGGTTGTCGATCGCCTTCATGGCGTCCAGACCGCCCTTCTTGGCGATCAGGTCCATGATGGCGACGTTGATGTAGTACGGGTACTTGCCCTGGTGGGCCAGGCCGCCGATGCCCTGCTTCTTGGCGTCCTGGCAGACGGCGAGGAAGTCGTCCCAGGTCTTGGGCTCCTCCCAGCCCTTCTCCTTGAAGAGCTTGCCGGAGTACCACAGGCCCCAGACCGTGTAGATGTAGTTGAGGGCGACGACCTTGCCGCCCTGGAGACCCGCGTCGAGGGTCCCCGGGATGATGAGGTCGCGGACCTTCTTGCTCGGGTCGTCGATGGCGGGGGCGTCCAGGACCTCGGCGAGGTCGAGCAACTGCCCGTTCTTGTAGAGGACGTCGACCTTGATCTGCTGGGCGCCGGAGTCGTCGACGATGTCCGGCGGGTTGCCGGCGTTGAAGCGCGGCTGGAGCTTTCCGGTGATCTCCTGGGTGCCGGTGTGGGTGGAGGTGATCCCGAGCTTCTTCTGGAAGTCGGCCTCCCAGGCCTTGGCGTAGTCGTCGCCGTAGCCGCCCTTGAAGATCACGACGTCGAGCTTGCTGCCCTTCGCCGCGCCGAAGGGGTTGTCCTTCGAGGTCGTGCCCTTGGTGCTGTCGTCACTCGAATCGTCGCCGCCGCCGCTCGCGCAGGCGGAGAGGAAACCGGTCGCGGGAACAGCGGCCAGGCCGAGTGCGGCCGACCGCTTGATCAGATCGCGGCGGCCGACACCCGCGTCACCGTGGCTGTCTGCGGAAGTGGATCCCATGCTCAAGTCCTCGCCTTCTCCAGGACTCAGGCGGTGAACCGGATCCTCCCCGGCACCGCGGTCAGGTCAAGCAGGTTCGTGCAAGAGGGGTGAATCGCCGACAGGTATAGTCCACTTCCGGCCGAGTGAGCAAGATCGAATGCAATGTTGGCCATGGGTGTTTTCGAGTTGAGACCTCGCGGAAATATGAGCGCCCTGTGCGAAGCTTGCCGGAAAAATCCGCGACATAGGCCCCGAATGCCACACCCAACACCCTTGACATCCTTGTCCACTTGGGCCCCTACTGATCCTTGCACGGATTGTGTGACAACGTTGTCCGTCCTTGTGCAGGGAGGGAACTCGCCGATGGATCGGTACAGAACTCGGCTCAGACGGAGTACGGCGGTCGTGATCACGGCCGCCTTTTGCGTGACGGTGGGCTCGCAGGGCGCGGCGGTCGCCCTGCCCGAGGCCCCCGCCCCGGCCGACGAGGGGTTCGCCTCCTCCTTCGAGGCGGGAGAGCCGGCCCCCGACTGGCTCAGCACGGTCGACGGCGGCAGGGCGTCCGGCGTCGACGGCGGTTACCGCACCGGTATCCCGGGCAATGTCACCGACCGGGTCACCGACGTCCGGGCGAGCGCCGAGAACGCCTCCGGGGGCGAGGTGAAGGAGAACCTCGCCGACAGCGAGCCGAGCACCAAGTGGCTGGCCTTCGCGTCCACCGGCTGGGCGGAGTTCGACCTGGACAAGCCGGTGAAGGCGGTCACCTACGCGCTCACCTCGGCGAACGACGCCGACGAGCGCGACCCGAGGGACTGGACGCTCAAGGGCTCCACCGACGGCAAGGACTGGAAGACCCTCGACACCCGGGCGGGCGAGAGCTTCCCCGAGCGGTTCCAGACGAAGTCGTACGCCGTCCCGGCGGACGCCGTCGCCGAGTACCAGCACTTCCGGCTGGACATCACGGCGAACCACGGCGCGGGCATCGTCCAGCTCGCCGACGTGCAGTTCTCCACCGGGGAGAGCGACGGGCCGGTCCCGCCGGACATGCTCTCGCTGGTGGACCGCAGCCCGACCGGATCGCCCACCGCGAAGGCGGGCGCCGGGTTCACCGGAAAGAAGTCCCTGCGTTACGCCGGACGGCACACGGCCGAGGGCCGGGCCTACTCGTACAACAAGATCTTCGACGTGAACGTGCGGGTCGACAAGCTGACCCGGCTGTCGTACCGGATCTACCCGTCGATGGTGGACGGCGACCGGGACTACGACTCGACCAACACGGCGGTGGACCTCGCCTTCACCGACGGCACGTTCCTGAGCGACCTCGGGGCGCGTGACCAACACGGATTCACGCTCTCGCCACGGGGGCAGGGCGCCTCGAAGGCGCTCTACGTCAACCAGTGGAACAACGTCGCCGCGCGCATCGGATCGGTCGCGGCCGGCAAGACCGTCGACCGCATCCTCGTCGCCTACGACTCCCCGAGCGGGCCGGCGAAGTTCCGCGGCTGGCTGGACGACATCACGCTGGAGCGGGCCGCGCCCGAGCAGCCCAAGGCACATCTGGCCGACTACGCGCTGACCACCCGGGGCACCAACTCCAGCGGCGGCTTCTCGCGCGGCAACAACTTCCCGGCGACGGCCGTGCCGCACGGCTTCAACTTCTGGACGCCGGTGACCAACGCGTCCTCGCTGAGCTGGCTGTACGACTACGCACGTGCGAACAACGACGACAACCTGCCGACGATCCAGGCGTTCAGCGCGAGCCACGAGCCCAGCCCGTGGATGGGCGACCGGCAGACCTTCCAGGTGATGCCGTCGGCCGCCTCCGGCACCCCGGACACCGGCCGGGAGGCGCGCGAGCTGGCCTTCCGGCACGAGAACGAGACCGCCCGGCCGTATTACTACGGGGTGCGGTTCGAGAACGGGCTGAAGGCGGAGATGGCGCCGACCGACCACGCGGCGGCCCTGCGCTTCAGCTTCCCGGGCGACGACGCGAGCGTCCTCTTCGACAACGTCACCGACCAGGCCGGGCTCTCGCTCGACAAGGACGCGGGGGTGATCACCGGGTACTCGGACGTGAAGTCCGGGCTGTCGACCGGGGCCACCCGGCTCTTCGTCTACGGCGTCTTCGACAAGCCGGTGACGGACGGCTCGTCCAGCGGGGTCAAGGGGTACCTGCGCTTCGACGCCGGCGCCGACCGGACCGTCACGCTGCGGCTGGCGACCTCGCTGATCAGCCTCGACCAGGCCAAGGACAACCTGCGCCAGGAGATCCCGGACGGCACCTCCTTCGAGAAGGTCCGGGACCTCGCCCGCGGGCAGTGGGACCGGATCCTCGGCAAGGTCGAGGTGGAGGGCGCCACGCAGGACCAGCTCACCACGCTGTACTCCAGCCTGTACCGGCTGTACCTGTACCCCAACTCCGGCTTCGAGAAGGTGGGTTCGAAGTACCAGTACGCGTCGCCGTTCTCCCCGATGCCGTCCCCCGACACCCCGACGCACACCGGGGCGAAGATCGTGGACGGCAAGGTGTACGTCAACAACGGCTTCTGGGACACCTACCGGACCACGTGGCCCGCGTACTCGCTGCTGACGCCCTCGCAGGCGGGCGAGATGGTGGACGGGTTCGTCCAGCAGTACAAGGACGGCGGCTGGACCTCGCGCTGGTCCTCGCCCGGCTACGCCGACCTGATGACCGGCACGTCCTCGGACGTGGCCTTCGCGGACGCATACGTCAAGGGCGTCGACTTCGACGCGAAGTCGGCGTACGACGCGGCCCTGAAGAACGCCACGGTCGCGCCCCCGTCCTCCGGTGTGGGCCGCAAGGGCATGGAGACCTCGCCCTTCCTCGGCTACACCAGCACCGACACCCACGAGGGCCTGTCCTGGGCGCTGGAGGGCTACCTCAACGACTACGGCATCGCCCGCATGGGCCAGGCGCTCTACGCGAAGACCGGTGAGAAGCGCTACAAGGAGGAGTCGGAGTACTTCCTCAACCGGGCCCGGGACTACGTGAACCTCTTCGACACGAAGGCGGGCTTCTTCCAGGGCCGGGACGCCGACGGCAAGTGGCGGGTGGACTCGTCGAGTTACGACCCGCGGGTGTGGGGCTACGACTACACCGAGACCAACGGCTGGGGGTACGCCTTCACCGCCCCGCAGGACAGCCGGGGCCTCGCCAACCTGTACGGCGGCCGATCCGGGCTCGCCGAGAAGCTGGACGAGTACTTCGCGACGCCCGAGACGGCCGCGCCGGAGTTCGTCGGCTCCTACGGCGGGGTCATCCACGAGATGACCGAGGCGCGGGACGTCCGGATGGGCATGTACGGCCACTCCAACCAGGTCGCCCACCACGTCAACTACATGTACGACGCGGCGGGCCAGCCCTGGAAGACGCAGAGGAACGTCCGTGAGGTGCTGTCGCGCCTGTACGTCGGCAGCGAGATCGGGCAGGGCTACCACGGCGACGAGGACAACGGCGAGCAGTCGGCCTGGTACCTGTTCTCGGCCCTGGGCTTCTACCCGCTGGTGATGGGAAGCGGCGAGTACGCCGTCGGCTCCCCGCTGTTCACCAAGGCCACGGTCCATCTGGAGAACGGCCGGGACCTGGTGGTCAGGGCCCCGGAGAACAGTGCGCGGAACGTGTACGTGCAGGGCCTGAAGGTCAACGGCAAGCCCTGGAAGTCGACTTCGCTCCCCCACTCGGTCCTGGCCAAGGGTGCCGTCCTCGACTTCGACATGGGCTCGCGGCCGTCCAAGTGGGGCACGGGGAAGAACGCGGCCCCCGTGTCGATCACCCAGGACGACGAGGTGCCGACGCCGCGTGCGGACGTGCTCTCCGGTGACGGGGCGCTGTTCGACAACACGTCGGCCACGGACGCGACCGTGACCTCGGTGGACCTTCCGGTGTCCGGCGAGGTCAAGGGGGTCCAGTACACGCTGACCTCGTCGTCGGACCGTACGAAGGCGCCGACCGGCTGGACGCTCCAGGGCTCGGACGACGGGACCACGTGGAAGACCCTCGACCGGCGGTCCGGGGAGACCTTCGCGTGGGACCGGCAGACACGGGCGTTCACCGTGAGGTCCGCGGGTACGTACGGGAAGTACCGTCTCGTCCTCGACGGTGAGGCGGTGGTCGCGGAAGTCGAACTGCTCGCCTGAGCAGACGCGTTGGGGGTCTCATGCAGGGTGTCGATCCGGCCTGGCTGCCGGACGGGGCGTTCCGGCCGATCGGCACCCGGCGGACCCTGATCCGCGGTTCGGGTCCCCTGGTGGACACGGTCCGCGGTGAGGTGGCCGCGGCCCGCGAGCGGTTCGGAGGAACCGTCTCGCGTGAACCCGGCGCCCCTGACCTGGTGTTGGAGCTGGCCGGCGACGACGGCTCCGAGGGGTTCGTGCACGGACGCCGTGACGGCTGTACGACCGTCACGGCGTCCGGCGCGCGCGGGCTGCTGTACGGGTTCTTCCATGTGGTCCGGCTCGGGGAGGCGGCGTTCCACGGCGAGGCTCAACCTGCCCTCCATCAGCCCCAGTTGGCTCTGCGCATGCTCGACCACTGGGACAACGTGGCCGTGCACCCGGTGATGGGCCAGGTGGAGCGCGGGTACGCCGGCGGGTCGCTGTTCTGGGCGGACGGGCGGGCGCGCGGGGACCTGGAGCGGGTGCGGGCGTACGGCAGGCTGCTCGCCGCCTGCGGGATCAACGCCGTGGCCGTCAACAACGTCAACGTGCACGCGGCCGAGGCGCGGCTGCTGACCGACCGGATCGGTGAAGTGGCCGCCATCGCGGGGACGTTGCGGCCGTACGGGATCCGGGTCCATCTGTCGGTGACCTTCGCCGCGCCGCTGGTGCTGGGCGGGCTGCCCACGGCCGATCCGCTGGACGCGTCGGTGCGGGCGTGGTGGGCGGAGACGACCGCCCGGGTGTACGCGGCGATTCCCGACTTCGGCGGGTTCGTGGTGAAGGCCGACTCCGAGGGGCAGCCGGGCCCGTTCGCGTACGGGCGCTCGCATGCCGACGGGGCCAACATGCTGGCCGCCGCTCTGGAGCCGTACGGCGGTACGGTCCACTGGCGGGCCTTCGTCTACGACCACCGCCAGGACTGGCGGGACCGCTCGACCGACCGGGCGCGGGCCGCGTACGACCATTTCGTGCCGCTGGACGGGGAGTTCGCGGACAACGCCGTCCTCCAGGTCAAGCACGGGCCGATGGACTTCCAGGTGCGGGAGCCGGTCTCCCCGCTGATCGGGGCGATGCCGGGCACGCGGCTGGCGGTGGAGCTCCAGGCGACGCAGGAGTACACCGGGCAGCAGCGGCACGTGTGCTGGCTGGGGCCGATGTGGAGCGAGGTGCTGCGCTTCGGGATCGGCGGCGGGTCCACGGTCGGCGAGCTGGCGCGCGGCGGGCTCGTCGCGGTGTCCAACGTCGGGGACGACCCGTTCTGGACCGGTCATCCGCTGGCGCAGGCCAACCTGTACACGTTCGGACGGCTGGCCTGGGATCCGGGCGCCGATCCGGGCCGGGTCCTCGACGAGTGGATCGGGCTCACCTTCGGGGGCGAGCCGAGGCTCACCGCGGGTCTGCGCTCGGTCCTGGGCGGTTCGTGGCGGACGTACGAGAAGTACACCGCTCCCCTCGGCGTCGGGTTCATGGTCCAGCCGGGGCACCACTACGGGCCCGGCGTCGACGGCTACGAGTACAGCCCGTGGGGCACCTACCACTTCGCCGACCGTGACGGCGTCGGAGTCGACCGGAGCGTGGCGACCGGGACCGGGTACGCCGGGCAGTACGCCAAGCCCTGGGCCGAGGTGTACGAGTCGGTGGAGACCTGCCCGGACGAGCTGCTGCTGTTCTTCCACCACGTGGCGTACGGGCACAGGCTGAAGAGCGGCAAGACGGTGATCCAGCACATCTACGACACACACTTCGAGGGTGTGGCGGAGGTGGAGGCGGCCCGGGAGGTGTGGGCCTCGCTGGCGGGTCTCGTGGCCCCGGAGCGCCACGCACGGGTGACGGAGCGGTTCGAGGAGCAGCTCCGCAGCGCCCGCGAGTGGCGTGATCAGGTGAACAGCTACTTCTTCCGGAAGTCGGGCGTGCCGGACGAGCGGGGGCGGACGATCTACTGAAGCCGCAGGACCGCCACGCCTCCCGGGTCGAGGGTCAGGGGGGCGCCGACCTCGGTCCGTCTGCCGGTGAGCAGGTCGGTGGCGGTGGAGTGGGCCTTCAACTCCGCGTTCTGCTCGGAGTGGTTGAGGAGGAAGAGCAGGCGGGTGCCGTCGGGGGCGACCCGGGTGGCCGTCTCCAGGCCCTCGTGGCCGGCGTAGGGGCCGACGAGGTCGTGGCGGGCCAGGACGCGGCGGACCACCTGGTCGACGCCCGGCTGGTCGAGGGCGGTGGCGACGTACCAGCCCTCGCCCCGCCCGTGGGCGTTGCGGGTGACGGCGGGCGTCCCCGCGTAGAAGTCGGAGCCGTAGGTGGCGACCGCCTCGGCGCCCCGGAGCCGCACGATCTCGAAGACGAGCCGTCCCCGCGAGGCCAGTTCGGGGACGGGCTGGGCGAACTCCGGTGGACGGGCGTCCCATTCGTCGATCCGGATGCCCATGAGGGGGGCGAGGGGGCCGGGGACGTCGGAGAGGAAGGCCCGGTCGTGTATGTCGACGCGGCCGGAGAGGAAGGTGGCGAGGACCGTGCCGCCGCGTTCCGCCACCGCTTCGAGGCGGGGGGCGAGGTCGCCCTTGACCATGTGCAGGGCGGGGGCGAGGACCACGTCGTACGGGGTGAGGTCGGCGGTGCGGGGGACGACGTCCACGTCTGCGCCGGCCTCGCGGGCGGCCCGGTAGTAGGCGTGGACCACCTCCTGATATCGGACCAGGCGCGAGGGGCCGTCGGAGATCTCCAGGGCCCACCAGCTCTCCCAGTCGAAGACCACGGCGGTGCGGGCGGGGGTGCGGGCGCCCAGGGAGACGTCACCCAGGAGCTCCAACTCCGCGCCCAGTGCGGCGACTTCCCGGAAGACGCGGGTGTCGTCGCGGCCCGCGTGGCCGATGACCGCTCCGTGGTACTTCTCGCAGGCTCCCCGTGAGGCGCGCATCTGGAAGTACAGGGCCGCGTCGGCGCCGTGCGCGATCGCCTGGAAGGTGGCCAGGCGCAGCTCCCCCGGTCTGCGCAGCGGGTTGACGTCCCGGCAGGCCGTCGTGGACGGGGTCTGCTCCATCAGCCAGAAGGGGGCGCCGTCCTTGAGGCCGCGCATCAGGTCGTGGGCCAGGGCGGGCCAGGTCGGCGGGGCGTCGAGGGGCGGGTAGCTGTCCCAGGAGGCGAAGTCGAGGTGGGGCGCCCAGCGGTGGTAGTCGAGGGGGCGAAACATGCCCATGAAGTTGGTCGTGACGGGGGTGACCGGGTCATGGGAGCGGATCACCTCCTTCTCGGCGAGGAAGCAGCCGAGCAGCGCGTCGGTGGTGAAGCGGAGGTAGTCGAGCGTGATGCCCTGGAAGGCGGTGTGGTCGGGGCCCCGCCAGTGCTCGGTGAGGGCGCTCGGCGGCTCGATCTCCGCGAAGTCGATGTAGCGGTGCGACCAGAAGGTCGTCCACCAGGCGTCGTTGAGGGCGTCGAGCGTGCCGTACCGGTCCCGCAGCCAGTCCCGGAAGGCGTCGGCGCACAGCTCGCAGTAACAGAGCCCGCCGTACTCGTTGTTGATGTGCCAGGCGAGCAGCGCGGGGTGGTCCGCGTACCGTTCGGCGAGCCGGTCCGCCATCGCGGTGGCGAGTCCGCGGTACGCCGGTGAGCTGGGGCAGAAGTTGTGGCGCTGGCCGTAGCGGTGCCGGCGGCCCTCGAAGTCGGTGCGGTTGACCTCGGGGTACCTGTGCGCGAGCCAGGGCGGGAGGGCCGCGGTGCCGGTGGCCAGGCAGACCCGCCGGTTCTCGGCCGCAGCCCGGTCGAGTACGCCGTCGAGGACGGTGAAGTCGTAGGTGTCCTCGGCGGGTTGGGTGAGGGACCAGGAGAAGACGCCCACGGTGAGGGTGTCGATGCCGGCCCGGTCGAACAGCCGGTGGTCGGCGTCCCAGACCTCCTCCGGCCACTGCTCGGGGTTGTAGTCGCCGCCGTAGGGGATTTTGGAGCTCGACGGGGTCATGCGGTGAAGTCCTCCTGGGTCTCGGCGATCACCGGGCCGCTGCTGTGCAGCAGGGACAGCAGCATCGGGGCGGCCAGCAGGGCGGGCAGGGCCTCGGTCAGCGCGGCGGTCCCGGCGGCCGTCAGGACGAGCAGCGAGGCGGCGCCGAGGCCGGCGCGGCGGTGGCGGAACAGGAAGTAGCCGGCGAGGCGTGCGGTGTCCCGCGCCCGGAAGGTGAACAGGGCGGTGAGGACGAGCGCGTGCGCGCCCCACAGCAGCGATCCGACGCCGACGGCCGCGAGCAGTACGGCCCACCAGGTGGGCAGGCCGGTGGCGGCGAAGTGGGTGAGGGTGAAGGCGATGACCGTGAGCCAGGCCAGCAGGGGTGTCCAGAGCTTCAGGACGGGGACGGCGTTGAGCCGCCAGCCGCGCCAGTAGGAGCGGGCGGGGTGGAGGTCGGTGAGGTCGCGGTCGCGGTGGTGGAGGGCGTACAGGGCGGCGGCCGTGGCCGGGCCGAGGGGCAGCAGGCAGACCGCGGCGAGCGGAAGGTTGGCGGGGGCGGGGCCCAGCAGGAGCAGACCCGCGAGCCCTGGGGAGGCGGCGACGAGGAGCAGGACCTCGACGGTGACGAGGGTGTGGATCAGGGCCGCGGCGCGGGAGAGGGCCCCGGTGCCGAAGGATGCGGCTGCGGGGGGCCCGGGGGCCTCCGGTCGGCGGGGCCCGGCCGGTGGGCGGCGTGCGGGGGTCCCGGTCCGTTCGTCGCGGACCGCGGCCGTACCGCCCGGTCCGGCCACGCGCACCGCGGGCCACGTCCCCGACCGGGCCGCGCGTCCGGTCGACACGGGGGTGGCCGACGCGGGAGCGGCCGAAGCGGGAACGGCCGACGCGGGAACGGGCGACGCGGGAACGGGCGACGCGGGAACGGGCGGGGTGTCGTGCGTCCCCGCCCGGCTGCGACCGGTGGTCGCCGGCGTCCGGCTGACCCCGCTCACTCCGGCCGCCTTCCCAGCAGTCGGCGTTCGTCCCACCATTCCGGGGCCTCCTCCACGACCGGGCTCACCTCGACGAGCGTGATCTCGTGGCGGGCCAGGGTCAGGTCCAGTACGGTCCGGTCCTCCTCGACGGGCAGCCGCAGGTGCTGTCGGCCGGGCTCGGCGGCCTCGTGGAGGACGTCGAGCTGGTGCCGGGCGGGTGAGCGCGGGCTGCCCATCCGCTGCCAGGCCGTGCGGGCGTTGCCGTGCTCCTCGTCGACCACGGACCGCCGTACGAACGCCTCCCGGGCGCCCGGCAGCGGTACGGACAGGCGCAGCCGGTGCCGGTCCGGGCCGGGTGTCCGGCCGCTCGCGTCGACGGGTGCCCAGGCCAGGACGGTCACCCGGCCGTCGGGGTACCGGGTGACCAGGTGGTCGGCGCCGCGGGTGAGCAGGTCGGGGCCCATGCGGGCCATGAAGGCGTAGAGGTGATACGTCGGTTTCCGCACCTGTCGGTGGGTGAGCAGACCGAAGCCGCCGTGGAAGAGCGCGGTCGGCGGGCCGGCCTCCTCGAACATGTCGCTGAAGGTCCAGTACGAGAAGGAGTCGACGTGGTCGCCGCCGCGGGCGAGGACCGGTGCCAGGTAGGCCGCGTGGAAGGCGGTGTCGTGGACCGGGTTGTCGGGCCGGTAGGAGGAGTTGAACTCTGTGATGTGCACGGGCAGTCCGGCGAGCCGGGTGCCCTTCAGCCGTGCGCGGGGCGTGGCGAACTGGTCCAGGAGGTGCTCGGCGGGTGCCAGGGTCTGGTGGACGCCGAAAGGGACGTGCTGGGCGGGGCCCGAGGTGTAGGCGTGCTTGGACACGAAGTCGACCGGGACACCGCGCTGTTCGGCGAACTCGGCGAAGCGGTCCAGCCACTCGTCCGCGCCCGGTGAGATCGCGGGACCGCCGACCTGGAGGTCCGGGTCCACGTCCTTCACCGCGGCGGCCGTCACCTCGTAGAGGCGGTGGTACGCCTTCTCGTCCGCACCCTGCCAGAAGTCGGGCAGGTTGGGTTCGTTCCACACCTCGACGGGCCAGCCCCGCACCTCGTCGAGGCCGTACCGGTCGACGAGGTGGGTGAGGGTCGCCCTGACCAGGGCGGCCCACTCCTTGTACGAGCGGGGCGGGGTGACGTTGCCCTGCCACCAGAACACGGTCTGCCGTGCCGACGCCAACCCCTCGGGCATGAAGCCGAGTTCGAGGAAGGGGCGGATCCCGAGCTCCAGGTAGGCGTCGACGACCTGGTCGACGTACGTGAAGGAGTGCCGGACCCCGCGCACGCCCTCGGGCCACTCGTACGGCCGGTGCACGCCCATGCCGTCGCTCAGCAGCCCGTGCCCCCGGATGTACCGGAAACCGATCTCGCGCTGGAGGAGTCGCAGGGAGTCCTGGTAGTCGCGGCGCAGGGCGAGTTCGATCCTGCCGGTGCCCACGCAATGGCGCCACGCCCCGGACAGGCGGCCCGAGGGTTCGACGGGGACGCGGAGGATCACCCGTTCTCCTTCTTGAACCGCTCGTAGGCCTTGTTGTGCAGGTCGACGAGTTGCTGCATGTTCTTCGCCTTCGACTCGGCGACGAACGCGTCCCATTCGGACATCGGGCGCTTGCCGAGCACGAACTGGAGGGTGTTCTGGATGGCGTGGTCCTTGAGCGGGGTGTCCCACAGGGTCGCCTGCTCCTGCTCGAAGGACTGGAGCGGGTGGGCCGGGTCGACGGGAAGCTCCTTGCGCTGGGACATGACGTCCTGGAACTTCTTCTCGTCGGGGCTGAAGTTGGAGGACACCAGCTCCCAGCTACCGCCGTAGGTGAACACGCCGTTGAAGAAGCCGTAGTCCTTCTGGAGGTCCTTCGGGGCGTCGGGATCGGAGCCCATCAGCGATATCCCGGGCTTCAGCGTGTACGTGCCGCCGGACTCGGTGTACGTGACGCCCTCGACGCCCCACTTGCAGAACTTCTGGCCCTCGTCGGAGTACCAGAGCCAGTCCACGAACTGCATCATCGCGACGAAGTCGGCGCTCTTGAGGGCCCTGCTGGAGATCATGACGCCGTTCTCCAGCCGGATGCCGCTCAGCAGGATGGGGCCGGCCGGGCCGAGCGGCACCGGGACCATCTCGATCCTCGCGCCCTTGACCTGCTTGCCCAGGTTGTAGCGGTAGTTCTGCACCAGCTCCTGCGGATTGGCGCTGATCGCGTAGGACTTCTCGGCCAGCAGCTTCTGCACGGCCTGGTCGTCCTGCTGGGTGAAGCTCTCGGGGTCGAGGAGCTTCTCGGCGACGATCTTTCTCAGGTACTCGATCATCTGCCGGTAGGCGTCCTGGGTCGCGGTGAAGACGAACTTCTGTGCCTTGGTGTCGAAGGAGATGTTGTCGTAGTTCCAGCCCGCCTTGACGCCGTACGCCTGGCCCAGGTAGTTGAACAACGCCCCGCACGGGAACGGGGTGTTGGTGCTCCATCGGTCGGTCCAGGGGTACTTGTCGGGGTACTCGGCCCTGAGCACCTTGAGGACGTCGTACACCTCGTCCCATGTCGTGGGCAGGGACAGTCCGTGCCGGTCGAGGACGTCCGTGCGGAACGACAGCGAGTAGCCCGACCGGGGTTTCTCGTGCAGGCCCGGCAGCAGGTAGTATTTGCCGTCGGACTGGCGGATGGAGTCGAGTTCGGGCTCCAGGTGCCACTTCCTCACCTTGTCCCGGAAGTTGGGCATCAGGTGCACGTAGTCGCTGACGGGCAGGATCGCGCCCGACGAGACGAACGCGACCTCGGAGGGGTGGTACGTCTTGGGGATGATGAAGGGGGCGTCGCCCGCGCCGATGAGGACGCTGCGCTTCTTCTCGTAGTCGGCCAGGGGGACGTCGAGCGGCTCGACGGTGACCCCGGTGCGCCGGGTGACCTCCTTCCAGAACAGCCAGTTCTTCTTGAGCGGGTAGACCGGGTTGTCGTTGTGCAGCAGGGAGAAGGACAGCGCCTTGGTGGCCTTGAACCGCTGGCCCGCCCGGTACTCCTTCATCGCGCCGTTCTGCTTCTTGGCAAGGTCCTTGGAGTCGCCTCCGTCGTCGCCGCTGCCGCAGCCGGTGAGACCGGCGAGTCCGATGAATCCGGCGGCCGCCAGGATCTGACGCCGTGACAGCGATCCGGTGTTCTCCACGGAGACTCCTTTGGTCCGTTGGGATGTGACGGAAAGTCAGCCCTTGACCGCGCCGAGCATCACACCCGAGACGAAGTAGCGCTGGACGAACGGGTACACGCAGATGATCGGCAGCGCGGTGAGCACGATCGTGACCGCCTGGATGCTCGCCCCGACCTGGCTGAGCTCCGCGGTGCCGGCGCCCGCGTTGCCGCCCCCGGTGGCCCCGGCGATGAGGTTGCGCAGATAGACGGTGACCGGCATCAGGTCGGAGTGGTCCATGTAGAGGAACGCGCTGAACCAGGAGTTCCAGAAGGACACCGTGTAGAAGAGCACCATGGTCGCCACGACCGCCTTCGACAGCGGCAGCACGACCCGGAAGAGGATGCCGTAGGTGCTCAGGCCGTCGATCTGCGCGGCCTCCTCCAGTTCGGTGGGCAGGCTCTCGAAGAAGGCCTTCATCACCAGCAGGTTGAAGACGCTGATCGCGTTCGGCAGCGCGATGGCCCAGACGCTGTTCTTCAGCCCGAGCTCGGTGACCAGGATGTAGTTCGGGATCAGGCCGCCGGTGAAGAACATCGTGAACACGGCGATGCCGACGAGCACCCCGCGCCCCCTGAGGTGCCTCTTCGACAGGACGTAGGCGTAACAGGTCGTCAGGACCATGGCCACGGCGGTGGAGACGACCGTGTAGAGGACGGTGTTGCCGTAGTTCCGCCAGAACATCGAGTCCTGGAAGACGATCCGGTACGTGGTGAGGTTGCACCCCTTGGGCCACAGGGTGACTTCACCGGCGCGGATCTGCCGTTCCCCGCTGAAGGACCGCGCGACGATGTTGACGAAGGGGTACAGGGTCACGATCACCACGAGGGAGAGGACGACCCCGTTGACGCCCTGGAAGACCCGGTAGGAGCGGCTCGGCCTCACCACAGGCTGGTTCCCACCGTGCGGCGCGAGAGCGTGTTGGCGGAGGTGATGAGGACCAGGCCGATGATCGCCTCGAACAGTCCGATCGCGGCCGCGTAGCTGAAGCTGTTGGACTCGACGCCGGCCCGGTAGACGTACGTCGAGATCACGTCGGCGGTCGGGTACGTCAGCGGGTTGTACAGCAGCAGGACCTTCTCGAAGCCGACCGCCATGAACGTGCCGACGTTGAGGATCAGCAGCGTGATCATGGTGGGGCGGATGCCGGGCAGGGTGACGTGCCAGATCTGCTTCCAGCGGTTGGCGCCGTCGATGCGCGCGGCCTCGTACAGGTCCTCGTCGATGGTGGTGAGCGCGGCGAGGTAGAGGATGGTGCCCCAGCCGGCGGTCTGCCAGATCTCCGAGCCGACGTAGATCGTGCGGAACCAGCCGGGTTCCTGGATGAAGCGGATCTCGTCGTGGCCGAACCAGCCGAGGGCGTGGTTGACCGGCCCGTCGGTGGCGAGCATCTGAAGCGTGAGGCCCGCGACGATCACGATCGACAGGAAGTGCGGGAGGTACGACACCGACTGCACGAACCGCTTCAGGGAGCGCCGGCGGACCTCGTTGAGCAGGAGGGCGAGCACGATCGGGACGGGGAAGCAGAACACCAGGGTGAGTCCGCCGAGCCACAGGGTGTTGCGGAACACCTGCCAGAAGGTCGGGTCGCTGAGGAACATGCGCACATAGCGCAGGCCCACCCAGTCCTCGCCGAACATCGAGCCGCCGGGCTCGAAGCGCCGGAAGGCGATCACGTTGCCGATCATCGGCAGGTAGCGGAAGACCAGGAAGAACAGCAGCGGCAGGACGGCCAGCGAGTAGAGCTGCCAGTCACGGCGCAGGGTCCGGCGCCATCCGCTGCGCCGCACGGGACGGGTGGGGGCCGCGCGCCGGGCTTCGGCGCTGGACGGTGGAGAGGCCGACTTGACGGATGTGCTCATGCTCGGTCCTCTCAGACGGAGACATGGAACCGAAACTTTCGAGCTCTTACCGGTAACTTCGCGGCAACTTAAAGGGAGCGAGAAAGCGCTGTCAATGGGGCAGGCAGCAGATACCCGGGGCAGCGGCGGGGTAGAACAGGGAGGCCGAATCCCGGCCCCCTCCGCAAGTTTCACTACTTGGACCGACTCATGCGAGGTGTCCCGTGCCTGCGTTCGATCTGCCCGTCGCGGAGCTGGAGCACTACCGTCCCGATGTCCAGGAACCCCCGGATTTCGACGAGTTCTGGCGTGACACCCTGAAAGAGGGCGCGCAGACCGACGTGTTGGCGTCGGTGCGCCCGGTGGGGAACGGACTGCGGCTGACGCGGACCTGGGACATCACCTTCCGCGGCTTCGGCGGCGATCCGGTGCGCGCCTGGTACAGCAGACCCGCCCAGGTGCCCGGGCCGCTGCCCGCGGTCGTCGAGTACGCCGGCTACGGCCGGGGGCGCGGACTCCCCCACGAACGGCTGACCTGGGTGAACGCGGGATACGCGCATCTGCTGATGGACAACCGCGGCCAGGGCGACCAGTACGGCAACGGCGGCGCGACCCCCGACCCGCACGCCTCGGCGCCGGGCGGCCCGGGTCCCGCGGTACGGGGTCTGCTCGACCCGCGCGCCTCGCACTACCGACGGCTGATCACGGACGCGGTGCGTGCCGTCGCGGCGGTGCGGGCGCTGCCGGACGTGGACGGCGAACGCGTCGCGGCCGTCGGCAACAGCCAGGGCGGCGGGCTGGCGCTGGCCGTCGCGGGACTGGTGCCCGACCTGGCGGCCGCCTTGGTCACCGCGCCCTTCCTGTGCGGCATCCGGCGCGCCCTGGACCTGACCGACGCGAGTCCGTACGGCGAGATCGGCGCGTATCTCTCCGTGCACCGGGGCGTGGAGGAGGCCGCGTACCGCACGCTGTCGTACCTGGAGGGCGTCTCGTTCGCGCGGCGCGCTGCCGCACCGGCCCACTTCGGGACCGGGCTGCGCGACACGGTGTGCCCGCCGAGCGGGGCGTACGCGGCCTTCAACCGCTACGGCGAACTGAGCGGCGTGGACCCCCTGAAGGAGATCCACGCCTACCCCTACAACGGCCACGAGGGCGGCGACGCGGTGCACGTGCGCCGCCAACTCGACTGGTTGGCCGCTCTGTTGGGGGTCAGTCGGTCGCCAGCGTGAACACGTGCAGGTCCGTGTTCCGCGGCAGCGTCACGCTCGCGATCTTCTTGCCCTCCGGCGCCGAGAACGGCTTCGTGGCGAAGACGTACGTGGCCACCGGGTCCCGGTCCGCGCCCGCCACGTTGCGGTAGGCGGCGCGGGCGACGACCTCGTTGCCGTACTGGACGGTGCCGCCGCCTCCCCCGACGGTCCAGTCGGTGAAGGCGAGTTCGACCGTGCCGGTGCTGCCGTCGGTGTACGTGACGCCGGCCTGGGTCTGCTGGTTGCCGTTGACCGCGCTGCCGACGAACGACAACCGGCCGACCGGCGACTCCAGTTGGAGGGTCCGGCCGGATCCCGTGGCGTTGTCGGGGCGGCCGCTCGGCGAGTTCGGCCAGGTGAAGGCAAGGCCGCCCACCGTGCCCTGCTTGCCCGGGGCGAGGCCGACCGCCTCCAGCGCCTGGCGGGAGTAGCTCCAGCCGCCGCCGTCGTAGTCGGCCTCGTCGTGGTCGCCCGAGTCGTCCGAGATCCCGGTGTTGTCGTACGCGGCGAGCAGGGAGCCGGGCGCGGCCACGGTGAGGGACACCGGCTGCTCGTACGCGGTGCCGTCCGAGGTGACGGCGACCGTGACGTCGTAGAACCCCTGCGCGGTGCCCTCGGTGGTGCTCAGGGTGATCTCCTGGGAGCCGTCGGACACGGTGCCCTCGGCGGGGCTCGCGGTGATGCCTTCCGGGGTCTCGACGCGGAAGCGGACCTCGGGGCCCGTGCCGTCGCCGCTCATCGACAGCGCGCGGACCCCGACCTTGGTGCTGCCGCCCGGGGCCAGGGTCGCCGCGGTCGGCCCGACGCCGATCTGGTACGGCTGCTCGCCCGCGCGGAAGGACGGCGGGGCCGCGTCCGCTCCCCAGGCCGGGGCGGGCTCGGTGGAGAGGCTGTAGTCGAGCCGGCCCCCGTCCCGCACGAAGGACGCGGGCAGCCAAGCCGCCTGACTGGCACGGCCGTTCACCTTGAGGGAGTGGACGTACGGGGCGTCGCCGGCCGCTCCCTCGGCGCGGACGGAGATGTCGTTGCCGGTGGGCCGGTCGATCTCGATCCGCGGGAACAGCGGCGAGGAGAGGACGAGTTCGGACCGGGACGGCACCTGCGGGTACATGCCGAGGGCGGAGAAGACGTACCAGGAGGACATCGCACCGAGGTCGTCGTTGCCGGGGATGCCGCCGGGCCGGGTCGACCAGAGCTGCCGCATGGCGGCGCGGACGGTCTCCTGCGTCTTGTACGGAGCGCCCGCGTAGGCGTACAGGTAGGGGACGTTGATCGACGGCTCGTTGTCCAGCTCGGACTTGTCGCCGCCGTTGCCGGTGAAGGCCCAGTCGCCCTTGTCGTCGTGGAAGAAGGAGTCGAGGCGGTCGAGGGCCTTGGCGCGGCCGCCCATCGCGGCGAACAGGCCGGCAGGGTCGTGCTGGACCATCCAGGTGTACTGGGCCGCGGTCCCCTCGACGAAGCCGTTGCCGGTGCCGGGGGTGAAGCCGGTGACCCAACTGCCGTCCGCCTTGCGGTTGGCGATGTACCCGCCGGTCGGGTCGGCGGCGATGTTGAAGTTGTTCTGCCACCACTGGGATCTCTTGGTGAAGTCCGCCGCCGTGTCCTTCTCCCCTGCCGCGCGGGACAGTTGGGAGAGGGCGAAGTCGGCGCCGGACATCTCCAGGGTCTCGGCGGCGCCGCCCCAGGCGTTGGATACGGACGGCATGTAGTGCAGCTTCAGGTACTTGTCGAGGGAGGGGCGTTGACCGACGGACAGCACCGGCTTCCCGGCCGACGACAGGTCCTGTTCGGTGGGCACGGTGGCGGCCTGCACGAGGGAGTCCAGCGCGCCGCGCAGATCGAAGTCCGTACCGCCGAAGGCCCGGATGCCGGCCAGCGCGATGGGTGAGGGGTCGCCGTTCATGACGTGGGTGCCGCTCGCGCCGTGCAGCCAGCGGTCCCAGACGCCGCCGTTCTGCCGGGCCAGTTCGTACAGGGACTGCGCCACGTCAGAGCCGGTGCGCGCGTCGAGCAGGGTCAGCAACTGCACCTGGCCGCGGTAGACGTCCCAGCCGGAGAAGGTGCCGTACTGGGCGCGGTGGCCGCGGGCGACGGTGTGCACCTTGTCGTCGCTGCCCCGGTACCGCCCGTCGGCGTCTCTGATGACGTTGGGGTGCAGGAGGGCGTGGTAGAGCGCGGTGTAGAAGGTGGTGCGCTCGTCCTCGGTGCCGCCGCCGACGCGGATCGCCCGCAGCCGCTCACGCCAGGCGCGGCGAGCCGCGTCGCGCACGGCATCGAAGGAGCGCCCGCGCGGGTTCTCCGCGGCGAGGTTGGCCTCGGCGCCCGCCCGGCTGACGTACGAGATCCCGATGCGGACGCCGACCTGCTCGGTGCCGGGTGCGAACCGGACGTATCCGCCGGCCCCCTTGCCCGCGACGGGCTGCCCGCCCTGGGAGAAGCCGCCCGTGCCGCCGGATGCCTTGACGGACCCGGGGGCGAGCCTGTCGTCCTGCCAGGTGCCGGTGGCCGCGAAGGGACGGTCGAAGTGGGCCGTGAAGTGCAGGGTGTAGTAGGCCTTTTGGCCTTCCGGGTCGAGGTAGCCGCAGAAGTTGCCGGAGGTGACCGAGCCGGAGACCGTCCGGGTCGCCGGGTCGATCTCGACCGTCGAATCGGTCGAGCCCACCTCGGAGTTGGCGGTGCGGACCAGCAGCGAGGCGGGCTTGTCGGCCGGGTAGGTGAACCGTGCCGAGCCGGTGCGGGCGGTGGCGGCGAGGTCGGCGGTGACGCCGGAGGCGAGACCCACCTTGTAGTGGCCGGGTTCCGCGGTCTCGTCGGCATGGCTGAAGTCGGACGCGTACACGGCGTCCTTGGTGTCGCTCGCCGGGGACGAGGTGACCTCGCCGGCGAACGGGAAGAGCGGGATGTCGCCGCTGCCGCCCGCGCAGCCCGTGCCGGACATGTGGGTGAGGCTGAAGCCGCGGACGCGGGTGGCGCCGTACAGGTAGCCGCCGGGGGCGGCGGTGCGTGTCGCGTCGCCGCGGGTGTTCTCGGGGCTGAAGGAGAACATGCCGAACGGGGTGACGGCGCCGGGAAAGACGTTGCCGCCGTTCTCCGTGCCGATGAGCGGGTTCACATAGGCGGTCGGGTCGCCGACGAGACCGGGTGGCGAAGCGGCGGGTGCCGCGAGGGCGGGTGTGGCGCCGGTGGCCGCGAGAACGGCCGCCAGCAGCAGGGACGTAGGACGGAAACGCATGACGCGGCCCCTCCATCTTCGGACGGGTCGCGCACCACAGGTCGCACAAGCCGCAGGGACAGTAACGTGCGCCACGGGTATCACGGAAGGGTGCGTACCACGGACGGGACGCGCGAGGCCGTCGCCCGGGCGGTCCAGCCTTTTCCCCAACCTATTTGACATCGTTGTCCGTTGGCGGGGTAGAGTCATGTACAGACCACTCGACAACGTTGTCGCGCGTCGCGTCGTCACAAGCCATGCACCATCCGCGTCGGTCACCACCCCCCTGCGCCGACACGGCTCGCGGACCCGGTGGCGCACAGCCCCACCGGGTCCGCCCTGAGCGGAAGGTCCGAGCGTGTTCTGACGGCGGCGAGCGTGTTCCGACGACGGTGACTCAGCCGACCCGGCAGGGAAGGGTCGTGGCCGTGTCACCCCCGGAGCCGGTCACGACGTATCCGAACGTCGCGCTCTGCCCCGGACTGAGCGAGCCGTTCCAGTTGGCGTTGTGGACCATCACGTCCTGGCCGGTGTAGGTGGCGTTGCCGTTCCAGAGGCTGTCGACCTTCTGGCCGCTCGGGAGGGACCAGTCGACCATCCAGCCCAGCATCGGGACGTCACCGGAGTTGGTGACGGTCACCTCGGACTGGTAGCCGCCGCTCCAACTGCCCGTCGTCCTACGGGTGGCCGTGCAGGTGCCGGGCACCGGCTCGGTCGGGTTGCCCGGCTCGTGGATGCCGGTGACCTCGCCGTTGCCGCCGTCGAAGACGACGTCGGAGCAGGAGTAGAAGGTCTCCGCGCTGTCGGAACGCTGCCAGACCATGTAGATGATGTGGCGGCCGGACTTGCCGGCCGGAAGCTGGCCGGTCCAGGAGTAGTTGGCCTCGACCGTGCCCGGGCTGCCGTTGAGCGGCGGGTGGTCGACGCTGAGGAACGGCTGGGCCTCCATGTCGTCCCAGGTGAGGGTCTTCTTCGGGTCGAAGCCGTCCTTGGTGACGTAGACGTAGAACCAACCCGGGTGTGCGGCCCAGGCGTTGTAGGAGAAGTCGACGGTCCTGCCCGCGGTGAGGTGGGTGAGCGGCCAGTCGTCGCGGGGGGCGTTGAAGCCGGTGAAGTTGGTGTTGCCGCCGCTGCAGAGCTCGCCGTCCGGCACGAAGCCGCGGGTGCGGCCGGCGCCGTCCGAGCGGAGCACGGAGAACCAGTTGTAGAACGGGGTGGTGCCGCTGACCGCCTGCGCGTTCTTGCAGGCCGGGTTGACCGGCTTGATCTCACCGGTGTCGGTCAGTGCGTCCTGCCAGCACAGGAAGGTGCGGCTGGCGGGTTTCATCGGGGTGCCGTGGGCCTCGGCCCTGCCGCCGGCCGTGAGGACCAGGCTGAGGGCGGGGATGGTGGCCAGGAGGGAGACGAGGACAAGGAAGAGGGCTCTGGGGCGGGTCACCCTCGATAATTTTGTCAGGATCATGACAATCCAGTCCGTTCCTTGAGGGTACGGGCCGTGCGGGTGTCTGGGTGCCGTGGGACGGGTGCGGTGCGGGTTCGTTGCCGTGGGATGGGAGCGGCATGCGGGCGGGTTCCGGTCCGTCCGCATGGGAGCGCTCCCACCCCACGTGTTGCGGAAGGTAGCGCGAAGTGGGGCGGGTGTAAACAGGGGGCGGGGGTTTGGGGGCGGGGGTCGGGGGCGGGCGGGGGACCTTCCTCACTCCTCGGGGACGGCCTGTCGGCACCTGGGGCCCAGTCAGGTGGGCCCCAAGTGCCGTGCTGGGCTCAGCGTTTCAGTGTGAACGTGAACGCGTCGGAGAGCCTGGAGTTCAGTCGGACCGCCGAGACCAGTCGGCCCTCGGTGATCAGTCGCTCGACCTCGGCCCGGGAGAGGCCGCAGCCTTCGGCGATCAGGCGTACCGGACGGACCGGGATGCGTGCCGTGAAGCGGACCGAGACATCGATCACCTCACGGTCCAGATGGTCCGATCCGCCGGTGTCGAGACGCCAGGCGCCGGCCCAGTCCAGGGCGGTGCGGTTGCGGCGCCGCACGGCCGGGTCCTGGAGCAACTCTGCCGCGAGAGCAGGGGCGTTGGCGTGCATCCGGTCCAGCAGTTCAGGTCGTACGGAACGCACGTGCGCCCGCTCCAGGACGGCGAGCTTCGCCGTTTCCCCGCAGCCGGTGCAGAGCACGAGGAGCCATGCGTCGAGGAGCTTGTGGTTCGCGTTGACACGGAACTTGCCGTTGGGCCGGAAGCGTTCCGACCCGCATGTGTGGCAGCGGCGGAGGACGAGCGGCAGGCAGGTGGGCATGACCACCCAGTTGGTGAGCACAGAAGTACACCGGTTTCAGTGAGAAGACCGCAGCAAAAAGCAGCGCGGCGCACAGGTGCGACGCGCGACCGATCAGCGCTTGGGGGGTCTCACACGGTGTACAACGGCACGTCCTTGCCTGGGCGACTGGGTCCGGCAGCACGGTAATGGCGTACGGCGGCGTTGATCCACTGGTTTTCGGCGACGGTGGCGGAGGCCGGCGGAGGCGCTGCACCCCCGTCATGCCGGGCCTTGGGCCCCCTCACTCGACATCCGTCCCCATCCCCATCCCCGCCTGCCACGCCCCCGGCCGCATCCCTGTCGCCGAGGAGCCGTTCGGCCTCCAGGACGAGCCGGTCGACGAGTACGCCTTCGCTCTGTGGCCGGTGGCCTGCTGCACGGCTCTCGAGAGGGTGCGGGGCGCGTACCCCAGTTCCCGGGCGTAGTGCCCGGCGTCGTGATGCTCGCGGAAGTGCGCTTCGACGGCGGAGCGGAACAGCCGGAACACCGGGTGGGCGGGCGGGACTTCGGCGCTCCGGCCTCGGCGGTGGCCGGGGTAAGTCGCCGTCACCGTACGGGACTTCGTCGTCGTACGGAACACGCGGGAAAGGGCGTCACACCGGTGCCCCGTTCCCGGAGACCGCCCGCTTCTCCACCCCCGTCTCCAGGGCCGCCGGGAGGTCGATCGTGAACTCGGTGCGGCCCGGGACGCTGTTGACCTGGATGCGGCCTCCGTGGGCCGCCGAGATCGCCGCCGCGATGGCCAGGCCCAGGCCCGATCCGCCCGAGCCGGCGTCGGCGCGGGAGCGGGAGGTGTCCGCCCGGGTGAAGCGTTCGAAGACCGTGGGGAGGAGGGCCGGGGGGATGCCGGGGCCGTTGTCGCGGACGCGGATCACGCAGCGCCCGTCCGCGGACTCCACCGACGCCGTCACCCGCGTACCGGCCGGTGTGTGCATCCTCGCGTTGGCCAGGAGGTTGGCCACGACCTGGTGCAGCCGGGCCTCGTCCCCGATCACCGACACCGGTGCGTCCAGGCTCAGTTCGAGCTGCCAGTCGTGGCCGCCGCCCGCCGCCCGCGCGTCCCACACGGCCTCCGCGACCAGGGCCGCCAGGTCCACCTCCGCGGAGTGCAGGGGGCGGCCCTCGTCGAGCCGGGCGAGCAGGAGCAGGTCCTCCACGAGGCCCGTCATGCGGGCCGACTCGGCCGAGACGCGACGCCAGGCCAGAACCGGCTCGACGCGGTCCGTGCCGCGGTTCATCAACTCGGCGTACCCGGCGATCGAGGCGAGCGGGGTCCGCAGTTCGTGGCTGGCGTCGGCCAGGAAGCGCCGCATGCGTTCCTCGCTGCGCCGCATCCGCTCCTCGCCGCGCTGCCGCTCGGCGAGGGAGGACTCCACGTGGTCGAGGAGGTGGTTGAGCGCGGCGCCGACCTGGCCGGCCTCGCTGCCGGGGTCGGTGTCGCGCTCGGGCACCCGGGTCAGGGCGGTGACCTCGCCGCGTCCGAGCGGGGCGCGGGAGACCTCGGCGGCGGTCGCGGCGACCCGGCCGAGGGGGCGCAGTTGCCGTCGTATGACCACCGCGCACACGCAGCCGGCTACGGCGAGTCCGGCCACCGCGACGCCCGCCTCGATCAGCACGAGTCCGCTGATCGTGTCCTGGACGTCGTCCATGGGCAGGCCGGCCAGGACCCGGACGTCCCCGTCGACGCGGACGGTGACCCGGTAGGTGCCGAGGCCCGGCACGGTCCGGGTGTGCGTCGCCCCGTCCGCCCCGATCCCGGCCAGGGCGGTGCGCTGGTCGGTGCTGAGTTCGCGGGTCGGGGCGTCCTGGACGACGACGGCCGCGGAGACGATGGCGCCGTCCTCGTCGAGCCGGGCGGAGAGCATCCCCGCGGGCTGTCCGCTCTCCTGCAGGAAGGTCAGGTCGTCCCCGAGGCCGGGGTGCAACGAGGCGCCGCCCAGGGCCCGTTCGGCGGTGTTGCGGACACGGTCGTCCAAGCTGCCCATCAGGTAGGCGTGTTGGAAGAGGGTCGTGGCCAGGCCCATCGCGACACAGACGACGACGAGCGTGGCGCTGACGAAGACGAGCAGGCGGGTGCGGAGGGACCGGGAGCGCATCCTCGTGCGCGGGCGCCGGCTCATCTCCCGTCCTCCGCGGCCCTGATGGCGTAGCCGAGGCCGCGCACGGTGTGGATCATCGGTGCCCGCCCTCTGTCGATCTTGCGGCGCAGGTTGGAGATGTAGACCTCGACGAGGTTGCCGCCCCCGTCGAAGGAGCCGGTCCAGACGTGGTCGAGGATCTGTGCCTTGCTCAGGACCTGGCGCGGGTGCCCGAGCAGCAGACTGAGCAGGTCGAACTCCTTCGCGGTGAGCTGGACGGGCACGCCCGCCCGGCGCACTTCGCGGGTGTCCCCGGTCAGGACCAGGTCGCCGAGGACCCGCACGGAGTCGTCGGTGCGGCCGCGCCCGGACCCGGCCCGGCGCAGCAGTCCGCGCAGCCGCAGGACGACCTCCTCCAGCGAGAACGGCTTGGTGACGTAGTCGTCGGCGCCGGCCTCCAGACCGTCGAGCCGGTGTTCCAGGGAGTCGCGGGCGGTGAGCATGAGGACGGGCAGTGCCGGGTTCTCAAAGCGCAGCCGGCGCAGCACCTGGAGGCCGTCCAGGTCGGGCAGCATGCCGTCGAGCACGACGGCGTGGGGTGCGCAACTGCGGGCCGTACGAAGGGCGCTGCGCCCGTCGAGCACCGGGTAGGGGCGCCAGCCCGCCTCGGTGACGGCGACGGACAGCACTTCGTTGAGCGCGGGCTCGTCGTCGACGATGAGCACGCGTACGTGGCCGGTTCGGGACCCGGTTGCGCCAGTCATGTACCGATCGTGTCCCCGGCCGCTGAGGGAACCCTGTGTTCCACCTGAGGGTGGGTGATGACCGGCGAAGGCGGGGGTACGGCGAAGGGCCGCGCCCCCGTCACCGGGAGCGCGGCCCTCAGAAGCCCGACTGAGCTCGCAGGAACCCTCGGAAGCCCGAGGGGGCTTACTTGCGGATCAGGCTGCGCAGCACGTACTGCATGATGCCGCCGTTGCGGTAGTAGTCGGCCTCACCGGGGGTGTCGATGCGGACGACCGCGTCGAACTCGACGCCCGTGTCGGTGGTGACCTTGACCGTGCGCGGCGTGGTGCCGTTGTTGAGCTCCTCGACACCGGTGAAGGAGAAGGTCTCCTCGCCGGTCAGACCGAGGGACTGGGCGGTGGCGCCCTCCGGGAACTGCAGCGGCAGGACGCCCATGCCGATGAGGTTCGAGCGGTGGATGCGCTCGTACGACTCGGCGATGACGGCCTTGACGCCGAGGAGCGCGGTGCCCTTGGCGGCCCAGTCGCGGGACGAGCCGGAGCCGTACTCCTTGCCGGCCAGGACGACGAGCGGGATGCCCTGCTCGATGTAGTTGCGGGAGGCGTCGTAGATGAACGACACCGGACCGCCGTCCTGGGTGAAGTCGCGGGTGTAGCCGCCCTCGGTGCCCGGCGCGATCTGGTTGCGCAGGCGGATGTTGGCGAACGTGCCGCGGATCATGACCTCGTGGTTGCCTCGGCGGGAGCCGTAGGAGTTGAAGTCACGACGCTCCACACCGTGCTCGGTGAGGTACTTGCCGGCCGGGGTGTCGGCCTTGATGGCACCGGCGGGCGAGATGTGGTCCGTCGTCACCGAGTCGCCCAGCTTGGCCAGGACCCGCGCGCCGGTGATGTCGGAGACCGGGGTGGTCTCCATCGTCATGCCCTCGAAGTACGGGGGCTTGCGGACGTAGGTCGACTCGGCGTCCCACTCGAAGGTGTTGCCGGTCGGGATCGGCAGCGCCTGCCACTGGGCGTCGCCCGCGAAGACGTCGGAGTAGGACTTGTTGAACATGTCCTCGCCGATGGCGTTCGCCACGACGTCGTTGACCTCGGCCTCGGAGGGCCAGATGTCCTTCAGGAAGACCGGGTTGCCGTCCTGGTCGACACCGAGCGCGTCCTGGGTGATGTCCACCTTCATGGAACCCGCGAGGGCGTACGCGACCACCAGCGGCGGGGAGGCCAGGTAGTTCATCTTGACGTCGGGGTTGATCCGGCCCTCGAAGTTCCGGTTGCCGGAGAGGACCGAGGTGACCGCGAGGTCGTGGTCGTTGACGGCCTTGGAGACCTCCTCCGGCAGCGGGCCGGAGTTGCCGATGCAGGTGGTGCAGCCGTAGCCGACGAGGTTGAAGCCGACCTTGTCGAGGTAGGGGGTGAGCCCCGCCTTGTCGAAGTAGTCGGTGACGACCTTGGAGCCCGGGGCGAGGGTGGTCTTGACCCACGGCTTGCGGGTCAGGCCCTTCTCCACGGCCTTCTTCGCGACGAGCGCCGCGGCGACCATGACGTACGGGTTGGAGGTGTTGGTGCAGGAGGTGATGGCCGCGACCGTCACCGCGCCGTGGTCGATCTCGTACGTCGAGCCGTCGGGGGCGGTCACGGTGACCGGGTTGGACGGGGCGCCGTTCGGGGCGACCGCCGGGGCGTCGGAGGCCGGGAAGGACTCCTTGCCGGACTCGTCGACGTCGTCGACGTAGTTGCGGACGTCCTGCTTGAACTGCTCGGCGGCGTTCGCGAGGACGATACGGTCCTGCGGGCGCTTCGGGCCGGCGATGGAGGGCACGACCGTGGAGAGGTCGAGCTCCAGCTTCTCGGAGAAGTCCGGCTCGGCCTTCGGGTCCAGCCAGAGGCCCTGCTCCTTGGCGTACGCCTCGACGAGCGCGAGCTGCTGCTCGGAGCGGCCGGTGAGCTTGAGGTACTTGATGGTCTCGTCGTCGATCGGGAAGATCGCGGCGGTCGAGCCGAACTCCGGCGACATGTTGCCGATGGTGGCGCGGTTCGCGAGCGAGGTGGCGGCGACGCCCTCGCCGTAGAACTCGACGAACTTGCCGACCACGCCGTGCTTGCGGAGCATCTCGGTGATGGTCAGCACGAGGTCGGTGGCGGTGGTGCCGGGCTTGAGCTCACCGGTCAGCTTGAAGCCGACGACGCGCGGGATGAGCATGGAGACCGGCTGGCCGAGCATCGCGGCCTCGGCCTCGATGCCGCCGACGCCCCAGCCCAGCACGCCGAGGCCGTTGACCATCGTGGTGTGCGAGTCGGTGCCGACCAGGGTGTCGGGGTACGCCTGGCCGCCTCGGACCATGACCGTGCGCGCCAGGTGCTCGATGTTCACCTGGTGGACGATGCCGGTGCCCGGCGGGACGACCTTGAAGTCGTCGAACGCGGTCTGGCCCCAGCGCAGGAACTGGTAGCGCTCGCGGTTGCGGCCGTACTCCAGCTCGACGTTCTGCGCGAACGCGTCGTGGGTGCCGAACTTGTCCGCGATGACGGAGTGGTCGATGACCAGCTCGGCCGGGGAGAGCGGATTGACCTTCGCCGGGTCGCCGCCGAGCTCCTTGACGGCCTCACGCATGGTGGCGAGGTCGACGACACAGGGCACGCCGGTGAAGTCCTGCATGATCACGCGGGCCGGCGTGAACTGGATCTCCTGCGACGGCTGGGCCTGGGAGTCCCAGTTGCCGAGGGCGCGGATGTGGTCGGCGGTGATGTTCGCGCCGTCCTCGGTACGGAGCAGGTTCTCCAGGAGAACCTTGAGGCTGTACGGCAGGCGGGCCGAGCCCTCCACCTTGTCCAGCCGGAAGATCTCGTACGACTCGTCGCCCACGCTCAGCGTGGCGCGGGCGTCGAAGCTGTTCGCCGACACGACAGTCTCCTTCATTTTTGTGCGCTTACCACCGCATCCTGCCGCCACGCCGTCTTGGCCGATCCGCTAAGGTAAGGCTAAGTTAGGTACGCCTTACTGCCAGACCCAGCGAAAGCGTGCGACTGCGGTACGCCTCGGCAGATATCTCGATGTCGAGATAACTCTAGTACATGAGGCCGGGATGGTCATGCCCGGCCTCGCCGCCCTGTCGCCCGGGACCGGTCAGCCCCCACTCGGCCTGGCCGCATTCAGGCGCAATGTCGGACATCCGACCTGGCCGCACTCCTCCTACGGAAGCCGACCGCGACGCCCGTCACGCTCGGGTGCGGCTGTCGTACGCGTGCCGCGCGGCCGCGATGACCGGTCGGTTCCGGCCGGCCCACGCCGCCAGGGCCTCCAGCGGTGCGCGGATCTCGTCGATCAGGGTCGTGGTGGCGTATTCCACACGGGGCGGAGCATCGGGGTGAACGGTCCGGGTGACGAGCCCGTTCCGCTCCAGGTTGCGCGGGGCACAGCCGACCCCTGGCACGGACCGATGCATGAGGTCGCCGCGCATACCGGGAGCGAGTTCTTCTCCGTGCCCGGTGCCGATCACCATGGCGGCTGGGTTCGCGCCGGCGAGATCCTGCCCCGGCCGCCGGCCTTCCTGGCCGCCGACGGATGGTGAGCAGGTGGGTCAGTCGGGCGGGCCGGGAGGGTCTCCCTGTCGCAGCGGTCGCTGTTCGCGCCGCGCCGAGATGCCCCAACTGGCCCACCACAACAGGTCGGTGCGAAGCCGGTAGCCATCTCTGCGCCGAGCCGGGGTATGCGAACGACGTCGAAAGCACGCGACCGAACTTCAAGGGGAGGACCCCATGCCGCTCACTTTCCGCAAGAGTTTCCGGATTCTTCCCGGGGTGCGGCTGAACATCAACCGGCACTCCTGGTCCATCACGACCGGTGGCGGCAGCCACGGGCCGAAGCACACGCACAGCAGCACGGGACGTCGTACGACATCGGTTGATTTGCCCGGACCCTTCGGATGGCGCAAGACCCGCACCGCCAAGCGCCACTGACCTTCCCTCAGGCCCGTCCGGGCTTTTCCCCCGAACGGACCCCCCGGAATGCGCCATCTCATATCTGAGATAGCCTCACCGCATGGCAGACGACTACCTCGTACGTATCGGCAAGCTCATCCGTGACGCCCGACAGCACCGGGGCTGGACACAGTCGCAGCTTGCCGAGGCGCTCGGCACCAGCCAGAGCGCCGTCAATCGCATCGAGCGCGGCAACCAAAACATCAGCCTTGAGATGATCGCCCGTATCGGTGAAGCACTGGACAGTGAAATCGTCTCTCTGGGCTACGCGGGCCCGATGCATCTGCGTGTGGTCGGCGGTCGTCGGCTCTCCGGCGCGATCGACGTCAAGACGAGCAAGAACGCGTGCGTGGCCCTGCTCTGCGCCTCGCTCCTCAACAAGGGGCGCACGGTGCTGCGCAGGGTCGCCCGCATCGAGGAGGTCTACCGCCTCCTGGAGGTGCTGAGCTCCATCGGGGTGCGCACCCGCTGGATCAACGGCGGCGTCGACCTCGAACTCGTGCCGCCCGCCGAGCTGGACATGAACGCCATCGACGCCGACGCCGCCGTCCGCACCCGCTCGATCATCATGTTCCTCGGCCCGCTGCTGCACCGCATGGACGGCTTCCGGCTGCCCTACGCCGGCGGCTGCGACCTCGGCACCCGGACCATCGAGCCGCACATGATCGCCCTGCGCCGGTTCGGCCTGGACGTCGCCGCGACCGAGGGCCAGTACCACGCCCGGGTCGACCGGCAGGTCCGCCCCGACCGCCCGATCGTGCTGACCGAGCGCGGCGACACCGTGACGGAGAACGCGCTGCTCGCGGCCGCCCGCCACGACGGCGTCACCGTCATCCGCAACGCCTCCTCCAACTACATGGTCCAGGACCTCTGCTTCTTCCTGGAGGCCCTGGGCGTCGAGGTCGAGGGCATCGGCACCACCACCCTCACCGTGCACGGTGTGCCGCACATCGACGTGGACGTCGACTACTCCCCCTCCGAGGACCCGGTCGAGGCGATGAGCCTGCTGGCCGCGGCCGTCGTGACGGAGTCCGAGCTGACGGTGCGTCGGGTGCCGATCGAGTTCCTGGAGATCGAGCTCGCGGTCCTGGAGGAGATGGGCCTCGACCACGACCGCACACCGGAGTACTTCGCCGACAACGGCCGCACCCGCCTCGTCGACCTCACGGTCCGCCCCTCCAAACTGGAGGCGCCGATCGACAAGATCCACCCGATGCCGTTCCCCGGCCTGAACATCGACAACGTCCCCTTCTTCGCGGCCATCGCGGCCGTCGCGCAGGGCCAGACCCTCATCCACGACTGGGTCTACGACAACCGCGCGATCTACCTCACGGACCTGAACCGGCTGGGCGGCCGCCTCCAACTCCTCGACCCGCACCGGGTGCTGGTGGAGGGCCCGACCCGCTGGCGCGCCGCCGAGATGATGTGCCCGCCGGCCCTGCGTCCCGCCGTCGTCGTCCTGCTGGCGATGATGGCGGCCGACGGCACCTCCGTGCTGCGCAACGTCTACGTCATCAACCGCGGTTACGAGGACCTGGCCGAGCGGCTCAACTCGGTGGGGGCGCAGATCGAGATCTTCCGGGACATCTGAGCGGCAGCGGTCCGCCTCGCGGTGCAGGCGGTTGGCAGGGGCGGGGCGGGCTGCGGATCCGGGGCGGGGCGGCCTGCAGATCCGGGGCCGGGCTCCGGGTCCGGGGTCCAGGGTCCGGGCTGCGGGTCCGGGCTCCGGTCCGGCCGCGGCCGGATGGTGGCCGCTGTCCCGCCGGTCCCTGCCGGACGGGCCGCGCCGTACTCGGTCCCTCCCGGATGGGCCGCGCCGTACTCGGGTGCGGCCCATCGCCTATCTTGGCGCCTATGCAGTCCTACACCATCGGCCAGGCCGCCCGGCTGCTCGGCGTGAGCCCCGACACCGCGCGGCGGTGGGCCGACGCCGGGCGGGTGCCCACGCACCGGGACGAGGGCGGGCGACGCCTCATCGACGGCAGGGACCTGGCCGCCTTCTCCGTGGAACTGGCCAAGGGCGAGGGCGGCGAGGAGAGCCTCTCCCACACCTCCGCCCGCAACGCCTTCCCCGGCATCGTCACCGCCGTCAAGCTCGGCGATGTCGCGGCCCAGGTCGAGATCCAGGCCGGCCCGCACCGACTGGTGTCGCTGCTGACCCGCGAGGCCGTGGAGGAACTCGGGCTGGAGGTCGGCGTGGAGGCCACGGCCCGGGTGAAGTCGACGAACGTACATATCGACCGCACCTGAGCAGGACTGCCGCTCCGGCACCGGACCGTGCCTTCCCGTACGAACGCACATGCCAGCCTGCCGGATCAGGTTTCCGGCTCATGCGATGCGACAGGGGACTTCTGCCTGGCATCTGCGTCAGTATGATCGACGTACGCGGCCTTTCGGGGCCGAAGCGTGAGCATGAGGACCTGAGGGAGCGGACCTGTGATGACCCCTACCGCGCGTCGGTACCGTCGGGCCCTGCGGACGGCCGGTGCCGGCGCGGGTGCCGCGGCGCTGCTGGCCCTGAGCGCCTGCTCGTCCTCCGACCCGGACTCCTCGAAGCCGTCGTCCGCGTCCGCGTCGGACCAGCTCTCCGGCACGGTGACCGTCTTCGCCGCCGCCTCCCTCCAGGAGAGCTTCACGGCGCTGGGCAAGCGGTTCGAACAGGTCCACCCCGGCACGAAGGTCACCTTCAGCTTCGGCGGCAGCGACTCACTGGCCGCGAGCATCACCGGCGGCGCCCCGGCGGACGTGTTCGCCTCGGCGAGCCCCAAGACGATGAAGGTCGTCACCGACGCCGGGGACGCCTCGGGCACGCCCGCCACCTTCGTGCGCAACCAGTTGGAGATCGCCACCCTGCCCGGCAACCCGGACAAGGTCGGGTCGCTGAAGGACCTCACGGACAAGGACCTGAAGGTCGTGCTGTGCGCCAAGGAGGTGCCCTGTGGCGCCGCCGCGCAGAAGGCCCTCGACGCGAGCGGGCTCAGGCTCACCCCGGTCTCCTACGAGCAGGACGTCAAGGCCGCGCTGACGAAGGTCGAGCTGAAGGAGGCCGACGCGGCCGTCGTCTACCGGACCGATGTGCGGGCGGCGGGTGACAAGGTGGAGGGCGTGGAGTTCCCCGAGTCCGCCGACGCCGTCAACGACTACCCGATCGCCCTGCTCAAGGGCACGCGGAACACGGCCGCCGCGAAGGCGTTCATCGCCCTCGTACGGTCCGCCGAGGGCCAGAAGGTCCTCACCGGGGCCGGGTTCCTGAAGCCGTGACCCCGTCGGACAAGGCCGCCGCCGCGCCCGAGACCCTCCGGGGCGGGCCGCGGCGCCGGCGTGTCCGCACGCCCCGCGGCGGTCGCGGTGTTCCGCTGCCTCTGCTCGTGCCCGCGCTGCTCGGGCTGGCGTTCCTGACCGTGCCGCTGATCGCGCTTCTCGTACGGGCCCCCTGGCGCGGCATGCCCGAACAGCTCACCGGCGCCGCCGTGTGGCAGGCGCTCCAGCTCTCCCTCGTCTGCGCCACGGCCGCGACCGCGGTGAGCCTGGTGATCGGGGTCCCGCTGGCCTGGCTGCTGGCCCGCGTCGAGTTCCCCGGGCGCGGACTGGTCCGCGCCCTGGTCACGCTGCCACTGGTCCTTCCGCCGGTCGTCGGCGGTGTCGCCCTGCTCATGGCGCTGGGCCGCAACGGCGTCGTCGGGAGGTGGCTGGACGCCTGGTTCGGGATCACGCTGCCCTTCACCACGGCCGGGGTCGTGGTCGCCGAGGCGTTCGTGGCGATGCCCTTCCTCGTCATCAGCGTGGAGGGCACCCTGCGGGCCGCCGACCCGCGCTACGAGGAGGCGGCGACGACGCTGGGCGCCTCCCGCTTCACCGCGTTCCGGCGGGTCACGCTGCCGCTGATCGCGCCGGGTGTCGCCGCGGGCGCCGTACTGGCCTGGGCGCGGGCGCTGGGCGAGTTCGGCGCGACGATCACCTTCGCCGGCAACTTCCCCGGCCGCACCCAGACCATGCCGCTCGCCGTGTACCTCGCCCTCCAGAGCGACCCGGAGGCGGCCATCGCCCTCAGCCTGGTCCTGCTGGCCGTGTCCGTCGCGGTCCTGGCGGGCCTGCGCGACCGTTGGATGGCCACGGGATGACGGGGACGGGTGGGGGCGGGGCGGCCGGGGATGGGGAGCACGCGCGGCGCGACCCTCGTGACGGCGAGGGAGCCGGGGGCGGGGAGCCCACGTGGGACAGCCCGCCTGACAGCGAGAGGGCCGGGGGCGGGGAGCCCACGTGGGACAGCCCCTCTGACGGCGAGAAGGCCGGGGACATGGAGCCCACGTGGGACAGCCCCCATGACGGCGAGACGACCAGGGGCGGCGAGCCCCCGCGGGAGGGACCTCGTAACGGCGAGACGGCCAAGGGCAGCAAACCCACGTGGGACGACCCCCTCGACGACGAGACAGCTATGGACGGCAAACCCACGTCGAACGGCCCCCGCGACGGCAAGACGACCACGGGCGGCGAGCCCCTGCGGGAGGGTCCTCGTAACGGCGAGACGGCCAAGGGCAGCAAACCCACGTCGGACGGCCCCCGCAAGGGCAAGACGGCCACGGACGGCAAAGCCACCTGGGACAGCCCACACGACGGCAAGACGACCCGGACCCCCGACGGCTTCGAGGCGACCCAAGACGGTGACCGCCCCATGACCAGCGGGCCCCACCCCACCGCCTCCACCTCCTCCACCCCCGCCGACGCAACCACCGACCCTGTTGCCCCCGTCGCCCCCACCGCGACCGGCCTGGACGCCCGCCTCGTCGTGGACCGTGGCACCTTTCGGCTCGACGTGTCCCTGGCCGTCGCCCCCGGTGAGGTCGTCGCCCTGCTGGGTCCGAACGGTGCCGGGAAGACCACCGCCCTGCGCGCCCTCGCCGGTCTCACACCCCTCACCGACGGCCGTCTACGACTGGACGGCGCCGCGTTGGAGCACAAGCCTCCGGAGTCCCGCCCGGTCGGCGTCGTCTTCCAGGACTACCTCCTCTTCCCCCACCTCACCGCCCTCGACAACGTCGCCTTCGGCCCGCGTTGCCAGGGCGCGACCAAGCGGCGGGCACGGGAACAGGCCGCCGAGTGGCTGGACCGTATGGGTCTCGCGGCCCACGCGGGCGTCAAACCACGGAAGTTGTCCGGCGGTCAGGCCCAACGCGTGGCGCTGGCCCGCGCGTTGGCCACCCGCCCCCGGCTGCTGCTCCTCGACGAGCCGCTGGCCGCCCTCGACGCGCGCACCCGCCTGGAGGTCCGTTCCCAACTCCGGCGCCACCTGGCCGAGTTCGAGGCCGTCGCCGTGCTCGTCACGCACGACCCGCTGGACGCCATGGTCCTCGCCGACCGGCTCGTGGTCATCGAGCACGGCGAGGTCGTGCAGGAGGGCGTCCCGTCCCACATCGCCCGCCATCCGCGCACCGACTACATCGCCCAGCTCGTCGGCCTGAACCTCTACCGGGGCGAGGCCGACGGCCACACGGTCCGGCTCGAAGCCGGGCCCGAGCTGACGACCACGGAGGACCTCACGGGGCCCGTGTTCGTGGCGTTCCCGCCGAGCGCCGTGACGCTCTACCGCGAACCCCCGGCCGGCGCGAGCGCCCGCAACCACTGGCGGTGCGAGGTGGCCGGTCTGGAGACCCACGGCGACCAGATCCGGGCCGACCTCACGGGCGAGCTCCCCCTCGCGGCGGACCTCACGACGGTGGCCGCCGCGGAACTGGACCTGCACCCCGGCGCGGAGGTCTGGGCGGCGGTCAAGGCGGTGCAGACGCACGCGTATCCCGTCTGAGCACGGGGCCACCCTGGGGCGGGGGCCGGGCCGAGCCGGGCCGGGGGGCCGAGCCCGGGGGCCGAGCCAAGCCGGGGGGGGCCGAGCCGGGCTGGGGGGGCCGAGCCCGGGGGGCCTGGCCGAGCCGAGGGGCCTGGCCGGACCGAGGAACCTGGCCGGACCGGGGGGGCCGGTCTCCCGTACGCCGAAAGGCGGGACCTCCCAGGAGGTCCCGAGCCGAGTGCCTCCCAGATGATCACCGCTCCGGGCGTCACCCGAACGGCCGACCGAACAGGCCGCCCGCTCCTGCCGTTCCTAGCCTGAACGGGTGCGGGGTGCGCCGGCCCCACCCCCGGCCGGCCACCGGCCCGCAGGAGGAGACCATGACGCACACCCCACCCGCACTGCGGTGCGTGAGCCGCCACTCCGGTCCGCGGGACGGGGAGGAGTGCGGGGCCCGCGCCCGTTTCGAGATCGCCTGCCACGCCCGGCCACCGCTGATCGTGTGCCCGCAACACCTGGGCCCCGCCCTGCTGTTGGCGGAGGGCGTGCTGTGGCCGCCGGAGATCACACTCGTACGGTGACCGCTGCGGGCGAGCCCCGCCGGTGCGACCAGGCGTCGCCCGGCCGACCGGCACGGACGGGCGTCCCGGCTCAGCCCTTCGTCAGCGTGATGTCCCGCTGCTGGGCCGCGTGGAAGCGGGGCAGCGGCAGGCCGCCCTGGAGGCGGAGCTCCATGAGGGTGGCCTCGACACGGGCCGCACCCGGCTCGAGGACGTCCGAGGTGGGCTTGCCCGTGTTCTGCCACGTGTGCTCCACGCCGTCGCACACCGCGCGGGTCCCGCCGATGCCGTGCCGGACCGAGGGGGAGCTGCCGCTCACGGAGGAGCTCACGAACACCGGGCCCGAACCGGCGGTGCAGCGGTAGGTGCCGGACAGGGTCACGGTGCCGTCCTCGGCGATACGGCCGAGGGGGTCGACGGTGACGGTCTCGGTCGCGTCGGCGCTCGCGGGCAGGGCGGGCACGGCCAGCAGGAACAGCGCGGCGCCGGCAGCGGCGGCGAGAGCGGGGCGAAGGGGGCGGACGGGCATGGGGGGTACCTCCCGGATGAGTGGAGTGGGGGCCTCCACTGCTACCGGGAACATCCTCGGAGAGCCGTGATCGTCACCCCTTCGGTGGCGAGTCCGCACCGAGCGTCGTGGAACCGTCCGAGAGTTGTCCGCGTGTTGTCACGCTTCATGTCGGGCCGTTCCGATGAGTTCGGTACGGGCGCATGGTCTACCCATACGGATACGGACCCCATACGGACGGTCCACCGAATGTGGAGGTGCGCCATGTGTTCTCACCGCTCTTCGTGCGCTGCGTCCGACAGCACCACCGCGCACATCGTCGCCGCCCACCCCGAGCAGGGCTGGAACCTGCTGTGCAACGGCGCGATCGTCTTCGACGACACCGGCGAGCTGCTCCCCGACGGTCGCGTCGTCGCACCGCACCGGGTCCTGACCGAACAGCTTGCCGTCGCCGCCTGATCGAGCTGCGCGCGCCCCACGCTCCACGGGGCAGCGGCGACGCTAGGGCAGCACCGCGAAGCCGTCGAGTTCCACCGCCGCCTGGTCGTCCCACAGCCGCACGACCTCGACGACGGCCATGGCGGGATAGTCCCGTCCCGCCAACTCCCGCCAGATACGGCCCAGTTCACGGGCATGGGTACGGTAGGCGGTGATGTCGGTGGCGTAGACGGTGACCCGCGCGAGGTCGGCCGGGGTGCCGCCGGCGGCCGCGAGGGCGGTGAGCAGATTGGTGAGCGCCTTCCCGAACTGCTCCGGCAGGGTCTCCCCCACCACTTTGCCGTCGGCGTCCAGAGCCGTCTGCCCCGCGAGGAAGACGAGCCGTGAGCCGGTCGCGACGACCGCGTGCGAGAACCCCGTGGGCGGGGACAGTTCGGGCGGATTGATGCGCTCGGCGCTCACGACACCTCCAGGTCGGCGTACAACTCCTTGGCGATGATGCCCCGTTGGACCTCGCTCGCCCCTTCGTAGATGCGCGGGGCGCGCACCTCCCGGTACAGGTGCTCCAGCAGATGACCGCGTCGCAGGGCCCGTGCGCCGTGGAGCTGGACCGCGGTGTCGACGACGTACTGCGCGGTCTCGGTGGCGAGCAGCTTCGCCATCGCCGCGCGCTTCGGCACGTCCGTGGCGCCTTCGTCGTACGCCGTCGCCGCCGCGTAGACCATGAGGCGGGCCGCGTCCGTGCGCAGGGCCATCTCGGCGACCGTGTGGGCCACGCTCTGGAGGTCCTTCAACTTGCCGCCGAAGGCGTCCCGACGGGAGGTGTGGGCGAGGGTCGCGTCCAGCGCCGCCTGTGCCATGCCGACCGCGAAGGCGCCGACGCTGGGCCGGAAGAGGTTCAGGGTGCCCATAGCGACCCGGAAGCCGCGGTCGACCTCGCCGAGGACGTCGTCGGCGCTCACCGGCACGGCGTCGAAGGCGAGGGCGCCGATGGGGTGCGGGGAGAGCATGTCGAGGGCGGTACCGGTGAGTCCGGGCCGGTCGGCGGGCACGAGGAATGCGGTCACTCCGCGGGCTCCGGCTCCGGGGGTGGTCCGCGCGAAGACGGTGTAGAAGTCGGCTTCGGGGGCGTTGGAGATCCAGCACTTCTCCCCGGTGAGCCGCCACCGGGAGGGACCGTCGGACTCGGCGACGGGGTCACCGGCGGATGACGCGCCCGCCGACCGCCCGCCCGAGGACGCCCCGCCCTCCCGGCCCACCCGCAGCCCCGAAGCCGCCTCCCTGTCCACCCGCAGCCCCGATGCCGCCTGCCCGTCCACCCGCAGCCCCGGTGCCGCCTCCCCGTCCGCCAACAACCCCGATGCCGTCTCCCCCTCCGCCCGCAGCCCCAGTGCCGCCGCGTCCGACCCGGCCCCCGGCTCGCTGAGCGCGAACGCGGCCACCGCGCTGCCCTCGCCGACCGCCGGCAGCCAGCGGTCCCGCTGGGCCGGGGTGCCGTGGGCGTGGACGGGGTGGGCGCCGAGGCCCTGGAGGGCGAGGGCGGTCTCCGCCTCCGTACAGGCGTGGGCGAGGGACTCGCGCATTAGGCAGAGATCGAGGGCACCGGAGGTGAACAGCCGCTCCAGCAGGCCCAGTCGACCGAGTTCGGCGACCAGCGGCCGGTTCACATGACCCGGCTCGCCCTTCTCCGCGAGGGGGCGCAGCCGTTCCGCGGCGAGGGCGCGCAGCTCCGCACACCGGGCGGTCTGTGACGGTTCGAGCGAGAATGCGGGCATCGCCGGTCCTCTCTCGTCGACAGGGCCCTCCGACGATATCGCGTGCCGTTGACTGTCGTCACCAACACGATACGCTCCTTGTGCGAGCCCACCATCGACGCCCACAAGGCGGCCCACGCGGCCCAGAAGGCAAGGGGGCGACCCGCCATGAACGTCTCGGCCCATGTCGACACCTTCGCGCGCGACCACCTCCCGCCCCCGGACCAGTGGCCGGAGCTCCGCTTCGACCTGCCGGAGCTGCGCTACCCCGATCGGCTGAACTGCGCCGCCGAGCTGCTGACCGGCCCGCCCGACGACCGCCCGGTCTTCCACACCCCGGCCGGGGACACCTGGACGTACGGCGCGCTGCGCGCCCGTGTCGACCGGCTCGCGCATCTCCTCACCGGCGACCTCGGGGTCGTCCCCGGGAACCGGGTGCTGCTGCGCGGCCCGACCACGCCCTGGCTCGCGGCCTGCTGGCTGGCCGTGCTGAAGGCGGGCGCGGTCGCCGTGACGGTGCTGGCCCAGCAGCGCCCGCACGAGCTGGCCACGATGTGCGAGATCGCGCGCGTCGAGCACGCCCTGTGCGACATACGCTCCGTGGACGACCTCGCCAAAGCCGAGATACCGGGACTGCGGATCACGACGTACGGCGGCGACTCCCCCGACGACCTCCTGAACCGCGAGGCGCCCGGGACGCCGTACCCGGCCGTGGAGACCGCGGCCGACGACGTGGCGCTGATCGCCTTCACCTCCGGGACCACCGGGCGCCCCAAGGGCTGTATGCACTTCCACCGGGATGTGCTCGCCATAGCCGACACCTTCTCCAAGCATGTGCTGCGGCCCCATGTGGACGATGTGTTCACCGGCAGTCCCCCGCTGGGCTTCACCTTCGGTCTCGGCGGTCTGGTGATCTTCCCGATGCGGGCGGGCGCGAGTTCCCTGCTGCTCGAACAGGCCCATCCGAAGCAGTTGCTGCCGGCGATCGCCGAGCATCGCGTCTCCGTCCTGTTCACCGCCCCCACCGCCTACCGCGCCATGCTCGACGAGCTCGACGCGTACAACGTCTCGTCCCTGCGCCGCTGCGTCTCGGCGGGTGAGAACCTGCCCGCGGCCACCTGGCGGGCCTGGCGGGAGCGGACCGGGCTGCGGATCGTCAACGGCATCGGCGCCACCGAGCTGCTGCACATCTTCATCTCCGCGGCCGACGAGGAAATCCGGCCCGGGACGACCGGGGTGCCGGTCCCCGGATGGCAGGCACGCGTGGTCGACGAGACCGGTCACGAGAGGCCCGACGGGGAGCCCGGGCTGCTCGCCGTACGCGGCCCCGTCGGCTGCCGCTACCTCGCCGACCCACGCCAGCGCGGGTACGTGCGGGACGGCTGGAACATCACCGGCGACACCTACGTCCGCGAGAGCGACGGGTACTTCCGCTATGTGGCCCGCGCGGACGACATGATCATCTCGGCGGGGTACAACATCGCCGGACCGGAGGTCGAGGACGCCCTGCTGCGGCACCCGGACGTGATCGAGGCAGCGGTCGTGGGCAGGCCGGACGAGGCACGCGGTCAGGTCGTCGTTGCCTTCGCCGTCCTCAAGGAGGGCGCCGAGCGCGACGCCGAGGCGCTGCGCGCCTTCGTCAAGGGCGAACTGGCGCCCTACAAATGCCCGCGCGAGATCGTCTTCCTGGACGCGCTGCCGCGCACGGCGACCGGCAAGCTCCAGCGGTTCAGGCTGCGCACCGATGGTGACCAGCAGTGATCCACACGACCTAAGATGATCAACGTGTCCGACCAGCATGCACCACGGTCTCTCATCGTCACGCTCTACGGAGCCTACGGCCGCTTCATGCCGGGGCCCGTGCCCGTCGCCGAGCTGATCCGGCTGCTCGCCGCGGTCGGCGTGGACGCCCCCTCCGTACGGTCGTCGGTGTCCCGCCTCAAGCGGCGCGGGCTGCTGCTGCCGGCCCGCACGGCACAGGGCTCGGCGGGGTACGAACTGTCGCCGGACGCCCGCCAACTGCTCGACGACGGCGACCGGCGCATCTACGCCGTGACCCCGCCCGCGGACGAGGGCTGGGTGCTCGCGGTGTTCTCGGTGCCCGAGTCGGAGCGCCAGAAGCGGCACGTGCTGCGCTCCCGGCTGGCCGGCCTCGGCTTCGGCACGGCGGCGCCCGGGGTGTGGATCGCCCCGGCGCGGCTGTACGAGGAGGCCCGTCACACCCTCAGGCGGCTGCGGCTGGACCCGTACGTCGACCTGTTCCGCGGCGAGCACCTGGGTTTCGCCGCCACCGGCGAGGCGGTCGCCCGCTGGTGGGACCTGGCCGAGATCGCCAAGGAGCACGAGGCGTTCCTCGACCGCCACGCGCGCGTGCTGCGCGACTGGGAGGGCCGGGCCGACACCCCGCCCGAGGAGGCCTACCGCGACTACCTGCTGGCCCTCGACTCCTGGCGCCACCTCCCCTACGCCGATCCCGGTCTGCCGGCCCGGCTGCTCCCGGAGGACTGGCCGGGCGAGCGGGCGGCGGCGGTGTTCCGGGGTCTGCACGAGCGGCTGCGGGACGCGGGGGCCGCGTTCGCCGGGCTGTGATCCCAGACACATCCGGGTCCCCTAAGACAACCCTCAGGTTCCTCTGTCCCTCTTCTCAAGTTTCTTACCTAGCGTCCCCCGGGTCGTCGTGAGAAAGAAGAGGACCGTTGCGCATGACCACCACGGCAAGGGCTCGGGGAGCCACCGTCTGGCTGACGGGACTGCCGAGCGCGGGCAAGACGACCATCGCCCGTCTGCTCGGTGACCGGCTGAGGGCGGCGGGACACCGCGTGGAGGTCCTGGACGGCGACGAGATACGCCGCTTCCTCTCCGCCGGCCTCGGCTTCTCCCGCGAGGACCGCCACACCAACGTCCAGCGGATCGGCCTGGTCTCCGAGGTCCTCGCCCGCAACGGCGTGCTGTCCGTCGTCCCGGTGATCGCGCCGTACGCCGACAGCCGCGAGGCGGTGCGCAAGCGGCACGACGCGAGCGGGACGCCGTACGTCGAGGTGCATGTGGCGACACCGGTCGAGGTGTGCAGCGAACGGGACGTGAAGGGGCTCTACGCCCGCCAGGCCGCGGGCCGGCTCACCGGGCTGACCGGGGTGGACGATCCGTACGAGCCGCCGACGGACCCCGCGCTGGTGCTCAGGACGCAGGACCAGACGCCCCAGGAGTCGGCCGACAGCGTGTACGCGGTGCTGGCGGAGCGGGGGTTGGTGTGACCGGCTCGGGTCTCTCCCATCTGGACGCGCTGGAGTCCGAGGCGGTGCACATCCTCCGTGAGGTGGCGGGTGAGTTCGAGCGGCCGGTGATCCTGTTCTCCGGCGGCAAGGACTCGATCGTCATGCTGCATCTCGCGCTCAAGGCCTTCGCGCCCGCGCCCGTGCCCTTCTCCCTCCTGCATGTGGACACCGGACACAACTTCCCCGAGGTCCTGGAGTACCGCGACCGTGTGGTCGCCGCCCACGGGCTGCGTCTCCATGTGGCCTCCGTACAGGACTACATCGACCGGGGTGTGCTGCGCGAACGCCCGGACGGCACCCGCAACCCGCTCCAGACCCTCCCGCTCACCGAGAAGATCCAGTCCGAACGCTTCGACGCGGTGTTCGGCGGCGGACGCCGGGACGAGGAGAAGGCCCGGGCCAAGGAGCGGGTGTTCTCGCTGCGCGACGAGTTCTCGCAGTGGGACCCGCGCCGCCAGCGCCCCGAGCTGTGGAACCTGTACAACGGCCGCCACGCGCCGGGTGAGCACGTCCGCGTCTTCCCGCTGTCGAACTGGACCGAGCTGGACGTCTGGCAGTACATCGCCCGGGAGCGCATCGAACTCCCCGGGATCTACTACGCCCACCACCGCGAGGTCTTCCGACGGCACGGCATGTGGCTGACGGCCGGTGAGTGGGGCGGCCCGAAGGACGGCGAGAGCGTCGAGAAGCGGCAGGTCCGCTACCGGACCGTCGGTGACATGTCCTGCACGGGTGCCGTCGACTCCGACGCCGACAGCATCGAGAAGGTCATCGCCGAGATCGCCGCCTCCCGGCTCACCGAACGCGGTGCCACCCGCGCCGACGACAAGATGTCCGAAGCGGCGATGGAAGACCGCAAGCGCGAAGGGTACTTCTAGTCATGACCGTGGACACGCTCCGGTTCGCGACCGCCGGTTCGGTCGACGACGGCAAGTCGACCCTGGTGGGCCGGCTGCTGCACGACTCCAAGTCGGTCCTCGCCGACCAGTTGGAGGCCGTCGAGCGGGCCTCCGCGAGCCGCGGCCAGGAGGCCCCCGACCTCGCGCTGCTCACCGACGGCCTGCGCGCCGAACGCGAGCAGGGCATCACCATCGACGTGGCCTACCGCTACTTCGCCACCCCAAGGCGGCGGTTCATCCTCGCCGACACCCCCGGCCACGTGCAGTACACCCGCAACATGGTCACCGGCGCCTCCACCGCCGAACTGGCCGTCGTCCTGGTCGACGCCCGCAACGGAGTCGTCGAGCAGACCCGCCGGCACGCAGCGGTGGCCGCTCTGCTGCGCGTGCCGCACGTGGTGCTCGCGGTCAACAAGATGGACCTGGTCGGGTACGAGGAGAAGGACTTCGACCGGATCGTCGAGGACTTCGCCGGACACGCGGCCGAGCTGGGGCTGCCCGGGTTCACCCCGATCCCCGTCTCGGCCCTCGTCGGCGACAACGTCGTGGACCGCTCGGCCCGCATGGACTGGTACCGCGGCCCGGCGCTCCTGGAGTTCCTGGAGAATGTCCCGGTCGGAGCCGAGGCGGCCGACGCCCCGATTCGCTTCCCCGTCCAGTACGTCATCCGGGACGGCGAGGCCCGCCACTACGCGGGCCAGTTGGTGTCGGGATCGCTGCGGGTCGGCGACCGGGTCACCGTGCATCCGTCCGGCGAGACCTCGGAGATCACCGGCATCGACGTGCTCGGCTCCGCCGAGGACACCGCGCGGGCACCGCAGTCCGTCAGTGTCCGGCTCGCCGACCAGCGGGACGTCTCGCGCGGCGACATGATCACCTCGGGGGTCGACGTGCCGGCGCTCACCCGGGAGGTCCGGGCCGCCGTCTGCCACCTGGCCGACCGCCCGCTGAGGGTCGGTGACCGCGTCCTGGTCCGGCACACCACCCGGACCGTGAAGGCGTTGGTCCAGGACCTCGGCGGAGCCGCCGAGTTGACCGTCAACGACCTGGGCCGGATCACCCTGCGCACCGCGGACCCGCTCGCCCTCGACGACTACGCGGTCTCCCGGCGCACCGGGGCGTTCCTCCTGATCGACCCCGCGGACGGGTCGACCCTGACCGCGGGCATGGTCGACCTCTCCTGAGTTGTGGTCCCTCAAGTCCCCAGCGTGAGCCGGGGTTTGGGGGCGTCAGTACGTCCGGTCTGCGGCCGCCGGCTGCCCGCGCGGTACGGCTCGGGCCAGACGACACCGGGACCGTCGTACCCCTGCTCGGCGGCCGCGTGCAGGGTCCAGTGCGGGTCGTAGAGGTGCGGCCGGGCCAGCGCGCACAGGTCCGTGCGCCCGGCGAGGATGAGTGAGTTGACGTCGTCCCAGGAGGAGATGGCGCCGACCGCGATCACCGGGAGGCCGGTCTCGTTGCGGATCCGGTCGGCGTACGGCGTCTGGTACGAGCGCCCGTACTCCGGCTGTTCCTCGGCCACGACCTGCCCGGTCGAGACGTCGATCGCGTCGGCGCCGTGCGCGGCGAAGGCGCGGGCGATCTCGACCGCGTCCTCGGCCGTGTTGCCGCCCTCGGCCCAGTCGGTGGCGGAGACGCGGACGGTCATGGGCCGTTCCTGCGGCCAGACCTCCCGGACGGCGTCGAAGACCTCCAGCGGGAACCGCAGGCGCTTGGCGAGCGAGCCGCCGTAGGCGTCCGTGCGCCGGTTGGTGAGCGGGGAGAGGAATCCGGAGAGCAGGTAGCCGTGGGCGCAGTGCAGTTCGAGGAGGTCGAACCCGGCGCGGGCGGCGCGCCAGGCGGCCTGGGTGAACTGCAGCCGGATGTCGGTCAGTTGGGCGCGGCTGAGTTCGCGCGGGGTCTGGTTGGCGGGCGTGTAGGGGATCGGGGACGGCGCCACGAGCGGCCAGTTGCCCTCGGGCAGCGGTTCGTCGATGCCCTCCCACATCAGCTTGGTCGAACCCTTGCGGCCGCTGTGGCCGAGCTGCACGCCGATGGCGGTGCCCGGGGAGCGGGTGTGCACGAAGTTCGTGATCCGCTTCCACGCCTCGGCCTGCCTGCCGTTGTAGAGGCCGGTGCAGCCGGGTGTGATGCGTCCCTCGGGCGAGACGCACACCATCTCGGTCATCACCAGTGCGGCGCCGCCGAGGGCCCGGGCGCCCAGGTGGACCAGGTGGAAGTCGTCGGGGACGCCGTCGGTGGCGGAGTACATGTCCATCGGCGACACCACGACCCGGTTGCGCAGGGTCAGCCCGCGCAGCCGGAACGGGGTGAACATCGGGGGCGTGTCCGGCGGGCAGCCGAACTCGCGCTCCACGGCTCCGGTGAAGCGGGGGTCGCGCAGGCGCAGGTTGTCGTGGGTGACGCGGCGGCTGCGGGTGAGCAGGTTGAAGGCGAACTGGCGGGGCGGCTGGTCGAGGTACAGGCCGAGGTTCTCGAACCACTCCAGGCTGGCGCGGGCGGCGCGCTGGGTGGAGGCGACGACGGGTTTGCGCTCCGTCTCGTAGGCCGCCAACGCCTCTTCCAGGGACGGCTGTTCGTCGAGGCAGGCGGCAAGGGCGAGGGCGTCCTCCACCGCGAGCTTGGTGCCGGAGCCGATGGAGAAGTGGGCGGTGTGGGCCGCGTCGCCGAGCAGCACGGTGTTGCCGTGCGACCAGTGTGCGTTGACCACGGTGCGGAAGGTGGTCCAGGTGGAGTTGTTGGAGCGCAGCGGGCGGCCACGCAGCGCCTCCGCGAAGATCTTGGCGCAGCTCTCCGTCGACTCCTGCACGGGAACCTCGTCGAAGCCGGCGGCCCGCCAGACCTCCTCGCGCATCTCGATGATCACGGTGGAGGCGTCGGACGCGTAGGGGTAGCCGTGGAGTTGCATCACGCCGTGTTCGGTCTCGGCGATCTCGAAGCGAAAGGCTTCGAAGGGGAAGTCGGCGGCGAGCCAGATGTAGCGGCAGTGGTGCGGGGTCACATGGGGGCGGAACACATGGGCGTGGGCCGCGCGGGTGGTGCTGTTGACTCCGTCGGCGGCGATGACGAGGTCGTGCGTCTCCGCCAGGCCGGCCGGTGCCTCCGTGCGGAAGCGGAGGTCGACGCCGAGGGCGCGGCAGCGGTCGTGCAGTATCCCGAGGAGTCGCCTGCGGCCGAGGGCGGCGAAGCCATGGCCTCCGGAGGTGTGCCGAACGCCCCGGTGCACGATGTCGATGTCGTCCCAGCGGACGAAGTCCTCGCACAGGGCCTCGTAGACCTGTGGATCCGCGTGCTCGATGCCTCCGAGGGTCTCGTCGGAGAGCACCACCCCGAAGCCGAAGGTGTCGTCCGGGGCGTTGCGTTCCCACACGGTGATCCCGCGCCGGGGGTCGAGCCGCTTCAGGAGGGCCGCCGCGTACAGGCCGCCGGGGCCGCCGCCGATGACCGCGATGCGCCGGACGGAGGTCGACATGGTCACCGCCCCTTCCATTTCGGCGGCCTCTTCGCCGTGAACGCCGCGTGGAACTCCCGGTAGTCCTCGCCGTTCATCAGCAGGGCCTGGGTCGAGGCGTCCAGTTCCACCGAGGCCGCCAGCGGCATGTCCAGCTCGGCCGTCAGCAGCGCCTTCGTCTGGGCGTACGCCAGCGCCGGGCCCTCGGCCAGGCGCCTGGCGAGGGCCTGGGCTGCCTCGTCGGCGCCGCCCTCCGGTGTCAGTTCGCTGATCAGGCCGATCCGTTCGGCCTCGGGGGCGCGGACCGGTTCGCCGAGCATGAGCAGACGGGTGGCGTGGCCGAGGCCGACCACGCGGGGCAGCAGATAGGCAGCGCCCATGTCGCCGCCGGACAGGCCGACGCGGGTGAAGAGGAAGGCGAAGCGGGCCGAGGGGTCGGCCACCCGGAAGTCGGCGGCGAGGGCGAGGACCGCGCCCGCGCCCGCCGCGACCCCGTGCACGGCCGCGATCACCGGGAAGGGGCACTCCCGTACGGCCCGCACGACCTGGCCCGTCATCCGGTTGAAGTCGAGGAGCTGGGCGGTGTCCATGGCGAGGGTGGCGCCGATGATCTCGTCGACGTCCCCGCCGGAGCAGAAGCCGCGGCCCTCGCCGGCCAGGACCAGGGCCCGGACGGAACGCTCCCGGGACAGCTCGGCGAGCAGGTCGCGCAGGTCGGCGTAGGCGCCGAAGGTGAGCGCGTTGAGCTTGTCGGGGCGGGCGAGAGTGACCGTGGCGACACCTTCGGCGAGGTCGACACGCAGGTGCTGCCAGTCGGGGGTGCGGGCGGCGGAGCCGGTGAAGGGGCTCATGTCCGTGCGGCCTCCTCGTGCTCGGGCGGGGTGCGAGGTTCGAGGTGCGCTCTGCCCTTCGAAGCTATCACTCATCTTTGACTGTCGTCACGAGTGCGCGATAGGGCAGGCGGATGTGACCCGGCCCCGTCACATCCGTCACGGCTCGTCGACAGAGCGGCAACGGCGGGATCAGCCGTGCGAGGCAAGCCGTTGCTACGGGTAAGCCGCCTGCCAACGGGGCCGAAGGTCCCGCGCGGTGCCCGCCCGACGACCCGTCCGGCGGCGCCGTACCATTCATATGGTTGAAAGCAGGACAGCCTGCTCATGAACGGACCCGCCTTGCAAGATCGCCCCTCAGCCTCCGCCTCCTGGCGCATCGCGCTGCCGCATTCCGCCGCGGCCGTGCCCGTGGCGCGCGCTCTGGTGCGCACCGCGCTGGCCGAGCTGGAGCACGGGGCGGACTGCGACACCGCGGAGCTGCTCACGGCCGAGCTGGTGGCCAACGCCGTGGAGCACACCGCCGGCGACACCCCGATAGAGCTGGTCGTGGAGCTGCTGCCGACCGGCTGCCAGGTCGAGGTGCACGACCCGGACCCGGCGCCCCCGGGCCACCTGACCCACCCGGACACCGGGGAACCCGACCCCTGGCAGGAGCACGGCCGGGGACTGCTGCTGATCAGGGCGCTCAGCTCGTCGTGCGGTCACCGCCCGACCGAGACCGGCAAGGCGGTCTGGTTCCGGCTGCCGGTGGTGCCGCCCCAGTGGCACCCGGCGTGAGACTCAGGCCAGCGTCGCGACCAGCACGGCCTTGATCGTGTGCAGCCGGTTCTCCGCCTCGTCGAAGACGACCGAGTGCGCCGACTCGAACACCTCGTCCGTGACCTCCAGGGACTCCAGTCCGTGGGTCTCGAAGATCTCCTGCCCCACCTTCGTGCCGAGGTCGTGGAAGGCGGGCAGGCAGTGCAGGAACTTGACGTCAGCGTTCCCCGTGGCCCGCAGCACGTCCATGGTCACCGCGTACGGCGACAACGCGGCGATCCGCTCGTTCCACACGCCCTTCGGCTCCCCCATGGAGACCCAGACGTCGGTGGCGACGAAGTCCGCCCCCCGCACGCCCTCCTCCAGTGACTCGGTGAGGGTGATCCGCGCCCCGCTGTCCACGGCGAGCGCCCGGGCCCGCTCGACGACCTCCTGCGCGGGCCAGTAGGTCTTCGGCGCGACGATCCGTACATCCATCCCCAGCAGCGCACCGGTGACCAGGTACGAGTTGCCCATGTTGAAGCGCGCGTCGCCCAGGTAGGCGAACGCGATCTCCCGGACCGGCTTCGCGGTGTGCTCGGTCATCGTGAGCACGTCGGCCAGCATCTGCGTGGGGTGCCAGTCGTCGGTGAGGCCGTTGTAGACCGGCACACCGGCACAGGCGGCCAGCTCCTCCACCTTCTGCTGGCTGTCCCCGCGGTACTCGATCCCGTCGTACATGCGGCCGAGCACGCGCGCGGTGTCCCGCACGGACTCCTTGTGCCCGATCTGCGAGCCGGACGGGTCGAGGTACGTCGTGGAGGCGCCCTGGTCCGCGGCGGCGACCTCGAACGCGCAGCGGGTGCGCGTCGAGGTCTTCTCGAAGATCAGCGCGATGTTCTTCCCGTTCAGGTGGCGGGTCTCGGTCCCGGCCTTCTTGGCGGCCTTCAGCTCGGCGGCCAGCTCGACGAGGCCGAGGAACTCCTCCGCCGTGAAGTCGAGCTCCTTGAGGAAGTGGCGCCCGGCGAGGGCGGTGGGGACAGTCGCCATGGGGGCGCTCCAGAGGGACGGGAACAGGATGCTGGAAGTCTATACGATATTCAGCATTTCTATACAGCCGCCCGCTCCACCGGGCAGCTCATGCAGCGCGGCCCGCCCCGCCCCCGCCCCAGCTCGCTGCCCGGGATCTCGATGACCTCGATGCCCTGCTTGCGCAGATGGGTGTTGGTGGTGGCGTTGCGCTCGTAGGCGACGACGACGCCGGGCTCCACCGCGAGGACGTTGCAGCCGTCGTCCCACTGCTCGCGCTCGGCCGCGTGCACGTCCTGGGTGGCGGTCAGCACCCGGATCTCGCTCAGCCCGAGGGCGGCGGCGATCGCGCGGTGCATGTGCTCCGGCGGGTGGTCGGTGACCTTGAGCTCCTTGTCGTCGACGCCCGGTTCGATGGTGTACGACCGGAGCATGCCGAGCCCGGCGTACTGGGTGAAGGTGTCCCCGTCGACCATCGTCATCACGGTGTCGAGATGCATGAAGGCCCGCCGCTTCGGCATGTCGAGGGCCACGATCGACTGCGCCGAGCCCTCGGCGAACAGCTTGTGCGCGAGCATCTCGACGGCCTGGGGCGTGGTGCGCTCGCTCATGCCGATGAGGACGGCGCCGTTGCCGATGACGAGGACGTCACCGCCCTCGATGGTGGACGGGTAGTCGGCCTGCCCCTCCGACCAGAGATGGAACGTCTCGTCGCGGAAGAGCGGGTGGTGGCGGTAGATCGCCTCGAAGTGGACCGTCTCGCGCTGGCGGGCGGGCCACTTCATGGCGTTGACGGAGACCCCGTCGTATATCCAGGCGGAGGTGTCCCGGGTGAACAGGTGGTTGGGCAGCGGGGCGAGCAGGAAGTCGTCGAGGTCCATGACATGGAAGCGCACGGAGGTCGGCTCCGGGTGCGCGTCCAGGAACTCCCGCTTGGTCATGCCGCCGACGAGGGCCTCCGCGAGCTCCCCGGCGGGCAGTGCCTCGAAGGCGGCCCGCAGGTGGTCGGTGGCCAGCGGGCCGTACTCCTTCTCGTCGAAGACGTGGCCGAGCACGAGGGACCGGGCCGCCGGGACCTCCAGGGCCTCGGCGAGCAGGTCGCCGAAGAGGTGCACGGCGACACCGCGGTCGCGCAGCACGTCCGCGAACCCGTCGTGCTCGGCGCGCGCCCGGCGCACCCACAGCACGTCGTCGAAGAGGAGTGCGTCCTTGTTGCTGGGGGTGAGCCTTTTGAGCTCGAGATCCGGCCGGTGCAGGATGACGCGGCTGAGCCGCCCGGCCTCGGAGTCGACATGGAATCCCATGCCTCCATCCTGACCAACGGGGGGCCTGTTGACGCCCCCGTCCGCCCGGCTTTCTGTTCTCGTCCCCTTGACGACAACGCATCGGCCCAGTTATCGTCTGACAGACGAAAAGAGGGGGTTCGATGGCCGACATCACCCGGCGCCTCGGCTGGCGCCACCTGCGCGGTGCGCCCACGGCGCACATCCGGCACCACCGCGGCGGCACCCTGCTGCACGACGGTCCCGGACTCAGCTTCTGGTTCCGCGCACTGACGGCCGCGCTCTCCGAGGTCCCCGTGGACGACCGCGAGTTGGCGATGACCTTCCACGCCCGTACGTCCGACTTCCAGGACGTGGCGGTGCAGGCGACCGTGACCTACCGGATCGGCGACCCGGCCCTCGCCGCCGCCCGACTGGACTTCTCCATCGACCCCGACACCGGGGTGTGGCGGGGCGCGCCCCTGGAGCAACTGGGCACCCTGCTCACGGAGACGGCCCAGCAGCACGCGCTCGACGTGCTGGCCCGCACTCCCCTGTCGTCCGCCCTGGTCGACGGGGTGACGGCAGTCCGTGAGCGGGTCGCGGCCGGCCTGGACGCCGAGCCCCGGCTGCCGGCCACCGGCATCGAGGTGGTCGCCGTCCGCGTGATGGCCCTGAGACCCGAGCCGGAGGTGGAGCGGGCCCTGCGTACCCCGGCCCGCGAGCAGATCCAGCAGGAGGCCGACCGGGCGACCTACGAGCGGCGGGCGGTCGCCGTGGAGCGCGAGCGGACCATCGCCGAGAACGAACTGGCCAGCCAGATCGAACTCGCCCGCCGCGAGGAGCAGTTGGTCGAGCAGCGGGGCACGAACGCCCGCCGGGAGGCGGAGGAGCACGCGGCGGCGGACGCGGTGCGCGCCGAGGCGGAGGCCACGCGTTCGGTACGGCTGGCCCGCGCGGAGGCCGAGGGAGTGCGCGCGGTCGGCGACGCAAAGGCACAGGCACAGGCCGCCTGGCTGAAGGTGCACGGGGACGTCGAGGTCGCCACCCTGCACGCCCTCACCGGGACCCGGCTCGCGGAGAACCTGCCGAACATCGACAGCGTGACGATCTCCCCCGACGTGCTGACGGGGCTGCTGGCCAGGCTGGGCGCGCGGGAGCCGGAGTGAGTCTCGCGCCCCGCGCCGTCCTGGTCCACCGCACCACGGAGTACGCGGAGCTGGTGGCCCACCACGGCACCCACGGCCAGGCCGCCTTCTTCCTCTCCTCCCGGGGCCGGGACATCGCGGAGGTCGCCGAACGCCACGAGCGGACCCGCCGGGCGCTCGCCGAGGTGACCGCCGCGATCCCGCTGACCTGGCGTCAGGCGCGGGTGGAGCGAGGCGACCTGGACCGCTTCCTGTTCGCCCCCGAGGACGTCGTGATCGTCGTCGGCCAGGACGGACTGGTGGCGAACGCGGCCAAGTACCTGTCCGGCCAGCCGGTGCTGGGCATCGACAGCGAGCCCGGCCGCAACCCCGGTGTCCTGGTACGGCACCGGCCGCGGGACACGGCGAAGCTGCTCGCGGCGAGCGGTGCGGGCGCCGACGAGCTGACGATGGTCGAGGCCGTCGCGGACGACACCCAGCGCCTCGTCGCCCTGAACGAGATCTACCTGGGCGCCGCCGGTCACCAGACCGCCCGGTACCGCCTGGGCCTGGAGGGCGACGGGGGTGTCGTCGAGGCCCAGGCGTCCTCGGGAGTGCTGGTGGGGACGGGGACCGGAGCCACGGGCTGGCTCCGGTCCGTGTGGCAGGAGCGGGGCGGTGCCCTGCGGCTGCCCGCCCCGACGGAGACCCGCCTGGTCTGGTTCGTCCGCGAGGCCTGGCCCTCCCCGGCCACCGGCACCTCACTGACCGCCGGTGAGCTCCCCGCCCCCGCCCGCCTCCGCCTCACCGTCGAGTCCGAGCGCCTGATCGCCTTCGGCGACGGGATGGAGGGCGACTCGCTGGAGCTGACGTGGGGACAGACCGTGGAGGTGGGGGTGTGCGGGGAGCGGTTGCGGCTGGTGGGGTAGGGGATGACGGTGAGGGTGAGGGGTGACCGGTGGGTCACCCCTCGTCGACTCAGAGCCTCGGGTCGACCGGCTCCGACTCCAGGGCCAGCACCCCGAACACCGCCTCGTGGACCCGCCACAGCGGCTCGCCCTCCGCCAGCCGGTCCAGGGCCTCCAGGCCGAGGGCGTACTCGCGGATCGCGAGGGAGCGCTTGTGGTTCAGGAACCTCTTGCGCAGCCGGTCGAGGTTCTCCGGGCGGGTGTACTCGGGGCCGTAGATGATCCTCAGGTACTCCCGGCCGCGGCACTTGATGCCGGGCTGCACCAGTCGGCCCTCCGTGCTGCGGACCACCGCGCCGAGCGGCTTGACGACCATGCCCTCGCCGCCGCGGCCGGTCATCTCCAGCCACCAGTCGACGCCCGCCCGCACCGACTCCGGGTCGCCTGTGTCGACGTAGAGGCGCCGGGTGGTCTGGAGCAGGCCCGTGCCGTCGTGCTCCACCAGGCGGTCCAGCAGGGCCAGTTGCTCGTCGTGCGGGAGCCCGGCGAGGCTGCGGCCCTGGACCGCGAGGACCTGGAACGGTGCCAGGCGGACGCCGTCCAGGCCGTCGGTGGTCCAGCAGTAGCGGCGGTACGCGTCGGTGAAGGCGCCGGCCGCGTCGGCTCGTTCCTGCTGGCGGGCCAGCAGGTCCGACACGTCCACGCCCCGGCCCGCGGCGCCCCTGAGCGCGGCCAGCGCACCCGGGAACACCGCGCCGGACGCGGCGCCGACGGCCGCGTACTGCGACCTCAGCAGTCCGGCGGCCTTCAGCGACCACGGCATCAGCTCGGCGTCCAACAGGAGCCAGTCGGTGTCGAGTTCGGACCACAGGCCGGCCTCGCCGATCGCCGTCCGCAGCCGGTCGAGGATCGTCTCCGTCACCGACTCGTCGTCGAAGAAGGGCCGTCCGGTACGGGTGTAGAGCGAGCCCGTCGGTCCGCCTTCGACGCCGAAGCGCCCGCGGGCCGTCTCCGCGTCCCGGCACACCAGGGCCACCGCCCGCGAGCCCATGTGCTTCTCCTCGCACACGACCCGCTCGACCCCGTCCCCGGCGTACTGCGCGAACGCCTCCGCCGGGTGCTCCAGGTAGCCCTCGACACGGCTGGTCGCCGTCGGGGCCATGGTCGGCGGCAGGTACGGCAGCAGCCGCGGGTCCACCGCGAAACGGCTCATGACCTCCAGGGCCGCGGCCGCGTTCTCCTCGCGGACCGCCACCCGCCCCTGGTGCCGGGTCTCGACCGCCCTGCGGCCGTGCACGTCGGCCAGGTCGAGCGGCCGGCCGTCGTGCCCGCCGGGCGCCTCCGACCTCAGCGGCTTCACCGGCTCGTACCAGACCCGCTCCGCCGGTACGTCGACCAGCTCCCGCTCCGGCCAGCGCAGCGCCGTGAGCTTGCCGCCGAAGACCGCGCCGGTGTCCAGGCAGATGGTGTTGTTGAGCCAGGTCGCCTCCGGGACCGGGGTGTGGCCGTAGACCACGGCGGCCCGGCCCCGGTAGTCCTCCGCCCACGGGTAGCGCACCGGCAGCCCGAACTCGTCGGTCTCCCCCGTGGTGTCGCCGTACAGGGCGTGCGAGCGGACCCGGCCGGAGGTGCGGCCGTGGTACTTCTCCGGCAGACCCGCGTGGCAGACGACCAGGCGGCCGCCGTCGAGGACGTAGTGGCTGACGAGTCCGTCGATGAACTCCCGCACCTCGGCCCGGAACTCGTCGGACACGGCCTCCATCTGCTCGATGGTCTCCGCGAGGCCGTGGGTGTGCTGGACCTTGCGGCCCTTAAGGTAACGGCCGTACTTGTTCTCGTGGTTGCCCGGCACACACAGCGCGTTGCCCGACGTGACCATGGACATCACGCGGCGCAGCACCCCGGGACTGTCCGGGCCGCGGTCGACGAGGTCGCCGACGAAGACCGCGGTACGGCCCTCGGGGTGAACGCCGTCGACATAGCCCAACTTGCCCAGCAGCGACTCCAGTTCCGAGGCGCAGCCGTGGATGTCGCCGACGATGTCGAAGGGGCCGGTGAGGTGGGTCAGGTCGTTGAAGCGCTTCTCGGTGACGACGGTGGCGTGCTCGATGTCCTCGACCCCGCGCAGGACGTGCACCTTGCGGAAGCCCTCGCGCTCCAGGTGGCGGATCGAGCGCCGCAGTTCTCGGATGTGCCGCTTGATGACCCGGACCGGCATGTCGGCCCGGTCGGTGCGGCCCGCGTTGCGCTCGGCGCACACCTCCTCGGGCACGTCCAGGACGATGGCGATCGGCAGGACGTCGTACTGCTTGGCCAGGTCGACGAGCTGGCGCCGGGAGTCCGACTGCACGCTGGTGGCGTCGACGACCGTGCGGCGGCCTGCGGCCAGGCGCTTGCCCGCGATGTAGTGCAGGACGTCGAAGGCGTCCTTGGTGGCGCCCTGGTCGTTCTCGTCGTCGGAGACCAGGCCCCGGCAGAAGTCCGAGGAGATCACCTCGGTCGGCTTGAAGTGCCGGCGGGCGAAGGTGGACTTGCCGGAGCCGGAGGCGCCGACGAGGACGACGAGGGAGAGGTCGGTGACGGGGAGCACCCGTCCCCTGGTCTGTGTCTCGCTCATGCGGCCTTCGCCTCCTTCTCGGTCCTGATCACGGCTGTGCTCAATTCAAAAACGGCCATCTGCGTGGGTGGTCCGACTTCGGGGTCGTCCGGTCCCACGGGCACGAACTCCACGTCGTAGCCGTGGCGTTCGGCCACCGCCGCCGCCCAGGCGTGGAACTCCGCGCGGGTCCACTCGAAGCGGTGGTCGCCGTGCCGGACGTGCCCGGCCGGGAGGGACTCCCAGCGGACGTTGTACTCGACGTTCGGGGTCGTCACGAGGACGGTCCGGGGGCGGGCCGCGCCGAACACCGCGTACTCCAGGGCGGGCAGCCGGGGCAGGTCGAGGTGCTCGATCACCTCGCTGAGCACGGCCGCGTCGTACCCCTTGAGCCGCTTGTCGGTGTACGCGAGCGAGCCCTGGAAGAGCCGCACGCGCGAGGCCATCCGCTCCCCCATGCGGTCCAGCTTGAGCCGCCGGGAGGCGATGGTCAGGGCCCGCACCGACACGTCGACGCCGACGATCTCGGTGAACGCCGGGTCCTTGAGCAGCGCCTGCACCAACTGGCCCTGTCCGCAGCCGAGATCGAGGACGCGGGCGGCACCGGCGGCGCGCAGCGCCTCCATGATGGCCTCGCGGCGCTGCACGGCGAGCGGGGTCGGCTTCTCCTCGGTCTCGGTCTCCGCCCCGACGGCGTTGTCGATGTCCTCGACCTCCGTGTCGTCGGTCTCCGCGAGCCGCACCAGCTCCAGGCGTTCCATCGCCTCGCGCGTCAGCGACCAGCGGCGGGACAGATAGCGGCTGGTGATCAGTTGCTGCTCCGGGTGCTCGGGCAGCCAGCCCTCGCCGGCCCTGAGCAGCTTGTCGACCTCGTCGGGGGCCACCCAGTAGTGCTTGGCGTCGTCGAGGACCGGCAGCAGGACGTACAGGTGGCGCAGGGCCTCGGCGACGGTGAGCCGCGTGGACTCCAGTTCGAGGCGGACGTAGCGCGAGTCGCCCCACTCCGGGAAGTCGGCGTCCAGCGCCACCGCGTCGACGGTCACGGTCCAGCCGAGCGGTTCGAACAGCCGCCGTACGAGACCCGGGCCGCCGCGGGCCGGGAGCGCCGGCACCTCGATGCGCAACGGCCGTGGCTGCGCGGGCAGTTCGGGCCTGGCGTGGCACACCCCGCGCATCGCGCTGGAGAAGACCGCGCTCAGCGCCACCGCGAGCAGCGAGGAGGCCGCGTAGGGGCGGTCGTTGACGTACTGGGCGAGCGCCGCGTCCGGGGCGCCGCCGCGTCCCTTGCCCTTGCCGCGCCTGACCAGCGCCACCGCGTCGACCTCCATCAGCAGCGCCGCCGTGCAGCGCTGATCGTCCGCCTCGGGATACAGGACGTGCGCCCTGCCGTAGGAGGTGGAGAACGCCTGCGCCTTGTCGGGATGCTTGTGCAGCAGGAAGCCGAGGTCGGTGGCGGGACGTTCGGAGGTGCCGGTGGTACTGATCGTCAGAAACATGCGTGTGGCCTCTCAGGCCGGTGGACGGGACAGGGTGCCGTGCGCGCGAAAGCCCCCGAGAACGGTGATCCCGGGGGCTCGGCAGGACGACCTCCTCAGCTTGGCACAGTCGGTCCCACCAGCGCCTTCGATTAAGGGAGGCGGTTACGGGAGCTGCGGGCGCACCTGCGCGGAGATCAGCTCCAGGTGGTCCAGGTCGTCGAGGTCGAGGATCTGGAGGTAGATCCGGCTGGAGCCCACGGCGGCGTAGCGGCCGATCTTGTCGACGACCTCGGCGGGGGTGCCGGCCAGGCCGTTGGCCTTGAGCTCCTCGACGTCACGGCCGATCGCCGCGGCGCGGCGGGCGACCTCCTGGTCGTCCTTGCCGACGCAGGCCACGAGGGCGTTGGAAAAGGTGATCGCGTCGGCCGCGCGACCCGCCTCCCGGGCGGCGGCACGGACCCGGCCGAACTGGGTCTCGCTGTCCTCGACCGAGCCGAACGGCAGGTTGAACTCGTCGGCGTAACGGGCGGCGAGACGCGGGGTGCGGGTCGCGCCGTGGCCGCCGATCAGCACGGGGATCCTCTGCTGGGCGGGCTTGGGCAGCGCGGGCGACTTCGTGAGCTCGTAGTGCTCGCCGTGGAAGTCGAAGGTCTCGCCCGGCTCGGTGGCCCACAGGCCGGTGACGATGGCGAGCTGCTCCTCCAGGCGGGGGAACTTCTCCTTCGGGAAGGGGATGCCGTACGCCTTGTGCTCCTCCTCGAACCACCCCGCGCCCAGGCCGAGTTCGACGCGGCCGCCGGACATCTGGTCGACCTGGGCTACCTGGATGGCGAGGACGCCGGGCAGCCGGAAGGTGGCGGCGGTCATCAGGGTGCCGAGGCGGATCCGCTTGGTCTCACGGGCGAGGCCGGCGAGGGTGATCCAGGCGTCGGTGGGGCCGGGGAGACCGTCGGCGTCGCCCATCTTCAGGTAGTGGTCGGAGCGGAAGAACGCGTCGAAGCCGAGGTCCTCGGTGGCCTTGGCGACGGTGAGCAGGGTGTCGTAGCTCGCGCCCTGCTGGGGCTCGGTGAAGATGCGGAGATCCATGACTCCATCCTGCACGCAGGGGTGAGCCGCGGCCTCACCGGTCCCTGCCGCCTCCGCCGTCCCCGGGCGGGTGAAATTCGGGCCCCGGCGCACGCGAGGCGCGGCGGTGCCAGTGACCGGGCCCTTCGGTGATCGTTGGCTCGGGCGGAGCCGGCCTGTCGTCGCCGGTGCGTCATCCGTCACCCGTGTGTGGGTCCTTGGGCCGAGGAGGCCGTCATGTCCGAAGAAACCGTGCCGCTGACTGCGGGGGCCGGGCAGCCGAAAGGGCTGTTGCAGCAGATGGAGGAGCTGATGGCGGCACTGAACGCGGATCTGTCGGCGTTGGACGCGGATCTTCAGGGGGCCGGGGGTTCGCCACGGGCGGTGGGTGAGGAGGAGGTCGGCTGAGGTTCTGGGGTCGTGCGGCTGCTGATGCCTTGTGGCTGGTCGCGCGGTTCCCCGCGCCCCTGAGCGGGTGCAGTCGAACCGTGCTCGGTCGCACCCGCCTGTCCAGGGGCGCGGGGCCGTGACATCAGCGGCTTTGCCGCGGGGCGCGCCCGGCCCCCACGCGCCCAGCCCCCACCGGGCCGCGGCCGAAGAACTCACCCCGCCGCCGGCAACTCCTCCCCCCGGTCAGCGAGTCTTCGCAGCATCTGCAGGACCCGGTCCCGCGACTCGTCCGCCGCGTCGATCGCCTCCATGCACTGCCAGTACGTCGTCTCGTCGTCCGCCGCGCAGGCCAGGCCGACCAGGGCTATGCCCACCTCGCCGAGGAGGCCGCCGAGGCACAGGAGGGCCTGCCGGGCGTCGCCGAGGTCGGTGAGCTGGGCGGCCCGCAGCTCCGCCATCTCGATGTCGGGGCGCTCCAAGACCCCGCAGCCCCGGCCCGCGAGCTCGGTCAGCCCCAGGGCCTCGCCCCGGAGTTCGGGCGGCCCGGCGACCGCGAGGCGGCTCCCTATCGCCTGGGCCAGGGCCTGCGCCTGCCACACCTCCGCCATGACCTGAGGCGCCTCGCCGCCCCCGGCCAGGGCACGCCTGCTCGTCACGATGAGCCGCACCGCGTCCATCGGCTGCCCCCGTCTGTCACGACGTCCCCGGGCCCGTCCGCCCGAACTCCCTTGTCCACTACCCAGAGTGAGGTCGCTCGGAACGAAAAACCAGAGGTAGACGGAAATCTGTGGACAACAAATCGATTTCGGTCGCGATTTTCGTCACGGAGAGTGAAAGAGGACGGAATCCTTCCTCAGGGTGCGGGGAACCGCCGTTCGTTGCGGTCGATCTTCGCGGCCAGCGCGGCCAGCGCGTCGACGCCGAGCACCTCGCAGAGCTGGAGCAGATACGCGAGCACGTCGGCGATCTCGTCCGTGACGCGGTGCGCGGTGTCGGGGTCGGCCATGACCCGGGCCGACTCCTCCGGGGTCAACCACTGGAAGATCTCGACCAGTTCGGAGGCCTCCACGCTGAGCGCGGCGACGAGGTTCTTGGGGGTGTGGTAGGGCTGCCAGTCGCGCGCCGCCGCGAAGTCGGCCAGCCGGCGCTGCAGTTTCGCCACGTCGAGGGGTTCTGTCACGGCTCCAGGTGTACCACCGTGACCCCGTCCGTCCCGGTGGCCCACGAGGCGTCGCTCACCGCGCCGACGAACCGGATGTGGCCGCGGTCGCACATCCGCACGGCCAGTCGCAGGAGTTCGGCGCGCTGCCGCGGGTCCAGGTTCCGGTCGAGGTTGTCGGCGAGCACGGTGAGCGTCTGCATCGCCGCGGGCACCTCGCCGACCGGGTCGACCTCCAGCACTCCGGGTCCGGTCAGCAGCACCAGCGCGAGGGCGAGGTACCGCAACTCGCCGTCGCCCAGCCGCCCGAGCTCCGTCCGGCCGCCGTCCCCGCGGTCGAGCAGCGCCCGGACCGTCCCGCCGGGCAGCGTCTCGGCGAGCACGTCGGCGACCGGTCCCGCACATCCGGCGTGCACCGCGGCGACGAGCTGGGCGTGCCGTCGGCCGCACTCCGCGCGGGTGCGCCCCAGGACGTCCGCGAGGTTGTCGCAGCCGCCGAGCAGCCGTCCGGAACCGGTCGGGACGGGCAGCCGCATACGGCCGGGCCGTGGGTCGCAGCCGAACACGGAGCGCAGGGCGACGACCATCTGCTCGGCGGCGGCGAGGACGCGCCGCTGTCCGTCCGTCTTGCCGGCCACGCGCAGCGGCAGCAGCGGGGTGCCGAGCCGGTCGTCCGGGAGGGGCGCGCGGGTGACCGGCGCGCTGCCGGCGGTGTGCCAGGCGGCCTGCACGGCCCGGCGGGAGGGATCGCGCAGGGCGGTCTCCAGCAGGACGAGTCCGCCGGACGTCAACCGCTCCCCCACGATGCGCAGTTCGGGCTCGGCCTGGACGGCGACATCGAGCCGGACCGGCCCCTCGGGCCCGTCGGCCGTGCAGCCGATCCGGAAGCCGCGGCGGCGCTGGGCGTCGGGGCGGGCCCGGTCGGGGACACAGGCCGCGGGCCGGGGGAACGCCTCGGCGAGGCTCGCGCCGCCACCGAGCCGGGCGAGCGCCTCGTACGCCCTGAGTGCGCTCGTCTTGCCGCTCCCGCTGGGTCCGGCCAGCAGGGTCAGCGGCCCGAGCGGCAGTCCGGCCCGCCGGTGCCCGGCGTAGGCGGAGAGTCGCAGTTCGGTGAGGCAGGGCCGGTCGGGGCGGTACCCGTCGCCCTGCGACAGCTCCGCGAGCGGAGGAGCCGACTGGGCCGGCACGACGGAGGAGGCGGGGGACGCGCGCATATCCGGACCGTAGGGCTCCGCCACCGGACGAACCGTTCCTGCGCCGCGGCCTTCCTACGAACGAGCGAACCTCCCCCGGGCTCAGACCCCCGGCATCCCCGCGCTCTCCATCAGCCCGGTCACCTCGGTGCCGGCCGGAGTGAGCAGGAACACGTTCCGGTCCACCCGGTGCATACCGCTGGCCAGCCCGAACACGACACCCGTGCTGAAGTCGAGGACCCGCTTGGCGACCTCGCCCTCCGCGCTGGTGAGGTCGAGCAGGACGGGGATGCCCGCCATCAGGGTCTCGGCGACCTCGCGGGCGTCCGCGAAGACGTTGATCCGCAGGACCACGAACCGGCGCCGCGCCTCGGTCGCGGCCTCCGGCACGGACCGGTGGTCGACCGCGGACGGCCACGCGTCCCGTCCCCGCAACGGAACGACCTGGGCGAGCCCCTCCCACTGTTCATCGGTGACGTCGTACCTGTTCACCGGCTCCCCCCGCTCCGACTCGCCTTCAATGCCTGCACCAGCCAATTCTTACGCCAAGTCACCCGTTCGGCCCAACAACGACACGGTCCGCGACCGCGTCGGCGGACACGTCACACCCCCGCCGGGCGGGACGAAAGGGTCTTACCCGCCTCACACCGGACTCTTGGCCTCCGTCCGCGCCCCCCTCACCGGCCCCGATTAGCGTCCGGTGCCGTGCTCCTGGCAGATACTCGGCTGTCGGCACCCGGCCGGCCGACCCGGCCCGAGGTGTCCCCCGTCCCGGAACCTCCCACGCAGTGGCATCGCGTCCTGACGCTGCTCGCGGACGTCAGCCTCTTCATCGGTACCCGCGAGGTGTGGACGCAGGCGGCCACCCACCGGCCGGCCGTCGCCGAGGTCATCTCGGTCTGCTACGCCTCGATCCTCGTCTGCGGGGTCCTGGCCCTGGTGGTGCGCGACCGGCGCGCCCTCGCCCGCGTGGACCTCGGCGTACTGGTGACCGGACTGGCGCTCGCCCTGTGCACGTTCGTCCTGTTCCACCGCGGCTCCGACGAGTCGGTCCTCACCGCCCAGGCGGCCCGCGACCTGGTCGCGGGGCACGGCGTCTACGGCCGCCCCTGGCCGTGGCTCTTCGGCGGCCACGGCATCGCGCTCACCCCGACCGTCACGGGCGGCTACGACTACACGTACGGCTATCCGCCGCTCGCCCCGCTGCTGACCGCGCCCCTGCTGTGGCTCGGCCACGGCGGTCTGCCCGCCATAGCGATGAGCACGGGGGCGCTGCTGGTCGGCACGGTCGTGCTGTGGTGGCTGCTGCCCGTGCCGTGGCGGTCGGTGGCGACCATGACGTGCCTGGGCTTCTCGACGGTCACCATGTACGGCCGGCTCGGCTACCCGGCGATCCTGGCCCTCGCCCTGCTGGTGCCGGTGGTGGTGCGCTGGCCCCGGATCGGCCGGGGCGGGCGGCTCGGGGCGGCCGGGACGGCACAGGCCGCCTGTCTGGGCGCGGCCTGCGCGGCACAGCAACTGCCGTGGTTCCTCGCGCCGTTCCTGCTCGCCGGGATCCACGCGGTGCGGCGCGGCGAACTCGGCGCGCGGGAGGCCCGCCTGGTGGTGCTGCGACTCGCCGGGGTCGCCGCCACCGTATGGCTGCTGATCAACGCGTACTTCGCCGTGAGCCGGCCGGTCGCGTGGCTCGAGGGGATCGCGCTGCCGCTCGTCCAGGGCGCGGTGCTGCACGGGCAGGGCCTGGTGGGGGTGTCGCTGTACCTCACCGACGGCAGCGACCGGCTCGACTGGTACGGGTACGCGAGTCTGCTGCTGCTCGCCGGTCTGCTGGCGCTGTTCGTGCTCTTCGTGCGCCGCCTCGGTCCGGCGGCGACCGTGCTGCCGTGGCTGGCCTTCTGGCTGGCGACGCGTTCGCAGGACGGCTACTACCTGATGATGACCCCGCTGTGGCTGGCGGCGGCGGTCACCGCGCCCGCGTCCGAGTTCGCGGGGGCCTGGCAGCCGTTCGCGCGCCGGCTCTCCGGTCCGCACCGGCGTCCGGCACGGATCGCCGCGGCCGTCCTGCTGCTGGGCCCGGCACTGGCGAGCGCGGCCCTCGCGGCCACCGGGTCACCGCCCCTGCGCATGGAGGTCACCTCGGTGCGTCACGACGTGCGCGCGCTGTCCCGGCTGACCCTGCGGGTCACCAACACGGGTGACGACGCCCTCACGCCCCACTTCACCCTCACCCGGGGCCAGGGCATGTACCCGTACTTCTCGGTGCTGCGGGGGCCCGCCACGCTGCCCGCCCACGCGACAGCGACCTACGAACTGCGGCCGCCCGAGGGGACGTACGCGCTCCCGAAGCCGGGGCAGCGGGTCCGGCTCCGGGTGTTCACGTCCTCGCCGCAGACACTGTCGAGCACCTACGTCACGCTGCCGACCGCTTGAAGCGGAGCGTGGCGGTGACGGTGGTGAGGCCGCGGATCATGCCGAGCTGGTTCCAGCCCAGGCCGAAGTGCTCGCGGTCCACCGAGAACTCGGCGTGCAGCGTGAGCGCGTCGGCGCTCGCGTCGGCGAGCCGGGCGGTGAAGGACTGGGGGCGGCTGATGCCGCGCGCGGTGAGCTGACCGATCACGTGCACCTGGTCGCCGTCGTGCAGTTCGGCGCTGCGCACCGCGAAGGTGAGCTCGGGGTGGTTGTCGACGTCGAAGAAGTCGGAGCCGCGCAGATGGGTGTCGCGCTTGGCGTTCTTGGTGTCGAGGGAGGCGGCGTCGAGGGTCACGGTGCCGACGGCGGACCCGTCGGGCCGGACCTCGCCGTGCCCGTCCACGGTGGCGAAGGTGCCCTTGACCGTGACCAGGCCCCACATCGTCCGATGCCTGAAGGCGACGGTGGTGGCGGTCCGGTCGAGCTGCCAGGTCCCGGTTTCGACGGCGACGGTCATGATCCCTCACTTCTGTAGTTCAAATTTGGATGACAGCACGCTAGCCTATAATCCAAATTTGAACAACAGCTACACTCGAAGCATGGCCGATCCCACCGAATGTCCCGCCTCCACCGGTGGGCTCCTGCCTCCTGAGCTGCACGCATGGATGCTGATGCTGGCCGCGACGGGAGCCGTCGAGCAGGAGCTGCGCTCCGTCGTGAAGGAACACCTCGACGTCTCGCACGACGAGTTCCTGGTCCTGTCCCTGCTCGCCGCGGACCCCGGCCAGGCCCTGCGCATGACCCGGATCGCGGAACTCCTGGGCCGCCCGAAGACCCGGCTCACCTACCAGATCGCCTGCCTCCAGCACGCGGGGCTGGTCACCCGGCGGTCGGTCTGCGGTGACAAGCGGGGCATCGAGGTCGCCCTCACCGAGAAGGCCCGGGGCCTGCTCAAGGAGGCCTCCGACGCCCTCGCCGAGACGGTCAAGGAGGCCTTCGGACGCTTCATGGGCCCCGCCCAACGCCAGGCGCTGTGCTCCCTGATGCCGGACTTCGCCGAGGAGTCGGCGGCGGAGTAGTTGCCGGGTCAGGGCGGAACGGGAACGGGTGCCGCGCGAGCCCCGATCGGCGCGGCCGCGCCCCGCACTCCCGAGACGGCGGCGGTGGCCGCGGCCCCTGGTCCTGTCCCGGACCGGCAAGGGGCGCGGGGAGCCGCCCGGTCGGGCCGGGGTCTCAGACCGCCAGTTCCGCCAGGGCCGACCTTGCCCGTGCCACCCGGGACCTGACCGTCCCCACCGGGCAGCCGCTCACCAGGGCCGCCTCCTCGTACGACAGCCCCAGCATCTGCGTGAGGACGAACGCCTCCCGCCGCTCGGCCGACAGCGCCCCCAGCAGGTCGAGCAGCGCTATGCCGTCGTCGAAGCCTGGCACGTCCCGGGGCTGCGCCCGCTCGACCGCGGCCTGCCAGTCCGGACCGTCGTACCGGCGGGGCCGGGCCGCGGTGTGCCGGAAGCCGTCGATCACCGCGCGGCGGGCGATGGACAGCAGCCAGGTGCGCGCCGAGGACCGTCCCTCGAACCGGTGCAGGCTGCCCAGCGCCCGCAGGAACGTGTCCTGTGCCAGGTCGTCAACGGCCTGGGGGTCGGCGCACAGGTGGGAGACATAGCGCAGGACGTCACGGTGCAGGGCACGGACGAAGCGGTCGACGGCGTCCGCGTCACCGGCGCGGGCGGCGAGGGCCCAGGCGGTGGCGGAGGCGTCGGCGGACTCCCGTCGGGCGCGGAGGTCGGCCGGGACGGGCGGGGCGGAAGTGATCACCAGGTGTCCTTCTCGGGTCAGCCGTGATCCGGACCACCGCCTGTGCGCACGGGGGCGAGGAGGGGCCCGGTGAGGGGATCCGGCCGTACGGCGCCGACACGGGCGTGGGCGTACGGCCGGGGACCGGGCCGCGCAGGGGCGGCCTCGGTGCACTGGCTGTCGTCAGACGACAGCGATCCCCACGGGCGGACCGCGATGACTGATCGCGTGGACGAGAAGGAGAAGCCGCGGCGCCCGCCGCGAGCGGGGCCGGCGCACCCGCGGACGCGGGCGGTGCGGGGTGGCGGGCAGGGCGAGCAGCAGCCGCAGCGGGGCGACCAGCCGGGCCGCGAAGGCCCGCAGGACGCGGAACGCGGCCCGCTCGCCGTACGCCAGCCAGAGCCCGGTGAGGAGCGCGGCGAGCAGATGGGCCGCGTACATCCCGAACGGCACGAGGAAGGAGAGCGCGTCGACCCCCGACGACGTCCCCATAGGTGCCGCGTCGAGGGAGTCCATGCCGCTCATGTGCATGGACTCCATGTGCGCTCCCCCCATGTCGGGGGCCACCGCACCGGGCTGCGCCGCTGAGGACTGGGCGAGGGAGAACGCCGAGTGGAGGGCCGTCTGGGCGGCGACCACGACGGCCACGATCAGCGGCAGCCCGCGTTCACGGCCGGCCAGGCACCAGCCCGCGCACCCCGTCGCGACCAGGCCCGCGGCCAGTGTCCGGCCTGGCACGTCGGCGCCGGACATGAGGACGTGGCCCAGGGCGGCGAGCAGCACACAGACGGCCGCGAACACCGCGGCCCGTACTGTGCGGGCACACCACCCTGCTGTCATGGCGCCTCATCCTCCCATCCGGGCACCGGTCTTCACCTGTGGGTACGGAAATCCGCGGGCGCCCGCTCACCGTGCACGGCGGCTCCGTACGACGGCGAAGGCACCGGCCGCCGCCGCCAGCACGCCCACGACCAGCCCGGCGACGCCGAGTCCGCGGGCCGTGGAGTCGCTCGCGGCGGCCTCGGTGGTGGCCGCGGGCGTCCTCGTGGCGGCGGACGTGCCGGCGCCCGGGGTGAGCTTCAGGACGGGCGCCGGGTTCTCCGGGTCCGCGTCGCCCGGGGCGGCCTCCTCGATCCAGCGGACCACCTTCCCGTCGGAGTAGGTCTGGAGGGTCTTGAAGGGCAACCGGGCGGTGTCGTCGGGCAGTTGGCCGAAGGCGACGTCGAAGTCCTCGTACCGGCCGAGGCCGATCCGGCCGCCGGTCCAGGTGATCTCGGAGACCGCGTCGGTGACGGTGCCGTCGTCCGTCCTGACCGGTGTCCTGAGCCGGGTGTCGGTGACCTTGGCGGTCCAGCCGTCGTGCGGGGAGACGAGCACGCCCAGGAGGGGGTGGTCGGTGGGCAGGAAGAGCTGGACCTTCGTGGTGCTCGCGGTGTCGCTCTCGTCGGGCACGCGGAAGGTGAGGGCCCCGTCGGTGGCGCCCTTGGCGTAGCTGTCGGGGTGGACGGTGACGTGCGCGGAGGCGACGCCCGCGGCGGTGAGGACGGCGGAGGCGGCGAGGGCGCTGCCGAACCCCGCGCGGCGCAGGGCGGTGCGTGTCGTGGACATGGGTGAGGGATCTCCGTACTTCCGTACTGACGTACTGGGGAAGGGGTGTCGGGTCAGATCGCGTACGGGATCGGGGTGGGCGGTCCGCGCCGGTGGACGGTGTGGCGGAGCCGGAGGGGCCTCGGCGCGCGGGCGCCGCTCGCGGTGACCGGCCGCACCGGGGCCGGGGCGAGCGACCCGCCGTACCCCTGCCACCAGGCCGCGAGGCCGGGCAGGAGCGTGACCGCCCGCCGCAGGAGGGACCACAGGGCGGCCTCGCCGCGTCGGAGCCACCAGGTCAGCAGGAGGGCGGCCGAGACGTGCGCGGCGGTGGCGTGCGGGGTGAGGGCGTGGGTGTGCCGTGCCGCCATGGGGGCCATGCGCAGGCCGTGCAGGGCCATGGTGTGCGCAGCCGACATGTGCTGCATGGCCATACCTCGCGGTGTCCCCCTGGAGCGCGTGCGAGCCGCGCCGAAGGCCAGATGCAGCCCGCCCTGGGAGGCGAGCGTGGCCGCGCCGATGGCCCCGAGCGACCGTTCCCGGCCGCCGAGCAGCCATCCGGCCGCGAACACCGGCACGAACCCGGCCGCCTGCGTCCACACCGGCGGTGCCATGCCGGTCGCCAGCGCGTGTCCCCCGGCGGCCAGCAGCACGCACAGCGCGGCGAACACCGCCGCGCGCAGGCTCCGGACCGAAGGGGACGCCCTCATGGCGACCGATACTCCCACGCGTGGTCCGGCACCCGTCCGGGGGTCCGGTCAGTAGATGTCCCGCACATAGCGCTTGTCGGTGGCGAGTTGTTTCACGTACGCCGCCGCGCCCGCCTCGTCCAGCCCGCCGTGCAGGGCGGCGATGTCCCGCAGCGCCTGGTCGACGTCCTTGGCCATGCGGGCGGCGTCGCCGCACACGTAGAAGTGCGCGCCGTCCTGGAGCCAGGACCACAGCAGCGGGCCGTGTTCGCGCATCCGGTCCTGCACGTAGACCTTGGCGCGCTGGTCGCGGGAGAAGGCCGTGTCCAGACGGGCGAGGGTGCCGTCCGCGAGGAAGCCGGTGAGCTCGTCCTCGTAGTAGAAGTCGGTCGCCCGGTGCTGTTCGCCGAAGAACAGCCAGTTCGGGGCCCGGTGGCCGAGAGCCCGGCGCTGTTCGAGGAAGCCGACGAAGGGCGCGACGCCGGTGCCGGGGCCGACCATGACCATGGGCGTGGCGGAGTCGGCCGGCGGGCGGAAGTGCGGGGAGCGCTGCACGTGGACGGGCACCGGGGTGTCCGGGGCGGCGTCGGCGAGGAAGGGTGAGCAGACGCCCTGGCGAGGTCGGCCGTGCAGGTTCTCGTAGCGCACGACGGAGACCGTCAGCGAGACGAGGTGCGGGTCGGTCAGCGGGCTGGACGATATGGAGTACAGGCGCGGCTGGAGCCGTCCGAGGGCCTGCGCCCACTCCTGCGGACCGGCCCGCACGGCGTACTCCGTGATCACGTCCACGGCCTGTCTGCCCCAGGCCCACCGGGCGAGCTCGTCCTTGTTGTCCGGACGCAGGAGCTTCTTCAACTCCCGTGGGTCCCGGGTGCGTTCGGCGACGAACCGGAGCAGGCCGGGGGTGATCCCGGTGATGTCGAGATGGCGCCGGAACGCCTCGCCCAGCGCGACCTCGCCCACTCCGTCCACGTCCACCGCGGCCCCGGCGTCCAGACCGGTGACCGCGAGCCACTCCTCGACCAGGTCGGCCGAGTTGAGCGGCCGGATGCCGAGGGCGTCGCCCGCCTCGTACAGCAGTGGGCTCCCGCCGTCGCGGGTGTCGAAGGTGCACCTGCGGACCTCCTTGCCGGCGCCGGGCAGGCTCAGCAGACGGTTGCCGGTGAGACGGGCGAGGACCGGAGCGGCCCTCCTCGCCCGGGAGGTGGGTACGGAGGGCGCCGGGACGGTCGGCCGGCGTACGGCGGGAGCGGCCTCCTCCGCTCCGGGCGCCGGAGTGTCGGTCAGCGCCGTCAGCACCTGGTCCAACCAGCCGTACGCCGCGTCCTCGAAGTCCGGTTCGCAGTCCGTGCGCGGGGCCAGCCGCAGCCCGCCGAGTTCGTCGAGACGCTGGTCGAGACGGCGGCCGTGCCCGCAGAAGTCGCCGTACGACGAGTCGCCGAAGGCCAGTACGGCGTACCGGCGGCCCTCCAGACGGGGCGTGCCGGGGTCGGCGAGGCTCTCCCAGAAGCCGCTGCCGTTGTCGGGGGCGTCGCCGTCGCCGAAGGTGCTGGTGATCAGCAACAGGTCGGCCCCGGGAGGCAGTTCGCCGAGGTCGGCCTCGTCCATGCCGAGCAGGGAGGCGCGGTGGCCGACGGTGCTGAGCCGCTCGGCGGTGGCACCGGCGAACTCCTCGGCGTTGCCGGTCTGCGAGGCCCACAGGATGACGACCTCGCGACGCGGGACGGCGACCGGGGAGGGGGCGGTCGGCAACAGCGCGGTCGAGGGCCGGGTGGCTGAGGAAGATGTGGCCGAGGGCTGTGTGATTGGGAGAGGTGTGGCCCCGGGCTGTGTTGCCGCTGCCCGTGAGTACATCCCGGCGAGTGTGCCGTTCACCCACAGGGCGTGCTCGGGGCTGAAGGGCGCGTCGGGCGGCAGGACCGGTACGCCCGGGGCGCCCGTGGGGATGCCCGCGAGGAACCCGACCAGGTACTGACGTTCCTGTGCGCTGAGCACGGGAGGCGGGGCGGGATCGAGCCCGAAGACACCCGCGGCAGCCGTGGCCGCGGCCGTGGCGACGAGGGCGTGGGCGTGGGGCTGGGCCCCCTCCGTGGCCACCGGCGTCGAGGAGGGCACGGCAATCACACCCGCGGCACCCGAACCCACCGCCACCCCCGCTCCGGCCTCCGCTCCGACAGGCGCCCGCGCCACCCCGTCCCCGGTCCCGGCTCCGGCTCCGGCTCCGGCCGCGCCAGACGCCCCTACCGCCCCCGCCTCACCGGGCACCCGTACCGCCCCTGCCCCAAGCCCCGCCCCCGCCCCCCGCACCGCCACCGGCCCGGCCACCCGGGTCAGCGACACCGCGCACACCTTGAACTCCGGCTGGAACGACAGCGGATCCACCGCGTCGCTCGTCACCGCGTTGACGCTCAGGTACTCCCCGAACAGGTCGTTCCAGTGGAAGGGCGCGAAGCAGCACCCCGGCCGCACCCGGTCCGTCACCACGGCGGGCAGCACGGCCCGCCCGCGCCGCGAGGCCACCTCGACGGAGTCGCCGTCGACCACACCGAGAGCGGACGCGTCGCGCGGATGCAGTTCCACGAACGGCCCGGGGTTCAGCTTGTTCAGCTTCGCCACCCTCGCCGTCTTGGTGAGCGTGTGCCACTGGTGCTGGAGCCGCCCGGTGTTCAGGACGAAGGGGTAGTCGTCGTCCGGCATCTCGGCCGGCGGGAGGTGCGGACGGGCGTGGAACACGGCACGGCCGCTCGCCGTGGGGAAGCGGAGCGTCCCGTCCTCCCCCACGTACCGGATCGGATTGCGGTCGGGCCCGTCCTCGCTCGCCGCCGGCCACTGCACCGGCGTCCGCCGCAGCCGCTCGTACGAGACCCCGCGCAGGTCCCATCCCGTCCTCGGGTTCCAGGCCCGCTTGATCTCCTCGAAGACGTCCTCGGCGCTGTCGTACGAGAACGCCTTCTCGTAGCCCATCTCGCACGCGACGGCGGCGATGATCCGCCAGTCGGACGTCGCCTCGCCGGGCGGGTCGGCCACCGCCGGGGTCAGGGTGAGGTTGCGCTCGCTGTTGACGAAGACGCCCTCGCCCTCCGTCCACAGCGCGCCCGGGAGCACGACGTCGGCGTACGCGTTGGTCTCGGTGTCGGCGAAGGCGTCCTGGGTGACGACGAACTCGGCGGCTTCCAGGCCCTCTATGACCGTGCGGCGGTTGGCGACGGAGGCGACCGGGTTGGTGCAGATGATCCAGCAGGCCCTGATCTCGCCGTCGGCCATCTTCCGGAACATCTCGACCGTGCCCTTGCCGACGCCGTCGGCGCGCAGGGTGTCCGGGGGCAGCTCCCACAGGTCCTCGACGAAGGCCCGCTCCTCGTCGACGAGGACGGAGCGCTGGCCGGGCAGGCCGGGGCCCATGTAGCCCATCTCGCGGCCGCCCATCGCGTTGGGCTGGCCGGTGAGGGAGAAGGGGCCGCTGCCGGGCCGGCAGACGGCGCCCGTGGCGAGGTGGAGGTTGATCAGGGCGTTGGTGTTCCAGGTGCCGTGGGTGGACTGGTTGAGCCCCATGGTCCACAGGCTCATCCACTCGCCGGCCGCCCCGATCAGCCGGGCCGCCTCCCGGATGTCCTCCTCGGCGAGGCCCGTCATCGCCGCCACCGCGGCGGGCGGGTAGTCGGCGAGGAACTCCGGCATCGCCTCCCAGCCCTCGGTGTGGGCCGCGATGAAGTCCGGGTCGGTGTCGCCGTTCGCGTGCAGCAGGTGCAGCAGGCCGTTGAGCAGCGCGAGGTCGGTGCCCGGCTCGATCTGGAGGAACAGGTCGGCCTTCGCGGCCGTGGCGGTGCGCCGCGGGTCGACGACGATCACCTTGGCGCCCGCCGACTTCACGCGCTCCATCATCCGGAGGAACAGGATGGGGTGGCAGTCGGCCGTGTTGGAGCCGATGACGAAGAAGAGATCGGCCTTCTCGAAGTCCTGGTACGAGCCGGGCGGGCCGTCCGCACCGAGGGAGAGCTTGTAGCCGGTGCCCGCGCTCGCCATGCACAGCCGGGAGTTCGACTCGATCCGGTTGGTGCGCAGGAACCCCTTGGCGAGCTTGTTCGCCAGGTACTGGGCCTCCAGGCTCATCTGCCCGGACACATAGAGGGCGACCGCGTCGGGGCCGTGCTCGTCCACGATCTCCCGCAGCCGCCGGGCGGTACGGCTGATCGCCTCGGCCACCGGGGCGGGCGCGGCCTGCGCACCGCGCTCGGGACGCACCAGGGCCGTGGACAACCGCCCCGGTGCCGCGAGCAGGTCGGCGGTGGTGGCGCCCTTGGTGCAGAGCCTGCCGTAGTTGGCGGGGTGCTCCTTGTCGCCGGACGCCTTCAGGACCGTACGCCGTCCGTCCGGGCCGGCGCCGATGTCGAGGACCAGGCCGCAGCCCACCCCGCAGTACGAGCAGACCGTCCGCACCACGGGCACGCCTCCTGAGCTCAGCCGATTCGATCTCCGCCGACCGTACGAAATGCCCATTACACGGATGTCTCCCGAGCCGTTCACCAGGGGTTACACCGCCCGCACACCGGACCGGGGAGTGTTGTGAGCGCGTGTACGCGTGCCGCACGGCCGGATCCAACGCGCCACAGACTTGGAACGGTTCCATTTCTTGAACCATTCGTGTTTGTGGGGGTAGGTTGGTCCCCATGACCGCCCCCCAGCCTCCGAACACCGCCGATGAGCTGCGCGGTGCCGGCCTGCGGGTGACGGCCGCGCGCGTCGCACTGCTCGAGACCGTCCGGGCCGGTGACCACCTCGCGGCCGACGCGATCGCCACGGGAGTGCGCGACCGCCTCGGCCACATATCCCTCCAGGCCGTGTACGAGGCCCTGCACTCGCTCACCGCGGCAGGCCTGGTGCGCCGCATCGAGCCGCCCGGCAGCCCGGCACGGTTCGAGGGACGCGTCGGGGACAACCACCACCACCTGGTCTGCCGGTCGTGCGGGGCCGTCGTCGACGTCGACTGTGCCGTCGGTCACGCGCCCTGCCTGACAGCTTCCGACGACCGCGGCTTCTCGATCGACGAGGCCGAGGTCATCTACTGGGGCCTGTGCCCCGCCTGTTCCGCCCAAGGGCTTACTTCAGCACCGTGATCCACCCAGTTCGGAAGGACTGACATGTCTGAGAACCACGACGCAATCGTCACCGACCCCAAGCCCGAGGGCACTGGCGGCTGCCCGGTCGCGCACGGGCGCGCCGCGCACCCCACCCAGGGCGGCGGCAACCGCCAGTGGTGGCCGGAGCGCCTGAACCTCAAGATCCTCGCCAAGGACCCGGTCGTGGCGAACCCGCTCGGCGCGGACTTCGACTACGCCCAGGCCTTCCAGGCCCTCGACCTGGACGCCGTGAAGCGGGACATCGCCGAGGTGCTCACCACCTCGCAGGACTGGTGGCCGGCCGACTTCGGCAACTACGGCCCCCTGATGGTCCGGATGGCCTGGCACAGCGCCGGCACCTACCGCATCAGCGACGGCCGCGGCGGTGGCGGCCGTGGCCAGCAGCGCTTCGCGCCCCTGAACAGTTGGCCGGACAACGGCAACCTGGACAAGGCCCGCCGTCTGCTGTGGCCGGTCAAGAAGAAGTACGGCCAGTCCATCTCCTGGGCCGACCTCATGATCCTCACCGGCAACGTGGCCCTGGAGACCATGGGCTTCGAGACCTTCGGCTTCGCCGGCGGCCGCGCCGACGTCTGGGAGGCCGACGAGGACGTCTACTGGGGCCCCGAGACCACCTGGCTCGACGACCAGCGCTACACCGGCGACCGTGAGCTGGAGAACCCGCTCGGCGCCGTCCAGATGGGCCTCATCTACGTCAACCCCGAGGGCCCCAACGGCAACCCGGACCCGCTGGCCGCGGCCCGCGACATCCGTGAGACCTTCCGCCGCATGGCGATGAACGACGAGGAGACCGTCGCCCTCATCGCCGGTGGTCACACCTTCGGCAAGACCCACGGCGCCGGCCCCGCCGACCACGTCGGCAACGACCCCGAGGCCGCCGACATGGCCGACCAGGGCCTGGGCTGGAAGTCCACCTACGGCACCGGCAAGGGCGGCGACGCCATCACCTCCGGTCTCGAGGTCACCTGGACCACCCGCCCCACCCAGTGGACCAACGACTTCTTCGACATCCTCTTCGGCTACGAGTGGGAGCTCACCCAGAGCCCCGCCGGCGCCAACCAGTGGGTGGCCAAGGACGCGCAGGCGATCATCCCCGACGCCCACAGCGACTCCAAGAAGCTCCCCACCATGCTCACCACCGACCTCTCGCTGCGCTTCGACCCGATCTACGGCGAGATCTCCAAGCGCTTCCACGAGAACCCGGACCAGTTCGCGGACGCCTTCGCCCGCGCCTGGTACAAGCTGACCCACCGTGACCTGGGCCCGAAGTCCCTGTACCTCGGCCCGGAGGTGCCCGCCGAGACGATGCTGTGGCAGGACCCGCTGCCGCAGGCCGAGGGCGAGGCCATCGACGCCGCCGACGTGGCGGCCCTGAAGGTCAAGATCCTGGAGACCGGCCTCACGGTCGGGCAGCTCGTCTCCACCGCGTGGGCGTCCGCGTCCACCTTCCGCGGCAGCGACAAGCGCGGCGGTGCCAACGGCGCCCGCATCCGCCTGGAGCCGCAGCGCGGCTGGGAGGTCAACGACCCCGAGCAGCTCGCGCAGGTGCTGCGCGTCCTGGAGGGCGTCCGGGCCGAGTTCAACACCGGTGCGAAGAAGGTCTCCCTGGCCGACCTGATCGTCCTCGCGGGCGCCGCGGCGGTCGAGAAGGCCGCCAAGGACGCCGGCTACGCCGTGGACGTCCCCTTCACGCCGGGCCGCGTGGACGCGACCGAGGAGCACACGGACGTCGAGTCCTTCGCCGCGCTGGAGCCGACCGCGGACGGCTTCCGCAACTACGTCGGCAAGGGCAACCGTCTGCCGGCCGAGTACCTGCTGCTCGACAAGGCGAACCTGCTCACCCTGAGCGCCCCCGAGATGACCGTCCTCGTCGGTGGTCTGCGCGTCCTCGGCGCCAACCAGGGCGGCACCGTGCACGGTGTCCTCACCGACCGTCCGGGCGTCCTGACCAACGACTTCTTCGTCAACCTGCTCGACCTGGGCACGACGTGGAAGTCCACCTCGCAGGACCAGACGCACTTCGAGGGCCGCGACGCGGAGACGGGCAAGCTGAAGTGGACCGGCACCCGTGCCGACCTGGTCTTCGGCTCCAACTCCGAGCTGCGCGCGCTCGCCGAGGTCTACGCGAGCGACGACGCCAAGGAGAAGTTCGTGAAGGACTTCGTCGACGCGTGGGTCAAGGTCTCGAACCTGGACCGCTTCGACCTGGTCTGAGCGTCTGAATGAGACAGGGGCCGGTCCGTGCGGACCGGCCCCTGTGTCATGCCCGGGAGAGCCCGGCGACGAATTTCCCGAGCCGCGCGATCCCCTCGCGCAGTTCCCCGGCCGAGGCCGCGTAGGACAGCCGGACATGCGTGTCGGCGGTGCCCACCCCGAAGTCCCGCCCCGGCGTGAGCGCGACGTGCGCCTCCTTCAGCGCCCGCCCGCAGAACTCCCACGAGGTGAGCCCGGTGCCGCTGACGTCGAAGTAGACGTAGAACGCCCCGTCGGGCGGCACGGGCACCGGCAGCCCGATCTGCGCGAGCCCGTCGAGGACGAGGGCCCGCCGGCGCCCGAACTCGGCCCGCCGCTCCTCGCACACGGCGAGCGACTCGGGCGTGAAACAGGCGAGCGCGGCGTACTGGGCCGGGGTGGAGGCGCAGATCATGTAGTTCTGGGCGAGCCGCTCCAGGGCGGGCACCAGCACCTCGGGCACCACGCACCAGCCCAGCCGCCAGCCGGTCATCCCGAAGTACTTCGAGAAGCTGTTGATGACCACAGCGTCCCGGTCGTACGACAGCACACTGCGCGGCGGCCGCCCGTGCTCGTCGTGGTCGCCGAGGTCGAGGTAGATCTCGTCGACGATCCGCCAGGCGTCCCGTTCCCGGGCGAGCTCGCTGATCGCGGCCAGCTCGTCGGCCGGCACCGAGGTACCGGTCGGGTTGGAGGGGCTGGCGACCATGATCCCGCGGGTGCGGTCCGTCCAGTGCGACCGCACGGAGGCCGTGTCCAACTGGTACCTCGACCCGGCGCTGGTGGGCACGAGCGTGACCCGCGCCCCGAAGCTCTCCGCGATCTGCCGGTTGCAGGGGTACGAGGGGTCGGCGATGAGCACCTCGTCCCCGGGATCGACGAGGGCCGCGGCACCCAGCACCAGCGCGGCCGAGGCCCCGGCGGTCACGACGACCCGGCCCGGATCGACGTCGACGCCGTGCCGCTCACCGTAGAACCGCGCTATGGCCAGGCGCAGTTCGGGCAGTCCGAGCGCCCCGGTGTAGCTCATGGGCCTGCTGCCCACGGCGTCCCGCATCGCGTCGACGACGGCCGGCGGTGCTCCGAAGTCCGGCTCCCCCAGGCTGAGTTTGACGACGTGCCGTCCCTCGGCCTCCAGCGCCGCGGCATACTTGCCGAACTCCATGGCGTAGAACGGCGCGACGGATCGGGCGCGTTGCGAGATCCTCATGCGGGGGCCTCCAGAGGGTCATGTGGTCGAGGGCTCCACAGGGGCCACGCTCTCGTGCGGTGCGTCAGGCGGCATCGTGCCGCGTGCTTCGGCGACATCGTGCCGCAGGAACCCGTGGCCTGGGTAATCGTGTGCCACGGCGCCGGCCGGGAAGGTGGTTGTTCGGGCTCGCTCGGCAGCCCGTGACTTCCCGCTCGCGACCCGTTCGGAGACTCGGCGTGACACTCGGCGGCAGACCCGCACCTCTCGCACAGGACGACACCCCCGACCTCGCGGCGCGCAAGCAGCGGCTGCGCCGCCGGCTGGAGCGGCTGATCGGCGTGGCCGCGACCGAGGGCAACGACCTGGTGCCCTTGCGCAACGGCGACCAGATCTTCCCCGCGATGCTGGGGACGATCCGTTCGGCCCGGCACACCATCGACATGATGACGTTCGTGTACTGGCGGGGGCAGATAGCCCACGACTTCGCCGCCGCGCTGGCCGAGCGTGCCCGCGCGGGGGTACGGGTCCGCCTGTTGCTGGACGGCTTCGGCGCCAAGGAGATCGAGCGGGGGCTGCTGGACCTCATGAGCGAGGCGGGCGTGCAGGTGGCCTGGTTCCGCAAGCCCGCGTGGCTGTCGCCGTTCAAGCAGAATCACCGCTGCCATCGCAAGGCCCTCGTCGTCGACGAGGACATCGCCTTCACCGGCGGGGTCGGCATCGCGGAGGAATGGTGCGGCGACGCGCGCAATCCCGCCGAGTGGCGGGACACCCATGTCCAGGTGCGCGGTCCGGCCGTCGACGGCATCGCGGCCGCGTTCGCGCAGAACTGGGCGGAGTGCCACGACGAACTCTTCGACAGCCGTGACCGCTTCACGGAACACCCGCAGGCGGGCTCGTCGGTGGTGCAGGTGGTCCGGGGCTCCGCGAGCATCGGCTGGCAGGACATGCAGACCCTCATCCGGATCATGCTCAGCTCCGCCGAGGAGCGCTTCCGGCTGGCCACCGCCTATTTCGCCCCGGACTCCTACTTCATCGACCTGCTCTGCGAGACCGCCCGTCGCGGCGTGCGGGTCGAGATCCTGCTGCCCGGTCCCCACACCGACCAGCGCGCCTGTCTGCTGGCCGGTCAACACCACTACACCCGTCTGTTGCGCGCCGGTGTGCGCATACACCAGTACCAGCCGACCATGATGCACGCCAAGATCATCACCGTGGACTCGGTGGCCTCCCTCATCGGTTCCACCAACTTCAACCGCCGGTCCATGGACCACGACGAAGAGGTGATGCTCGCCGTCCTGGACGAGGAGTTCACCGCCACCCTCGACCAGGACTACGAGGCGGACCTCGAACGCAGTGAGGAGATCGACCTCGACCGGTGGAGAAGGCGGTCCGTCCTGCGCCGCGTCGAGGAAGCCGCGGTCATCCCGATCCGACGCTTCCTGTGAACGACGGCGTGCCGACCACTGCGGACGCAGCGTCGCGCCCTTGCTGAGGACGAGCGCCGTCCCGGCGTCACGACATCGCCCGTGACGCCCGCACCGCAGCTCCTGCACACGAAAGAACCGCAGGTCAGGAGCCCTTGGCGGCAGGCTCCAGGATGGCCACGCACTCCATGTGGTGGGTCATCGGGAAGAGGTCGAAGACCCTGAGGGTCCGCACCCGGTACCCGCCGTCGCGGAAGTAGGCCAGGTCCCGGGCCAGCGCGGCCGGGTCGCAGGCGACGTACGCGATGCGCCGGGCGCCCAGGGACGACAGGTGCTCGACCGTCTTGCGGCCCGCCCCCGCGCGCGGCGGGTCGAGCACGACGAGGTCGACCTCGGTGATGCCGGTGCGCGGCAGGACGCTCTCGACCTTGCCCTGCTCGATGCGGACCCGGTCGAAGGCGGCGAGGTTGTGCCGGGCGTCCTCGACCGCGCGCTTGCCGGACTCGATGCCGAGGACCGCGCCCTTGTCGCCGAGGCGGTCGGCCAGTGCTCCCGCGAACAGCCCGACACCGCAGTACAGGTCGAGCGCCATCTCGCCCTTGCGCGGCAGCAGACCCTGCATGACCGCCTTGACCAGGGTGTCGGCGGCCTGCGGGTGGACCTGCCAGAAGCCGCCGCTGCCCACCCGGTGGGTGCGGCCGTCGGCCCGCTCGCGCACGAAGGCACGGCCGTGGACGCGGTGGATGCCGCCGTCCTTCTCCTCGACGCGCATCACGGAGACCGGCTTGTCGAGCTCGACCAGGGGAAGACGGGCGCCGGGGCGGGGCTCCAGGATGACCATGCGGTCCTGGGAGCCGGTCGCGGCGATCGCCTCCACGGACGCCATCCCGGACCAGTCGCGCTCCTCGATGCCGAGCTCGCTGACGCCCGGCGCGGCGATCATGCAGTGCTCGATCGGCTCGACCTCGTGCGAACGGTGGCGGCGCAGACCGGCGTTGCCGTCGGCGTCCACCGCGTACTGCACGCGGGTGCGCCAGGCGGGCACCTCGCCGGCCGGCAGCTTGTCGCCCTCGGCCGGCATGACCGTGCCGTCCCAGCCGGCCTCCTCGGGGGTGAGACCGGCGAGCCGCTTGAGCTGCTCGGCGACCACCTCGCCCTTCAGGCGCCGCTGCGCCCCCGGCTTGGCGTGCTGCCAGTCGCAGCCGCCGCAGCGGCCGGGCCCGGCGTAGGGGCAGGGCGCCTCGATGCGGTCCTTGGACGCCTCCAGGACCGTCACCGCGTCGGCGCGCAGGAACCGCGCGCCCTCCTCGCCCTCGGTGACCCGGGCCACGACCCGCTCGCCGGGCAGTGTGTGCCGGACGAAGAGCACCTGGCCGTCCTCCGTGCGGGCGATGCAGTGCCCGCCGTGGGCGACCGGGCCGACCTCGACCTCGAACTCCAGCCCCACCAGCGATTTCTTCGGTTCTGCCTGCATGGCGGGGTGACTCCACAACGTCAAGGGAAGAGGCGGGACGACAACCCGCCAGGACAACAGCCCACCAGTCTACTTCGGCGCCGACGGCTCCTTCGCCCGCTCGGCCGGACCGCGCCGCACCGAACCCGGTGCGTTCCACTCCTGCCGCCTGCGGGCCCGCAGCTTCGCCGCCTCCGAGGACTGGAGCTGGTAGGGCACCGAGGTCACCATGACGCCCGGCGTGAACAGCAGCCGGCCCTTGAGCCGCAGCGCGCTCTGGTTGTGCAGCAGGTGCTCGTACCAGTGGCCGACCACGTACTCGGGGATGATCACGGCCACCGCGTCGCGCGGCGACTCCTTCCGGAGCCCCTTCACGTACTCGATGATCGGCCGCGTGATCTCGCGGTACGGCGAGTCCAGCACCTTCAGCGGTACGTCGATCCCGCGCCGCTCCCACTCCGCGCGCAGCGCCTTGGTCTCCGCCGGGTCGACGTTGACGCTCAGGGCCTCCAGGGAGTCCGAGCGCATCAGCTTGGCGTAGGCCAGTGCCCGCAGCGCAGGGCGGTGGATCTTGGAGATCAGGACGACGGAGTGGACGCGGGACGGCCGCAGGCTGTCGTCGCTCGGGCCCTCGGGCGCCGCGATCTCCTCGGCCACCCGGTCGTAGTGCTTCCGGATCGCCGTCATCGTCGCGTAGAAGATGCACATGCCGAGCAGGGCCACCCAGGCGCCGTGGGTGAACTTGGTGACCAGGACGACGACCAGCACGAGCCCGGTGAAGAAGGCGCCGAAGGCGTTGATCGCGCGGGAGCGGATCATGTGGCTGCGCTTGGCGGCGTCCTTCTCGGTCGCCAGGTGGCGGTTCCAGTGCCGGACCATGCCGGTCTGGCTGAGCGTGAAGGACACGAACACGCCGACGATGTAGAGCTGGATGAGCCGGGTCGAGTCGGCGCCGTAGATCCACACCAGGAGTCCGGCCGCGCCGGCCAGCAGCACGATGCCGTTGGAGAAGGCGAGGCGGTCGCCGCGGGTGTGGAGCTGGCGCGGCAGGTAGCGGTCCTGGGCGAGGATCGAGCCCAGCAGCGGGAAGCCGTTGTAGGCGGTGTTCGCGGCGAGGAACAGCACCAGCGCGGTGGCCGCGGCCAGCACGATGAACAGGAAGCTGCCCTTGCCGAAGACGGCCTCGGCGACCTGGGAGATCACCGGGTTCTGGACGTAGTCGGAGCCGAGGGCGACGCCGTTGTGGATCAGGTCGACGGCCGGGTTCTCGGCCATCCGGACCTTGGTGACCATGGCCAGCGCGATGATCCCGCAGAACATGGTGACCGCCAGCAGGCCCATCGCCGCGAGCGTGGTCGCCGCGTTCTTCGACTTGGGCTTGCGGAAGGCGGGCACACCGTTGGAGATCGCCTCGACACCGGTGAGCGCGGCACAGCCGGAGGAGAAGGCGCGCAGCATCAGGAAGACCAGGGCGAAACCGGCCAGACCCTGCTGCTCGGCCTTGATGTGGTAGTCCGCCGTCGGCGCCCGCATGGTGTCACCGAGCACCAGGCCGCGGAACGCTCCCCACGCGATCATGATGAAGACGCCCGCGACGAAGACGTAGGTCGGGATCGCGAAGAGCGAACCGGACTCCTTGACGCCGCGCAGGTTCATCAGGGTCAGCAGGATGATCACGCCGATCGCGCAGAACACCTTGTGCTCGACCACGAAGGGGATCGCGGAGCCGAGGTTCTCGATGCCGGAGGCGATGGACACGGCGACCGTGAGGACGTAGTCCACGAGCAGGGCGCTGGCGACCGTGAGGCCGGCCTTGGGACCGAGGTTGGTGTTGGCCACCTCGTAGTCGCCGCCACCGCTCGGGTACGCGTGCACGTTCTGCCGGTAGGAGGCGACCACGGTGAACATCAGCACGACGACCGCGACGGCGATCCAGGGGCTGAAGTGGTACGCCGACACACCCGCGATGGACAGGACCAGCAGCACCTCGCCGGGCGCGTACGCCACGGAGGACAGCGGGTCGGAGGCGAACACGGGTAGGGCGATGCGCTTCGGCAGGAGCGTTTCCCCGAGCCGATCACTGCGCAGTGCGCGCCCGATCAGAATCCGTTTGGGCACGTCGGTCAGTTTGGACACAACAGAGAAGCGTAGGCGTTCGAACGGGCGGACAACCACCCGGCACCCCGCATCTGCTCTCCGGGTGAAATCGGGGGCCGCCCGGCTACGGATTCCGTGGGCCGCCGGATACGCATGCCTATATGACAGGACCCCGCCCCCCTGACCGCCTCCGGAGGTTCCGTGCACACGACCGCAGAGCTGATCGGCGCCGCCGCGACCCTCCTCGGCCTCGGATTCCTGACTCTTGCGAGCGTCCGCAGCATCAGCCGCCGTTGATCGGAACGAAGTATTGGGCAACCGTGCACGGGGGTGCCGTCGTCCTACCGCGCGTGTGTAGCTTGGGCCTCTGTCTGAGACCCTGATGTGGCTGAGCAGTAACTATTGACACCGGAAGGACGGTCGTGCACATCGTCATCATGGGCTGCGGGAGAGTGGGTTCCGCTCTCGCCCAGACCCTGGAGCAACAGGGGCACACGGTCGCCGTGATCGACCAGGACCCCACCGCCTTCCGACGACTGGGCTCCGGTTTCGGCGGTCGTCGTGTCACCGGAGTCGGCTTCGACCAGGACACCCTGCGCGAGGCGGGCATCGAGGAGGCCGGCGCCTTCGCCGCGGTCTCCAGCGGCGACAACTCCAACATCATCGCCGCCCGCGTGGCCCGCGAGATGTTCGGCATCGAGAACGTCGCCGCCCGCATCTACGACCCCCGGCGTGCCGAGGTCTACCAGCGCCTCGGCATCCCGACGGTGGCCACGGTCCGCTGGACGGCGGACCAGATGCTGCGCCGGCTGCTGCCCTCGGGCGCGGAGCCGCTGTGGCGCGATCCCACCGGTGGCGTCCAGTTGGCCGAGGTGCACGCCTCGACCGCCTGGGTCGGCCACAAGATCAGCAGGATGCAGGAGGAGACGGGCGTCCGCGTCGCGTTCCTCACCCGCCTCGGCGAGGCGATTCTGCCCACCTCGCAGACGGTGCTGCAGGAGGGCGACCTGGTCCACGTGATGATGCGCACGGACGACATCGAGAAGGTCGAGGCGTCCTTCGCCGAGGGCCCCGAAGAGGAGGGCGGTCACTGATGAGGGTCGCCATTGCCGGTGCCGGCGCGGTCGGCCGCTCGATCGCGGGCGAGCTGCTGGAGAACGGCCACGAGGTCCTTCTCGTCGACAAGGCGCCGACCGCCATCTCGGTCGAGCGCGTCCCGCAGGCGGAGTGGCTGCTCGCCGACGCCTGCGAGATCACCTCCCTGGACGAGGCCGCGCTCCAGCGCTGCAACGTCGTGATCGCCGCGACCGGCGACGACAAGGTCAACCTGGTCGTCTCCCTGCTGGCGAAGACAGAGTACGGCGTCCCGCGGGTCGTCGCCCGGGTGAACAACCCGAAGAACGAGTGGCTGTTCAACGAGTCCTGGGGCGTGGACGTCGCCGTCTCCACCCCGCGCCTGATGTCCGCCCTGGTCGAGGAGGCGGTGAGCGTCGGCGACCTGGTCCGTCTCCTCCGCTTCAGCCACGGCGACGCCAACCTCGTCGAACTGACCCTGCCCGAGGAGTCGGCCCTTGCCGGCACCACGGTCGGCGACGTGGAGTGGCCCGAGGACACCTCCCTGGTCACCATCATCCGGGGCACCCGCGTCCTGACCCCGTCCCAGGAGGACTCCCTGGAGGCGGGCGACGAGCTCCTCTTCGTGGCCGCCCAGGCCCGCGAGGAACAGCTCGAGGACCTGCTGTCGGTACGCCGGGAGGAAGCCTCCTAGGCGGTACGACGACGGAGGGCGCCCCGCGTGTGCGGGGCGCCCTCCGTCGTCGTGAAGCGGCCGTCGTGCACCGACCGTCGTGGAGCTTCTTATGCCTCGCGCCGGTGCCGTCCGCCCGCGGCCTCGGTGTCCCCGCGCTCCGCCGCCTCCGCGGCCTGCGCGGCCTTGCGCTCCTCCTCGGCCTTCTCCTCGGCCTCCATCTCCGCGAACACGTCGATCGGAGCCGGCGCCTTCGCGAGGAAGACCCAGGTCAGCCATACGGCCAGCAGGAAGGGCGGGATCTTCAGGGCGACCAGGACCCAGCCGAGCTGCGCGGTGTCGGCCCACCAGTACAGCGGGAAGAGGATCGCGCACTTGGCGAGCAGGATGCCGCCCCAGGCGTAACTGGCCTTGGCGTACGCCTTCTTGCGGCCGGGGTTGCGGGTCCGCCAGGAGAGGTTCTCCTTGAAGACCGGGCCGAGGATGAGCCCCATCAGCGGCACACCCGCGAGCGTGGTGACGACGTACGCCAGACCCAGGCCCAGGGTGTAGAGCATGCCGGGCAGGTAGAAGTTCTTGGCGTTGCCCGTCATCATCGCGAAGACGACACCGAAGGCGACGCCGAAGACCCCGCTGAAGGCGTGCTTGACGGTGTCCCGCATGACCAGGCGGACCACGACCAGCAGCAGCGACACCGCGAGCGCGGCGATCGCCGACAGGTGCAGGTCCTTGTTGATCGTGAAGATCGTGACGAAGAGCAGGCCCGGCAGTACCGTCTCGACCATGCCCCGGACGCCGCCGAACGCCTCGAACAGGGCGGCCTCGGTCACCGCCCGAGCATCGTCGGCCTGAGTGTCTTCGGTCGGCTTGTCGAGAGACGTCACCGGCTACTCCCGTCCCACGGGTCGGAGTTCGTATTTCGGATTGAACAGCACCCGGCGGCCCCGGCTCATCGAGATCCGCCCGGAGGCGATCAGCTTGCGCCCCGGTTCTATCCCGACGATGGAGCGCCGGCCGAGCCACACCACGTCGAGGGCGGCGGACCCGTCGAACAGCTCGGCCTCCAGGGCCGGGACGCCCGCGCGCGGACGCAGGGTGACCGTGCGCAAGGTACCAGTAACGGTCACGATCTGACGGTCGTGACAGTCACCGATCCGGGTGCAGCCCGCGGTCGCGGTGTCCTCCCGCAGCTCCTCGGACTCCAGATCCTCCTGCGACGAGGAGAGCCGGTCGAGCATGCGCCGGAACCGGCCCACCGGCTTCTCGGAACGGGGAACAGCACTCATATCCGAAAGCGTACCGGGGTGCGCGGACAGCGTTGTACCCGCAGCACTAGCGTTCGAACCGGTATCCCCGGCCGGGTTCCGTGACGAAGTGCTTCGGATGCGAGGGATCCGCCTCCAGCTTCCGCCGGAGCTGGGCCATGTAGACCCGCAGGTAGTTCGTCTCCGTCCCGTACGACGGCCCCCAGACCTCCTGGAGGAGCTGCCGCTGGCCGACGAGCCGGCCACTGTTGCGGACCAGCACCTCCAGCAGGTGCCACTCGGTCGGGGTGAGACGCACGTCCCTGCCCTGCCGGCGGACCTTCTTCGCGGCCAGGTCCACCGTGAACTCGCCGGTCTCCACCAGGACGTCCTCCTCGCCGCCCCCCGCGGGCTCGGCGCGCCGCACGGCGGCCCGCAGCCGGGCGAGCAGCTCGTCCATGCCGAAGGGCTTGGTGACGTAGTCGTCGGCGCCCGCGTCCAGCGCCTCGACCTTCTCGTCGGAGGAGTGCCGGGCGGACAGCACGAGGATCGGCACCCTGGTCCAGCCGCGCAGGCCCCTGATCACCTCGACGCCGTCCATGTCGGGCAGGCCGAGGTCGAGGACGACCACGTCGGGGTGGCGGGCGGCGGCGAGCTCGAGCGCGGTCGCGCCGTCGTGCGCCGCGTCCACCTCGTACTTGCGCGCCTTGAGGTTGATCACGAGGGCGCGCACGATCTGCGGCTCGTCGTCGATGACCAACACCCTGGTCATGTGGCCTGCCTTTCGGGTTCTGCCGCCGCGACGGGGTCGGCGGGGAGTGCCGCACGCGTGCGTGCCGCCCGGAGCGTCAGCACCATGGTGAGGCCGCCCCCGGGCGTGTCCTCGGCGTTGAGGGTGCCGTTCATGGCCTCCGCGAAGCCCCGGGCCACGGCGAGCCCGAGCCCCACACCGGCGCCGCGCGGGGCGTCGCCGTAGCGCTGGAAGGGCGCGAAGATGCGCTCCTTGGCCTCGTCGGGGACGCCGGGGCCGCGATCCACGACCCGTACCTCGACCCGGTCGGCGATGGCGCTAGCGGAGACCCGGACGGGAGTGCCGGGCGGGCTGTACTTGACGGCGTTCTCGACCAGGTTGGCCACCGACCGCTCCAGGAGCCCCGGGTCGACGGCGACCATCGGCAACGTCTCCGGGACGTCGAGTTCCACGCTGCCGTCGGGCACTCCGCCGAGGGCCATCGGCACCACCTCGTCGAGGTCGATCTCGCGGATGATCGCGGTGACCGTGCCGGTCTGGAGGCGGGACATGTCGAGCAGGTTGCCCACCAGGTGGTCGAGCCGGTCGGCGCCGGCCTCGATGCCCTCCAGGAGCTCGGCCTGGTCCTCCTCGGACCACGCCACGTCGTCGGACCTGAGCGAGGAGACGGCCGCCTTGATCCCGGCGAGCGGGGTCCGCAGATCGTGCGAGACGGCCGCCAGGAGCGCCGTACGGATGCGGTTGCCCTCGGCCAGGGTGCGGGCCCGGTCGGCCTCCTCCCGGAGCCTGCGGCGGTCCAGGACGACGGCGGCCTGGGCGGCGAAGGCGGCCAGTACTCGGCGGTCCTCGGCGGGCAGCACCCGGCCGGTGAGCGCGAGCGCCATGTGGTCGCCCACCGGCATATCGACGTCGGCGTCCTCCGGCCGCTCCACGGGCGGTCCGAGCCCGGCCCGCCCGGCGCAGGTCCAGGGCGCGACGTCGCCCGCCCGCTCCAGCAGGGCCGCCGACTCCATGCCGAAGGTCTCGCGCACCCGCTCCAGGAGCTCCTCCAGGCCGGTCTCGCCGCGCAGCACGTTGCCGGCGAGGAAGGACAGGATCTCCGACTCGGCGCGCAGCCGGGCGGCCTGGTGGGTGCGGCGGGCGGCGAGGTCGACGACGGAGGCCACCGAGACGCCGACGCCCACGAAGACCACGATGGCGACGATGTTCCTGGGGTCGGCGACGGTCCAGCGGTGCAGGGGCGGTGTGTAGAAGTAGTTCAGCAGCAGCGAGCCGACCGCGGCCGAGGCGAGGGCGGGGAACAGGCCGCCGAGCAGGGCCGCGGCGACGACGACCGCCAGGAACAGCAGCATGTCGTTGGCGAGGCCGAGGTCGACGGTGGTGAGGAGGACCGTGAGGACCGCCGGGCCGGCCAGTCCGACCAGCCAGCCCCACAGGATCCGGGCCCGCCCGAGCCGCGCGCCGCGCGCGACGGGCAGTCCGCGCCCCTTGGCGACCTCGTCGTGGGTGACGATGTGCACGTCCAGGTCGGGTCCGGACTCGCGGGCCACGGTCGCGCCGACGCCGGGTCCGAAGACGTACTGCCAGGTCCTGCGGCGGGAGGAGCCGAGGACGATCTGGGTGGCGTTGACGCCGCGCGCGAAGGCGAGCAGCGCGGCGGGTATGTCGTCGCCGACCACATGGTGAAAGGTTCCGCCAAGATCCTCGACGAGGGTCCTCTGGACGGTCAGTTCCTTGGGCGAGGCGGAGGTCAGCCCGTCGCTGCGGGCTATGTAGACGGCGAGCACCTCGCCGCCTGCGCCCTTCTCGGCCAGGCGCGCGGCCCGCCTGATCAGCGTCCGCCCCTCCGGCCCGCCGGTCAGCCCGACGACGATCCGCTCCCTGGAGCCCCAGATCGTCGAGACCCGGTGCTCGCTGCGGTACTGCTGGAGGTACTCGTCGACCCGGTCGGCCACCCACAGCAGCGCGAGCTCCCGCAGGGCGGTGAGGTTGCCGGGGCGGAAGTAGTTCGACAGGGCCGCGTCGACCTTGTCCGGCTGGTGGATGTTGCCGTGCGCCATGCGCCGCCGCAGCGCTTGGGGCGACATGTCGACGAGCTCGATCTGGTCGGCCCGCCGCACGACCTCGTCCGGCACGGTCTCGGGCTGCCGCACCCCGGTGATCGACTCGACGACGTCGCCGAGCGACTCCAGGTGCTGGATGTTCACCGTCGAGACCACGTCGATCCCGGCCGCGAGCAGTTCCTCCACGTCCTGCCAGCGCTTGGCGTTGCGGGCGCCGGGGGCGTTGGTGTGGGCGAGCTCGTCCACCAGCGCCACGGCGGGGGCGCGGCGCAGGACGGCGTCCACGTCCATCTCGGCGACGGCACCGGCCTCCCGGCGCGTCACCTGCTCCAGCCCGCGCAGCATCGCCTCGGTCCGCGGCCGCCCGTGGTGCTCCACGAAGCCCACGACACAGTCGGTGCCCCGCTCACTCCTGCGGTGCGCCTCGGCCAGCATCGCGTACGTCTTCCCGACGCCCGGCGCCGCACCGAGATAGATCCGAAGCTTGCCGCGTCCCATGTCCCCATCGTCTCCGGTCACCACCACCTACCCAGCGACCTTACGACCGCCCACGGCACGGGGGTGCCCCGGAAGGGCCCGACGAGCGGTCCTTGACGGAACTCTGACGGGGGGTGTGACGGGGGTCTCGGCAACCGCCGAACGCTTCGGGTCCCGACACCTGGCGGATCGACGTGGTGCCACGACCGGACCTCGACGAGGCGCTGAAGGCGAGGGCTTCACGGCGACGCCGACCGCCCACCAACGGCCTCGACGGCCCGTCCCACCCGGGGTACGACGAAGTCATGAACGGCGCCAGGCACTTCGGGGCTCCCGACCCTCCGGCCCGCTCCCAGGCGCCGCCAAGTGCGTCACGGCTCGCGATCACACCGGCCGCCGCCAACGACCTCGACGGCCCCTCCCACCCGGGCTACGACGAAGTCATGAAAGCCGCCAGGCGCTTCGGGGCTCCCCGTGACACCGACCCACCCGCCCGCCCCAGGGGCCGCCAAGTCCGTCGCGGCTCGCGACACACCGGCCGCCCGCAACGGGCTCGACAGTCGGCTCGTCCTCGTGACGCCGAACGGAGTCCGGTGAGGCGCCCGGCGCCCGGTCACCGCACGGCGGCACCCCTGCAAAGGGGGGCGTCCCGGACGCCGGCTTGCCACTCCACCCGTGGCGGGCTTCCCGACCCCGCGTGCCACGGGACCGGCTCCGACTGCTCCCCGTCCCCCGTCCTCGACGTCCTGCCTGGGCAGGATCCCCTTCCCCAGCGCTACGGCCATGACCGCGGCCGCCCACAGCCTGCGAGCCCCTCGACCGCACCGGCGCGCCCACCTCTCCCCCGTGGCCCCGCACTCAGGCCGAACGCGCGCCCCGACTGCCGCGTCTCACGCCCCCACGATCTCCCCGTCCCCCAGCTCCAGCACCCGGTCCGCCAGGTCCAGGAGGGTCGCGTCGTGGGTGGCGACCAGCGCCGTGACGTTCTCGCTGCGGACGACGGCCCGGAGCAGTTCCATCACCGCGTGGCCGGTCTCCGCGTCCAGTTGGCCGGTCGGCTCGTCGGCGACGAGGAGGGAGGGTTTGTTGGCCAGCGCCCGGGCGATGGCGACACGTTGCTGCTGGCCGCCGGAGAGCTCGCCGGGCCGCTGCTTGGCGTGGTCCGCGAGGCCGACCAGGGCCAGCAGCAGCTCGACGCGCTCCTCACGCGCGCGTGCGTCCATCCGCCGCAGCCGCATCGGCACGCCCACGTTCTCGGCCGCGGTGAGGATCGGGATGAGCCCGAAGGACTGGAACACGAAGCCGATGCGGTCCCGGCGCAGGGCCAGCAGCCCGTCCTCGTCCAGCCCCGCGATGTCGACCCCGTCGAGCTCGACCCGCCCCCGGTCGGGCCGGTCGAGCCCGCCGACGATGTTGAGGAGCGTGGTCTTCCCGGAACCCGAACGCCCCTTGAGCGCGACGAGTTCACCGCGCGGCACCTCGAAGGAGACCCCGCGCAGCGCGTGCACCGCGGCGGCCCCCTCGCCGAACGACCTGTGGATGTACTCGACCCGCACCATGGTCTCGGTGACCACCTGAGTCATGTGTCCTCCCCCGTGAAACCGCGAGACCGCCGAACCCGCGAACCCGCGAAACCGGGCGCCAGTATCACCGTCCGACGCCCGGCCTTCAACAGCTTCAGCTCGGGTTGTCCCCGTGTGTGAGGGTCTCCCAGGCCACGAAGAGGTTGTTGCTGCCCGCCGGACGGTTCCGCTCGGTCAGCGTCTGGGTGTTGGTCATGGCCACCCCGAGCCTGTTGTGCAGCGCGTTGTACCCGACCTCGGTGACCGGCCCGAGCCCCAGCTTCAGCGACCCGCCGCACAGCCAGCTCGGCGCGGCCGTCCCCAGCTCGTACTTGGACTGGAACCCCAGCGCCTGCCGCAGCCGCTCGCCCACGTCCGTGCCGTACAGGTCCTCGCCCTGGATCCGGCTCGTCTCCGCGACGTGCGAGATCGCGGAGATGCCGTACCCGGTGTGGGTGAAGTCGCGGCAGGTCTCCTGGGTGAGCCCGGTGACGAAGGTGGACTGCCCCTGCCAGTAACCGACGATCTTGTCCCGGGTGTTGAGGTTCTGGCTCGGCACGGTCTTCGGCAGCTCACCGTCGGAGGCGAGGTACACATAGGCCGCGGTACGGGTGCGGAACTTCGCCATGGCCTTGTCGTACGACGTCTTGTCCTCCAGGAAGACGGAGATGCCGACGGCCGCCTCCATCATCGACAGCTCCCAGTTGCCGTTGGAGTTCGAGCCGTTGATGACCTCGGGGAGGTAGACGTTCCGGAGCATGGTCGCGAAGCGTCCGGAGTTCGCCCAGCCCCCGCTGTACGTGTACTTGATGATCTCGGCGGCCTTGGGCCAGGAGGAGCCCGCCCAGCCGGTCTGGAGGGGCGCGTTGCTGTTGGTGTGGTCCGTGATCACGGCCGACCAGGCATCCATGAGCTGGATGGACTTCTTGGCGTACCGCTCGTCCCGGGTGATGTACCAGGCGAGCGCGTCGGTGTAGGCCGCGATCGCGTCCTCGCGCTCGTCGGTGCAGCCGTAGTTGGGGTTCGAGTACGACCCGCACTCGACGACGGCCCGCGGCTTGGGCGTGCGGTTCAGGTCGGCGTACTTGCTCGCCAGCATGGCGTCGAAGGCGCCCTTCCAGGGCTGGGCACCCGCGTTCACCTTGCTGCGGGTGAAGTCCAACTGCCCCTGGGAGACGGTGACTCCGGGATGGACGAAGGTGGCGGGCGCCGCGTCGGCGGGGACGGCGAGAGCACCGGCGGCGAGGGCCGCGACGGCGGCCAGGAGAGCGGTTCTACGCATACGTGGGGGGCCTTCCGTTCTCGTATATGAACGCGAAGCGCCTTTGTGAACAGACGCGTTGAGCCGAGAAGGTAGGTACAGACCAATCCCGCGTCAAGAGGCCGCGCACGAAAACGCCCCCGGGCATACGGAAGGGCCGCACCCCGTGACGGGGTGCGGCCCTCGATGTCGTACGCCTAGCGGACCTCGGTGATCTCCGGTCCGCGCTGGAGCTGGCCCATCCCGCCGGAGAAGCGGGAGCCCTCTTCCTGCTGCTGGACGCCCTCGGGGACCATCTGGGCGTCGTTCGGCAGCTTGAGGACGATCGGGTCGCGAGGCGCCATCGGGCCCTCGCCACGGACCACGACCGTGTCCCGGAAGATCTGCTCCAGGAGCCCGGCCGCCTGCGGCTGCACCGCGCCCTGGCCCGAGATCACACCCCGCAGGAACCAGCGCGGGCCGTCCACACCCACGAACCGCACGACCTGGAAACCACCCGTGCCGTCCGGCAACTGCACCGGCACCTGGGCACGCAGCTCCCAGCCCAGCGGACCCTCGACCTCGTCGATGATCCCGCCCTGCTGGGTGATGCCCGAGCCGATCTCCTCGCGCACCTCGCCCCAGATGCCCTCGCGCTTGGGCGCGGCGAAGGCCTGGAGCTGGATGGCGCTGTCGCGCAGCACGACGGTGGCCGCGACGATCGCGTCGCCCGCGACCTCGACCCGCAGCTCCATGCCGTCGACGCCAGGAACGAAGAGACCGCCCAGGTCCACGCGGCCCTCGGCGGGGTCGCGCACCTCGGTGCTGTCCCAGGGCCCGTCGGGCCGCGGCTCCGGCTCCAGCCGTACGCGCTCGCGCTCCACGTCGTCCGCCTCAGTGTCGACGCTGTCGACGACCTGCTCGGCCTCGCCGGCCGCGTCCTCGGCGGCACCCTTCTTGTTGCGACGTCCGAACACGTCACTGTCCTTCCCGGTCGGATACGACCGATGCGTATCGATTCCCACCCGTTGTGCCGCCAGCGGCGGCCTCAGCGCCTGTATCGCCCCCGTCGCCCACGGCGGCGTGACCGCCGGTGGACCCGAAGCCCCCCTCGGCCCGCGCCGACTCGGGAAGCTCCGCGACCTCCTGGAAGCGGACCCTCTCGACCTGCTGGACGACGAGTTGGGCAATCCGGTCGAAACGCTCGAACCGCACCGACTCGTGCGGGTCGAGATTCACCACGATCACCTTGATCTCCCCACGGTACCCGGCATCAACCGTCCCCGGGGCATTCACGAGAGCGACACCGCAGCGGGCGGCGAGACCGGATCGTGGGTGCACGAAGGCCGCGTACCCCTCCGGCAGCGCCACAGACACCCCCGTGGGCAGTACGGCCCGTTCGCCGGGCTTCAGTTCACGGCTCTCGGTGGTCCGCAGATCGGCCCCCGCGTCACCGGGGTGCGCGTACGACGGAAGCGGTACGTCGGGGTCGACGCGCCGGATCAGCACGTTCAGGGGATCACGGCTCACGGGTTCACCTCGAAGGCACGGGCACGCCGGACCTGGTCCGGGTCGTCCATGGCGGCCCGGATCTCCTCCGGACGGCCGTTGTCGATGAAGTGGTCGACCTTGACCTCGACGAACAGGGCGTCGGCACGGACCGCGACGGGCCCCTCGGGGCCGCCGATCCGGCCGGTCGCCGTCGAGTAGATCTTCCGGCCGGCCACCGCGGTCACCTCGGCCTCCAGGTACAGCACCGTGCCGACGGGCACCGGCCGTACGAAGTCGGTCTCCAGGCGCCCGGTCACGGCGATCGTGCGCAGCAGCCAGTTGAGCGAGCCCAGGGTCTCGTCGAGGGCGGTCGCGAGCACACCGCCGTGCGCCAGGCCGGGAGCGCCCTGATGGGCGGGGCGCACGGTGAACTCGGCGGTGACCGACACCCCCTCGCCGGCCCGCGCCTCCAGGTGCAGCCCGTGGGACTGCTCCCCGCCACAGCCGAAGCACTGGCCGTAGTGCGCACCGAGCAGCTCACCGGGCGCGGGGGCGTCCGGGTGTCGCACAGGTTGCGACGCGTCGGCGGGAGGCTGGAGAGCCGGGGAAGTACCACTCACAGGCGCAGACCTTACCCGCCCGCCCGTCTCCCGCCGCCACCCTGCTTGACAGCGCTGCGCGCCGACTCCCCCTGGCATCGGAGCTCCCAGGACACCGTGCCAAGCTTGGTTTCATGCAGCCCTCCGCCGCCCCGTACGACGAACGCCTCACCGCCCCCCGCTCCTGGTGGCTGATCTCCTGCCTGGTCGGGGTCTCCTTCGCGTTGATCCTGCTCCCCTTCGGGACGCTTCCGCTGCTCGGCGGCCTGGTCGGCGGCACCGCCGCGGCGGCGGTCGTCGCCAGCTCCTACGGCTCGCTGCGCATCCGCGTGGTGGGTGACTCGCTGATCGCGGGCGAGGCGAAGATCCCGGTGTCAGCGCTGGGCGAGGCGGAGATCCTCGACCCGGAGGAGGCGCGCGCCTGGCGGACCTACAAGGCCGACACCCGCGCCTTCCTGCTGCTGCGGGCCTACATCCCGAGGGCGCTGAAGGTGGAGGTCACCGACCCGGACGACCCGACGCCGTACCTGTACCTGTCGACGCGCGAGCCGGAGCGGCTGGCCGAGGCGCTGCGGACCGCTCGCACGGCTGCCGCCTAGAACGTTCGTGCAGGGCTTCACCCGACCTCAGGAAAGGTGAAGCCCCCGACTTCTCACGGAAGTCTTACTTCTCCAGCGGATTCTTCGGGAGCTCCAGCGCCGGCAGTGCGGGCAGTTCGCTCCAGGGCACCTGGGCCCTGCGCAGGTCCTTGCGGATCCGCTCGGCGAGCCTTCTGGTGTCCCGGCGGTTCATGACCGCCCCGACGGCCGCGCCGACCAGGAACGGCATGAGGTTCGGCAGGTCCCGGATCATCCGCTTCATGATCTGCTGCCGCAACTGCTGCTTCATCTGGCTGTTGAGGGCACCGCTCACGGTCGACGGCTTCTTCACGTCGATCCCGCGCTCCCCCGACCAGGAGTTCAGGTACGCGGTGCTGCGCTCCTTGAGGTTGCCGGGCGGTCGTAGGCCGTAGACCTCGTGGAGTTCGGCGATCAGCTTCAGCTCGATCGCGGCGACGCCGGTGATCTCGGCGGCCAGTTCGGTCGGCATCGCGGGCGGCACGGGAAGCATCGCCGCGGCGCCCACCCCCGCTCCGACCGTCGCCGTGGCGCTCGCGGCGCCCGTGACGAGCTTGTCCGCGAGCTCCTCGGGTCCCAGACCGGGGAACTGACGGCGGAGGGTCGCGAGGTCGCGTACGGGGATACGCGGGGCGTTCTCGATGATCCGGTCGGCGAGGTACGCCAGGCCCGCCCTGGCCCGGCTGCCGCCCTTGCGGACCCCTTCCCGGGCCCTGTCCCGGATCGCCGCCACCCGTCGTCTCGCGACGGGCGCGGGCGCCCCGGTCGATCCGGTCGTCGCCGGGAGGTCAGCCCGGCCGGCGACCGGTTCGAGCGAGGCTCCCGGATCGGCGGAGCCCCGCTCGTCGTCACGCGCGCGGTGGGGGCCGTCGGACGGCCCCTGGTCCGCTCCCCGTCGGGGAGAGCGGCGCTTCCAAGGAGGGGTCGAGCCAGTCATGCCCGACCCGTCCTCAGTCGCAGTCGCGGCAGATCGGCTGGCCGTTCCTCTCGCGGGCCAGTTGGCTGCGGTGGTGCACCAGGAAGCAGCTCATGCAGGTGAACTCGTCCTGCTGCTTGGGCAGTACCCGGACGGCCAGCTCTTCGTTCGAGAGGTCCGCTCCGGGCAGTTCGAGGCCTTCCGCGGCCTCGAACTCGTCGACGTCCACTGCGGAGGTCGACTTGTCGTTCCTACGCGCCTTGAGCTCTTCAAGGCTGTCCGAGTCGACGTCGTCGTCGGTCTTGCGTGGGGTGTCGTAATCCGTTGCCATGTCGCTCTCCCCCTCTGGGTGTCTGCGGTGTCTCCAGCGCACGTAACGCGTGAGAGGCCGGACTTGTGCCCGACCCGAGGCGGAGATTTTGCCTCACATCAAGGTCTGTTACTCAATCGACACCCAACCGGACTCCTCTTGAGTGATCGGGTTGGATGGCGAACGGGACCGTACACGGTCCGAATCCCGCACTTCAAAGGCGTCTCACCGTGTACTTCCCGTGATCAGGACCCCTGAAAACCCGGATTTTCCCGGCTTTCCGACAGGGTGCATGATCACGGAGAGTGGATTGCTGGAAATTCTGCCTTGTGATCGATCACACAGGGGGCAGTCCTCCAAGTGCCCAGAAAATTCCGCGCAAAGCGAACATCCCTGTATGTCGGTCTCCGTGCGGGGGCCATGATCTCAGACCGGAAGGGTGACTCGCATCACGAGCCCACCCCCTTCGCGCGGCTGAGCGGTGATGTGCCCGCCGTGCGCCCGCGCCACGGACCGCACGATGGACAGCCCGAGACCGACGCCCTTGTCGCTGCCGGTGCGGTCGGCACCACGCAGCCGCTTGAAGGGCTCGAAGAGATTGTCGACCTCGTACGCCGGCACCACGGGGCCGGTGTTGGTCACGGTGAGCACCGCCTGGCCGTGCTGGACCTCCGTGGTCACCTCGACCCAGCCGTCCTCGGGCACGTTGTAGCGCACGGCGTTCTGCACCAGGTTCAGGGCGATGCGCTCCAGCAGGACGCCGTTGCCCTGGACGACCGCCGTCTTCTGCTCGCCACGGATCGCCACGCCCTTGGCCACCGCCTCGCCGTGCACCTGGTCGACCGCCTGCCCGGCCACCTCGGCGAGGTCCACGGGCTTGCGCTCGACGATCTGGTTGTCGCTGCGGGCGAGCAGCAGCAGGCCCTCCACGAGCTGCTCACTGCGCTCGTTGGTGGCCAGCAGGGTCTTGCCGAGCTGCTGGAGCTCCACCGGGGCACCCGGATCGGACAGGTGCACCTCCAGGAGGGTGCGGTTGATCGCGAGCGGTGTCCGCAGTTCGTGCGAGGCGTTGCCGACGAAGCGCTGCTGGGCCGTGAAGGCCCGCTCCAGGCGCTCCAGCATGTCGTCGAAGGTGTCGGCCAGCTCCTTGAGCTCGTCGTCCGGACCGTCCAGCTCGATGCGGCGGGAGAGGTCCGAGCCGGCCACCGCGCGGGCGGTGCGCAGGATCCGGCCCAGCGGCGACAGGACGCGGCCCGCCATCGCGTAGCCGAAGGCGAAGGCGATGATCGCGAGGCCGAGCAGGGCCAGCAGGGAACGGCTCAGGAGGTCGTCGAGGGCGTGCTGGCGCTGGTCCTTGACGCAGGCGTTGATGGCCTTGTTCATGACGTCGGGGGTGCCGCTCGAAGGCAGGTTGCGGCAGATCTCGCTGCTGACATTGCCCGCGGTGATCTCGAAGGGCAGTTTGCTGCCGACGTTCAGCGCCTGGGCGGCGACCAGGTAGATGATCGACAGCAGCAGGATGCCCGCGATCAGGAACATGCCGCCGTACAGCAGCGTGAGCCGTATGCGGATGGTCGGGCGCAGCCAGGGCAGCGGCGGCGCCGGCCTCCGGGGGTCCCAGGTGGGCTTGGGGGGCGCCTGGGGAGGCGCGGGGGTCGAGGCCACGGGTATCAGATCCGGTATCCCGAGCCGGGGACCGTGACGATCACCGGGGGTTCGCCCAGCTTGCGGCGCAGGGTCATGACGGTCACCCGCACGACGTTGGTGAAGGGGTCGGTGTTCTCGTCCCAGGCCTTCTCCAGGAGCTGCTCCGCGGAGACGACGGCGCCCTCGGAGCGCATCAGCACCTCCAGGACGGCGAACTCCTTGGGCGCGAGCTGGACCTCCTTGCCGTCGCGGAACACCTCGCGGCGGTTGGGGTCCAGCTTGATGCCGGCACGCTCCAGGACCGGCGGCAGCGGCACGCTGGTGCGGCGGCCTAGGGCACGCACGCGTGCCGTCAGCTCGCTGAACGCGAAGGGCTTGGGCAGGTAGTCGTCGGCGCCGATCTCCAGGCCCTCGACGCGGTCGCTGACGTCGCCGGAGGCCGTGAGCATCAGCACGCGCGTGGGCATGCCGAGTTCGACGATCTTGCGGCAGACGTCGTCGCCGTGGACCAGGGGGAGGTCGCGGTCGAGGACGACCACGTCGTAGTCGTTGACGCCGATGCGCTCCAGGGCGGCCGCACCGTCGTACACGACGTCGACGGCCATGGCCTCCCGGCGCAGTCCGGTGGCCACCGCATCGGCGAGCAGTTGCTCGTCCTCGACGACGAGTACGCGCACGTCGCTTGTCCTTCCTGTGTCCACCCGCGTAGCGCGCTCCGGGCACGCGCGGGCAGGGATTCGGGTGAGTGTTGGCCTCCATCCTGCCCTTTTCGGCCATAAGTCGGCTGTAAGGCGGGTGAGGGGCGACTGAAAGACAGGTGTGGGAGCGGGAATGCGGGATTTTCTCGCGTGGTTGAGGTTTCCGTCGAAACGAGCGGGGGGAGGACGGCTTTACACCCCGCGATCACGCTCTGCATGTGCCGTACCACCATGCGGCACGGTGCGATCCGCTTCCGCAGAGCGGGCGTGGGTGTCCGGCACCGTCGCCGCCCGGCCAGGGCAGCGCTGGGCACCTGCAAAGAGACGTGATCGCCCCTCCCGACGGCACACCCCCGTGCCACCGACCCACGACCCAGGACGAGGGGGCGCAGCATGGACGCATTCACCGCAGGACTTCTGCAGCGCATAAGGGCGACCGAGACCGACCTGACGCGGGCTCGTGACGAGGGCGACGACTTCCTCGTCGAGGTGGAACAGGGCGAGCTCGACGACCTGCGCCGCCTCGCCGCCGAGCACGGTGTGGAGGTCGGCGCCTAGCGTCTGATCGGCTTCGCGGCACGACGGCTTCACGCACAACGGCTTCACGCATGACAGCGGGCCCCCGGCGAATCCAGCGCCGGGGGCCCGCTGCGTCGGCGTACGAGTTCGTTCACCTCGTGTTCGCCCGGAGTCGGTCCGTCAGTCGTGCCAGGCGCCGAAGTCCTCCAGGAGCTGCTGGAGGGGCTCGAAGACCCCCGGGGTACCCGCAACGGTGAGCGCCGGGTTCGGGCGCTCTCCGGGGCGGCCACCGGTCAGGACGCCCGCTTCCCGGGCGATGAGGTCGCCCGCCCCGTAGTCCCAGGCGTTCAGGCCCCGCTCGTAGTAGCCGTCCAGGCGGCCCGCGGCCAGGTCGCACAGGTCGACCGCCGCCGAGCCGCCGCGGCGGATGTCCCGCAGCAGGGGGATCAGCTTCTGGGCCACCGCGGCCTGGTGGGTGCGGACCTCGGTGACGTAGTTGAAGCCCGTCGACACCAGGGCCTGCTCCAGGGGCGGCGCCGGGCGGCACTCCAGCCGGCGCTCGCCCTCCCACGCGCCCGTGGCCCAGGCACCCTTGCCGCGGACCGCGTGGTACGTCTCGCCGCGCATCGGCGCCGCCACGACCCCGACCACGGTCTCGCCGTCCTGCTCGGCGGCGATGGAGACGGACCAGGTCGGCAGTCCGTACAGGTAGTTGACCGTGCCGTCGAGGGGGTCGATGACCCAGCGGATGCCACTGGTGCCCTCGGTGGAGGCGCCCTCCTCGCCGAGGAAACCGTCGTCCGGACGGTGCCCGGAGATCAGGTCCGTGATCAGCTTCTCCGCCGCGATGTCCATCTCGGTCACCACGTCGATGGGGCTGGACTTGGTCCTGGCGACCGCGAGGTCGGCCGGGCGGCCGTCCCTCAGCAGGGTGCCGGCGCGACGGGCCGCCTCCTGGGCCAGGCCGAGCAGTTCCTCGTGCAGGGGGTCGGTCACGGAGCTCCTCACGCGTACGGGCTGTCGACGCCCGCGGCGGCGGGCTTGGGGGCGCGGGCCGGGCAGCAGCCGACCGGGCAGAGGTTGTGGCTGGCCCCGAGGGCGCCCAGGGCGCAGGGGGTGACCTCCTGGCCGCGCTCGACGGCGGCGCGCTCCAGGACGAGGTCGCGGATCGCGGCGGCGAACCTCGGGTCGTCGCCGACGGTCGCCGAGCGGCGCATCGACAGACCGAGCTCCTCGGCCTTGGCCTTGGCCTCGGTGTCGAGGTCGTAGAGGACCTCCATGTGGTCGGAGACGAAACCGATGGGCGCGATCACGACGGCCGGGACGCCGGACGCGTGACGCTCCTCCAGGTGGTCGCAGATGTCGGGCTCCAGCCACGGGATGTGCGGGGCGCCGGAACGCGACTGGTACACGAGCTGCCAGGGGTGGTCGACGCCGGTGCGCTCCCGGACGGCGTCCGCGATCAGCCGCGCGACCTCCAGGTGCTCCGCGACGTACGCGCCGCCCTCGCCGTGGCCCTCGACCGGACCCGAGGTGTCCGCGGACGCGTCCGGGATCGAGTGGGTCGAGAAGGCGATGTGGGCGCCGTCGCGCACCTCCTCGGGGAGCTCGGCGAGGGACTGGATCACCCCGTCGATCATGGGCTCCACGAAGCCGGGGTGGTTGAAGTAGTGCCGCAGCTTGTCGATCCTCGGCAGCTCCAGGCCCTCGCCCTCCAGGGTGGCCAGCGAGTCGGCGAGGTTCTCGCGGTACTGGCGGCAGCCGGAGTAGGAGGCGTAGGCGCTGGTGGCGAGGACCAGGATGCGGCGGCGGCCGTCGGCGGCCATCTCGCGCAGGGTGTCGGTGAGGTAGGGCGCCCAGTTGCGGTTGCCCCAGTAGATCGGCAGGTCCAGGCCGTGCTCCGCGAAGTCCTTGCGCAGGGCGTCCAGCAGGGCGCGGTTCTGGTCGTTGATGGGGCTGACCCCGCCGAACAGGAAGTAGTGCTGCCCGACTTCCTTCAGGCGTTCCTTGGGGATGCCGCGCCCCCGCGTCACGTTCTCCAGGAACGGAACCACGTCGTCCGGGCCCTCGGGGCCTCCGAACGAGAGCAGGAGCAGGGCGTCGTAGGGGGTGGCGTCGAGCGCGTCTCGCATGGGTCGATCCTGTCATCCGGTACTGACAGCCGGGAAACGGCGGGGTGGCCGACCGGGTTCCCCGCCGCCCGGCCGGGTGCGTCGGCGCCCCTCACCCGTAAGCTGTATGAGGCGCATTCGCGCCTTACCGCTACACGAGCCGCTGCTCGTCGGCCGACCGGAGAGCCTGTGCCCAGCCCTTACCGCGCCCTGTTCGCCGCTCCCGGCTCCAAGGGTTTCTCCACCGCGGGCTTCGTCGGCCGGATGCCGCTGTCGATGATGGGCATCGGCGTGGTCACGATGATCTCCCAGCTCACCGGCCGGTACGGGCTCGCCGGCTCGCTGTCGGCGACCATCGCGCTGGCCGCCGCGGCGATCGGGCCGCAGGTCTCCAGGATGGTGGACCTGCACGGCCAGCGGCGGGTGCTGCGCCCGGCGACCCTCGTCGCACTGGTGGCGTCCGCCGGGATGCTGCTCGCCGCGCACTTCGGCTGGCCGGACTGGGTGCTGTTCGTGTGCGCCGTCGGCATCGGCTCGGTGCCGAGCCTCGGCGCGATGATCCGCGCGCGGTGGGCGGCCCTGTACCGGGGCACCCCGCAGTTGCACACCGCGTACTCCTTCGAGTCGGTGGTCGACGAGGTCTGCTTCATCTTCGGGCCGATCATCTCCATCGGCCTGTCCACCGCCTGGTTCCCGGAGGCGGGCCCGCTGCTCGCCGCCTGCTTCCTGGCGGTGGGCGTGTTCTGGCTGACCGCGCAGCGGGCCACCGAGCCGGCCCCGCACCCGCGCGAGCAGGACGGCGGCCGGACGGCCCTGCGCTCGCCGGGCCTCCAGGTCCTCGTGGCCACCTTCGTGGCGACCGGGGCGATCTTCGGGGCGGTGGACGTGGTCACCGTGGCCTTCGCCGACGAGCAGGGCCACAAGGCGGCCGCGAGCCTCGTGCTCGCCCTCTACGCGGCGGGGTCGTGCGTGGCGGGCCTCGTCTTCGGGCTGCTGCACTTCGGGGGACGTCCCGAACCTCGCTGGCTGCTGGGCATATGCGCGATGGCCGTGAGTATGATCCCCCTCCTACTGGTCGGAAACTTGCCGTTTCTGGCCGTGGCGCTGTTCGTTGCGGGCCTGTCCATCGCTCCCACGATGATCACGACGATGTCCCTGATCGAGCAGCACGTACCACGCGCGCAACTGACCGAGGGCATGACCTGGATCAGTACCGGGCTCGCGGTCGGGGTCGCGCTCGGCTCCTCCGTGGCCGGCTGGGTGATCGACGCGGCCGGGGCACGTGCCGGGTACGGGGTTCCGGCGGTGTCCGGGGCCGTCGCGGTCGCGGTCGGTTTCCTGGGGTACCGCCGGCTCAAGAGGCCGGTTCCACGTCGGGGAGGCAGCGTTGAGCACGGCAGCGAGCGCGAAGAACGGCACGTGGCGTAACTGGGGCGGCAATGTCGCCGCGCGTCCCGCGCGGGAGGTCACGCCCGCCTCGGTCGACGAGCTGGCCGCTGCCGTGCGCGAGGCCGCCGAGGACGGCCTCCGGGTCAAGGCCGTCGGCACCGGGCACTCCTTCACCTCGATCGCCGCGACCGACGGTCTGTTGATCCGCCCTCAACTGTTGACCGGCATCCGCAACATCGACCGGGACGCCATGACCGTCACCGTGGAGGCCGGCACCCCGCTCAAGAGGCTCAATGTGGCTCTCGCGCGCGAGGGGCTGTCGCTCACCAACATGGGCGACATCATGGAGCAGACGGTCTCCGGGGCGACCAGCACCGGCACCCACGGCACGGGCCGCGAGTCGGGCTCGATCGCCGCCCAGATCAGGGGCCTGGAGCTGGTCACCGCCGACGGCTCGGTGCTCTCCTGCTCCGAGAAGGAGAACCCCGAGGTCTTCGCGGCCGCCCGCATCGGCCTGGGCGCGCTCGGTGTCGTCACCGCGATCACGTTCGCCGTCGAGCCGGTCTTCCTGCTCACGGCCCGCGAGGAGCCCATGAGCTTCGACAAGGTCACCAGCGCCTTCGACGAACTCTGGGCCGAGAACGAGCACTTCGAGTTCTACTGGTTCCCGCACACCGGCTCCACCAACACCAAGCGCAACAACCGCAGCGCGGGGCCCGAGAAGCCGGTGCCGCAGCTCCAGGGCTGGTTCGAGGACGAGTTCCTCTCCAACGGCGTCTTCCAGGTGGCCCAGTGGGTCGGCCGCGCGGCGCCGGGCACGATCCCCTCGATCGCGCGGATCTCCAGCAGGGCGCTGTCCGCCCGGACCTACACGGACGTGCCGTACAAGGTCTTCACATCGCCGCGCCGGGTGCGGTTCGTGGAGATGGAGTACGCCGTCCCGCGCGAGGCCGTGGTCGGGGCGCTGCGCGAACTGAGGGCGATGGTCGACCGCTCCGGGCTGCGGGTCAGCTTCCCCGTCGAGGTGCGCACCGCGCCCGCCGACGACATCACGCTGTCGACCGCCTCGGGCCGGGACAGCGCGTACATCGCCGTCCACATGGTCAAGGGGACGCCGTACCAGGCGTACTTCACGGCCGCGGAGCGGATCTTCACGGCGCACGAGGGGCGCCCGCACTGGGGCAAGGTGCACACGCGCGACGCCGAGTACTTCGACGGCGTCTATCCGCGCTTCGGCGAGTTCACCGCCCTCAGGGACCGCCTCGATCCCGACCGGCGTTTCCAGAACGACTACTTGCGCAGGGTGTTGGGGGAATAGGCGCGCGGTCCCCGGACGTCTGCGCGAAGCCGGCCGTTCCGTTTCCGGCGATTCCGTGAACTACGCCACTTCCAAGATCCCGAAACCGCTCAACGAACGGCCGGACGGCGTTTCTTGAACGAAGTTGAGTGGCGCGCCAATCCACGCACGTGGCCCAAATGGAGTACTGTTGCGAGCCCTGGGTCCGGTCTCCCGCCAGGGCGTCCGTGGCCTTCAAGGGCGGCCGGGAGGGGGCTAGTTGCACAGGGTGACGGAGTTGGTCACTTAGCGTTGCGAATAGGTAACCGTGCCATAACGGCGATCCAGGGCCCGTGCCCGACACGCCGGGCAACTCGGCAAGGTTGTGGCAGGCTGCACCCGGGCAGGCCACACTCGACTAGCGGAAGCAGCGACGCACGTGACGTCGGCAGGCACCACCCGGGAGGTCCCCATGCCCGAACTGCGTGTCGTGGCCGTCTCCAATGACGGCACACGGCTGGTGCTGAAGGCTGCCGACTCAACGGAGTACACGCTTCCGATCGACGAGCGGCTGCGCGCGGCGGTGCGCGGCGACCGTCCCCGCCTCGGGCAGATCGAGATCGAGGTCGAAAGCCATCTCCGTCCCCGCGACATCCAGGCGCGTATACGCGCGGGTGCCACCGCGGAAGAGGTAGCCCAGCTCGCAGGCATCCCCGTCGACCGTGTGCGGCGCTTCGAGGGCCCCGTGCTCGCCGAGCGCGCCTTCATGGCCGAACGGGCCCGCAAGACCCCGGTCCGCCGGCCCGGCGAGAACGCCGGACCGCAGCTCGGCGAGGCCGTGCAGGAGCGACTGTTGCTGCGCGGTGCCGAGAAGGACACCGTCCAGTGGGACTCGTGGCGTCGTGACGACGGCACCTGGGAGGTCCTGCTGGTCTACTGCGTCGCGGGCGAACCCCACTCGGCGAGCTGGACCTACGACCCGCCCCGGCGGCTCGTCCAGGCCGTCGACGAGGAGGCCCGCTCGCTGATCGGCGAGTCCGAGGACCTCGGCGCGCCGGAGCCCAGCTTCCCGTTCGTGCCGCGTATCGCACGGCTGCCGCGCGACCGTCCGCTGGACCGTGCCCTGGACCGGCCGAGCCTGCCCCCGGCCGAGCCCGCCGAGGAGACCGTCAGTGAACGGGACTCGCTGACCAGCCTGTTGGAGGCGGTGCCGAGCTTCCGGGGCGACATGGTCGTACCGGAGCGGCCCTCCGAGACGGCGAGCATCGAGGAGCCGCCCGCCCTGGAGGAGGAGCCCGAGGTGGAGGAGCCGCCGGCTCCCGCGGCCTCGGCCGGTTCCGCCTACGCGGACGTCCTCATGCCGCGTTCGGTGGCCAGCCATCGTGACCGCCTCATCGGCGCGACCGACCGGCAGGCCGAGGCCGACGGTGTCCGCCCGGGCCGCAGAGCGGCGGTCCCGAGCTGGGACGAGATCGTCTTCGGCACCCGGCGCAAGAAGCAGGAATAGTCGGTCCTACGGCTGTGAGGGCCCGCCTCGGACAGGAGGCGGGCCCTTCCGCTGTCCGCCTACTGGGGGTCCGGGCCCACGGCGACCGGTCGCTCCGGGTCCGAGGACCACTCCGACCAGGAGCCGACGTACAGCGCGGCCGGGATGCCCGCGACCGCCAGGGCCAGGACCTCGTGGGCGCCGGAGACGCCGGAGCCGCAGTAGACGCCGACCTCGGTGCCGTCGGTGGCACCGAGGGCCTTGAAGCGCGCGTTCAGTTCCTCCGCGGGCAGGAAGCGGCCGTCCGGACCGACGTTGTCCGTGGTGGGCGCGGAGTGGGCGCCCGGGATGTGGCCGCCGACGCGGTCGATCGGCTCCACCTCGCCGCGGTACCGCTCCCCCGCGCGCGCGTCCAGCAGCACTCCGGAGCGGGCCAGCGCCGCGGCCGCATCGGCGTCGAGCAGACCGGCCGCCGCGGGCACCGGCACGAAGTCGCCCTCGGCGAGGGCCGGGCCCGGCACCGAGGACCGCAGCGGACCCCGCCAGGACGGCAACCCGCCGTCGAGGACTCGCACGTCCGGGTGACCTGTCCAGCGCAGCAGCCACCACGCGCGGGCGGCCGCCCAGCCCTGTCCGCCGTCGTACACGACCACCGGCTTGTTCGAGGAGACGCCGGCCCGGCGCATGGTGGCGCCGAACTCCGCGAGGTCGGGCAGCGGGTGCCGGCCGCCGGTGCCGGCCGATCCGGCCAACTCCCGGTCCAGGTCGACGTAGACCGCGCCCGGGATGTGCCCGGCCGCGTACTCGGCGCGGCCGTCGAAGGACGGTGCGCCGGCTGCCTTGGCCATGCTCAACTGCCAGCGGACGTCGAGCAGGACGGGCGGATTGGGGCCCGTCAGATCGCTCGCGAGTTCGGATGCGGAGATGATGGCGTTCATGGCCACCATCCTCGCGCACGGGGTGGCCGCGTCGTCCATGTCCGGCTACTCTGCTCCGCCGGACAGGCCCGGTCACGAGGCGTACGGGAACGGGCACATGCTGTACCGCCGATCGACATCAGTCGGCCGCGCGCGGCCACGGTCAGGCAGCCGTGCGAGCGGCACCCTCCCGACACGGGAGGCCGCATGGCGGCGCGCCCGGAGCGCGCGGGAGCGCGGGTGGTGCGAGCATCGGCACGGAGGTCCGGACCACGGACACGACACGGCCACCACGAGTGGCCGAGGAGAGAGTGACGATGACCGAGGCAAGGGGGTCGGCCGCCCCGCCCGCTCGGCACACGCCCGGTACGCCCTGCTGGGTGAGTCTGATGGTGCACGGCATGGCCGCGACCCAGGAGTTCTACGGATCGCTGTTCGGCTGGGAGTTCGTGCCGGGTCCGCAGCAGCTCGGGCCCTATGTCCGGGCCCTGCTGGACGGCCAGGAGGTGGCCGGGATCGGCCAACTGCCGCCCGACCGCCAGTTGCCGATCGCCTGGACGCCCTACTTCGCCTCGGACGACATCGACCTGACGGCCGAGTCGGTGCGGCTGTGCGGCGGCACGGTGGGCGTGGGCCCGCTGGACGCCGGGGACGCGGGGCGTCTGGTGATCGGCTCCGACCCGGCCGGTGCCGTCTTCGGCGTGTGGCAGGCGGCGGCCCACCTGGGCACGTCGGTCGCCGGGGTGCCGGGCACGCCCGCCTGGCACGAGCTGCTCACCTTCGAGACGGTGAGCGTCACCAAGTTCTACGAGACGGTGTTCGGCTGCGAGGGGGAGCCGGTGGTCTCCGCCGACTTCGACTACGTCACCCTCCACAGCGGCGGCCGCCCCGTCGCCGGCCTCCACGGCGTCGGCCACGCCCTCCCCCGCGACCGGGGGCCGCACTGGATGACGTACTTCGAGGTGGCAGACGCGACCGCCGCGACCCGCCTCCTCGTCGAGCTGGGCGGCCATGTGCTGCGCCCGCCGCACGACAGCCCGCACGGCCGGGTGGCCACGGTGGCGGATCCGGAAGGGGCGCGTTTCTCGTTGATCGAGAACCCGCGCTGAGACCCTGACGGCCTCGGGTCAGAAGCCCGCCCCGCCCGACGGGACCGGCAGGACGTCCGGGGAGAGCGCGGCCGCGCGTGCCGTACCGGCCGTCATACGGCGGCGGTGGTGCCGGCGGCACAGGACCTCGTAGCCGATGTCGTCGGCCTGGTTGACGTCGCCGACGACCACCTGGGCACCCTCGACGACCATCTCGCCGTTGACCGTGCGGGCGTTGTGCGTGGCCCGGGCCCCGCACCAGCACAGGGCCTCGACCTGGAGGACCTCGACCCGGTCGGCCAGTTCCACCAGGCGCTGGGAGCCGGGGAACAGCTTGGAGCGGAAGTCGGTGGTGATACCGAAGGCGTAGACGTCGAGGTCCAGGTCGTCGACGATCCGGGCGAGTTGGTCGATCTGCTCCGGCACCAGGAACTGCGCCTCGTCCGCGATCACGTAGTCCGCTCGGCCGCCGCGGGAGAGGTGGTCGACGAGGTAGGCGTAGAGGTCCTGGCCGTCCTCGACCTCCACCGCGTCCGTGACCAGACCGAGCCGTGAGGAGAGCTTGCCCTCGCCGGCCCGGTCGTCCCGGGTGAAGATCATGCCGGTCAGGCCACGCGCCGAACGGTTGTGCTCGATCTGGAGAGCCAGCGTGGACTTCCCGCAGTCCATGGTTCCGGAGAAGAACACCAGCTCGGGCATGGGAGGTCGAGCACCTTTCGGTTCTGTGCGGGGCGGGGCGGCCGGGTCGGCCTCAGGAGCGTACTTCGAGCAGCGGTACCAGTTGCTCGGCGGGGGTCATCGAACCGTGGTTGCCGACCATCGCCGACTCCTTCGGCTCCCGCTCGGAGGCGATGAGGAGGACGTCGTCGCGGGCGGCGGCGACCACGTCGCCGATCCGGTCGTGCACCCGCTCGTCGACGTGGTCCGGCGGTCCGAACCAGCCCGCCGCGATGGCCTCGTCCCGGGAGGCGACCCAGAACTGCTCGCCGAGGACCTCGCGCCAGCAGGTCAGCACGTCGCCCGCGGCACCGGGCACGGCGTAGACATGGCGGGCCCGGCCCTCGCCGCCCAGCAGGGCGACCCCGGCGCGCAGTTCCCAGTCCTCGTCGAAGTCGATGCGGTGCTGCTCGTCGAAGGGGATGTCGACCATGCCGTGGTCGGCCGTGACGTACAGCGCGCTGCGGGGCGGCAGTTGCTCGGCGAGGCGCTGGACCAGACGGTCGACGTACATGAGCTGGCCGCGCCAGGTGTCGGAGTCGACGCCGAAGCGGTGGCCGGCGCCGTCGACCTCGGCGTAGTACGTGTAGACCAACGAGCGGTCCCCGGCGGCGAGTTCCGCGGCCGCGAGGTCCATGCGCTCCTCGCCGGACAGCCGTCCGTGGAACGTTCCGCCGCTGAGCGCGACCTTGGTCAGCGGGGTGTTCTGGAAGGTGGGCGAGGAGACCTGGGCGGCGTGCACCCCGGCCTGGTCGGCGAGTTGGAAGACGGTGGGGTACGGCTGCCAGACCTGCGGCTTGGTCCACGGCTGCCAGCGGAGCTGGTTCATCAGCTCGCCGGTGTCCGGGTTGCGCACGGTGTAGCCCGGCAGGCCGTGGGCGCCGGGCGGACGGCCGGTGCCGACGGAGGCGAGGGAGGTCGCGGTGGTCGCCGGGTAGCCGGTGGTCAGCGGACGGCCGGTGCCGCCGCGCGAGCTGGCCAGCAGGGACGTCATGAAGGGCGCCTCGTCCGGGTGCGCCCTGAGCTGCTCCCAGCCGAGCCCGTCGATCAGGAAGACGCAGTTCCGGTCGGCGGGGGTGAGCTCGCGGATCGCGGCGGTGGTGCCCGGTACGGCCATACCCGCGGCGAGGGTGGGCAGCAGGTCGGCGAGCGACCCGGTGCCGTACTCGGGGACGGGCGCGGTGTCGAGGGCGAGGGGTTCGGGATGGTCCCAGGCGTGCTGCACCATCAGCGGGTGACGTCCGCGGTCGCCTCGGAGATCGCCTGGGCGAAGACGAGCGCCTGGCGCACGGTGTCCGGGCCGTCCCCGGCCTCGCTGACCCGCAGGCTGAGGTCGTCGGCCGTGGAGCTGCCGGTGTAGCCGTGGTCCGCCTCGCAGTTGGGGTCGCCGCAGGCGGCGGGCTCCAGGTCGATGCGGGAGACGGCGCCCCAGCCGATGGTCAGCACGACCTCGCGGGGCAGGGTGCCCGGCTGGTACTGCTCCGGGTTGGCGACGACCCGGCTGACCACGACCGACGAGATCCGGCCGAGCTTCACGGACTCCGTGGAGGTGGTGGCGTACGGCGTCGGGGACGTGCTGTCCGCGGCCTGTTCGTCGGTGTGGCTGACGATGAAGCGGTTGCCGGTGAGGACGAGCACGGTCACGTGCCGCCGCACCTCGTTCTGGTCGAACGTCGTCTCCTGGTGGACCAGGTACGACCGGATGGTGTCGCCGCCCACGGCGGCCTCCACCGCCTCGGCCACGAGGGCCGGGTAGTAGCCGCTGCGCTCGATCGCCGCACGCAGCCCCTGGGTCGTCGTACTGGTCTTGGCCATGACGTCCATCCTACGGTGGCGCACTGACTGCGAGGCACCGATCGCCCCCGCTCAGTACGCGGGGAGCGTCCGCGGGCCGAGGTCGTCGCGGGCGGGCGGCGGCGCGAGCCGTACGGAGGCGCCGAGGACGCTCAGGCCGCGCGGGGCGACCACGACCGGCTCCAGGGTGACCGCGACGACCTCGGGGTGGTCGTCGACCAGCCGGGACACCCGCAGCAGGAGCTCCTCCAGCGCGGGTGTGTCGACCGGGGTGGAACCGCGCCAGCCGAACAGGAGCGGGGCGGTCCGGATGGCCCGGACCAGGCTCGTGGCCTCCCGGTCGGTGACCGGGATCAGCCGGTGCGCGGTGTCGTCGAGCAACTGCGAGGCCGCCCCGGCCAGCCCGAAGGAGAGCACGGCGCCGGCGGCCGGGTCGATGACGGCCCGGATCACGGTGTCCACCCCGCGCGGTGCCATGCCCTGCACCACGGGCCGCAGTTCGTCGGGCGCGCCGAAGAGCTCGGTCAGCTCGGTGTACGCCCGCCGCAACTGCTCCTCGTCGGCGAGGTCGAGGCGGACGCCGCCGAGGTCGGCGCGGTGGCGCAGGTGCGGGGCGGTGGCCTTGAGGGCGACCGGGTAACCGAGGGTGTCCGCGGCCCGGACGGCGGCGTCGGCGGTGCCGGCGGGCAGGGCGCGGTGGACCTGGATGCCGTACCGGGCGAGCAGCTCGCAGGTCTCCTCGGTGCCGAGGGTGAGGCCCTGCCCGCGCGTGAGCAGGCCGTCGATCAGGGCGGCGGCGCCCTTCTCGTCGATGTTCTCGTACTCGGGCACCTTGCCGGGCTCGGCGGCCTCCCGGCGCCACTGGGCGTACTGCACGACGTCGGCGAGGGCCCGCACCGCGCGCTCGGCGGCGGGGTAGGCGGGGATGAGGCGGTCGCTGTTACCGGCGGCGGGCGGTTCCGCCGGGGGCTGGGTGGCGCGCAGCCGGTCCAGGGCGCGGAACGGATGGTCGGCACGGATTCTCGGCGGTCCCGCGACGGCCTGGGGTGCGGTGCTGGCCGCCGCCGACAGGGCCTCCGCGAGGCCGCCGAGCTCGACGTGGACGACGAGGACCGGCTTGCCGGGGACCTGCTCCGCCGCGGACCTGAGCGCCTCGGCGAGGGCGGCGTCGCCGGCGGACCCCTCGCCGACCGCCGGGATGGCCGTCACGATCACCGCGTCGCTGGAGTCGTCGGCCAACGCACGCGCGAGGGCCGCGTGGAAGTCCTCCGGCGCGGCGGCGGTGGTCAGGTCCAGCGGGGGCGAGGGGGTCAGTCCTTCGGCCACGCAGGCGTCGTAGGTGAGCAGGCCGAGCGATTCGGAGTTGCCGAGGATGGCCACCTTGGGTCCGGTGGGCAGGGGCTGGCGGGCCAGCAGGAGGCCGGTGTCCACGAGTTCGGTGATGGTGTCCACGCGGATCACGCCGGCTTGGCGGAGCAGCGCGGACACGGTGGCGTGCGGCAGGCGCGTGGCGCGGACGGCGTGGCCCTGCGGGGCGGTGCCGGAGCCCTGCACGACGACCAGGGGCTTGGCCGCCGCCGTGCGCCGGGCGAGGCGGGTGAACTTGCGGGGGTTGCCGATGGACTCCAGGTACATGAGGACGACGTCGGTGTGGGGGTCGTCGTACCAGTACTGGAGGACGTCGTTGCCGGAGACGTCCGCGCGGTTGCCAGCGGAGACGAAGGTGGAGACGCCGGTCACGCCGGTGACGCCACCGCCGCGCCGGTGCAGTCGGGACAGCAGGGCGATGCCGATGGCGCCGGACTGGGCGAACAGGCCGATCCGGCCGGGCCGGGGGGTCTCGGGGGCCAGTGAGGCGTTGAGCCGGACGTCCGGGGAGGTGTTGATGACGCCGAAGGCGTTCGGGCCGATGATCCGCATGCCGTACGCGCGTGCGTGCCGTACGAGTTCGCGCTGGCGCTCGCGTCCTTCGGGGCCGCTCTCGGCGTACCCGGCGGAGAGCACGACGAGTCCCTGCACGCCGTGGGCGCCGCACTCGGCGACGACCTCGGGGACCTGCTCGGCCGGTACGGCGACGACGGCGAGGTCGACGGGGCCGTCGACGTCCCGCACCGAGCGGTGCGCGGGGATGCCGTCGACCTCCTTGGTCTCCTCGGAGAACGCCTTGTTCACGGCGTACAGGCGGCCGGTGAAGCCGTAGTCCCGGATGTTGCCGAGCACGCCGCGGCCCACGCCGCCGGGGGCGCGTCCGACGCCGACCACGGCGACGGAGCCGGGGGTGAGCAGCCGCTGCACGGACCGCGACTCGGCGCGCTGCTCGCGCGCGTACTGCACGGCGAGCGAGCGGTCGGTGGGCTCCAGGTCGAACTCCAGGCGTACGACGCCGTCCTCGAAGCTGCGCTTCTGGGTGTACCCGGCGTCGGTGAACACCTTGATCATCTTGACGTTGGCGGGCAGCACCTCGGCGGCGAAGCGCCGGATGCCGCGCTCGCGGGCGACGGCCCCGATGTGTTCGAGCAGGGCGGAGGCCACACCGCGGCCCTGGTGGGCGTCCTGGACGAGGAAGGCGACCTCGGCCTCGTCGGCGGGGGCGGAGGCGGGCATGCCGTCGGCGCCGATGCGGTCGTAGCGTACGGTGGCGATGAACTCGCCGCCGATGGTGGCGGCGAGCCCCACCCGGTCCACGAAGTCGTGGTGCGTGAAGCGGTGGACGTCCTTGGCGGACAGGCGTGGGTAGGGCGCGAAGAAGCGGTAGTACTTCGACTCGTCCGAGACCTGCTCGTAGAAGCTGACCAGGCGATCGGCGTCGTCGACGGTGATGGGCCGGATGCGCGCGGTGCCGCCGTCGCGCAGCACCACGTCGGCCTCCCAGTGGGCGGGGTACTCGTGCCGGTCCGACGCGCTCTGCATGGGCCCCAGAGTACGGCTCGCGTACGACAACGGCGCGAGGCAGTCTGTGGAGAACGCGCGGGAACGCACAGGGACGGAAGTCGGGCCGAGGCCGCGGTCCGACGTCTCACCCCGGGAGGACTCCAGGTCCGCTCCGGAGACGCTTCACGTGTGGGAAACTGGTCTAGACAACCCTGAACACCGAAGGGCAGCATCACATGGCTGAGCGCCGCGTCAACGTCGGCTGGGCCGAGGGCCTTCACGCCCGCCCCGCTTCCATCTTCGTCCGGGCCGCCACGGCCGCAGGCATCCCGGTGACGATCGCCAAGGCCGACGGCAACCCCGTCAACGCGGCCTCCATGCTGGCCGTTCTCGGCCTGGGCGCGCAGGGCGGCGAGGAGATCGTCCTCGCCTCCGACGCCGAGGGCGCGGACGCGGCTCTCGACCGGCTCGCGAAGCTGGTCGCCGAGGGGCTCGAGGAACTTCCCGAGACCGTCTGAGCACGGGTGTCCTGAAAAGCACGGAGGGGCTCGTCCGAATTATCGGGCGGGCCCTTCGCTTTATCCTTTTGCGGGCAGCGGAAATAACGCCCCTCGAATTACTCCCTCTTTGTATACGGTGCCCGTGTTAATGCCGCACGCCCGTCACGTTTACAGGATGTTGCGAGGTCCTCACACGGTCCGCGCGGGCCTGCCCGGACGTGAACCGCAAGCGGTGCGCCGCGCCCGAGCGCTCGGTGTGCAGCGCGGTGACCGCCCGCGCGCGGTCGCCGTCCCCGCGGGCCACCGCGTCCACGATCGCGCCGTGCTCCGCCCAGGACTCCACGGGGTCGGCGGGCGCGTCCACGACGTACATCCAGGCGATCTTGTGCCGCAACTGGGTCAGCAGCGAGGTCAGTGCCGGGCTGCCGGAGGCCTGCGCGAGCGTCTCGTGGAACCAGCCCCCCAGGGAACGCAGATCGTCGCTGTTGCCCCGCCTGGCCCGCTCCTGGCCCAGCCTGACCAGGCCGCGCAGCACCTTCAGATGGGCCTCGGTGCGCCGCTGGGCGGCCCGGGAGGCACCCAGCGGTTCCAGCAGCATGCGCATCTCCAGGAGGTCGGCGCCCTCCTGCTCGGTCAGTTCGGCCACGCATGCGCCCGCGTGCCGCCGCGTCACCACGAAGCCCTCGGCCTCCAGGGTGCGCAGGGCCTCGCGGACGGGGACACGGGAGACGCCGTAGCGGCGGGCGAGCAGTTCCTCGGTGAGCCGGCTCCCGCGCGCGTGGACACCGGCGACGATGTCGTCCCGGATCGCCGTGCATACCGAGTGCGCCGGAATACGCATGTCCGACCTCCGTCTTAATCCCCGTGAAACGTCGCCGATTGACGTGTGTTCAGTGACTCTATTGCAAAGGGCGGGAATTTCCGACGGCGGACCGGAATCCAGGTATATTTTTTGGACAACGGGGTGCCGGAAACGACGAAACCCCGGCTCGCGGAGCCGGGGGCGTCGCGGAGGGATCGCGCGGTGGACGTCAGACGTTCACGCCGTGCGAGCGCAGGTAGGCGACGGGGTCGATGTCCGAGCCGTACTCGGGGCTGGTGCGCGCCTCGAAGTGCAGGTGCGGGCCGGTGACGTTGCCGGTCGCGCCGGAGAGGCCGATCTGCTGGCCGGGGGTGACGGACTGGCCGACCGAGACACCGATGGACGACAGGTGGCCGTACTGGGTGTACGTGCCGTCGGCCATCCTGATCACGACGTTGTTGCCGTACGACCCGCCCCAGCCCGCCTCGACGACGGTGCCGCGGCCGACCGCGTGGACCGAGGTGCCGCTGGCGGCGTGGAAGTCGACACCGGTGTGGCTGCCGGAGGACCACAGCGAGCCGCCGCTCTTGTAGCCGGTGGAGATGTAGGAGCCGGAGATCGGGGCGACGAAGGCGTTGAGGCGCCTGCGCTCGGCCTCGCGGGCGGCGCGCTCCTTGGCCTCGCGGATCTCCTTGGCGCGCGCCTCGGCCTTGCGCTTGGCCTCGGCGGCCGCCTTCTTCTGCGCGGCGGCCTGCGCCTGGGCCTCGGCCTGGGCGTCGAGCTGGGCCGCGAGGGAGTCGCCGACGGAGACGACGGGCATGAGACCGGTCTGCTCGACGGAGTTGTCGGCGGCGAGCGCGGGGGCGGCGATGGTGCCGATGACGCCGGTGGTGGCGAGGGCCGCGACACCCGCCGCGCGGGCGGTGGTGCGCTTCATGCGGCTGGGACGACGGTGCTTCCCGGTGGCGCAGGTGAACGCCATGTGGTGGCTGGTCCTTTCCTTCCTTCTCGCCTACCGGGTTAGCTGACGGGTTCGGAGCAGGAAGGTCTCCTACGGGCCCCCTCGCGGTCGCGCGGGCGTCCGATTCACCCCAGGGACTGTGTGGGTCCCCGGCTCCCCTGGCTCGCGCCGTACGGGGACTCGGCGATGACTGTCCGGTGCCGCGGGCGCGGCGCAGTGCCTGACGGACAGCCCGGAAGACGCTAAGCGGGGCTGCTTTCAAGACCCAAACGAATCAGGGTGTTTGTAGCGCATCCCACAGGGCAGACAGGCAACCTCCCACCCAATTCGGACATCAAGGGGCCCTGGTGACGCCGTCGTCACCAGGGCCCCTCCCCGCGCGTGCCGTTGCTCGGCTACTCGGCGCTCACGACCTTGACCTCGCCGATGCCGAGGGCCTCGACGGGCTCCTTGATGGCCGCCGCGTCGCCGACCAGGATCGTCACCAGCCGGTCCACCGGGAAGGCGTTCACGACGGCCGCGGTGGCCTCCACGGTGCCGGTCGCGGCGAGCTGCTGGTACAGGGTCGCCTGGTAGTCGTCGGGCAGGTGCTGCTCGACCTGGTCGGCCAGCGTGCTCGCGACGGCCGCGGCCGTCTCGTACTTGAGCGGCGCCACGCCCACGAGGTTCTGCACGGCGACATCGCGCTCGGCGTCGGTGAGTCCGCCCTCGGCGAGCGTGCGCAGCACCTTCCACAGGTCGTCCAGCGCGGGACCGGTGTTCGGCGTGTCGACCGAGCCGCTGATGGCGAGCATCGCCGCGCCCGAGCCGTCCGGGGCGGACCGGAGGACCTGCCCGAACGACCGTACGCCGTAGGTGTAACCCTTCTCCTCGCGCAGGACGCGGTCCAGGCGGGAGGTGAGGGTGCCGCCGAGGCAGTACGTGCCGAGCACCTGCGCGGGCCACACGCGTGCGTGCCGGTCGGCGCCGACACGGCCGATCAGGAGCTGGGTCTGGACGGCTCCGGGGCGGTCCACGACGACCACCCGGCCGGTGTCGTCGGCGGTCACCGGCGGCACGGGCCGCGGCTGGGCCGGGGAACCGGTCCAGGCACCGAGGGTGTCGGCGAGCAGCGCGTCCAGGTCGATGCCGGTGAGGTCGCCGACGACCACGGCGGTCGCGGTGGCGGGGCGCACGTGCTTCTCGTAGAAGGCGCGTACGGCCGCGGAGTCGATGTTCTCGACCGTGTCCTCGGTGCCCTGGCGCGGGCGCGACATGCGCGAGTCCGCCGGGAACAGCTCCTTGGAGAGCTCCTTGGCGGCACGGCGGGACGGGTTGGCCAGCTCGTGCGGGATCTCGTCGAGGCGGTTGCGGACGAGCCGCTCGACCTCGCTGTCCGCGAAGGCGGGCGCCCTGAGCGCGTCGGCCAGCAGACCGAGTGCCTTGGCGAGGCGGGAGGCCGGCACTTCGAGGCTGAGGCGGACGCCGGGGTGGTCGGCGTGCGCGTCGAGGGTGGCGCCGCAGCGCTCCAGCTCGGCGGCGAACTCCTCGGCCGAGTGCTTGTCGGTGCCCTCGGAGAAGGCCCGCGCCATGATCGTGGCGACGCCGTCCAGACCGGCCGGTTCGGCCTCCAGGGGTGCGTCCAGGAGCACCTCCACGGCGACGACCTGCTGGCCGGGGCGCTGGCAGCGCAGCAGGGTCAGGCCGTTGTCGAGCGTCCCGCGCTCGGGAGCGGGGAAGGCCCAGACCTTGGGCTCGCCCGCCTGCGGCTGCGGGTGGAACTCCATCGCGGCGAGCTCGCTCACTTGGCCGCCTCCTCGTTGTCGTCGCTTGCTTCCACGGTCGCCGCGGCCTGCGGGTCCTCGGCGGCCTCCTCGGCGCTGTCGGCGATCTCGGCCGGGGCGACCGGCTCGTAGACCAGCACCGCGCGGTTGTCGGGGCGCAGCCTGGCCTTGGCGACCGCCTGCACCTCCTCGGCGCTCACCTCGAGGACGCGCTGCACGGCGGTCAGGGCGAGCTGCGGGTCGCCGAACAGGACGGCGTACCGGCACAGTTCGTCGGCGCGGCCCGCGACGGTGCCGAGCCGGTCCAGCCACTCGCGCTCCAACTGGGCCTGGGCGCGCTCCATTTCCTCGGCCGTGGGGCCCTCCGCGGCGAACCGCGCGAGCTCCTCGTCGATGGCGGCCTCGATGACCGGCACCTCGACGTCACCGGAGGTCTTCACGTCGAGCCAGCCCAGGGAGGGCGCACCGGCCAGGCGCAGCAGGCCGAAGCCGGCCGCGACGGCCGTACGGTCACGCCGTACGAGCCGGTTGTAGAGGCGGGAGGACTCGCCGCCGCCGAGGACGGTGAGGGCCAGGTCGGCCGCGTCCGCCTCGCGGGTGCCGTCGTGCGGCAGCCGGTAGGCGGCCATCAACGCGCGCGCGGGGACCTCCTCCTCGACGACCTCGCGCAACTGCTCGCCGATGATCTCGGGCAGGGAGCCGTCGCGTGGGGCGGGCTTGCCGTCGTGCGAGGGGATGGAGCCGAAGTACTTCTCGATCCAGGCGAGGGTCTGCTCGGGGTCGATGTCGCCGACGACCGACAGGACGGCGTTGTTGGGCGCGTAGTAGGTGCGGAAGAACGCGCGGGCGTCCTCCAGGGTGGCCGCGTCCAGATCGGCCATCGAACCGATCGGGGTGTGGTGGTAGGGGTGGCCCTCCGGGTACGCGAGCGCGGTCAGCTTCTCGAACGCGGTGCCGTAGGGGACGTTGTCGTAGCGCTGCCTGCGCTCGTTCTTGACGACGTCGCGCTGGTTCTCCATCGACTCGTCGTCGAGGGCGGCCAGCAGCGAGCCCATGCGGTCGGCCTCCAGCCACAGCGCGAGCTCGAGCTGGTGGGTCGGCATGGTCTCGAAGTAGTTGGTGCGCTCGAAGCTGGTGGTGCCGTTGAGCGAGCCGCCCGCGCCCTGGACGAGCTCGAAGTGCCCGTTGCCGTGCACCTGCTTCGAGCCCTGGAACATCAGGTGCTCGAAAAGGTGAGCAAGGCCGGTACGCCCCTTGACCTCGTGGCGCGAGCCGACGTCGTACCAGAGGCACACCGCCGCGACCGGGGTCAGGTGGTCCTCGGAGAGCACCACGCGCAGCCCGTTGGCCAGGCGGTGCTCGGTCGCTGTCAGGCCCCCGGTGCCTGCCTGGTCTGTGGCCGTGTGACCCATGGGCATGTACGTCCCTTCGATCGCGGTCGCGGTCGTGGAAACCGCGGTTTTCCTGCCGGTCCTGCCACTGTATGCAAGCGTGCGTACCCTCGGCGAAGTTCCCGGAGCGCGTACGCCCACAGCGGATCGCGTAGCCTGCGGGCAACCGTGAGGGAGGCGCTGCGCGGTCCCCGGGCCGGGCGGCACGGCCGGGCCCTGCCCGGACTGTCAGTGCCGCGGTCCACAATGGTCCGCGTCAGATCCCGTTCACGCTTCAGCAAGAGTGAGCCAAAGGGCCGAAGTGAGCGACCCGTAGGCGAGCGACCAGAAAAGAGGAGCCGGCAGCGATGGCCCGCCGCAGCACGAAGACCCCGCCGCCCGACGACTCGTACGAGGAGCGGATCCTCGACATCGACGTCGTGGACGAGATGAAGGGCTCGTACCTCGAGTACGCGTACTCGGTCATCTACTCCCGCGCGCTCCCCGACGCCCGCGACGGCCTCAAGCCGGTGCACCGGCGCATCGTCTACCAGATGAACGAGATGGGCCTGCGCCCCGACCGCGGCTACGTGAAGTGCGCGCGTGTCGTCGGCGAGGTCATGGGCAAGCTGCACCCGCACGGCGACGCGTCGATCTACGACGCCCTCGTGCGCATGGCCCAGCCCTTCTCGATGAGCGTGCCGCTGATCGACGGCCACGGCAACTTCGGCTCGCTGGGCAACGACGACCCGCCGGCCGCCATGCGGTACACCGAGTGCCGCGCCGCCGAGGCCGCGAGCCTGATGACGGAGTCGATCGACGAGGACACGGTCGACTTCGCCCCCAACTACGACGGCCAGGAGCAGGAGCCGGGCGCGCTGCCCGCCGCCTTCCCCAACCTCCTGGTGAACGGCGCCTCGGGCATCGCGGTCGGCATGGCCACCAACATGGCGCCGCACAACCTCAACGAGGTCATCGCGGCCGCCCGCCACCTGATCCGCTACCCGAACGCGGATCTGGACGCCCTGATGAAGCACATCCCGGGCCCCGACCTGCCCACCGGCGGCCGGATCGTCGGCCTCTCGGGCATCCGGGACGCCTACGAGACGGGCCGCGGCACCTTCAAGATCCGCGCCACGGTCTCGGTGGAGACGGTGACCGCCCGCCGCAAGGGCCTGGTCGTCACCGAGCTGCCCTTCACGGTCGGCCCGGAGAAGGTGATCGCCAAGATCAAGGACCTGGTCGGCGCGAAGAAGCTCCAGGGCATCGCCGACGTCAAGGACCTCACCGACCGCGCCCACGGCCTGCGCCTGGTCATCGAGATCAAGAACGGCTTCGTGCCGGAGGCGGTCCTGGAGCAGCTCTACAAGCTGACACCGATGGAGGAGTCCTTCGGCGTCAACAACGTGGCGCTGGTCGACGGGCAGCCCCTCACGCTCGGCCTCAAGGAGCTCCTCGAGGTCTACCTCGACCACCGCTTCGAAGTGGTGCGCCGCCGCAGCGAGTTCCGGCGCACCAAGCGGCGCGACCGGCTGCACCTGGTCGAGGGCCTGCTCACCGCCCTGGTCGACATCGACGAGGTCATCCGCATCATCCGCTCCAGCGACAACTCCGCGCAGGCCAAGGAGCGGCTGATCGAGCGCTTCTCGCTGAGCGAGATCCAGACGCAGTACATCCTGGACACGCCCCTGCGGCGCCTGACCCGGTTCGACCGCATCGAGCTGGAGTCCGAGAAGGACCGTCTCAACGCCGAGATCGCGGAGCTGACCCGGATCCTGGAGTCGGACGCCGAGCTGCGCAAGCTGGTCTCCGCCGAGCTGGCCGCGGTCGCCAAGAAGTACGGCACCGAGCGGCGCACGGTCCTGCTGGAGGCCGGGGCGACGGCCCCGGTGGCCGCCGTGCCGTTGCAGGTGGCGGACGACCCGTGCCGGGTCCTGCTCTCCTCGACGGGGCTGCTGGCCCGTACGGCGAACGGCGATCCGTTCCCGGAGGAGGCCGGCGGCAGGCGCGCCAAGCACGACGTGATCGTCTCGGCGGTGCCGGCCACCGCGCGGGGCGAGGTCGGCGCGGTGACGTCGGCGGGCCGCCTTCTCCGCCTGAACGTGATCGACCTGCCGCAGCTCCCCGAGTCGGCCGCCAACCTCTCGGGCGGCGCCCCGCTGGCGGAGTTCGTCTCCCTGGAGGACGGCGAGACACTGGTGTGCCTGACCACGCTGGACGAGTCCTCGCCCGGTCTGGCGCTCGGCACCGAACAGGGCGTCGTCAAGCGTGTGGTGCCCGACTACCCGTCCAACAAGGACGAGTTGGAGGTCATCACGCTCAAGGACGGCGACCGGATCGTCGGCGCGGTGGAACTGCGCACCGGCGAGGAGGACCTGGTCTTCATCACCGACGACGCCCAGCTCCTGCGCTACCAGGCCTCGCAGGTCCGTCCGCAGGGCCGGCCGGCGGGCGGTATGACGGGCATCAAGCTCACCGAGGGCGCGAAGGTCATCTCCTTCACCGCGGTGGACCCGGCGGTGGACGCGGTCGTCTTCACGGTCGCGGGCTCGCGCGGCACACTCGACGACTCGGTCCAGACGACGGCCAAGCTGACGCCGTTCGACCAGTACCCGCGCAAGGGCCGTGCCACGGGCGGGGTGCGCTGCCAGCGGTTCCTGAAGGGCGAGGACTGCCTGTCCCTGGCCTGGGCGGGCGCCGTCCCGGCCCGCGCCGCGCAGAAGAACGGCACCCCGGCCGACCTCCCGGAGATCGACCCGCGCCGCGACGGCTCGGGCGTGTCCCTGGCGAAGACGGTGTCGGTGGTGGCGGGCCCGGTCTAGGCCGGTTCCCCGGGTTCCTCCTCGGTCCCCTGTACGTAACGCAGGACGCCCCACATGCCGGCCTCGTCGGTGTGCGGGGCGTCCTGCTGTGCCCCCTTGCACGCCTCCAGCTCCTTGCCGAGGGCGGACGTGTCGATGCCGGAGCCGATAAGGACGAGCTGGGTACGGCAGGCGTCTCCGGACGGCCAGGGCTCTGGGTAGAACCGCAGGAAGCGCCCCACGGCGTGTACGGCGTAACGGTTGCGGACGTCGTACGGTCCGAAGTCGACGTACCCCTTGATCCGGTAGAGCCCTTCGGGCCGGCTGTCGAGGAAGCCCATGAGCCGGCGGGGGTCGAGGGGCGTGTCCGAGGTGAAGGACAGGCTGTCGTAGGCGGAGTGCAGGTGGCCCGCGTGGTCGTGACCGTCGTGATCGTGGTCCTCGGGGTCGTGCAGGTCGTCGAAGGAGAGCTGTCCGACGCGTTCCTCGCCGGGCCGGCAGTCGAAGAGGAACTCGGGGTCGACACGGCCGTAGGTGGCCGGCACGACGGCGGCACGGTCGACGAGGGACCGGACGACCGCGAGAACGCGCTCGGCGTCCTGGGGAGCCGCCCGGTCGAGCTTGTTGACCACGACGAGGTCGGCGAGGCCGAGGTGGCGGTCGAGCTCGGGGTGCCGGGCGCGGGTGTCGTCGAACTCGGCGGCGTCGACGACCTCGACGAGCCCGCCGTAGACGATGTGGGGCTGCTCGCTGGCGAGCACCATGCGGACGAGTTCCTGCGGCTCGGCGAGCCCGCTGGCCTCGATGACGATGACGTCGATGCCGGAGTCGGGGTGCGCCAGCTTGGCGAGGTACCCGTCGAGTTCGCTGACGTCGACGGCGCAGCACAGGCAGCCGTTCCCGAGGGAGACGGTGGAGTCGCCGAGCGCGCCGGCGACGGCCATGGCGTCGATCTCGATGGCGCCGAAGTCGTTGACGACGGCTCCGATACGGCTGCCACCGCTGCGGTGGAGGAGATGATTGAGGAGCGTGGTCTTGCCGGAACCCAGGAATCCGGCGAGCACGACGACCGGGATCTGCCGGGGGCTCCCGCTCGGCTGACTCAACGTACGACCTCTTTCGCGCTGCTGCGTGCACCGGATCGCGGTCCCGGCGCACGTACGAGGTGTGAATGCCGGACCAGGATACGAGCCGGAACAATCCCCTCGAAGTGAACGATTGTTAGCAGCACTTGCGGGGCAGACGTTGGGGAAGGCGCCGGTTCGTGCGACCCTCACTTCCCTCCGTGCGCCTCCTCTCCGCCTCCCCCGCCGATCAGAGCCGCTCGGCACCCTGGGAGACGGCAAGCGCCGCCCACCGCTCGCCGGTCCCCATCAGTCGACCCGCACCCCGACGACCGGCGGACGGCCGTTTGGATCGGGGATGACATGGCCACACAGAAGTCTGGGAAGCCGGGGCTCGATTCCGTGCTCGCGGCGGGGGCCGCCTTCACCGCCGGAGTGCTCACCACGCTGACCGCACGACGCCGACGGCACAAGGGGTCGCGGCGCGGCCCGGAGCAAGCCGACCGGACCGACGACGCATTCCGAGCCGCCCTGGTGGACTACCAGAGGCTGCAGCTCGGCCTCCTGGAGCGCGCCATCGACGATCCCGAACTGGCCCAGGTGTTGAGCACCTTCGAGGTGGAGTCGCCGACCCACCTCCGGCAGCATCTGTTCGCGAACGCCCTCTACTCCAACGCTCTGTTCGGTTACCGGATCGGCGTCGCGAGTCTGGAGGAACTGCACGGCCACTTGCGGGTGCTCTGCCGGAGCGCGCTCTTCCGCAGGTACTGGGAGTCCACCCGCCCGCACCGCGCGAGCCTCAAGGACGACTCCGAAGAGGGACGCATCGGCCGGATGGTGGACAACCTCATTCGCGATCTGGACGAGGCCGACACGGAGGAGTGGTGGGTGGTGGGTGAACCTCCCGTCGGATGAGCCCAGTTGGGGCAAGGATAAAAGCCCGGGGAGCAGATCCGTTTGGCGTAGACCGTCTCAACAGATGGACACTCGGTGTGACAACAGGGGGCTGCGGTGGGGCTAACCTGTCCCCCGCCCAACACCCACATCGTGAGAACGGGGACCCCCTTGAGAATCGTGCGTCGCATTGGTGCCTCTCCCAGGGAACGCGGGAGCATGAGCGGCGACACCTGTCCCGACATCTTCGAGCTCAGTGACGGCAACTTCGCCGTGATCGGGACCGAGGCCACTGCGGCGCTCGACGGTCAGCTCCCTCCCGACGCGGCACGCGCCGACTACGAGCGGATCGTGGTGGTGAGCCGGGAGACCCTGCTGCGCGCCAAGGCCGACATCCCGGACGCGTGAGTCCCGCCCAGGGCACTTGAGTCACCCTCACTCGTGCCCCGCGGAATCCTCGCCCCGCCGCACCCATCGACGAGCGACACCGGGGCCCCTGCGAGCAGATCGCCGACCCGCCCACTGCTCATGTCCTTCTGTGAGCCCGGCGCCAGAACGGCACCGGGCCTCATGCACGCCTAGGCCATCACCGGCACCGCCACCGGCGCCTCCGCCCCCACATACCGCGCCACCGGCCGGATGATCTTCGAGTCCGCCGCCTGTTCCAGGATGTTGGCGCTCCACCCGACCACCCGCGCCGCAGCGAACGTGGGCGTGAACATCTCCCGCGGCAGCCCGCACAGCTCCATGACCACGCCCGCGTAGAACTCGACGTTGGTGTGGAGCTCCCGCCCCGGCTTCAGCTCGGCCAGGATCGCCTCCACCTGTCGTTCCACCTCGACGGCGAAGTCCACCCGGGGTCCGCCGAACCGCTGGGCGACCTCCCGGAGCATCCGGGAACGCGGGTCCTCCGTGCGGTAGATCGCATGACCGAAGCCCATGATCCGTTCACCGGCGAGCACGCGTTCGCGGATCCAGGGGTCTATCCGGTCGGGCGTGCCGATCGCGTCCAGGGTGTCCAGGGCCCGACTCGGCGCTCCCCCGTGCAACGGCCCGGACAAGGCCCCTACGGCCCCCACGAGACAGGCCGCCACATCCGCCCCCGTCGACGCGACGACCCGTGCCGTGAAGGTTGATGCATTGAAACCGTGATCAATGGTTGAGATCAAGTACTGCTCGACCGCCCGCGCCCGCTGCGGTTCCGGCTCCGAACCCGTCAGCATGTAGAGGTAGTTCGCCGCGTAGGAGAGGTCCTCCCGCGGCTCCACCGGCTCCAGCCCCTTGCCCAACCGGTGCAGCGCGGTCAGCAGCGTCGGCACCGCCGCGGCCGCCACGAGCGTGTCCCGGCGCCGCTCCTCCGGGTCGATGTCGTACACCGGCCGGAACCCCTTCGCCGCCCCGAGGAGCGACAACGCGGTGCGCATTCCGGCCAGCGGCCCCGACCTCCCGCTCGCCGCCGCGATCGCCGGCAACGCCGCCCTGACCTCCTCCGGCAGCCGCCGCAGCCCCGCGGTCACGGCCCGGAACGCCACGGCCTGCCCCGCGTCCGGCAGTTCACCGTGGACCAGAAGGTGCCAGACGTCCTCGAAGCCACGGGTCTGCGCGAGCTCGACGGCCGAGTACTGGCGGTAGTGATAGAACCCCTCGCGCCCCCGGACGTCCCCGACCTCGGTGTCGGTGACGACGACACCGGCGAGCCCTCGCGGTACCTCGACAAGTGTGGTTGCGGACCTGTTGACCGACATGATTCCTCCCTGGACTTGATTCGACTGTCCATGATTGACTCATTTCCTGTCAATATTGATTCAATCAATGTGAAGTCAACATCGTCTGTCAACCCTTCGGCTGCGGATACGGTGACCTCTTATGCGCGATCAAGACCCCCTCCCGGGCCCCGCCGAACACCGGCTCAGCACCAAGGAGGCCGCCGAACTGCTGGGCGTGAAACCCGAGACCGTCTACGCCTATGTGAGCCGCGGCCAGCTCAGCAGCCGACGCGTCCCCGGCGGCCGGGGCAGCACCTTCGACGCCAAGGAGGTCGAGGCCCTGGCCCGGCGCAACCGCCGGGAGAGCGGCGGGAGTCCGGGCTCCGGCGGTGAGCTCTCCGTACGGACCCGGATCACGTTGATCGACCGGGACCGCTACTACTTCCGGGGCGTGGACGCGACGGAACTCGCCGCGCGTCACTCCTACGAAGAGATCGCCGAATGGCTGTGGACCGGACGCATGCAGCCCGGCGTCACCTTCACCGCCCCCGAGGCCACGGTCGACACGGCCCGCCGCGCGGTGGACGCGCTGCCCGAACACACCGGCCCCACCGACCGGTTGCGGGTCGCCGCGATCGCCGCAGCGGCGGCCGACCCGCTGCGTTTCGACCTGTCCGAGGAGGCCGTGCTCGGCACCGCGCGGACCCTCATCCCCACTCTGGTCGCCGCCCTGCCGCCCGTGCTGCACGACCACCGCCGTGACGACGCCCGGCTGGCCCCCCGGCTGTGGTCGCGCCTCACCGGACACAAGCCCGACGAGGCGTCCCTGCGCGTCCTGGACACCGCGCTCGGACTGCTCGTCGACCACGACCTCGCGGCCTCGACCCTCGCGGTGCGCGTCGCCGCGTCGGCGCGTGCGCACGCCTATGCGGCCGTGTCCGCCGGACTCGGCGTCCTGGAGGGCCCCCTGCACGGCGCGGCAAGCGGGCTCGCCCACAAGCTGCTGCTCGACGTGCTCGAACTCGGCGACGCGGCCCCCGTGATCGCGGAGGAGCTGCGGGCCGGCCGCCGCATCCCGGGCCTGGGTCACCGGCTCTACCCGGGCGAGGACCCACGCGCGCGTGCCCTGTTCGCGCTCCTGGAGGAGATCCCCCGGGCCGAGCCCGCCCTCCTCGCGGCCCGCGACATCGTGGCCACCACCGCCCGCCACGCCCCCCTGCACGCCAACGTGGACCTGGCCCTCGCCGTGTTCACCGCCTCCTCCGGGATGCCCGCCACGGCCGGCGAGACGGTCTTCGCCGTCGCCCGGACGGCCGGCTGGATCGCCCACGCGCTGGAGGAGTACGGCGAACGCCCGCTGCGCATGCGCCCGAGCGGCACGTATGTGGGCCCGAAGCCACCCCAACCCCTGCCGGAACGCTGAAACGGACCCGGCCGGAAGTCGCCGCGCGCCAAGTCAGGTTAGGCTCACCTCTGTGGGTACCTGCTCAACGGTCTCGCACGACCTCGACGAGCCCGTTTCCGGAACCGCGGCCATCGCGCGGACCTGGCTGCTGCTGGAGCAGCCCGGCCCCTGGGGCGCCAAGGCGCTCACTTCGAGCCACCTGGACCCCGCCCTGGGCCGAGCCCTGGAGACCGCGGCGACGGGCACGGACGTGCGCGTCGCGCTCATCCGCCGCCCCGGTCGGCACGCCGACAGCGGAACCCCCACCACCCGGCAGGTGTACGCCGCCCACACGGCTCCCGGCAACGTATGGCTGCGCAGTGCGACGACCCGCGATCCGCGGGACCTCCTCCACCTGGATCTCGCCGCACTCGGCAGCGGGGACCACGGCAGCTTCGACGCGGCCCTCGGCGGCCGTCCGCACACCGGCGACCCGCTCGCGCTCGTCTGCACCAACGGCAAGCGGGACCGCTGTTGCGCCCTCCTCGGCCGTCCGCTCGCCGCGGAACTGGCCGCCTCGGGCGTCGAGGGCGCCTGGGAGGTCACCCATCTGGGTGGTCACCGCTTCTCTCCGACGCTGCTGGTCCTGCCGCACGGCTACGCCTACGGCCGCGCCGAGGCCCATGCCGTCAAGGAAGTCCTCCACAACGTCCAGGAGGGCCGGATCGTGGTCGACGGATGCCGCGGCAACTCCGCATGGGAACGCCCCGGCCAGGCGGCCGAGCTGGCCGTCCGCACGGCGGTGGGCGAATACGCGGCCGAAGCCCTGACCGTCGTACGCACGGACGGCGCGGCCCCGCACTGGGAGGTGACCGTCGCCCACGTCGACGGCCGCCACTGGCGCGTCCTCGTGGCCCAGACCGCCGCCCTGCCGCCGCGCCCGGAGAGCTGCGGGGCGTCGGTGCTCGGCTCGCCCGCGCGGATGGACGTGGTCGCGGTGCGCGAGCTGAGCACCTCGACGGCGCTGGCGTGCTGACCGGACGCTCGCGCGGGTGCGTCCCCAGCACTGTCTCCGGCCCGTACGGCTCATCAACGGGTTGATCAAGAGATCCATGCCACACCCCCTACGGTGGATCCGGGGCCTCCCCGTACCGTCATGGGTATGAGCCGCACTCCCCCCGCCCGCCGCCTGCGCCTCGGACTGCCCCGCCGGGTGTTCTCGCAGGTGCTTCTGATGCAGTTGGCGATCGCCGCGGGAGTGGCGGTGCTCGCGACCGGTCTGTTCCTCGCGCCCCTGAGCAACCAGCTCGACGACCAGGCGATGCGCCGTGCGCTGGCCATCGCCCAGACCACCGCCGCCGAGGCGCAGATCGCCGAGCAGGTCAAGGACACGCCCCCACTGCCCGGTGGCCCCGTCCAGCGGGAGGCCGAGAGGATCCGCAGGGCGACCGGGTCCGAGTACGTCGTGGTGATGGACTGGCGAGGCGTCCGCTGGTCGCATCCCACCCGCAGCGAGGTGGGCAGGATCGTCTCCACCGACCCGGGCCAGGCCCTGGCGGGCAAGGAGATCATGCAGATCGACAGCGGCACCCTGGGCCGTACCGCCCGCGGCAAGGTGCCGCTGTACGACAGCGAGCACAAGATCGTCGGAGCGGTCTCCGTCGGTATCGCCTACGACAGTGTGCGCGCCCGGCTGATCCACGCGATCCCGGGGCTGTTCGCGTACGCAGGCGGGGCCCTCGCCGTCGGTGCGCTGGCCGCCTGGCTCATCTCCAGGAGAGTGCAGCGGCAGACCCGTGACCTGGCCTTCTCCGACATCTCGGCGCTGCTCGCCGAACGCGAGGCCATGCTGCACGGCATCCGGGAGGGCGTCGTGGCGCTGGACCGCGCCGGACGCATCCGTCTGCTCAACGACGAGGCCAGACGCCTGCTGGGCATCGGCGACGAGGCCGTCGGCCGCTCCCCCGACGAGGCGCTCGGGGACGGTCGTACGGCCGACGTCCTGGCCGGACGTGTCGCGGGCACCGATCTCGTCACCGTGCGGGGCCAGCGGGTGCTGGTCGCCAACCGCATGCCCACCGACGACGGCGGTGCCGTCGCCACCCTGCGCGACCGCACCGAGCTGGAGCAGCTCGGCCGGGAGCTCGACTCGACCCACGGCCTCATCGACGCCCTGCGCGCCCAGGACCACGAGCACGCCAATCGCATGCACACGCTCCTGGGGCTGCTGGAGCTGGAGATGTTCGACGACGCCGTGGAGTTCGTCGGGGAGGTCGTCGGCGACCACCGGGCCACCGCGGAGCAGGTCACCGAGAAGATCGAGGACCCGCTGCTCGCCGCGCTGCTGGTGGGCAAGGCGACCGTCGCCGCCGAGCGCGGGGTCGCCCTGTGGGTCTCCGACGGGACCCGGCTGCCGGACCGGCTGGTCGATCCGAGCGGCCTGGTGACGATCGTCGGCAACCTCGTGGACAACGCCCTGGATGCCGTCGCCGGCGCACCGCACGCGCGCGTGGAGGTCGAGCTGCGCACGGAGGGCCGTACCGCCGTCCTCAGGGTGCGGGACACCGGACCCGGCATCCCGGTGGAACAGCGCGAACTGGTCTTCACCGAAGGCTGGTCGACCAAGGAACCGCCCGCCCACCGGGGACGCGGCCTCGGGCTCTCCCTCGTACGCAAGCTCGCCGAACGCCAGGGGGGCAGCGCGGTCGTCGGCGAGGCCGGTGGCGGAGGCGCGGAGTTCACCGTCGTACTGCCGGACGCACTGGCCGAGCCGCAACCCGCGCTCACCGCCCCACCGACCGGGCGGGCCGCCACCGAGGAGGAGTCGTGATGATCGAGGTCCTGGTCGTGGACGACGACACCCGCGTGGCGCGCGTCAACGCCGCCTACGTCGAGAAGGTGCCCGGCTTCCGTGTGGCGGGCGAGGCGCACAGCGCCGCGGACGCACTGCGCCAGATGGAGAGCCTCCCCCATGTCGACCTGGTCCTCATGGACCACTACCTGCCCGACGAGACGGGCCTGGAGGTCGTCCAGGAGATGCGCCGGCGCGGCCACCAGACCGACGTGATCATGGTGACGGCCGCGCGGGACGTGACGACCGTGCAGGCGGCGATGCGCCACGGGGCGCTGCAGTACCTGGTGAAACCGTTCGCCTTCGCGGGTCTCAGGGCCAGGCTGGAGGCGTATGCCGAGCTGCGGCGCACCCTGGACGGCGGCGGGGAGGCGGAACAGGCGGAGGTCGACCGCATCTTCGGTGCGCTCTCGTCACCGGCGGAGCCGGATCTGCCCAAGGGGCACTCCCCGACCACGGTGGAGCTCGTCCGCAGGTCTCTGATGAACGCCGAAGGGCCGCTGTCGGCGCAGGAGATCGCCGACCGGACCGGGGTGAGCCGGCAGACCGCCCAGCGCTACCTGAAGCTCCTGGAGCGCACGGGGCGGGCCCGGCTGACCCTCAAGTACGGCGACGCGGGCCGCCCGGAACACCGTTACGTGTGGGCGACCCGCGCGTGAGGAGACTCAGCCTGCGTTCTGCGCGGCCTTGTCGACGAACTCGGTCGTGTACGTCTTGTCGAGGTCGACGTCGGCGTTCTGGATGTTGGGGTTGAACGCCTTGAGGACCTTCTCGACGGTCTCGGGACCGTTCTTGGGCATCACGCCGTCCTTGGTGAACATCGGCAGCGTGTTCTTGATGGCGACCGCGTACAGGAGCTTGTTGCCCTGCGAGTAGTCGGCGGGCATCTTGTCGGCGATCTGGGTCGCGCTGTGGGTGGACATCCACTTGAGCGTCTTGACGAATGCATTGGCCAACTTCTGGACGGTGTCCTTGTGACCGTTGACCCAGTCCGTCTGCATGTACAGGCTTGACGAGGGATACGGTCCGCCGAGCGCCTCGTCCGAGCCCTGGGGCGTGCGCATGTCCAGGAGGATCTTGCCGGCCTTCTTGTCCAGGATCGTCGCGACGGTCGGGTCGGTCGTCATGCCGCCGTCGATCGAGCCCTGCTGGAGCGCCGAGATGAAGGTCGGTCCCGCGCCGACGGCGACCGGGGTGAAGTCGCTGACCCTCACGCCGTTCTTGACGGCGAGGTACTTGGTGAGGAAGTCGGTCGAGGAGCCGAGGCCCGTGACGCCGAGCTTCCTGCCCTTGAAGTCCTTGGGCGAGGTGATGTCACCGGCCGCCTTGGTGGAGACGATCTCCACCTCGCCGGGCGCGTGCGAGAACTGCACGACCGACTCCACGTCCTTGCCCTTCACCTGGAGGTCGAGGGTGTGGTCGTAGAAGCCGACGGCCCCCTGGACCTGGCCGGAGACGAGCGCGGTCTCGGCCTGGACGCCGGCGGGCTCGCTCAGCAGCTCCACGTCGAGTCCCTCGGAGTCGAAGTAACCGAGCCGCTGGGTCAGCATCGCGGGCAGGTAGATGACCTTGTCGAGGCCACCGACCATGATCTTGACCTCGGTGCCCTTGCCGTCCCCCTTGCTGCCGGAACCGGCCGACGCCGTGCCGGCGGCGTCGTTGGCACAGGCGGTGAGCGAGGTGAGGGCGAGCAGGCCGGCGGCGGCCAGAGAGGTGTATCTGGCGGTCTTGCGCATGGGTTTCACGTCCTTGGGAGGGCGGTACGGGCGGGCGGGAGCCCGGAAGACGGAGGCTGTCTGAGGGGGTGACCTAGGGGGGTGAGGGCTGGGAAGGCGGGAGACCCAGGGGGCCGGAGCTGGGACGGAAGCCGGGGAGGGCGAGGGCTGGGACGGCCGGCCGGGGAAGGCCGGAACTGGGACGGAAGCCGGCCGGGGAGGGGCCGTCGCAGGCGGCTCAGCCGTCGGAGCTCGTCGGCTTCCAGCGGAAGATGCGGCGCTCGGCGAAGGTGAGCAGCCCTTCGGCGAGGAGTGCGACGACGGCGAGGATGACCATCGCGGCGTAGACACCGGCCGCGTTGAACGTGCCCTGCGACTGGGCGACGAGCAGGCCGATGCCCTTGGTGGCGCCGATGTACTCGCCGACGATCGCGCCGATGAGGGCGAAGCCGAAGCTGACGTGCAGGCTGGTGAAGATCCACGAGGTCGCGGACGGGACGACGACCTGGAGCGTCACCCTCCGGTCGCTCGCGCCGAGGATGCGGGCGTTGGCCACCAGGTTGCGGTCGACCTCGCGAGCGCCCTGGAAGGCGTTGAAGAAGACCGGGAAGAAGACCAGGACGACGGCCGAGGCCACCTTGGAGGCCGGTCCAAGTCCGAACCAGATCACGAAGATGGGCGCGAGGACGATCCTCGGTATCGAGTTGAGCACCTTGATGTATGGACCAAGTACATCGGCCAGCAAGGTGATCCGCCCCAGCGCGATACCGAACACCACACCGGCCACCACGCCTACGATCCAGCCCAGCAGTGCCTCGTAGAGCGTGTACCAGATCTGTTCGCCCAGTGATCCGAGTGCGGTCCCGTGCGTCACCCAGGTCCAGATCTGGTCCCAGATCTTCGAGGGCATGGAGAAGTTGAAGGGATCGATGACCTCGGCCCGCGAGAGCACTTCCCACAGGCCGAGGACGGCCACCAGGAGCAGGACACGGGACGCGCCGACGACGATCCGGCGTCTGCGGGCGGCACGCGCGCGTGAATGCGCGCGGTCGGTCTTGGCGCCGGGGTCTGCCATGGCCGGCGCGACCTGGGTCTCGGGCAGGACGTCAGGCGACATGGGCGGCGCTCCTCTCACGCGTGATGCGGACCTCTTCGCCGAGGGACTGCCAGATCTCGCGGTAGATCTCGATGAACCGCGGCTCCAGACGTACCGACTCGACCTTGCGCGGCCTCGGCAGGTCGATCTCGAAGACCTGCTTGACCGTGGCGGGCCCGGCCGTCATCACGACGACCCTGTCGGCCAGCGCGATGGACTCCTCCAGGTCGTGGGTGACGAAGACGACGGAGGCGCCGGTGCCCTCCCACAGTTCGAGGAGTTCGTCGGACATCAGGGCCCGGGTCTGCACGTCGAGCGCGGAGAACGGCTCGTCCATGAGCAGGATCTCGGGGTCGTTGACGAAGGTCGCGGCGAGCGCGACCCGCTTGCGCTGACCTCCGGAGAGCTGATGGGGGTAGCGGTCCTCGAAGGCCGCGAGTCCGACCCTGGCCAGCCATTCCCGCGCCTTCTGCCTGGCCTCCGCCTTCGGCACCCCGCGGAAGCGAGGGCCGGCCATGACGTTGGACAGGACCGTGCGCCAGGGGAAGGTGGCGTCCTGCTGGAAGACGAAACCGACCTTGTCCCCGACTCCCCGGACCGGCTCCCCGACGACCAGGACCTCGCCCTCGGAGGGCTCCTCCAAGCCGCTGACCAGCGTCAACGTGGTCGACTTGCCACAGCCCGTGGGCCCGACGACCGCCACGAACTCCCCACGCCGCACCGTGAGGTCGAGTCCACTGACGGCCGTGTGCAGACCCCCCGACGGGGTCCGGAATGTCTTGCTCGCGCCCCGCAGTTCGATGGCGGGGCTGGTGTCTGCGCTCATGGCCGGGGACGGTAGATGTGGCCTGTGCCACGGCATCAGTCTTCTGGGCACATGCCGTTCTTTTGCCTGCAACAGCCTGTTGTGCTCGTTTAGCGCGCGCTACAACAGCGGAGCCGAAACACGGGCGTGAGGCCCGCCAGGCCTTGAGGGAAAGAGGCCCGATGATTGACGTCCTGGTCGTGGACGACGACTTCCGCGTCGCCGAGATCAACGCGAAGTACGTGGGGAAGGTTCCCGGCTTCCGGGTCGCCGCCCGCGCCCACAACGCGGCCCAGGCACTGGCCAGCGTGCAGCGCGGAACCATCGACCTGGTCCTGCTGGACCACTACCTGCCCGACCAGACGGGACTCGAACTCGTCCACCGCATGCGGGAACAGGGCCACGGCACCGACGTCATCATGATCACGGCAGCCGGCGACGTGACGACCGTCCAGACCGCGATGCGCCTGGGCGCCCTCCACTACCTGGTCAAGCCCTTCACCTTCGCGGCCCTGCGCACCCGCCTCGACTCCTACGCCGCCCTGCGCCGCACCGTCGACCGGGTCGGCGGCCACGGCATCGCCGGCCAGGAACAGGTCGACCGGATCTTCGGCGCCCTGCGCACCACCCCGGCCCCTGCCTCCCCCGGCCTGCCCAGCGGCCACTCGGAGCCGACCACGGACCTCATCTGCCGCGTCCTGCACCACGCCGGCCACCCCCTCTCGGCCCACGAGGTCGCCGCGGAGACGGGCCTGAGCCGCTCCACCGCCCAGCGCTACCTCCGCCACCTCGAACAGGCCGGCCGCCTCCGCCTCACCCTCAGATACGGCGACACGGGCCGCCCGGAACACCGGTACGCGTGGGTGACGCCGTAGCCGAACAGGGCGCCGTAGCCGATCAGGACGGGGCGTTCCGACGACGGGTACCGCATGCCAACGCGGCCGTAGGTCGAGGGGTCCGCACAGCGAAGGCGGTTGTACGACGACCACGAGGGCGCCGTCCGCTACACAGCTCCCGCCCCCGTGAGCGACCGTACCTCCGTCTCCGCGTGCTTGGCCTCGTCGGCGACTTCCGCCGAGGTGACCGTGCCGAGCCAGCCCGCGACGAAGCCCAGCGGGATGGAGACCAGACCGGGGTTCTGCAGCGGGAAGTACTGGAAGTCGACGCCCGGGAAGAGCGACTCGGGGCTGCCGGACACCACGGGCGACAGCAGCACCAGGGCCATGGCCGGGATCAGGCCGCCGTAGACGGACCAGACGGCACCCCGGGTGGTGAACCCGCGCCAGAACAGCGAGTACAGCAGCACCGGCAGGTTCGCGGACGCGGCGACGGCGAAGGCGAGGCCCACCAGGAAGGCGACGTTGAGGTCGCGGGCCAGCAGGCCGAGGGCGATCGCGATCACGCCGATCCCCACGGCGGCGGTCCTGGCCACGGCCACCTCACTGCGCGGCTTGGACCGTCGGCGCCGTAGCGAGGCGTACAGGTCATGCGCGACGGAGGCGGACGAGGCGAGGGTGATCCCGGCGACCACGGCGAGGATCGTCGCGAAGGCGACGGCGGCGACGATCGCGAACAGAACCGTTCCTCCGGTGGAGTCCGCTCCGCCGCCCAGGTCGAGGGCCAGCAGGGGGACCGCGGTGTTCCCGGCGGCGTTCGATCCGCGGACCGTCTCGGGCCCCACGATCGCCGCGGCCCCGAACCCCAGCACGATCGTCATCAGGTAGAAGCCGCCGATGAGCCCGATCGACCAGACCACCGAACGCCGTGCGGCGCGTGCCGTGGGCACGGTGTAGAAGCGGGACAGGATGTGCGGCAGCCCTGCCGTGCCGAGCACGAGCGCGAGTCCCAGGCTGATGAAGTCGAGGCGGGCGGTCCAGCCACCGCCGTACTTCAGTCCAGGGGCCAGGAACGACCGGCCGTGGCCGCTGCGCTCCGCCGCCGTGAGCAGCAGTTGGTCGATGTCGCCGTGGAACCGCACCAGCACGAGCACGGTCAACGCGACCGTCCCACCGAGCAGCAGGACCGCCTTGACGATCTGGATCCAGGTCGTCGCCCGCATCCCGCCCAGGGACACGTAGATCACCATGAGAGCCCCGACGGCGATGACCGTCCAGGACTGGGCCGCCTCGCCGGTGCCCCCGAGCAGCAGCGCGACCAGGCTGCCCGCGCCCACCATCTGGGCCACCAGATAGAGAACGGACACCGTGACCGACGAGGTTCCCGCCGCGATCCGCACAGGCCGTTCACTCATCCGCGCGGCGACCACGTCGGCGAGCGTGAACCGCCCGCAGTTGCGCACGAGTTCGGCGACGAGGAACAGCACCACCAGCCAGGCCACGAGGAAGCCCACCGAGTAGAGCATCCCGTCGTACCCGAAGAGCGCGATGAGTCCGGAGATGCCCAGGAAGGACGCGGCCGACATGTAGTCACCCGCGATGGCAAAACCATTCTCCATCGGCGAGAACAGCCGCCCGCCCGCGTAGAACTCCTCCGCGGAACCGTGCCGGTGGCGGCTCACCCATGTCGTGATCCCCAGTGTGACCGCGACGAACGCGCTGAACAGCAGCAGCGCCAGAGTCTGGTGGTCTCCCGTCACGAGGACGCACCGCCTCGGGCCGTACGGGTCAGTTCCTGGGTGTCCCACCGCAGTTCGAGAGCGGCCCGGTCCCGGCGCAGCCTCGCGTGCCGGGCGTAGGCCCAGGTCAGCAGGAAGGTGGTGAGGAACTGTCCGAGTCCCGCGAGCATCGCCACGTTCACCGCGCCGGCCACCGGTCGTGCCATCAGCCCCGGCGCGCTCGTCGCCGTCACGACGTACGCCACGTACCAGGCGAAGAACCCGATGCCCGCCGGCACCACGAACCTCCGGTACCGGCTGCGCACCTCCTGGAAGGCGGCGCTGCGCTGCACCTCGAGGTAGACGTCGGCCGCCGCCGCTGCCCGCTCCTCGCGCACCTCACGTGCCGTCGCGACCGGGACCACGGATGTGCCGTCACCTGCCGTCTCGCCCCAGCCGGAGGCGAGTTCGTCGTACCAGGGGTCGTCGTACCGCACCCCGGCGGACGCCTCGGCACGGGCCACGTCGTGACCGTCGTGGTTCTCGGCCGAACTCTCGGCATCACCCCCGCTTCCGCGGGGACGAGCGTTGCTTGACTGCATGCCCAAGGATGGACAGAACGGGAAGATCCCCGACTCTTCTTCCCGGTGCACTTCACCCCATCAGGTGACTCCTCCCATCGGTGGCCTTACAAGCCCCTTCGCATAGGCATAACGCACCGCCTGCGCACGGTCCTTGATGTTCGTCTTGGCGAAGAGGTTGTTGATGTGGGTCTTCACCGTGGCGGTGGAGACATGCAGTTCGCGGGCGATCTCCTGATTGGTCAGCCCTTCGGCGATCAACGCCAGCACCTCGACCTCCCGGGCGGTGAGCCCGTCGGGCGCCTCCGCGGGGACCGGCTGCGGGGGCTCGGGGTCCGACAGCCGCTCCAGCAGACGCCGTTGGACGCTCGGCGACAGCCCGGCGTCCCCCGAGAGCACGCTGTGCACGGCCCGCACGATCTCGTCCCCTCCCGCGTCCTTGGTGAGATAGCCGCGCGCCCCCGCCTTGAGCGCGGGGAACAGCGACTCGTCGTCCCCGAACGTCGTCAGCACCACGACCTGCGTCCCCGGATACTCGGCCCGGATCCTCCGGGTCGCCTCCACCCCGTCGCAGCGCGGCATGCGCAGGTCCATCAGCACCACGTCCGGGGCGAGTTCGGCGACGAGCGCCACCGCCTCCTCGCCGTCCCCGGCCGCGCCCACGACCTCGATACCGGGCAGCAGACCGAGCAACATCACGATGCCCTCGCGGACCACGGTCTGGTCGTCCGCGACCACCACCCGCGCGGGCTTCGTCTCCTCCCCCACCGTCATACCGGCACCTTCAACGTCACCACGAACCCTTCGTCGTCCGGCCCGGCGTCCAGCGAACCGCCCAGCAGTTCGGCACGCTCCCGCATCCCCAGCAGACCGTACCCGCCGCCACTGGCGGTGAGTTCGCCCGGCGAACCGCCCGAGTCCCGCACGACCAGCGTCACCTGTTCCTCGCCGTACTCCAGCCGCATCCGCACCTTGGCCCCCGGCGCATGCTTGCGGACGTTGGTCAGGGCTTCCTGCGCGACCCTGCGCACCGCCTGCGACGCCTCGACCGGCAGGGGTCTGCGCTCACCCGAAATGGTGGCCTCGGCTCCGTCGGCCGTCCCGACGAGCTGGCTCAGGAACTCCTCCAGCGGGGTCATGTCCCCCCGAAGAGCCGACAGCGCCTGCCGGGTCTCCGCGAGACCGTCCCGGGCCATGCCCCGGGCGGCCACCACCCTTTCGAGGATCTGGTCCCGGTCCGCGCCTCCCTCGATCAGCAACCGGGCCGCCTCCAGGTGCACGAGCTGGGCCGAGAGACTGTGCGCCAGCACGTCGTGGATCTCCCGGGCGATCCGGGCCCGCTCCGCGAGTGCCGCCGACTCCGCCTCGGCCGCCCGTGCGGCCCGCTCCTGGTTGAGCAGCCGTTGGGCATTGCCACGGGCCTCCGCGTCCAGCCGCAGGACGTAGCCGGCCAGGGCGAGTCCCGCGGTCGTGGCCAGGGTGGTCAGCCACACGTCGTCATTGACGGCGGCGTAGAGCGCTAGGGCGACCACCGTGACGGGCAGGGCGGCGGCGATGGGCAGCCGTTCCAGAGCGGTGACGGCGCAACCGCACCACAGGACGAGGGCGGCGACCCCGAATCCGGCGGCCTGGGCGGCGACCGCGATCGCCAGGAGGACACTGAAGAGTGCCAGGGAGGGCCAGAGCCGGTGTGCCAGTGTGGTGCGGAAGAGTGCCCAGGCGACGCCGGCGGAAAGGAGGATTCCCGCCACTGCTCCGACGATGCTCCAGCCCCGCACATGGCTGCTGTTGAAGGCACCCCAGAGGAGCATGGCGAGCACGAGGGACCTGGTGACCCAGCCGAGCAGACGCCGAGGACGCGTCGCCGCCTCACGCGCGAGCGCCTCCCGGGAGGGCCAGCGGGTCCAGGCGTTGTCCGTCACACACGTTCCTTCCCCGTGGACCGGACCATGGGCTCACCGTACGCCGGGGCGGGTGAGGGGGCAGGCTGCAGGTAGTGCGCTCGCCGGACGAGGGTCCCGGAACGCACGAGCAGGGTTGCCGCCAGGGCGAGCAGCAGTGCGGAGGAGTCCTGGTGGACACCGATCGCCGCACCGAGCGCGAAGAGACCGACGCGCAACGCGATGCCGACGGCCCAGACGGCTCCGCTCGCCTTGGTGCTCTTGCTCCACACCGCGCCGTCCGGCTCCGTCCATATCCGGCTCGTCCAGGCCCAGCCGGCACCTATGGCGAGGCCGGTGAGCAGTTCCGCGATGAGCAGGGTGAGCGATGCCGTGCGGTGGTGGGCGTCCACGAGCCCCGGCTCGCGCAGTGCCACGACAGCAAGGACGGCGGGGAGCAGCCAACAGCGCCGGTCGGTGTCGATCCGGCTCGCCCGGAACTGCCGGGCGATCACCACGACCACAGCGACCACGATCAGCAACGCGTCGACGAGCCCGGACATCACAGCCTCCGTGAGCGAGGAAGGGTCTGCCGGCAGCGGATGCCGCCGACACCTTCGAAGCTACGGAAATCCGCAGGTGGGGAGAACGGAGCCGAGGTGGATCACGGGTGGATTTCCCGGCGGGCGGACGCTCCACCCACGGGTGGAGAGCCGCGGCACCTGGGCCTGCTGGGAAGCGAGGGTCGGCTGCCGGGCGAGATCTCCGGTGCGCGATCGATGATCTGCTCGGGGATGGGTGCGCCGGGGGCGGACTCCCTGCCCGTGCCCACCCGGCACCCGGCACCCGGCACCCGGCACCCGGCACCCGGCACCCGGCACCCGGCACCCGGAAGATGCTGCTGCCGCTGGGCGGGGCGTTTCGCTGCGATTCATGCGAGTCCTCGGTGCCACCACCGTCAGTCGCGCTTGACCACTGCCAGCCGCGCGCCTGACTGCCATCAGCCACCGTGCATGACCACCGCCGGCCGCGACGAGTGCTGCCCGTGGCTGACCACCGCAGCCTGTGGCCCGGGAGAGAGCAAAAGCGGGGCCCGCCTCGGCAGACCGGCGAAGATCGCAGGACTGTGCGAACGCGGGTAGCCGACTCGGCCGGCCGACACGGACCGGGACTGGTCGGGCACCGGCCCGACGTAGCGCCGAAGCCCCGTCGGAGACCGGCCCAATGTGAAGTCGGGCCCAGCACCAAAGCACCGAAGCACCGACCCGACCTGAAGCCGGGGCCCGTCAGAACCGACCCCGGCCCACCCCTACGCGTCGATACGCGACCGGTCCAGCGTGGCCGCCGAGCCCGAGATGAACTCCTTCCGCGGCGCCACATCGTTGCCCATCAGCAGATCGAAGACCTGTTCGGCGGCCTCGAGATCGGCGAGGTTGATCCGCCGCAGGGTCCGGTGCCGCGGGTCCATCGTCGTCTCGGCCAACTGGTCGGCGTCCATCTCGCCGAGACCCTTGTACCGCTGGATGGAGTCCTTGTAGCGGACCCCCTTGCTCTGGAACTCCAGCAGCTTCTCGCGCAGCTCACGGTCCGAGTACGTGTAGACGTACTTGTCCTGCCCCTTCTTCGGCTGGACGAGCTCGATGCGGTGCAGCGGCGGCACCGCGGCGAACACCCGGCCCGCCTCGACCATGGGCCGCATGTAGCGCTGGAACAGGGTGAGCAGCAGGCACCGGATGTGGGAACCGTCGACGTCAGCGTCGGTCATCATGATGATCTTGCCGTAGCGGGCCGCGTCGATGTCGAAGGTCCTGCCGGACCCCGCTCCTATGACCTGGATGATCGCCCCGCACTCGACGTTCTTGAGCATGTCGGTGACGGACGACTTCTGTACGTTGAGGATCTTGCCGCGGATGGGCAGCAGCGCCTGGAACTCGGAGTTCCGGGCGAGCTTCGCGGTGCCGAGCGCGGAGTCGCCCTCGACGATGAACAGTTCGCTGCGGTCGACGTCGTCGCTGCGGCAGTCGGCGAGCTTGGCGGGCAGCGAGGAGGACTCCAGAGCCGTCTTGCGGCGCTGGGCGTCCTTGTGCTGGCGGGCCGCGATACGCGTGCGTGCGGCGGCGACCGCCTTCTCCATGACGACCCGGGCCTGGGCCGCGGCGTCCCGCTTCGTGGACGTCAGGAACGCCTTGAGCTCCTTGGTGATCACGGTGTTCACGATGCGGCGGGCCGCCGAGGTGCCGAGCACCTCCTTGGTCTGGCCCTCGAACTGCGGCTCGGCGAGACGCACGGTGACGACCGCGGTCAGGCCCTCCAGGGCGTCGTCCTTGACGATGTCGTCCTCGGCGACGCGCAGCAGCTTCTTGGCGCGCAGCACCTCGTTCATCGTCTTGGTGACGGCCTGCTCGAAGCCGGCGACATGGGTGCCGCCCTTGGGCGTGGCGATGATGTTGACGAACGACCGCAGGGTCGTGTCGTAGCCGGTCCCCCAGCGCATCGCGACGTCCACGCCGAGTTCGCGGGTGACCTCGGTGGGTGTCATCTGGCCGTGGTCGTCGAGGACCGGGACGGTCTCCTTGAAGGTGCCCTGGCCGGAGAAACGGAGGACGTCGTTGACCGGCTTGTCGGTGGCCAGGTACTCGCAGAATTCGCTGATGCCGCCGTCGAAGCGGAACGACTCCTCGCCCTTGCTGCCGCCTTCGCCCAGGCCGTACTCGTCGCGGACGACGATGGTCAGGCCCGGCACCAGGAACGCGGTCTGGCGGGCGCGCTGGTGGAGGTTCTCCAGGGAGAGCTTGGCGTCCTTGAGGAAGATCTGCCGGTCGGCCCAGTACCGCACGCGCGTGCCGGTCCGGGTCTTGGGGATCTTCTTCGCCTTGCGCAGGCCGCTCGAGGCCTCGAACTTGGCGTCGGCGCCGTTCCCCGCGAAGGCACCCGGCACACCGCGCCGGAAGCTGATCGCGTGCGTGTTGCCGGCACGGTCGACCTCGACGTCCAGCCGCGCGGACAGGGCGTTCACCACGGAGGCGCCCACGCCGTGCAGACCGCCGGAGGCCGCGTACGAGCCGCCGCCGAACTTGCCGCCGGCGTGCAGCTTTGTCATGACGACCTCGACGCCGGACAGGCCCGTCTTGGGCTCGACGTCGACCGGGATGCCCCGGCCGTTGTCCCGGACCTCCACGGAGGCGTCGTCGTGGAGGATCACATCGATGTGGTCGCAGTACCCGCCCAGGGCCTCGTCGACGGAGTTGTCGATGATCTCCCACAGGCAGTGCATCAGGCCACGGCTGTCGGTCGATCCGATGTACATACCCGGGCGCTTGCGTACGGCCTCGAGCCCCTCGAGGACGAGCAGGTGCCGCGCGGTGTAGTTGGAACCGTCCCGGTCTGCTCCTGCCAGCAGAGCTGTGGACGGCACGGACGTCTCGGCGGTCACGCGGTTCGCTCCTCGCTGAATTTCAGATGGGGCCCTTGTGGGTAAGGGCGCGGCTTCGGTAGCCGCCATGAGGGTACCGAGGCCTGGTAGAGCCGTTGTAACGCCACCCTCGTGTGGAAACACAGAGTAGTCCAGAGTCGCATGCCTGTTCGATCCCTCGATGGGGTGAAGTACATATCACGTTCCCTTACAGGCATGAACCATTTAGGCTCCGGGCACGTCCTCATGAACAACCGGCAACCCAGCCGGGAGGACCGACCCCTGACCGACAGCGCGAAACCGTAAGACACACAGACACGCAATACGGCACATTCGCCGCCAGACCGGCAGCAGCCAGCCGTCCGGAAAATTTCTCTCTGGGAGAAGCCTCGAGCGGGAACGTTTTGGGGCTGGTTGGATGTTGACCCTGGTACGACAGCTCGTCGAGCTAGAGAAGAGGCGACGTGACTACTGTTCTGACCCCCGCGAGCCCGCTGACGGCCGCTGACCGCTGCGACCGCTGCGGCGCCCAGGCGTACGTGCGCGTCGTCCTGCTCAGCGGCGGAGAGCTGCTCTTCTGCGCCCACCACGGTCGCAAGTTCGAGCCGGAACTCAAGAAGATCGCCGCTGAGATACAGGACGAGACGGAGCGGCTCACGGCCGTTCCCGCATCCGCCTCAGAAGAAGAGCGCTGACACTTCGCGTCCACGACGAGCCAGCGCCGGCACAGGCCGGCACAAGGGCGGTTGCCCCTGGTCCCAGGGGCAACCGCCCTTGCTCATGGCTCTACGAGGACGCTCAGCGCCTCATGGCTGCGTAAAACACCCAGGTCCGCCAGACGCTGTCAGGCGGTCCCTCGGCCTCCCGGGGCCGCATTGCGACCCTCTCGGTCCAGAGTCCGCAGGGCCTCGGACACACGGGCGTAGACACCAGGTCGGCCCGCTCGTCCGCAGCCGCTCCCCCAGGACACCAGCCCGATCAGTTTGCCCCGGGCGACCAGTGGTCCACCGCTGTCCCCCTGACAGGCGTCACGGCCACCCCGGTCCTCCCCGGCGCACAGCATGCTGTCGGCGCGGAAGGTACCGTCGGCGCCGCCCGGATAGGCCGCCTCGCAGTCCGCGTCGGCCAGCACGTGCACGCGTGCGGCCCGCAGACTGCGCGCGTAGTCGCCGCCGCCCGTGCTGTCACCCCAGCCGTACACCGTGGCCTCGGCTCCGGCCTCGTACGCGGCGTCGCCGGCGGCCGCCATGGCGAGGACCGCGCTCTCCGGCAGCGGCTCGGCGAGGGTGATGACGGCGAAGTCCCCGGCGTTGCTCTGCGGGTCGTAGCCGGGATTCACCCAGGCCTGGCGTATGGCGATCTCCTTGCCCTGGGTCGAGAGCAGATCCGTACGGCCCGCGATGACGCGGAAGTCCCCGACCTGCTCGGGCGGGGCCCCGAGGACGTCCTCACCCATGCAGTGGGCCGCGGTGAGCACTGTGGTGGGGCCGACGGCGACACCGCCGCAGAACTGCCCGGCGCGCGTACCTCCGAACCGGTCACGGCTGGACAGGGCCACCGTCCAGGGTGCCTTGGAGACGTCGACCGGGAATCCTCCGACGACGATGCTGTCGGCGGCCACGGGGGCGGCCGACGCCAGCGGTATGGCCGCCGCCAGGGCCGCCAGAACCAGCGGCCGGGCCAGCGCGCGGGCAAGGGGGTGACGCATGCATGCTCCTCACTCCGGGTGGTGATCGGAAACCCAGAGTCATGCAGGGCGCCTGCGCGCGCAGCTCGAAGGCCCGGCCCCCAGGAGGGGACCGGGCCTTCGACGTCGTACGGCTACGACCTAGTCGAGGTAGTCGCGCAGCACCTGCGAACGCGACGGGTGACGCAGCTTCGACATGGTCTTCGACTCGATCTGGCGGATGCGCTCACGCGTGACGCCGTAGACCTTGCCGATCTCGTCGAGGGTCTTCGGCTGACCGTCGGTGAGACCGAAGCGCATCGAGACGACGCCCGCCTCGCGCTCGGACAGGGTGTCGAGGACCGAGTGCAGTTGCTCCTGGAGGAGCGTGAAGCTGACCGCGTCGGCCGGGACGACGGCCTCGGAGTCCTCGATGAGGTCACCGAACTCACTGTCGCCGTCCTCGCCCAGCGGGGTGTGCAGCGAGATGGGCTCGCGGCCGTACTTCTGGACCTCGATGACCTTCTCGGGGGTCATGTCGAGTTCCTTGGCCAGCTCCTCCGGGGTGGGCTCGCGGCCCAGGTCCTGGAGCATCTGGCGCTGCACGCGCGCGAGCTTGTTGATGACCTCGACCATGTGCACCGGGATACGGATGGTGCGGGCCTGGTCGGCCATGGCGCGGGTGATCGCCTGACGGATCCACCAGGTGGCGTACGTGGAGAACTTGTAGCCCTTGGTGTAGTCGAACTTCTCGACCGCGCGGATCAGACCGAGGTTGCCCTCCTGGATGAGGTCCAGGAAGAGCATGCCGCGGCCGGTGTAGCGCTTGGCCAGGGAGACCACCAGGCGGAGGTTGGCCTCCAGGAGGTGGTTCTTGGCGCGGCGGCCGTCCTCGGCGATGATCTCGAGCTCGCGCTTGAGCTTGGGGGCGAGCTTGTCGGCGTTGGCGAGCTTGTCCTCGGCGAACAGACCGGCCTCGATGCGCTTGGCGAGCTCGACCTCCTGCTCGGCGTTGAGCAGCGGGACCTTGCCGATCTGCTTGAGGTAGTCCTTGACCGGGTCAGCGGTGGCACCGGCCACGGCGACCTGCTGGGCCGGAGCGTCGTCCTCGTCGTCGTCGGAGAGGACGAAGCCCTTGTTCTCGGCCCCCTCCTCTTCCTCTTCGCCGGGCTTGATCTCTTCGAGGACCTCTTCCTCGACGGCCTCGGCGTCATCCTTCTTGGCGGTCGTCTTCTTGGCCGCCGCCGTCTTCTTGGTGGCGACGGTCTTCTTCGCGGCCGCCTTCTTGGTCGCGACGGCCTTCTTCGCGGCGGGCTTCGCGGGCGCCTCGCCCTCGACTGCGGGCTCAGCGGCGGGAGCCGCCGGGGTGGCGGTGGCGGTGGCCTTCTTCGTGGTCACCGTCTTCGCCGCGACCGTCTTGGTGGCGGTGCGCTTGGCCGGACTCTTCGCTGCGACGCTCTTTCGGGTGCGCTTGGGCTCCGCGGCACTGACCATCAGCGTCACACCCTCTTCCTCGAGGATCTGGTTGAGGCTGCGCAGTACGTTCTTCCACTGAGTGGCCGGAATCTGGTCAGCTTCGAAGGCCCGACGCACGTCATCGCCGGCGATCTGCCCCTCAGCCTTTCCCCGCTCAATGAGAGCCATGACAGAGACGGACTCGGCGATCTCCGGCGGGAGCGTACGGGATGTGCTGGCCGACACGAACAACCTCTCGGAACGTTGGAAACGGCTTCCGGCCCCGTCCACAGCGGACAGGAGCCGACCACCGGCCTGGGAGTGGCCGACGGCGCGGGCGGGGGGCCGGGAAGATGCACAGCGCCTGAAACGGCGTCCGTATTCCTTCCGCGGCTGTCACCTCTTAGGTCATCGCGCTGTTCCCGCGAGCGTTACGCCCAATCTGCGTGGCCCGAGTCACACCCCGTAAGCAATCAAAAACGGTCAGACGTGGGCAGACGAGGTCACCCGTCTGGCCGGACCAGCAGAGCGCTCGACACCGTCACCGCGCCGCACCGTCGGACCCCGCAGGATCCGTGGAGATCCTGCGGGGTCCGACGGGGGCGGTTCGGCGGCCGAACGATGGCACAGGAGGGGAAGGCCACCCTCGACCGCGCCGCCCGCGGTGCGCGGTCAGTGCTCGCGCGGTGCCGGCACCACACGCTCCACCTCGGGATGGACGGTGAGCAGTTGCCGCATGGCCGCCTCGGCCGCCGCGGCGTCGCCGGTGGCGAGAGCGTCGACGATCCGGCCGTGGTGCGCCAAGGACGACTCGTTCGGCCGGTCACAGCCGGTGACCGGGCTGCCGGACACCTGGAGGGCGGCCGACACGATCCCGGAGAGGTGCTCCAGCATGCGGTTGCCCGCGAGCTGGATGAGCAGGGAGTGGAACTCGGCGTCGGCACGGGAGAAGGTGAGCGCGTCACCCTGGCTCATGGCGTGCCCCATGATCTCGACCATGTCACCGAGGCGCTGCTGCACGTCCTCCCGGCCATGGCCCGCGGCCAGGCGCGCGGCGAGCGGCTCGATCGTCCAGCGCAGCTCGCTCAGCTCGCGGCGCTGGTCGTCGCGCTGCGGCCCGAAAGCCCGCCATTCGATGATGTCCGGGTCCAGGAGGTTCCAGTCGCTGACGGGACGCACGCGCGTGCCGACGTTCGGGCGGGCACTGACCAGGCCCTTGGCCTCCAGGACGCGGAGCGACTCGCGGACGACGGTGCGGGAGACCTCGAAACGCTGGCCGATCTCCTCGGGGACCAGCGGCCGGTCGGCTCCCAGGTCACCGGAGACGATCATCTGGCCGAGCTGCTGGACGAGTTGGCCGTGCAGCCCGCGCCCGCGGCTGCCGGCGGCCCGTCGGCCCACCCGGCCCAGCTCCGGGTCCGAGCCGTCCCAGACGGGGACTCCGACGCGGCCTGCGGCCGGGGCCTCGGCGTAGGGGTAGCGGTCGAGATCGCCCGGGCCGGCCAGACCGGAGTCGGCGGAGCGGGCGGCGGTCATCATGGTGTGCGCAAGGGTACTCACGGATCCTTTGTCGGCGCCGCCCCCAACTCCCTTGAGGTCTTTGGTGAAAAGCACACGAAAGGGTGATCGCTCACCCCGTCGCAATTGACGCCTTATCGGAAAGAAATGCGCTTTCCTCGGGAAGTTGTGCGCAGGTCGGGACCGGAAGCGCGCGGACGGTCGTCATCGGACCCTGCTCCGCAGGGTGGTGAGCAGATATGCGCACAGCAGAGCGGTCAGGGACAACGTCAGTGCGCCGCCCACGGGTTGGGCGATCACCCGCACGACCGCGGCGAGATAACGCTCTCCGCCGAAGGGCCATTGCAGCAGGAACACCTCGCGCAGCCGCGCGGGAAACCCCGCCGCAGCTCGCACGGACGCCCCTTCCAACGCTTTGTCCACGAGGGGTACGACGAGAACGGGCACGGCGACCACAGCGGCGAGCCCGGCTGTGGTTGACCGGAAGAGGCCGGCGGCCAGGACACCGGCCCAGGCGCATCCGACGACGAGCCCGAACCAACTCGCGCTCAGCGACAACCAGTTTGCGGGAACTTCCGCGAGTTCCCGTCCGTAGACGAGGTAGAGCACTTCGGCGTCGCAGCCCACTGTGAGGAAGGCCAGCCCCAGCGCGGTGACGGCGGCGACCACGAGTTTCGCGGTGAGCAGTCCCAGCCGGCGGGGGACGGTGCCCCGGTCCGTGGCCAGGGCGGGGTGGCGGAACTCGTCGCCGAAGGCGAGCGCACCGAGCAGCCCAGCCCCGAGCGCAGCCGGAGGCAGGGGCAGCTCCCTCGGCCACGCGGCCAGCAGACGCGCCTGCGGCGTGTGACCGACCCGTGCCAGGAGTACGGCGGTGAGGGCGGACGTGACGAGTACGGCCGCGCCGGTGAGGAACCCGGTACTGATCCCCACCGCCCGGCGCAGTTCGTACCGCAGGGGTCGCAAGGGGCTGGGAGCGGACCTGACGGAGATGGGGGGCGGGAGGGGGGGTAGGGGGGCGGCGGGGGGCCTGGAAATGGTGGTGAGACTCGCAGCCACGCCCTCTGTCTCCACGGTCGGGCCGCTGTGGGCCTCTGGGCCGTCGTACCCCTCCTGGTCGCTGCGCGCGCCCGGGCCGTCGGGCACCACCAGGCCATCGGGCGTGTGCGAGTCGGTCTGCGAGGGGAGGCCGCCGCGCGCTCGGCCCCCCTGTGCCGCCATCCCTGTCCCTCCGGCAGTCCCGTCGCTCATGGCGGCCTGAGTCGGGTGAGAGGGCTCCCCGGGGAACGATGCCCCGCCCGGCCCCATGTCCCCGACCTCATCGGCGAGTTGGTGGACCAGAACGCCGTGTCGGAAGGCCGTCTCGCCGACCTCGGCGCATGTACTGCCGTACACGGAAAGACGGTTGCCGCCTTCCCGGACGACTTCGACGGAGCGCTGAGTCGTCCGGGCCTCCTTGGCAAGCAGGGCGGCGAGGCGGACGGCGTGGGGCGTGCGGACGGCGACACGGGGGCGGAGCCTGGTGCGCGCGAACTCCGAGGCGGTCTGGTCCGCGACGAGCCTGCCCTGTTCGAGCGTGATGACGTGGTCTGCGGCGCGCGCGGCCTCTTTGGGCTCGGACGTGGTGAACAGAACGGTGCCGCCCTGGCCGGCGTGCGCTCGGAGCATGCCGTGCAGCCACTGGCTCTCACGCGGGGACAGCCCGTCGGTGGGGTCGTCCAGCACGAGGGTGTGCGGGTCCGACAACAGGACGCAGGCGAGGCCCAGGCGGCGATCCATGCCCCGGGACAGGGTGCCGAGCCGCTCGTCGCGCAGGCTGACCAGGCCCACCATTTCGAGTACTTCGTCGGCACGCCGGACCGGTACGCCTGCCGCGGCACACAGCATGCGCAGATGACCGCGGACGGTGCGCGCGGGATGGCCGGGCACCTCGCCCATGAGTACGCCGACCTCGCGCGAGGGGTGCGCGATGCGATGCAGGGGGCGGCCTCTGAAGTAGGTGAGTCCACGCCCCTGTTGGAGTTCGAGCATCAGTCTGAGCGCTGTCGTCTTGCCCGCCCCCGTCGCTCCGAGAAGCGCGGTGACGCGGCCCGAACGGGCTTCGAAGGACACGTCGTCGACCGCGGGCGGAAAGTCCTTGCGGGAATTGCTGGTCAGTCCGAACGCCTGGATCACCCGTAGCAAGATAGCGGGTTATGTCCGGTTTTCCGGGCTGTCACACTTCGGGGCGCAACATCGGGGGGTTGAGAAGAGTGGCACCGCCGGCCCGGAAGAGCTGAGCGGGGCGGCCGCCCTGGCGGGTGGTCGTGCCGCCGGTGGGGACCAGGAAGCCCGGCGTGCCCGTCACCTTGCGGTGGAAGTTGCGTGGATCGAGCGCAACGCCCCACACCGCTTCGTAGACGCGACGCAGCTCGCCGACCGTGAACTCGGGCGGGCAGAACGCCGTGGCCAGCGACGAGTACTCGATCTTCGAACGGGCGCGCTCCACTCCGTCCGACAGGATCTGCGCGTGGTCGAAGGCGAGCGGCACGACCGGCTCGCCGTCCCGGCCGTAACCACCCTGCTGCAACAACTCTTCGACGGGCGCCCACCGGGCGTTGCTGGCGTCCCCGCCGGCCCGGGGTGCGGGCAGGTCGGGGGCGAGGGCGAGGTGGGCGACGCTCACCACGCGCATCCGGGGATCCCGCTTGGGGTCGCCGTAGGTCGCGAGCTGCTCCAGGTGTGCTCCGTTGTCCTGCACGGGAACGGCCGGGTCATGGGCACGCAGCCCCGTCTCCTCGGCCAGTTCGCGCGCGGCGGCCTGCGCCAGATCCTCATCGGCCCGCACAAAACCGCCGGGAAGCGCCCAGCGCCCCTGGAACGGCGGCTCACCCCTGCGTACCGCGAGCGCGCACAGGGCGTGACGGCGCACGGTCAGTACGACCAGGTCCACGGTGACAGCGAAGGGCGGGAAAGCTGACGGGTCGTAGGACATGCGGCGATCATAGTCGTCTGCCTGACGATAAACACTCCATTCGGCAGTCGCATCGGGGCCCGCGCTCCCGCCACCCGAACAGGTCCCGCCTTACCCTGCCTGCCGTTGCCGGAAGGGGTGCCGAACAGGTGTCGCGCGAGGTCAAGCGCCCAGTTGCAGTCCTTCGGCAGCCTCCTCGACCATGGCGAGCCCGAGTCTGCTGACCCGTACCGAGAACGGAGCCCCCGCGATCCTCAGTCCGGTCAGACCGATCTCGCCGAGAGGCGCGCTGCGCACGGGACGCAGTGTCACCGTCCCCGCCGGGACGTCCGGTCGGATTCCGGTGAGGGAACTCAGGAGCAGCACTCCGGAGGCCGCGGCCGTGGCAGCCGGACGACAGGCCGCCGGGTGGGGAAGGGGAGCGCTCCCGTCGGTGCGTTGCTCGCCCGCGAACATCTCGGGAAGCCGGTGACCGAAGGCCTCGGCCGCGGCCAGCAGACCGCGCAGGAGCGAGCCGGCCTCCTTCTCGTATCCGGCGGCGCCGAGGCCCACGACGCCGATCGCTGTCTCGTGGACTCTCACGGCACCCGTGCGATGGCCGAACGGGTTGTAGCCCGCCTCTCTCGTGCCGAGGCCGCGCAGCCCCCAGCCCGAGTCCATGGCCGGGCTTCCGAGCAACCGGGCGAACTGCTCGATCTGCACCCTGTCGAGCAGGCAAGGTGCCTGCTCGCCCCCGCCCCGCAGGCCGGTGTCCAGGAGATGGACGGCCGCGGCGCCCAGGTGCGGAACGAGACGTCCGTCGGGGGCTCGCGCTGCCGCCGGCCGGCCACCGCTGCGGTCGTCGATCCAGAAGTCCTTGCGGAAGGCCGTGCGCAGTTCGCCGGCCCACTGCCGCAGGGCAGCTCCGCCAGGTCTGTCGAACGCGTCGAGCAGGTCGGCACCGAGGACGGCCGCACGATGCGCATGCGCCTGCGTCTCGCAGCGGACAGGGCCGCCGGGCTGCGGGTCGCAGAGGTATGCGCCCTCCCCCACGGCTCCCCGCAACCAGGTCAGGCACCGCTCGGCCGCGGGCAGCAGCTCTTCCACCTCCTGCGGCGAGAGCCCCCAACGGAAGGCCTCGGCGAGGAGAGCGGGGAAAAGCAGGGTTGCCTCGGTGCCCGTACAACCAGGAGGAAGGTGCGCGCCGGCGTCCCGGCGCGGCCCGGGGATCATGCCGGACTGCGCTGTCTGTCCGCGGAGTTGGGTGCGCGCGAGGGTGCGCAGCGTCCCGGCGGCGAGGCGGGTGCCGAGCGGCAGTGTCATCCGGGCCGCGACGAGCGCGTCGGCCGGAGCGAGGCCACAGCGCCAGGGGGCTCCGGCAGCGAGGTGAGTGTCGGTGGGGTGTGCCGGGTCGCGCAGGAGTAGGGACTGGAGATCGTCGATGCTCGTGTGCAGGAGCGGCTGGACGGCGGCGTGATCTCCCGTCGCGCGGGCGGACGCCAGCGGACTGGTCGCCGCGCGTCCCACAGCCCGGACCGGGCCCGCACCCTCCGGACGCACCCGTAGTTCCAGGTTGACCGTGCCGCCTGGAGGCAGGTCGAACTCCCAGCGGAGCAGGCCCGCTGACGCGAGCGCGTCGGTGGGTGGTGGGTCGGCGGTGACCGACGCTCCGCCGGCCGCGCAGGACCAACGCAGCCCTGAGTCGTGGACGATCGCGGGCAGCTCCGGTCCCGCGCGACCCGATGCGATCGCGCCCAGGTCGGCCAGGTCCGTGCCGAGTGCCACCTCCACAGGTAGTCGCAAAGGTCGAGCTGCGGCGCTGTGCAGCGTGACGCGTTCGGTTCCGTCCGCGTGGCGGGTTCGCTCCACGACGACGTCAGGGTCCGGGCCTCCGCCGTGGGAGACCCGCGCGGTGGCCACGAAACGCGCGCGATCCGCCGCGGTCGGTCGAGCCTGGACCGCGAGTGGCTCCCGGCCGGCGACCCGGACCTGACACCGGGAGAGCACACGTCGGCCCGCACGGTAGAAGCCCTCCAGCCCCTGTCCCGTCAACTGCCCCTGCTCCGTGGAGATGGCGAGGCCCGGAAGCGCCACGCTGATGATGACGGAGTGAGCCGGGGGAAGTTCTGCCGGCCCCCTGGGAGCCGAGGAGGATTTCTGTGGGGGCGCTTCGGACGGGACGGGTGAAGGTGATCGGGCAGGACGATTCGCCGTCGGGGGCGGAGTCCTGCCCTGCCTCGACCATGTGGACGGACGGCTTACGGGCCGTGTCGGCGGAGACGGTTCACGCTCCCACGACAGCGAAGGAGCGGTGTCCTTCCTGTCCGGTCCCTGGGGCAGGTTTCGGCGGTGTTCCGAGGCCGTCGCGGTGTGCTGGGTGCCGGTAGGGAACCTCGGCTCGGGCCTGCCAGTGTCCGTGGCCCGCGGTGGCGAGCCGACGGTTCCTGGCCACCCCGTCGTCGGCGCGTCGAGGGCGGGCAGGCCGTCGTCGGTGGAGGGCGGAGTCGGCTGATGCAAGGGGCGCTTCCTCTGCGCTCTGCGCGGCTCGGTCGTGTCAGCCGCTCGGTGCGGGGCTCCTGAAGGACATGGGCGGTGCGGCGGTACGGTCCGGTTGGGGGTTCCGCCACTCAGGTGAACGGGGTGGGCCTGTTCAGGGTCACGCCCCCGGGCCCGGAAGCCGACCGAATGGCGGCGGCCGGGAGCATTCAGCCGACGGCACAGGCGTGACCACCCGCGCGTGACCCTCTTCCAGCAGTCACTCATCCCTCCTCCTCGGCGGCACCGCCCCCGGACCGCGTGCCCTCAGGCCGGCGTGCGTCGCCCTTGCCCGTGGTGCGGCGGACAGCACCGGGCCGTGTACCGCGGGCAGCTCGCGAGCGAGGGCGGGCCTCCTCGGCGCAGGGCTCACGGCCCTCCGCATTCGCGGATCGGGAACCGGCATCGGTGCGAGCGCCGGGGTGTACGCGCTTGCGTCGGCGGGAGGTTGTGGTGGGGGGTGGGGTCGGCGAGGTGCGTGAAAGTGCGTCCCCCTGACTCGTGTCAGCGCCAAGCGAGGACGCCTCCTGGCTCCCGTCTGACGCCTCCTGGCTCCCGTCAGGACCGGCCGCGTTCGGCCACGTCATGTCCTCGGTCATGTCCGCCTCCGCGTCCGCGCTCTGATCGGCCTCCGGCCGCGCGCGCAGATCGCCCTCCTCGCGGCTCTTCCGTTCCGCGCGCAGGCAGCGGCGGATGGCTTCCGGGTCGAGCCCCTCGTTGCAGGCCTGGTGCAGGAGCCGAGCGAAGAGGTAGCTGGGGTCTGCGCCGAGGGCCATGGCCAGCGCCTCCCTGGCCTCGATCTCGTCGCCCGAGGACCAGGCGACCCAGCCGGCGAGGGTGAGTGGCGCAGCCGCGTGCTCGCCGTAGGGTCCGACGCACCGGCGGGCCAACGCGCGCCACAGGCGCAGGGCGGGTCCGGCCTCCTCCGCCTCCATCCACTCGGCGGCATGGTCCCGGGTGGTGCGGTCCTGCAAACCGAGGATGAGTTGCGCCGCGTCGTCGTGCTCGAGCAGTTCATCGTCGCGCAGGTCGGAGCGGAGCTGGCCCGATACGGGCGCCGCCTCGGCGAAGCGTGCCATGGTGCGCCTGGCCAGGTGCAGTGTCGCCTCGGCCACGGCTGCCCGGCCAGCCGCGTCGAACATCTTCGGCACGAGGGCCATGCCGGCGGTGTCCAGGGCGATCTCCTGTTCCAACGCGGCCGCCGTCTCCCAGGGCTGCAACCTGGCCCGCAGCTCGCGCAGTGTGCCGCGTACCTGCAGTCCGGCGTACGTGGCCGCGGCGGCGAGCACCGACGTGCCGGGCAGGCCCATGGGGAGCCCCTCCACGGGGCAGCAATCCTGGCTGGGACAGCAGTACGACCAGTAGCGGCTGTCGGAAATGCACAGCGCCTCGATTACAGGGACGTCGAGTCGGCCGCACTCCGTGCGCAGCAGCCCGGCGAGTGGCGCGAGCCGCTCGGTGATCTGCCTGCCCGTCTCACCGGGTGCCGGTTCCTGGCAGAGGTAGGCAACCATCTGCTCGGGGCGGCCGCCCCTGCGCTCGCTGCCGGTGATCAGGCCGTGCGCGAGCTGCCGGGCCACGGCCGGCCAGTCGTCCTTGTTTGCCGGAATACCCAACCGGGCCCGTCCCCCGAACCGCCCGCGGCCGCCCCTGTCGTGCAGCGCGACCAGGACGATGCTGTCCTCGGGTCGATATCCGAGCAGGTAGGGCAGGGCGTCCGCCAGTTCGCCCGGTGTCCGCAGGGTGACCTGGTGCTCGGCACCATGTGCGTCGAATCCGACCCGGTCTCCGATCCCCGGCCCACTGCGGCTGTCCGACCCGTGGCTGTCTCGCCCGTCGCTGTTCAGCCCGCTGCTGTTCCGCTCTTCGTCCCCGCTCCGCCCATGCCCGTTCTGTCCGCCGCCGCTAGCCCCACGCCCTGCGCCGTCCCTCCCGCCACCGTCCCGCCCGTAGCTGTCCGGTCCTCCGCCGTTCCGCCCGTAGCTGTCCGGTCCGCCGCCGTTCGCTCCACCGCCACTACGCCCGTCACGTCCGGGAACCCGACTCTCGTCCTTGCCAACACGCCCGTCATGTCGAGGGACCCGGCCCTCACCGTCACCGCTCCCCCCGCCGCCGATCCGTCCGCTGTTGTTGCCGTTTGCGGCGGGTCCCGTCATTTCGCTGTGGTTCGTCATGCGCAGACGATCTCGCGAAACTCAGCGTTCCGTTTGGGCCTGTGGATAAGTCCGATCAGGGCCACGACAAGCCACAACGGCTTCCGCCCCGTCGTCCACAGCCGGACCGCCGAGCCGCCCCGTTGTCGGAGGCGTCCTGTTGTATGGAGGCATGACGCACATGAGCAAGACGGAGCTGCGCGAGGCCGCCGACCGGATTCTCGTCCGGCTCGTCGGGGACAGCACCGGATCGGCGCGGCTGCGCGAGGACCAGTGGCGGGCGATCGAGGCGCTGGTGGCCGACAAGCGCCGGGCCCTGGTCGTGCAGCGCACGGGGTGGGGCAAGTCCGCGGTGTACTTCGTGGCGACGGCCCTGCTGCGTGAGCAAGGCGCCGGGCCGACCGTGATCGTCTCTCCGCTGCTCGCGCTCATGCGCAACCAGGTCGAGGCCGCCGCCCGGGCCGGCATCCACGCCCGGACCATCAACTCCTCCAACCCCGAGGAGTGGGAGACCATCCGCGCCGAGGTCGCCGCGGGCACGGTGGACGTGCTGCTCGTGAGCCCCGAGCGGCTCAACAACCCGGACTTCCGCGACAACGTCCTGCCCGAACTGTCCGCCACCACCGGCCTCCTCGTCGTCGACGAGGCACACTGCATCTCCGACTGGGGCCACGACTTCCGCCCCGACTACCGCCGGCTGCGCACCATGCTCACCGACCTGCCGGCCGGGGTCCCGGTGCTGGCCACCACCGCCACGGCCAATGCCCGGGTCACCGCTGACGTGGCGGAGCAGTTGGGTACCGGCACCGGCTCGGACGCGCTTGTCCTGCGCGGTCCGCTCGACCGGGAGAGCCTGAGCCTCGGCGTGCTGCAGCTCCCCGACGCGGCCCACCGGCTGGCCTGGCTCGCGGATCATCTGGACGACCTGCCGGGCTCCGGCATCATCTACACGCTGACGGTGGCCGCGGCCGAGGAGATCACCGCCTTCCTGCGGCAGTGCGGACACACCGTCGCCTCGTACACGGGAAAGACGGAGAACGCCGAACGCCAGCAGGCCGAGGAAGCCCTACTGGCGAACAAGGTCAAGGCGTTGGTGGCCACCTCCGCGCTCGGCATGGGGTTCGACAAGCCCGACCTCGGCTTCGTCGTCCACGTCGGCTCGCCCTCCTCCCCCATCGCGTACTACCAGCAGGTCGGCCGCGCCGGACGAGGCGTGGAGCACGCCGAGGTGCTGCTCCTGCCCGGCCGCGAGGACGAGGCGATCTGGTCCTACTTCGCGTCCGTCGCGTTCCCGCCCGAGGAAGCCGTACGACGCACCCTGGACGCCCTCGCGCGCGCGGACCGCCCGCTGTCGCTGCCCGCGCTCGAACCGCTGGTGGAGCTGAACCGCACGCGCCTGGAGATCATGCTCAAGGTGCTGGACGTGGACGGCGCGGTCCACCGGGTCAAGGGCGGCTGGATCGCCACCGGAGCGCCCTGGTCGTACGACTCCGAGCGCTATGCCTGGGTCGCCAAGCAGCGCGCAGCCGAACAGCAGGCCATGCGCGACTACGCCACCACCACGAGCTGCCGAATGGAGTTCCTGAGGCAGCAGTTGGACGACGAGCAGGCGGCTCCCTGCGGCCGCTGCGACAACTGCGCCGGGCCCCGTTTCACCACCGACATCTCCCCTGCCGCCCTGGACACGGCGGGTGGTTCGCTCTCCCGCGCGGGTGTCGTGGTGGAGCCCCGCCGCATGTGGCCCACGGGTCTCCCGGCCATCGGCGTGGATCTGAAGGGCCGTATCCCGACCGGCGAACAGGCTCTGCCGGGCCGGGCTCTCGGGCGACTGTCGGACATCGGATGGGGCAACCGGCTCCGGCCGCTGCTCGCACCGCAGACTCCGGACGCTCCCGCCCCCGACGACGTGGCGAACGCCGTCGTGACCGTCTTGGCCGACTGGGCCAAGTCACCGGACGGCTGGGCCTCCGGCGCCCCGGACGCGCCGACCCGCCCAGTCGGGGTGGTGACCGTTCCCTCGCGCAGCCGGCCGCACTTGGTGCACTCACTCGGAAATCGGATCTCCGCCGTCGGACGCCTCCCCTACCTGGGCTCCCTCGCGTACACGGACCACTCCGACGACCTCTCCCTGCCCCGCACCAACAGCGCCCAGCGACTGTGTGCCCTCCATGGGGCCCTCGTCGTGCCTCCGCCGCTGCGGGAGGCGCTGCAGGCGGCGGACGGCCCCGTACTGCTCGTCGACGACATGACCGAGACTGGCTGGACCCTCGCGGTCGCCGCCCGGCTGCTGGTGCGGTCAGGTGCGCAGGGGGTGTTGCCTCTGGTGCTGGCCGTGCGCGGTTGAGCGCGCAGCGGAGGCGCCGGCGCCTCCTGCGCGCCCCGATTTCGGCCACCGGTCATCAAGCTCGGACGGCCCAGGCGTCGCCCGGCAAAACACTGGGTAGTGATATATGCGACGAACCGTCTGATTCGGGTCGGCGGGCCCAATTGCTCGTTGCCGCAACCAAGTTCGACAGGAAGAATTGAGGTCCGCTCCCCGCACGGCCTCGTCCGTTGACCGGTAGGGCTCTGCTGCGGTGCGCGCTCCCCCGAATCCGACCCCGCCCGCCGTATGGGCGCGTAGCCGAAGGGAGGACCGTGACCTTCGGATTCGCTCCGTCCTCCGCGGCGTCCACGTCGTCAGCCGACCTGTCCGCCGCATCCGCCAACCCTCTGGCCCGTCTGCTCGAACCCGCCGAGTGGGCCGAGGCCGGCATCCCGCTGCTGCGCAACCCGCGCGAGGTCGTCAGCGGGCTGCACTCGCGGCACCGCCCCAAACCGGCGACGGCGATCGTGGCGGTCCTCGATCCGGACGAACGGCTGCGCGCGAGCGCCTCGTTCACGCGTCGCCCGGCACCGGCCGACGGCTGGATGTTCCGGAACACGCTGCTGTCCCAGTTGCGCCGGGTGATCCCGCACGATCTGCGGCGCCGCACTCCCGTACGGACCGCCGTGCTGCTCTACTGCCGTGAGGGCGACGCACGTTGGACGGAGGAGGACGGCGCGTGGATGTGGGGTCTGCGTGACGCCTGCACCCTGCACGGGCTGCGCTGCGGGGCGTACATCACGCTGACGCGCGACGGATGGCAGGTGCTCGGCGAGGGACGCGGCGGACGCCGGCCGAACGCGGACTCGGCGCCGGAACCCTTTGCCACGTCCGAGTCACCGCCTCTGCTGCCGCGCACCGGCGGCGCCGCCTCGGAGGTCCTGCGCCGCGTCGCGGCCCGCTGAGCCCGAGACCGGCGGATCACCGTTCCCAGGCCGTACGTCGGTGACGTACGGCCCCCGGTGCCTTGATCACGTACGGCACCCGACGAGCCGGGCGCGGGGGTCTCTGGATGGCGCGGCGACAAGCCGGACGCCGCCTCCTGGAGCGAACACGGCGGGTTGGAGTCCGAATCGACGGCCCGATCAGACGCGGGCATGCCTAAGGACTCGCCGTGCAGGTGCCGCGCGAGCGGCACCTTTCCTCACCCCCCGGGGCCACTGGCCCCACCGGCACCGGCTCAGACGCCGACGCCCAGCACCGAGTTGATCTGCTGCGGGTCACCGCAGACGATCAGCAGGGCACCTGCCCGGGCGTGGGCCAGAGGCAGCGCCTCGGCGACAGCCGCGGCGGAACCCCCGTTGACGGCGACGACGACCACGGGACGGGACACGGCACGCGAGGCCGCGGTGGCGTCCGCGTAGAACACGTCGTCACCGGCGTCGTGCTGGGCCCAGTAGGCGGCTTCGCCGAAGGACAGCTCATGGGTGGCCCACGGATGCTGGTCGCCGGTGGTGATCACCAGCACCTCACCGGGGGCACGGCCCGACTCCAGCAGGAGATCGACGGCTTCCTCGGCAGCGTCGAGCGCACCGGTGGCCGAAGCCGGGATGAGCTGGATCTGCGGGGCCGCCGGAGCCGGGACCGGAGCAGGGGCGGGGGTGACGGGGGCTGCGGGGCCCGGCACTGCGGGCTTGGCCACGGCCACGTCATGAGGCGTCCGCTGCACCGGCGGCCCGGGCCGCAGAGGGCCGGGACGACCGGGGCGCGGCGGAGCCACAGGACGTGGACCGGGTACGGGACGAGGGGTCGGCGCGATGCGGCCACTGGCCGGAGTGGCGCGGGGACCCTGGGCACTCTCGTGAATCTGAGGCTCCTCGGGAATGAGAGGCATGGGCTGATTTTTATCAAACGGTGGTGCGGCTCGCGTCAGCGGGTGGCACATCAGTGCGAGCGGAATCGTCAGAAATCGAAGCCGAGCTGGCCCTCGATTGCCGGAACGCTTCCCTCCGCCCAGCTACGGGCCTTCTTGAGGTGCCGCCACTGGGGCAGCGCATCAAGATACGCCCACGACAACCGGTGGTACGGGGTGGGGCCCCGTACCTCCAGCGCGGCCTTGTGCACGGGTGAGGGATACCCGGCGTTGGCCGCGAAACCGAAGTCTGCATGGTCGATACCCAGTTCGGCCATCATTTTGTCGCGCTGCACCTTGGCGATCACCGAGGCCGCCGCGACGGCCACACAGGACTGGTCGCCCTTGATCACGGTCCGGACCTTCCAGGGCGTCCCGAGATAGTCGTGCTTCCCGTCGAGGATCACTGCGTCCGGCCGGACCGGTAGCGCCTCCAGGGCGCGCACGGCGGCGGTCCGCAGGGCGGCCGTCATGCCCAGGTCGTCGATCTCCTCCGGAGTCGCGTGACCCAGGGCGTACGACGTCACCCATGTCCGCAGTATCTCGGCGAGTTCGGTGCGGCGCTTGACGCTGAGCAGCTTGGAGTCGGTGAGGCCTTGGGGCGGTCGGCGCAGTCCGGTGACCGCCGCGCAGACGGTGACCGGGCCGGCCCAGGCACCTCGGCCCACCTCGTCGACACCGGCGATGATCTTCGCTCCGGTCGTGGCACGAAGAGAGCGCTCGACGGTGTGAGTAGGCGGTTCGTACGGCATGGCGCCCTTAGCGTACGCCGCTCGGATCACCCGGCGACACCCCGGTTCCCCTGACGGCGCCGAGAGGTCCAGGACAAGCGCTCATCGCCCGTCCGGCCGCAGCAGCGGCAGCACGAACTGGTCGATCATCTCTTCGAGATCCTGGTCGCCCCATTCGCTACCGCGCATCTTGGAGCGATACATCATCATGGCGGGGATGGCGTCGAAGACATAGTCGTTCGTCGCGTCAGGACGCACCTCGCCCCGCTCTACTCCACGGGTGATGATCTCGCGGAGCAGCTTGACGCTCGGCTCCACGACTCCGTTGAAGATCACGGCATGGAAGCGCTCAGCCTGCGCCTGGTCGCATTCGTGAATGACGGATCGCAGTGCGAAGCCGGGGCGCGAGAACATCGCCTCGCGTGCCAGGCGGCACAGCTCGAGCAGGTCCTCGCGCACACCGCCGAGGTCAGGCACTTCCTCGAAGCGCGGCAGTCCGGCTCGCAGGGCGTCCGCGACGAGATCCTCCTTGGACGGCCAGCGACGATAGACCGCGGCCTTGCCAGTCTGGGCTCCGGCGGCGACGCCTTCCATCGTGAGGCCGTTCCAGCCGACCGTGCCGAGCTGCTCCAGGGCGGCGTCGAGAATCGCACGCTCCAGCACGGCGCCGCGCCGACGGGGGGAGGCCGTCTGAGCGGGGGCGGCCGTCCAGCGCGAGGTAACCATCTGAGTGTCTCCAGCGAACAGGGAAGCGGGGATTGCGGGGAGGGGCGGAACGCCGCGCAGCGACAAGGGGGGACACGCGCGCGCCAACAAACTTAAGTGAACGCTTGCGTTCACTACTCGGGACTCACTACCGTTGACGCAACAGTGAACGCGACCGTTCACTAACGCGCTCGTGGGGGACCCATAGTGACAACCTCTCAGTTGATCAAAGATCAGAAACCAGGTGCGGCCCGCCGGGAAGGACGCCCCGGAATCGCGCTCGCCGTCATCGCGGCCTGCCAACTCATGGTGGTCCTCGACGCGACGATTGTGAACATCGCGCTGCCGCACATTCAAGACGCTCTCCAGTTCAGCACCACCGACCTCACATGGGTCGTCAGCGCCTACACGCTCACCTTCGGCGGCCTGCTGCTTCTCGGCGGCCGCGCAGGTGACATCCTCGGGCGTCGCCGGGTCTTCATGACCGGCATCCTGCTGTTCACCTTCGCCTCGCTGCTCGGCGGTCTCGCCCAGGAGCCCTGGCAACTGCTGGCCGCCCGTGTTCTGCAGGGCGTGGGTGGCGCGATAGCCTCGCCGACCTCGCTGGCGCTGATCACCACCACGTTCCCCGAAGGGCCCGAGCGGAACAGGGCCTTCGGTGTCTTCGCCGCCGTCTCCGCGGGCGGTGGCGCCATAGGCCTCCTCGCGGGCGGCATGCTCACCGAGTGGCTCGACTGGCGCTGGGTGCTCTTCGTCAACGTGCCGATCGGCGTGCTGATCGCGGTGCTCACCCCGCTGTACATCAGCGAGTCCCAACGGCACAGCGGCCGCTTCGACATCGCGGGCGCCCTGACCTCCACAGGAGGCATGGCCCTGCTGGTCTACGGCTTCATCCGCGCGGCGGACGAGGGCTGGCGCGACAACCTGACCCTCGGGTCCTTCGGCGTAGCCGTGGTGCTCCTGCTCGCCTTCGCCTTCATCGAGTCGCGCGCCAAGGAGCCGATCACCCCGCTGCGGATGTTCGCCGACCGCAACCGCTCGGGCACGTACATCATCATGCTGAGTCTCGCCGCCGCGATGTTCGGCATGTTCTTCTACATCGTGCTCTTCGTCCAGAACGTGCTGGACTACACCCCGATCGAGGCCGGTCTCGCCTTCCTGCCCGTGACGGTCGTCATCGCGCTGGGCGCGGGCCTGTCGCAGCGGTTTCTTCCGGTGCTCGGCCCCAAGCCGTTCATGCTCACCGGTTCGGCACTCGCCCTGACCGGACTCGCCTGGCAGTCGCTCATCAGCTCCGACAGCTCCTACGTCGGCGGGGTGCTCGGCCCCATGCTGATCTTCGGCTTCGGCATGGGTCTGAACTTCGTGACCCTGACGATCACCGCGGTCTCCGGTGTCGCCCAGCACGAGGCCGGCGCGGCCTCCGGACTGCTCAACACCACACAGCAGGTGGGTGGTTCGCTCGGTCTGTCCATCCTGACGACGGTGTTCGGGTCGGCCAGCAGGGACGAGGCGGAGAAGCAACTGCCGCACTTCATGGCCGACGGTTCGGCGGAGCAGAAGGCGGAGTTCGCCAAGACGCACCAGCTCCCCGCCCCGTGGGGACACGAGGTGCTCGCCCAGGGCATCTCCTCGGGCTTCGTGGCGGCCGCCTCGATGGCCGTACTCGCCCTCGTCAGCGCCTGGTTGGTGATCAAGGTCCGCAAGAGCGACCTGGAGGCGCTCGCCGGCACGGCGGGCCCGGGCATCGGCTGAGGGAGCCGGTTTCCCGATGAGCCGTGGATGGCCGGACCATGTCCGAGGGGTCGACGCCGAGGACGACGGTCCGGCCATCCGCGTCAGAAGGACCATGTGCAGCAGAGGGAACAGCGCCGACCACCCCATCACCACACCCCGCCCCTCTCGTGTGCCTTACTGCGTACCGACCCGTTCGTCGCACAGCGACTGTCATGACAACGAGCGGCCGATTACGCAGAGTTCCCGACATGCACGGAGAGTTTCGACGACGTGATCGGGGTCGGTCGGTGCAGGGCAGGACGGGCTGCTACTCCGACACCTGCAACCACTCCGGAAACGCCTCGGTCCGCCGCACCCAGTCGGTCGGCGGCGTCCCCGCCTTGCCCCCGGCGATCACACCGCCCACGATGGCGCAGGTCGTGTCCACGTCGCCGCCGACCTGGGCGGTCGTCCAGAACGCCTCCTCGTAGTCGCCCAGGGACCGGGCGGCCGACCAGAGGGCGAACGGCACGGTGTCGTGGGCCGTCGTACGGCGCCCGCAGCCCAGCACGGCCGCCACGGTGGTGGCGTCGCCGTAGTCCAGCATGTCGCGGGCCCGCCGCAGCCCCGCACCGACCGCACTCTTCGGGACGAGTGCGATGACACCGTCCAGCAAGGCGGCGGGGCTCGGCGGTCCGCCGGGGCCGGCGGCCAGCGCAGCGGCAGCGGCGACGGCCATGGCACCGACGACGGCCTCCCGGTGCTGATGCGTGGGGTAAGCCGAGATCTCGGCCTGGTGGGTCGCCTGCTCCGGATCGTCGGCGTAGAAGGCTCCGAGCGGTGCGATACGCATGGCGGCGCCGTTGCCCCAGGACCCCTGCCCGTTGAAGAGGGCCGCGGCGAGCTCACGCCAGTCACCGCCCTCGCGGACCAGGCGCAGGAGTCGGTTGACGGCGGGCCCGTAACCCCGGTCGAAGTCATGGTGGTCGGCGAAGGACCGGGCCAGGGCGTCCTGGTCGATGCGGTGGTGTGCGGCCAGCACGGCCACGACCGAGCAGGCCATCTCGGTGTCGTCCGTCCACTGCCAGTGGCCGGGAGGCAGCTCGCGGTTCTTCAGCAGGGGGTAGTTCACGGGCACGAAGAACTGCGAACCCAGCGCGTCTCCCACGGCCAGGCCACGCAGACTGGCCAGGGCGCGGTGCAGGGGTTCCTGGGGTGCGGAGTCAGCGGTCATCGGTCTACCACTCTAATCGGTGATGCCGTACGGCTCCGGCTCCCGCCAGCGATTGAAGGGCCGGTCAAGTGCGTATTTGCCGTCGTCCCCGAGAACGAGCATCCGCATCTCGGCGTTCCCCGGATTCGACAGCGACTCGAACTCGGCGACCGTCCAGTGGAACCAGCGCATGCAGAACAGCCGCATGGCCAGGCCGTGCGTCACGATCAGCACGTTCGGCGGATGGTCGGGCGCCTCGAAGCTGCGGAACAGGCTCTCCAGGAAGCCGCCGACGCGGTCGTACACGTCGGCCCCGGACTCGCCCTGGGCGAAGCGGTAGAAGAAGTGCCCGTAGGCGTCGCGGTACGCCTTCTGGAGGCGTACGTCGTCACGGTCCTGCCAGTTCCCCCAGTCCTGCTCCCGCAGCCGGGGCTCCTCGCGTACGCGTATGAGCTCGGGGTCCAGGTGGAAGGCGCGGAGGGTCTCGTGTGTACGGCGGTAGGGGGAGACGTACACGCTGACGCGTTCGCGGCCCAGCACCTCCCGCAGCCGTTTCCCGGTCTCCTCCGCCTGCTGCCAGCCCCGTTCCGTCAGGGCGAGGGCGTGGTCGGGCTCGCGTTCGTACACGGTGTCATCAACATTGCCCGTTGACTCCCCGTGCCGGACAAGGACGATTCGCCGTGGTCGTGCCATGCCAAGACCCTAGATCGGGAGAGGGCGTATCGAGCAGTCGTACGGGCTCCATACGGCGTAGGTCACACATTTCCCGCACCATCGTCCACCCGCAGGCGCACTTCTGGTGAGTCGGAATTTCAAACTGTCCAGGCCGGTTCGAGGTCCAGGATGTCACCCGTGAGGGCGGCGACGTCGGCCTCGGTCTGGGCCCGCAGGGCGAGCCGCTCCACGCGTTCGGTGCGGTACTTGCCGTGCTCGGCGGCCGACCGCCACATCGAGAGCACCAGGAACTCGTTGCCCGGGGCCTCGCCGAACAGGCCCCGGATCATGCCGGGCGAACCGGCCATCGCCGGGTTCCAGACCTTCTCCTGCATCAGGGTGAAGTGCTCCGCGCGCTCCTCATGGACGCGGCAGTGGGCGAACCGCACCAGATCGGCGTCGGTGAAGCGGGGCTCGAAGCCCGTCTTCACGTCGAAGCGGTAGTCGAACAGCTTGACCTGGATGTCCTTGAACGTGCCTGACTGGGCCGCCGCGAGCCGGTCGTGGGAACGCGCCATGAAGGAGTCGTAGAAGGAACGGCTCTCCCAGAAGGAGAAGATGTGCGCCACACCCTGCCGCCCCCGGCTCCAGCCTCCGCCCTGTCCCCGAAACCCCGGCTCTCCCAGAAGCCCCGCCCACTTTCGCTGCCCCCGCTCGAACCCGCGGCGGTCCACCACGGTGCAGCGAATCCACTTGACCAGCACCGCGCCATGGTAAGGCCACGGGGCGTGGCGCCGGTCACGCTCGGCGGCAGAGGCGACCCACGAGTGTCGGACGCGCGTGGCAGGATGGACAACCGGTCTTGCCTGACCGGCAGTTCGGGCCCTGGGCGCTGGGGGAAGGGGAAATCTGGTGAGCGGCATCAACAAGGGGATCCGCAAGGTCGAGGTCTCGCTCAAGTGGGATCCGAGTCCAGCGGGTCAGCCGGCCACCGACCTGGACATCGTCGCCGCGACCTACGTGGCGAGCGATCCGCACGGTGATCCGGCCTATGTGGTGCACTTCGACAGCCGTTCACCCGACGGCACGATCTATCTCAACCGGGACAGCAAGGACGGCAAGGGCTTCGGCTGGGACGAGGTCATGACCCTCGAACTCGACCGGCTGGACGCCCGGTACACGCGCGTGGTCGTCGGCACCGTCATCCAGCAGCGCTCCGCGCACCGCACCTTCGTCGGCGTGATCAATCCGGGCCTGCGCATACGCGAGGGCTACACGGTCCTGGCCGAGGACGACTTCGGCGGCGTCCTCGGCGCCACGGCCGCGAAGGTCGCGGAGTTCGTGCGCCAGGAAGACGGCACCTGGGACTTCCACCCGGGGATCAGCGGTTTCGAGGAGGACCCCGCGACGTTCACCCGGAGCATGGGCCGGGCGTGACGCGTCAGCCGGCGGTCCGGCCCGGGACCGTCGGCAACACCGTCTCGGCGACGCGGAACAGCGCGAGGTCGTCGGGCAGGACGTCGTCCTGACGCCATATGGAGACCGCGTAGTAGCCGCCGCCGTCCTCGGTGTCCTTGGCGACCAGCAGGCTGCGGGCGATGCCGCCGGGGCCGGTGTCGACCTTGCCGCCACCGAGGTTGAACTTGAGGGCGATGGTCCGGTCCGAGTAGAGGACCGCCGGGTGCCCGCCCACCGTCCTCTTCTCCGCCGAACTCCCCAGGAAGCCGGCCATCTCGACCACGGGGACGTCGTCGTCGGACGTCGAGAGCTTCACGGAGTAGGTGGAGAGCTGGACCTCCGCCTCAGGTGTGACGGTCTTGGTGCCGTCGGCCCAGTCGCCCACGCTCTCGTTGCCGCTGGCGTTCATCGCGTACTCGGTCGGCGTGCCCAGCAGAGTGGGCAGGTCCGCCCGGTTCAGCGCCATGCACAACTGCACGCCTGAGACGGGCTTCGACGGCCGGGCGTCGTCCGACGTGTGGCACTCGGCCGGCTCCGGGTCACTGGACTTCTGCTGAAAGGTCCCTGACAACAGAAGAGCGGCGAGCCCTCCGACCAACACCAGCGCCGCCAGGGCCTGTCCCCACTCGTTCGGCGCCTTCTCGGACTGTCTCACGCCCTGCGCCACATCGGCGGCCTGCTGCTCTGCCATGTTCCCCGTGTCCCCCACCCTGCCGTTCGCGCCGGTCGTGCGCTGGGGGAGCCTAACGTGTGATCTTCCGGTGGAGAAACGGAAAAGCCGAAGGCGGTGCGGTCGAGGTCCGACCGCACCGCCCTGGTGGCTAACTCAGATCAGCTACAGCCGCTGGTCGAACCGCAGCCCTCGCAGATGTAGCAGGAACCGGCCCGCTGCATCTTCGTACCGCAGGAGAAGCAGAGCGGGGCGTCGGCCTGGATGCCCAGTTGCATCTCCACCAGCTCGGCGCTGGTGTGAGCCTGCTGCGGGGCGGGCTTGGCCGCCTCGACCTCGGCCTTCGGCGTGGCGACCGCCTTCAGCTCCTGGGTCCGCGGCGCCGACTGGGCCAGACCCTCGACGTCGACCTCCTCCTCGGTCGGCTCGTAGGAGCCGGTCTCGAGGTGGCGCTGACGCTCCTCGGCGGAGTGGATGCCGAGCGCGGAGCGGGTCTCGAAGGGCAGGAAGTCGAGCGCCAGGCGGCGGAAGATGTAGTCGACGATCGACTGCGCCATCCGCACGTCCGGGTCGTCCGTCATGCCGGCCGGCTCGAAGCGCATGTTGGTGAACTTCGAGACGTACGTCTCCAGCGGCACGCCGTACTGGAGGCCGACGGAGACCGCGATGGAGAACGCGTCCATCATGCCCGCGAGGGTGGAGCCCTGCTTGGACATCTTCAGGAAGACCTCGCCGAGACCGTCGTCCGGGTAGGAGTTGGCGGTCATGTAGCCCTCGGCGCCGCCGACCGTGAAGGACGTGGTGATGCCGGGACGGCCCTTGGGGAGGCGCTTGCGGACCGGACGGTACTCGATGACCTTCTCGACCGCCTCGCGGATGGTCGCCTCGGCCTTCTCCGTGACCTCGGTCTTCTCCTTCTCCTTGGTCTTCGCGGAGAGGGGCTGGCCGACCTTGCAGTTGTCGCGGTAGATGGCGAGCGCCTTGACGCCCATCTTCCAGGCCTCGAAGTAGACCTCTTCGACGTCCTCGACGGTCGCCGACTCCGGCAGGTTGACCGTCTTGGAGAGCGCACCCGAGATCCACGGCTGGATCGCGGCCATCATGCGGACGTGACCCATCGCGGAGATGGAACGCTCGCCCATCGCGCAGTCGAACACCTCGTAGTGCTCGTGCTTGAGGCCGGGGGCGTCGATCACATTGCCGTGCTCGGCGATGTGGGCGACGATCGCCTCGATCTGCTCCTCCTGGTAGCCCAGGCGGCGCAGGGCCTGCGGGACCGTGCCGTTGACGATCTGCATCGAGCCGCCGCCGACCAGCTTCTTGAACTTGACCAGCGCGAGGTCGGGCTCAAGACCGGTGGTGTCGCAGGACATCGCGAGACCGATGGTGCCGGTCGGGGCGATGACGGACGCCTGGGCGTTACGGAAACCGTTCTTCTCGCCGAGGCGCAGCACGTCCTGCCAGGCCTCCGTGGCGGCGGCCCAGATCGGCGTGTCCAGGTCGTCCATACGGACGGCCTTGGTGTTCTCGTCGGAGTGCTGCTTCATGACCCGCAGGTGCGGCTGGGCGTTGCGGGCGTAGCCGTCGTACGGGCCGACGACCGCGGCGAGTTCGGCGGAACGCTTGTACGACGTGCCGGTCATCAGGGAGGTGATGGAGCCGGCGAGGGCACGGCCGCCGTCGGAGTCGTAGGCGTGGCCGGTCGCCATCAGCAGGGCGCCGAGGTTGGCGTAGCCGATGCCGAGCTGGCGGAACGCGCGCGTGTTCTCGCCGATCTTCTGGGTCGGGAAGTCAGCGAAGCAGATGGAGATGTCCATCGCGGTGATGACGAGCTCGACGACCTTCGCGAAGCGCTCGACCTCGAAGGACTGCTTGCCCTTGCCGTCGTCCTTCAGGAACTTCATCAGGTTCAGCGAGGCGAGGTTGCAGGACGTGTTGTCCAGGTGCATGTACTCGCTGCAGGGGTTCGAGCCGTTGATACGGCCGGACTCCGGGCAGGTGTGCCAGTGGTTGATGGTGTCGTCGTACTGGATGCCCGGGTCGGCACAGGCCCAGGCGGCCTCTGCCATCTTGCGGAACAGCGCCTTGGCGTCGACCTCCTCGATGACCTCGCCGGTCATGCGGGACGTCAGTCCGAACTTGCCGCCCTGCTCGACGGCCTTCATGAACGTGTCGTTCACGCGGACCGAGTTGTTGGCGTTCTGGTACTGGACGGACGTGATGTCGTCGCCGCCCAGATCCATGTCGAAGCCCGCGTCGCGCAGGGCGCGGATCTTCTCCTCTTCCTTCACCTTGGTCTCGATGAAGTCCTCGATGTCGGGGTGGTCGACGTCGAGGATGACCATCTTGGCGGCGCGACGCGTGGCGCCACCCGACTTGATCGTCCCTGCGGAGGCGTCGGCACCGCGCATGAAGGAGACCGGACCCGAGGCGTTGCCGCCCGAGGACAGCAGTTCCTTGGAGGAGCGGATGCGCGAGAGGTTAAGGCCGGCACCGGAGCCGCCCTTGAAGATCATGCCCTCTTCCTTGTACCAGTCGAGAATCGACTCCATGGAGTCGTCGACGGACAGGATGAAGCAGGCGGAGACCTGCTGCGGCTGGGGCGTGCCGACGTTGAACCACACAGGGCTGTTGAAGCTGAAGATCTGGTGCAGGAGGGCGTACGCCAGCTCGTGCTCGAAGATCTCCGCGTCGGCGGGCGAGGCGAAGTACTTGTAGTCCTCGCCGGCCTTCCGGTAGGTCTTCACGATGCGGTCGATGAGCTGCCTGAGGCTCACCTCGCGCTGAGGGGTGCCGACGGCACCGCGGAAGTACTTGCTGGTGACGATGTTGACCGCGTTCACCGACCAGAAGTCGGGGAACTCGACGCCACGCTGCTCGAAGTTGACCGAGCCGTCGCGCCAGTTGGTCATGACGACGTCACGAAGCGCCCATTCCACCTCGTCGTACGGATGCACGCCGGGGGTGGTGTGGATGCGCTCGATGCGCAGGCCCTTGTTCGCAGTCGCCTTGGTGCCCTTGGCGCGGGAACTCCGTGCCGGACCGCTCGCCGTCTCTGTCATGCCGCCTCCCTGTACGGGCGTAAACGCCCTGAAGTGCCCCGTTGTTCCCGTGGCACGGTGTTCTGTCTGGTATTGCGGGCACCCACTCACTACCGCCCGCAACAGATCCTGGTTCGCCGCCGTCCGGCCGGCCCGGGGTGCTGGCCCGGTCCGGCCCGCCGATCAGTCGGCGGCGCGGGCGGGCTCGGGGACTTGAGCAGTCCCTCCGGGCCCGCGCTCGTCTTCTTGGCTCCCCGCGGCGGCCTCGTCGCCGCCCTCAGCCGCTCCGCGGTCCTCGTCGTCCGCGGCGGGGGGTCCCGTGTCTTCCCTCAGTTCCGCGATCGCCGCCTCGAAGTCCTCGAGCGAGTCGAACGCCCGGTAGACGGAGGCGAATCGCAGATATGCGACGAGATCGAGCTCCTGCAACGGGCCGAGTATGGCCAGCCCCACGTCATGGGTGGTCAGCTCGGCGCTTCCGGTGGCCCGCACCGCCTCCTCGACCCGTTGGCCGAGCTGGGCGAGCGCGTCCTCGGTGACAGGCCGTCCCTGGCACGCCTTGCGCACACCGTTGATGACCTTGGTACGACTGAAAGGCTCGGTGACCCCGGACCGCTTGACCACCATCAGCGAGCACGTCTCCACGGTCGTGAAACGACGGGAGCAGTCCGGGCACTGGCGGCGCCTGCGAATCGACGTGCCGTCGTCGGTCGTACGACTGTCGACGACGCGGCTGTCGGGGTGCCTGCAGAAGGGGCAGTGCATGAACTCCCAACCTCCTCACAGCAGACTCAATAGCCTCGCTGAGCCCCATGGGCCCCTCGAAGCAGCCCCAAGCATAGGCGATCGCTGCGGGCGTGGAGACCCGGGGGACCACAACTTCTGGGCTGCTGTAGCAATCCAAGCACTACATGTAGGGATTGGCACGGCATACACGCCGTACACCCCGTGTCGCGCCCGTATTGGCATGTGCCATAGGGCCGGTCCCGGCGCCGGGCTAACACGACGCACAGCCGTATCCCTGCGACGCATGCGGAGATACCGTGGGCGCCACAAGGAGGGGACGTGGGATTCCCGCACAGATGGGAGCCGGTACCGGGCCCGCGGGGCACCGGGTGGCAGACTGGGGCAACAACCGGCGAGGTCGCCATCCGGCGGTGAAGAGTACAGCAATGGGCCCTTTTGTTCGGCAGGCGGCGCGTTAGCCATACACCCAGACACATGATCGCGTCAGGCGCTTCGCGATTTTTCACTCGAACGTGTGTTTGGCGCAACCTTTCGAAAGCAACTACCGTTGTCCAGCAGGGAGACCATCGAGAGGGGCCGACGTGACCACGACCGCAGACAGTGCCACCATCACTGCCCAGGACCGTACCCAGGGCCGACTCGAGCCGGTGCATGCGATGAACGAAGCCGCGAATCCCGAGGGGCACAAGCGCTCCCTGCCGGGCCGACCGCCAGGCATCCGGGCCGACAGCTCGGGACTCACGGACAGGCAGCGCCGGGTGATCGAGGTCATCAGGGACTCCGTCCAGCGGCGCGGCTACCCGCCGTCCATGCGGGAGATCGGCCAGGCGGTGGGCCTGTCCAGCACCTCGTCCGTCGCACACCAGCTCATGGCACTGGAGCGCAAGGGCTTCCTGCGCCGCGACCCGCACCGCCCGCGCGCGTACGAGGTGCGCGGCTCGGACCAGGGCGCCTCGGTGCAGCCCACGGACACCGCGGGCAAGCCCGCCGCGTCGTACGTCCCGCTGGTGGGACGGATCGCCGCCGGTGGCCCGATCCTCGCCGAGGAGTCCGTCGAGGACGTCTTCCCTCTCCCCCGGCAGCTCGTCGGTGACGGTGAGCTCTTCGTGCTGAAGGTCGTCGGCGACTCGATGATCGAGGCCGCGATCTGCGACGGCGACTGGGTCACCGTCCGCCGCCAGCCCGTCGCCGAGAACGGCGACATCGTGGCCGCGATGCTCGACGGCGAGGCCACCGTGAAGCGCTTCAAGCGCGAGGACGGCCATGTCTGGCTGCTCCCCCACAACTCCGCGTACGAGCCGATCCCGGGCGACGACGCGACGATCCTCGGCAAGGTGGTCGCGGTTCTGCGGCGCGTCTGAGCACCGCGGAAGGCCTCGCCGATCAAGACCGGGCCCCGGAACCCCTGCGCCGGTTCCGGGGCCCTGCGCTGTCCGGCGCCGTGACGGGCCGCCGCGCATCTCCTGTGGGCCTGACCCGACACGGGTCAGGCCCACAGGCGTTCACCCGCGCTACGCCTGGGCCTTCTCGGCTTCGGCGGCAAGCTCCGCCTGGGCCTTCTCCGCTTCCTCGGCGACCTCAGCCGCTTCCGTGACCTTCGCCGCGGCATCGATCGCAGCCAGCGACTTCCGCACCTGGTTACGGTCCGTGGTGTACCAGAAGTCAGGCAGTGACGCCTTCAGATAGCTGCCGTAGCGCGCTGTCGCCAGCCGCTGATCCAGTACGGCGACCACGCCACGGTCTCCCGACGCGCGTACGAGGCGGCCGGCGCCCTGGGCCATGAGCAGGGCGGCGTGCGTGGCCGCGACGGCCATGAAGCCGTTGCCGCCCGCCTCCTCCACCGCTTTCTGGCGGGCGCTCATCAAGGGGTCGTCGGGGCGCGGGAACGGGATCTTGTCCATCACGACGAGCTGGCAACTGGGGCCGGGCACATCGACGCCCTGCCACAGTGACAGCGTGCCGAAGAGACAGGTCTTGGGGTCGGCCGCGAAGTTCTTGATCAGTTCGCCGAGGGTCTCCTCGCCCTGGAGGAGGATGGGGTACTCCGGAATTCGGGAGCGCAGTTCCTCGGCGGCGAGTTGTGCGGCCCTCATGGACGAGAAGAGCCCCAGGGTGCGGCCACCGGCCGCCTGGATGAGCTCCGTGAGCTCGTCGAGCATGTCCACCCGGTCGCCGTCCCGCGCGGGGCGCGAGAGATGCTTGGCGACGTAGAGGATGCCCTGCCTGGGGTAGTCGAACGGCGAACCGACGTCGAGGCCCTTCCACTTCGGCAGGTCCTCGCCCTCGGTCCCTTCCGGAGCGAGCCCCAGGGACGCCCCTACGCCGTTGAAGTCGCCACCCAGCTTCAGGGTCGCCGACGTCAGGACCACGGAGCGGTCCGCGAACAGCTTCTCCCTCAGCAGGCCTGACACCGACATGGGGGCCACCCGCAGGGAGGCTCCGAAGCGGTCGTGGCGCTCGTACCAGACGACGTCCCACTCCGAACCGTTGGTGATCCGCTCCGCCACGTCGTGCACCGACTCCACGGAGGCCAGCGCCTGCTTGCGGACCGCGTCCTCGTCCTGGACCGACTTGTCGCGTGTCGCGCCGATCGCGGAGATGACTGTACGGGCGGCGTCCCGCAGGGCCATGAGGGCATAGCCGAGGTCCTCCGGGATCTCCTCCAGCCGGCCGGGCAGCGCGAGCTCCATCAGCCGCTCGAAGCCCTCGGCAGCGGTCTGGAGCTGGTCGGCCGCCTTTTCGTTGACCAGCTTGGCGGCGCGGCGCACCGCACGGTTGACCTGGCCCGGGGTGAGCTCGCCGGTGGCGACACCGGTGACCCGGGAGACCAGCTCGTGCGCCTCGTCGACGATCAGCACCTCGTGCTGGGGCAGGACGGGGGCGCCTTCGATGGCGTCGATCGCGAGCAGCGCGTGGTTGGTGACGACGACCTCGGCGAGCTTGGCGCGCTCGCGGGCCATCTCGGCGAAGCACTCGGCGCCGTAGGCGCACTTGGTCGCTCCCAGGCACTCGCGGGAGGACACGGAGATCTGCGCCCAGGCGCGGTCCGAGACACCCGGCGTGAGGTCGTCGCGGTCACCGGTCTCGGTGTCCTGCGACCAGTCCCGAAGCCGAATCAGGTCCTGGCCCAGCTTGCTGGTGGGCGCGGCGGCCTCGAACTGGTCGAAGAGGCCCTCCTCCTCGTCCTGCGGAACGCCTTCGTGGAGGCGGTGCAGACACAGATAGTTCGACCGGCCCTTGAGCATCGCGAACTCCGGGCGACGACGCAGCAGCGGGTGCAGCGCGTCGACGGTGCGCGGCAGGTCGCGCTCGACGAGCTGTCTCTGCAGGGCCAGGGTGGCCGTCGCGACGACGACCCGCTCCCCGTGTGCGAGCGCGGGCACGAGGTAGCCGAGCGACTTTCCGGTACCGGTGCCGGCCTGCACCAGCAGGTGGGAACCGTCGTCGATCGCATCCGCGACGGATTCGGCCATGGTCACCTGGCCGGGGCGCTCCGTACCGCCGACGGCAGTGACGGCAGCATGCAGGAGTTCGGGGAGTGAGGGCTTCGTCATAGCGCGACCACCCTACGGCTCAGCACTGACAAAGGGGTGATCAAAGCGGGGAGAGGGGTGCGGAGTGGGGTGTGAAGAGATGCTGGGACGAGGGGCGGGATCAGGACGGACCTCCTCGGAGAGGGGACGGCGGAGGTCGGGATCGACTCGCATCGGTTCGAATCTGCTGGCATCGGTTCGGATCGGTTCGCGCCGGCTCAGATCGAGTCGACTTTGACCGGGTCAGGTCCGCCGAGGATGGGTCGGGACCGGCTGAGGAAAAAGTTTCGCTGCGGGTGGGAACCGACTCGGCACGAGCGGTGTACCAAAAGTGATTGCACGATGACGCGTTGCTACATCAAATCGCGCAGGGACCGGTCTCGGATCATGAGGGCCGCCCGCTTGGCGGGCAGGTCCACCTCGGCAGAGAAGCGGAAGCCTGCGCCCAGAAAGGCGGTGACGGACGGAATGTTCCGAAGGTCGGGTTCCGCGACGACGCGGGCACAGGCAAGTCGCTTGTCGAGTACGAGATCGGCTACGGCTCTGAGCAGAGTGCTGCCGAGACCGCGCCCCCGGTCGGAGACCGTACCGACGAGGAGATGGATACCGGTGTCGTGCGGTCTCGCCGGATAGTGGCGGGCCAGCGGATCCAGGTCTGCGCGGTAGATCTCCCAGTAGCTCATCGGGGTGCCGTCCAGCACGCCCAGGCAGGGAACGCTGCGTCCGTCGGCGTCCAGTTGGGACCGCAGGTGCTCCTCCGTCACGTTCTGGGGCCCGGCCAGCTCCCAGAACGCGGCCACGGCTGGGTCGTTCATCCAACGGCAGACGAGGGGAAGGTCGCGCTCGACGCGTACGGGGACGAGGTGGAACACGCCCGCGGGGGTGTTGATCGCCCCCCACTCGGCGACTCCGTCCACCAGGTCGTAGCTGTTCGTGGGGGGTGATGCGGGGGGTGTGGTGCCGTTGTGTCGGCTCTGGTGCCCGTATCCGTATCCGTACCCGTACCGGTGGTCGGTTCCGGTGTCAGAGTCGGCGTCACCTGTGCCCGAGTCGGTGCCGGCATCTGCGTCCGCGTCCCCGTCTGAGCCGCCGGTCTCGATGAGCGCGATGAGTTCGTCGGGCAGACGCAGTTCCAGTGTGTCCTCGTGGTCGGTGCTCCGGTCAGCGCGCTGGTCGGTGCTGCCGTCCCCCGTGTCCCCGTGGTCGCCCCGGGCGGTGTCTTCCTCGCCCGGAGCGGGGCAGGTTCCGTCGCCGACGTCGGGCACGGGGGTGGAAACGGCGTCGGCGGTCGCGTCAGTGGGAGACACGGGGGCGCTCCTCTCAGAAGGCGGGGCGGGTCATGTTCCTCAGGAGTGAAGGGGGTTGGCGATGGTGACGTAGACGGACTGGGTGTCGACCGGGCCGACAAGTTCGTCCAGACCGTGCACACGGGTGAGCAGGTTGGCCTTGCAGCGCAGGACGGGCGAGTCGAGCAGGTGACCGGGAAGAGAGGTGCGCAGTGGGGAGGGGCCGGAGGCGGCGTCGCCGAGGAAGCGGCGGAAGGCGGCGAGCAGCAGCCGCTCGTCGGCCAGGTGCTGGGACCCGAAGGCACCGATGAGGCCGAGGACGTTGTTGATCGCGAGGTAGTAGGCGAAACGCTCGTCTGTGACCTCGTCGGAGACGAAGGTGTCGCTGTGTGTGCCGATGCCGGGCAGCCGGGCGTCGAGTTCAGCCCGGCGGGACTCACGGAAGTAGTAGCCCTGGTTGTCGCGGTAGCGGCCGCCGGCGGGCCAGCCGTCGCCGTCCAGCAGGACCAAGGTGTTCTGCTGGTGTGCCTCCAGAGCGATCCCCGCCTCACCGTCGAGCCACAGCACGGGACGGACGACGTGTTCCAGATAGCGCAGGAACCACTCGGCGGCGACCGCGCCTCGCGGACGGCCGGTGCGGGCGGCGAGGCGGGTGACGATCTCGGCCAGTCGGGATCGCCAGGCTGGCCGGTCCGTCTCCCAACGTGCCGTGTCCGAGCGGCCATTGTCCGCACGGTCCCAGTCCGGACGACCACTGCCCGGACGACCGCTGCCCGGACGACTCCTGACCGGACCGCCCTCCGTGGCGCCGGCTCGGGCGACAGGGCGTGGTGAGACGAGCCCGGCGATGCAGGTGACGTCATGGGAAGGGGTGAACGGGTTGTGCCGGATCACTACGTCGATCCCGGGGACGGGAGTGCCGTCAGGTCCGTCGACGGCGAGCCAGGCCGGGTCGCGGACGATGTCGAACGCCGGATGCGCCGCCTGCCACTCCTTGGACAGACCGCTGCGAAGGAGCCGGTGCACCTCGACACCGCGGTGGAGTTCCTTGCGGAGGTTCTCGCGGCGGGAGTTGGTGATGCGCAGGCCCAGGGAGAGCTTGAGCATGGCGGGGGTGCCGGAGCGGTGGACAGTGCGTACGGAGGAGGTGGGATGCCAGGGGGAGCCGTGGACGCCCAGGTCCTGGAGCAGTCCGTTGTCGAAGAGTGCGGCGGACTCGGGGCGGTGCCGGACCTCGCGGAGTTGCCAGGGGTGCAGTGGCAGGGCCGTGTGTCCGTCGGGCAGTGAGAGGTCGGGGTGGGCGAGTCGCTGGGTGAGTTGAGCGGCGGCGACGGGACGGCCGCGCTCGGTCCAGGCCGAGTCGGTGGCGAGGAGGGAGGGGTCGACAGCCAGCCAGTGCAGGCGGAAGGAGCCGCGCAATTCGGGTGAGTACAGGGCTGCTTCGGCTTCGGAGAGACCTTCGCGGCTCTTCGGGGCCGGGTGCAGAGGGTGGCCGAGGACGAGTGCCTGTTCGGCGCTGAGGAAGAGGTCGGGGCTGTCGTCGGGGTCCTTGCGGCGTTCGCTGACGAAGGTGGCGGTGCGGCGAACGGAGTCGGCGACGCGGGCCACGAGTTCGGCACCGCCTACGGAGGCGGGGGTCTCTGTTCCCAGCGACTCGCGGGTGAGCAGTGCGGCGACGGTGACCGCGTCGGCCGGCGGGGCCTGGTCGGGGGCGTCGGCGAGGCGAGGGTGGCCGAAGCGGTGCCATCCGGTCGGGGACCAGTAGTGGACGGGGGTGAGGAGAGACGTGCCACTGGCGGGGAGGGGGATGCGGAGGATGCCGTCGGCGGGGGCGGGCAGGTCGGTCTCGCGGACCCAGCAGCGGAGCAGATTCTCCACGGCCGCGGCTTCGGCTGCGGTGTGCGGGTCGGAGTGGTTCAGGGGGTCGGTGGTGTCACCGCGCAGAAGTTCTCGTTCCGGCGGCCCGCCCTGGGACGGGGTGTGGGCGGGACGGGAGGGGCGTTGCGGGGAGGGGAACGTGTCGGAGTTGCTGCGCGGGTGCGCGGGGGTGGAGTTGTGGGGGGTGGGGGTGGTGTTCAAGTTCGGTGTTCCTCGGGGTGGTTCTGCTTTGGGGTTGTGCCTTGGGGTTCTGGCTCAGTTGCTGCTGTCTCGCGGGGGGCGGGTCGACGTTGTTCTGTCGGGGATGGTCAGGAGGTTCCTTGCGGGACCTGCTGGAGGACTGCAGTCCTTCGGATGCGAGGGGTGGTGGTCACGGCTGCGGGGGGCCGGGGCGACATCTGGCTTCTGGCCTGGCCCCGACTCCGGTACCGGGCTCGACTGTCTCCAGAAAGGCGGCTCCAACTCAGTCGCGATCTCGGCCGCCCACCCGGACCACATCTCCGACCCCGGCCCCGGGTGTGGCAGTCACGCCGACTTCGGGAGGAGAGGTGACTCCGGTGGCAGGCGGGACTGCGGTCGGCTATCCCGCCCCCGCGCCCCGGTCCCAACCTCGGTGCTCCCGCTGCCTCCCCTCGCCGCGGCTGTGGCTGCGGGCCACCGTTGCCACAGCCGCGGCGAGGCGGTCGAGGACGGCGTTCGCCTGTTCGTCGGTGATCGTCAGGGGCGGGAGCAGGCGGACGACGCTCGCGTGACGACCGCCGAGTTCGACGATCAGGCCGCGTCGGAGGCACTCCCGTTGGACGGCGGCGGCAAGGTCCGGAGAAGCTGGGCGAGGGCTGGGGATGAATCCAGGCACCGCCGAAGCGCCAGTCCTACCCGGCCCGAGCGTGCCCGCCGCGAGATCGCCGATCTCATCGAACTCAAGGGCTGCACCTGCCTCATCAGCCCCACCAAGGCCACCAAGGCCGCCGAGCCCGCTCAGTCCACCGAGCCCACTGGCCCCGGCAGGGCCACCCGAACCAAGGAGCCCCCGGCCCTGCTCAACATGCGGCGCGTCCTCCGCACCCCCCGCCTCCACCATCTCCACCCCGATCATCAGCCCCCGCCCCCGCACCTCACCGATCACCGGGAACTCCCGTGCCAGCGCCTGGAGTTGCTCCAGCATCCGCGCCCCCAGCGTGGCCGCCCGTGCCGTGAGGTTGTTCTCGCGGACGTAGGCCATCGTGGCCGTGCCCGCGGCCATGGCGAGTTGGTTGCCGCGGAAGGTGCCGGCGTGGGCGCCGGGTTCCCAGACGTCGAGGTCGTCGCGGTACACGATGACGGCGAGCGGAAGGCTGCCGCCGATGGCCTTGGAGAGGACCATCACGTCGGGGGTGATGCCGCTGTGCTCGACGGCCCAGAAGGCGCCGGTGCGGCCGACCCCTGTCTGGACCTCGTCGGCGATGAGCGGGATCGAGCGGTCGGCGGTGATGCGGCGCATGCGACGCATCCATTCGTCCGGGGCCGGAAGGACCCCGCCCTCGCCCTGGACGGGTTCGAGGATCATCCCGGCGGGCAGCGGCACCCCGGATTTGGGGTCGTCGAGGACGGACTGCGTCCAGCGAGAGGCGAGTTCGGCGCCGCGGGGGCCACCGACGCCGAAGGGGCAGCGGTAGTCCTGTGGGTAGGGCAGCCGGACGACCCGGCCGCCGGAGGAGTCACCGGATGCTTCGAGGGAGCCGGTGGTCATGCCGTGGTAGGCGCCGGTGAAGGCGAGCAGGCCGTCGCGACCGGTGGCGGCGCGTACGAGCTTGAAGGCGGCCTCCACCGCGTCGGTGCCGGCCGGTCCGCAGAACTGGACGCGTGCGTGGTCGGCGAGTCCCTGAGGGAGGGTGCGGAACAGTTCGGTGATGAAGGCGTCCTTGACGGGGGTCGCGAGGTCGAGGACCTGGAGGGGGGCGTCCGAGTCGAGGACCTTGCGGATGGCCTCCAGGACAACGGGGTGGTTGTGTCCGAGGGCCAGGGTGCCGGCGCCCGAGAGGCAGTCGAGGTAGCGGCGGCCGTCGGCGCCCTCGATGGTCAGCCCGCGTGCGCGGACGGGGACGATCGGGAGGGCGCGGGCGTAGGTGCGCGCCGCCGACTCGCGGGCCGCCTGGCGGCGCAGGATCCCCTCGTGCGTGGAGCGGGCCGGCGACGGTTCCGCGTCGGCGGTGGGCTCCGCCGTGGCCTTTCCGGATGCGGTCTCGGTCACGGCCATGGTTCTCCCGTCGTCGCGCTGTGCAGGGGCAAGCGGTTCCCTCGCGGACTCGCCCGCCCCGACATACGGAGCCCCGTGACCCTTTGCTCGACTTCCCGGCACATCGATGCCCCGACTGTCGGGAGAACGCCGGGGTTTGGGGCGTGGGGGACCGAGCCGTCCGCCGGCAGCGACCCCCACCGCTACCAACCCCGGACTGTGCAGCGGGTTACGGGTTGTCCGAAGATCTTTGACGTGACGAAACTGTTGCGGTTCCGTCGGAAGTCCCCCATAGCGGGCGCATAGTGTGTGATGGCGTTCCAAGGCGCGGTGCCGGGAGGCGAACTCGTGGGGCGTCGGCGGGAAGTGCCCGGTTCCGGTGCCGGGTTCGTCCACACCAGGGGGAGGCAGAGGATGCGATCCGAACCGCTGTCGTTGAGGGCTCGCGACGAAGGCGGAAGGGGTGCGGGTCGCAGGACCTCCCCCGTGCTGGCCGCCTTGGCCCTGGCCTCGGTGCTCGCGCTGACCGCCACGGGCTGCGGCTCGGGTGGTCCGGACGCGAACGCGCAGGCCTCGGCCTCCGCCGCGTCCGAGGGGGACGGCAAGATCACGATCCCGGACGACATCAGGGACCGGCTCAAGGAGCACGGGATCGATGTCGACCAATGGAAGGGCGGTGCCTGGAAGGACTGGGACAGGGACGACTGGCTGCGCGAGGCCCAGGACTACATCAACCCCATCATCGAGGGCCTGTGGGACCCGGAGCGGATGCGGGAGGCAGAGGATCCCGACCGCGGTGTCCAGGAGAGCGACCTCTCGGGAGACCAGGGGGTGACCGATCCGGAGCCGGCACCGGTGGACGCGAAGGCCGTGTCGCCTACGTACCACGACAGGGTCGCCGAGGCGGGCAAGGTGTTCTTCGACTCCCCCGAAGGCACGATGGTCTGTTCGGCGACGGTCGTGGCGGACCCGGCCGCTCCCGGCAAGTCCAACTTGGTGTGGACGGCGGGGCATTGTGTGCACGCGGGCAGGAGTGGCGGCTGGTACCGCAACGTCGCGTTCGTGCCGTCGTACAACGACCAGGCTCTCAGGGCCGAAGAGTTGGCCGGTGCGACCGAGGAGGAGCTCGCTCCCTACGGCGTCTGGTGGGCCGACTGGGCGGGGACCTCGGACCAGTGGATCGCGCAGGGCGGCCCGACCGGCGGGGACGGTGCACCGTACGACTTCGCGGTCATCCATGTGACGCCGGAGGAGGGCGGTACGGGCAAGTCGTTGGAGGAGACGGTCGGTTCGGCGCTGCCGGTGGACTTCGCCGCGCCGGCGGTGCGGCAGGTGGAGAGCATCACGGCCAGTGGGTATCCGGCGGCGGCGCCGTTCGACGGGGAGACGCTGTACCAGTGCGAGGACAGGCCGGGACGGTTGTCGATCAACGCCTCGAATCCGACGATGTACCGGATCGGCTGCACGATGACCGGTGGTTCGTCCGGCGGCGGTTGGGTCGCGACCGGTGCGGACGGCGAACCGGCGCTGGTGTCCAACACCTCGATCGGCCCGGTGAACGCGGGCTGGCTGGCCGGACCCCGGCTGGGTGAGGTGGCGGAGGGCGTGTACGAGGGAGTCAGTGCGAAGTTCGCGGGACACTGACGGCTTCCGTTTCGCCGTCATAACCCGGCCGAGTGCCCCGTCCGCCGTCAGTACCCAGCCGAGCACCCCGTCCGCCGCCAGCACCCGGCCGAACGCCCCATCCACCATCAGCACCCAGCCGACCGCCCCGTCCGCCGCCAGCACCCGGCGAGCACCCCGTCCGCCATCAGCGCCCAGCGAGCACCCCGTCCGCCGCCAGCACCCGACCGACAGCCCCATCCGCCGCCAGCACCCAGCCGAGCACCCCGTCCGCCGCCAGCACCCGGCCGAACGCCCCATCCACCATCAGCACCCAGCCAAGTGCTCCGTCCGCCATCAGCGCCCAGCGAGCACCCCGTCCGCCGTCAGCACGCCGCCGAGCGCGCACGCCGGTGACCGGACTGAACACGCCGAAGGCCCGCCCCCTGTAGCAAGGGGCGGGCCTTCCAGCAGTGCTACGGGACTCAGGCCACAACCGGTGCCGGCACGTACGGGGCGAGTTCCGCGGCCAGTTCCTCGTGGACCCGCACCTTGAGCAGGGTGCCCTCCGCCGTGTGCTCCTCGGAGATCACCTCGCCCTCGTCGTGGGCGCGGGCGACGAGCTTGCCGTGGGTGTACGGCACGAGCGCCTCGATCTCGACGGACGGCCTGGGCAGTTCGTTGTCGATCAGGGCGAGCAGCTCGGTGATGCCCTGGCCGGTACGGGCCGAGACCGCGATGGAGCGCTTCTCCATCCGCATCAGCCGCTGGAGGGTCAGCGGGTCCGCCGCGTCGGCCTTGTTGATCACGACGATCTCGGGCACGCCGGTGGCACCGACGTCCCTGATCACCTCGCGTACCGCGGCGAGCTGCTCCTCCGGGGCCGGGTGCGAGCCGTCCACCACGTGCAGGATCAGGTCGGACTCGCCGACCTCCTCCATGGTGGAGCGGAACGCCTCGACCAGGTGGTGCGGCAGGTGCCGTACAAAACCGACGGTGTCGGCGAGGGTGTACAGCCGGCCGCTCGGGGTCTCCGCCCGGCGGACGGTGGGGTCCAGGGTCGCGAACAGGGCGTTCTCGACCAGGACGCCGGCGCCCGTGAGGCGGTTGAGCAGGGACGACTTGCCGGCGTTGGTGTACCCCGCGATGGCTACCGAGGGCACCTTGTGGCGCTTGCGTTCCTGGCGCTTGATCTCGCGGCCGGTCTTCATGTCCGCGATCTCCCGGCGCATCTTCGCCATCTTCTCGCGGATCCGGCGCCGGTCCGTCTCGATCTTGGTCTCACCGGGACCACGGGTGGCGAGACCGCCGCCCTTGCCGCCGCCCATCTGACGGGACAGCGACTGACCCCAGCCTCGCAGTCGCGGCAGCATGTACTGCATCTGCGCGAGCGCGACCTGCGCCTTGCCCTCTCGGGACTTGGCGTGCTGGGCGAAGATGTCGAGGATCAGGGCCGTACGGTCGATGACCTTGACCTTGACGACGTCCTCGAGGGCGATGAGCTGGCCGGGGCTGAGCTCGCCGTCGCAGATGACGGTGTCCGCGCCGGACTCGACGACGATGTCGCGCAGCTCCAGGGCCTTGCCGGAACCGATGAAGGTGGCCGCGTCGGGCTTGTCGCGGCGCTGGATGACGCCGTCGAGCACGAGTGCGCCCGCGGTCTCCGCGAGGGCGGCGAGCTCCGCGAGGGAGTTGTCGGCGTCCTGCACGGTCCCCGTGGTCCAGACGCCGACGAGGACGACCCGCTCCAGACGGAGCTGGCGGTACTCGACCTCGGTGACGTCCTCGAGTTCGGTGGAGAGGCCGGCGACACGGCGAAGGGCCGCGCGCTCGGAGCGGTCGAACTGGTCGCCGTCCCGCTCTCCGTCGATCTCGTGGCTCCAGGCGACGTCCTCTTCCATCAGGGCATCGGCCCGAAGACCTTCGGCGTATGTGTGCGCGAGGCGCTGCGTGTCCTGGGAAGGGGATGAAGAGGAGGTCATTGGATCCTTACGTCGATGGGGATACCGATTCGGCGGTCAAATATGACAACGCACGAGCGTCCCGGGAGATTCCCGCGCCCGCGCCCCGTGCCGCGCCGACCTGAAGATGGTCGCACGGCACGGGGCGTCTCGTCATCGCCTTATTTCACCGGTGCCGCGGCGGGTGCCACGGCCTTCCAGTCCGGGTGGCCGGGCATGGGCGGGGTCTTCTCGCCGTAGAGCCAGCCCTGGAGGAAACCGCCGAGGTCGCGTCCGGAGATCTCGGAGGCGAGGTGCACGAAGTCGGCGGTCGACGCCGTGCCGTCGCGGTGTTCCTGCACCCAGGATCGTTCCAGGCTCTCGAAGGCACTGCGGCCGATCTCCTGGCGCAGGGCGTAGAGGACGAGGGCGGCGCCGTCGTAGACGTTCGGCCGGAAGATGCTGATCTTCTGGCCGGGCTTGGGGGGCTTGGGCGCGGCGGGCGGGCCGCCGGCGGCGCGCCAGCGGTCGGAGGCGCCGTAGGCGGCCTTCATGCGGGCGTCGAGGGTGCGGCCCGCCTTCTCCTCGGCGTACAGGGCCTCGTACCAGGTGGCGTGTCCCTCGTTGAGCCACAGGTCGGACCAGGCGCGGGGGCTGACGCTGTCGCCGAACCACTGGTGGGCGAGCTCATGGACCATGATCGACTCGACGTACCACTTGGGGTAGGCGGGCTCGGTGAACAGGTCCTTCTCGAAGAGGGAGAGGGTCTGGGTCTCCAGCTCGAAGCCGGTGTCGGCGGCGGCCATGAGGATGCCGTACGTCTCGAAGGGGTACGGCCCCACCCTGTGCTCCATCCACGCGAGCTGGGCCGGGGTCTTCTTGAGCCAGGGTTCGAGCTGGGCGCGGTCCTTCGCGGGCACGACGTCCCGGACGGGCAGTCCGCGCGGTCCTTCCCGGTGCAGCACGGCGGAGCGGCCGATGGACACCTGTGCGAGTTCGGTGGCCATGGGGTGCTGGGTGCGGTACGTCCAGGTGGTCGTCGGGCCGACGCGTTCCACGCCTGTGGGCAGTCCGTTGGCCACGGCCGTGTAGCCGTCGGGGGCGGTGACCCGGATGGTGAACAGCGCCTTGTCGGAGGGGTGGTCGTTGCAGGGGAACACCAGGTGGGCGGCGTCGGCCTGGTTGGCCATGGCGAGCCCGTCCACGGTGCGCACCCAGCCGCCGTCCCGGTCCGCGGCGGAGACGGGGTCGCTCGTGTGCCGGACGGTGATGCGCATCCAGCTACCGGCGGGCAGCGGTTCCTCGGGGGTGACGACGAGGTCCTCCCCCGCGCCGGTGAAGGTCGCGGGCCGTCCGTCGACCTGCACCGACCGGACCTCGCCGTGGGCGAAGTCGAGGTTGACGCGGTCGAGGTCGGCCGTCGTCCAGGCGTCGATCGTGGTGACGGCCGTGAGCGGCTTGCTGTTGTTGCCGGAATAGGCGAAGGAGAGGTCGTACGACGCCACGTCGTAACCGGGGTTGCCGAGGTGCGGGAAGAGGCGGTCCCCGACGCCGAGCGGCGTGGCGGGGGCGCTCGCGGCGAGCAGACAGACGGAGACGGCGGAGGCGAGCAGCGCGGCCGCCTTGTGCCGTCGGGCACTCCCGGTACGGCGGCCGGGGGCCTCGGGGGCTGGGCGGTCGACGTGGGCGGGGTCGGCGTGCGTGCGGGAGGTGAGCGGCATGCATCACCGCTACCAGCGCGCACGTGCCCCACGGCGACGACGCGCGACCGGCCCACTCGAACGGGGTCCTCCGGTCACGTCGAGGGGACGCGGACGGTTCTGTGACGGTGTGCACGCGCGCGTGGGGCGGTCGAGGGCGCTTCGCGCGCGGGCCGTGGGGTGTGGCCCAGAGGGTGTCCGGGCGCGGGCCTCCCTAGGTCGGACGGTGTGCCAACTGTGTCGTGCGGATGCGGCCCATGCGGTACGGGCACGATCCTGGACGCGCGCCCTCTTTGAGGCGTCGGCAGGCGTCTGGTCGGGGGCCTTGAGGCGTCGATAGTCAGGCGGCTCTGCCCAGCCTCAGCCTCTGGGCCGGCCCTTGCTGAAGCGCGGGCCAAGGACTTCCCTCACACCCCAGGCCCCTGCGCCCGGCTGACGTCATACACGCCTGCCACATTGCGCATCGCCCTCATCAGGGCCGGGAGCTGGGCCGCGTCCGGGAGTTGGACCGTATAGGTGTGGCGGACGCGCTGCTGGCTGGGGGGTTCGACGGTCGCGGAGACGATCTCGGCGCCCTCGCCGGCCATCGCCTCGGTGAGGTCGGCCAGGAGGTGCGGGCGGCCGAACGATTCGGCGAACAGCGTGACGCGGCACCCGGCGGTGTCGCCCCAGCGCACGCCGACCTCCCTGCGCCCCGTGCCCTTCATACGGGCCACCGCGGCGCACTCGACGCGGTGCACGGTGACCACTCCCCCGCGCACGGCGAAGCCGGTGATCTCGTCGGGCGGTACGGGCGTGCAGCAGCCGGCGAGCCGTACGGTCGCGTCGGGCTGGTCGACGAGGGCGACGGCGGCACCGGCCCGGTCGTCGGGGGTCTGCGGCTCGGCGCTGCTCCGACCCGCGCTGTCGGGTGTGTCGGCGGCCGACGGCTCCGCGATCGCGGGGCGGAGGGGGCGCGCGGCCTCAGGCGCAACGCCGACCGTCGCGCTCCGCTCCGGTGTCTCGTGCGCGGGGTGGGTCGCGATCCACCGTTGGATGGCGATCCGCGCGGCGGGGGTGTGGGCGTGCTCCAGCCACTCCGTGGAGGGCTCGGCGGCCGGGTCCTGGCCCATGAGGAGCTGGACGGTGTCACCGTCCTTCAGAACGGTGCTCAGGGTCGCCAGGCGGCCGTTGACACGAGCACCCAGGCACGCGTGCGCGTCCTCGCCGTACTGCGCGTACGCGGCGTCCACGCAGGTCGCCCCCTCGGGCAGGCCCAGGGTGCCGCCGTCCGGCCGGAACACGGTGATCTCGCGGTCCTGGGCGAGGTCCTCGCGCAGGGTGGACCAGAAGGTGTCCGCGTCGGGCGCGGCGGCCTGCCAGTCGAGGAGCCGGGAGAGCCAGCCGGGCCGGGTCGGGTCCACCCGCTCGCCGTCGGCCGAACTGGGCTCCTCCGCGGGACCCACGTACGGGTTGCCGAGCGCCACCACACCGGCCTCGGCGACCTTGTGCATCTGGTGGGTGCGGATGAGGACCTCGACGACCTGGCCGTCGCCGCGGGCCACGGCGGTGTGCAGCGACTGGTACAGGTTGAACTTCGGTACGGCGATGAAGTCCTTGAACTCCGAGACGACCGGCGTCATACAGGTGTGCAGTTCACCCAGGACGCCGTAGCAGTCCGCGTCCTCGCCGACCAGGACCAGCAGCCGGCCGAAGTCCGCGCCCCGCAGCCGGCCGCGTTTGCGGGCCGTCCGGTGCACGGAGACGAAGTGCCGTGGCCGGATGACGACTTCGGCCTGGATACCGGCCTCGCGCAGCACCCCCCGCACCTCTTCGGCGATCTCGGCGAGGGGGTCGTCCGCGCGGGAGGCGTTGTCGACGATCAGCTCACGCGTGTGCTCGTACTCCTCGGGGTGGAGGATGGCGAAGACCAGGTCCTCCAGTTCGGTCTTGAGGGCCTGGACGCCGAGGCGTTCGGCGAGCGGGATGAGGACGTCGCGGGTGACCTTGGCGATGCGGGCCTGTTTCTCGGGGCGCATCACGCCGAGGGTGCGCATGTTGTGCAGCCGGTCGGCGAGTTTGATCGACATCACGCGGACGTCGTTGCCGGTGGCGACGAGCATCTTGCGGAAGGTCTCGGGCTCGGCGGCGGCGCCGTAGTCGACTTTCTCCAGCTTGGTGACGCCGTCGACGAGGAAGCGGACCTCCGCGCCGAACTCCTCCCCGACCTGATCGAGCGTCACCTCGGTGTCCTCGACGGTGTCGTGGAGCAGGGAGGCCGTGAGGGTGGTGGTCTCGGCGCCGAGTTCGGCGAGGATCAGGGTCACGGCGAGCGGGTGGGTGATGTACGGCTCACCGCTCTTGCGCATCTGGCCGCGGTGCGAGGACTCGGCCAGCACCCAGGCGCGGCGCAAGGGTTCGAGGTCGGCGTCGGGGTGGTGGGCGCGGTGGGCCTCGGCGACGTGACTGATCGCGTCGGGCAGCCGGTCGCGGGCGGCGGGGCCGAGCAGCGCGGCACGGCCCAGGCGGCGCAGGTCGATGCGCGCCCGCCAGCGGGCGGCCGGGCCTGTTACCGGACCTGGGGTCGCGGGGTTCGTCGCCTCCGCACTCATGGGCACCTCCGGCTGCGTGGACCGGCGGACGGGGTGCCCCATGGCGGACACGGCTCAGGGGATGGCATCTGTCCCCCGTCCGGGCCGGTGCTTGATGCTACCGAGCCCATCACGCCCGGCTGACCGCCTCTCGGCGAGCGTGAAACGGATCACCCATTCGAGCGAAGGTTTGTAGGTTTACGATTTCGCGCCACCTGTCCTGCGACGGACTGCGGTTCTGAATCGCACAAAGGGTCGGAGGCTGCGGTTCGATGCCTCCGGGGCCCTGATCATTGCGATTCATATGGTCAACGACCCGCGTTTTCAAGCCAGTCGGCGTCGATCTCGCCCTCGGCGACGATCACCGCGGGGCCGGTCATCTCGATCTCGCCGTCGGTCCGCTCGGTGATCACCAGGGTGCCGCCGGGCACGTCGACGGTGTACGTCGCCGGGGTGCCGGTGGCCGCCGGGTCGGTGCCGTCCCTGCGGGCCGCGGCGACGGCGACAGCACACGCGCCCGTGCCGCAGGACCGGGTCTCGCCCGCCCCGCGCTCGTGCACGCGCATGGCGACGTGGTGGGGGCCGCGGTCGACCACGAACTCGACGTTGACCCCGCTCGGGTAGGCGGAGGCCGGGCTGAAGGGCGGCGGGGAGTACAGGTCGCCGGCGTGGGCGAGGTCGTCCACGAAGGCCACGGCGTGCGGGTTGCCCATGTTCACGTTCCGTGCGGGCCAGCTCCGGTCGCCGACGCTCACCGTGACGTCTCCCTCGGGGAGCAGCGCCCTGCCCATGCCGACGGTGACGTCGCCGTTCTTCGCGATGTGCACGGTCTTCACTCCCCCGCGCGTTGCCACGGCGAGGTCGCCCTCGGTGGCGTGGCCGGCGCGCTGGAGGTAGCGGGCGAAGACGCGTACGCCGTTGCCGCACATCTCCGCGATCGAGCCGTCGCCGTTGCGGTAGTCCATGAACCACTCCGCCTCGCCGGCCATGTGCGTGGCCTCGGGGTGCGCGGCGGACCGTACGACGTGGAGCAGGCCGTCACCGCCGATGCCGGCCCGGCGGTCGCACAGGGCGGCGACGGTGGCGGGGGGCAGGTCGAGGGCGTTCTCGGGGTCCGGGACGATCACGAAGTCGTTCTCGGTGCCGTGGCCCTTGAGGAAGGCGATCCGGGTGCGCATTCTTCGATCGTAAGGGAGCGCGGCTTTTCGACCACGGGGTGGTGGGGCTGCGGACGCGGCGCCGGTGCGATAGCGGATCACGCGTCCGACAGTCCCCGCATGCCCACGTCCGGCGGCCCCACCGCAGACAGACTCGCCTCCGCCAGGTATACGTCCGCCCAGCCCACGTCCGGCACACCCGCGGGGTCCGACAGAGCCACCGGAGTCAGACCCGCCTCCGCCAGGCACACAGCCGCCCAGTCCACGTCCGTCAGACCTACGCCGTACGCCAGACTCGCGCCGTCCGGCCCCACCGCGGTCAGACCCACGTCCGCCAGGTACACGTTCGCCAAGCCCACGCCCGTCAGACCTACGCCGTCCGGCAGACTCGCGCCGTATGGCAGGCCCACCGCAGACAGACCCGCCTCCGCCAGGTATACGTCCGCCCAGCCCACGTCCGACACACCCGCGACGTCCAACAGAGCCACCGGCGTCAGACCCCACGTCCGCCCAGCCCACACCCGTCAGACCCACGCCGTACGACAGACCCGAGCCGTCCGACAGACTCACCACCGTCAGACCCGTGCCCGTAAGACCCGCCGCGTCCACTGGACCCCCGTTTCACCGCGCCCCGTGCGCCAGGCTCGGGTCAGCGCAGTCTTGCCACCCGCCACACGGCGAGTACGACCACCACGGCCACCAGCAGCACGTAGCCGGTCACGACCCGCCAGTCCGCGCGGCGGCCGGATCCGCGCTGGGGGAGCCCCGGCCACGTGTAACCAACGCGGCGCGCGGCCATCATGCCCCAGCCGGCCGCGCAGAAGCAGATGAGCAGGCCCAGCATCGCGATCACCGCTCCGCTGTCGCCGAAGTCGAAGGCCAGGGGGAAGGCGAACATCAGGGAGCCGACCGCGGCCAGCGAGACGATGGGAGCGAGCTGCCAGATCCGCAGGCGCCGCTGGGGGCGCAGCTCGACCTCGACCTCCTCGCCGCCCGGGAACATCTCCCCGGGCTCGGGGCCGTCGTCGGTCACACCGCCCTGGGTGTCGTCGGGCCCGTCGGGGCTCAGACGCTCCGCGTCCTGCTCCGGTTCACCGCTCTCGGCGGTGAGGGGCTCGGTGCCTTGTGCGGTGTCGCGAGGGCCGGCCTCCATCGCCACGCGCCCTCCCAACTCGGACTCCACTTGGTCGATCGAAGCTCGATGATGGCACGGCGCCGGAGGCCGGGATGACGGCCGGAGCGTCCCGATGCCAGGACGTGATCAGGCTGTAACCGGTCGTTCGAGCAACGCCAGTGCGAGCTGCGGAAGTTCCGTGAGGTGTTCCGCGGCCCCACTCAACCAGTGCACCCGCGGGTCGCGCCTGAACCATGAATCCTGACGGCGCGCGAAGCGTTTCGTGGCACGGACCGTCTCGGTCCGCGCGTCCTCCATCGTGCACTCCCCCGAGAGCGCCGCGAGCACCTGCTGGTATCCCAGCGCGCGGGACGCCGTGCGCCCCTCACGCAACCCTCGCGCCTCCAGCTCCCGGACCTCGTCCACGAGGCCCGCCTCCCACATCCGGTCGACCCGGCGCGCGATGCGCTCGTCGAGCTCGGGCCGGGCGACGTCGACGCCGATCTGGACGGTGTCGTAGACCGAGTCGTGGCCGGGGAGGTTGGCGGTGAAGGGTTTGCCGGTGATCTCGATCACTTCGAGGGCCCGGACGATACGGCGGCCGTTGCTGGGCAGGATCGCCTGCGCCGCCCCGGGGTCGGCGGCGGCGAGGCGGGCGTGCAGCGCGCCGGAGCCGCGCAGCACGAGTTCCTCCTCCAGCCGGGCCCTGACCTCGGGGTCGGTGCCGGGGAACTCCAGGTTGTCGACGGCCCCGCGGACGTACAGTCCGGAACCGCCGACGAGGATCGGCCAGCGGCCCTCGGCGAGCAGTGCGTCGATCCGGGCGCGGGCCAGCCGCTGGTACTCGGCGACGGACGCGGTGACGGTCACGTCCCAGATGTCCAGCAGATGGTGCGGGATGCCCCCGCGTTCCTCGGGCGTCAGCTTGGCGGTGCCGATGTCCATCCCTCGGTAGAGCTGCATGGAGTCGGCGTTGACGACCTCGCCTCCCAGTCGCTGGGCGAGGAAGACGCCCAGATCGGACTTTCCGGCCGCAGTGGGTCCGACGACGGCGATGACGCGGGGGGCGGGGGGTGCGCTGCTCACCGCCCCAGTCTCGCAAACCTCGGAGCACCACCTCGAACGAGTTACGTGACGGCGCGCATCCGGCGTCGTTGCCAGTTGCGTGGTGTCCGCCGCCCTGTTTCCGGAGGCGGCGATCCGGACGGCGCGAACGGGCGCTCCGGATGACGCGGGATTTCCCCCGCACGAGTAACGTATGGAGTGGATATGGGCGTTTTCGCACGACTTCTCCGCAGGTCCAAGGCCTCGGAGGAGGCGTCAACCGCCGAGCAGCAGGCCGACGTTCCGACGGCCGAGCCCGCGGCGGAGGAGGCGGCAGAAGCGAAGGGATCGACCGGCGCCGAGGCCGGTCCTTCGGCCGAGGCCGGTGCTGCGACCGAGGCCGGGGGCGAGCCCCGGGCCGAGGTCACCGGGACCGCGGAGGCCGAGGGCACGGACGGGTCGACGGCACAGGCCGGCGAGGACGCCGCCGCCGAGGGCGTCGAGATCCCCAAGCAGCAGTCCGCCGACGAGGCGGCCGATCACGAGGCCGGTGACGGCGCCCGCACGTAACTGTCCCGCGTGGGAAGGTGAACGATGGGTCTCCTGGACAATTTGAAGGCCAAGCTCAACCCGGCCAAGGACAAGGTCTCCGACCTCGCGCAGCAGCACGGGGGCAAGATCCAGCACGGTCTCGACAAGGCCGCGAAGGTCGTGGACGAGAAGACCAAGGGCAAGTACAGCGACAGGATCCAGACCGGCACGGGCAAGGCCAAGGACGCCATGGACCGCCTCGCGCACCACGACGGCACACCGGGACCGGCGGACGGCAGCACGCCGCCGGCCTCACCGCCGCCGACCTCGCCGCCGGCTTCCTGAGCGGAACTAGAGCACGGCGCATCGGCGGACGGCCGCGGGGCGACACGCTCCCGGCCGTCCGCCGTTTCACGGGCCCCCACGGCCCTCAGGACCAGGTCGCCACCACGTACCCCACGCCGTACGGCGCGTCCTCGTACAGGAGGGAGCCGCCGAGGTCCGCGTCCTCCGCCGCGCCCGCGAGGACCTGCCAGCAGGCCCGGCCGGAGGCCTTCAGCGCGTACGCCAGGTCGGTGTCCAGCGCGCGCAGGGCCGCCACGTCGGCCGCGCCCAGCGCACGCGCCACCTCCGCGTCGAAGGGGGCCGCGCGCTCGTCGAGGTAGCCCGGCGCCTTGAGCGTGCGGCAGGTGCTGGCGTCGCCCATCACCAGCAGTGCCACCCGCTCGGCCCGGCCGGCGATGTCCCTCCCGGTCTGGATACACCGCTCGGGCTCCAGGGGTTCCCCCACTCCGAGTCCCTCGATCGGGGCGTCCGCCCAGCCCGTGCGCTCCAGCAGCCAGGCGGCGACGGCGAGGGAGGGCGGGAGTTCGCGCTCGGACTCCGCGTCCCGGCCCAGACGTACGTCGAGATCCACACCGAAACCGCGGAACGACCCGCGGCTGCCCTCCGGGAACACTCCTCGCCCGCTGAGCTCCGCGGGCCCGACGACCACGAGGAGGTCGGGCCGTGAGGCGGCGAGCACAGCCAGCGCGTCCGTGCACGCTGTCCGCGCGGAGTCCAGCTCGGGCGCGGCGCCCGCGGCGATGTCGGGCACGAGGAGGGGCGGACACGGGCAGACAGCGGCGGCGACGAGCATGATCGGGAGCCTACCGCCAAGGGCGCTTCTGTTCGGCGGTCGTGCTCCACACCAGTTCGGCCAGCCGGTACGTGGCGAGGTACGTGCTCACCACGCCCTTGATCCGGGCGTAGTAGGCGTCCCCGTCACCGATCCGATAGACCTCGCGGCCCTGCTGACGCAGCCTCTTGCGCGGCGAGTGGGTGCAGGCGATCTCGTAGAGACGGGCCCGGGCCCGGTCTCCGGTGTCCTCGAAGCGCGTCACCTCCTCGCAGGTGGAGTTGTCGACGCCGTCGTCGCCGTACTGGACGACCACCACCCATTGCGCCATGCCCGCCCCCTCGTCGATGTGCGCTCAGTGCGCCGTGCAGCCGCCCGTCGCCGCCGGCAGCGGCTGGGGGACCCCGATCTTCGGGAGGCCGAGCAGGACACCGGCCGGCTTGGCGGCCTCGGCCGCGTTCCGCTTCTCCCAGGCGTCACCCGCGCGCGTGCGGCGCACGTCGAGGACGGCGCCTTCGGCGAGGAGGTGGTGGGGAGCGGCGTAGGTGATCTCGACCGTGACCACGTCGCCGGGGCGGACGTCCTGGTCGGGCTTCGTGAAGTGGACCAGGCGGTTGTCGGGGGCGCGGCCGGAGAGGCGGTGGGTGGCGCCGTCCTTGCGGCCCTCGCCCTCGGCGACCATCAGCTCCAGGGTGCGGCCGACCTGCTTCTTGTTCTCCTCCCAGGAGATCTCCTCCTGGAGGGCGACGAGGCGCTCGTAGCGCGACTGCACGACCTCCTTGGGGATCTGTTCCTCCATGGTCGCCGCGGGGGTGCCGGGGCGCTTGGAGTACTGGAAGGTGAAGGCGTTCGTGAAGCGGGCCTCGCGGACCACGTGCATGGTCTGCTCGAAGTCCTCCTCGGTCTCGCCGGGGAAGCCCACGATGATGTCGGTCGAGATCGCGGCGTCCGGCATGGCGGCGCGGACCTTCTCGATGATCCCGAGGTAGCGGTCCTGGCGGTAGGAGCGGCGCATCGCCTTGAGGACGGTGTCCGAGCCGGACTGCAGGGGCATGTGGAGCTGCGGCATGACGTTCGGCGTCTCGGCCATGGCCGCGATCACGTCGTCGGTGAAGTCGCGGGGGTGCGGGGAGGTGAAGCGGACGCGCTCCAGGCCCTCGATCGAGCCGCACGCGCGCAGGAGCTTGCTGAACGCCTCGCGGTCGCCGATGTCGGAGCCGTACGCGTTGACGTTCTGGCCGAGCAGCGTGATCTCGGAGACGCCCTCGCCGACCAGCGCCTCGATCTCGGCGAGGATGTCGCCGGTGCGGCGGTCCTTCTCCTTGCCGCGCAGCGCCGGGACGATGCAGAAGGTGCAGGTGTTGTTGCAGCCGACGGAGATCGACACCCAGGCCGCGTAGGCGCTCTCGCGCCGGGTCGGCAGCGTGGACGGGAACGCCTCCAGCGACTCGGCGATCTCGACCTGCGCCTCCTCCTGCACGCGCGCGCGTTCCAGCAGGACCGGCAGCTTGCCGATGTTGTGGGTGCCGAAGACGACGTCCACCCAGGGCGCCTTCTGCACGATGGTGTCGCGGTCCTTCTGAGCGAGGCAGCCGCCGACGGCGATCTGCATGCCGGGCCGCGAGGCCTTGCGCGGCGCGAGGCGGCCGAGGTTGCCGTAGAGGCGGTTGTCGGCGTTCTCCCGGACCGCGCAGGTGTTGAAGACGACGACGTCCGCGTCCCCGTCGGAGCCCTCGGGGGCGGGCACGTATCCCGCCTCCTCCAGCAGGCCGGACAATCGCTCGGAGTCGTGGACGTTCATCTGGCACCCGTAGGTGCGCACTTCGTACGTTTTCGGAGATGAAACGTCCACTGCCGGGCTCCGGTCGCTGCTGATGGTCATGGGTCAAGGGTAGGCGCTCGCGGAAGCCGCGAGACCCGGCCGCCGGCCCGGACGCGCTCAGGTGGGCATGCCCCGCTCGGCCAGGCCGCTCTCGTAGGCGATGATCACCAACTGCGCGCGGTCCCGGGCGTGCAGCTTGGCCAGCAGGCTTCCGACGTGGGTCTTGACCGTGGGCATGCTGATGACGAGGCGCTCGGAGATCTCCTGGTTGGACAGCCCGTTGGCGATCAGGACGAGGACTTCCTGTTCCCGGTTGGTCAGGCCGATGAGCCGTGGGGCGGGGCGGGCCGTCTCGCCGCGCCGGGAGAAGTCGGCGATGACGCGCCGGGTGACGCTCGGGGCCAGCACGCCCTCGCCCGTGGCGATGACCCGGATGCCGTTGACCAGGTCGGACGGTGAGGCGTCCTTGAGCATGAAGCCGCTGGCGCCCGCCTGGAGCGCCGGGTAGACGTACTCGTCCATGTCGAACATGGTCAGGGCCAGCACCCGGACACCGGAGAGCGTCTCGTCGGAGCAGATCTCCCGGGTGGCGGCGATGCCGTCCATGACGGGCATCCGCAGGTCCATGAGGACGACGTCCGGGGTGAGGGAGCGGGTGAGGCGGACCGCCGCGGCGCCGTCCCCCGCCTCGCCGACGACCTCCATGCCGGGCGTGGAGTCGACCAGGACCCGGAAGCTCCCGCGCAGCAGCGCCTGGTCGTCCGCGATCAGGACCCGGACCGCGTCGGCCATTGCGTGATCCTCGATCCTCGTCCGCTTGCGGGGGTTGACGGTATACGCCACTTTAGCGGGGTTCCCTCACCAACTCGACTGCGCTGTACGGCCCTTCACTCCAGGTCCAGCAGCAGCTCCCCGGTGCCGTCGTCGGACGTCGTGACCTTCGTACCGTACGGCTGGGAGAGCTGAGCCATGTCGGTGAGGGTCTTCTCGGCCTCGGCGGGGCCGGCCAGCCGGGGGCGGCCGCGGTGGTGGACCGGCCGGCCGAAGCCGAGGTCGACGGGGTGCAGCCGGGCCGCCGTCAGGGTGCCGTCGTCGAAGGTGAGGACCGGCACGAGCGACTGCCAGTAGCGGCGGTGCGGGGCGAACAGCCGGGTGCCGTGGCCGCTGAGCCGGTCGTAGTAGCGGCCGGGGGTGGGCGGCCGTTCCGTGGTGACCTTGGCGTAGTCCTCGGCGGAGACGCGGTCGGCCAGTTCGATCTGGCTGACGATGTTGCCCAGGCTGTAGAAGATCGGCCGGTTCCGGTAGACCTCCACTCCCCGCAGGAAGTGCGGCCCGTGTCCGACGACGGCGTCGGCGCCCTCGTCGATCATCCGGTGGGCGAACGCGCGCAGGAACTCGCCCGGGGTCTCGGGCGTCGGGCCGGGCTCGTGGGAGTGCACGCTCACCACGACGAGGTCCGCGCGCAGCCGGGCCTCGCCGACCCAGCGGGAGATCTCGTCGAGGTCGCGCGGATCGCACTCGGTCGTGAAGCCCGGCGCGTCCGCCGTGCGGAAGCGGGTGCCGAACAGGGCGAGCCGGTCGGGGGCGAGGAGGGCGGGGTCGATTCCGAGCAGGGAGCGGGCCTCGGCCCGGCGGGCCCGCAGGCCCGTCTCGGCGTCGATCGTGCGCAGCACCTCCATCTGGGCGGCCGTCACCAGCATGGTCGCGGTGTGCCGCAGTGGGTTGAGGCCGGGGCGCCCGGGCAGCTCCGGTGACGGGTCGGCCGCCTCCTGGCCGGGCAGGAACGTCGTGGTGCAGGAGATCAGCGCCAGGCTGCCGCCGGGCCGGTCGGTGTAGACGGGCCGGCGCGCGGAGGTGAGGTCGGCGCCGATGCCGGCGTACGGGATCCGCCGCTCCCGCAGCAGGTCCACGGTGCCGAGCACGCCCTCCGTTCCCATGTCCATGGCGTGGTTGTTGGCGCAGCCCAGCACGGAGAACCCGGCGGCCGTGATCTCGTCGAGCACCGCGGAGTCCGCGATCAGACAGCCGCCGCCGGCCGCGTTGTGCACGGGGTGTCCGCGTCCGTCGCTGGGGACCACCTCCAGGTTGGTGACGGCGAAGTCGGTGCCCCGCAGGAGCTCGCGGAGCCGTCCGGCGTCCGGGTCGGAGGTGATCAGCCCGCCGCGGGTGACCATGCAGTCGCCGGAGAGGGCCACGGTCAGCCGGGTCATCCTCGGGCCTCCGCGACCTCGCGGGTCAGCGCGGCGCCCGGATCGGAGCCGGTGACGTCGACACGGCGGCCGTCCACCGTGACGGTCGGCGTCAGGGCCACCTTGCGGGAGGCGGCGAGGTCGGAGACGTACTGCACCCAGGGCCGGTACCGGGCGTCCTCGACACAGCGCGCGAAGGACGCCTCGGTGATGCCGGCCTCCTTGCCCGCGGCGATGAGCTGGGCCTCGCTGAGTCCGGGACCCTGTTCGGCGGGCTGCTGGGCGAACAGGACGGTGGAGTACTGCTCGAACTTCCCCGCGTCGGCCGCGCAGGCCGCCGCTGCGGCCGCCCGCGTGGAGTAGCCGGCGGGTTCGCTGCGGTCGTCGAGGAAGGCCACCGGGTGGTGGACGACGCTCACCCCGCCGCGCGCACGCAGGCTGTCGAGGGCCGAGTTCAGGGCCCTTTCGGTACGGCGGCACTCGGGGCAGAGGTAGTCGAGGTAGACGTCGACGCGTACGGCTCCGGTGGCGGCGCCTAGGCCCGACTTGTCGGCGGCGACCCCGGCCGGCACCCGGCTCGGCGCCTTGTCGGGGGCGGTGTTGTTGGCGCGGACCAGGCCCGCGCCGACGAGCGCGGCGGCCACGACCACCACCACGGCCACCAGCGACACCACCCACGTCCGCCGCCGCCGCTGCCGTCGGTGCACCATCTCGCGCACCATGGTGTCCGTCGTGCGTGTCTCCGTCATGCTTCTCTCTCCTTCGGGTCCAGGACCCAGGCGTCCAGCGCGCAGGGGGTGCGCGGGTTGCGGATCAGGAGGGCGGCCGCGCCGAGCAGCACCAGGTCGCGCGCGATGTCGAGCGCGTAGCCGCGTTCGGCGCCGTCGGTGAGCGTGCCCCCGCCGCCGAAGCACCCGCAGTCGATGGACATGCCCCGCGCCCACACCGAGGCGATGGCCGTCGCGTAGACGACCAGCAGGACGGCCGCGCCCACCGCCGCGATCCTGGTCGCCAGCCCGGCCGCGAGCAGGAGCGCGATCGCCAGCTCGACGAACGGCAGGACACCGCCGACGAGTTGGGCCTGGTCGTCGGGGACGATCCGGTAGAGGGCGACCGTGCGTCCGGCCTCCGTGAGGTCGCCGACCTTCACCAGGGCGGCGTAGGCGAGGACCGCCGCCAGGGCCAGCCGCGCCGCCAGCCGGACCAGGCCCGCCCGGGTCCGGGCCGCGGGCCGGGTGCCGGCCGTTCCCGTCGTACCCGTCGTGGGCGCGTCGACCGTGCGCTGTCCTTGCCCGTTCATGACGTACGGGAGAAGCGGTAGCCCGCGAAGCCGAGCGCGACCGCGGTGAGGGCGGCCATCATGCCCAGTTCGGCGGCGACGGGCGGGTGCCAGCCGCCGATCACCAACCGGGTCTGCTCCGAGGTGAGCACGCTGGGCCCGGGCAGGGTGCGGCGGACCGCGTCGACGCCGTACGTCAGCGGGTTGAGCTTGACGACGGTGTCGAGCCAGCCGGGCAGACCGTTGGGCGGGAACATCGCGCCGGAGAAGAACATCAGCGGCATCAGGCTCAGGTTCACCGCGACCTGGAAGGTGTCCACCTGCCGGATGGTGACGGCCGCGAGCAGTCCGAGGGAGGTGAACATGAGGGAGACCAGCAGGAGTTCGAGCAGCACGACCAGCAGCATGGGCGTGTAGCGGATGCCGGCGATGCCGCCGACGGACAGCACCATGAGGCCGTAGACGGCGCCCGTGGTGGCGCCGCCGAGGGCGAGGCCGAACACGATGGCGGCGCGCGGGAACGGGGCGACCAGCATCTGGCGCAGCACTCCGAGCCTGCGGTCCCACACCAGGGAGATGCCCACCGCGATCGCCGGGGCCTGCACGGACATGACCAGCGTGCCCGGGAAGAGGTAGGCCCGGTAGTCGTTGAGCTGGGCCTTGCCGAGGCTGGACGACGCCGCGTCGAGACCGGTGCCGAGGACGACGAGGAACAGCAGGGGCGTCACGAGCCCCATGGCCAGCCGTACGGGGTTGTGCCGCAGCCGGGTCATCTCCCGCCGCCACAGCAGCACGACGGGGCGGGCGGGGTGGCGGGACCGTTCGGCCGGCGGTGCCACGGCGGTGCGGTCGTCGAGTGCGGCCGGTGCGGTGCCGGTCCGGGTCATCGCAGTCCCTCCCCGAGGTTGCCGAGCGTGCGCGGGCCGGTCGCGTTCTCCCGGATGGCGAGCCCGGTGTGGTGCAGGAAGACGTCGTCGAGCGTGGGCGGGTCGACGGTCACCTCGCGTACCGTCACGCCGAGTCCGGTGCACAGGCGGGGCACGAGGGCGGCGGCGCGCTCGACCCGGAACAGCAGGCCGTCCGGGGTGGGCTCCGCCGAGAGGCCGAACCGCTCCCTGAGGGCCTCGGCGGCGCGCCTGTCGTCCTCGGTGCGCAGGGCGACGAGGTCGGCCCCGATCACGGACTTGAGGTCGGCGGGGGTACCCTCGGTGACCACCTTGCCCCGGTCGACGATCGCGATCCGGTCGCAGTGCTCGGCCTCGTCCAACTGGTGGGTGGTGACGAAGACGGTGATGCCCCGCTCGCGCCGCAACTGCTCCAGGTGGTCCCAGACGGCGGCGCGGGTCTGGGCGTCCAGGCCGGTGGTCGGCTCGTCGAGGAACAGCACCAGGGGCTCGGCGAGCAGGCCGCGGGCGATCTCCAGACGCCGGCGCAGACCGGTGGAGAACTGCCGTACGGGCACCTTGCGGCGTTCGGACAGGTCCATCAGGTCGAGCAGGGAGGCGATGGCCTTGCCCCCGGCACGGCGGGACAGGCCGCACAGGTCGGCCTGGAAGCGGAGGTTCTCGGCGGCGGTGAGGTCCAGGTCGAGGGTGGACTCCTGGAAGACGATGCCGATCCGGCGGCGGACCTCGGCGGGCCGGGCGGCGACGTCGAAGCCCGCCACCTCGGCGCGGCCCGCCGTAGGGCGCAGCAGGGTGATCAGCATGTTGATGGTGGTCGTCTTGCCCGCGCCGTTGGGCCCGAGGAAGCCGTACATGCTGCCCGTCGGCACGGTCAGGTCGAGGCCGTTCACGGCCGCCGTGGTGCCGTAGTACGCGTAGAGGCCCTCGGCCCGGATCGCCGTCATCGGCGGCTCCCCTCGGAGAGGCGGCGCACGGCCAGGACCGTGCGGAACGCGCTGAGTTCGCCCGGCTCGTCCACCGGCCGCCCGTCGACCTCCACCCAGGCGTGCGCGCCGAACGGCTCGGTCCTGAACCCGGTGCACCAGTCGGCCCATCTGCCGTGCGCCCGGCACAGCAGCACGGTGGCCACGGAACGCTGGAGACAGCCGAGGCCCGCGCACCGGGTGCTGACCGAGACGACCGCCCGGCGGGCCCGCGCCACCTCGGCGTGCCCGGCGGGGCGGGACCCCTTGCTGAGCACGCGCAGCACGCGGTGCAGCCGGGCCGGGGGCAGTCGGACCAGCAGTCGGGCCGCGCCGGCCGCGCACCGGGGGGCGAGCTGCCGGTGCCAGGGCAGCCGCGGGGCCTGTTCGGCGACGGCGGGGGTGGTCATGAGGTGACCTCCACGAGGTGGGCGGCGCTGAGCGCGTCGATGAGGGCCCGCACGTCCTGGCGTGCCTGGGTGTCGCTGACCGGGGCGGCGGCGCACAGGCCGGCGGCGGCCGTGTCGGGCGCGTCCCCGTCGAGCAGTTGGCGCAGGACTCCGGCGCCGGAGTGGTTGAGCTGGTAGTAGCGGCCGCGGCGCCCGTCGAGCAGCACGGCGCCCGTGTCGACGGCGGTGAGGGTGACGTCCCGGGCGAGGGTCAGCTTCATGCGGGTTCTCCCGTGTGCGTGTCCGGGGTGCGGGTCGGGGGGTGCGTCTCGGGACGGGTCCGCGGATGCGTCCGCAGCCAGCTCTCGCACGCCACCGTGGTGTCGATCGGCATCAGGTGGTGGGACATCGGTCCCGGGTTCAGCACCGCGGCCCGGAAGGCCGCCGGGTCGACGAGTCCGAGCCGGGCGAGCCGGGAGTCCTCGCAGAGCTCCAGGATCCGGGCCCGGTTGCGGGCCAGGCCCCGGAACGCCTCCGCGCTGAACTCGCCCTTGTCGCGGCGGTCCAGGACGTCCGAGGGGACGAGCCCCCGTACGGCCGAGGTGAGCAGCGGCTTGAACCGCCCGCCGAGCAGGCGCTCCTCGATGCGGGTGGACAGGGCCGCCTCCACCACCCGGTCGTCGAGGAAGGGCGCGTCCCAGGTGATGCCGGTGCCCGCGAGGGCGGTGTTGACCTGGCGGACGGTGGTTCCCTCGAAGACCAGTGAGGCGAGCGCCTGGTGCCGGGCCCGGTCGGCGTCCAGGGGTCCGGGTCCGTCCTCGGCGGCGTCGACGAGGAGGTCGCGGACCGCGGCCACGGCGTCCGGGGTGGCCCAGGCGGGCAGGCGGGGCGCGAACACCCAGCCGAAGTCGGGCTCGTCGACGGGCGGGGGCGGGGTGTCGATGCGGGCGGCGACCCCGCGCAGGTTCTCGGTGAACGTCGACCGGTCCAGCAGCGCGCGCAGTGTCGACCGCCACGGCCAGCGGTTGGCCAGCCGGTAGCGGTTGACCAGCCGCAGTCCGCCGACGGGTGTGGCACGGGCCAGGGACCAGGCGCAGGCCGGCATCCGGCCGAACAGCTCGTCGCCGCCGAAGCCGGTCAGGTGCAGCGTGGCGCCCTCCGCGGTGGCCCGCTTGGCCAGGTCCTGGATGTGGGCGAGTCCGGAGGCCCAGGTCGAGGGGCCTTCCGGGGCCGCGTGCACGAGGTCGGCGGTGTACCCGACGTCGAACAGGTTCTCGGCGCGGTCGGCGGACAGGACGTGGTGCCGGGCCGCCGGGAGGGACTCCGCGGCCCTGCGGGCCCATACGGTGTCCGCGTTGGCGCTGTCGATCGGCATCACGTGGTAGGTGACCAGGTCGGCGCCCGCCGCGTGGGCGAGGAAGCACAGCGAGGTGGAGTCCAGGCCGCCGGACAGGTCGGCGCTGAGGGTGCCGCCCGCGGCGACCCGGGTGGTGATCGCGTCGTCCAGTGCCGAGCGGACGGCCGCCGCTCCCTCGGCGAGGCTGAGGGTCGGCTCGGGCAGCTCCCACCAGCGGATCTGCCGGGCCCGGCCGTCCCGGTCGAGTTGCAGCCAGTGGCCGGTGGAGAGCGGTTCGATGCCACGCCGGACCGGGCGCTGGGCCAGGGGCCAGGGAGGGCCGCCGGGCGCCAGCAGGCGGGCGGCCAGCACGCTCTCGTCGAGGTCGGCGCCGGTCAGCCGGAGCAGGGGCTCCAGCCCGCTCGCGGCGATGGTCACCCCGTCGAGGGCGGTCGTGAAGATCTGTCGTGCGCCGACGACCGAACCCTGCACCCGGGTTGCGCCGTCGACGGAGACCGCCAGGTGGAAGACGCCCGGCAGCCGGGAGGCGATCGTGTCGACGTCGTGCAGTGAGCGCAGCCTGCCGAGCGCGGTCGCGGTGGCGTTCTCGTCGAGCCGGGTGTGTCCCAGCAGGACCATCCGACGCGGGCCCGCCTCGACCGTGGTGACCTCGGCCCCGTGCCAGTCGCCGACTATCCAGGGCCGTCCCGACGCGTGGTCGACGCGCTGTGCCGCGCGCAGCCGGCCGGCCAGTGCGGCAGCGGCCGGACAGTCCGGAAGAACCACGAATTCCATGTCGCCTCGTTCCCCGTCCCCTCGTTGCCTCCGGATGGTGCCGGTGCGCTGACGCGCACCGGCACCGGAGGTGATCACCAGAAGCAGACGATCGCGTAGCCGCAGCCGGCGAAGTCGTTGCAGCTTCCGACGCCGAGGCACTTCGTGAGCTCGTCGAAGTCGCCGACTTCCTGCAGCATGGGGGGCTCGTAAATCGCGGACATGGATGTCCTCCCGTGTCGGATCGGTCGGGCCGACCTGTTCGGCCCGTGATCTGACAGGGAAGCTACGGGGCGGAATGTCCCACAGGCATGGGGCAGACGTCCTATGCCCGTCCTCTTAGCTGTCCCACCGCCGCTGCCGCACCCAGCCCCAGCCGATGGCCGCGACGGTCCAGGCGAGCAGCACGGTGAACCCGAAGGCGGTGTGCGGGGAGTCGACGGTGAGCAGTTCGTTGCCGGCCTGGTCGGGGAAGTAGCGGGCCATCTCCTTGGTCGCTCCGATGAGGGACAGGATGTGCGTGCCGGCGAGGACCATCGGCAGCAGGACGGCCAGCGGTACGACGGTGTTGCGGGAGATCGCGGCGATGCCGGCCGCGAACAGGCACATCAGGGTCAGGTAGACGACGGCTCCGGCCAGGGCGCGCGGGACGCCGCTCGCGCCCAGCGAGGATCCGTGGGACCCGAGGGCGGCCTGGGTGACCAGGTAGCCGAGGAGGGTGACCGGGACCGCGACGGCGAACGCAGCCAGGGCGGTGACGCCCATCTTGGCCGCGTAGAGGCGGCCGCGCCGGGGCACCGCGAGCAGGGAGACGCGCATCATGCCGGACGTGTACTCGCTGGTGACGACGAGCACGCCGAAGACGATCAGCGCCAGTTGGCCGTAGAGGATGCCGTCGAGGCCGGCCTGCTCGGGGGTGAAGTCGGAGCGCAGGCTGGGGTTGTCGGACTCCAGGGCGTTCTTCGCGGACCAGCCGCCGAGGGCCGCGATGAGGATGCTGACGACGGCGAACAGCAGCAGCGACCACTGGGTGCCGCGGATGCCGCGCAGTTTGGTGGTCTCGGCCCTGACGGCCGCGAGCGTGTCAGACACGGAACTCCCTGCCTTCCTCGTTGATGCCGCCGGTGCCGAGGCCGCCGGCCGGGGCGCCCGCCTCGCCGATGATCCCGAGGAAGGTCTCCTCCAACGACCCGGCACTGGTGCTGAGTTCGTCGAGCGGGAAGCCGCCCGCCGCAGCGATCCGGCTGACGTCGGCGGCCGCCATCCCGACCACGTCGAGGCCACCGCCGGGCACGCGTGTCACGGTCGCGCCGGCGCTCTCCAACTCCCGTGCCAGCCTCTCGGGTTCGGGGGTGCGGACCCTGACGGAGGAGCGTCCGTGGCGCCCGAGGAACTCCGCCATGCCGGTGTCGGCGAGGAGCCGGCCCCGGCTGATGACGACCAGGTGGTCGGCGACCAGGGCCATCTCGGCCATCAGGTGGCTGGAGACGAGGACGGTGCGGCCCTCGTCGGCCATCGAGCGCAGCAGGTCGCGCAGCCAACGGATGCCTTCGGTGTCCAGGCCGTTGACCGGTTCGTCGAGTACCAGGACGGGCGGGTCGCCGAGCAACGCGGCGGCGAGGCCCAGCCGTTGGCCCATGCCCAGGGAGAAGGTGCCGATCCGGCGCCGGGCCGCGTCCGCGAGCCCGACCGTCTCCAGCACCTGGCCGACCCGGTCCGGGGCGATCCGGTTGCTCTGGGCGAGCCAGCGCAGATGGTCGCGCGCGGTCAGGCCGCGGTGCGGGGCCGAGGTCTCCAGGAGGGCGCCGACGTGCCGCAGGGGGTGGGTCAGGTCGGCGTAGGCGCGCCCGTCGATCCGGGCGGTTCCGGTGTCCGGGCGGGTGAGGCCCAGCATCATCCGCATGGTGGTCGACTTCCCGGCGCCGTTGGGGCCGAGGAAGCCGGTGACGGCTCCGGGCCGCACCGTGAAGGTCAGGCTGTCCACGACGGTGGCCTGCCCGTACCGCTTCGTCAGGTTCTGGACGTCAATCACGTGTCGAGTCTGTCCGGCGGGGGCCGCCGGGGACATCGGACCGGGGTCGGGACGGTGCGGACGGGTTTCCCGGAGCGGCCTCATACCGGGGTATGAAGCCCCTTTCGGCCATACCTGCGGGGTGCGGATCCGGCACGTCCTCAGTACGGCAGTGTCGCGAGGACGTGGAAGCCCGCCGCGCCGGACCGGGGCCCCGCGGCGAGGGTGCCGCCGTGCGCGGCGACCCGCTCCTTCATCCCGACGAGTCCCATCCCGCCGCCGGGCACGGTCGGCCGGTGCCCGGGCCCGGGTCCCTCGTCGGTGACGTCGATCGTGAGCACGCCGTCCCGCGCGCTGACGCGGACGAGGCAGCGGGTCGGGGCGGCGTGCTTGACGGCGTTGGTCAACGCCTCCTGGACGATGCGGAAGGCGGCCAGCGCGACCCCGTCGGGGGGTTCCTCCTCGTGGTCGGTGCGCAGGTCGACGCGGACGCCCGCCGCCTCGGCCGTACGGGCCAGGGAGGGCAGGTCCGCCATGCCGCGCACCGGCTGGAGGTCGTGCTGTTCGTCGTCGTGCTCGCGGCGCAGCACCTTCAGGGTGGCCCGCATGTCCCGCAGCGCGCGACGGCTGACGTCCTCGATGACGGTGAGCGCCTCGCGCGCCTCCTCGGGGTGGGTGGCGACGACGTGGTTGGCGACGCCGGCCTTGATGGCGATGAGACCCACGCTGTGCGTGACGACGTCGTGGATGTCCCGGGCGATCCGCATGCGTTCTTCGACCTTGGCCTGCTCGGCCGCCTGCTCGATGGTCCGCCGCAGACTCTCCCGGCGCTCCCTTACGGCCGCCCCCGCGGCCCACGTCGTCCCCAGCACCAGCAGCCCGAACAGCAGTTGCACCGCCAGGGTGCCGCCCTGGTAGTGCTGTCCGCCGGTCACCGTCAGCAGGGCCGCGCCCGCCGCGCTCGCCCCGCCGACGAGCACGGCCGACCGCCCGAGCTGTTGGCGCCGGGTCGTGGCGACCAGGTACAGGGCGTATGCGGCGGCGAGGAAGACGACGGGGCCGAGCCCGGCGGCCAGTGCCGCACAGCTTCCGACCAGGACGACCGCGAACACCGGGACGGGCCACAGGCGTCGTACGGCGAGCGGCAGTGCGGTGACGAGCGAGAGCAGGGCGACGGTGACCCCGTCGGGCGTGCCGCCGGTGCCGGGCCGCACGACCATCAACTGAGGGAGCAGGGCGAACCCGAGGGCGGCCGCTCCGTCGAGGAGCAACAGACGTCGGCGCGAGACATCTCCCATGCGCCGAACCTATGCGGCCGGTCGGGCCGACGTCCAACTCGGCCTGAAGGCGACCATATGGGATCGGCGGCCGTTGACCGTCCGCTTCGTCAGCTTAGGCTGGCACGGTCTTTGCAGGCGAGCATGCTTATACCACGGGGGTGCGAAGTCGTGCGGATCAACCTGTTCATTCTCAGTGCGGATCCCGTTTTTCTGGCCGGGCTCGAAGCGATCGTGGAGCAGGACGACAGCCTCAACCTCATCGGGACGGCGGTGGACGAACCGCACGGCCGCCGATGTCTCCAGAACAGCCCGCTGCGCCCGGACGTCGTGATCATCGGCGAACCGCCGTCCAGACGCGCCATTTGCAGGAACATCGCCTGGATCGTCTCCGCGTACCGCCAGGAGGAGACCCGGCCGCGGATCGTCGTGGTGTCGCAGAACGAGTACGACGACGTGATCGTCTCCGCCCTCCGCCTCGGCGTGAACGGCTACCTCGCCCGGATCGCCTGCCCGGAGGAGCTGTTGCAGTCCCTGCCCATCGTGGCGCGCGGGGGCGCCGCCTTCAGTCCCACGATCGCCGCTCGCTTCAGCGAATACTTCGCCACCATGCAGCGACTGCCGGAGCCGCCCGAGTTCTCCCGGCTGACCAGCAGGGAGAGCGAGATACTGAAGCTGCTCGCGGACGGCTTGAACAACCGCCAGATCGCCCGGCGGCTCTTCCTCGCCGAGAAGACCGTGCGCAACTACGTCTCCCGCATCTTCACCAAGCTGGAGGTGCACGACCGGGCCGCCGCCGCGCTGCGCGCCCGCGACGCCGGATTCGGCAGCCACCCGGACGCCGCCCTGCCCCAGCCCGCCTGACGGCCCGGCCGCCGGGGTCCTGGAGGACCTCGCAGACGGCGCTCAGGTCGGCGAACCCATCCGTGCGCACCGCGACCCCGGTCGCGGTGCGCGCTGCGTCTGTCACGCGACGGAGGCCCCCAAGGCCCGCGTCGCCGGGGATGACGCGCATCACGCGCGGGACGACACCAGGGGCTTTGCATGACCATACGCGGTGATGCATAATCTTCCTATGTCCAAGGTCCTCACGTCCCTCCCCGCCGGCGAACGCGTCGGCATCGCCTTCTCCGGCGGTCTCGACACCTCCGTCGCGGTCGCGTGGATGCGCGACAAGGGCGCCATCCCGTGCACCTACACCGCGCACATCGGCCAGTACGACGAGCCCGACATCGACTCGGTGCCCGGCCGCGCGCAGACCTACGGTGCCGAGATCGCGCGCCTGGTCGACTGCCGGGCCGCGCTCGTGGAGGAGGGGCTGGCCGCGCTCACCTGCGGGGCGTTCCACATCCGCTCGGGCGGGCGGGCGTACTTCAACACCACGCCGTTGGGCCGTGCCGTCACCGGCACCCTCCTCGTGCGGGCGATGATGGAGGACAACGTCCAGATCTGGGGCGACGGTTCGACCTTCAAGGGCAACGACATCGAGCGGTTCTACCGCTACGGCCTGCTCGCCAACCCGAACCTGCGGATCTACAAGCCCTGGCTGGACGCGGACTTCGTGACCGAGCTCGGCGGCCGCAAGGAGATGTCGGAGTGGCTCGTCGCCCACGACCTCCCCTACCGGGACTCGACGGAGAAGGCGTACTCCACCGACGCCAACATCTGGGGCGCCACGCACGAGGCCAAGACCCTGGAGCACCTCAACACCGGCATCGAGACCGTCGAGCCGATCATGGGCGTCAGGTTCTGGGACCCGTCGGTCGAGATCGCGCCCGAGGACGTGACGATCGGCTTCGACCAGGGCCGCCCGGTGACCATCAACGGCAAGGAGTTCGGCTCCGCCGTCGACCTGGTCATGGAGGCCAACGCCATCGGCGGCCGGCACGGACTGGGCATGTCCGACCAGATCGAGAACCGGATCATCGAGGCGAAGAGCCGCGGCATCTACGAGGCCCCCGGCATGGCCCTGCTGCACGCTGCCTACGAGCGTCTCGTCAACGCGATCCACAACGAGGACACCCTCGCCCAGTACCACAACGAGGGCCGGCGCCTGGGCCGCCTCATGTACGAGGGCCGCTGGCTGGACCCGCAGGCCCTGATGATCCGCGAGTCACTCCAGCGCTGGGTCGGCGCGGCGGTCACGGGCGAGGTCACCCTGCGCCTGCGCCGGGGCGAGGACTACTCCATCCTCGACACCACGGGCCCGGCGTTCTCGTACCACCCGGACAAGCTGTCCATGGAGCGCACCGAGGACTCGGCCTTCGGCCCGGTGGACCGGATCGGCCAGCTCACCATGCGCAACCTCGACATCGCCGACTCCCGCGCCAAGCTGGAGCAGTACGCGGGCCTCGGCCTGATCGGCACCGGCAGCCCCACCATCGGCGCCTCCCAGGCCGCCGCGACCGGGCTGATCGGCACCATGCCGGAGCTCCCCGAGGGCGGCGCCGAGGCGATCGCCTCCCGCGGCGAGGTCTCGGAGGACGAGGTCCTCCTCGACCGGGCGGCGATGGAGTTCGGCACGGACTGAGTCACCTCGCGGAGGGGGCCGGCGCGACCACGCACCGGCCCCCTTCTCGCGTCCGCCGACACCGCCTCGTCGAGCCCGCTCCCGTCAGCTTCTGTGCAGCATGCGGAGCTGAGGTGAGGGACTGCCGGGGAACAGCTCGTCGGGAACTGTGAAGCAGGTTTCGAACGGAAACGGGAACGATAAGTTCCCTGCATGAACGCGCGGCTCGCTCTTCTCGGCACGGTCACCCCAGGTGCGACGGAGAGCGAGGTCTTCCGGCTGGCTCTCGGGCACGCGGTCGCCGAGCTGGGCGCGCTCGGCGGGACCGTGCACCTGCGCGGCCCGATGTCCGCCCTGCGCCTGGTGTCGTCCGCCGGTCTGCCGCCCGCCCTCACCCGCTCCTGGGAGATCGTCGACCAGGAGGGCCCGCTGGCCCCGGCCCGCGCGCTCCAGCAGGGCAAGGGCGTCTGGGTGCCCCTGCCCCAGGACCCGTCGGCGGGGACCCCCTGGCCCGGCACCGGACTCGCCGCGCTTCCCGTGTTCAGCGGCCGGCGCAGCATCGGCGCGCTGACGGTCCTGGCCGGCGAGCGGGGTGAACCCACCCCGGAGCACTGGGACTTCCTGCGGGAGGTCGTCGCCTGGACCGAGGACCGCATGGCCCAGGCCCCGCCGCCGTCCGGCCCCCCACAGGCCGGACCGGACCGGGAACGGCTGCGGCACGCCCTCAAGGAGGTCCGGGTCGGCTCGTGGGACTGGGCCATCCAGAGCGGCGAACTCATCTGGGACGAGGCCGCCCTGGAGCTGTACGGCACCCGCCCCGCCGACTTCAGCGGCCGGGTCGAGGACTGGATGCGGGTCGTCCACCCCGACGACCTGGCGCCCACGCTCGCGGCGGTCGAGCGGGCGATCACCGGCCACGGTGTCTTCGAGGCCGAGTACCGCGTCCGGCGCCCGGACGGCACCTGGGGCTGGACGCAGGCCCGCGGCCGGGCGACCTACGACGAGCGGGGCGAGCCCCTGCGGATGATCGGGGTCGGCTGGGAGAGCAACGAGTCGCGCTCCGCGCGTGACTCCCTCAGCAGGGCCCTGCGCCACATGAGCGACGGCTTCCTCGCGGTGGACGACGAGTGGCGGATCACCTTCGCCAACGTGGAGGCGGAACGCTTCCTCGGCTACTCCGAGGAGGAGTTGTTCGGACGCCTGCTGTGGGACCTGCCGGCCACCCGGCAGGTGCCGGGTCTGAGAGCGAGCTGTCTGGCGGCGGGCGCCGAGGAGAAGCCGGCCGGGTTCGACGTCTACATCGCGGACTGCCGGCGGCGGCTGCACGTACGGCTGGTGCCGGGTCCCGACGGCCGCACCCTCTACTTCCAGGACGTCACCGAGAAGCGCCGGCTGGCGCAGGAGCGGCAGGCGGCGGAGCGGGCCGCGGCCGAGCGGGCGGTGCGGATCGCCGAGCTGACCACGGAGCTCGCCAAGGCGACGACCTCCCGGGACGTGGTGGACGCGGTGGCCCGCCGGGTGCTGCCGCCGTTCGCCGCCTCCGGGCTGATGGTCCAGGTCAGCGAGGGCGACCGGCTCCACCACGTCGGCGCGGTCGGCTATCCCCGGGACTTCGTGGCCCTCCTCGACAGCCGCTCCCGGGGGGTGACCGGCGACCCCGCCTGGGACACGATCGCGTCCGGCCTCCCGCTGTTCCTCTCCTCGACACGCGAGTACGCCACCCGCTACCCCGAGCTGGCCGACTTCCCCGCCCTCGGCGACAAGAAGTCCTGGGCGTTCCTGCCGCTGACGGCGTCGGGACGCACCTTCGGTGTCTGCGTGGTCTCCTTCGACCGGCCCCGGCTCCTCGACGACGAGGAACGCGCGCTGCTCACCACCATCACCGCCCTCGTCGCCCAGTCCCTGGAACGGGCCCGGCTCTACGACGCCGAGCACACCCGGTCCCGGGAACTCCAGCGCAGCCTGCTCCCCCAGGCCCTGCCCGACCTGCCCGCGTGCACGGCGGCCGCCCGCTATCTGCCGGCCGGGCACGGCGCGGACGTCGGCGGCGACTGGTACGACATCATCCCGCTGTCCGGCGGCCAGGTCGCGCTGGTCGTCGGCGACGTGATGGGCCACGGCCTGCCGGAGGCGGCCACCATGGGCCGGCTGCGCACCGCGGTGCACACCCTGGCCGACCTGGAGCTCGCGCCCGACGAGATCCTCGGCCACCTCAACGACATCGTCGGCGGCATGAGCGAGGCGTCGTACGCCACCTGCTTGTACGCGCTCTACGACCCGACGACCCGGGTCTGCTCCATCGCCCGGGCCGGCCATCCGCCGCCCGCTCTGGTACGGCCCGACGGAACCGTGCACTTCCCCGCACCGGACGCCGATCCCCCGCTGGGCGCGGCCAAGCCGCCGTTCGAGACGACCGAGCTGGAGGTGCCCGAGGGCAGTCTGCTCGTGCTGTACACCGACGGGCTGGTGGAGTCGGCGACACGGGAGATCGACGAGGGCATGGCCGAGCTGGCGCGGCTGCTCGGCACCGCCCACGCCGACGGGACCGCCGTGGACCTTGAACGGCTGTGCGACACGCTGACGGCCGGTCTGCTGCCGGCGGACCAACAGGCGGCCGACGACGCGGCGTTCCTGGTGGCCCGGCTGCACGCGCTGCCGGCCGAGCGGATGGCCGTACGGTCCCTGCCCGAGGACCCGAAGGCGGCGAGCCTGGCCCGCCGTCTCGTCCGCGAACAGCTCACGGCCTGGGGCCTGGAGGACCTGTCCCCCATCACGGAACTCCTGGTCAGCGAACTGGTGGGCAATGTCGTCCGGCACGCCCGCGGCCCGGTCCGGCTGCGCCTGCTGCACACCACCGAGCTGATCTGCGAGGTCTACGACGGCAGCCAGACCATGCCCCGGATCCGGCATGCCGCGGACACCGACGAGGGCGGCCGGGGCCTCCAGCTCATCTCGGCCCTCTCCACGCGCTGGGGCGCCCGCTACACCCCCACGGGCAAGTGCATCTGGACGGAACAGTCCCTGCGGGGCCCGGCCGAGCCGGCGGACGTGCTGTTCCTCGACCCGGCCGACTTCGACGAGGACTGGGAGGCGCTCCTGTGACGTGCGCGCCCGTTCGGCCCAGCTCCACGGGCCGGACACCGGGCGCGTCCCTAGATTCGCGGTGACGGCTGTTCCGGCCCCGCCCGAAAGGCACGACCCATGGGAATACGCACCACGTTCACCGGCGCCACGCTGGCCGTCCTGGCCATCGCCGGACCGCTGACCGGCGTCGCACACGCGCAAGGCGACCTGGACTGCGCGGACTTCGCCTACCAGGAGGACGCCCAGGCGCAGTTCGACCGCGACCGCTCCGACCCCGACCGTCTCGACGAGGACCAGGGCCGCGACGACGGCATCGCCTGTGAGGTGCTGCCGCACAGGGACACCGCCGTGAGCGTCGCCACGCCGCTCACCACCCCCCTGGCCACACCCACCGCACCTGTCGTCACGCCACTGCCCACGCTCGGTGTCCAGGGCGGGTCCGGAGGCAGCGTGGGCCCGGCCGGCTTCGAGCGGGCGATCGGGGCGGTCCTGGCGCTCGGCGGGGTCGGCCTCGCGGGGGCGTACGTCGTGCGGCGGCGCCGCGGCACCCAGGCGCAGGCCCGTCTCAGGGGTCGATGAGCCCGGCCCTTATCGCATACCGGGTCAGCTCCAGGCGGTCCCGCATCCCCAGCTTGTGCAGCAGGTTCGCCCGGTGCCGCTCCACCGTCTTCGCGCTGATGAACAGCAGCTCGCCGATCTCCTTCGTGGTGTGTCCCTCGGCGACGAGCTTGAGGATCTCCTCCTCGCGTTCGGTGACGGCCCGCGCGGGCAGGTCGTCACCGCGGTGCAGCCGGTCCAGGTAGGAGCGGACGAGGGCCCGCTCGGCCCCGGGGTAGACGAAGGGCTCGTCGCGCACGGCGGCCCGGCACGCCTCGACGAGATCCCGGTCGGCGACGGACTTGAGCACGTATCCGCTGGCCCCGGCCTTGAGCGCCTCGAAGAAGTACTGCTCGTTGTCGTACATCGTCAGGATCAGGATCCGCAGGTCCGGCAGCCGCCGGGACAGCTCGCGGGCCGCCTGCAGTCCGGTCATCCGGGGCATCGCGATGTCCAGCACGGCCAGATCGACCTCACGCGCGCGTGCCAGCTCCACCGCCTCGGCGCCGTCCCCCGCCTCGGCCACGACGGTGAGGTCCGGCTCCCCCTCCAGGATCAGCCGGACCCCCCGCCGCACGAGGGTGTGGTCGTCGGCGAGCAGGACACGGGTCGGCCCGGCCATCAGCGCACCTCCGCCGGGACCGGCACGCACAGCCGTACGTCCGTCCCCCGCCCGGGACCGCCGTGCACCGAGAACACGGCCCCGACCAGCAGCGCCCGCTCCCGCATCCCCTGGATCCCGGCCCCTTCCGGCGCCCCGCCCAGTCCCTTGCCGTTGTCGCGCACGAGGAGTTCGACTCCGCCCGCGACCGGCCGGAGACTGACCTCCGCGCGGTCGGCGGCCGAGTGCCGCGCGGTGTTCGTCAGCCCTTCCTGGGCGACCCGGTAGAGCACGAGTTCCGACTCCTCGGTCAGCCGGGGCAGATCACCGCCGACGCGGTGGCGCACGGTCAGTCCGTGCGTGGTGAACTCGGCCGCCAGGGACCGCAGGGCGCTCGACAGCCCGAGCTCCTCCAGCACCCCGGGCCGCAGCCGCCGCGCGATCCGGCGGATCTCGTCGAGCCCGGCCCGGGTCGCCTCCTGCGCCTGCCCCACCTCTTCCCGCAGTTCCGCCGGCGCCCGGTCGGCGACCCGCTTGAGCTGCAACAGCACCGCGGTCAGCGTCTGCCCGACCTCGTCGTGCAGCTCGCGCGCGATGCGGTGCCGCTCCCTCTCCTGCGCGGAGAGGGCGTGGGCCGCGCCGGTCGCCCGCTCGGCCTCCAGCCGGTCGAGCATCGTGTTGTACGTCGTGATCAGCGCGGCCGTCTCGGCAGGACCGGAGACCGGGGCACGCACCCCGGGGCGCAGCAGATCGACGGCGGCCATGGCCTGCCCCAGCCGTTGCAGCGGGGTGAGCCCCACCCGCAGCACTAGGGCGTTGGCGACCAGCAGCAGGGCGAGCCCGCCGAGGACGACCACGACCTCCCCCCGCCGGACGGGCGTGGAGACGGTGACCGGCCCCAGCAGCAGCGCGGTGGCGACGACGAGGCCCGCGGCGTTGAGCGAGAAGATCCGCCAGAACAGCGACACGGCCCGGCCCTCACTCCTCCCGTACGACACCCGAGGCCCCAGCCTCGCCGGTGCCCGCCGCTCGCGTATATCCGTCACGTCACCCATATCGCCACCGTACGGGGACCTGACAGCATGCGAACCCGGCACCCGTGATCACTCGGACCACCGCTCACTCGAACCACAAGGGGAAGAAACGTGTCTGCTCCACGCCTGAGGGCGACGCCGCTGCCGGGCATCGGGGTCCAGTACGACCTCATGACCCGCGAGGACCGCCATCTCTCCGTGGTGGCGCACCGCGACGGTGCCCGCACGGTGAGCGTGTACCGGGCCGACGACCCCGACTCCTGCGCCCAGTCGCTGCGCCTGACGGGTTCCGAGGCGGGCGCCCTCATCGACGCGCTGAAGCCCTCCCACCACAGCGCGAGCCTCCTCTACGCCTCCGACCTGGGCCTGGTGGCCGAGCGCATCGAGGTGGCGGCCGGTTCCCGCTGGAACGGCCGGGTCCTCGGCGACACGAAGATGCGCACCGACACGGGAGCCTCCGTCGTGGCGGCCCTGCGCCGCGCCGAGGCGATCCCCTCCCCCGCGCCCGACTTCCGCCTGGCGGGCGGCGACATCCTGATCGTCGTGGGAACCCGCGAGGGCGTGGACGCGGCAGCGGCGATCCTCGGTCGGGAGTAGAAAGCATGCACTCCGCGGTCCTCCTGATCGAGTTCGGCTCGATCATCCTCGGCCTGGGCCTCCTCGGCCGTTTCGCCGCCCGTTTCCGCCTCTCCCCCATCCCCCTCTACCTCCTGGCCGGCCTGGCGTTCGGCGAGGGCGGCCTGCTCCCCCTGGGAGCGAGCGAGGAGTTCGTCTCCATAGGAGCCGAGATAGGAGTGATCCTGCTCCTCCTGATGCTCGGCCTGGAGTACACGGCCGGCGACCTGGTCACCAACCTCAAGGCCCACTACCCCGCGGGCCTGGTCGACGGCGCCCTGAACGCCGTACCCGGCGCCGCGGCCGCCCTCCTCCTCGGCTGGGGTCCCGTGGCCGCCGTCGTCCTGGCAGGCGTCACCTGGATCTCCTCCTCGGGCGTCATAGCCAAGGTCCTGGGCGACCTGGGCCGGGTCGGCAACCGCGAGACCCCGGTCATCCTGAGCGTCCTGGTCCTGGAGGACCTGGCGATGGCGGTCTACCTGCCCATCGTGACCGCCCTGGTGGCCGGCGCGGGCCTGCTGGCCGGCAGCCTGACCCTGGCGATCGCCCTGGGGGCGGCCGGCCTGGTCCTCTTCATAGCGGTCCGCTACGGCCGCCTGATCTCCCGCTTCGTGTCGAGCGACGACCCGGAGAAGCTCCTCCTGGTCGTCCTGGGCCTGACGATCCTGGTGGCAGGCGTGGCCCAGCAGCTCCAGGTCTCGGCTGCGGTCGGCGCGTTCCTGGTCGGCATAGCCCTCTCCGGCGAGGTGGCCGAGGGCGCCCACACCCTCCTCAGCCCCCTGCGCGACCTCTTCGCCGCGGTCTTCTTCGTCTTCTTCGGCCTCCACACCGACCCGGCGAGCATCCCGCCCGTCCTGCTCCCCGCCCTCGCCCTGGCCCTGCTCACCGCGGCCACGAAGATCGCCACCGGCTACTGGGCGGCCCGCCGAGCCGACATCTCCCCCAAGGGCCGCTGGCGCACGGGCGGCGCGCTCGTGGCCCGCGGCGAGTTCTCCATCGTCATAGCGGGCCTCGCGGTCTCGGCCGGCATAGAACCCTCCCTGGGCCCCCTCGCCACGGCCTACGTCCTCATCCTGGTCATCCTCGGCCCCCTCACCGCCCGCTACACAGAACCCCTGGCCACAAAACTCACCTCCCACCGCAACGCCCCCACCACACCGGACACCCCACCCCGGGTAACAGAGGCGTCGGTGGACGGCACGGCGTAACCCCGCGGGCCGGCGGAGGCTGGTCGCGCAGTTCCCCGCGCCCCCAGGAGGTTGCGGTCACCTGCGCCACGACGGGCCGTCGGCCGCGTACGGCGGTAAAGGGCCGGAGTGGGGCCCCACCGGGCAGCAACGGGCCGCCGCAGGCATTCAGGGGCGCGGGGAACTGCGCAAAACGCTCGCCCCCACCAACCCGCACCCACAAACAAACCACACTGGCCAGCCCCCCACCCCCCCTGGCAGGATCACCGCATGCCCCCGCCGTTCCCCCACCTCAGCCGCCGCCAGGCACTCCAGACCGCGATCGCCACCCTCGTGGCGCTCGGCCTGCTCCTGTGGTGGCTGCTCCCGCTCGGCGAGAGCCCCCCGACCGGCACGATCACCTTCAGCACCGGCACGAGGGCGGGCGTCTACCAGAAGTACGGCCAGCTCCTGCGGGACGAGATCCACAAGGACATGCCGGACGTCAAGGTGAAGCTGGAGACCAGCGCGGGCTCGCAGGAGAACGTCAGACTCGTGGCGACCGGAAAGTCCGACTTCGCCATCGCCGCCGCCGACGCGGTGGAGACCTACCAGCAGAACGGCGACCCCGGCGCCGACCGGCTCCGCGGCGTCGCCCGCCTCTACGACGACTACGTACAGCTCGTCGTCCCCGCCGACTCGGACATCCGCACGGTCGCCGACCTGAAGGGCAAGCGCGTCTCCATCGGCGTCCCCAACTCCGGCGTACGGCTGATAGCGGACCGCGTACTCGACGCCGCCGGCATCGACCCGGACAAGGACATCCAGCCGCGGGCCGAGGGCATCGACACCGGCCCCGAGCTCCTCGGCCACGGCCTGGACGCGTTCTTCTGGTCGGGCGGTCTGCCCACCGACGGTCTGAAGCAGTTGGCCGAACGCTCCGCGTTCCGCTTCGTCCCGATCGAACCCTCCCTCGTGGCGAAGCTGCACGTCGAGGGCGAGCCCACCCGCTACTACCGGGCCACCAACATGCCGGCGTCGGCGTACCCGTCCGTCCAGAACAACAGGACCGTCCCGACGATGGCCGTCTCGAACCTGCTGATCACCCGCAAGGACATGGACCCGGAGCTCACCGAGTGGCTCACCCGGACCGTGATCAAGAGCAGGGACGGCATCGGCCGGGACGTGCACTCCGCCCAGTTGGTGGACGTGCGCACGGCGATCTACACCGACCCGGTTCCCCTGCACGACGGCGCCCGCCGCTACTACCGCTCGGTCAAGCCGTAGGACGGCTGCGCGGCACGGAGACGGTCACGACCAGCCCGTGCGGCTCGTGGTGGCCGTACGAGATCGCCCCGCCCCCCGCGGACAGCAGGGCCCGCGAGATGGACAGCCCGAGACCGGACCCCTTGACGTTCTGGTGCCGCCCGCTGCGCCAGAAGCGGTCGCCGACCCGCGAGAGTTCCTCGTCGGTGAGCCCGGGGCCGCGGTCGGCGACGACGACCGTCGAGGTGTCCCCGTCCGCGGCGACGGTGACCGACACCTTCTCGCCCTCCGGCGTGAACTTGAGCGCGTTGTCGATGACGGCGTCGAGGGCGCTGGAGAGGGTGACGGGGTCGGCCCAGGCGGTGGTGGGCGGGCAACTGCCCACCAGGCGCACCCCCTTGGCGTCGGCGGTCGGCGTCCAGGCGGCGACGCGCTCGGCCGTGAGCTCGCCGATGTCGGTGACGCTCAGGTCCGCCTCGGTGTGCTCGGCGAGGGCGAGGTCGAGGAGGTCGTCGAGGACCTGCGCCAGCCGTTTGCCCTCGGCCTGCACGGAGGCGATCTCGGTGTTCCCCTCGGGCAGTTCGAAGGCGAGCAGCTCGATGCGCAGCAGCAGTGCGGCGAGCGGGTTGCGCAGTTGGTGCGAGGCGTCGGCGACGAAGGCCCGCTGCTGCTCCAGCACGTCCTCGACGTTGTCCGCCATCTCGTTGAACGACTTGGCCAGGCGCCTGAGTTCGGGCGGGCCGCCCGCGACCGCCACGCGTGACTTGAGCCGGCCGGTGGCGATGTCGTGGGTGGTGGCGTCGAGGACCCGGACGGGCCTGAGCACCCAGCCGGTGAGCCGCAGCGCGGCGCCGACGGCCAGCAGCATGGCGGCGAGTTCGCCCGCGAAGATGACGAGCCAGTCCTCAAGGATCCGTGAACGCATGGGCCCGGTGGGCGAGTCGGTGACGACGACCGCGACGACGTCGCCGTCCCGGATGACCGGCGAGGCGACGACCAGCCGGCCCCGCTGCCAGGGCCACACCTGCTTGGGGTCCTGGCTGCGCCGGCTGAGCAGGGCCTCGCCGAACGCGTCACGGACCTCGCCCTCCTTGGGGAGGAACCATCCGCTGGGCGCGGTGGCCATGGGCACATCACCGTCGTAGAAGACGCCGACGCGAATGCCGTAGACCTTGTAGTAGCTGGCGAGTTCGCTCTCCAGGGTCTCCAGGCGCTCGTCGGAGGCGTCGGTGACGAACTGGGCGAGCGCGGCGAAGTGCGCGGTGTCGTCGATCCGGTCGACGATGACCTTCTGCTGCTGCGCGGAGGCCATACCGATGGCGAGCGGCACGCCCAGGGCCATCAGCACGGCGGCCATGAGCATGATGAGCAGGGGAAGAAGACGTGTACGCACGGCCCCGCCTACGCCCCGCCCCGGTGCCGCGAGCGGACCCCACGGCCCTCACGGCACACGCGGGCACCCCCGCCACCGCAGTCACCCGCGCCCACAGCCACCATCCTCACCCGACCGGAATCCCTCACCCCGAGCGTCGCACAGCTCCTGCCCTCGTCCGGCCACCGGAGCCTTCGCCCCGGCTCCGCGCACCCGTGCGAGCCCCGCCGCCTCACGCCCCGGGCGCCACCAACCGGTACCCGACGCCCCGCACCGTCTCGATCAGTGCCGGCATCCGCAACTTCGCCCGCAGGGACGCCACATGGACCTCCAGGGTGCGCCCGGTGCCCTCCCAGCTCGTGCGCCAGACCTCGCTGATGATCTGTTCGCGCCGGAAGACCACACCGGGTCGCTGGGCGAGCAGCGCGAGGAGGTCGAACTCCTTGCGGGTGAGCTGCACGACGGTGCCGTCCACGGTGACCTGCCGGGTCGGCAGTTCGATGCGCACGGCCCCGAGGACCAGCGCCGTGTCCGCGCCGCCGGGCGCGTCCTCGTGGACGGTGCGCCGGCTGACGGCGTGGATGCGGGCGAGGAGCTCCCCCGTGTCGTACGGCTTGACCACGTAGTCGTCGGCGCCGAGGTTCAGCCCGTGGATGCGGGAGCGGACGTCGGAGCGCGCGGTGACCATGATCACCGGCGTGCTGGTGCGCTTGCGGATCTTGCCGCAGACCTCGTAGCCGTCCTGGTCGGGCAGACCGAGGTCGAGCAGCACGACCCCGAAGCCGTCACCCTCGGGGACGAGCGCCTGGAGGGCCTCCTCGCCGCTGCGCGCGTGCGTGACGTCGAACCCGTGCCGGGCGAGCACCGCGGACAGCGCGGCGGCCACGTGGTTGTCGTCCTCGACGAGGAGAAGTCTCACCCCGGCCCCCTTTTGACCATCGGACGTACTATCTGAATATGCAGTGAACAGGGACAAATGTGCGTACGCACGCGCGTGTGCGCACCGTGCAGTCATGCTGATGGATGAGGACGGCGTCAAGAGCGTTCCGGTTGCGCCGCCCTTCCGTTACCCGGCCGATACGCACTCCGGATGCGCACTGGTGGCAAGTGCTACGACACGTGTCCGATTGCTATCGGATCGTGATGCTCAGATTCCCCTCAAGACTAATGACGCTGGTCGCGTGGGGTTACTACTGTCCTCCGAAACCGAGGAGGACGGAGCCAGAGAGCGATGACCGAAGTATCGGTGGCCAAGGAAGATGTGGCCGCGACCGGCGAACTGGTCGTCCTGAAGAGCGTCAACAAGCACTTCGGCGCGTTGCACGTACTCCAGGACATCGACCTGACGATCGCCCGCGGCGAGGTCGTCGTGGTCATCGGACCCTCCGGGTCCGGGAAGTCCACCCTGTGCCGCACCATCAACCGCCTGGAGACGATCGACACGGGTTCGATCGCCATCGACGGCAAGCCGCTGCCCCAGGAGGGCAAGGAACTGGCCCGGCTGCGCGCCGACGTCGGCATGGTCTTCCAGTCCTTCAACCTCTTCGCGCACAAGACCGTGCTCGAGAACGTGATGCTGGGCCAGATCAAGGTCCGCAAGGCCGACAAGAAGAAGGCCGAGGAGAAGGCGCGCTCCCTGCTCGACCGGGTCGGCGTCGCCACCCAGGCGGACAAGTACCCCGCCCAGTTGTCCGGCGGCCAGCAGCAGCGCGTCGCCATCGCCCGGGCCCTGGCGATGGACCCCAAGGTCATGCTCTTCGACGAGCCCACGTCGGCGCTCGACCCTGAGATGATCAACGAGGTGCTGGAGGTCATGCAGCAGCTCGCCCGCGACGGCATGACAATGATCGTCGTCACGCACGAGATGGGTTTCGCACGATCGGCCGCAAACCGCGTGGTGTTCATGGCGGACGGACGGATCGTCGAGGAGGCTGCGCCCGACCAGTTCTTCAGCAACCCGCGCAGCGACCGCGCCAAGGACTTCCTGTCGAAGATCCTGCACCACTGACGTGCCACCCGGATCGACCACCGACGGCTCTCCTCTCTTCATCACCAAAAGGATGTTCACCATGAAGCTCCGCAAGGTCACCGCCGCCTCGGCCGCCGTTCTCGCCCTCGCCCTGTCCGCGACCGCCTGCGGCGGCGACAGCAAGGACGACAGCTCCGGCTCGAGCTCCAGCGGCGGTGGCGGCAAGATCAAGATCGGCATCAAGTACGACCAGCCCGGCCTCGGCCTGAAGGAGCCCGACGGTTCCTTCTCCGGCTTCGACGTGGACGTGGCGACCTACGTGGCCAAGCAGCTCGGCTACGCACCCGACAAGATCGAGTGGGTCGAGACCAAGAGCGCCGACCGTGAGAACGCGCTCGCCCGTGGCGACGTGAAGATCATCGCGGCCACCTACTCGATCACCGACGAGCGCAAGCAGAAGGTCGACTTCGCGGGCCCGTACCTGCTGGCCCACCAGGACCTGCTGGTCAAGAAGGACTCCAAGATCAGCGAGGCCACGGACCTCAACGGCGAGAAGCTGTGCTCCGTGACCGGCTCGACCTCGGCCCAGAACGTCAAGGACGACTTCGCCCCGAAGGCCCAGCTCAAGCAGTACGGCGGCTACTCGGAGTGCATCGCCGGCCTGCAGAGCGGCGCCGTGGACGCGGTGACCACGGACGACTCGATCCTCGCGGGCTTCGCCTCGCAGGACAAGTACAAGGGCCAGTTCAAGCTCGCCGGCCTCAAGCTGAGCAACGAGAACTACGGCATCGGCGTGAAGAAGGGCGACACGGCGACCGTCAACAAGGTCAACGCCGCCCTCGAGAAGATGGTCAGCGACGGCTCCTGGCAGAAGGCCGTCGACGACAACTTCGGCCCGGCCGGCTACAAGAACGAGCCCGCCCCGAAGATCGGCACCATCGTCAAGTAACGCAGGGACCCACCGGCGCGCCGCCGCCCGCCGCGATCAGGGCGGCGGCGCGCCGCGCCCGTCCACGTACGCCCCACACACGCCACACACCCGGAAGCGCGGGAGATCGTGTTCGACTTTCTAGAAGGTTATGACGTCCTCGGGGCGTTCTGGATGACGGTGAAACTCACCGCCCTGTCCGCTGTCGGCTCCCTGATCTGGGGCACCCTGCTGGCCGCGATGCGGGTCAGCCCGGTCCCGTTGATGCGCGGATTCGGCACCGCCTACGTCAACATCGTCCGGAACATCCCCCTGACGGTCATCATCGTCTTCACCTCGCTCGGCCTCGCCGACATCTTCGGTGTGACGATGGGCGCGGCGGACAACTTCGACGTCCAGGGCTTCCGGCTGGCGGTGCTCGGTTTCATCGTCTACACCGCCTCGTTCGTCTGCGAGGCGATCCGCTCCGGCATCAACACGGTGCCGCTCGGCCAGGCCGAGGCGGCACGCGCGATCGGGCTGAACTTCAGCCAGACCCTGCGTCTCATCGTGCTCCCGCAGGCCTTCCGCTCGGTCATCGGCCCGCTGGCCAACGTGTTGATCGCGCTGACCAAGAACACCACGGTGGCGGCCGCGATCGGCGTGGCCGAGGCCGCTCTCCTGATGAAGGAAATGATCGAGAACGAGGCCCAGACGCTCGCCATCGGCGCGGTCTTCGCGCTCGGCTTCGTGGTACTGACCCTGCCGACCGGCCTCATCCTCGGCTGGCTCGCCAAGCGACTGGCGGTGAAGCGATGAGTTCGGTCCTCTACGACACTCCGGGACCCCGCGCGAAACGGCGCAACGTCCTCCTGTCCGTCGTCTTCACCCTGCTGCTGCTCCTCCTGCTGTGGTGGGTGTGGCAGAAGATGGACGACAAGAACCAGCTCGAGTGGAACCTCTGGGAGCCCTTCACCACCGGGGCGGCCTGGACGACCTACCTGCTGCCCGGTCTCGGCAACACCCTCAAGGCCGCGGCGATCTCCATGGTCATCGCCCTGCCGCTGGGCGCGGTCTTCGGCATCGCCCGCATGTCCGACCACGCCTGGGTCCGCGGTGTCGCCGGCACGGTGGTCGAGTTCTTCCGGGCGATCCCGGTTCTGCTGCTGATGCTGTTCGCCAACGAGTTCTACGTCCGCTCCACGGACATCTCCAGCGAGCAGCGCCCCCTGTACGCCGTCGTCACCGGCCTCGTGCTCTACAACGCCTCGGTGCTCGCCGAGGTCGTCCGGGCCGGCATCCTCTCGCTGCCCAAGGGGCAGACGGAGGCGGCCTACGCGGTCGGTCTGCGCAAGGGCCAGACGATGACCAGCATCCTGCTGCCGCAGGCGGTCACCGCGATGCTGCCGGCCATCGTCAGCCAGCTCGTCGTCATCGTGAAGGACACCGCGCTGGGCGGCGTGATGCTCGGCTTCACCGAGCTGCTCAACGCGCGTCAGACGCTGGCCGCGAACTACGCCAACGTCATCCCCAGCTTCATCGTCGTGGCGATCGTCTACATCATCGTGAACTTCATCCTCACCAGCTTCGCGAGCTGGCTGGAGCAGCGGCTGCGGCGCAGCAAGAAGAGCACGGGCGCGGTACTGGGCGAGGACACGGAGATCAACCCGGCGGCGGTGGGCGGCACCTACGGAACCGGCGAGAACACCGGCGGCGGATTCTGATAGTCAGTCAAGTGGTATGAACCGCAGGTGCGGACAACACGGAGGCAGTGGCATGATCGCCACTGCCTCCGTCACTTGACGCAAGCAGCGGCAATGGGTTGCATACGTTCTGTGATCGTGCACCCTGCTCCAACCTCCTGTTCACCTACGTTCCTGGGGACTCCGCCGCGGGCAGGAGGCGCCGCGTCGTGGACCCGGTGATCATCGTCGGAGCGGGGCCCGTCGGGCTCACGCTCGCCCTGGCGCTGGCGCGTCAGGAGGTCCCCGCCGTGGTCCTCGACGAGGGCCCCGGCAAGGACGAACCCCGCCTGGCCCGCACCGCCGTACTGCACGAGGACACCGCCGCCCTCATGGCCCGGCTGACCGGGGTCCCGGTCACCGAGCTGGGTGTGCACTGGGCCGGATGGCGGTCGATGCGCCGCAAGCAGGTGATGCGCGAGGTCGACTTCGAGGAGGCCGGGGACGCCCCCCTGCACCTCGCCCAGCACGTCCTGACGGGCGCCCTGCGCGCCGCCCTCGCCGCGGAGCAACTGGTCAGGCTCGTCCCGGACAGCCGTCTCGACACCGTCGAGCAGGAACGCTCCGGCGTGACGGCCCACACCCGCGGCCCCAAGGGCACATGGTGGCGCGGGAGTTACCTGGTCGGCTGCGACGGCACGCGCTCCACCGTGCGCAAGCTGGAGGACATCCGCTTCCCGGGCCGTACGGCCGTGGAACGCCACGCGGTCGCCGCCCTGCGCGCGGAACTCCCCTGGGAGGACCGGGCGTTGCTGCACCGGATGCCGCCGTGGCGGACGACCGGGCCGTCGGCCGGGGAGATCACCGCCCGTCCGCTCCCCGAGGACGTGTGGCGCCTGGACTGGCTGCTGCCGCCGGGCAAGGACCTGGTCACCCCCGAGCTCCTGGTGGCCCGCGTCCGGGAGACCCTGGCGGGCTGGACGGGCGGGGCGACACCGCCGTACGAACTCCTCGACACCGGCGTCCACACCGTGCACCACCGGCTGGCCCGCCGCTGGCGCGCCGGCCGGGTCTTCCTCGCCGGGGACGCGGCGCACTGTCTCGGGGCGCTCGGCACGCAGGGGCTCGACGAGGGCCTCCGGGACGCCGACAACCTCGCCTGGAAACTGGCCCTGGCCTGGCACCACGGCCCCCACGAGGCGCTTCTCGACAGCTACCAGACCGAGCGGCGCGCGGTCGTCGCCGGGCGGCTGCGCGCCGCCGACCAGGCGCTCCCGCTGCTGCGCGGCGGCGGTGGCCTGCGCTCGGTGGTGCCCGGCTCGGCCCGCGGCCACGACGCGCTTCTCACCGACGGTCACCTGGGGCGCGGCCCGCTCGGCGCGCCGGGGGCGTACGCCGACTCACCTCTCGCACCCCGGCACCTCGAAGGAGAGGTGCCCGTCGACACGCTGCCCGGGTCGTCGGTCACGGATGTGCGGGTCACCGCCGAGGACGGCTCGTTCGTACGACTGCGCGACCGACTCGGCCGGGGCGCGCTGCTCGTCGTCCTGATCGCACCGGGCACCGGGGTGTGGGAGCGCAAGCACTGGGTGACCGCCGGGATCATGCCCCGGCTGGCCGCGGCGGTGAGCGCGCTGCCGCACTCCGCCGAACTCCTGGTCGCCGAGGAGTACCCGGGCGCGGCCCCGCACACGGTCCTTCTCGTGCGCCCCGACGGCCACCTCGTCACGGCACTGAGCGGAGTCCGCCCGGCCGACCTGTACTCGGCGGCCGAGACGGCGCTGGGCGGACCTCCGGCGAAGACCGAGGCGAACGCGGGGGCCGGATCGCGTTGACGTGCTCGCTGTCACTGTGCGTCCACATAGTGACAGCGAGTTGAAACGGCCGTCGGCGCCATGGTGTACTCCGGATCGTGACCGACACCTGTGTGCGCCTGTGGCGGAGGGTCCATATGGACCTCGTCCGCTATGCGGGCTGCGTGTGTCGCCCGTCCTGCTGAATTCGCCTTTTCTCTCCCCCGCGTGCCGCGCCTGTGCGACGGCACGCTGTCGCGAACTCTTCTCAGGACGGTACCCGTGTCTGTCTCCCCCGCCCTCCCCTCGGTCTCCGCCGCCGTCGCGCCGCCCACCCAGGCCGAACTCCTCGACTTCGTACGGCGCACCGCCGCCGACACCGAGCTCGTCGACTCGCTCCCGCTCGACCCCGAGGGCCGCACCTGGGTGCGCCTGGAAGGGCCCGGCGGCAGCGAGGCGTGGCTGATCGGCTGGCCGCCCGGCACCGGCACCGGATGGCACGACCACGCCGAGTCGGTCGGCGCCTTCGTCACCGCGGCCGGTGAGCTGACGGAAAACTCCCTCGCCGCCCGGCTGCCCGCCGACGGCTGGAAGACCCTGGAACTCTCCGACGACGTGGACCGCGAGCGGCGGCTGCCGGCCGGCAAGGGCCGCTCCTTCGGGCAGCACCACGTCCACGAGGTCCTCAACGAGTCCACCGAGGTCCACGCGATCTCCGTGCACGCCTACTACCCACCCCTCCCCCAGATCCGCCGCTACAGCCGCACGGGCCCGATCCTGCGGCTGGAGCACGTGGAGCGCCCGGAGGACTGGCAGTGAGCGCGTCCACGGACCGTTCGCGGGGGAGGCCCGGCCCGGCTCGCGCGCGCTCCCCGATTCAGAACCCCTCGTCCCCGAAGAACTCCGTCTCCTCCCCCTCCTCCTCCAGCGCCTGCCGCACCACCCGCAGGGCCATCCCCTCCGGGTAGCCCTTGCGGGCGAGCATGCCGGCGAGGCGGCGCAGTCGCTTGTCACGGTCGAGGCCTCGCGTCGCGCGCAGCTTGCGGTCGACGAGCTCGCGGGCCGTGGCCTCCTCCTGCTCGGAGTCGAGCTGCGAGACGGCCGCGTCGATCAGCGTGGAGTCGACGCCCTTGGTGCGCAGCTCCTGGACGAGCGCCCGCCGGGCGAGTCCCCGGCCGTGGTGCCGGGACTCGACCCAGGCGTCCGCGAACGCGCTGTCGTTGATCAGTCCGACCTCCTCGAACCGCGACAGCACCTCCTCGGCCGCCTCGTCCGGGATCTCCCGCTTGCGCAGGGCATCGGCGAGCTGCTTGCGCGTGCGCGGGGTCCCGGTGAGCAGGCGCAGACAGATCGCCCGCGCCCGCTCCACCGGGTCCGCCGGAGGCTCCCCCTGCTCGGCCCTCGACAAGGAGGGGCCGCCTCCGTCCTCACCGGGCGATTCCCCGAAGCCGCGCCGGCGCTGCCGACGCCCCCGGGAACCACCCGCGCCTGGTGCTCCGCCACCGCGGCGCGAGCTCCGGCCGAACGCCCTGTCACCGGACCCGTCGCCGCTCGGCCCACCGTCGCCGTACGTCCCCCCGTCACTGTGGGAACGACCGCCGCGGCGGGACGGACCGGCGCCGAGGGCGAAGTCGTCGCCGAGCGCTCCTTCGTCGCCGTACGACACCGAACGGCCGTGTCCCCCGTCCGCTCCGTGCCCCGTACCGTCGCCGTACCCGTCGCCGATCGGCCCGGCAGAACCCCCGTCGCCCTTCGCGCCCCGCCCTCGCGGAGCGTCCTCGTACTCGGCCCAGTCGGTTCGCCGTGTCACGGGATCAGCTCTTGGCCGCCGGGGCCTTGGCCTTCGTCGCCTTCGCGGCCGCCGGTGCCGGCACCTTCGCGGTGTCGTCCGCGGCGGCGGTCACCGCGGCGTCCGCTCCCGGCTCGGCTGTGGGCTCCTCGGGACGCACGCCGACGCCCAGCTTCTCCTTGATCTTCTTCTCGATCTCGTTGGCCAGGTCGGGGTTGTCCTTCAGGAAGTTGCGCGCGTTCTCCTTGCCCTGGCCGAGCTGGTCGCCCTCGTACGTGTACCAGGCGCCGGCCTTGCGGACGAAGCCGTGCTCCACGCCCATGTCGATCAGACCGCCCTCGCGGCTGATGCCCTGGCCGTAGAGGATGTCGAACTCGGCCTGCTTGAAGGGCGGCGCGACCTTGTTCTTGACGACCTTGACCCGTGTGCGGTTGCCGACCGCGTCGGTGCCGTCCTTCAGGGTCTCGATGCGGCGGATGTCCATGCGCACCGAGGCGTAGAACTTCAGCGCCCGGCCACCGGTCGTGGTCTCGGGGGAGCCGAACATCACGCCGATCTTCTCGCGGAGCTGGTTGATGAAGATGGCGGTGGTCTTGGACTGGTTGAGCGCGCTGGTGATCTTCCGCAGTGCCTGGCTCATCAGACGGGCCTGCAGACCCACGTGGCTGTCGCCCATCTCGCCCTCGATCTCCGCGCGCGGGACGAGGGCTGCGACGGAGTCGATGACGATGAGGTCGAGGGCGCCGGAGCGGACCAGCATGTCCACGATCTCCAGAGCCTGCTCGCCGTTGTCCGGCTGGGACAGGATCAGGTTGTCGACGTCGACGCCGAGCTTGCGCGCGTACTCGGGGTCGAGAGCGTGCTCCGCGTCCACGAAGGCCACCTGGCCGCCGGCCCGCTGGGCGTTGGCCACCGCGTGCAGGGTCAGGGTCGTCTTGCCGGAGGACTCCGGTCCGTACACCTCCACCACTCGGCCGCGCGGGATGCCGCCGACGCCGAGCGCGACGTCGAGCGCGGTCGACCCGGTGGGGATGACCTCGATGGGCTCGTTCGGCCGCTCGCCCATGCGCATGACCGCGCCCTTGCCGAACTGCCGTTCAATCTGTGCGAGGGCGGCGTCGAGCGCCTTCTCGCGGTCGGTTCCTGCCATGGGTTCCACCCGATTTGCTTGAGTCGATCGCTTCACGTCAAAGACGCTAACGCCTGCCACTGACAATGCGCCCCGACGCCCGTCCGGCCTGTGGATAACTCGGGCACTTCTCCATGCAAACCATGTCGAATCACCCGCCGTTGGCTTCGCCGGAGCTTCCATATGAATGGATGTTCGATTTTCGTGTCAAGCGCACCACGCGGCACCCGGGACACTTCCTCCGACCCCTCACCGGCGCCCTGCTCCCCTGCCCCTCCACCCCCTGCGGCTACTTCCCACGGCGTACTCCGGATGCCTTCGGCGGTACGACGACCGGACGGGCCGCACTCGCGAGCCTTGTGCCATGGACACCCCGACGAGCGCTCGAGAAGCGACCCCGACCACCCACCGGTACCCCGGCGGGAGGGCACGTCCCCCCGTCGTGATCGCCACGCTGTCCGCCCTGCTCCTGCCGGCCGCCTCCGTCGCGGGCCAGATCGCCGCCGGCGCGGACCATCCGGCCGTACCGCCCGGCCTCCTCGTCCCGCTCGTGGCGGCGGCCCTGCTCCTGTGGCGCGCCAACGGCCGGACCACCGGGCTCGCCCTCGGCATCGGCCTGTTCCTCGGCGCGGGCGCGATCCTGACCCCGGACACCGGCGACCATCTCTCCTCGGGTGACACCGCGCTCATCGCCTCGACGCTCGCCGAACTCGTCGCCCTCACCGCCCTGGTGGTCGCCGGCGCCGCGGCCTGCCTGGCCCGGAAGGCAGCGCGGACCTGATGGAACCGACCCTGACGAGTGCTCCCTCCGTGCCGGACCGGACGTCGGTATCGCGGGAAGCCGGTGCCCGCCGCGTGGAGCGCCTCTGCCACGCGACCGGTCTCCTCCTGGTCCTCTCCGGGCTCGCGCACCTGGTGGTGTTCGCCGTGGACGGCGGCCCCTGGGACGGGCCGGTCTCCTGGCGCAAGCCGGTGACGTTCGGGGTGTCCTTCGGGGTGACCCTGATCGCGGTCACCTGGGTCACGTCCTACCTGCGGATCGGCCCGCGGTCACGAGCCCTGCTCCTCGCGGTGTTCGCGGCGGACTGCGTGGTGGAGGTGGGCGGCATCACCCTCCAGGCGTGGCGCGGGGTGCCCTCGCACCTCGACATGGAGACACCCTTCGACACCGCGGTGTCCATGACGCTCGCGGTGGGCGGCGGTGTGCTGGTGGTGCTGCTGACGGTGTTCGCGGTCGCCTCCTTCCGCCACCGGCCCTCGGGCCCGGCGGGGATGGATTTCGCGGTGCGGTGGGGGTTCGCCGTCCTGCTGGTGGCGCTCGCCTCGGGTGCCGCGATGATCGCGCGCGGGGTCGTCCTCACCCGCACCGGCCACCAGGAGGCGGCGTACCACTCGACCGCCCCGCTCAAGCCACTGCACGGCGTGAGCCTGCACGCGGTCCTGGTCCTGCCCGCACTGGCCTGGCTGCTGTCCCGCACGTCCTGGAGCGAGCCACTGCGGCGACGGATCCTGTACGCGGCGATCGGCACCTACGTCACGGCCGTCGTCGGCGCCGCCGTGCGGGCCGCGCTCACCTACTGAACCGGCGCCCTCAGGACGAGCTGTCGCCGTCGGTCGAGTCCCGCGTCTCCGGCCGCCGCCGCTCCCACAGCGCACGCATGCGCGTGACCGGTGAGGGCCCCTCGCCCCGCTTCCGGTGTCCGTGCACACGCGGGTCGTCGGTGACGTCGTACCGCTTCACGTACGCCCCAAGGAATGCCTGCAGGGTGGCGACCGCCGGAATGGCGATCAGGGCACCGACCGCGCCCAGGAGGGCGGTGCCCGCGATGACCGAGCCGAAGGCGACCGCGGGGTGGATGTCGACGGTCTTCGAGGTCAGCTTGGGCTGGAGCACGTAGTTCTCGAACTGCTGGTAGATCACCACGAAGACGAGCACCCACAGCGCGTACCAGGGGTCGACCGTGAAGGCGATCAGCATGGGCAGGGCGCCCGCGAGATAGGTGCCGATGGTCGGGATGAACTGCGAGACCAGGCCGACCCACACGGCGAGCACGGGCGCGTACGGCACGTCGAGGGCCTGGAGCAGGACGAAGTGCGCGACGCCGGAGGCGAGCGCCATCAGACCGCGGGAGTAGATGTAGCCGCCGGTCTTGTCGACGGCGAGCTCCCACGCGCGCAGCACCTCGGCCTGGCGGGCGGGCGGCAGGACGGAGCAGATCGTGCGCCGCAGCCGGGGGCCGTCCGCCGCGAAGTAGAACGAGAACAGCGCGATCGTCAGGAGCTGGAAGAGACCGCCGAGGACCTGCGCGGACACGTCCAGGACGCCGGTGGCGCTGTTCTTCACGTAGTTGCGCAGCCAGTCGGAGCGCAGCAGCCCCTCCTGGACGTCCACCCGCTTCAGCTCGGTGTGGAAGTGTCCGTTGATCCAGGCGATGACGGAGTCGAGATAGTCCGGGAAGTCCTCGACGATCTTGATGATCTGGCCCGCGAGCATGGACCCGAGCAGCGTCACGAACCCGGCCGTCACGATCAGCACGCCGAAGAAGACGAGGAAGGTGGCGAGCCCCCTGCGCATGCCCCGCGCGGCCATCTTGCTCACCGCGGGTTCGATGGCCAGGGCCAGGAAGAACGCGATGAGGATGTTGATCAGCAGGCCTATGAGCTGGTGGAAGGCCCAACTGCCGAGTTGGAAGACGGCGATGAGGGCGAGCGCGAGCACCATGGCACGCGGCAGCCAGCGCGGCATGCGGGCGTTCGGCCCGGTGCCTGCGGCCGGGGGCCGGGCGGGGGGCGTCGTGCCGAGCGGAGATGCGTGCTGGGCTGCCTGCCCGGACTCGTCAGTGGGTGCCACGGAGCAAGTCTCGCCCACGCCACCGACAATGGCTGCCGTCCTGCGATCTTCGTGACCGGTCAGTTCCACTTTCGTAAGATCTTCACACCCGCCGGCACCTGTTCCGGCACCTCGTGCGGGAGCGTCCACGCCGTCTCAGTGCCGCTCGCCCGGAACGTTCATCACGGTGCACACCACGCGCCACACGTCCTTGGCGTCCCAGCCCGCGTCCAGTGCCTCGTGCACAGTGCGCCCGCCGAGCTCCGTCATCACATGGTCGCGCGCGAAGGTGTCGGCGTACCCCGGACCGAAGTGCTCCGCCATCCGCTGCCAGAAGACCGTCAACCGCATGACTCCAGTATCCCGCCCCTGAGGGTGGGCCTCGCCCGGGACCGCTTGCCGAGACCGCTTTCCGCCCTACGGTCTGACGCATGCCCGAAACAGGAGCTTCCCCACTCCCCCAGACGCCACCGGCGCACTCCCCGCTCTTCCGCGCCGAGCACTTCGTCTGGCTCACCGCGCGTGTGCTGGAACAGCGTCTGTTCGCGTACCTCTTCCTGAACCGCAGCCCCGACCCGGTGGAGACGGCCCTGGACGCCTACCGCAACACGGACGGCGGGTACGGTCACGCGCTGGACCCCGATCTGCGCGGCCCGGTCAGCCAGCCCCTGCACACCGCTCACGCCCTGCGGGTCCTGGACGTCGTCGGACGCTGCGGCGGACAGCGTGTGGAGCGCGTGTGCCGCTATCTCACCTCGGTGTCCACTCCGGAGGGCGCCCTCCCCGCGGTCACTCCCGCCCAGCGCGGCTATCCGACGGCTCCCTTCATGAAGGTCCTGGACACCCCGCCCAGTGAGCTGCTCACCACCGGTCCCGTGGTCGGCCTGCTGCACCGCAACGAGGTGTGGCACGCCTGGCTGTTCCGGGCCACGGACTTCTGCTGGCAGGCGGTGGAGTCCCTCCAGGTGTCCCACCCCGACGAGATCCAGGCCGCCCTGACCTTCCTGGACTCCGTCCCCGACCGCTCGCGCGCCCAGGCGACCGCCGACCGTCTGGGCCGCCTGGTGCGCGAACAGCGCCTGGCCGCGCTGGACCCCGCGGACCTCGCGGGCCTCACCCCGGGGGCGCACCACCTCCCGCACGACTACGCACGGACCCCGGACTCCCTCGCGCGCGCGTGGTTCACGGACGACGAGATGTCCCGTTCCCTGGACTTCCTCGCGGCCGGGCAACAGGAGGACGGCGGCTGGCCGACCCACAGCCCCCCGTGGGCCCCCACCACCGCCCTGGAGACCCGCCCCATGGCAACCATCAGGGCCTTGCAGACCCTACGAGCCCACGGCCGCGAGGTGGGCTGAGCCCACCGCCGTCACTTCCCCCACGGGACCGCAGACTCCAGGGGCGCGGGCCCCAGGGGCGCGGGCCCCAGGGGCGCGGGGAACTGCGCAAAACCCCAGCCCCCCACAGACCCGCACAGGCCGCCGCAGGCCCCAGGGGCGCGGGGAACTGCGCGACAAGCCCCCACAGCCCCGCACCCGCCCCACAACAGGACCCGGCACCCACCCAACCACCAGACGGCACCCCGAACCTCTCAGGTCAGCCCCATTGTCAGTCCCCCGGTGCAGGATGGACGCATGGTCAACTCAGCACACCGAGCCCTGAACGGCTTCTCCCCCGCGACCCGCGGCTGGTTCACGGGTGCGTTCGACGCGCCCACCACCGCCCAGGCCGGCGCGTGGCAGGCCATCACGGAGGGCTCGGACGTGCTGGTGGTCGCCCCCACCGGCTCCGGCAAGACCCTGGCCGCCTTCCTCGCCGCCCTGGACCAGTTGGCCTCCACACCCCCGCCCGCGGACCCGAAGAAGCGCTGCCGGGTCCTGTACGTCTCCCCCCTCAAGGCCCTCGCCGTCGACGTGGAGCGCAACCTCCGCAGCCCCCTGACCGGCATCCGCCAGGAGTCCGTCCGCCTGGGCCTGCCCGAGCCCGAGATCAAGGTGGGCATCCGCTCCGGCGACACCCCTCCGGCCGAGCGCCGGGCCCTTTCCACCCGCCCCCCGGACATCCTGATCACCACCCCGGAATCCCTGTTCCTGATGCTGACGTCGGCGACCCGGGACGCGCTGACAGGCATCGAGACGGTGATCCTCGACGAGGTGCACGCCGTCGCCGGCACCAAGCGCGGCGCCCACCTCGCCCTCTCCCTGGAGCGCCTGGACGAGCTCCTCCCGAAGCCGGCCCGCCGCATCGGCCTCTCCGCCACGGTCCGCCCGGTGGACGAGATCGCCCGCTATCTCTCCCCGCAGCGCAAGGTGGAGATCGTTCAGCCGAAGTCCGGCAAGGAGTTCGACCTCTCGGTCGTGGTCCCGGTGGAGGACCTGGCCGAGCTCGGCGGCTCCCCGGTCTCCGAGGGCAACGAAGGCGCCGAGCGCCCCTCCATCTGGCCCCATGTGGAGGAGCGGATCACCGACCTGGTCCAGTCCCACCGCTCCACGATCGTCTTCGCGAACTCCCGCCGCCTCGCGGAACGCCTCTGCAACCGTCTCAACGAGATCGCCTACGAGCGCGCCACCGGCGAGCCCCTGGACGAGAACCACGCCCCGGCCGAGCTCATGGGCGGCTCGGGCGCGGCCCAGGGCGCCCCCTCGGTCATCGCCCGGGCCCACCACGGCTCGGTCTCCAAGGAGCAGCGCGCCCTGGTCGAGGAGGACCTCAAGGCGGGCCGCCTCCCGGCCGTGGTGGCGACCTCCAGCCTCGAACTCGGCATCGACATGGGCGCGGTGGACCTGGTGATCCAGGTCGAGTCGCCCCCTTCCGTGGCCTCCGGGCTGCAACGCGTCGGACGCGCGGGCCACCAGGTCGGCGCGGTCTCCACCGGCGTGGTCTTCCCGAAGTACCGGGGCGACCTGGTCCAGGCGGCGGTCGTCACGGAACGCATGCGGACCGGTTCCATCGAATCCCTCAAGGTCCCCGCGAACCCCCTGGACGTCCTCGCCCAGCAGATCGTCGCGATGACCTCGATGGACACCTGGCAGCTCGACGACCTCCTCGCCACGGTCCGCAGGGCGGCCCCCTTCGCCTCCCTGCCCGAGTCCGCCTTCACCGCGGTCCTCGACATGCTCGCGGGCCGCTATCCCTCCGACGCCTTCGCCGAACTGCGCCCGCGCGTGGTGTGGGACCGCATCGCCGGCACGATCACCGGCCGCCCCGGTGCGCAGCGCCTGGCCGTCACCTCCGGCGGCACCATCCCCGACCGCGGCCTCTTCGGCGTCTTCCTCGCCGGCTCCGACCCGAAGAAGGGCGGCGGGAGGGTCGGCGAGCTCGACGAGGAGATGGTCTACGAGTCACGCGTCGGGGACGTCTTCACGCTCGGCACCAGCTCCTGGCGCATCGAGGACATCACCCGCGACCGCGTCCTGGTCTCCCCCGCCCCCGGCGTCCCCGGCCGGCTCCCCTTCTGGAAGGGCGACCAGCTCGGCCGTCCTCTTGAACTGGGCCGCGCGGTGGGCGCGTTCCTCCGCGAGGTCGGCTCCCTGTCCAAGGAGGACGCCCGCCTGCGCCTGCTCACCGCGGGCCTGGACGCGTGGGCGGCGGACAACGTCCTGTCCTACCTGGACGAACAGCGCGAGGCCTGCGGCCACGTCCCGGACGACCGGACCATCGTCGTGGAGCGCTTCCGGGACGAACTCGGCGACTGGCGGGTCGTCGTCCACTCCCCCTTCGGTGCCCAGGTCCACGCCCCCTGGGCCCTCGCCCTCGGCGCCAAGCTCTCCGAGCGTTACGGCATGGACGCCCAGGTCATGCACGCCGACGACGGGATCGTGCTGCGGCTGCCCGACGCCGACCTGATGAGCCTGGACCTCCTCGACCGGGAACCCGACAGGACCGGCACGGAGTACGACGCCGAGAAGGCCCCGGTGGGCGCCGCGGACGTCGTCTTCGACAAGGGCGAGGTCGACCAGGTCGTCACCGACCAGGTCGGCGGCTCCGCCCTGTTCGCCTCCCGCTTCCGCGAATGCGCCGCCCGGGCACTGCTGCTGCCGCGCCGCAACCCCGGCAAGCGCACCCCCCTGTGGCAGCAGCGCCAGCGCGCCTCCCAACTGCTCCAGGTGGCAAGCGAGTTCGGTTCGTTCCCGATCGTCCTGGAGGCCGTCCGCGAGTGCCTCCAGGACGTCTTCGACGTGCCCGGCCTCGTCGAGCTGATGGGCGACCTGGAGTCCCGCAGGGTCCGCCTGGTCGAGGTCACCACCCCCGAGCCGTCCCCCTTCGCCCGGTCCCTCCTCTTCGGCTACGTCGCCCAGTTCCTGTACGAGGGTGACTCGCCCCTCGCCGAGCGCCGGGCGGCGGCCCTCTCGCTGGACTCGCGTCTGCTGGCGGAGCTGCTCGGCCAGGCGGAGCTGCGCGAGCTGCTCGACGCCGAGGTCCTGACCGAGCTGGAGCGCGAGCTCCAGTGGCTCACCGAGGACCGCCGGGTGAAGGACGCCGAGGGCGTCGCGGACGTCCTCCGGGTCCTCGGCCCGCTCACCGACGCCGAGCTGGCCGAGCGGGGCGCCGAGCCGCAGTGGGCGCAGGAGCTCGCCAGGGCCCGCCGCACGATCAAGGTCCGCGTGGCTGGCGCCGACCACTGGGCGGCGATCGAGGACGCGGGCCGCCTGCGCGACGCCCTCGGCACAGCACTGCCGGTCGGCGTCCCGGAGGCCTTCACCGAACCGGTCAAGGACCCTCTGGGTGACCTCCTCGCGCGCTACGCCCGCACCCACGGCCCCTTCACCTCGGCGACGGCCGCCGCCCGCTTCGGCCTGGGCACGGCGGTCACCGAGGGCGCCCTGCAGCGGCTGGCCGCGAGCGGACGTGTCGTCCAGGGCGAGTTCCACCCGGCCGGCATCGGGCAGGAGTGGTGCGACGCGACCGTGCTCCGCCGCCTGCGCCGCCGTTCTCTGGCGGCCCTGCGCCACGAACTGGAACCGGTGCCGCCGCCGGCCCTCGCCCAGTTCCTGCCGCAGTGGCAGCACATCGGCAAGGGCCACTCCCTGCGCGGCATCGACGGGCTGGTGCGTGCCGTGGAGCAGTTGCAGGGCGCCTCCGTACCGGCCTCCGCCCTGGAGAAGCTCGTCCTGCCGTCCCGCGTGACGAACTACGCCCCGGCCATGCTCGACGAGCTCACCGCCGCCGGAGAGATCGTGTGGGCCGGAGCGGGCGCGCTCCCGGGCAAGGACGGCTGGGTCTCCCTGTACCTGGCGGACGCGGCCCCGCTGCTCCTGCCCCCGCCCCACCCCCTGGAGCTGACGGCCCTCCACCAGTCCGTCCTGGACGCCCTGACCGGCGGTTACGGCCTGTTCTTCCGCCAGATCGCCGACCAGGTCCGCGCCACCACCCACCCGGAGGCCACCGACCCCCAACTGGCCGACGCCGTCTGGGACCTGGCCTGGTCCGGGCGGCTCACCAACGACACCCTCACCCCGATGCGTTCCCTGCTGGGCTCCGGCCGCACCGCCGGTTCCACCGCCCACCGCGCCAAACGGACGATCCCTCGGGGCCGCTACGGCTCCCTCACCGCGGCCGCCCGCACCGCCTCCCGCACCGGCCCGCCGACCGTCGCCGGCCGCTGGTCCCTGCTCCCGCCGCGCGAGGCCGACCCGACCGTGCGTGCCCACGCCCTGGCCCGCACCCTGCTCGACCGGCACGGAGTGGTCACCCGGGGAGCCGTGTCGGCGGAGGGCGTGGAGGGCGGCTTCTCGGCGACGTACCGCATCCTCTCCGCCTTCGAGGACAGCGGTCAGGCTCGCCGCGGCTACGTGGTGGAGGGCCTCGGCGCCGCCCAGTTCGCCATGGACGGCGCGGTCGACCGCCTGCGCGCGGTGTCCAACGCCCGCGACCGTGGCGAAGCGCTGCCAGAGGCGGGCGCCCCCGACATCTGGAGCGCGGACTCGTCACCCGACGCCCCCTGGGCGCCCCCCGGCCCCGCACAGGACACCCCCGCGACCGAGGACTGGGACTGGACCCGCGCCTTCGACACCCCCGAGGGCCCCGACCCGGCCCGTACTGCCGCCTCCCCGGCTTCCCCGGCTTCCCGCGACGAGTACGTCTCCCCCCGGGACTACCCACCCCAGCCCACCCCCCAGCACTGGCAGGGCAGCTCCTCGTACGGCTCGGGCTTCGGCAACCGCAGGCAGAACGCCTCCGACGCCTCCCGGGCCGTGGTCCTCGCCGCCGCCGACCCCGCCAACGCCTACGGCGCGGCCCTTCCGTGGCCGGACTCCCCGACTGAGGCGGGTCACAAGCCGGGCCGCAAGGCGGGCTCCCTCGTGGTCCTGGTCGACGGTGAGCTCACGCTCTACATGGAGCGCGGCGGCAAGACCCTCCTGGCCTGGCCCTCCACGACGGACGCCACCCCCACCGACGACCCCCGCCTGCGCCCGGCGTCCGAGGCCCTCGCGGCAGCCGCCAAGGCCGGCTCCCTGGGCACGGTCACGGTGGAACGCATCAACGGCACCTCAGCCCTGACCTCCCCCCTGGGCACCCTCCTGGAATCAGCAGGCTTCATCGCCACCCCAAGGGGCCTACGCCTACGCGCCTGACGCCAAGCCCAATCGACCCCGGTAACGCAGACACCCACCCCCGGACGGCCAGACACCACCCAGCACACCAGCACTCACCCCGCCCCAAGCCCACCATCACCCCACCCACAGCCCGGGCCGCAGCCCAGGTCCAGCACGCGCCGCCCGGCGAGCTCGCCGAAGATCTCGGCGCCCGGGCCGGTGCCGCACCGCACCCGCACCCGCACCCGCACCCGCACCCGCACCCGCACCCGCACCCGCCAACGGCGAACCCGCCCCACCAGGGCCACCCGCACCCGACCACAAATCCGCACGGGTGGTGCGGGTGGGAGCACCCCGGCCGAAGGCGAAGCCGAGGCCCCACACGAACCCCGCCGCACCCCCACCCCCACCACCGACACCACCGACACCACCGACACCCTCCACCGGCACCGGCACCGACATCCCCCGACCGGCACCAGCACCGCCCCCCTCCCCCCCACTCCCCCTCCCGAAGCCCCACCCCCTCCCCCATGCCACCCTTGACCCATGCCCGAAGGTGACACGGTCTGGCAATCCGCGAAGCGCCTGCACAGCGCCCTCGCAGGCAAGGTGCTGACCCGCAGCGACCTCAGGGTCCCGAGATTCGCCACGGCCGACCTCACGGGCCGCAGGGTCCTCGACGTCACCGCCCGCGGCAAACACCTCCTCACCCGCGTGGAAGGCGGCCTGACCCTCCACTCCCACCTCCGCATGGACGGCTCCTGGCGGATCTACGCGGAGAACCAGCGCTGGACGGGCGGCCCCGCCCACCAGATCCGCGCGATCCTGGCCAACACCGAACTGTCCGCCGTCGGCTACCGCCTCCCCGTCCTGGAACTGCTCCGCACCGCGGACGAGGAGAAGGCCGTCGGCCACCTCGGCCCCGACCTCCTCGGCCCGGACTGGGACCCCGAGCGCGCCCTCGCCAACCTTCTCCAGGACCCCGCCCGCTCCCTCGGCGAGGCCCTTCTGGACCAGCGCAATCTCGCCGGCGTCGGCAACGTCTTCAAGAGCGAGATCTGCTTCCTCCTCGGCGTCACCCCCTGGCTCCCCGTCGGCGCGCTCCCCGCAGACCGCGCCGCCCAGGTCCCCGTGCTCGCCAAGAAGCTCCTGGAGGCCAACCGCGACCGCCCGGTCCGCAACACGACCGGCCGCCGCGGCCCGGACCTGTTCGTCTACGGCCGTGCGCCCCGCCCCTGCCTCCGCTGTCGCACCTCCCTCCTCGTCGCCGACCAGGGCGACGGCTCCCGCGAACGCCCCACGTACTGGTGTCCGACCTGCCAGACCGGCCCGGCCCCCAGTCCGCGCCGCAGGACACCGGGCGGAGCACACTCCAGAACATCGCGCCGTACGACCAATTGACGACCCGTCAGAAACGCTCGTACCGTCGCTCCATGGCCGTCAGCGCGTACGACCTCACGGGACGCACCGCGTTCGTCACCGGCGCCGCCGGCGGCATCGGCCGCGCGACCGCCGTCCTGCTCGCCGAGGCGGGCGCCACCGTCCACTGCGCCGACCTCGACGCCTCGGGGCTGGACGGGACGGCGACCCTGATCAAGGACGTCGGCGGCATCGCGCACACCCATCCCCTCGACGTCACCGACCGCGAACAGCTCCACCGGGCCATCACCTCCTGCGAACGCCTGGACGTGCTGGCCGCCATCGCCGGGATCATGCACAGCAGCCCGGTCCTGGAGACAAGGGACGAGGACCTCGACCGCGTCCTCGACGTCAACTTCAAGGGCGTGCTCCACGCCTGCCAGGAGGCGGCCCGTCTGATGCTCGACCGGCGGACGAGGGGCAGCATCGTCACGATGGCGTCCGGCGCCGTGGACACGGGCGGGCCGGGCCTGCTCTGCTACGGCGCGGCCAAGGCAGCCGTCGTACAGCTCACGAAGACGCTGGCCACCGAGGTCGGCCGGTACGGCATCCGGGTCAACGCCGTCGCGCCCGGCTGGATCCGTACCCCCATGACCAGCCGCCACGACGAGGACGCCCAGGAGCACACCGAGGCCCTCATGGCCCGTATGTCACCGCTGAGGCGCGTGGGCGAACCGGAGGACGTCGCGCACGCCGTGCTCTACCTGGCCTCCGACGCCTCGTCCTTCACGACGGGCCAGATCCTCCGTCCGAACGGCGGGGTCGCGATGCCTTGGTAGTCCCGCCGTCCACCCGCCGCACCCCGCCTTCCACCCGCCGCACCCCGCTCTCGCCGGCCTGCCCGGGCCCCGCCGGCCTTCCGGCGGCCCGCCACGCCTGACGCCACCGTCCGGCGGCCATGGCTCCCGCGGCCCGCGCCTTCGGCACACAGTGCACCGGCAGCAGGCTCAGCCCCCAGCCGCCCGCCGCGACCGCCCCTTCGAGCACCCCGGCGCCCGGCGCCAGCACCAGCCGCGCCACGGCCCACCACCACAGTGCCCCGAGCCCGAGGGCCATGCTCCGACCTACTGTCGGCCCCGCCATGCCGCCACCTCCGGCCCGGACGCTAGACGGCCGCCCGATCCGCGGGGAGGGCGCACCACGGGCACACGGACGCACCGACGCGACCGTCGCTCCAAGATGCACGAAAACCCCGACCGGCGCCTCTCCAGACCAACTGGAGAAACCCGTCCGGGGCCTCGCAGACTTCCTCTCGGCGAGCCATCGGCGCACCGAGCGTGAGCGTCACGCCGCTACGACGTCCACCGCTTCGCTCGGCGCCTTGATGGTCACTCGTTCCGGTGGCACACCCTTCACCGACACGGAACCCAGCATCGGACGCACGGGCGCCGGTACGGGCTCGCTCGGGGTGGCCGCAGCAGACTGGGCCAGCTCGGCGAGGGCGAGTTCGTCGCTCACTTCCCGCATGAGCTCGGACATCCGTACGTCCAGCGCGTCGCAGATCGCGGAGAGCAGTTCGGAGGAAGCCTCCTTCTGCCCCCGCTCCACCTCGGAAAGATAGCCGAGTGAGACTCGGGCGGAGGAGGAGACTTCGCGCAGAGTACGGCCCTGGCGCTGGCGCTGCCGACGCAGCACGTCACCCAGCAGGCGACGGAGCAGAATCATCGGTGGCTCCCTCCTCGGACCGCGTAGCCGCATCCTTCACGCCCCACCGTACCGCCTTGCGCCGCGGCCGTGCGGGGAGCGATGTCGTGTTCACTCAGGGCTGCAAACATCAAAACCCCCCGTTCCGTTCCGTATCCTGTGCCCGCTCATTTCCGGTCTGTTCGCCCGCGAGCTCCTCCAGGAGGAGTGCGAGTACGCTCCGTACACTCTCCATACGAATTTCCGCGCGGTCGCCGTTCAACCGCAGCGCGGTCACTTTCCCGCCACCCGCTGCCTCGGAAGCGCCTGCGGAGGGTCCGTCGACAGCCACGAACACCGTTCCGACGGGCTTGCCGTCCTGGGGTTCCGGGCCGGCGACTCCGGTGGTCGCGATGCCCCAGTCGGCGCCGAGCGCCTTGCGCACTCCGGCCGCCATCCGGGCCGCGACCTGCGGATCCACCGCACCTCGCTGGTCCAGCAGGGTGGCGTCGACACCCAGCAGCTCGTGCTTCAGCTCGGTGGCGTACGCCGTCACCGACCCCCGGAACGCCTGGGACGCGCCGGGAACCGCTGTGATTTCCGCCGCAACCAGTCCGCCGGTGAGCGACTCGGCGACCGCGAGCGTCTGACCCTTCACGGTGAGTAGTCGCACCACTTGGGCGGCTGAGGAATTCACGCTTCCGTCTCCTCCAACGCCGCCTTGCGCTCGGCGATTCCCTGCCTGCGCAGCACAATGGCCTGTCTCACATAGTCCAGCCCGGTCGCGACGGTCAGCACGACCGCCACAGCCATCACCCAGAACCTCGCGGTGGCCAGCCACCCCGTGAGCGCCAGGATGTACATCCCCACGGCGATCCCCTGGCTGAGCGTCTTGAGCTTGCCGCCCCGGCTCGCCGGGATCACGCCGTACCGGATGACCAGGAAACGCAGGAGGGTGATCCCGAGTTCCCTGCCGAGGATGACGATCGTCACCCACCAGGGCAGGTCCCCGAGCCCGGACAGACAGATCAGCGCGGCCCCCATGATCGCCTTGTCGGCGATGGGGTCGGCGATCTTCCCGAAGTCCGTGACGAGGTTGTAGGTGCGGGCCAGGTGCCCGTCGAACAGGTCGGTGATCATGGCGACGGCGAAGGCCGCCCAGGCGAACGAGCGCCACGCGGGGTCGTACCCGCCGTCGGCCAGCATCAGGGCCACGAAGCCGGGCACGAGGAGCAGCCGGAGCATGGTCAGCAGATTGGCGATGTTCCAGACGCTGGCCTGGTTGACGGCCGCGGCCGCGATCTTCGCCCCGCGCGCGGGCCTGGCATCGGAGTCGACGTCGGCCTCCGGAACCGCTCCGGTGACGACCCCCACGCCGGGGACGACACCGGCACGCACCTCGGCGGCCGTACCGGAGACCACGTCCGAGGGGGCGCTCGGTGCCGCGCCGGACGCGGCACTCGGGACCCCGGCCGCCGGTCCGCCCTTCGCAGCGGAGGGGCCACCTGCGGCGGACGCCGGAACTCCGGTCATCTGCCCGCCTCCTCACTACACCCGAGCGAGCCGTCGAGCGGCTCGGCCACCAGGTCGACACCTTCCGTCCCGACCACCTTCGCCTCGACCATACGACCGACCCTCAGGCCCGCGCCGCTCGTGAGCAGCACCTGGCCGTCGGTCTCGGGCGCCTGGTGCGCACCGCGGCCGTGCACGCCCTCCTCGTCGACGGACTCGACCAGGACGTGCACGGTCTCGCCGACGCGCTCCTCGGCGCGCTGCGAGACGAGTTCCTCGGCGAGCCGGGAGACCCGCGCGAGCCGCTCGGCGACGACGTCCTCGTCCAGCTTGTTCTCGTACGTCGCGGCTTCGGTGCCCTCCTCGTCGGAGTACCCGAAGACCCCGATGGCGTCCAGGCGCGCGCCGTTCAGGAAGCGCTCCAGCTCGGCGAGGTCGGCCTCGGTCTCGCCGGGGAAGCCCACGATGAAGTTGGAGCGCACGCCGGCCTCGGGGGCCTTGCCGCGGATGGTGTCGAGGAGCTCCAGGAAGCGGTCGGTGTCGCCGAAGCGGCGCATCGCGCGCAGCACGCCGGGCGCGGAGTGCTGGAAGGACAGGTCGAAGTAGGGCACGACCTTGGGCGTGGAGGTGAGCACGTCGATCAGGCCGGGCCGCATCTCGGCGGGCTGGAGGTAGCTCACGCGCACGCGTTCGAGGCCGTCCACCTCGGCCAGCTCGGGCAGCAGGGACTCCAGCAGCCGGATGTCGCCGAGGTCCTTGCCGTACGACGTGTTGTTCTCGGAGACCAGCATGATCTCCTTGACGCCCTGCTCGGCCAGCCAGCGCGTCTCGTTGAGGACGTCCGAGGGGCGGCGGGAGATGAAGGAGCCGCGGAAGGACGGGATCGCGCAGAAGGAGCACCGCCGGTCACAGCCGGAGGCCAGCTTCACCGAGGCGACCGGGGAGCCGTCCAGACGGCGGCGCAGGGGCGCGCGGGGGCCCGAGGCCGGGGCGAGGCCGTCCGGCAGGTCGGCGGGGGCGGGGACGGCCTCCTCGGCCGGGCCGTGGCCCGGCAGCGCGACGGACGCCGCCGACTCCTGCCGCTCGGCCGGGCTGATCGGCAGCAGCCGGCGCCGGTCGCGCGGGGTGTGCGCGGCGTGGATGCCCCCGCTGAGGATGGTCTGGAGCCGGTCGGAGATGTCGGCGTAGTCGTCGAAGCCGAGCACTCCGTCCGCTTCCGGCAGCGCCTCGGCGAGGTCCTTGCCGTACCGCTCGGCCATGCAGCCCACCGCCACGACGGCCTGGGTTCTGCCGTGACCCTTGAGGTCGTTGGCCTCCAGGAGGGCGTCGACGGAGTCCTTCTTGGCGGCCTCGACGAAGCCACAGGTGTTGACGACGGCGACGTCCGCGTCCGCGGCGTCCTCCACGAGATCCCAGCCGTCCGCCTCCAAACGGCCTGCGAGCTCCTCCGAGTCCACCTCGTTGCGGGCGCAGCCAAGAGTGACGAGTGCGACGGTACGGCGTTCAGGCATGGGCTCAAGACTACTTCGTCCCACCGACACCCCATGTCGAAGGGGTTGGCCGATCTTGGCCAACCCCTTCGACGGAACCGAACAGACGCCTAGCCGACCTGCGGGTCGCCCTTCGTGTAGGTCAGGCGCTCCACGGCTCCGGGCTGCCAGTCGTCGTCGATCTTCTTGCCGTTCACGTACAACTGGATCGCGCCGGCGTCACCGAGGACCAGGTTGATCTTGTCGCTGTCCTGGAAGGTCTTGGTGTCGCCCTGCTTGAGCAGTCCGTCGAAGAGAGTCCGCCCGTTGTGGTCCTTGGCGAGGATCCAGCTCTTGCCGTCGTCGGCGCTGACCTGCACGGTCACCTTGTCCTGCGGGGCAGCCGCGATCGCGCTGTCCGACGGCGTGGGCTTGGTGTCCTTGGTCTTGTCGGCCTTGGGCGTCGGGGACTTGCTGGTGGAGGGTGTCGTGCCGTCCGCCACCTGGGTCGTACCGCCGTCGTCGCCGCCCTTGAAGGCGGTGAACCCGACGAAGCCGACCACGGCGACGATCGCGGCGACCATGGCCGCGGTCCAGTTGGGTCCGCGCCGCTCGGGACGGATGCGCTCCGCCTCGAACAGCGGGGCCGCCGGGGTGGGAGCCGGACGGCCGCCGCCGTGATCGGCGGCGTACTGGTCGAGAAGGGGGGCCGGATCCAGGTGGACGGCCTTGGCCAGGGTCCGGATGTGGCCCCGGGCGTACACGTCGCCACCGCAGGGGGCGAAGTCGTCCGCCTCGATGGCGTGCACGATGGCGATGCGGACCCTGGTGGCGTTGCTGACGTCGTCGACGGTCAGCCCGGCCGCGATCCGCGCCTGTTTCAGGGCGCGGCCGACGGAGAGGTGGGCTTCCTGCGGGTCGTCTTCGAACGGACGCTCGTCTTCAGGGGAGTTGCCGATGGACACGGGGGCGCCTTTCGAGCGTTTAAGCCACCTGTGCTGGAGGTTCAGTCTAGGGGGGGTGCGAAAGGGTGGGGCAACCGGGCGGTGGGACTTTGTACGCCATCGGAATGGCCGAACACGCCGATGGTGGGGCAGCAGCCTTTTGCTTCCCTCAACTTGACGTACGTCGAAGGGAAACGGTTGCTCGATGATCCCTTACGGGTGAGTCACGATCGAACATCGGTGGCCGCACCCGTTCCGAGCTCCCCCTAAGCCTCCCCGCGGATCACCGCGAGCACTCCGTCCAACTCGTCAGCCTTCACAAGAACGTCACGAGCCTTGGATCCCTCGCTGGGTCCGACGATGCCCCGGGACTCCATCAGGTCCATCAGACGGCCCGCCTTCGCGAACCCGACCCGCAGCTTGCGCTGGAGCATGGAGGTCGACCCGAACTGCGTGGAGACGACCAGCTCGGCCGCCTGGCACAGCAGGTCGAGGTCGTCGCCGATCTCCTCGTCGATCTCCTTCTTCTGCTTGGTGCCCACGACGACGTCGTCCCGGAAGACCGGCGCCATCTGGTCCTTGCAGTGCTGGACGATCGCCGCGACCTCGTCCTCGGTCACGAAGGCGCCCTGCATACGGGTGGGCTTGTTGGCGCCCATCGGCAGGAACAGTCCGTCGCCCTTGCCAATCAGCTTCTCGGCACCCGGCTGGTCGAGGATGACCCGGGAGTCGGCGAGCGAGGAGGTGGCGAAGGCGAGCCGCGAGGGCACGTTCGCCTTGATCAGACCGGTGACGACGTCCACCGACGGCCGCTGCGTGGCGAGCACCAGGTGGATGCCGGCCGCGCGCGCGAGCTGCGTGATCCGCACGATCGCGTCCTCGACGTCCCGCGGGGCGACCATCATCAGGTCGGCGAGCTCGTCGACGATCACCAGCAGGTACGGGTACGGCTGGAGCTCGCGCTCACTGCCCTCGGGCGGTTTGACCTTGCCGTTCCTTATGGCCTCGTTGAAGTCGTCGATGTGCCGGAAGCCGTACGCCGCCAGGTCGTCGTAGCGGAGGTCCATCTCCCGTACGACCCACTGGAGCGCCTCGGCGGCCCGCTTCGGGTTGGTGATGATCGGCGTGATCAGGTGCGGGATGCCCTCGTACGCCGTCAGCTCCACGCGCTTGGGGTCGACGAGGACCATGCGCACGTCCTCGGGGGTCGCGCGCACCATGATGGAAGTGATCAAGCAGTTAATGCACGACGACTTACCGGAACCGGTGGCTCCGGCGACCAGCACGTGCGGCATCTTCGCCAGGTTGGCCATCACATAGCCGCCCTCGACGTCCTTGCCGAGCGCGACCAGCATGGGGTGCTCGTCCTCGGCGGCAGCCGCGAGCCGCAGCACGTCACCGAGGTTGACCATCTCGCGGTCGGTGTTGGGGATCTCGATGCCGACCGCGGACTTGCCGGGGATCGGGCTGATGATCCGCACGTCCGGGCTGGCGACGGCGTACGCGATGTTCTTGGCCAGCGCGGTGATCCGCTCGACCTTCACGGCGGGGCCGAGCTCGACCTCGTAGCGCGTGACCGTCGGCCCGCGCGTGAAGCCGGTGACGGCGGCGTCGACCTTGAACTCGGTGAAGACGGTCGTCAGCGAGGCGACCACGGCGTCGTTGGCCGCACTGCGTGCCTTGCCGGGTCCGCCGCGCTCCAGGAGGTCGAGGGAGGGCAGCGCGTAGGTGATGTCGCCGGACAGTTGGAGCTGCTCCGCGCGCGCGGGCATCTCGCTGGGGGCCTCGGGAAGGGGCTTGGTGAGGTCGGCGACCTCGACCTTGAGCCTGTCCTGCTTGGGACGCGCCTCCTGCTTGGGCCGCGCGGCCGGCACCGGGGTGGGTACGGGGGTCGTCTCCACCCGGTCGCCCACGCTGACGCCGTGCGTGAGGTCGGCGACCAGCGGCGAGGGCGGCAGACCGTGCATGACGACGCCGTCCAGGTCCGCCGCGGCGGCCGCGGCGATGTCCACGGCGTCCATCTGCCGGTCCATCGCGGGCTGCGGGACCGCGGACCGGCGGGGACGCCCACGACGCTGGGAGAGGGCCTCCTGCTCCGCTCCGTCGGGGTCGTACGACTCGGGGGCGGGGCCGCCTCGCCTGCGTCCGCGCGCGGGCAGCGCCTCGCGCCACTGCTCGTCGTAGCGCTCGTCGTCCTCACCGAGTTCGTCGACCGGCTCGGGCAGGATCCCGAGCCGCACACCGAGCTCCCGCAGCCGTCGCGGAATGGCGTTGACCGGGGTGGCCGTGACGACGAGCAGCCCGAAGACGGTCAGCAGCACGAGCAGCGGTACGGCGAGGACCTCGCCCATGGTGTACGTCAGCGGGGTCGCCGCTCCCCAGCCGATGAGACCGCCGGCGTCCCTTATCGCCTGCATGCCGTTGCTGCGGGCGGGCGCGCCGCACGCGATGTGGACCTGCCCGAGCACGCCGATGACGAGCGCGGACAGCCCGATCACGATTCGGCCGTTCGCCTCGGGCTTCTCGGGGTGCCGGATGAACCGCACGGCGATGACCGCGAGCAGTATCGGCACCAGCAGATCGAGCCGGCCGAAGGCACCGGTCACGATGATCTCGACGAGGTCGCCGACGGGGCCGCGCAGGTTCGACCAGGTACCAGCGGCCACGATCAGGCCGAGGCCGAGCAGCAGGAGTGCCACGCCGTCCTTCCGGTGCGCGGGGTCGAGGTTCTTCGCACCCTGCCCTATCCCGCGGAACACCGCGCCGACGGCATGGGCGATGCCGAGCCAGACGGCGCGGATGAGGCGGAGGATGCCACCGGTCGGGCTGGGCGCCGGCCTCGGCGGCACGGCCTTCTTCGCCGCGACCTTCCTGGCGGGCGCCTTCTTGGCGGGTGCTCTCTTGGCAGCGGCCTTCTTCGCCGGACCCTTCGCGGGAGCGGCAGCCTTCTTGGCGGGCTGCTTCTTGGCTGCGGAGGGACGTGAGGCCATGGGTGTGAGGTTACCGGTGGAGACGACCGCGGACACGTGTGCCCACTGCTTCACCCGTTCGTGTCGCTTCTGGAGAGGTGCCGAACTGACGCGGGCTCACCCCCGTAAAGGGCGGGATCACTTGCGCCACACGTCAGTCCGCTCGGTGTTCGGCCCGGTGGTTCCGCTCAGTTCGGCGAGGGCACCGACGGCGAGCTCCCGGTGCCCGGCTCCAGCGCGTCCAGCGCCCGCCGCAACCCCGTGAGTTTGCGTTCGAGATGGGCCGCGGTGGCCACCGCGGCCGCGTCCGCGGACTCGTCGTCCAGTTGCTTGGAGAGCGCCTCGGCCTGCTCCTCGACCGCCGCGAGCCGCGCGGACAGCTCGGCGAGCAGGCCCGCCGGCTCCTTCGTGTCCCCGAGCGACGCCTTGCCGCCACCGCCCTCCAACTGGAGCCGCAGCAGCGCCGCCTGCTCCCGGAGCTGGCAGTTCTTCATGTAGAGCTCGACGAACACCGAGACCTTGGCGCGCAGCACCCACGGGTCGAAGGGCTTGGAGATGTAGTCCACCGCGCCCGCCGCGTACCCCCGGAAGGTGTGGTGCGGACCGTGGTTGATGGCGGTGAGGAAGATGATCGGGATGTCCCGGGTCCGCTCCCGCCGTTTGATGTGCGCCGCGGTCTCGAAGCCGTCCATGCCCGGCATCTGGACGTCCAGCAGAATCACCGCGAAGTCGTCCGTGAGCAGTGCCTTGAGCGCTTCCTCCCCGGACGATGCCCGCACCAGTGTCTGATCGAGCGCGGAGAGGATGGCCTCCAGCGCCAGCAGATTCTCCGGCCGGTCATCGACCAGGAGGATCTTGGCCTTCTGCACCATGGCCCGCCCTCCTCGCCCCGGATGTGCACCGGGTGCCGCCCCTGGGGACGACTCCCTTTCGCCGCCCGTCCTTGTGCCGGTCATCGTAGCCGCACCCTGTCTGTCGCCACACCCTGTCACCGTGATGTCACTGTGCACGTAGCAGAAACGTAGCGGGAGACCAGAAGGTTCCCCGAATCCCGTACTTCTACACGGCGTCGGGCACAGTGAGTCAGCAACTGCGCGTGAACTTCGCGGTTTCCCATCACTCCCCCCGCATCCACTGCTGCATCACCGACAGCAGATGATCGGGGTCGACGGGCTTGGTCACGTAGTCGGAGGCGCCCGACTCGATCGCCTTCTCCCGGTCGCCCTTCATCGCCTTTGCGGTCAGTGCGATGATCGGGAGCCCGGCGAACTGCGGCATCCTGCGGATCGCGTTCGTCGTCGCGTACCCGTCCATCTCGGGCATCATGATGTCCATCAGGACGACCGCCACGTCCTCGTGCTGTTCCAGCACCTCGATGCCCTCACGGCCGTTCTCCGCGTACAGCACCGACAGTCCGTGCTGTTCGAGGACGCTGGTGAGCGCGAAGACGTTGCGGATGTCGTCGTCGACGATCAGCACCTTCTCCCCGCCGAACCGGATGCCCCGGCGCGGCTGCGGCGCGGCCTGGTGCTCCACCGCCGACCACTGGTCCGGCTGTCCGATCCGCTGCTCCAGGGCCGGTGCGGTCCGGCGCCGGCGCCGGAACAGCGCCGCGGCACCGTTCTGCGTCTCCTGGTACGACTTCACCTCGGCCGGCGTCTCGACCTGGGGCCCGGACCGCCCGTTCTCCGACGTGGACGCCACCAGGTCACCGGCCTCCAGGGCGGGCATGGACTGCTGGTAGCCCTGCGGCGGCAGTTCGCTGGGGTGCAGCGGCAAATACAGCGTGAACGTCGATCCGCGTCCCGGCTCGCTCTGCGCGTGGATCTCCCCGCCGAGCAGTTGCGCGATCTCCCGCGAGATCGACAGCCCGAGTCCCGTGCCGCCGTACTTGCGGCTGGTCGTGCCGTCGGCCTGCTTGAACGCCTCGAAGATCACCCGCATCTTGCTGGCCGCGATGCCGATGCCGGTGTCGGTCACCGAGAACGCGATCAGGTCGGCGTCCGGGTCGCGCAGCGAGCCGGCCTCCAGCAACTGCTCCCTGATCGCCACCGGCACATCCCGCCCGGCGGGCCGGATGACCAGCTCGACGGCCCCGGAGTCGGTGAACTTCACCGCGTTGGACAGCAGGTTGCGCAGCACCTGGAGCAGCCGCTGCTCGTCGGTGTGCAGCGTGGCCGGCAGCTCGGGCGAGACCCGCACGGACAGGTCGAGGCCCTTCTCCGCGGTCAGCGGCCGGAAGGTGGCCTCCACGTAGTCCACGAGCTGCACGAGCGCGATGCGCGTCGGCGAGACGTCCATCTTGCCCGCCTCGACCTTCGACAGGTCGAGGATGTCGTTGATGAGCTGGAGCAGGTCGGAGCCCGCGCCGTGGATGGTCTCGGCGAACTCGACCTGCTTGGGGGTGAGGTTGGAGTCCGCGTTGTCGGCGAGCAGCTTGGCGAGGATCAGCAGCGAGTTCAGCGGTGTCCGCAGCTCGTGCGACATGTTGGCCAGGAACTCGCTCTTGTAGCGCATGGACACGGCGAGCTGCTCGGCGCGCTCCTCCAGGACCTGCCGCGCCTCCTCGATCTCGGTGTTCTTCACCTCGATGTCGCGGTTCTGCTGGGCCAGCAGCTCGGCCTTCTCCTCCAGCTCGGCGTTGGACGCCTGGAGGGCCTTCTGCCGGTTCTCCAACTCCGCCGAACGCTCCCGCAGTTGCTCGGTCAGCTCCTGCGACTGCTTCAGCAGCACCTCGGTCTTGGTGTTGACGGAGATGGTGTTGACGCTGGTCGCGATCATCTCGGCGATCTGGTTGAGGAAGTCCTTCTGGATCTGCGTGAAGGGAGTGAAGGACGCCAGCTCGATGACACCGAGCACCTTCCCCTCGAACAGCACCGGGAGAACGATCACCTGCGCGGGCGGCGCCTCTCCGAGACCGGAGGAGATCTTCAGATAGCCGCTGGGCGCGTTGTCGACCAGGATCGTGCGCTTCTCCTCGGCGGCCGTCCCGATGAGCGCCTCCCCCGGCCGGAACGACGTCGGCATGGAGCCCATCGAGTAGCCGTACGACCCCAGCATCCGCAGCTCGTACTGGTCCTCGGCCTCGGCGCTCATGTCCTTGCCGTCCAGGAGCGGCATCGCGACGAAGAACGCGCCGTGCTGCGCGGTCACCACCGGCGTCAGCTCGCTCATGATCAGCGAGGCCACGTCCTCCAGGTCCCGGCGGCCCTGCATGAGCGCCGAGATACGGGCCAGGTTGCCCTTGAGCCAGTCCTGCTCCTTGTTGGCGATCGTGGTGTCGCGCAGGTTGGCGATCATCTTGTTGATGTAGTCCTGCAGCTCCTGGATCTCCCCGGACGCGTCCACGTCGATCTTCAGGTTCAGGTCGCCCCGGGTCACCGCGGTCGCCACGCGGGCGATGGCCCGTACCTGCCGGGTGAGGTTTCCCGCCATCTCGTTCACGGACTCGGTCAGGTCGCGCCAGGTGCCGTCGACGTCACGCACGCGTGCCTGGCCGCCGAGCTGTCCCTCGGTACCCACCTCGCGGGCGACGCGGGTGACCTCCTCGGCGAAGGACGAGAGCTGGTCGACCATCGTGTTGATGGTCGTCTTCAGCTCCAGGATCTCGCCGCGGGCGTCGATGTCGATCTTCTTGGTCAGGTCGCCCTTGGCGATGGCCGTGGTCACCATGGCGATGTTCCGCACCTGACCGGTCAGGTTGGACGCCATCTGGTTCACGGACTCGGTGAGGTCCTTCCAGGTGCCGGCCACACCGGGCACCCGCGCCTGGCCGCCCAGGATGCCGTCCGTGCCCACCTCACGGGCCACCTTGGTGACCTGGTCGGCGAACGAACTCAGCGTCTTCACCATGGTGTTGAAGGTGTCGGCGAGCTGCGCGACCTCACCGCGCGCCTCGATCGTCACCGTCCGCGTGAGGTCACCGTTGGCGACCGCGTTCGCCACCTGGGAGATGTTGCGCACCTGCATGGTCAGGTTGTTGGCCATCAGGTTCACGTTGTCGCTGAGGTCCTTCCAGATGCCCGTGACACCCGGAACCCGCGCCTGCCCGCCGAGCTGCCCCTCGGTGCCCACCTCACGGGCCACCCGGGTCACCTGCTCGGCGAAGGACGAGAGCTGGTCGACCATCGTGTTGACGGTGGTGACGAGCTCGAGAATCTCGCCCTTCGCGTCGACGGTGATCTTCTTCGAGAGATCGCCCTTGGCGACCGCCGTCGTGACCTCGGCGATGTTGCGCACCTGGATGGTCAGGTTGTTCGCCATGAAGTTCACGGACTGGGTGAGGTCCTTCCAGGTGCCGGAGACACCCTGGACCTCGGCCTGTCCGCCCAGGATGCCCTCGGTGCCCACCTCGCGGGCCACCCGCGTCACCTGGTCGGCGAAGCTGGAGAGCTGGTCCACCATGGTGTTGAGGGTGTTCTTCAGCTCCAGGATCTCGCCGCGCGCGTCCACGTCGATCTTCTGCGACAGGTCACCCCGGGCCACCGCGGTCGCCACCTGGGCGATGTTCCGCACCTGGGCGGTGAGGTTGCCCGCCATTCCGTTCACGGAGTCGGTCAGGTCACGCCACACACCGGCGACACCGGGCACCTGCGCCTGGCCGCCGAGACGGCCCTCGGTGCCCACCTCGCGGGCCACCCGCGTCACCTGGTCGGCGAAGGCGGAGAGCTGGTCGACCATCGTGTTGATGGTGTTCTTCAGCTCCAGGATCTCGCCGCGCGCGTCCACGTCGATCTTCTGCGACAGGTCACCCCGGGCCACCGCGGTCGTCACCTGGGCGATCTGCCGCACCTGGGAGGTGAGGTTGCCACCCATGAAGTTGACGGAGTCGGTGAGCTCCTTCCAGGTCCCGGAGACGCCGGGCACGACGGCCTGACCGCCCAGCCGGCCCTCGGTGCCCACGTCCCGGGCCATCCGCGTCACCTGGTCAGCGAAGGCCGAGAGCTGGTCCACCATCGTGTTCACGGTGTTCTTCAGTTGGAGCATCTCGCCGGAGACGTCCACGGTGACCTTCTGCGACAGGTCGCCGTTGGCCACCGCCGTCGTCACCTGGGCGATGTTCCGCACCTGTCCGGTGAGGTTCCTGAACGCCGTGTTGACGGAGTCGGTGAGGTCCTTCCAGGTGCCGGCGGCCCCGGGCACCTGCGCCTGGCCGCCCAGCTCACCCTCGACACCGATCTCGCGCGCCACGCGCGTGACCTCGGCACCGAAGGCGGAGAGCTGGTCCACCATGCCGTTGACGGTGTTCTTCAGCTCCAGCATCTCGCCGGCCACGTCGACGGTGACCTTCTGCGACAGGTCACCGTTGGCCACCGCCGTGGTCACAGCGGCGATGTCCCGCACCTGGGTCGTGAGGTTCCGGAAGACCGTGTTCACCGAGTCGGTGAGGTCCTTCCACGTCCCCGCCGCACCCGGCACGTTCGCCTGTCCGCCGAGCTGTCCCTCGGCGCCGACCTCGTTGGCCACGCGCGTGACCTCGTCGGCGAAGATCCGCAGCGTCTCGGTCATCTGGTTGATCGTGTCGGCGAGCTGGGCGACCTCGCCGCGTGCGGACACCGTCACCTTCTGCGACAGGTCACCGCTGGCGACCGCCGTCGTCACCTGGGCGATCCCGCGCACCTGGGCCGTCAGGTTGCCGGCCATGAGGTTCACCGAATCGGTGAGGTCCTTCCACACGCCGGCCACACCCGGCACCTGCGCCTGGCCGCCGAGCTCACCTTCGACACCCACCTCGCGCGCGACGCGGGTCACCTCCGAGGAGAAGGAGGAGAGCTGGTCGACCATCGTGTTGACGGTGTTCTTCAGCTCCAGCATCTCGCCGGCCACGTGGACGGTGACCTTGCGGGACAGGTCGCCCTTGGCCACCGCCGTCGTCACCAGCGCGATGTCCCGCACCTGGGCCGTCAGCCGGTACGCCATCGTGTTGACGGACTCGGTCAGGTCCTTCCAGGAGCCCGACATGCCCCGCACGCGTGCCTGCCCGCCGAGCTTGCCCTCGGTACCGACCTCGCTGGCGACCCGGGTGACCTCGTCGGTGAACGTCGAGAGCTGATCGACCAGGTTGTTCACCGTCCGCCCGACCTTGAGGAACTCCCCGCGCAGCGGATGCCCCGTGCCGTCCGGCGCCTGGGTCCTGAGCTCCATCCGGGGGGACAGATCGCCCTCCGCGACCGCGGACAGCACCCGGCCGACCTCGGAGACGGGCCGCACGAGATCGTCCACGAGCGCGTTGGAGGCGTCGATGGCGGACGCCCAGGAGCCCTCACAGGCACCTGTTTCCAGCCGTTCTGTGAGCTTGCCCTCACGGCCCACCATGCGCCGCACCCGGGACAGCTCGCCCGTCAGGTGCAGATTGCGGTCGGCGACCTCGTTGAACACGGCCGCGATCTCCGACATCACGCCGTCGCCGGACACCGTGAGCCGCTTGCGGAAGTTCCCGTCGCGCATCGAGACCAGCGCCGTCAGCAGCCGGTCCAGGGCAGCCGTGTCGACCGCGGTGGTCCCGCCCCGCGGTTTGCGCTGGCCGCTCGGGGACTGTCCGGACTGTCCACCCTTCGCGCGCGTCCTAGTGCCCCGCGTCGCTGCGCCAGACTCCACTGTGTCCCTCCCGCAGGGGTCGACCGTTACTGCTGTGCTCGGGTGCCACCGCGCGGCACACCGGTTGCTTCCGCGTGCATCTGCTTACTACAGAGATATTTCAGCCAGGCGTGCAGAGCCGCACGACGGGCTGCTGCCCGCCGTACGCGCAAGCCACTCGGCCTGCCCGAACCTTCTTCAGGAGCCTGCCCAGTGTTTCACCCCGGTTGAACCCGGCCATAACAGTTCGGCAGCTTCGCACATCGTCCGCACACCCTCCGGACGGAAACACTGCAGACCGGCATCCGCATGGCCGTCGAAGGTAAGTAACCTTGCATGCGGCTGTCCAGCCGAGCCGGTCCCGTCCGGCCTGGGCGGTGGCACGAGCACGAGCGGGCATCGGAGGGCGGCCGCACACATGACCACCGGACTGATCCCCGGGGGACAGAACCCGGATCCCCGGCCGACGGGCGGTCTGCCGCAGCAGCGGCACGAGCCGGTCGGCCAGGCAGCCCTGCACGTCGACAACCGGTCGAGGAGTTCTGTGATCACCGCGCGCGCGGCCGCCAGCTTCGAGCCCCTCGGACGATCGGTGGCGACGGCCCGCTCCTTCGTCCGCGACACCCTCCAGGGCTGGGGCTTCGCCGACATCGTCGACGACGCGGTGGTCCTCACCAGCGAACTCGTCACCAACGCCGTGGTGCACGCGGGCACCTCCGCCGACGTGCTGTGCCTGCGCAGTGACGACGGAGTACGCATCGAGGTGGCCGACCGCTACCCCGAGCGGGAGATCCCCCTCCAGGGCCAGGCCGTCAACATGGGCAACCTCGACCGCGAGGGCGGCCGCGGTCTCCAGCTCTGCGCGGCGCTCGCCGGCCGGTGGGGCGTCGAGTACACCCCCACCCACAAGCAGGTCTGGTTCCAACTCCACCTGCCCGAACGCCCGGTGGGCACCCGCACGGCCGGCCCGTCGCTGCCCGCGGACCTCCTCCCGCTGGCCGACGGCCGGGTCCGCGTCGCCGTCGTCCAGATCGACCGCACGGGCGCCATCACCTCGTGGAACGAGGACGCCGAGGAACTCTTCGGCTACGCCGCCGAACAGGTCATCGGCAAGCCCCTGACCGACCTCGCGGCCTGGCCGCACACCCCGGGCACCGGCACCGGGATCGCCGAGGCCCTGCAGCTCTCGCGCTGGGAGGGCAGCTACGGCATAAGGGCCGCCAACGGCCGCGTCACCTCGGTCTACGCCTCCCACCTGCGCGTCCGTGACACCGGCGGCGAGCCCTCCACGGTCTGCCTCCTGGTGCGCGACCACGAGCGGGCCGTGCTCCAGACGCCGTTGCGCGGCCCGGCCACCGACACGACCGCCTCCGCCGACGGCCAGAGCACCGACCCGTTCGAGGTGTTCATCGGCTCCCCCGCTCCGGACGACCTCGACGGCCTCCTCCAGCGCACGGTCGAACGCGCCCGCGACATGCTCGACGGCGACTCCGCCTTCCTGCTCCTCGCGACCGACGACGAGACGGAGCTGGAGGTCCGTGCCTCCACCGGCCTGCCCTCCGCCCGCCAGCGCTTCGCCCGCGTGCCCGTCGAGGCGGGCCCCGGCAGATACGGCTCCGCCCGCATGCCGGCCGTCCACGACGACCTGTCGGCCGTACCGGGCGCCGTACCGCTCCTGAACGGCACCGGCATGCGCTCGGTCGTCACGGTCCCGCTGAAGGTCGAGGGCCGCCTCACCGGCTCCCTCGGCGTGGCCGCGGAGGGCGCCGGCAGATACTCGAACGAAGAGGCCCTGCGCCTCCAATTCGCCGCCGACCGGATCGCGTTGGCCGTGGAGTCGGCCCGCCTGGGCGAGCTGGAGCGCCTGCGCCGTGGTTCCCTGAGCTTCCTCGTCGAGGCCTCCGACCTCCTCGCCGGCACCCTGGACCGCGACCAGACGCTGGCCCTCATGGCGCAGATGACCGTCCCCACCCTGGCCACCTGGTGTGCCGTCTACACGATCGCCGACCAGGCCTCGGATCCCTATCTGTCGTACGTCCTGCACGAGGACGAGGAACTCATCGACGGCATCAAGTCGTTGCTGTCGAAGATCCAGCCCCCGGACCCGGTCCCCACCCCCGGCGCCCGGGTCTGGTCGGCCCCCGCCGAGGCGGCCCACCAGGCGGCCCTGCGCAGCTCCATGCGCAGCCTCGGCCTCAGCGGCGGCCCCACCCACCAGATCGCCTCCGGGATCGGCCCCACGCACGCCACGGCCTCCGCGGTCGGCGGCGAGACCGTCGTCCTCCCCCTGGTCGCCCGCAACCGCGTCATCGGCATGCTGACCCTCGGCAAGCCCGCCGACGAACACTTCCGCCAGGAAATCCTGGAACTGGCCGAGGACTTGAGCCGCAGGGCCGCCCTCGCCCTCGACAACGCCCGCCTGTACTCCGAGCGCACGGCGATCAGCCAGTCCCTCCAGCGCAGCCTCCTGCCGCCCGAGCTCCCCGAGATCGACGGCGTCGAGGTCGAGGTCATCTACCGCGCGGCCGGCGAGGGCAACGAGGTCGGCGGCGACTTCTACGACGTCTTCCCCATCAGCGACGGCGCGTACGGCTTCGCCATCGGCGACGTCTGCGGCACCGGCCCGAACGCCGCGGCGGTGACCGGCCTCGCGCGGCACGCCCTGCGCCTGCTGGCCAGGGAGGGCCTGAGCGGCCCGGCCGTCCTGGAGCGCCTGAACTCCGCGATCCTCGACGAGGGCGCCCGCAGCCGCTTCCTGACCCTCCTCTACGGCGAGCTGTGGCCGCAGGAGGACGGCAGCGCCCGCCTGAAGGTGGTCTGCGCCGGCCATCCGCTCCCGCTGCGGCTGCGCCAGGACGGAACCGTAGAACCGGCTGCCGAACCCCAGCCCCTCCTCGGCGTCATGGACGACCTGGAGCTCTACGAGGAGACGGTCACCCTCGACCCGGGCGACGTCCTCCTCTGCGTCACGGACGGCGTCACCGAGCGCCGGGAAGGCACCCGCATGCTGGGCGACGACGGTCTCGCCGACGTTCTCACCACCTGCACGGGCCTGACGGCCGGCGCGGTCGCGGCCCGCATCATGCGCGCGGTCGAGCGTTTCGCCTCCGACGCCCCGTCCGACGACATGGCGATCCTGGCGATGCGCGTCCCGGGTCTGCACAACGACTGAGTGCGCGCACGAAAAAGGCCCCGCCCGAATGGGCGGGGCCTTTTGGCTGGAGCCCCCTAACGGAATCGAACCGTTGACCTTCTCCTTACCATGGAGACGCTCTGCCGACTGAGCTAAGGGGGCCTGTCGCCTTTTCGAGGTTTCCCTCGCGGCAACGGAATAGATCATACCCCGAACAGACCCGTGCTCCCAACTCGCTCAGAATGCAGGCTGAAGCAGTCCCCCGAGCGCATTGCAGGCGGCCACGACCCGTTGCATGTCCCGCTTGGTCAACGAGGCGTCCACGGGCAGCGCGAGCGTTTCGTCCGCAGCCAGCTCGGTCTCCGGCAGCGACACACAACGCCGGAACTCCGGAAGCCGGTGGACGGGAGTCTTGACCGGCACCCGGCAGTCAACTCCCTTGCTCCGCAGGGCCCGCGCGAACGCGTCCCGATCCGGCCGCCCGTTACCGGGCACCCGCACGATGTACTGCTGGTAGGTGTGCCCGTCCCCACCGTCGGGCGTGCGCACCCCGCGCAACTTCCCGTCGAGATAGCAGGCCCGCTCCCGACGCTGAGCTATCTCGTCGTACGGCGCCTCGGACTCGCCCTCCTGCAACACCAGCAACCCGTGCTTGCGCCCGACCGCGAGCAGCGCCCCCATGTCGGCCGGCCGCCCGAATCGGTGCACGACAACGACGGCCGCCGTGCGAGGAGTTACGGCCGCTTCGACGGCGGACGCGTCAAGGCAGTAGCTGACCGGATGTATGTCCGCGAAGACCGGCAGCGCACCGGTGAGTGTCACCGCCTCGGCGACCTCGACGTTCCCGAAGGCCGGTACGACGACCTCGTCACCGACTCCGACGCCGGCGGCCCTGAGCATTGCAGCAGTACCCATGCTGCGGATGGTGGTGGCGCAACGTGAACTTCAAGTGACGCACAACAAAAAAGGGTTGGACCCCGAACCGAAGTTCAGGATCCAACCCTTTCAATAATTGTTCGGCGGTGTCCTACTCTCCCACAGGGTCCCCCCTGCAGTACCATCGGCGCTGTAAGGCTTAGCTTCCGGGTTCGAAATGTAACCGGGCGTTTCCCTCACGCTATGACCACCGAAACACTATGAAACTAGACCGGAATACACACAGTCGTTGCCTCAGAACTAACACAGTGGACGCGAGCAAATATGGACAAGCCCTCGGCCTATTAGTACCGGTCACCTCCAGCGGTTACCC
>NZ_JBVJPC010000003.1:153740-961512 GCF_055582845.1 Streptomyces sp. NPDC107471 | reverse complement strand
ATCACCACCCAGCGCGGCGACATCACCGTCCACGAAGCCGTCACCGGCACCCTCGAACTCACCACCCAGCAAGGCGACATCACCCTCGCCACCGCAGCCTCCGCCGCCCTCGACGCCGGCACCACCCACGGCCGCGTCCACAACACCCTCAAGAACACCGACGGCCCCCACCCCGCCCTCACCGTCCGCGCCATCACCACCCAGGGCGACATCACCGCCCGCAGCCTCTGAAAGGACCACCCTCATGACGTCGCCGCTCATCCAGAAGCCCGAGACGGCGACCCCGGCCGCGCCCAACCCCGTCGTCTCCTTCCTACGGTTCGTGATCCTCGGAGGCGGCGTCGGGGTCCTGTCCGGCCTGGCGGTTCCGCTGCTGGCCCTGACCCTGCCCTGGGCGGTCGCCAACGCGCTCGTCACCGTCGCGTCCACCCTGCTGTGCACCGAGCTGCACGCCCGTTTCACCTTCGGCACCGGGCGCCGCGCGGGGTGGCGGGAGCACTGGCAGTCCGCCGGCTCGGCGAGCGTCGCGTACCTCGCCACCACCGCGGCCGTCTGCGTCCTTCACCTGGTCGCGGCCTCGCCCACCCTGCTGACCGAGCAGCTCGTCTACCTCGGCGCCTCCGGCCTCGCGGGCCTGGGCCGCTTCGTCGTCCTGCGCCTCTACGTCTTCGCCGTCCGTCGCGGCCGCGAGCCGGCGGTACGCCCTCTGACGCAGTCGGAGGTTGGTGCCGTGACCGTGATGGCCGCGGCTTGAGACAGGTGCCGACGCTCGCCGGGCCGGCCAGGAGCTAGCCGATCCGTTCGGCCAGGGCGACGATGATGCCCGAGGGGCCGCGGAGGTTGCAGAGTCGGTAGCTGTTCTCGTACTGCGCCACTTCGCCGAGGAGTGCGGCGCCATGACGGCGCAGGCGGGTGATCGTGTCGTCGATGTCGTCGACGGCGAACATGACGCGGTGCAGGCCGAGTGTGTTGGCCGGCGGATTCGGCGGGCCGGCGGTGACCGCCGCGGGGGCGTGAAACTTGGTCAACTCCAGCTTGCCGTGGCCGTCCGGGGTGCGCATCATCGCGATGGCGCTGCGGACGCCGTCCAGACCGACCATCCGGTCCGCTGTGATCCCCCCGATCTGCGCTTCGCCCTCCAGCTCCATGCCGAGCTCGGTGAAGAAGGCGACGGCAGCCTCCAGGTCGTCGACGACGATGCCTACGTTGTCCATCCGCTGAATCGTCACAGGGTGCTCCTTCTTGATCGTGCGGTCCGTCGGTCACTGTCACCTCCGGGACGGAGCGGGCACCGCGTTCTCGACACGGCAGAAGGAGCATTCAGCCCCATGAGTGATCCCGCACCACTCCAGCAGTCCGCACGCCTGCCCCGCCGAGACCTGGCGAGCCGGCCCCCACGGCACTGTCACACCCTCGTGGGACCGTGAGGGGACGGACACACGGCGCGCGGTCGCCACCGGTTCCGGGGGGCATGGCAATGCCTGCCTGCCTGCCGGTGCGGTCCGGCAGCGGCGGACACCGCGCGCCCCGAGCTGCGAGAGAGGCCGCGTCATGACCGACATCGACACTCAGTTCCTGCGCAGCCTGTTCGACGAGGAAGGCAGCCTGCACACCGCCGGCCGCACCGCCCTGTACCGCCTCTACGGACTCGAAGGCCTGCTGTACGTCGGCATCTCCACCTGCCCGCTCACCCGTATCCGCACCCACCTGCAACAACAGCCCTGGGGTTCCCGTGTCATCGGCGTACGGATCGACTACCCCCACGACGCCCACGCTGCCGAACGCGAGGCCGTCCATTCCGAACGGCCCCTGCACAACATCGTCTTCAACGGCGAGGCCCCTCCCCCACCACCCGACCGGGCCGCCCGCCTCAGAGCCGAACTCGCCGCACAGCAACGCCGACTGTCAGAACTCCAGGCCGCCGTCCCCCAGTCCACCACCCACCTCCGCCTCATCCTCCGCGGCATCACCGCAGCACAGACGAAGATCGCGAAACTCACCAGAGACGCCCAGGAGGCCGAGTCGACCCAACAACCACCCGGCCAACAGCCCAGACAAACCAAGCGGTGAGCGGCCTCCCGGGCGGAACCCGGCATACAACGTTCGCTATGAGCTGGGTGACGAACGTGATGATCTCGGCCGACGCGGCCGACAGTGCGAGTGTGGAGCTGCTGAGTGAGTGGCTGCGCAACGACGTTCCACTGCGTGAGCAACCGGAGGCCCGTGGAGTGGGGCGGGCGCCCTGAACCATGCCGACCTCGACGCCCTCTGCACGCACCGCGTCACCCTCGACCCCCGCCCCACCAACTCCCCTACACAGACGCTCAGTCCAGACAGAACTCATTTCCCTCGACGTCCCGCATCACGATGCACGACTCGTTGTCCTCGTCCGCGGGCAGCAGTCGCTCGCGTGTCGCGCCGAGGGCTACCAGGCGCGCGCACTCGGCCTCCAGCGTCGCCAGACGCTCCGCACCTACGAGCCCGGTACCGGCGCGGACGTCGAGGTGCACGCGGTTCTTGACGACCTTGCCCTCGGGGACACGTTGGAAGAACAGGCGCGGACCGACGCCCGAGGGATCGACACACGCGGACCACGCACCCCGGTCCTCGGCCGGCAGGGTGCGGTCGTACTCCTCCCAGGTCGCGTACCCCTCGGGCGGGTCCGGTACGACGTACCCCAGCACCTCGCACCAGAAGCGAGCGACGCGTTGGGGTTCCGCGCAGTCGAAGGTGATCTGGATCTGCCTGATCATTGACATCGGCGCACCCTAGCAAGGGGCCGGTCCCAGCGACGGCGCCGGGCGAGGTAGTGCCTGCGGTACCCGCACGTGGGCAGCGTAGGGGTTGGTGACGCACCCCGGTCGCGCGAAAACCTACAACCATGAAACGACACAAGGCAGTAGTGATCTCCTCCGTCCTCCTCTCCGTCGGCGCGGCGGTCCTCGGCGCTCCGGCCGTCGCCGACTCGGCACACGGGTCGCCCGCCTCCGTCGCGGTGTCGAGGCCCTCGGCCGCCGCGCAGGACGAAAGGCGTGTGGTCGCCGCTCTCGAACGCGGCGCCCACCCGCTCAGGAGCACTGATCCCGGTGGCAGTCTGCGGGACTTGGGGGCGCTGGGGAGGATGATCGGCGGCGCCGAAGTGGTGGGCCTGGGCGAGGCCACCCACGGTTCGCGGGACTTCTTCCGTATGAAGCACCGGCTCTTCCGTTACCTGGTCGAGGAGAAGGGCTTCCGTACCTTCGCCCTGGAACTGCCCTGGAGCAGCGGGGTGCGGCTCAACGAGTACGTGCTGTACGGGAAGGGCGACCTGAAGGACATCGCGCGCGAGGAGTTCCAGGGGTCGTACCGGATCTGGAACAACCAGGACTACCTCGACCTCATCGAGTGGTTGCGGGCTTACAACCTGCGTCACCCGGGCGACCCCGTGCAGTTCGTGGGCGACGACATGGGCTACGCCGGTCCCGAGCTGTACGAGCGGGTTACCGACTACGTAGCCCGCAGGTACCCGCGGCTCCTGGACCGCGTCACCGACCTGTACCGCGGACTCGCGCCGACCACCGACGCCGGCACCTACAGCGCGGAGTACTTCGAGCTGCCGCTCGCCGAACGCCAGGAACGGGCGGCGCGGACCGGCGAGGTGTACGAACTCCTGCGGAAACAGCGCCCCGCCCCCGGTGCCGACCAGCGCGACCACGGGTGGATGGTCCAACATGCCCGGGCCATCCACCAGATGGCCAGGGGCATGGCCTTCGACTTCGACGACGAGGACCAGGTGGCGCAGATGATGAGGCTGCGCGACCAGGTCATGGCCGAGAACGTGGCCTGGTGGCACCGGCACACCGGCGACCGGACCCTGCTGTCGGCCCACAACACCCACGTGTCCTACGACTCGTTCGACGCCCGGTACCCCAAGACCCAAGGCGCCTTCCTGCGCGACGCGTTGGGCAGGGACTACGTCAGCATCGGCTTCAGCTTCTACCATGGCTCCTTCAAGGCGTTCGGTACGGCGGACAACGTGATGCGCACCTACCGCGTGGGCGCCGCGCAGCCCGGTTCCAACGAGCGCACCCTCGACAGGGCCCGCCAGGACGACTACGTACTCGACCTGCGCACGGCCCCCGAACCGGCGCGCACCTGGCTGCGCGAGGAGCGCGCCACCTGGAACATCGGCGCCGGGTGGCCGGACCCCGTGAAGTACACGACCGCCTTCGGCCGGGCGCACGACATCCTCATCCACCTGCACGACGTCGAGGCCACGACGTATCTGGGAACCCCCTGAGTCCCGACCCCAGCGGCCGACCGCCCTGCACTAGGGGCCCGCGGAGGCTGCCGCGACCTCGAAAGCGATGTCGACGTGATGAGCGGACGCGTGGTGGCTGGCAGAGTGGGCCCCGGATGCGCGGCTCGACACCGTGAGGAGCTGGTCCCTGTGTTCGACTACGACTCGGAGCTCGCCCGTCATCACGAGCGGCTGCTGGAGGCCCTCGACGTCCGCCCCGGTGACCGTGTCCTCGACATCGGCTGCGGCGCGGGGCTGACCACCCGGGACGCGGCCCGCGCGGCGTCGCCGGGTACCGCCCTCGGTATCGACGTCTCGGGCGCGATGCTGACGCGGGCCCGCCGGCAGGCCGCGGCGGAGGGGCTCCGCAACGCCGACTTCGTGCAGGGCGACGCCCAGGCCCACGCGTTCGAGCCGGAGCACTTCACCTTGGCCGTCAGCCGGTACGGCACGATGTTCTTCGCCGACCCGGCCGCCGCCTTCGCCAACATCGGGCGAGCCCTGCGTCCGGGCGCACGGTTCGTGCAACTCGTCTGGCAGGCCCCGGACCGTCAGGAGTGGTACAACGCCATGCGGGCGGCGCTCGCGCAGGGGCACCCGTCGTCGGGGTCCGGCTCCACGGCCGACGACCCCTTCACCCTGGCCGACCCGCACGTCACGGCCGGGATCCTGACCGGGGCCGGCTTCACCGCGGTCGAGGTCGCCGACGTGCGCGAGCCCGTCTGCTACGGCCCGGACGCCGAGCACGCGCTCGCCTCCGTCCTGCGGCTGCGCATGGCGGAGGAATGGATCGCCGCTCTCGATGCCGCGTCGGCCGAACGCGCCGTCGACCGCCTGCGGGCGACGCTCGAAGCACACGACACCGGTGACGGCGTGTGGTTCGACTCCCGTGCCTGGCTGGTCACCGCGCGCCGGGACGGCGGGACGCCCCAGCCGTGACCTGCCCCGGAATCAGGCCCGTGCCCGCCCGCTGACCTCGCCGGGATCGGAGTCCTCGCGCGCCACCAGGCGCAGGTGAGCGGTGATCTCCTTGCCTCTGCCACGGGGAGTCACGACGACCCGGTCACTGATCGAGTGCACCAGGTACAGACCGTGACCGCCGACGCGGCCGCGGTCGGGCGGCCTGACCACCGGCGCGTCCGGCGAGGTGTCGTACAGGCTGATCGACAGCTCTGTGCCGGTCAGCCGCAGTGTCAGGGCGCAGGGGCCGGGAGCGTGCCGCAGAACGTTCGTGACGAGCTCGCTGACGACGAGCTCGGCGTCCGTGACCCGGGACGCGGGGACGGCGGGGCGGTCGCCGCACGGAGCGTGGGCGAGGACGGCGCGCACATCCCGTCGCGCCTCCACGGCGTGCGGAGTGTCAGGACCCCACGCCGCCGCGTAGCGCAGCCTGGCATGATCGTCCCTGCCCGTCTCACCTGCCGCCTGCATCATCAGCGGGATGATCATGTGGAGCTCTTTCGTCGCGTTCACCACTCGTGATCGGTTGCCGCTCTTGCGGCTACCCGGGCACGGGGCGCCTACGCAGGCCGTGCGCGCTCGGGCTCACGCCCGCGTACGCCGGACGGTGAACGATCAGGCCTGACCGGGGCGGTCGCCGCGGACCCGCTGGGCGACGTCGCGCAGCTTGATGTTGTGCTGCTGCGAGATGCGGCGCAGCACACTGAAGGCGTCGTCCTCGCTCAGCCTGTGCCGCTCCATCAGGATGCCCATGGCCTCACCGATGGCGTGCCGGGTTTTCATGGCGTCCTCGAGCTGGTCGATGGTGCGGGCGTCGGCCAGGGCGACGGCCGCGTGCGAGGCCAGCATCCAGCCGGCGGTCTCGATGTCCTTGTCGAAGGCGCCGGGGCGGCGGGCGTACAGGTTCAGCGCGCCGAAGTCGTCGTCGTGGGTGTAGAGCAGCACCCCGGTCATGCTGCCGATACCGAGGTCACGGGCCGCCGCGGCGAACCGCGGCCAGGACGGTTGCGGCTCGGTGAGGTCCGCGATCCGGAAGACGCGTTCCCCCTTCTCGCCGTTGGCGCGGGCGGCGAGATCGAAGCACGGGCCCTCGGCCAGCTCACCCTGCAACCGGTCGGAGGCCTCCACCACGTCGCCGCACGACGACAACGTGACCGCCCGGCCCTTACGGACGGCCAGGATTCCGGCCGCGTCGCAGCCCTCGACCAGGCGGACCGCCGACTCGGCGATCTCGTCCAGGGTGCCCTGCACCGACTCCTGCGCCAGCAAGTTCCGCGCGAGCTGGGCCATCGCCTCGGCGAACTCCCGCCACTCCACCGCCACCACCCACCTCCACCGGTGCGGCCACCCTACCGCCGACCCCCTCCGGACCGCCGCGCCGGAACGCCCCCGGCCCGAGACCTGCGGTCCTGCGCAGCCGACGGGTCGGCAGGAGGCGCATCTGCTCGGGCTCCACGGCGGCGCAGGTACGGGGGCTCACGATCAACCCACACCCGCACCCGCGTCCGCCCGCGAGACGGTGACGCGGCCTCCCCGGCTCGTTGTCTGAACCGGAGAAGCCTGGCCGGTGCGGCCCCCATGGGTACGCCGCCACGCCGACCTGACCTTCAAGTCCCCAGCTCCACCCGTGCTACTCCTGTGCACCGAGTGCCGGCCGAGCTCGGACCTCCGCTGCGGCCCCGGGCGGACGACGGTTCACCGGTCCTCGTGCCGGACGCGGACGACCAGCTTGCCGGTGGCGCGGTCGTGCTCCATGTCGTCGTGCGCCTGCGCAACCTGGTCGAGACCGTCGTAGACCCGGTCGACGGGGAAGGTCAGCCGCCCGGCGGCGACCGCGTCCAGGATCTCCTGGAAGGCCGCCCGGGGCAGGTCGGACGCGTCGCCGAAGTAGCCCGCGAGACGTACCCCCCTCGGCAGGTACTCGTTCGGGGAGAAGTCCCGCACCGTCCACTGGTTGGAGAGGCTGCCGCCGAAGCAGCCCGTGCCGTGGACGCGCACCGCGCGCAGGGTGTCACGCAGGGTCGGGGTGCCGACGAGGTCGAGGGCGGCGTCGACGCCGTGCGGGTACAGCGCGCGCACGGCGGGTGCGATCTCGCCGGTGTCGAGCAGCGGGTGGTCGACACCGTGCCGCGCCAGCAGGGCGAGGCGGTCGGGTCGCCGGGTGGTGGACAGCACCGTGGCGCCGCGCCAGGTGGCCAGCGCGGCGGCCGCCAGGCCGACCGAGGAGGTGCCGCCGCGGATCAGCACGGACTGGCCGGGCCTGAGGTCCAGTCCGACGGTGAGCGAGCCGTAGGCGGTCTGCACCATCTCCGGCAGGGCGCCCAGCACCTCCCAGGGCAGGTCCGTGTCGACGGGGATCACCTGGGTCAGCGGCACCGACGTGTACTCGGCGTAGCCGCCGTCGTAGGTGCGCCCCATGTCCCCCATCATCGCGACGACCTTCTGCCCGGGCACGAGACCGCTGCCGGCCGGGGCCGCGGCGACGGTGCCGGCGGCCTCGATGCCCGGCACCCGGGGAAAGGTGACGCCCACGCTCACCCCGAGGCGGAGTTTCAGTTCCGAGCGGTTGAGGCCGAACGCCTCGACGCGGATGCGCACCCAGCCGTCCCGCTCGGGCGGCAGCGGGAGCGTGGTCGGCCGCAGGTTCTCCACGGGGCCGGGAGCGATGAGCTGGACGGCGCGCATCATACGGGGCGAGGACGTCATGAGCCTGCTTTCTGACCCGGGGGCTGGAGAGTCGGACGGCGGTGGACAACATGCACGCGCCACGGGTTCATTCCCGCATCACCGGTCGTCGGCATGGCAGACGTCGGCGACCGCTTCGAGGGGGACGGCGCTCGCCTGGTCGGCGCCCCGCGTGACGGAGGTGGGCGATTTCCTGAACACGTGCGCGAGCTGAGTTACCCTCGTCTTTCACTGGGGGTGAACTGGCGTGCATCGAACGTGACTTCGGGGGCCTTCTTGTCGGTACAGCGGTCGGCGTCGGCGGACGACGCGGCTGCCGCGCTGCGGCAGACCGGTGCCCTGCCCCTGCGGCTCGGCGACCCGAGGCGCGTCGGCCCCTACGCCCCGGTGGCGCTGCTCGGCAGCGGCGGCATGGGACGGGTCTACCTGGCGCGCCCCGCGGACGACAGTCCCGGGCTGGTCGCGGTGAAGGTGATCAGGCCGGAGTACTCGGAGGACCCCAGGTTCCGGCGCCGGTTCGAGCGCGAGGCAGCCGTCCACGCCCGCCTGCGGACACCGCACGCACCGCGCCTGTGCGGCACCGGCTTCGAGGACGAACTGCTGTGGATGGCCACGGAGTACCTCCCGGGCTTCGACCTCGCGGAGGCCGTGAAGGAGTACGGCGCCCTGGGGACGGCCGCGGTGTGGCGGCTGCTGGCGGAGCTGGGGCAGGCACTCGCGGGACTCGCCGACGAGGAGATCGTGCACCGCGACCTGAAGCCGTCCAACGTACTGCTGTCGGTCCGCGGTGCCCACGTGATCGACTTCGGGATCTCGAAGGCCGCCGACGCCAGCGCGATCACCGGCACCGGCAACCGGGTGGGGACCCCGGCCTACATGTCCCCGGAGCATCTGCGGGAGGGCCGCTCCGACACGGCGTCGGACGTCTTCTCGCTGGCCGGGACACTGGTCTACGCGACCACGGGACGTGCCCCGTTCGGCGACGGCACGGGCGTCGACGTGATGCACCGCGTGGCGTACGAGGACCCGAACCCCGAGGTCGTCGGTGAGCTCTCGGCGGCGGACGAGGAGCTCGGTGCCCTGCTGACCGCCTGCCTGGACAAGGACCCCGCACGGCGGCCCGGCCCACGGGAGCTGGTCGAGGCCGCCCGGGACCATGCCATGGCCTCCGCCTGGCCGGAGCCGCTGGGCGGCACGGTGCTGGCCCGGCAGCGGGCGTACGACACGCTGCACGATCTGCCGGTCGCGCGGATGGGCTGTCTACGGTCTCCCGGCGACCTGCCGCCGGCTGTGTCCGCGCGCCCGCCCCAGGTGGCACCCTTCCTCCGGCCCGTTCCCCCGCCGGAGCCCTCCGAGGCGGAGCTGTCCGAGCAGGCCGTGGGCGCCCCGCCCCAGTCCCCGCCCGACCCACCGGCGCCCCCCTCCCGCGGTCGGAGGAAGGGGTTACTCGTCGCCGTCGCGGCCGTCACGATCTGCGTCGTGGCCACGACGGCGTTGCTGCTGGTCCGGCAGGACCCCCCGGCCGCCGCCTCGCCGAAGGCCAGTGCCGGCCGGGTGGTGGGCACCGGCCCCCGGGACGCCGCCCCCGGTTCGCTCTCCCCGAGCACGGGCGGCCACAGCCGTCCGGATGTCGACGGCGCCGTGGCGGCAGACCGCGAGGCGGAGGCGGGGACCACCTCGGCGGAGCCCCACGCCTCCGGCTCCGCCGACGGCCGGGACGCCGAAGCCCGGCCCACCGGGAACGAGCCGTCCACCACGCCGTCCACCACCGCCCCCTCCGCCGACAGCCCCTCCACCGGGACCGACACCGCTCCCTGGCTCACGGACTGCACCTACTACAACGGCAACGGACGCACACGCCTCGGCGACAGCGGCAAACGCGTGCAGCAGGTCCAGTGCATGCTGACCGAGCGCGGCTACGGCGTGGGAGGCACCGGCGTGTACGGTGAGTTCGGGTCCGGCACGGAGAACGCGGTCCGCGCCTTCCAGGGCGATCGGGGCCTGGACGCCGACGGCGTCGTGGGGCACGACACCTGGGTGGCGCTCCGCAGCTCCGAGTGACCGCACCCGAACCGGCGCACCGCACTCACTCGTCGATGACCGCGCCGAAGTGGGCGCCGTGGGCGCTGCCGCCGAGAGCGGCGGCGCCGTAGGAACGGGAACCGTCGGCGAGCAGGCCGTCGCCGCTCGCGGGCAGCAGCCACACCGCGCCGTCACCGGCGTTCTCGTCGGGCGCCGCGGCCACCAGTTCGGCCCTGCCGTCGTCGTCGGTGTCCACGAGCCGCACCTGGGCGCCCCACCCGTCACCGGCCTCGGCGGCACCGGGGACGCCCGGGGAGTTCTGGTCGAAGTACTGGGACCCGGTGCCGGTCACGCCCTCCTGCGAGCCGCGCAGCAGCCACACCGCGCCCGCCCGCTGCTCGCCGTCCGCGTCCTCGCCGGGCGCGCCGACCGCCACGTCGGCGAAGCCGTCGCCGTCGACGTCGGCGACGGACAGGTCGTTGCCCCACGCGTCGCCCTGCTCGCCCGCTCCGGGCACGTCCGGGGAGTTCTGCGACCACCACTGCGGGGCGGTGCCGGGGCCCTCCGTGCCGGCGGGTCCCTCCTCGCCGCCGTAGTAGACGCCGACCAGCCCGCCGGGCGCGTCCGCGGCACCGGCCGTCTCGTCCACGCCGCTGAGCTGGCCGACGACGAGGTCGTCGTAGCCGTCGCCGTTGACGTCACCGGAGGCGGTGCCCAGGCCGCCGTGCAGGTCGTGCCGGTAGCTCAGGCCCTCGACCCCGCCCGCGTAGTAGGCGGACCAGCCCTTGGTGTAGTCGTCGTCGGGGCTGTAACCGGAGACGACGAGGTCGGCGAAGCCGTCCCGGTCGTAGTCACCGGTGGTCAGGTAGGCGGCCTGCAGGGTGTGGCCGGTGGAGTGCGGGGTGCCGACCTGGCGCAGGACGCCCGCGTGGTAGGTGAAGACGTGCAGGCCCACCTTCTGGTCCAGGACGACGAGTTGGTCGCCGTCGATGTCGCCGGTGAACCGGGCGGCGGCCACCGAGTGGCCGAACCGGGCGCCCTCGGCGGGGGTGGCGGCGGTGAAGGTGGCGGTGCGCCCGGTGTCCAGGCCGTGCGCGGAGCCGTAGACGACGGTCACCCGGCCCGCGTCCTCGACGGTGCCCTCGTCCTCGCCGGGCGTGCCGATGACCGCGTCGTCGTAGCCGTCGCCGTCGAGGTCGCCGGTCGCCACGGCCTGTCCGAAGTGGTCACCGGTCTCGGAGGTGCCGGGCACGCCCTTGGTCGACTGGCTGAGGAGCTGGACCTCGCCCTTGGGCACGGTGGTGTTGGTGCCGATGCCGTTGGGGGCGCCGTACTGCACGGTGACGTACCCGGCGCCCTCCTTGCCGTCGACGGTGCCCTCCGGAACGCCGACGAGGAGGTCGCTGTAGCCGTCGCCGTCGAAGTCGCTGTTGCGGTCGGCGGCGGAGGTGCCGCCGGGGACGCCCGCGAAGGCGGCCGGTGCCGCCAGGATGCCCGCTCCCGCCAGCAGCAGGAAGGAGGCCGCCGCTACGGCAGCGGAGCCCGCGGTACGCCGGGTGGTGCGCGTGGTGATGCTCATGTCTGGTCCCCCCGTGGGATGGTGATGGTGTGTCAGTCGGCTGGTCGGCCGACCGGTTCTGGTCGCAACGCAGGGTTCGACACGACGGGCCCGGAACAAGTTGTGGGGGCCCGGCGTGCTGTGACACGGCAGTGACATCCGTTGCCTGCCCACGACACCCGGTACAGGTCCGGGCCGTACGGCTCAGCGCACCGGCTCGCCGATGCCCAGCAGGTTGCCCTCGCTGTCCCGGAACCAGGCCGCGCGCTCTCCCCGGGAGTTCTTGCTCGGGTAGTTGCCCTCGACGTCGGCGATGCCGTCCTTCGTGCGCAGGCCGGGGACGTCGACCTCCTCGAAGACCACTCCGCGCGCGCGGAGTCGGGAGACGACCGTGTCGATGTCGTCGACCTCCCAGCCCATCTGGGTGAAGGTGCCGGGTGAGGTACCCGTCGACTGGAAGAGAGCGAAGTCGGTGCCCCCGCAGCGGTACAGCAGCCCGCCGGGGCGTTCGTCGACGGGCTCCAGGCCCAGCCGCTCGGCGTAGAAGCGCCGGGCCCGTTCCAGGTCCTGCGCGGGCAGCCGGGTCGCCACGCGCCCCCGGGCCAGGATGTTCCTGTCGTCTGCGGTCATGCCTCCACTGTGCGCCCTGCGCCGAGGACCGCACGTCGATGGCCGTCCTGACGTGGGTACTGGTCCACCGGGCCGGGATGCTGGACGCCGTCGCCGCGGCGTCGACGCCGTGGCGGCCCGGCAGGAGGCCCTCGGCGTGCTCGCCGAGCTCGACCTCACCGGGGAGCGCAAGAGCTGGAGCAACATCCACTCGTGGTGGACCACGCTGTTCGCCCTGTCGGGCCGTACGGCGGAACCGGTGCCGTCCGCCAGTGCGCCGGCCCCTCCTTCGGATCGGCCTTTCTCCAGTGGTCACCTGATGTCAAGCGGGCCTATGTCGAGGGTATGGATTCCCTCGACGCGCAGTTCGGTGAAGTTCGGGAGGCGGCGAAGGCGGATCCGTGGTCATCGCATTCTGCAGCCCCTGCGACCGGTATTCGACGAACAGGTCTCCCTTACCCGCCGCCTCGGCGAAAGAGAAGTAGTCGCCCGTGCCCTGACGGACCGTTCGATGTTTCTCCTCGCCGCCCATCAGTACGGCGAGGCCCACGACGACTTCGTGGAGGTCTGCGCGCTGTTGAACTGACGGTCAGTGCCGGGCGAACTGGACCCGGGTCGACTGCACGACGTCCGGTGCGACGCCGATGCCGTCGATCCGCAGCCGTTCGCCGTAGATGTCGGTGATCCTGATCGCGCCACCGCACCCGCTGCCCTGCTCGGAGAGGAAGTAGTTGTATTCGGTGCGGGGCAATTCGCGCCATCCCGCGGCGGATTCCACTTCCAGTCGTGCCAGCGGGTTGCGGTGGCCGATCGCCTGGATGCCGCACCAGTAGCGGCTCGACCCGGTCTTGTACCGGATCGAGACCGTGTCGGAGGTGCTCGGGCTCAGCAGGCTCCAGGTGATCGGGATCCGGCCCTGCACGGGGTCGGCGAGCTTCGCGAACGCCTGCGGGCTGAGGTCGAGTTGGCCGGGTGCGCAGGGCAGCGGGCACTCGTTGGTGATGCGGACCGTGACGGAGGCCCCGTTCCCGGCGCGGACGAGGAGGTACGCCCCGCACGCCTTGGACGTCTCGTAGTCGGCGTGGTTCATCGCGGCGGTCATGACGTCGGCGGTGGGGCCGTACAGACAGGCGCCGTCACCGTCGCCGACGTCGTAGAAGGTGGCCACGCCCTCGTAGGAGACACCCGGCTTGATCCGTCCGGCCAGGGAGGCGGCACCGGACACCTTCCGCGCCGGCCGGGTGACCGGTGTGGTGGACGGCCGGGGCGAGGCGGTGCTCGCGGTGGCCTTCGGGCTGCCGGTGCGGGCCGAAGCCGAAGGGGACGCCGTGCCGGTCCTCGGCTCCCCGGTCGTCGTGGCGGGCGTGCTCCGGCTGCCGGCGACGGGCGTGGCCGCGGCCGGGCCGGGGCCGGTGTCGCCGTCGGGACCGAAGGCGAGGATCAGCGCCGCCACGAGCGCGACGGCGGCGGCGACGGTGACCGGGACGAGGGCCGTGCGCCGCCTGCCCCGCGAGGAGGAACGATGTGAACGAGATGCCACAGGTGGGTCCTTGGGTGATCCGTGCGGGCCTCCGACGGAGGGCGCTTGCGCACGTCAGTCGCCGCCGGGCCCGGAAAGGTTGCCGGGAACCGGCACCGCGCCCCCAGGAGCTGGCACCGCAGCGTGGCGACGGTCGTACCGGTCGGGCCGGCACCGATCACCACGACGGTGGTGAATCCGGGCTGCTCAGCCAACTGACCTTCTTCTGCGGCCACTTGGGCACCTTCCGTCCCGGAGGGGACGTTGACACCCGTCGGGTTCGGCGTCACGGTGAGGGTTCTTCTGCGCATCGGGCCCGGAGGTCTTGCCTTGGCTGGTTCATCCGCACCGAACTCGGACGCCGAACTTCTCGACCGCGTAAGAAAACTGCAGCCTCTCATCCGTGCGCACGCCGTGCGCACCGAACAGCGGCGCCGGGTGGCCGGAGAGGTCGTCGCAGCCCTCACGGACGCCGGGGTCCACCGCATGAACGTGCCCCGCCGGTACGGCGGTCACCAGTCCTCGGTGCGCACGCAGGTCGACGTGCTGAGCGAGGTCTCGGCCGCGTGCGGGTCGACCGGGTTCACGGCACTCATCCAGGCCGGGTGCGCGTTCATCGCGGCGCTCTTCCCGGACGAGGCGCAGGACGAGATCTTCGCCGACCCCGGCGTACGGGTCAGCGGCACCCTCGTCCCGAAGGGCAAGGCCCGTCCGGTGGACGGCGGTTACGTGGTCGACGGCACCTCGCCGTTCGCCACCGGCTGCCAGGACTCCGACTGGCACCTGCTGACCGCGGTGGCCGACCCGGGGGACGGCCGCCCCCCGCGTCTGCTGTGGGCGGCCGTTCCGATGTCCGACCTCGACGTGCTCGACGACTGGCACGTGTCCGGACTGGCCGGGAGCGGCAGCAACAGCGTCGTGGCCCGTGACGTCCATGTCCCGGCCCACCGGGTCCTGGAGCTGGGGCCGTTGCTGGGCGGTTCCTTCCCGTCCCGGCTCAACGGCGCCGACCCCTTCTACGGCATGCCGGTCCTCCTGCTGTTCTGCCCCTGGACGGCGGCCGGCGCCCTCGGCCCCGCCCGGGCGGCGCTGGCGGAGTTCGGCGACCGCATCCACCAGCGGGGCATCACCTACACGTTCTACGAGCGTCAGCACGAGGCACCGGTGACGCACCTGCAGTTCGCCGAGGCGGCGAGGAAGGTCTCCTGCGCCGAACTGCTCACCGCCGACTACGTCTCGCTGATCGACGCCCGGGTCGCCGACGGCAACTCCTACACGACGGAGGAACGGGCTCGCATCCGTGCCCAGAGCGGTTATGTGGCGCGGCTGTGCAAGGAGGCGGTGGACCTGATCGGTTCCGCGTCCGGGGCGTCGTCCCTGCGGCTGGAGGAGCCGGTGCAGCGGGCAGTGCGGGACCTGAACGCCCTGAACCTGCACTCCTTCGTCAACCCCGCCGCCAACCTGGAGCTGTACGGCAGGGTGCTGTCCGGGCTGGACGCCGGTACGCCCTTCCTCTGAGGCCCGGAACGGCTCGGCCGTGCGGGCTCCCGTCGGCCTCGGCATGAGGTCGACGGGGCCGCGCACGGCCGTAGGGGTCCGCGGGCCGGTCAGCCGTTGGCCAGGAGCTCCAGGGTGTCGATCACGCGGTTCGAGAAGCCCCACTCGTTGTCGTACCAGGCGACGACCTTGACGTGGCGGCCCTCGACCCGGGTGAGCGCCGAGTCGAAGATCGACGAGGCGGGGTTGCCCGTGATGTCCGAGGAGACCAGCGGGTCCTCCGAGTACTCGAGGACACCGGCGAGGGGGCCCTCGGCAGCGGTGCTGTACGCGGCGAGCACGTCCTCGCGGGTCACGTCGCGGGCGACGGTCGTGTTGAGCTCGACGATCGAGCCGACCGGCACCGGGACGCGGATCGAGTCGCCGGACAGCTTCCCGTCCAGGTTGGGCAGCACGAGCCCGATCGCCTTGGCGGCGCCGGTCGTGGTGGGCACGATGTTGACGCCGGCGGCGCGGGCGCGGCGGGGGTCGCGGTGCGGGCCGTCCTGGAGGTTCTGCTCCTGGGTGTAGGCGTGCACCGTGGTCATGAAGCCGTGCTCGATGCCGGCGAGGTCGTCGAGGACCGCGGCCAGCGGGGCGAGCGCGTTGGTCGTGCACGACGCGTTGGAGACGATCGTGTGCAGGTCCGGGTCGTAGGCGTCGGTGTTGACCCCGTACGCGAGGGTGACGTCGGCGCCGTCGGAGGGTGCGCTGACCAGGACCTTCCGCGCGCCCGCGTCGAGGTGGGCGCGGGCCGCCTTGGCCGAGGTGAACCGGCCGGTGGCCTCCAGCACGATGTCGACGCCGAGCTCGGCCCAGGGAAGCTGCGCCGGTTCGCGCTCGGCGAGCACGGTGATGCGGCGGCCGTCGACGACCAGGGTGTTCCCGTCGACGCTCACCGGGCGGCCGAGACGGCCGGCCGTGCTGTCGTAGGCGAGCAGCCTCGCGAGGGTGGCGGGTTCGGTGAGGTCGTTGACGGCGACGATCTCCAGGGTGCTGTCGCGTTCGAGGAGCGCGCGCAGCACATTGCGTCCGATACGGCCGAATCCGTTGATGGCGATGCGAGTCATGAATGGTGTCCCTTCCCTATGTCCACCAGGCTCGCGCGCGGCGTCGCTCGCTGACAGTGGCGGGATCGCCACGGTTCAAAAGGATCGCGCCAGGCGGGCGGGCGCGCGGTGGGGGCTACTCGCCCCGGGTGAAGGTGCGCCGGTACTCGCTGGGCGTCGTCCCCAGGATCCGCTGGAAGTGCGTCCGCAGATTCGCGCCGGTTCCGAGTCCGACGTCGGTGGCGATCTGCTCGACGCTGCGCTCCGAACGCTCCAGGAGCTCGCGGGCCAGGTCGATGCGGGCGCGCATGACCCACTGCATCGGCGTGTAGCCGGTCTCCTCGACGAAGCGGCGCGAGAACGTGCGCGGCGACACCGCGGCCTGGCGCGCCAGGATGTCGAGGGTGAGGGGTTCCCCGAGCCGGTGCAGGGCCCACTCCCGGGTCGCGGCGAAGCGCTCGCCGAGCGGTTCGGGCACGCTGCGCGGCACGTACTGCGCCTGACCGCCGCTGCGGTAGGGGGCCGCGACCAGGCGTCGGGCGGCGTGGTTGGACGCGGCCACGCCGAGGTCGCCGCGCAGGACGTGCAGGCACAGGTCGATGCCGGAGGCGGCGCCGGCCGAGGTCAGCACGCTGCCCTCGTCGACGAAGAGCACGTTCTCGTCGACCCGGACGAGGGGGTGCTTGGCCGCCAAGGCCCTCGTGTAGTGCCAGTGGGTCGTGGCGCGCCGGCCGTCGAGCAGGCCGGTCGCGGCCAGGGCGAAGGCGCCGGTGGAGATGGCGGCGAGCCGCGCGCCCCGGGCGTGGGCGGCGACCAGGGCCTGGACGACGGCCGGCGGCGGGTCCTCGCGGTCCGGGAACCGGTAGCCGGGGATGAACACCAGGTCCGCCCACTCGAGCGCCTCCAGGCCGTGGGCGACGTGGTACGACAGCCCGTCCCCGCCGCTCACGAGCCCGGGTGCCGCACCGCACAGCCGTACCTCGTACGGCATGCTCGCGCGCGTGGTGAACACCTGCGCGGGGATGCCGACGTCCAGCGGCTTGGCGCCTTCGAGGACGAGAACGGCGACGCGGCGAAGGCGGGAGGCTGACACGGGGACAGGCTACGCAGAGGTCAGGCGCCCTCGATGGTCGCGGTGACCGGTGTGCCGATCTCGACCGTGCGGCTGACCGTGCACAGGCGGTCGTGGGAGGTCTTCACCGCCCGGGGCAGGATGGCGCGGGCCCGGTCCGCGCCCTCGCCGTCGGGGAAGGTCACGGTGAAGGTGACGGCGAGGTCGGTCAGCCGGTTGCCGAGTTCGTCGGCGACCTTGTTGCCGCTCACGGCGATCGAGAAGGTGTCGGGCTCGCAGTGGCGGCTGGTGGCGAGGTCGACGTCGACCGCCGTGCAGCCGCCGAGCGCGGCGAGCAGCAGCTCGACGGGGGTGAACTCGCTGTCGGAGCCGGTGCCGAAGCTGATCGTGCCGCCCCGGGTGTTGGTGGCGGTGAAGTGGCCGGTGCTGGTGCGCTCGACGGTGACGGACCGCGCGGAGTTTTCGCTCATGACGAGGACATTAGTGCGGGGTGCCGAACGGCGCCCACGGGCCCTGGACCGTGCCGGGCCACCGGGTGCACGGGGCGCCCGTCTCATCCGTGCAACGACCGGTACGCCTCGACCGCCCCGGGGTGCAGCGGGACGCTGCCCGTGCCGATCAGGCTGCGGACGTCGAGGAACTGGGCGCCGACGGCGCCCTCGGGGACGAAGGCGGGGGCGCGCAGGACGAGGAGGCGGGTGAGGGCCTCGGCGGTCTCGGCGGAGAGGTCGGGGCGGCAGACGAGGAGGTTGGACACGCCGATGGTGGCGACACCGGCGGCGGCCCGGTAGGCGTCCTGCGGGAGTTCCACCTCTTCGAGACCGGAGGCGGCCAGCCCCTCGGGACCCGCGATGCCGGGCAGCAGGTCGGCCAGGGGCAGGAAGCGCAGCCCGGGGTTCGCGTCGAGGTTGGTGAGGGTGGGCAGGGGTACGCCGCCCGCGACGAGCAGTCCGACGACGGAACCGGTGCGCAGCTCGCGGGCCGCGTCGGCCAGCCGCAGGTGGCGCACCGGGAGGTCGGTCCCGGGAGTGAGGCCGGCGGCGTGCAGGAGGCGTTCGCCGAGCAGGGCGGCGCCCGAGCCAGGGGCGCCGAGCGAGACGGGGTGGCCGGCGAGGTCGGCCACCGAGCGCACGGGCGCGTCGGCCCGGACGGCGAACTGGAGGTAGGTCTCGTAGACCCGCCCGATCGCGCGCAGGGGCACCGGGCGGGGGAACAGCGTCGTGTCCTGGGCGGCGCGCGCGGTGTCGGTGAGGACCAGCGCGAGGTCGGCCCTGCCGTCGCGGATGAGCTCGATGTTGGTGATGCTGCCCGCGGTGGTGCGGATACGGCAGCTCAGGCCCGGGTGCGCCGCCTCCAGCTCGGCGGCGAGGAGGCGGCCGAAGGCGGCGTAGAACGCGGTGGGTTCACCGGTGGCGAGCCGCAGGATGCCGCGGGGGCCTGGGCGCCGGGTGGAGGTGTCGGCGGTCAGGGCGCCGCCGAGGGCCGCGGCGGCGGTGAGGCCGAAGGCGCCGCGCAGTGCGGTACGGCGGTTCACCGGGGTCCTCCGCTCGGCAGGACGGCGCGGGCCCTCAGGCCGTGCGGGTGGGCCGGGGTCAGTTCGAGGCGGCCGCCCCTGCCGGCCAGGAGCTGTTCGGCGATGGCGAGGCCCAGTCCGGTGCCGGAGGTGCCGTTCTGCCGGGTCGAGCGCCAGAAGCGGGTGGTGGCCTGCCCGAGCTCGTCCGGGGTGAGGCCGGGGCCGTCGTCGGTGACGGTGAGGAGCGTGTGCGGGCCCTCGGTGGTGCAGCGGAGTTCGACGTGGGCGCCGTAGCCCGCGTACTTGATGGCGTTGTCGAGGAGGACGTCCGTGATCTGGGCCAGTTCGTGGTCGGTGCAGGCCGCCGCGGCGGGGGTGTCCGCCGTGACGGTCAGGTCGACGCCGGCCCGGTGGGCGACCGGTTCCCACACGCGGTGCTGGGTGAGGGCGACCTCGGCCGCGTCGCAGTGGGCGTCGAGCGGGTCGGTGACGTTGAGCTCTCCGGCGCGGTGCTCGGCGGTGGCGAGCGTGAGCATGTCGTCGAGGAGGGTTTCGAGGCGTTCGAGTTCCGTGGTGACGCCCTGGTAGGTGCGGTCCGCCGAGTCGGGCAGGTGGGCGGAGAGGGCGTCCACCCGCAGGCGGAGCGCGGCCATGGGGTTGCGCATCTGGTGGGAGGTGTCGGCGACCAGCCGCCGCTGCTGTTCCAGGGCTGCGGTGACCGCGCTCGCCATCCGGTTGAAGCCGGTCGCGAGCTGACGCAGTTCGGGCGGTCCCCCGGCCCGGGTGTGGTCGGGCGGCAGGCCCGCGGCGAGCCGGCCGACGGCGCGGTCCAGGCGGCGCAGGGGGCTGACCACCCAGCGGGTGGCGGCACGGGCCAGGACCGTGCAGGCGAGCGCGACCAGGGCGGTGCCGGCCAGGACGGCGCTCCACCGCCAGGTGATGTCGTCGGCCGCCGTGCCGACCGAGGCGCGCAGCACGACCGCTCCGGAGACCTGGGTGCCGGTGCCGGCGGGTTCGGCGAACATGCGGGGGGCGCGTGACCAGGGGTGCAGCGAGCCGGTGGGGTGCGCGGTCTGGTTGCGCAGGGCAGCGTCGACGAGCCGCGCCACCTCGGGGTCGGAGGCGTGCATGCCGCCGGTCTCGACGACCGCGCGGCGGCGCGTGTCGGTAACGACGAGGGGTTCGCCGTAGAGCTGGGTGTAGCGGCGGGCCTCCGCGGTGAGCGCGGAGGTGTCGCCGGTGCGGGCGGCCTGGTCCATGAGGGAGGCGAAGCGGTCGAGGTCGGAGCTGCGGGCCAGGACGAGCTGCTGGGTGCGGTCGGAGGCGGTGAACAGCAGCAGCGGGACGGCGAACGCGGCCACCGCGAGGACGCCGAACATCAGCAGCACGGCCTGGACCCTGGTACGCACCCGCGGTTCCTCAGTCGCCGAGGCGGTAGCCGAAGCCGCGGATCGTGGTGAGCAGTTCGGGGCGGCCCAGCTTGGTCCTGAGCTGGGTGAGGTGGACGTCGAGCGAGCGGGAGACCGCGTGGTAGGCGTCGCCCCACACCTCGTCCAGCAACTGCTCCCGGCTGACGGCGGTGCCCGCCCGGGCGGCGAGCACGGCGAGGACGTCGAACTCCTTGGTGGTCAGCTCGACCGGGGCCCCGGCCACCCGGACGCGGCGTGCGTCGAGGTCGACCTCCACGTCGCCGACCCGGACCGCCGGCAGGGACGAGGACTCGCGGCGGGACGCGGTGCGGCGGGTGACGGCCTCGATGCGGGCGAGGAGTTCCTTGAGGCGGACCGGCTTGACGAGGTAGTCGTCGGCGCCGAGCCGCAGCCCGCGCACCACGGAGCGTTCGTCGCCGCGGGCGGTGAGCACGACCACGGACATGTCGCTCACCGTCCGCAGCTTGCGCAGCACGTCCAGGCCGTCGGTGTCGGGCAGGCCCAGGTCGAGCAGGAGCAGGTCGGAGCTGCGGTGGTAGGTCAGGACGTCCCGGCCGTACCGCACCCGCCGGGTGACGTGCCCGTGGTCGTAGAGGACCTCCACGAGCGCGGCGGCCACTCCGTCGTCGTCCTCGGCCAGAAGTATGTCCACGCCGCCCGCCTCCTTTCGGCCTCCACTGCGACGCGACCCGTGTCCGAAAGCCATGGGTCACGGTCCGAATGTAGACCACGTTCCGGTGAGCCCCGCCGCTCTGTTAAGGAGACGTTAGTTCTGTGCCGGGCGCTCTCCCGACGCCTCCGACCTGGTCCGACGCTGCTCCCGTCGACGACGACGCCGTAAGACGGAGGTAGCAGCACATGATCATCGACTGTCACGGGCACTACACGACCGCGCCCCCGGCGCTGGAGGCGTGGCGGTCCCGGCAGGTGGCCGCGCTCGACGATCCGGCGGCCGCCCCGGCCCGGTCCGACCTGCGCGTCGGCGACGACGAGCTGCGGGAGAGCGTCGAGCCGAACCAACTGCGGCTGATGGACGAACGCGGCATCGACCTGACGGTCTTCTCGCCCCGTGCCTCCTTCATGGCCCACCACATCGGCGGCTTCGAGACCTCCGCCGCCTGGGCCGCCGTCTGCAACGAGCTCTGCCACCGCGTGGCCACCCTGTACCCGGAGCGGTTCGCGCCCGCCGCGATGCTCCCGCAGTCCCCCGGCGTCGACCCCGCCACCTGCGTCCCGGAGCTGACCCGCTGCGTCGAGGAGTACGGCGCCGTCGCGGTGAACCTCAATCCCGACCCCTCCGGCGGCCGCTGGACCGCTCCCCCGCTCACCGACCGCTCCTGGTACCCGATCTACGAGAAGCTGGTCGAGTACGACATCCCGGCGATGGTGCACGTCAGCACGAGCGTCAACCCCGCCTTCCACACCACGGGCGCCCATTACCTCAACGCCGACACCACGGCGTTCATGCAGCTCGTCCAGGGCGACCTCTTCGCGGACTTCCCGACCCTGCGGCTGGTCATCCCGCACGGCGGCGGAGCGGTCCCCTACCACTGGGGGCGTTTCCGGGGCCTGGCGATGGCACTCGGCAAGCCGCCACTGGAGGAGCACGTCCTCGGGAACGTCTTTTTCGACACCTGCGTGTACCACCAGCCCGGCATCGACCTGCTCTTCGACGTGATCCCCGCGAAGAACATCCTGTTCGCCTCGGAGATGATCGGCGCGGTCCGCGACGTCGACCCGTGCACCGGCCACCACTTCGACGACACCGGCCGCTACGCCGAGGCCGCGAAGCTGCCCGCCGACGACCTGGCCGCCGTGCAGGAGCACAACGCGCGTGCCGTGTACCCGCGACTGGACGCCCTGCTGCGTCGACAGGGGCGCTGATCCGCGTGCACCTGCTCTCCCCCAAGTCCCCCGGCTGGCTCGACTGGTACCCGGACCCGTCGGTCCCCGCCTTCCGGCTCCCGGCCGGCACGGTCGACACCCACTGCCATGTCTTCGGCCCCCAGGCGCGGTTCCCGTTCGCACCGGAGCGGAAGTACACGCCCTGCGACGGCGGCAAGGAGCAACTCTTCGCCCTGCGCGACCACTTGGGCATCGCCCGCAATGTCGTCGTGCAGGCCACCTGCCACGGCGCCGACAACAGCGCCATGGTCGACGCGGTCCGCGCGGCGGGAGACCGCGCGCGGGGCGTCGCGACCGTACGGCCCGACGTCGAGGAGGCCGAACTGCGGTCCCTCCACTCGGCGGGCGTCCGCGGTGTGCGGTTCAACTTCGTCCGCCGGCTGGTGGACACCGCCCCCGAGGACGACCTGCGCACGATCGCCGCGAAGATCGCCCCGCTCGGCTGGCACGTCGTCCTGTACTTCGAGAGCGCCGACCTGCCCGAACTCGCCGGTTTCTTCGCGTCGTTGCCCACCCCGCTGGTGGTGGACCACATGGGCCGCCCGGACGTCACCCAGCCCGTGGACGGCCCGGAGTTCAGCCGGTTCCTGCGCTTCGTCGACGCCAACGACGTGTGGGTGAAGGTGACCTGCCCCGAACGGCTCAGTGTCACCGGGCCCGCCGCCCTCGACGGTCAGCGCAACGCCTACACCGACGTCGTGCCGTTCGGCCGCCGTGTCGTCGAGGAGTTCGGCGACCGGGTGCTGTGGGGCACCGACTGGCCGCACCCCAACCTCACCGACCACATGCCCGACGACGGGCTCCTCGTCGACCACGTCCCGCACATCGCTCCCACCGAGGAGCAGCAGAGGCGGCTGCTGGTCGACAACCCGATGCGCCTGTACTGGCCCGACGAGGCCTGAGGACGTCCCCGCCTTCCCCTCCCACTCCGACAAGGGCCGCACATGCAACGAGCCAACGCGCTGAACCGGCTGGACCGACTGCCGGTCTCCCGCTTCCACAAGGTCACCCTGCTGGCCGTGTCGTTCGCGTACTTCTTCGAGTTCGCGGACATCAACACCTTCGCCACCACCGCCCCGAAACTGATCGACCTGTGGGGCATCACCGTCGACCAGATCGCCTACGTCACCTCCCTGTCGTTCGTCGGCATGTTCATCGGTTCCATCGTCGCCGGGACCATGGCCGACCGGTGGGGCCGCAAGCGGACCCTGCTGCTGACCACGCTGTTCTTCGGGGTGTTCTCCTTCGCCTCGGCGTTCTCCTGGGACCTCGTCTCGCTGGGCGTGTTCCGTGTCCTGACCTCGGCGGGGCTCGCGGCGATGACCGTCGTGGCGGTGATCTACGTCAACGAGATGTACCCGTCCGCCGTCCGCGGGAAGTTCCAGGCGTACGCCATCGTCATCGGGATCTGCGGCACCCCGGCCACCAACCTCATCGCGAGCGCGGTCGTCCCGCTCAGCGACTGGTCGTGGCGGCTGGTCTTCCTGTGGGGCTCGCTGGGCCTCCTGCTCGTCCTGTTCACCCGGCATCTCAAGGAGTCGCCGCGCTGGCTGGAGAGCCGGGGCGAGCACGCCGCCGCGGACGAGGTCCTGCGGGAGATCGAGGCACGCGTCGGCGCCGAGAAGGGCCCGCTGCCCGAACCGGCGCCGCCCGTCGAGGAGGCCCCGGCGGCCAAGGTCACCCTGCGGGTGCTGCTCCAGCGGAAGTACCTGATGCCGACCCTGCTGCTCACCGTGCTGTGGGTGACCCAGACCATCGGCTTCTTCGGCTACTCGAGCTGGGCACCCACGCTGCTGGCCAAGGAGGGCTTCAGCGTCGAGAAGTCCGTCTTCTACGTCGCCCTCACCACCGTCGGCGCCCCGCTGGGCTCCTACCTCGCCGCCCTGGTCACCGACCGGTTCGAACGCAAGTGGTGCCTGGTCGCCTTCGGCGCGGTCATCGCGCTGTGCGGCCTGCTGTACGGGCTGACCTTCAACCCGCTGCTCATCGTCGTGTTCGGCTTCCTGGTGAACCTCTTCGAGCGCGGCTACACGGCCCTCGGGTACGCCTACTCCCCCGAGCTGTTCGACACCCGGGGCCGCTCCCTGGGCACGAGCGTGTCGTACGGGCTGGGACGCCTCTCGAACGCGGCCGGTCCCCTGATCGTCGCGGCCCTCTACAACGGCCACGGCTACCAGAGCGTCTTCTACTTCATCGCGGGCACCTGGCTGGTCGGCGCGATCGTCCTGGCCGCCTTCGGTCCCCGCACCCGGCCGAAGCGCGTGCCGGTGGACCAGCCACGACGGGAGAGCGTGGCCGGTTGACACCTCCGGTGGAGGCCGAGGGGCATCCCTCGGCCTCCACCGTTTGCGTGGGCCCGAGCGGCGGGACCCCAGAACGAACGCGGGTGCCGGAGTGGGGACTTGTGAAGTGTCAGTCCTCGCTCCGGCACCGGTCGGGCGGCACTAAGCCGTCACACACGGAAGATCTCGAGGAAGCTGCTCCAGAAGCCCTTCTTGGCCGGCTTCTGCGCGGTCGGCGCGGGAACGCGCGCCGCCTGCTGGGGCTGCTGGACGACGGTCGGGCGGGGCGCGGTGGGCACGCCGTACGCCGAGGCCATCCGGGTGGCCGGGGTGGGGCTGAACTGCACGGGGAGGGTGGCCAGGGCGCGGTGGAACGGGCCGGGGCGCCACTGGAGCTCCTGGGCCGGGACGCTCAGGACCAGGTCGGGCAGCGCGTTGAGGATCAGCTCGATGGCGGTGACCGCGATGACCTGGGCCGGGCTCTTGGCCGGGCAGGCGTGCGGGCCGGCACCCCAGGCGAGGTGGGCGCCGCGGCTGTGGGCCTGGCCCGAGGAGGTGAGCACGGGGTCGCTGTTGGCTCCCGCGAAGCTGATGACCAGCGGGGAGTTCGCCTGAACCACCACTCCGCCGAGGTCGACGTCCTGGAGCGGGAAGTGCGTCGCGTAGTTGGCGATGGGCGGGTTGTTGAGCAGGACGTGGTCGAGGGCGTCCTCGATCTGCATGCTCGGCCCGTCCTCGCCCTCCCGGTCCAGGAGCAGCAGCAGGGAGTTGGCGATGAGATTGCGCTCGGGCTCCACACCGGCGCCGATCAGCATCACGAGCTGGTCCTTGAGCTCCTCGTCGCTGAGACCGGCGGGGTGCTGGACGAGCCAGGAGGTGATGTCGTCGCCGGGTTCGCGGCGCTTGAGGGAGACCAGCTCCATGAAGCAGGCGGTGAGTTCGTCGCTGGCCTTCAGCGCGTCCTTGCCGTCGAACATGTCGGCCATGGCGCTGGTCACCCGGTCGCCGATGGCCGCGGGGCAGCCGAAGAGCTTGTTGATCATCAACATCGGCAGCAGCTTGGCGTAGTCGTTGATCAGGTCCGCCCGGCCCCGCTCGCTGAACTGGTCGATGAGGTAGGCGGCGATCGGCTCGACGTCGCGGCGGATGCGGGTGACGTTGAGCCGGTCGAGGCTCTCGGTGACCGCCTTGCGCAGCCTGAGGTGCTGGGCGCCGTCCGTGAACAGGCAGTTGGGCCGGTACGCCATCATCGGCAGGACGGGGCTGTCGAGGGGGACCCGGCCGTCGTTGAGGGCGGTCCAGCGGCGGCCGTCGCGGGCGAACAGGTTGGGGTTCTGGAGCACGCGCAGGGCGGTCTCGTGGTCGACGACCAGAGTGGCGTCGACGCCCGGGGCCAGTTCGACCGGGCCGGCGGGGCCGTGCGCCCGGAGGTAGTCGTAGACCTTCTTCGGGTCGGCGGCGAAGGAGCCGTCGTACATGGGGCATCTGGCCGCACCGGCGGCGGCCGTGTCGTGAACGTCCATGTCTGTGTCCTTTGGTGGCCCGGACCGTGCGGTCCGGGCGGGGGGTGGTGGTTCAGGCTGCGCGGTCGAGCAGGTGACGCACGAGGGCGATCAGGGCGCGGGCGGAGGAGCGCTGGTCGCGGGCGTCGCAGTAGATGACGGGGGTGTCCGGGAGCAGGTCGAGCGCTTCGCGGATCTCCGCCTCCTCGAAGTGGCTGGTCTGCGAGAAGGTGTTGACGGCGATCGCGTACTCGAGGCCGTACTCGTCGATCAGGTCGATGACCGGGAACGTCTCCTCCAGCCGCGAGGGGTCGACCAGGAGCAGGGCGCCGAGCGCGCCGCGGGCCATGTCCTCCCAGAGCTGCATGAAGCGCTGCTGTCCGGGGGTGCCGAACAGGTACAGCACCAGCTCGTCGCTCAGCGTCAGCCGGCCGAAGTCCAGCGCCACGGTGGTGGTCGCCTTGTCCGGCGCCCCGCGCAGGTCGTCGACGTGCATGGACGCCTGGGTCATCTTCTCCTCGGTGCGCAGCGGAGTGATCTCCGACAGAGACCCGATGAAGGTCGTCTTGCCCACGGCGAAGTGTCCGACCACCAGGATCTTCGCGGCGGTGGTCACCTCGGCGGAGACGTAGATGGAGCCGTTCGCCCCGGGGTCAGCCGATGTTGAGGGTTTCGAGTCCATGCAGAACCTTCTCGAGTATCGCTCGGGGAACGTGCTGGGCGGGGGCCGGTTCAGCGCGGCGCATGAGGTGCCCCTGCTCGAATAAATCGGACAGCAGCAGCCGGGCCACGCCGACGGGCAGGCCGAGATGGCCTGCGACTTCGGCGACCGACAGGTAGCCGCCCGAACACAGCTCCCAGATGGCACGGACCTCGGGGCCGGCCCCGAGCGGCAGGGTCCGGTCGGGGGCGATGCACACGAGGGTGTGCAGGGCCAAGTCGTCGTCGGAGGGGAGACGACGGCCACCCGTGATGACGTAGGAGCGGACGAAGTCGCTGGTTACCGGTGCGTCCTCGCCTGGCCAGGTCATGCGTCCACGCCGGTGTGCTGGCGCGGCGCGGCGCTCATCGCCTTGGTCAGCGCGCCCACCGTCTTCTGCATCCGGATCGACATGGCCTCCATGTCGACGTCCAGGGCGGTCGAGACGGCGAGGTAGGAACCGCTGCCCCCGGCGATGAGGAAGATCCATCCGCCGTCGAACTCGATCAGTGTCTGCTTCCACAGGCCCTTGCCCCCGCCCACGAAGGGGGCGACGCTGCGGCACAGCGACTGCAGGGAGCTCATCGCGGCGGCGTTCCGTTCGGCGTCGTCACGGACGATGCCGTCGGACCGCTGCATCAGCAGGCCGTCCGCCGAGACGAGGATGGCGTGACGGGCTCCGCGTACCTCGAGCACGTCGTTCAGCACCCACGACAGGTCGGGATTCACTGGTTCTGAGGTCCTTCCGTGTTGTCCGAGTCCCGCCCGAGCAGGGTTCCGCGAGCGAATGCCTTGAGCCGTGAGGCGGTCTCCTCGCCGGCCGCGTCCAGGTCGGCCACGTCCGCGCTGGGCGTGGCGACCACGGAGACGGTGCCGTTGCGACGGCGCCGGCGCTTGGGCAGGCCGCCGGCCGTCTGTCCGACGACCAGGGAGGCGACCGGGGTCGGCTTGACCGCCGCGGGCTCGCTGTCGTGGTCGTCGAGTTCGACGGGTGCCGGTGCGGGCACGTCCGCCGTCAGAAGGTTCTCGGGCACCCGGATCACGGCACGCACACCGCCGTAGGGGGAGACCGCGTCGACCGAGACGTGGAATCCGTAGTGGGCGGCGAGCTTTCCGGAGAGGGCGAAGCCGAACTTGGGCGGGTCACCGAGGCTCGTGATGTCCACGGATCCGCCGGAGGTCAGCAGGGACGCGGCGCGGGCCTTGGTCTCCTGGTCCATGCCGAGGCCGGCGTCGTCGACGATCAGGCAGATCCCGGTGGGGACGGCCTGGATGTTGATCTCGACGGGGGTGCCGGGGGCGCTGTACTTGGTGGCGTTGTCCAGCAGTTCGGCCAGAACCATGGCGACCGGCTCGACCGCCCGGCTGGTGATCGCGACGTTGGCCTGCGAGTGGACCTTGACCCGGTCGTAGTCGCGGATCCGCCCCTGGGCGCTGCGGGCGACGTCGTACACCGAGGCGTCCCGGTCACGCCGGCCGAGCCAGCCACCGCAGAGCACCGAGATGCCCTTGGTACGGCGGCTGAACTGGCTGCCGGTGTGGTCGACCAGCATCAGGTCGGCGAGGACAGCGTTGTCATCGCCGTACTTCTGCTGGAGTCCGTCGAGCAGCGCCAACTGCTCCTCGGCGAGGGTCGCCAGGGTGCCGACGGCCGACTTCAGGGTCGCCTTGGTCGCCGACTCGGCGTCCTTGCGCACCTCTTCCAGGTCCGCGGCGTGCCGGGTGCTCACCGACGAGTAGGTCGTCTGGAGCTCGGCGAGCTGACCTCGCACACTCGCCATGTCGCCGTGCAGTTTGTTGTTGTTCGCGCGGAGCTGGATGTTGGTTCTCCGTGCGCGCATCACTGCGAGAACCGCAGCGATGAGTACCACGAGCAGGACCCACAGGAGTGGATCTTCGAACAATGACGTCATGAGACTCTCTTCAAGTCGCCTCGCGTCGGGAGACTGACCGTGCATGGGACCCCGGAAATGCCCACCGCCGTGCGGCGCGGGCCTTACCGGCGGACCAACCGTCACTCCTTCACGATGGGGCCGTTTTGGCTGTCCCCCGTACGCGCGTATGACGCGTCATCAGCCTACTGAAAAGTGTAATGATCTTATCAGTCGTCACAGTGTCAACAGGCGTACCAGTCGCCACACTTGACGACTCTCCACAAAGAACCCGCAAAGGCCTCATCGACCGCCGTCGGCGGTCGTCACCGCCCGCGCTCCGGACCCGCAGTGGTGGCCGCACGGGATCCCCTGTTCGGGCCGCTCGTCCATGATCAACGGCCGCAGCCTACCAAGGCGGTGAGAACGCTTTCCCCTCGCTCGGGGAAAACTCGTTTGCGGCCGGCGCGGCCGCCCCCGACCCTTGCCTCATGCCCTATCTCCTGCGCGCTGCCGCGCCCACCGACGCGCCGGCCGTCACCGAGTTGCTCAACGAGATCGACCGGATCGAGATCGGGCGGCCCGAGACCGACCTGCACACGGTGGAGTCCGACCTGGCCCACCCCGAGGTCGACCTCGACCGCGACTCCTGGCTGGCCTTCGACGGACCGCACCTGGTGGCGTACGCCCTGGTGTGGGACGACTCGAAGGGCGAGCGCATCGACGCCGACCACTACGTCCTGCCCGACCACCAGCAGGCCGGCGAGCTCCTCCTGGCCGCGGTCGAGACCCGGGCACTGGAGAGGGCCCGAGCGAACGGCGCCGCGAGGGCCGTGCTCCACCTGCACCTCAACTCGGCCCCCACGACCGACCTCGCGCTGATACGGGCGCGCGGATGGTCGGCCGTACGCCGCTATCACGTACTGGAACGGCCGCTGCGGGCCGACCAGGACCTACCGCCCGAGCCGCCCGCGGGAGTGCGGGTGCGGGCCTGCGCCGACGAGGCGGACCAGAAGCAGGTGTACGCCCTCTACCAGGCCGCGTTCGCCGAGCACTTCGACTTCCAGCCGCGCGCGTACGAGCAGTGGCTGGCCGACATCCACGCGGACCGGCTCGACTGGTCGCTCGTGTGGATCGTCTCCACCGAGGACCTGGGGGACGCCGGCTTCCTCATCTCCCGCGACGACCGCGAGGCCATGGGATGGATCCGCAGCCTGGGAGTCGCCCGCGAGGCCCGCGGCCGGAGCCTCGGCGGACTGCTGCTGCGGCAGGCCTTCGCGGCGTTCGCGGCCCGCGGGCGGGAGACCGTGGGACTGGGCGTGGACACCGAGAACGCCACCGGCGCCCCCGCGTTGTACGCGCGCAACGGAATGTCGGTCCATTACGCGGTCGACACCTGGGAAATCGTGTTGGACTGAAAAGCGAACGCCGCGGGAAATCCCTATTGATTCTCGTCGCGCAACAACGCGCAGACGAAGTTCTCCTGCAGTGCTCGCATTTTCTGCAGCCCCTGCGCGTCCGAGGACTGGGTGATCTGGGCGGTGACGGAGAAGGTCAGTGATCGATGGCCGTCGGGGGTGGCCGCGATCAACTGGGTATATCCGAGCGTGTTCCCGGTGTGACCGAGGACGACTCCGCAGCGCGTCTGGTAGCGGAAGACGGCCAGACCCGCGGAGTTGCGGCCCGGACCGGCCGGTTCGGACGAGCCCGCGACCCACTGCCGCTGCTGCTCGACGGTCGACCGGTCGTAGAGCCGTCCGGCAGCATAACCCCGGATGAACCGGGTCATGTCGGCCGGAGTGGAGACGATGCCTCCGGAGGCCCAGACACCCGACATGCCGATGACCTCGCTGACGTCCTGCGGGGACCCGGCCTCACTGACGTCGTAACCGTGCAGGTATGGCGTCGGCATCCGGTTGCCCTGCGGGAGACTCGTGGACCCCAGCCGGAGCGGTTCGTAGACGAGGTCACGCAGAAGGTCCTCGTACGACTTGTGCGTCACCGCCTCCGCCATGAGCGCTACGGCGATGTTGTCCGAGTTCGAGTAGCGGTACTCCGAGCCCGGCTTGAACAGCAGCGGGTCGTCGGCGATGTAGTCGAGCAGGCGCCGGGAGTCGAAGTGGTGCAGGGGGTCGGCCCGCAGCTCGTCGAGGAACCCGTCGCTCTTGGAGTAGTCCGGCAGACCGCTGGTGTGGCTCAGAAGTTGACGGAGCGTCACTGAGGCCCAGGCGTCCGGGAGTTGAGGCAGCCGTTCGCCCAGGGTGTCGTCCAGGCGCAGGGTGCCGCGGTCGGCCAGGGTGAGGGCCACCGCCCCGCTGAAGGCCTTGGCGGTGCTCGCGATGCGCATGTGGTCGTCGGGGCCGGGCGACCGGTCCGTGTCCACGTCGGCGACCCCGGCGCGTACGACCCGGGTGCCGTTCTCGGTCCGCAGGACGGCGATGGCTCCGGGCGGGCCGCCTGTGCGGTTCACGAAGGCGTCGAGCTGGCGCTGGAGCGACTGGTCGCCCGACGGTTCGTCGGCGGCACCGGCCATGGTCGGGGCCAGCGCGGTGAGGCAGACCGCGAGGACGGATGCCGCTCGCAGACGGGATCGGCGTAGAGACATGGGTGCTCCCGGAAGTGGGGACGTCATGGCCCGCCGAGCGTCACCGGGAGCGACCATGCCCTGCTTCCCGGGCAACAGTGCACGGACCACTGGCGGGGCCACGGAGCGGTGCCGTGAATTCACCCCGCCGGAGGTACGGTCCGAATTCGGTTTCCCAGCCCAGAATAACCACGTCGATTTCGAGCTGCCATGTGGGCCGTCTCAGGCGCTCGACGCATCGGCGCCGGCGCCGGTCGTTCCGCCGGAATGAAAGAGGCTGCCCGCCGGTGGAATCACCGGGCGGACAGCCACTTCGCTACTCGGTCGTACCGGTCGGTGTCACATCGAGCGGCGGCTGGTGCGTCGCAGGAGGACGAAACCGCCGATCAGGAGGACCGCGCCGAGTGCGGCCGGCCACAACTGGGTGCCGGTCTCGGCGAGACTGCCCTGGTCGCCCTGAGGTGCGGGCTGGGCGATGGCGGCCGGGCCGCTGGGGGCGGTGTTGTCCTGGGCGACGGGCTGGGTGGACTCGTCGTCGCCGTTGGCGTTCGTGTTTTCGTTGCCGTTGCCGTTGCCGGTCTCGGGCGACGGGGCGGTCGTGCTGTGGGCGGTGGGTGAGCTGTAGGTCTTCGGCTCGTCCTCCGTCGGGGCGGTCGTCTGGTCGCCGGCCGGGGCCTCGGCCGTCTGGGTCGGCTGCTGCTGCGGCTCGTCGTCGTTTCCGGGGTTGTCCTCGGAGCCGTTGTCGTTGCCATTGCCGTTGTCGTTCCCGGTACCGGGGTCCTGGCTGGCGCCGGGGTCGGGGGCTGTGCCGCCGCCGTTGTCACCGTTGCCGTCGTCGCCGCCGTTGTTACCGTTCCCGTTGTCGCCGCTGTTGTCACCGTTGCCGTTGTCGCCGCCGTTGCCCGGGTCGTCCTGGCCCGTGCCCGCGCCGCACTTACGGCCGTCGTTGATGCAGCCGACCATCTCGTTCATCAGGTTCTCGTCGAACACGTTGATGAAGTCGCCGTGGTCGGTGACGGGCTTGTGGAGCTGCTCCGGGAAGGAGTCGACCGCGAACAGCGGGGTCGTGCGGCCGCCGTCGTTCAGGCTCGGCGCGTCGACGTCGTAGACGATCCGCTGGACCAACTGCGGGATGGCCTGGAAGCCGTTCGCGCAGGTGCCGTCGTTCTGGGCGAACGCCACGTGGGTGCGGTGGTTGGCGCTGTCGATGTTGCGGCCGTCCCAGCAGCTCTGGAACTTGAAGGTGCGCACCACGTCACTGCCCTGCGGGCACAGCGGGTACTTGTCCTTGAGCTGCCGGTCCTCGAACCCGGTGCAGCTCCAGGACGCGTTGGCGTTGGCGGGCCCGTTGACGAAGGCCTTGGCGTCACCGGTGATGATGCGCAGCAGCCGCGGCATGGCGGTGACCTTGCTGCGGGGGTTGCCCACGAACGTCAGCGTCACCTCCTTGGGGGTGACGATCTCGCCGGCGTTGCCCTCGATGCCACCGCCGGGCTTGGCGGCGTCCTGCTCCTGCGTGCCGTTCTGGAGCCGGATCACGGGCCAGTAGTACGTGGACTTGTCGCCCTGGTCGACACAGCTCGTCTCGGCGTCGGCCAGGTCCTGGTCGCTGGCGAAGGCGGTGTTGGACTGGTTGCCGATGTAGTCGTGGAAGTGGTGGGCGCCGTTGGAGACACCCGGGGCGACGATGACGTTGTCCGAGTTGAACAGGCCGCCCGCGTTCACCCCGCAACTGGTGACGAAGGTGCCGCGGGAGGCGTCGCCCTGGGGAGCGGCGGCCTGTGCGGCGGGCGGAGCGGACTTGATGTCGGCGTAGTCGGCAGCGACGGGACCGTTGCCGGCCTGTCCGCCGTTGCCCTGCTGCTGGTCGCCCTGGTCCTGGCCGTCGCCCTGCTGACCGTCCTGGTTCTGGCCCTCCTGGTTCTGACCGTCGCCCTGTTGGTCACCCTGCTGGTCGCCCTGCTGCTGACCGTCCTGCTGCTGGTCCTGGCCGTCGCCGTTCTGGTTCTCGGTCTCGCGCAGGGTGCAGTCGGTCATGTCGCCGAGGCCGTCCTGCTGTTGACCCGCGCCCTGGAGAGCGGCGGTGATGCGCTCGATCGTGGCGGCGCGGTTCTCCTGGAGCGGCTCGACGATGCGGCTCTGCGCGGACTCGCGGCTGTCCACCGTCGGGTCCTGGAGCTGCCGGTAGGCCTCGGCTATCTGCTGGTCCAGAGAGGCGAGTTCCTTGTCCACGTCCGCCCTCGACGCGTCGGGCACGTCGGTGAGCGTGTCACCGACGTCGGGGCAGTCGATCGTGACGGCTCCCCACGACGTCTGCTGCGGTGTGCCGCTCTCCGTGGCGGAGGCGTACACGTTCGCCGCGACCAGGCCACCACCCCCGAGCATCAGGGCTACTGCGGCGAAGGTCGCACGTCGTGCGCCTGTCGGTCGTCTGCGATTGCTGCGTCCCACGGAACTACTCCTGCGCGTGTCGGCTGTCCGGGCATGCAAATCCCTCGCCCCATACGGACGGGGGGCCCGGTGTGTTCAAGCGCCTCGGAAATTCACAGCACCCTCATACGGAACATCGGGTTCCACCATCCCCTCCCGAACCCCTGTGCAGGGAAAACGAGATGACTCGCACACGCCCGCGTCCTACGGTTCTCGGCATGGACAGCACGGCCGCCGGGCGCCTCCTGAACGTCGTGGACGTCGAAGCCACGTGCTGGCCCGGCTCCCCTCCGCCGCGCGCGGTCAGCGAGATCATCGAGATCGGGCTGACCGTCGTGGACCTGTCGACCGCCGAGCGCGTCGGACGGCACCGGATCCTGGTGCGCCCGGTCCGGTCCGAAGTCAGCGCGTTCTGCACGGAGTTGACGGGACTCACCCAGGAAGAGGTGGACGGGGGACTGCCGTTCGAGCAGGCGTGTCGACTGCTGGCCGCCGAACACTCCTCCGGGGCTCGCCCGTGGGCGAGTTGGGGCGACTACGACCGTCACCAGTTCACCCGGCAGTGCGGGGCCACGGGGACGCCGTACCCCTTCGGCCGCCGCCACACCAACGCCAAGGCGGTCTTCACCGAGGTCCACGGCCTGCGCAAGCGCCCGGGCATGGCCCAGGCCCTCACCCTCGCCGGCCTCCCCCTGGAAGGCCGCCACCATCGCGGCGAGGACGACGCGTGGAACATCGCCTCCCTCGTGCTCCACCTGGCGGAGCGCAACGGCTGGCCTTCGCGATGAACGACCGCGAGGCAGCCCGGCGCCGGCGCGGCCTACAGAGCGAGGAACCGCTCGACGTCGCGCCGCACAGGCAGTGCCGGATCCCTCAGCTCCGAGACGATCAGACGAAGCTCGCGCCCGAGCTCGGGTGATCGGCTCCATGTCTCCGGGCTCCTGGTGAGTACGGCGGCCAGCAGATCGCCCGCGTACATGTCGCCCTCCGCCATCGGGTCGGCCCGGAGCACCTCCAGAGCCAACGGCAGGACATGGGCGAGACCCACGTCCTGCCTGATCAGCAGGCGCAGGTCCTCGACGGTCAGCTCGCCGACGGGCTTGCGCCGCAGCGCGTGCACGGTCGCCACAAGACGGGTCGCATCACCCGGCGGGGCCGGCCAGGGATCGCCTTCCAGCTCCTCAAGGGACCGGTCACGGTTCAGGCGTCGCGTCACCGGGGGATGGTCCCACGCCGGGCCCGACGGCCGTGACGGGCCTGGCCTCGACCGTGGGGTGGTGACTCACGCCGCGCCCTCTCCGCGAAGCCCCACGCTCCCCGCCCCCTAAGCCACACGCTCCCACTCCGGTGCCCGAGACTCCCCGGGGCACGAGGCTCCCCACCCCCGAGTGCCGCCGTGTCGAAGCCCTGACCCCGGGTACCCGGGCCTCGCCGTCACGGCCCCTCGGGTGCGGGGCCGTCCAGGAAGGGGGCACTGATGACGCAGCACGCCGACGACGACGTCGACCGCCACGGAGGCGCCGCCGCACTGCGACTCGCGACCGGAAGCGCAGCCGACGCGCTCGCCGCGAGTCTGCCTGTCGACCGCAACCAGGCGATCCTGGAGGCGGCCAAGCAGGTCGGCGCGATCCTGAAACGGGAAGGGCACCCGTTCGCGCTCGCCGGCAGTGTCGCCGTGTACGCGCACGGCGGCGCCCAGAATCTCCAGCACGACGTCGACTTCGCCATCCTCCCCGAGGACGCGCCGTCCGTGGCCGACACCCTCCGCGAGGCGGGTCTGGAGGTCCGGACACCTCCGGAGGACTGGCTGCTGAAGGCCGACTGCCTGGGCCAGCAGGTCGACCTGATCTTCGAGCTTGCCCACCAGCCGGTCACGAGGGAACTGCTCGCGCGGGCCGACGAACTCTCGGTGGACTCGGTGTTCATGCCCGTGCTGTCACCGACCGACCTGCTGCACAGCCTGCTGTCCGCGTTCTCCGAGCACCACTGCGACTTCGGCGCCGTTCTGCCGATCGCCCGCGCACTGCGCGAGAAGGTCGACTGGGACGCCGTACGCCGGGGCTGCGGCGACGCGCCGATGCCGGACGCGTTCTTCTACTTCCTGGAACGGCTGGAGGTCATCGAGCCGAGGCGCGAGGAGGAACGCTCATGAACGGGTCCGCGCCCGAGCACTCCGAGGAGAACATCGAGTACCGGGTCGCCCACCTGCGCGACCGGCTCGCCGCCGAGGAGCTCGGCGAGCTGGGAGTCCGCGCCGAGGTGCGGGCCGGTGCGGTCGTGGTCACCGGGACGGTGCCGTCCGCGCAGTGCCGGGAGACCGTGCTGCGCACCGTCCGCGAGGAGCTGGCGGGGCTGTCCGTGCACACCGACGTGGTGGTGGCGGAGACCGCCGCGCCCGATCATGCGGAGGAGCTGCCGTGATCCGCGTCGCCGCCGTGGGGGACATCCACATGGGACTCGAGAGCCAGGGCGTGCTGCGCCCCGCCTTCGAGACCCTGCCCGACTGTGCCGACCTGCTCCTGCTGGCCGGGGACCTCACCCGGCACGGCACACCGGAGGAGGCGCGGGTGGTGGCCCAGGAGGTACGGGACCTGCCGGTGCCGGTCGTGGCGGTCCTCGGCAACCACGACCACCACGACGAGCAGCCCGAGAAGGTCACCGCCCTCCTGGAGGACGCCGGTGTCCGGGTGCTGGAAGGCGAGGGGACCGTCGTCGAGTACGGCGACACGCGCGTGGGCATCGCCGGCACCAAGGGGTTCGGCGGCGGGTTCGTGGGCCGCAGCGCCGGCGAGTTCGGCGAGCCGCTGATGAAGGAGTTCGTACGGTACTCACGGCGCTGCGCGGACGGACTGCGCACCGCGCTGGAGGAACTGGAGCGGCAGGGCTGCGAGACCCGGGTCGCGCTCACCCACTTCTCCCCCGTCGCCGACACGCTCGCCGGTGAGCCGCCGGAGATCTACCCGTTCCTCGGCAGCTATCTGCTGGCCGAGGCGATCGACACCGCGGGGGCCGACCTGAGCGTGCACGGACACGCGCACGCGGGCACGGAGCACGGGATGACGGCCGGCGGCGTGCGGGTGCGGAACGTGGCCCAGCCCGTGATCCGACGGGCGTTCAACGTGTACCACCTGCACGCCGACTGAGGACCGCCACCAGGGCGTCCGTTTGCGGCTGAGCGCCTCCTCAGCCGCGGACGGACGCCCTGTCGTGGTCCTCCCAGGCCGCGTCCCGCAGCTCCGGGCGCAGCAGCACCTCCGCCGCGGTGCAGGCCAGCGCCTCCGCCGCCGCGAGCATCACCTGCCGACCGCGCTCGGAGCCGGACGCGACGGCGAACTCGGGGGTGTGGTCCGAGCCGTCCTCCTCCATGATCGCCACGAAGGGGTGGATGGCGGGCACCCGTCCGCTGACGTTGCCGACGTCGGAGGAGCCCAGGTAGACGCCCGGTGCGGGCGGTGTCATCGCGATGCCCGTCCCGGCCAGGTGGCGGGCGAACCGGGCCGAGAGCACGGTGCTGTCCCGGAAGTGCTCATAGCGCGGTGTGGCGCGTTCCACCGTGACGGTCGTGCCGGTCGCCCGGGCCACCCCCTGCGCGCAGGTCAGCAGCTCCCCCGCCAGGTCCTCCAGGGCTGCCGTCGTCACCGCGCGCAACCCGAACAGGCCCTCCGCGTACTCGGGGACGATGTTGGTGGCCCTGCCGCCGTCCGTGACGATGCCCTGCACATGCGAACCCTCGGGCAGCCTGCGCCCGACCACGGCCAGTGTGTTGAACAACTGGATCAGCGCGGCGAGCGCGTCGATGCCCTCGGTGGGGTTGCCGGTCGGGTGGGCGGCGCGACCGCGGAATCCGACCCGGTACTGGGCCTGCGCGGTCAGCGGCGCCCACTGCCAGTTGTGCACCCCGGGGTGGAACATCAGCGCCGCGTCGACGTCGTCGAACACCCCGGCGTCGGTCTCGGCGACCTTGCCTCCGCCGCCCTCCTCCGCGGGTGTGCCGATGGCCCACACGGTGCCCGCGTCGCGGTCGAGGACCGCTCGGGCGGCCAGGGCCGCGCCCAGTCCTGCCGCGGCGATCAGATTGTGGCCGCACGCGTGGCCGAGGCCGGGCAGGGCGTCGTACTCCAGCATCAGGGCCACCGCGGGACGGGTCCTGGTGCCGGAGCGGGCGGTGAAGGCGGTGGGGAGTCCGGCGACGTCGCGCTGCACCTCGAACCCGGCCCATTCCAGTTCCCCGCACAGCAGCGCAGCCGCCCGGTGCTCCTCGAAGGCGTACTCCGGGTCGGAGTGCAGCATCCGCGCCATGTCCCACAGCCGATCCGCCCGTGCGGCCACCTCTCCGCGCACTCGCGCGAGCACCTCGTCCACGGCGTCGGTCACATCGGCCTCCCAGCAGCGTCGTACGCGTGTGTCCCGGTGCGGGTTCCTTCCAGCGGCCCGCCTTACACCCGGGGCACCGCAACGGGCCACGGCTGTTCACGAGCGGACGGCGGGAGTTCCCGGGGGAGGCCTCGACGATGGCGGCCGGCCGAAGGTGCGGAGCCGCGGGCGCTGCGCCGGACGAGCTGGACCCGCACGTTGACCAAACAGCCGTCCCCGCAGGTCCTGACAGGCCTGTGACCAGGCATAGAGGGTGCGGCGGAGGGCACCCGGGGGGCGGAGGTGAAGAACATGGGACACGGAGGAAACGTCATCGACGAGCTGGTGACCGATCACCGCGAGGTCGAGGACCTGTTCGGGAAGATCGAGGCGCTGGCGCCCGGTGAGAAGAACCGGAAGGTGTACGCCGACCAGGCCACCATGGAGCTCGTCCGGCACTCGGTCGCGGAGGAGGAGTACCTCTACCCGGCGGTGCGGGAGCATCTGGTCAACGGGAACACCATGGCCGACCGGGAGATCGAGGACCACTCCAAGGCCGAGCAGCTCATGAAGGACCTGGAGCGCTGCGAGGCGGACGATCCCGAGTTCGACCGGCTCGTCGGCGAGTTGATGACCGAGGTCCGCTCGCACATCGCCGAGGAGGAGGAGACCCTCTTCCCGCAGTTGCGTGTCGCGTGCTCGGAGAAGGAGCTGAACGAGCTGGGCGACAAAGTGCGCCGTGCCAAGAAGATGGCGCCGACCCGCCCGCACCCTTCGGCCCCGGACACTCCTCCGGCGAACAAGCTCCTCGCACCGGGAACCGGCCTCGTAGACCGCCTCCGGGACGCCCTCTCGGGCCGCGGCAAGGAGGACTGAGGCCCGGGGACGGCGGCGGGCACGGCCGGCATCGGAGCAGCGCCGACCACGCGAGACGGCCGTACCGGCCACAGCACGGAATGGCGGCGGGCACCGCGAGGGCCACAGCCCCGATGCCCGCCGCCGTCCTCAAGCCACAAAAGCCGCATCCCACCCCAGCCGAGCCAGCAACAGCACAGCCACGCTCGCCAGCAGGTCCGGATCGCGGAGCGGGGCCGCGGCGAAGCGACCGTTCCGGCAGCGCCACGCGGGCCAGCCCCCCGGCCCCGCCGCTGGCCTCAGGCCGCCAGCGCCTCGCCCCGCCCCAGCCGGGCCAGCAGTTCGTCGCGGTGCAGGTCGGCTACGTTCGCGAGCAGGTCCGGGTGGCGGAGCAGGGCCGCGGCGCTCCGGTCCGTGACGTCCGGGGCGAGCAGGCGGCGGAACGCGGCCGGTGAGCCCTTGGTGTGGTCGCCCTCGGCGAGGTCGGCCACCGCGCGTTCGGCCAGCTCGGGGTCGGTGAGCAGACAGGCCGCCCAGCTCGCCACGACCTCGTCCACCCAGGTGCGCCAGGCGTGCTCCTCGGTGTCCCGGTCGGCGGCGGTGTCCGCGCCGGTCACCCAGTCGAGACGGGCGGAACCGCCCGGGCCCGCCAGGCCGACGAGCGCCGCGTCCATCGCCGTCGGATAGCGCAGCCACGCGGCGACCGTCACGGCCTGCCGGGCCTGCACCTCGCACAGCGCGGCGGCCAGCGCGCCACCGGTCGGCGGATAGGCGCGGGTCAGCCAGTGGGCGGTCGCCGCGATGACCGGAGAGAGATCTGCTTGCACTGCCGGACCGTCCGAGGTGCTGGTGGGAGAGGGGACTGCGCGAAACCGTAGCCCGCGCCCCCGCCAGGACGACATGGCTCCGGCCTCACCCGGCACGTGGCCTCGGCCACACCCCGCCCCCTCGCGCGCCTACGCCTCCAGCCAGAACCGGGTGCGCTTCAGCCACAGCTCCAGCAGCTCCGCGTCCCCCCGCGTCCCGACCCCGGGCGCCGGGCGGGCGTAGAGGAACAGGAGCAGGTCCGTCACCGGCCCGCGTAGGGTCACCGCGGCCTCGCCGGCTCCGCGCCGCCAGGCCGGCCGGTCTCCGCCGAGGTCGAGCAGCCACTCCCCCGCCGCCCCCGCGTCGAAGGCCAGGGCCCGCCCGTGCCCGAGCAGCTCCGGCACGCCCGGCAGGGGTTCGTAGGCCTCCGGGACGGTGGCGAACTCCAGCCACTCCTCCACGGCGTCCACCGCGAGCGGCTCCTCGGCCACGAACTCCGCCCCGGTCACCAGGGCCGCGTCGGCGCGGTGCAGGAGGGTCTCGTACGTCATGCGCCGGGCCCAGAACATCGCGGTCTGCTGGACGAGTTGCTCGTCGGCGGGGGTCCACACCGGCACGTCGGGGCCGGCCGCGCGCAGGGTGCCGGCCAGTCGTGCGGCGCCCTCGACGAGCCAGTCGGCGAGCGCGGAGTCGTCGAGGTGGGCGTACGGGGCCGGGTCGTTGACCATGCCGTCGTCGACGGGCTCGGTGGCCCGGGTCCGGATGATGTCCTCGGCCCAGCGGTGGTCGCCGCCCACGTGCCGCAGCAGCCGGCCGAGGTCCCAGCCGGGGCAGGTGGGCACCGGAGCGGTCGGGTCGGCGCCCTCGACGTGCCGGACGAGCAGGTCGGTCTGGGTGACGACCGCGTCGCAGTACTCCTCGAAGGTCAACAACGCTTCCCCCTTCGCTGCACGATTCGTTATCCCTGCCACCTAACCTGACTCCCTCCGGTACCACCACCGAACAGAGGGAGACACGGCCATGCTGGTCAGGGCGGGGAACACATGGCTGCGGATCGCTCATGCGGCGTTGCTGGCGGGTGTGCTGACGGGTTGTTCGGAAGCCGCCGAGGGAGACGACTCGAAGGCGTCCTCCCGCCCGTCGGCGACGGCGGAGACGTCCGGCGCGGCCGGGTCGGACGGCTCGGCCGTGACCCGAGGTGGCACGGTCGGCGCCGCGGGCTCGGCGTGCGAGCTGCCCGTCGCCTTCGACACGGCGAAGAGCTGGAAGGCCGAGGCGGTGGAGGCACCTCTGAGCCAGGGACCCGTGACCCTGGCGTGCGAGATCGACGCGAAGCCCGCGGGGAACATCGGCTTCCTGCGCGTATGGGCCGGAAAGCCCGGTGCCGCCGACGCCCGGACCGTGCTGGAGGATTTCGTCGCGGCCGAGGACGGGGTGAGCGGCGAGAAGTACAGCGCGTTCAGGTCCGGAAGCCTGTCCGGCGTGCAGGTCGAGTACCTGTACGCCAGTGAGCTGTTGGACGAGAAGAAGAAGGAGAGCGCCTTCGCCGTCACCACCGCGGACGGGCCGGTGGTGGTGCACCTCGGCGGGCTCGACACCGAGGAGCACGAGGAGATGCTTCCGGCGTACGAACTCGCACGGACGACCCTGCGGACCGTCTGAACCGGCGCCCGGCCGTCAGGCCTCCGTGCCCGTGTAGAACGCGATCGTCGCGGCCGCCGTCCGCGTCGCCGTCTCCCGGTCCGCTCCGGAGACGGCGTACGCCTCGCCCCACCCCTCGCCCGAGCCGGTGATGAACGCGCTGCCCTCGGGCGTGGTGTGCCAGGTCGCGGCCTCCTCCTTGGTGAGGCCGCCGCCCGCGAGGTGCAGGGCGAGTCCGTACAGGCCCAGGTCCCAGCCGACTCCGACGGCACCGGGTCCGAACTGGTCCCAGAACTCGTCCGGTACGACGGCCACGTGCTCGAGTTCGAGGACCGTGCGCTCGCCTTCCTCGGGCGTCAGACGCACCTCGACCTCGCTGAAGCCGGGGTCGGGGCCGTACAGCCAGCTCACCCGCAGCCGCTCGGGTTCCACGCACTCGAGGATCTCGCCGCCGGCGTTGCCCTCCAACTGGTAGCGGCCGCCGACCTTGAGTTCGCCGCTGACCGGCATGAACCAGCGGGCGATCCGCTCGGCGGAGGTCACCGCGTCCCACACGTCGGCGATCTCGGCGTCGTACGTACGGCGCAGCAGGACTGTCCGGGCCTCGCCGGACTCGACCTGCCGGGTGCCCACCCGCCGGTGCATACGGTTGATCGCGTCGGCGATCTCACTCATGCTCGCTCACCTCTCCTTGCAGCCTGCGCTCGCGCTTGCCCCGCGCGAGCTCCGTTCCGAGCGCGTCGAGCCGCTGGTCCCAGAAACTGCGGAAGCGCTCCAGCCAGGCGTCCACCTCCCTGAGCGGGGCGGCCTCGACGGCGTACAGCCGCCGGTTGCCGTCGGCCCGTACGGAGGCGAAACCGCTGTCCCGCAGCACTCTCAGATGCTGTGAGACGGCCGGCTGGGAGATCCCGAACTCGTCCCGGATCACGGCACTGACCTCGCCCGACGCCTGCTCACCCGCGGCGAGCAGTTCCAATATCCGGCGCCTGACCGGATCCCCGAGTACGTCGAACGCGTGCACGCGACCCACTATGCCACCCCGCACTTATATAAGCCAAGCCTTAAACAGGTGGCGGGGGCCGCGGAGTGTTCCGCGGCCCCCGGCCTCAGAAAGGCGTGGAGACGGTCAGGCCGGCGCCACCTCGGAGCGCAGCATGGGATGGCGCGCCGTGATCTCGTCCGGCACGGCGAACGCGTCGGTGAGCGTCAGGGCGTGCGGCACCAGCGCGGCGACGGTGGCCTCCAGGACCTCCGGCAGGTACCGGACCTGCTCGGCGGTCAGCCGCTCGTGCGCGAGCAGTTCACCGCTGTGCGCGGCCACGTACCGCAGCGCGAACAGCCGGTGGAGGTGCTCCAGCAGGAGGGCCACCTGCGGGTCTGCGGCCTGCGCCGCCGCGGCCAGCAGTTCCTGCGCGGCCAGCCGGTGGACGTGGGCGTCGACCAGGGACAGCGCCGCGCCGGAGGCGCCGTTCCAGCGGTCGAGGGGCGAGCCGGCCCGTTTCGCGCGCAACCGCACCCGGGCCCGCTCGTGACGTATTCGCTCCAGGTCCCCGATGAGGTCGTGCAGGTGGGCCGGATCGTGCAGGCTCCGGGTGGCCGGCGGCACCTCGCTGGACGGCAGCGGGGTGAAACCGCCGAGCAGCATCTCCCCGGCCGCCTTGACCCAGATGACGGTGTTGTCGCCCTCCGCGGTGATCGTGCCCTCGTTGGCCGCGAGCTGTCCGGCGATCCCGTTGGAGAGCAACAGGCCCTGTGCGCCGCAGCGTTCGCGGCACTCGGTCATCACGGACCGGGCCTGCCAGGTGATCCAGCCCTTGGCGACGGCCACCAGCCGCTCGGCCTCCTCGCGCTCCTCCTCCGCCGCCCGCGCCCACCGCCGTACGACCGCCCGCTGCAACAGGGTGGCGGCGTAGGTCGTGGCGAGCGCCTCCACGAGCGGGGCGTGGTGGGTGCGATGGGAGAACAGCGGCACCCGCTGCCCGCTGGTCATGCCCGAGGTGACCCGCTGGTGGGCGTGGCGCACGGCGACGGTCAGGGCGTGCCGCGTCACCCCGAGGCTGTAGGCGCTCATGCACAGCTTGCCCATGGTCACGCGGCTGATGGAGCGCAGGAACCGTTTGCGCGGACTCCCCAGGCAGGAGACGAGATCGCCGTCCTCCGTCAGCCTGCCGTGTTCCCCCTGGAGCATGGCCGTCCGCGGCAGCCGCACCCCGTGGAAGGAGGTGGCGCAGTGGTCGACCGGGCTGCTGGCCGTCTGGGGCAGCACCTCCACCTCGACACCCGGCAGATGACGGCCGTTCGTGTCCGTCAGCGAGGTCAGGAAGAGGAAGACGCCCTGGTCCTTGCCGTCGATCACCAGACGGGCGGCCACCAGGGCGTCCTTCGGGCCGCCGGCCACGGAGGTGTTGGGCATCCACTTGCGGGCCCCGCGCGTCGGGGTGGTGAGCACGAAGCCGCCCGTGGCCCGGTCCAGGGTCGCCGTGGTCTCCATCTGGGCGGCGTCGTTGCCGTGCGCCTGCTCGGTGCACAGGAAGGTGCCGATGCGCTCCATCCGCAGGTAGGGGCCCAGGTCCCGCCCCTGGTGGTCGTGTTCGAGCAGACTGCCGAGGAACAGGTTGTAGTGGATGCTGGCGAGGGTCGTCATGCCGGCGTCCACCACCCCGGACCACTCGTGCAGGGCCCCGAGGGCGACCGGGTCCCGTGCCAGGGCCTGGGGATCGGGCACCGCCGCGTTGACCGTGCGTAGGCGTTGATAGGAGAGTTCCATGCGCTCCTGATGGGTCAGCCCCTCGTGGTAGGCGAACACGTCGGAGCTGAACAGGCGGCGCCACGGCTCGTGGATCTCGGGCTGGGCGCCGAGGAGGAGGTGCCGGATCGCGGCCGTCTCGGTCAGCGGGGGTGTCGTTACGGGGAGTTGAGAGGTGATCACAGCGGCAACGTAGCCCGAGGCACCCTCTGATCACATCATGATCATCACCACGATTGAACAGCCGCTCATGGTGGTAGTTACCCGTTAAACGGCCTCTGTAATACCACAAGCCACGATCTGCACAAGGGTGATTCCCCTCCCGCGCGGCACTTTACGCCTGCCCCTGAAGCGACTTCGGTCACTCTCCCGGCGTGTCGCCGTGGCAAGCGGGCCGACTTGATCCGTACCGCCCTCAAATGCCTTGCAGAACCTACCAATTGACGAACATTCGAGGAGAGCCGGGATCGTACCGCACCCGCACCTGCCCTTCGGGCACCGGCCCTTCACCACCCGCTGACGCGGTTCCAAAAAGCCCGGACGACCGGTGCGCTCGCCGGACCCGCCGTCGGCCGGGTGCCGTCGACGACGTGGTAGCCGTGGTGCTGGGCCGCCGTGGCGCAGGCATGGTTGGGCAGGATGCGCAGTCGGGTGCCGATGGGCAGGTCCGGCAGCGGGGCGCCGTCGCGGGCGGTGAGGGTGCCGTGCTCCTGGCTGGCCGCCGTCATGACCAGTCCCGGCACCAGGTTGCCGTCGAGGTCGGCGACCAGCCCGTACCCCTGGTCCTGGGCCTGGGCCGCGGTGCCCCGGTCGCGGGACATGGCCATCCAGCCGCCGTCGGTGAGGATCCACCCGAACTCGGGGCGGTGGCCGATGACGGTGACGACGACCGACAGGGCGAGGTCGTCGACGCCGCACACCCCGAGGCCTGCCATCACCAGGTCGAAGAACACGTAGTTGCCCGCGCGCAGTTCGGTGACCCCGGTGAGGTCCTCGGCGGCATGGGCGGTGGGTGTGGACCCGACGCTGACGGTGGAGACCGGCAGGCCCGCCGCGCGCAGCCGCTCGGCCGCCGTGACGGCGCTGTCGCGTTCGTCGTGCGCGGCCAGCCGCTGCTCCTCGGGGGTGCGGGCGAAGTAGGACTCGCCCGCGTGGGTCAACACCCCGTCCAGGCAGCCCGCTTCGTGCAGGGTGCGGCCGATCCCGAGGAGGCCGGGCGCATCGGGCCTGAGGCCGCCGCGGTGACCGTCGCAGTCGATCTCGATCTGGGCGGGGACGGCAAGCCCGGCCCGGCGGGAGGCCTCGGTCACGAACTCCGCCTGCTCCGCGCTGTCCAGCAGGACGCGCAGTGTCACCCCGCGTCGCAACAGGGCGACGACACGCGGGAGTTTGTGGGGGTCGATCCCCACGGCGTAGGTGATGTCGGTGTGCCCGCCGTCGGCGAACGCCTCCGCCTCGGCGAGGGTGGACACCGTGACCGGGCAGGGTCGGTCGCCCTCGCGCAGGAGCGCGGCGACGTCGAGGCTCTTGGCCGTCTTCACATGGGGCCGCAGGGTGACGCCGAGCCGCTCGGCCCTGGCCGCGAGCCGCTCGATGTTGCGCCTGACCTTGTGGACGTCGACGACGGCGAACGGCGTGTCGGGATCGGCCAGCGTGGGCGGGACGGCGCCCGTGGGAGCCTCCTCAGGTCCGCCGGATGTCGAAGGGCCGACAGGGCTCATGGCATCGGTGGGGCTCACCGGATCGGTGGGGTTCACAGCATCGGTGGGGTTCACGGCATCGGTGGGGTTCACAGCATCGGTGGGGTTCACGGCATCGGTAGGACTCACAGGGAAATGTCCATCTTCTCTAGCAGGGCCAGACCCAGGAACAGGTCCTGCGCTCCGATCCCGGAGCTGTCGAAGACCGTGATGTCGCTGTCGGACATGCGGCCTTCCGCCCGGCCGGTGAGGACCTCCCCGAGCGGGGTGAGAACGGTGTCCGCGGAGGCGTGCTGGCTCTCACCCATGCGGCGGGCCTGTTCGGGCAGGTCACAGAAGACCCGGGCGCGGGTGAACAGTTCGGGCGGGATCTCCCGCTTGCCGGGGGCGTCGGCACCCATGCAGGACAGATGCGTACCGGGGCGGATCCACGCTGCCTCGAACAGCGGCGGGGTGTCGTCACGGGCGGTGGTGGCGGTGACGACCACGTCGGCCCGGGCGCAGGCCTCCTCGGCACCCGCGGCACGGGCCCGGTGGCCCTGGGCCGCCAGTGCCGCCGCCGCCTCCTCGGCGCGCTCGGCCGTACGTCCCACCACCAGGACCTCGGTGACGGCCCGGACCCGGCTGACGGCCCGCACCTCGTAGGCCGCTTGGTACCCGGTGCCGAAAACGGCCAGGGTGGTCGCGTCGGGGCGGGCCAGCAGGTCGACGGCGAGGGCGTCGGCGGCGGCGGTCCGGTAGGCGTTCGCGGTGCCGACCTCCAGGACGGCGGCGAGCCGGCCGACCGTCTGGTCGAACAGCAGCAAGGTGGAGTGGTGGCGCGGCAGGCCGCGCTCGGCGTTCCCCGGCCAGTACGTGCCGATCTTCACGCCGGCATGCGTCGCGGACGCGGACGGCTTGAGGCTGAACCGGTTGCGCGGATCGGATCCGTGCACGGAGAGCGCGGGGAAGACCGGGCCGTCCACCGTCGCGGCGAAGGCGGCGCGGGCCGCCTCCAGGGCCAGGTCCTCGTCGACGAGGGCGGCGGTCCGCTCCTCGGGGATGTGCAGCAGCGGGCGGTCGGTGGGCGGCGGGCCGGGGTGCGGTCCCTCGGAGGTCATGAGGCGTCCTTCACTTCGTGTAGTTGTAGACGGTCGCCCGGGAGACGCCGAGCAGGTCCGCGATGGTCTGCGCCGCGTCCCGCGAGTCGAAGTAGCCGTCCCGGTGCAGCCGTCGTACGAGCGCCTTCTTGTCCTGTCTGCTCAGCGACCGGGGCGTGGCGGCGCGTTCCGCGGCCAACTCCTCGACCGTCCGGCGCAGTTCGCGTGTGGTGCGGTCCCGCAGGGTCTCCAGGGGCTGCTCGCGGTGCTCGGCGTCCGTGGCCACCAGGTTGGCCAGGGCGAGCGTGACGGGCGAGAGCACCGAGACGTCGAGATTGAGACACAGGGCCGCGACGTACTCACCGGCCTCGTTCTTGATGCCGATGGACGTGCTCTTGGCCGGGCGGCCGTCGGGGAAGCGGTTGGGGTAGTTCTGGATGACGCTCGGGTACTCCGGATCGGCGATGCGCGCCAGGCCCAGCTCGGTCGCGGAGTCCCCGACCCGACGGCCGGAGAGGTTGTTCTCGATCGCCCGGATCGCGTGCCGCGGGTCCCGCAGGTCGTGCAGGACCACCTCGCACAGGCCGGGGAACATCCGGCCGAGCGCGACGGCGATCTTCTCCGCCTCACCGATCAGGTGCTCGTCCGCACCGTCAACGACGCCTTCCACCACCGACACTCCGTCCCAGGACCTGCCTAGACGGATCGTCTAGATCTGGATATTCAGCCTAAGAGTGTGACCGGTGGTTGTCCAGCGCGCTCAGCGAGGTGTACATATGGGCCGCCCGGGTGCGGGCCGGTGTCGTTGTGGCGCATTCTTGCTGTGTCGCCCGTGGGACGGTGCACGGACTAGGTAGGGCCGATGACTGGGAGCGTCGAGGACGCACACCTGACGGCCGGGCGGTTGGCGGCGCTGCTGATCGACGCTTCGACGGAGGCGATCAGTGCGGCCGGCGGCCACGCCGGAGGGGTCTATCTGCGCTCCCGCACGCCCGGACTGCTCCGGCTCGCCGTCCTGTCGGGGCTGCCCGGACCGCTGTTCCGCCCCTGGTGGCGCCTGCACTTCGACCGGCCCTTCCCGGTGGCCGACGCCTACCGGCTCGGCGTCCAGGTGGTCCTGCCGAACGCGACCGAGACGATGCGGCGCTACCCGCAGTTCGCCGCCGGGCTCCCGTTCCAGTTCGGCTCGCTCTACGTGCCCGTCGTCGCCGGGTCCACGACCTACGGCGTGCTGACCGTGCTGCGCCCGGCCGTCACCGACGCCGCCGAGGTGCTGTCCTGTCGCGACCGCGTGGTGCGCCTCGCGCAGGAGCTGGGCGAGGCGCTGCGGGGCCTTGAGTACGGGGATCCGGACCAGGTCGCCTGGGACGGCGAACCGGTGTGCCTGCGGCCGCCCACCGCCTCGACGTCCCTGGGCCGCGCCGGACGCTTCGCCTGGGACCCGGAGACGGCCGGGATCACCCTGGACGAGGACCTGCACACCCTTCTGGGCGTGCCGCCCAGCGAGTTCGCCGGCACGGTCGAGGCGTTCGCCGAGGCGGTGGCCCCCTCCGACGCGCACCGCATCCTGGCCAGCCTGCGGGACACCGCCGCGGGCCGCCCACCCGCACTGCCCCTCTACCTGCGCGACGCGGACGGCGCCCTGCGCCTGCTGGACCTGTGGAACGCCTACGAACCGCCCGCCGCCCCCGCGGTCCGGGGCGTCGTCGTGGCCCCGGGCCCCGCCCCCACCGCCGACTCGGCGGCCGACCTGCTGCCCGACGGCGTGTTCTGCGTCGACCGGCTGGGCCTGGTCGTCTACGCCAACCCGCGCGCCGCCCAGCTCCTCGGCCGCCCCCGCGCCGAGCTCGTCGGCCGCGACCTGTGGGAGGCGGTGCCCTGGCTGGCCCGCCCCGACTTCGAGGACCACCTGCGAGCCGCCCTCCTCACCCCGGACCCGGTCCACTTCCACCTCGCCCGCCCACCGGACCGGGAGCCGGAACCCTCGCCGGGCCCAGGGGACACGGCATCAAAGGGACCAACTGCGGACCCGGGACCGCCGCCGCCTCAGGAGAACGCCGGCTCCCTGTCCCCCGATGAGGACGCCGAGTCGCCACCGGTGGCCGCGGCACCACCGCTCACACGGGACGCCGAACCCTCGCCCCCCGACGGGGACGCCGGCCCGTCCCGAGAGCCCGCATCACCCCCGCTGACTTGGGACGCCGGATCCGCGCTCCCCGCTACGGACGCCGGATCGCCGCCACCGACCGCAACACCACCGCTCACACGGGACGCCGAACCCTCGCCCCCCGACGGGGACACAGGCCCGTCCGGAGAGCCCGCATCACCCCCGCCAACTTGGCCCGCCGAATCCGCGCCCCCCGCTGCCAACGCCGAATCGCCTCCGCTAACGCGAGACACCGCAACCTCGCGCCCCAATGGAAAAGCCGGCCCACCCCCGGAGGCCGCATCACCCCCGCCCACTTCGAACGCCTCGGCACCAGCACCGCCACCGGACCAGGACACCCACCCGCCCACGCCCGCCATCCCAACCGGACCACCCCCCACCCCCCGGAACACCGAGCCACCCCCGCCCGCCCCTCCGGACCCCGAGCCCGCCCCGTCGTCGTACGACGGCGACTGGCTCGCTCTCTCCGTGCATCCCGGGCCGGACCGGCTGACCTGTACGGTCCGGCCCGCGAGCCGGGTCGCGGACAGTCCCGCGGGGCAGGCGGGCGGCGACGGGGGCGAGGCGGGCGTCAGCCCGTTGGCGCCTCTGTACCGGCCGATCGCGCTGGCCATCGCCCTGACCGAGGCGGTCACCGCCCGGCAGGTGTCCGCGGTCGTGATGCGGGAGCTGCTGCCCGCGTTCGGCGGTCGTCGGCTCGCGATCTACCTGCTCCAGGAACGGCACCTGTACCTGGAGTGGGAGACCGGCTTCCCCAAGGGCTTCCTCGCGCCCTTCGAGGGCGTGGACCTCAGCAAGCGCCTGCCCGGCGTGGAGACCCTCACCACCGGCCGCCCCCTGTTCTTCGACTCGATGGAACAGCTCACGGCCGCCTACCCCGGCATCCCCCTGGACGCCGCCGAGGGCGCCCGCGCCTTCCTGCCGCTGATCGCCTCGGGACGCCCCGTCGGCTCCTGCATCCTCGGCTTCGACCGGCCCCGCAGCTTCAGCACCGAGGAACGCACCGTCCTCACCGCGCTGGCCGGACTCATCGCCCACGCCATGGAGAAGGCGCAGCGCTACGAGTCGGAGACCGTGCTCGCCCGCGGCCTCCAGCAAGCGCTCCTCCCCCGCCGTCTCGCGGCGCACCCGCAGCTCGAGACCACAGGGCGCTATCTGCCGGGCACCGCGGGGATGGACGTAGGCGGTGACTGGTACGACGTCGTCGAGTCCGGCGACGGTCTGGCACTGGTCATCGGGGACGTCCAGGGGCACGGGGTGCAGGCGGCCGCCACCATGGGACAACTCCGCACCGCGGTCCGGGCGTTCGCGCTCGGCGACCGGCCGCCGGACGAGGTCATGAGCAGCACCAACCATCTCCTCATCGACCTCGATCCCGGTCTGTTCGCGAGCTGTTGCTACATCCGGCTCGACCCCGCCACCGGGGTGGCCAGGGCGGCCCGCGCCGGGCACCCGCCGCCCCTGCTGCGCAGCCCCGACGGCCGCACCCGGGTCCTGGACCTGCCCGGCGGGGTCGTCCTCGGGGTCGCACCGCGGGCCCGCTATCCGGTGACCGAGCTCAGGGTGGAGCCCGGCGCGATCCTGGCGCTCTACACCGACGGGCTGGTGGAACGGCCCGGCAGCGACATCGACGAGGGCATCTCCGCGCTGCGGGTGGCCCTCGCGAAGGCCGGTGCTCCGGCCGCCCGGCCCGGCAGCCGGTTCCTGGCGGGTGTGGCGGACCGGCTCACGGCGAAGGCCCGGCACGCCCTGGACCGCCCCGACGACATCGCGCTGCTGCTCGCCACCCGGCGCGCGACGCCGTCCAAGTCGCCATGAGGACGGTCTGGCGGCTTTGTTCATGTTCTGTCACACCGTGTGACGCCCCTCGCCTCCTGGGGCGCGGCAGTGTAGACATGGGCACATGGTCCGACTCCTGGGCCGCTTCGGGGGCGGGTCGGCCCGTCGCCCCGGCGGTCCCCGCCCACCGACACCCGACGACGCTCACGACCGGCACGAGGGCCCGCTGAAGGGCAGTTCGCCCACGCGGGCGGAGCGCGACGGGGCCCGGACGCGACGGCGGTCGGGAGCTCTGCGGGCGGCGGTCGGCGGGCGCAGCGTGGCCGGGCAGGTCTTCGTCCTCCAGGTCGTGATCGTCCTGCTGCTGGTCGTGGCCGCGGTGGTGGCCCTGGTACTCCAGGTGCGGCACGACAGCACCATCGAGGCCCGCAACCGTTCGGTGGCCGTCGCCCAGGCCTTCGCCAACGCCCCCGGCACCGTGGAGGCCCTCGCCGGTCCCGACCCCTCGGCGGTGCTCCAACCGCGTGCCGAGGCGGCCCGGCTGGCGACCGACGTGGACTTCATCGTCGTACTGAACACCGACGGCATCCGGTACACGCACCCCAAGCCGGACCGGATCGGCAAGAAGTTCGTCGGGGACATCGCCCCGGCACTGGCCGGACGCGTGGTGACCGAGGACATCACCGGCACCATCGGACCGCTCGTGCAGGCCGTCGTCCCGGTCAAGGCGGCCGACGGCAAGGTCGTCGGCCTGGTGTCGGCCGGTATCACCACCGCCAAGGTCGGCGGCACCGCCGACCAGCAGTTGCCGCTGCTCCTGATGGCGGCCGCGGTCGGCCTCGCCCTGGCCACGGCGGGCACGGCGCTGGTCAGCAGACGGCTGCTGCGCCAGACGCACGGACTCGGCCCGCACGAGATGACCCGCATGTACGAGCACCACGACGCGGTGCTGCACGCCGTGCGCGAGGGCGTGCTGATCGTCGGCGGCGAGGGCAGGCTGCTGCTCGCCAACGACGAGGCGCACCGGCTGCTCGACCTGCCCGCGGACGCCGAGGGCCGGCACGTCCTCGACCTCGCCCTGCCCACCGACACCGCCGGGCTGCTGGCCTCCGGACGGGTCGCCACCGACGAGGTGCACCGGGTCAAGGACCGCCTCCTGGCCGTCAACCAGCGGCCCACCGACATCCAGGGCGGCCCCCCGGGCAGCGTCGCCACCCTGCGCGACTCGACCGAGCTGCGGGCGCTGTCCGGGCGCGCCGAGGTGGCCCGCGAGCGCCTCGACATGCTGTACGACGCGACGGTGGGCATCGGCACGAGCCTGGACGTGACCCGTACCGCCGAGGAACTGGCCGAGCTCGCCGTGCCGAGGTTCGCGGACTTCGCCACCGTCGACCTGTTCGACGCGGTGCTCAGCGGGGGCCAGCCGGAGGCGGCGACCACCCTGCGCCGCACCGCGCTCAGCGGCATCCGTGAGGACGCCCCGCTGTACAAGGTCGGTGAGCGCATCCCCCTGGTCGACTCCGCTCCCCAGGCCCGTGGCATCAGCAGCGGCCGGGCCGTCCTGGAGCCGCGGCTCGCCGAGGCCACCGGGTGGCACGCGCAGGACCGGGAGCGCTCCGCGCACGTCATGGAGTACGGCATCCACTCGCTGATCGCCGTCCCCCTGCGGGCCGGCAACCTCGTCCTGGGCACGGTCAGCTTCTGGCGTTCGGACAAGCCCAAGCCCTTCGACACGGAGGAGGTCGCCCTCGCCGAGGAACTCGTCACCCGGGCCGCGGTCTCCATCGACAACGCCCGCCGCTACACCCGCGAGCACACCATGGCGGTGACGCTCCAGCGCAGTCTGCTGCCGCGCCGGCTGCCCGAGCAGGACGCCCTGGACATCGCCTACAAGTACCTGCCCGCGCAGGCGGGGGTGGGCGGCGACTGGTTCGACGTGCTGCCGTTGTCCGGCGCGCGGGTCGCGCTCGTGGTCGGCGACGTCGTGGGCCACGGGCTGCACGCGGCGGCCACCATGGGCAGGCTGCGCACGGCGGTGCACAACTTCTCCGCCCTCGACCTGCCGCCCGACGAACTGCTCGCCCTGCTCGACGAGTTGGTCGCCCGCATCGACCAGGACGAGGCGGAGGAGAGCGGCAACTCACCGGTCACGGGGGCGACCTGTCTGTACGCCGTCTACGACCCGGTCACCCGGCTGTGCACCATCGCCCGTGCGGGCCATCCGCCGCCCGCCGTCATCCACCCCGACGGCCGTGTCGAGTATCCCGAGGTGCCCGCCGGTCCCCCGCTCGGCCTCGGCGGTCTGCCCTTCGAGACGGCCGACCTGGAACTCGCCGAGGGCAGCCGCCTGGTGCTCTACACGGACGGGCTCGTGGAGGACCGGGAGCGCGACATCGACGTAGGGCTGGAGCTGCTCCGCACCTCGCTGGAACAGGCGGGCCCCTCGCCCGAGGACACCTGCCGGGCCGTGCTGGACGCGCGGCCGCCGTCCCGGGCCACGGACGACATCGCGCTGATCGTGGCCCGCACCCGGGCGCTCGCCGCCGACCGGATCGCCGAGTGGCAGGTCCCCGCGGACCCGGCGGCCGTCTCGGACGTACGGGCGGCGGTGTCGCGGCAGCTCGCCCGCTGGGACCTGGACGAGCTCGCGTTCACCACGGAGCTGGTACTGAGCGAGCTGGTCACCAACGCGATCCGTTACGGCGGCGACACCGTCCACGTCCGGGTGCTGTACGACCGCACCCTGATCTGCGAGGTCTTCGACAGCAGCAGCACCTCACCGCATCTGCGGTACGCGGCCATGACCGACGAGGGCGGCCGCGGGCTGTTCCTCGTGGCGCAGCTCAGCGAGCGCTGGGGCACCCGGTACACCCCGGCCGGCAAGGTCATCTGGGCGGAACAGCCGCTGCCGTGACCCCGTTCGGGAGCCTTTGATTACCCATAAGGTGATCTTATGAGCTCATAGACCGGACCCGCGTACCGACTTAGGCTTGCCTTAGCTTAGGCTTCCCTCGAGTTGATCTGCCACCGCTCGAAGGGAACCTGATCATGCCCCGCCCCCTGCGGGTAGCCATCGTCGGAGCCGGCCCCGCCGGGATCTACGCCGCCGACGCGCTGCTCAAGTCAGATGTGGCCGCCGAGCCCGGTGTCTCCATCGACCTCTTCGAGCGGATGCCGGCCCCGTTCGGACTGATCCGTTACGGCGTGGCTCCGGACCACCCCCGGATCAAGGGCATCATCACGGCCCTGCACCAGGTGCTCGACAAGCCGCAGATCAGGCTGTTCGGCAACGTCGACTACCCGACCGACATCAACCTGGACGACCTGCGCGCCTTCTACGACGCCGTGATCTTCTCCACCGGCGCGACGGCCGACCGTGAGCTGCGCATCCCGGGCATCGAGCTCGACGGCTCCTACGGCGCCGCCGACTTCGTCTCCTGGTACGACGGCCACCCGGACGTGCCCCGCACCTGGCCGCTGGAGGCCGAGAAGGTCGCCGTGCTCGGCGTCGGCAACGTCGCCCTCGACGTGGCCCGCATCCTCGCCAAGACGGCCGAGGAGCTCCTGCCGACGGAGATCCCGCCGAACGTCCACGAGGGCCTGAAGGCCAACAAGGCGCTGGAGGTCCACGTCTTCGGCCGCCGCGGCCCGGCGCAGGCGAAGTTCTCCCCGATGGAGCTGCGCGAGCTGGACCACTCGCCCAACATCGAGGTCATCGTCGACCCCGAGGACATCGACTACGACGCGGGCTCGATCGAGACCCGGCGCGGCAACAAGCAGGCCGACATGGTCGCCAAGACCCTGGAGAACTGGGCGATCCGCGACGTCGGCGACCGCCCGCACAAGCTGTTCCTGCACTTCTTCGAGTCGCCCACCGAGATCCTCGGCGAGGACGGCAAGGTCGTAGGCCTGCGCACCGAGCGCACCGCCCTGGACGGCACCGGCAACGTCAAGGGCACCGGCGAGTTCAAGGACTGGGACGTCACCGCGGTCTACCGCGCGGTCGGCTACCTCTCCGACAAGCTCCCGAAGCTGCCCTGGGACATCGACTCGGGCACGGTCCCCGACCAGGGCGGCCGCGTCCTGCAGGAGAGCGGCGAGCACCTGCAGTCGACGTACGTCACCGGCTGGATCCGGCGCGGCCCGGTCGGCCTGATCGGCCACACGAAGGGCGACGCCAACGAGACGGTGTCGAACCTGCTGGACGACTTCGCGAACGACCGTCTCCAGACGCCCGGTTCGCCCGAGCCGGAGGCCGTGGACGCGTTCCTCGCCGAGCGCGACGTCCGCTTCACCACCTGGGAGGGCTGGTACAGGCTGGACGCCGCCGAGAAGGCGCTGGGCGAGCCCCAGGGCCGGGAACGCGTGAAGCTCGTCGAGCGCGAGGACATGCTGCGCGAGAGCGGCGCCTGACCCGAACGTGACGCCGGCCGTGCCGAAGCCCCACGGAGGCGGCGCGGCCGGCGTCGTGCTGTGCGCGGAACCCGCGCCGTCGGCCCGTCGTTCCCCTCGTGTCCGTACGACCGTGCGGGCCGACGCGGGACGAACGGGGTGGGTGTGGCACGCGTACTGGTCATCGGCGGCGGTGTCGCCGGCACGGCGACGGCCCTGGCACTGCACAAGGCGGGTGTCGAGGCCGTCGTGCACGAGGCCCGTCCCGACGCGGCCGAGGACATCGGCGCGTTCCTCACCCTGGCGAGCAACGGCATGCGCGCCTTGGGCCAGTTGGACGCCTCCGCCGCGGTCACCGCGATCGGCTTCCCGCTGACCTCGCTCCGGGTCCTCGACGACACGGGCACCGAGCGGGCGCACACACCCATGGGCGAGGTCTCCGACCCGCTCCTGCACTACCGGTGCCTGCGCCGCGGCGACCTCAACACCGCGCTCCAGGCTGAGGCCGCGCGCCGCGGTGTCACCGTGCGGCACGGCACGCGGCTCGTCTCCGTCGAGGACGGCCGCGACGGGGTCACCGCGCACTTCGCCGACGGCACCACCGCGACCGGCGACCTGCTGATCGGCGCCGACGGCCTGAACTCCGCCGTCCGCCGGGCGGTCTCCCCCGGGACGCGGCCGTTCCACGCCGGCCAGTACGTCTTCTACGGCTACACGCGCGCGGTCCCTCCCGGCCCGGACGCGTGCATCACCATGGTCCGCGGCAGCGGGGCCGCCTTCGGCTACGCGGTCTCGCCCGACGGGGAGGCCTACTGGTTCGCCCGGGTGGGCGGCGGCCCGCTGTCCGCGCAGGAGTTGGCGCAGGGCACCCCCGCTGACTGGCGCGAGCTGTTGCTGCCGCTGCTGCGCAAGGACCCCACACCGGCCGCGGACCTCGTCGCGGCCGCCGGCGAGGACCTCATGGTCACCAACGCCACCGAGATCCCCACCGGCACCCCGTGGCGCTCCGGACGGACCCTGCTCATCGGCGACGCCGCCCACGCGGCCTCGCCCGCGACCGGCCAGGGTGCCTCGATGGCGCTGGAGGACGCCGTCGTGCTCGCCAAGGCCCTGCGGGACGCCCCGGACACGGAAGCCGCGCTCACCCTGTACGAGGCGCTGCGCCGCCCGCGCGTGGAGCACAACATCACCGTCAGCGGCAACATCTCCCGGGGCACCCACACCCCCTCGGCCGCGTCCCGCCCCTCCGACGAGGACCTCGTCCGGCTCCTGGACTGGGACGCGGACCTCCGGGCCGAGCGGCACCCCCACTAGAATTTGATCCCGAACGACCTGTGCCAGACGAAGGAGCCGCCCGTGCCCGGCCAGCGATCCATCACCCAAGCCGAGAAGCTCGCGGCCGAGAAGCTCGGTGGTTTCCCGATCCGACGGGACCAGATGGCGGCCGTGGCGAACATCTACCGGGCCGCCTCCGCGGTGCGCCAGCACCTGGAGAACTCCGTGCTGCGCGGCTCGGACCTGACCTGGACGGCGTTCGTCGTGCTGTGGGTCGTCTGGGTGTGGGGCGAGTCGGAGACCCGGCACGTGGCGGAGGAGGCCGGGATCTCCAAGGGCACGCTCACCGGCGTGGCGCGGACCCTGGAGTCGCGCGGGCTGCTGAGCCGCGCCGGGCACCCCACCGACGGGCGGCTCGTCCTGCTCAGGCTCACCGACGAGGGCGAGGAGCTGATGCGTCGGGTGTTCCCTGCGTTCAACGAGGAGGAGGCCTTCGTGACGGCCGGCCTCAGCGACACCGAGTGCCGCGGCCTCGCGGAGGGCCTGCGACAGGTCGTGCTCCAGGTGGAGGAGCACGGCGAGGAGCGCCGCCGTGAACTGCTGGGCGGCGCCGACCCCGCCCCGCGGCGCAGCGGGCGGCGGGCCAAGGGCTGAGCGCGCCTCTCAGGAGAACAGCGCCTGGACGTCCGGCTTCCGGTCGCCGAATATGCCGTCCTCCTCACCGAGGGCGGCGAGCTTCTCCAGCGAGGCGATGTCGACCTGGGCCGGCCAGCTCGGGAGGATGAGCTCGCTCAGCACCTCGCCGCCGATCTTGGTGTAGACGGTGAGGATCTGCCGGGCCTCGTCCGGGTGGCCGGTGGCGTACTCCAGTGACTCCTTCATGGCCTCGGTGAACTTCCGCACCAGTTCCGGGTTCTGCTGCGCGATCTTCGTCGAGGTGAACCAGGTCGCCACGGTGAGCTTCGGGTCGGTCTCGGCGAAGGGCGAGGCGACGACCCGGGCGCCCTGCGCCTTGGCGACCGTCTGGGCCGGCTCGCCCATCCACGCGGCGTCCACGCGGCCCCCGTCCAGTGCGGCGGGCATCTGGTCGAAGGGGATCTCGACGAACTTCACCTTCGCCGGATCGCCGCCTGCCTCACGCACCGACTCGCGCACGGTGGTGTCCCCGATGTTCTGCAGGGTGTTCACGGCGACCGAGCGTCCGGCCAGGTCCTTCGCGGACTTCACCGGGCTGTCCTTCCGCACCAGGACACCGGTCACGTCGGCGCCCACCCTGCCGTTGGTCGCGGCCCCGTTGACCACGGACTTCACGGGAACGCCCTTGGTCTGCGCGAGCATCAGGGACGTGGTGTTGCTGAAGCCGAACTGGAACTGACCGCTCACCACTCCCGGGATGATCGCCGCGCCGCCCTGCGCGGTCACCGTCCGCAGCTCGATCCCCCGGTCGGCGAAGAACCCCTTCTTCTGCCCGAGATAGAGCGGGGCCACGTCGACGATGGGGATGACACCCACCGTGACCTGTGTCTTCTTCCCTCCGCTCGCGGATGTCGAGCCACCGCTCCCGGAGTCCGACGAGCCACATCCGGCGGCGCCCGCGAGGGTCATCACCGCAACGGCAAGTCCGAGCACGCGCCTTGGCATGGGGCCCTCCCGACGAGGCGGCGAGCGCCCCACGACCCGTTCGCTGATGTTGTGCACATCATTGACGCCAGTAATGTACACGCCTACCTTCGCCGATGTCAGTCCCCCGACCGCAGGACAAACGGACTGCGCCCAAGGAGCCCACGTCTCGTGATGCACCGCATCCGCACCCGTACGCTCGTCACCGTCGCGGCCCTGCTGCTCGCCGCCCCCCTCGCCCCGGCCGCCCGAGCCGCCGAGGACACCCACGTCGAGGGCCGGCTGCCGGCCGGCGCGGCCTACCTCATGGACGTACCGGCCGACTGGAACGGAGCGGTCCTCCTCTACAGCCACGGCTACACCCCCGCGGGCGTCCCCAACCCGGCCCGCAACGCGCCCGACGACACCACGAAGTCCCTTCTCCTGGCGCAGGGTTACGCGCTCATCGGGTCGTCGTACGCCACCACCGGCTGGGCCGTGACCGAGGCCGTACCCGACCAGCTCGCCACCCTGGACACCTTCACCGCCCGCTTCGGACGCGCCGGCCGGACCATCGCCTGGGGCACCTCCTACGGCGGTCTCGTCACGACCGCCCTCGCGGAACGCCACGCGTCCCGCCTGGCCGGTTCACTGTCGATGTGCGGGCTGGTCCAGGGCGGTGTCGCCAACTGGAACAGCACGCTGGACCCGGTGTTCGCGCTGCGGACACTCCTCGCACCCGGCTCCGGCATCCCGTTGACCGACCTGTCGAGCCCGGCCTCCGCGACCCGGGCGTCCGACGCCATGACGGCCGTCCTCACCGAAGCCCAGCGGACCGCCGACGGACGCGCCCGCATCGCGCTCGCCGCCGCCCTGCACGACATCCCCGGCTGGAACGACCCCGCACAGCCCCGGCCCGCGCCCACCGACCGGGACGCCCAGCAGTCCAACCAGTACCAGGCCCTCGTCGGGCTGGTGAGGTTCCCCGCCTTCGTCTGGCGCCAGGAGGCCGAGTCCCGGGCGGGCGGCAACCCGTCGTGGAACACCGGGGTCGACTACCGCGCGATGCTCCGCGACTCCCCCTATCTGAAGGAGGTCGAGGAGCTGTACGCGAAGGCCGGCCTCTCCCTGAGGTCCGACCTCAACTCCCTGGACCGGGCCCCGCGCATCCGCGCCGACCGGAACGCCGTCGACTGGATGAGCCGTACGAGTTCCTTCACCGGACGCCTCACCAAGCCGCAACTCGACATCCACACCACCGGCGACGCGCTGATCCCCGTGCAGTCCGAGAGCGCCTACCGCCGGGCCGTCACGGCCGCCGGCTCGGCTCCGCTGCTGCGCCAGCGCCATGTCGACAACGCGGGCCACTGCACCTTCAGCCCCGGCGAGCAGATCGCCGCCCTGCACGCGCTGGAGGACCGGATCGCGAGCGGCCACTGGCACGGCAGCGATCCCGCCGCCCTCAACTCCCGTGCCACGAAGGCCGACCAGGCCTCACCGGCCCGCTACCTGCCCTACGTCCCGGCCGCCTACCCCCGCCCCTACGACCGGGCGCATCCCGCCGACGGGCACCGGAAGTAGCCTCCGGGCTCAGGGTTCGGAGGTCTCCGACTCCAGCGCGGCGCGCGTCGCCACGCCGTAGACGCCGGACTCGTCCTTCAGGATGAAACGGGTGACCTGGTAGGTGCGCACCGCGCTCTGCACCTGCCGGTCGAAGTCGCCGTCGGCCTCCCCGTCGTAGACGCCGACCTGGCGCAGCCGGAGCTGGAGTTCGACGACCTCGGGCCCCTGGTCGCCGAGACCGAGCACAGGAGGCTGACCGTTCGACACGGTCGGGCCGGGGGCCGCCGTGGCGGTGGCGGCGACGCTCGACGGGGCCCCGGTCGGGGTGGCGGTGCCCGTCGGGGAGGCACTGTCGCTGGACTCCGCGCTCGGCGAGGAGGAGGGCGGCGCGGACGACTGGGACGAACTCGCCGTAGGAGAAGGGGAAGTGGCGGCCGGGCCGCTCGACGACACCGGTACCTCCGGCACGCCCGCGCGCACACCACCTGCCACGGAACCGTCCCGGGAAGGGCCGTCGTAGGTGAAGAGCCCGCCGACGAACCCGCCGGTGACGAGAACGGCGACGGCCGCACCCGCCCCGGCGACGACCATGTTCCGTCGTCTGCGCCCGTGCGGTCCGCCGTCGGCCGGGAGCTCCGGGTGCGGCTCCTCGCCGGGCGGCCGGCCCGGGTCCGCCGGGGCCGTGACGACGTCGGGCAAGTCCCCGGTGAGCAGGGGCCGTTGCGGCCCTCCCGCCGGGTCGGCCGGTTCCTCGCGGACCTCCACATAGGGCCGTATGCGCACCGGGTCGAAGTCCTCCGCCGCGGCCGCCTCGGCCGTACGGGACTCGCGGTGGGCCTCCGAGGCGCGGTGCGCACAGGAGCAGGAGGGAGTGCCGTCCGCCGCCCTGGGCGCCCCGCACTCCGGGCAGACGAGGACTGGTGGTTCACTCACGTGCGTTCCCTCTCCCTACGATCTTCATATCGTAGACAGATATGCCGCGCGGAAATTCCACATCCAGCATCACCCCGGAACCAAGACACTCTCAGGATCGAATTTCAGCCACCGCGCGTGAAGGCCAGATGAACGACGGCGGGCGCGAGGCCCCAACACCCGTTCACAGACAGGGAACTTGACCGGCCGCGAGCGCACGGAACCGCGACAACATGGGGTAACCGGCGGTAACTTCTGTCCCGCCCCGCTTCCCTGCCCGTGCCACTCCCCCAGGAGAACTCTCCATGCGCAGACTCCTCGCCGCCCTGGCGACGACGGCCGCCGCCCTCGGCGGACTCACCGCGGCGGCCCCCTCGGCCACGGCCGCCGACTCGGGCGCCTTCAGCGTCCTCAGCTACAACGTGGCCGGCCTGCCCGAGGCCATCTCCAGCGCACCGACTCCCCGTGAGTCCAGCACCACGGAGATCGGCCGACGGATCGCGCCGTACGACATCGTCCACGTGCAGGAGGACTTCAACTACCACGCCTTCCTCTACGCGGCCGACACGACCCACGCCCACCGCAGCCCCACCAGCGGCGGCGCCGGCTTCGGCAGCGGGCTGAACACCCTGTCCACCCTCCCCTATGACACCGACGACTTCGAGCGGGTGCGCTGGAACTCCTGCCAGGTGGACTCGGGCGACTGCCTCACCCCCAAGGGCTTCACCTTCATGCGCGAGCGCCTCGCCGAGGGCATCTACGTCGACTTCTACAACCTGCACACCAACGCGGGCACCAGCGACGGGGACCTCGCCTCGCGCGCGGACAACCTCGACCAGCTCACCGCGTTCATCAGGACCCACTCCGCCGGCAACGCCGTCGTGGTCATGGGCGACACCAACACCCGCTACACCCGCTCCGGCGACACCATCGCCGAGTTCGCCGCCGCCAACGGCCTCACCGACCCCTGGGTCCAGCTCGTCCGCGGCGGCACCCCGCCCGCCAAGGGCAGCGACGCGCTGGTCTGCGACCAGAGCGGCACCACCGTCCCCAACACCTGCGAGGTCGTCGACAAGGTCCTCTACCGCGGCAGCGCACTCGTCTCGCTCACCGCGACTTCGTACGACAACGAGCACGCCAAGTTCCTCACCGGCGACAACCTGATGCTCTCCGACCACGACCCGATCACCGTCGGCTTCACCTGGTCGCGCAACTCCGCCTACCAGCTCAGCGACCAGTTCGGCGGCCCGCACGGCGACTACTACAACGACATCGCCGCCGTCCCCGCCGGCGCCCGCGCCACCACCATCGGGCTGCGCAGCGGCTCCCGGGTCGACCGGATGAGCCTCACGCTGGCGAACGGCACCACCCTCGCGCACGGCGGGACCGGCGGCACCGCGTCCTCCCTGACCCTGGGCAGCGACGAGTACGTGACCACGGCCCAGCTCTGCCAGGGCGAGTACAACGGCCACACGCGGATCTTCTACGCCAGGTTCACCACCAGCCTCGGCCGCACGCTGGCCGGCGGCACCACCACCTCCGACTGCGTGACCCGCACCGCCCCCGCCGGCCGGCAGATCGCCGGATTCCACGGACGCTCGGGGGACGCGGTCGACAAGGTCGGCTTCATCTACACCCAGCGCTGACGCCACACCCGACGCCGACCTCTTCGCCCCGGGGCGCCACCCAGCGCCCCGGGGGCACAGAAAACACAAAGGAGCGGCAGAACGATTGACGCGCTCATGGCCAGGCCCTACCTTCTGATCGATTTGCCGAACTACGTTCGAAATACCGGCCAATTGAGGTGCCCCCGCACGCCACCTTGGAGACCAAGATGAGCGCAACCCCCCACCTGTCCCGCCGCGGCGTCCTGGGCATGACGGCCGCCGTGCCGCTCGCCCTGACCCTCGGCTCCGGCACCGCCCACGCAGCCGACTCGGCGTACGCGATGACCTACTTCACCGAGTCGACCAACCTCGGCGACGGCACCGACTACGGCCTCCACCTGGCCGTGAGCCCCGACGGGCTCAACTGGACGCCGCTGAACCAGAACAACCCCCTGGTGACCCCCACCGCCGGCGCGCTCGGGCTGCGCGACCCGTTCCTGATGCGCAAGCAGGACGGCACCTTCGTGGTCCTCGCCACCGACCTCAAGGGCACCGACTGGAGCTACAACAGCCAGTACATACACGTCTGGGACTCCACCGACCTGCGCACCTTCACCGGCTACCGGCGCCTGAAGCTGCACGACATGACCACCCACAGTTGGGCGCCCGAGGCGTTCTGGGACGCGGGCCGGGGCCAGTACGCGGTCATCTACTCGGCGGTCAACTCCAGCGGCCACAACGTCATCATGGTCAACTACACCGGCGACTTCGTGACCGCCTCGGCCCCGCAGGTCTTCTTCGACCCCGGCTACGACGTCATCGACGGCGACATGGCCGTCGGCGTGAACGGCTACAACTACCTGTTCTTCAAGAAGAACCAGACGCTGGTGAGCGCCAGGTCCACCACCCTGAACCCGGGCAGCTTCACGGAGTTCAGCGCGGGCGTGGCCCACGGCGGCACCGAGGCCCCCACCGTGGTCAAGTCCCTCACCTCCGGCACCTGGTGGCTGTGGGGCGACACCTACACCCCCAACGGCGTCTTCTACGCCTGGCAGTCCGGCAGCCCCGCCACCGGCACCTGGACCGCCCTGGACCAGAGGACCTACACCCAGCCGGTGAACTCCAAGCACTGCGGCATCGCCACGATCACCACGACCGAGTACAACAACCTGCTCGCGAAGTGGGGCGCGCCCGCCTGGAACCGGCTCAAGTCCTACAACTACCCGGCCCGTTACGTGCGCCACTCCAACTACGCGGGCCGCATCGACGAGTACCCCGTCGAGCCCTACAAGGACTCTCTGTGGACCCTCGTCCCGGGCCTCGCCGACAGCTCCGGTGTGTCCTTCCGGTCCGTCAACTACCCCGACCGCTATCTGCGGCACTACAACTACGCGCTCCAACTCGACGTCAATGACGGCACGTCGGCCTTCGCCGGTGACGCGACCTTCTACCGCACGGCGGGCCTCGCGGACGCGAGCTGGGCCTCCTTCCGCTCGTACAACAACCCGACCCGCTACATCCGCCACTCCAACTACGTCCTGCGCATCGACCCGGTCTCCACCACCACCGAGAAGCAGGACGCCACGTTCCGAGTAGGTTACTGATTCAACCGAAAAGCCCCCCTTGGGACTCCGCGTTGTATACGCTCCAGGTCTTCTTCACCAGACCTTCACAGGGGGGCTTTTCCATGCGCAGAGGACACATAGCGGTCGTCGCGGCCGCGGGCGCGCTGACCGTGCTGACCGCGGTCCCGGCCCACGCCACCGAGTACTCGTCGGCACTGAAGGTCAAGGGCGTCCAGTACGACGCCCCGGGCAGGGACTCCAACAACTGCACCACGGGCAACACCGACGAGGAGTACCTGACGATCAAGAACTACTCGCGGACGGCGACGGTGAACCTCAAGGGGTACGTCGTCAGGGACTCCACCAGCACCAACAAGTTCACGTTCACGAAGAACCACACGCTCCAGCCCGGCGACTACGTCAAGCTGCGCGGGGGGCGCGGCACCGACTCCGACGCGAACAACGTCGTCTACCGCAACAACTGCAACTTCCTCTGGAACAACGACAAGGACACGATCTACCTGTACAAGCCCTCCGGCGCGCACGCCGACACCCACGCGTACACCAAGAGCGCCAACGACCGGGACGGCAACGGGTACATCACGTACCACGGCTGAGCAGGTCACGTCCGCTCACGACGGCCAGGGCGGCGGTCAGTGCGAACAGGGCCGCCGCCTGCGTCAGGACACCCACCCGCAGCGCCCCGGGCAGGACGTCCAGCCACGGGTAGACCGCGGTGATCCGGACCGCCAGGAGGAGCAGCCCCAAGGCCGCGAGGGCGGCCGCCTCCCCGGCGGGGACGCGGTTCTCGCCCCGTGCGCGGTACAGCAGCCAGGCGAAGGCCGTCACCAGGTAGCACGTGACGAGCGCCCAGACGGTGTCGACCCCGCCGGGCAGCACCACGACGGAGCCGCCCATCAGCACACAGCAGGTGGCGAAGACCAGTCCGGGCGCGCCCGCGGGCAGCGCCGCCGGGGGCGCGTCGCGGTGGTGGGCCGCGCACAGTGCCAGTGCCGACGTCCAGGCCAGCACCGCGGCGGCGACGACGTACGCGGAGTCCGAGGGAGCGAAGTCGCGGGCCCAGAGATCGGCCAGCGGCCAGAGCGTCGGCAGGGCGGCGACCAGTACCGAGACCTGGGCGAGGCGGCGCTGGTCACGCAGCAGGGCGAAGTAGGCGACCGGCCACAGCAGCGGGAGGAACCACTGGGCGGCCGCGCCGACGCCGGCCCAGACCCCGTGGCCGACGAAGCCGTCCGTGAACAGGTCCCACTGGCTCCCGCCCCGGGTCGACGCCCAGGTCAGTCCGAGGACCCGGTCGACCACGGCGGACGCCGCCTGGAGCAGGACGGCGAGGAGCGCGAAGAGACGGACGGCGGAGCCGAGCACGGCGTACCGCCGGGGCGCCCCGCCCGCGCCGAGCCTGCTGCGCACGGCCAGCGCGGCGACGCTCGCCACCTCCCCGAGCGTGGGCCGGCTCTGCTCCTGGGTCTCCTGGTCGACGTCCCACAGGTAGGTCTCGACCATCTCCTCCTCCCGCTCGCGCCGGTAGTAGGCGGGCAGCAGGCGCAGCACGGCGCGGTAGCGGGCTTCGAGCAGCGTCGTCATGCCAGACCTCCGGCGAGTCCGGGCCCCGTGACGGGCACGTCGGCCGTTCCAGGAGCACTGCCGGGGGCACGGCGCCCCTCGGCGATCCGCTTCTTCGCGGCGCTCGCTCCGGCGGCCAGCCGCTCCGCCTCGGCGTCCAGGGCCGCGGTCCCCTCGTCGGTGAGCCGGTAGTAGCGCCGGAGCCGGCCCTGCTGCACCTCCTCGCGGTCCAGCACGATCAGCGCGTCGGCGGTGAGCCGGTCCAGTACGCCGTAGAGGGTGCCGACGCGCATCTGCACGGCCCCCTCGGAGAGTTCCTCGACCTCGCGCAGGATGCCGTAGCCGTGCCGCGGCTGATCGGCGAGGGCGGTCAGTACGAAGAACGCCGCCTGTGTCATGTTCCTCGGTGCCATGAACGCGAATATATCGGCTCCCGATATATTCAGCCAGCCGAAGCACCGAGAAGGGGAGCGGGGACCGCGAACAGGGCCCGCCCCAATGCGGATGGTGGGCGGGCCCTGTTCGAGAGGTCATTTTGGCGTGCCGGGCCGTGAACAGGGCACGAGTGAACCGCGGTTGCTCTGTGCGTGGCGTGTGCGCCCCGTGTGCGCGGGGCAGGTCATGATGAGCGTCCGGGCGGGCCGGCGCCGCGTGCCCGGCGTGTCCGCCTGCCGGACCCGCCTGGTCCGCACGGACCGGCGGCGACGATACTTGGCCCAGGCACCCACCACCCCCTTCCACAGATGGACCCATGTCAAGCACTCCCACGGCAGACCCCACGGCACCCTCGACCGTCTGGCTGGCCCGCGGCCGCCATCTCGGCTCCGACGCGGCCGACGTCCTGCGCCGAAACCTGGAGCGACTGAAGGAGAGCGCGGCCCTCGACGACTTCCAGGAGCCGTCCGAGACCGGGGACGCCCCGGAACGCGTCTTCGAGGCCCGTTGGCGGGTCGCCGGTGAGGTGACCGTCCGGGCCCGGCTCTCGCTCGCCCCCGTGTCGAGCGGCGGACAGGAGTGGGTGCTGGCGGCCGAGGCGGAGGCGCCGTGGGATCTGCGGTGGCCCTCCCCCGCGACCATGTTCTGGCCCGACGGCGAGGACGCCTTCTGGGACCGCGACGCCGCCACCGGGCTGCGGCTGCGGGACCTGAGCGTGCTGCCCGAGGAGGACAAGGACGTCCGGCGGGTGCTCCGGCAGGCCGTGCGCCGGAGCTGGGCCGTGCACGTCGTCGTCCACGAGGCCATGACCACCGACCAGCGCGGCCGCCGCCCGCTGGCCGACATGCTGCCGCCGAGCCTGCGCCACCGGGTCGTCGAGCACCGGGCGCAGCCGCACCAGCTCCGGGTCCTGAACTGGGCCGTGAAGGAGTTCGGCGTGGAGGTGCCGCGCGGCGGTGCCGTGGTGCTGCCCGGGACGCCGGTGCCGCCCGGGTACGACGGCCAGGACTTCTCCGTACGCAGTGTCTTCCTCGACGGCTCGGAACCCACCGAACTGATCGCGGCCGTCACGCGCTACGCCGCGATGCCCAAACCGCTGCCGGAGGGCGGCGAGGCGGCCGTGACCGCCCTGCGGGAGCAGTGGCAGCTCCTCACGCTGCGGGAGGAGCTGGAGCGCGAGCGGGCGCTTGTGGCGATGTACGCCGATGCGCTGGAGGCCATGACGAAGTCCCGGGACCTGTACCGGGAAGCCGCCGAGCGGGCCAACGAGGCGCTGGCGATCTACCGCGAGAACGCCCCGGTGCCCGAGCCCCGGACCGATCCGGAGGTCACCTCGCCGTTGCAGCAGCTCTCCAGGACCTTCGGGCGCTGGAAGGGCACCCTGCGGCCCCCGGCCCGCGACGAGGACCAGGACCGGCAGATTAGCTGAAGAGCGGGAAGCGGTCCGCGTCCGCGCCCAGCGCGAGGCGCTCGGCGTCCGTGAGGGGTGCGCGGCCGGTGGCGGCGCGGGCGTAGTGCTCGTCGCTCCAGTCGAGCGGGACGGGCCGGCCGAGGAGACCGTCCAGCGTGGCGCGCACCGCGGCCAGGCCCGCCGGGGACGGCCCGGCGGCCTCGGGGAGATCGGTGACGAGGTCGAGGTGGTGGACGGTCGCCTCGACGACGAGCGTGTGCACGAGGTCCTCGGCCGTCAGCACATGTCCCTGCGTGCAGACCCGCAGGTCCGGCCGGGTGTCCGCGGCGGCGTGCACGGTGGCCGCGGTGGTCTCCAGGTAGAGCTCGCGCAACTGACGGAAGTCGAGGAACATACCGGCGCACACCCGGTTCCAGCGCCGGCCGTGCGCCGCGCCCACCGGGTCCGGCGCCCAGTCGCGCCAGTAGGTCACCGCGTCCCGGTCGGCTGCTCCGGCCGCCGGCGTGTGCAGGGCGACCAGGGCCCGCTGGGCGTCCCCGGCACAGTGGAAGACCAGGTCGCGCACCGCCCAGCCGGTGCACCCGGTGGGCCGCCAGGACTCCTCGTCCCCGAGGGGACGTACGACGGCCACGAAGGCCCCGTAGGCGGCGCGCAGCACGTCGGCGTTCATGGCGCCAGCCTAGGCGGGGCTCCTTCCCGGGGTGACAGGAGGTGTCGGAGGGCCCACTGTGGATACGCGGTGGGGACAGCACGTCGGCCCGTCCGGAAGGTCACCGTCATCATGAGCGGCGAGAACCACGAGAGCGCCACCTGCTCGGAGACCAAGCTCACCGTCAACGGAGAACCCCGCACCCTCCTCGTCGACCACCGGCGCGTCCTGCTCGACGTACTGCGCGAGGACCTGGACCTGTGGGGGGCCAGGAAGGGCTGCGACCACGGCCAGTGCGGGGCCTGCACGGTCCTGGTGGACGGGCGCCGGGTCAACAGTTGCCTGCTGCTCGCGGTCGCCCTGGACGGCAGCGAGGTCCGCACCGTCGAGGGCCTCGCCGACGAGGGGGACGAACTGCACCCCCTCCAGCGGGCCTTCCTGGACCGGGACGCCTTCCAGTGCGGCTACTGCACCCCCGGCCAGCTCTGTTCGGCCCTCGGCATGCTGGACGAGGCCGCGGCCGGCCACCCCTCGCGCGTCACCGGCGACACCCCCGCCGGGCACCCCGTCCCGCTGGACCGGGACGAGATCCGTGAACGGCTCAGCGGCAACCTGTGCCGGTGCGGCGCCTATCCACGCATCGTCGACGCGGTCGAGGACGTGATCCGGTGAAGACCTTCGACTACGTACGCGCCACCAGCGCCGAGGAGGCGGCGGAGCTCTTCGCCGCCCGGACCGGCGCCCGCTACCTCGGCGGCGGCACCAACCTCGTCGACCTGATGAAACTCGGCGTCGAACAGCCTGACGTGCTCGTCGACGTCAGCCGGCTGCCCCTCGACGAGGTCCGGGAACTCGCGGACGGCTCACTGCGCGTCGGCGCCACGGTCCGCAACAGCGACCTCGCCGCCCATCCCGCCGTCCGCACCCGCTACCCGGCCCTGTCCCAGGCGCTGCTCGCGGGCGCCTCGGGGCAGCTCCGCAACGCCGCCACCACGGGCGGCAACCTGCTCCAGCGCACCCGCTGCCCCTACTTCCAGGACGTCGCCAAACCGTGCAACAAGCGGGAACCGGGCAGCGGTTGCGGCGCCCGCGAGGGCGTGCACCGGGACCACGCGGTGCTCGGGCACTCCCCGCACTGCATCGCCACCCACCCCTCCGACATGGCGGTCGCGCTCGCCGCGCTGGACGCCCGTGTGGAGCTGTACGGCACCGAGGGCGCCCGGAGCGTCCCCGTCGCCGACTTCCACCGCCTGCCGGGGGACCATCCGGAGCGGGACACCGAGATCCTGCCGGGCGAGCTCGTCACCGGGGTGCTGCTGCCGGCGACCTCGGCCGGGCTGCCGTCCGCCTACCGCAAGGCCAGGGACCGGGCGTCGTACGCCTTCGCGCTCGCCTCGGTGGCCGCCGTGATCCGGGTGACGGACGGGGTGGTCGACCACGCCGGGCTCGCCTTCGGGGCGCTGGCGCACCGGCCGTGGCGGGCGCTGCGGGCCGAGCAGGCGCTGCTGGGCGCCGCGCCCACGGCGGACGCGTTCGAGCACGCGGTCGACCTGGAGCTCTCCGCCGCCGAGCCGCTGCGGGACAACGCCTACAAGGTGCCCCTGGCACGCTCGCTCGCCCTGGACGTCCTGACCCGGCTCACCACGGCCGCCAGGGCCTGAGGAGGACGCATGGACGCCACCGCACAAGGCGCCGCCACCGCCCTGGGCGCTCCCGTCGAGCGCCGCGAAGGCCGCGAGAAGGTCACCGGCACCGCCCGCTACGCCGCCGAACAGCCCCGTCCCGGCCGCGCGCACGCCTGGCCCGTGCCCGCCTCGATCGCCCGGGGCCGGGTCACCGGCATCGACACCGCGGCCGCTCTGGAGGTGCCCGGAGTCCTCGCCGTCCTCACCCACCGGAACGCGCCGAGGCTGTCCGAGCCGGACGACCCCACCCTCGCCGTGCTGCGCGACTCCCGTGTCCCGCACCGCGGTTGGTTCGTCGCCCTGGTGGTGGGCGAGACCCTGGAGGCCGCCCGCGCCGGAGCCGCCGCCGTCCATGTCGACTACGCCGTGGAGGACCACGACGTCACCCTGACCGTCACGCACCCGGACGCCTACGCCCCCGAGCAGGCCAACGGCGGCTTCCCGGGGACCCGCGAACACGGCGACCCCGAGGGCGCGTTCGCGTCCGCCCCGGTCCGCGTCGACGCCGACTACCGGGTGCCCCCGCTGCACAACCACCCGATGGAACCGCACGCGACGACGGCCGAGTGGCACGACGGCCGGCTCACGGTGCACACCTCCACCCAGGGCTCCACGGCCGTACGCGCCGTCCTGGCCGGCCTGTTCGACCTCCCGGAGGACCGGGTGACCGTGCACGCCGAGCACGTGGGCGGCGGTTTCGGCTCCAAGGGCACGCCCCGGCCGGACGTGGTGCTCGCCGCGATGGCCGCCCAGCACACCGGACGGCCGGTCACCCTGGCCCTCCCCCGCCGCCTCCTGCCGTCCGTCGTGGGACACCGCGCGCCCACCCTGCACCGGCTGCGCCTCGGGGCCCACCCCGACGGACGGCTCACCTCCCTCCTCCACGAGGTCACCACCCACACCTCGCGGATCAAGGAGTTCGTCGAGCAGGCCGCGGTGCCCGCACGGGTCATGTACGCGGCCCCCGACTCCCGTACGGCCCACCGTGTGGCACCCCTCGACGTGCCCAGCCCGTCCTGGATGCGGGCGCCCGGCGAGGCGCCCGGCATGTACGCCCTGGAGTCGGCCATGGACGAGCTGGCCGTCGCACTCGGCATGGACCCGGTGGAGGTGCGGATCGCCAACGAGCCCGACACCGAACCCGACAGCGGCAAGCCCTTCAGCAGCCGGCACCTGGTCGAGTGCCTGCGCGAGGGCGCCCGGCGCTTTCACTGGTCCGAGCGGGACCCACGGCCCCGCTCCCGTGCCGAGGGCCTGCTGCTGGTGGGCTCGGGGGTGGCCGCCGCCCTCTACCCCGTCATGGCACAGCCGTCCACGGCGGCGGCGCGTGCCCTGCCCGACGGGACGTTCGTCGTACGCGTCAATGCCACCGACATCGGCACGGGCGCCCGGACCGTGCTCGCGCAGGTCGCCGCGGACGTGCTCGCGGTGCCCGTGGCCCGGGTGCGGACCGAGGTGGGCTGCAGCGACCTGCCCGCCGCGTCGCTGGCCGGCGGCTCGTCGGGCACCGCGTCCTGGGGCTGGGCGGTGCACGAGGCGTGCTCCCGGCTCGCGGAGCGCCTGGCCGGCGGGCCGGTGCCCGCGGAGGGGATCGACGTCCGGGCCGACACCGCGGGCCGCGCCGACGCCGACAGTCCCTACGCCCGGCACGCCTTCGGCGCCCACTTCGCGGAGGTCGCCGTTGACACGGTCACCGGCGAGACCCGGGTCCGCCGACTGCTGGGGGTGTACGCCGCCGGGCGCATTCTCAACGCCCGGACCGCGCGCTCGCAGTTCGTCGGCGGCATGACCATGGGGCTCGGCATGGCGCTGACCGAGGGCAGCACGATGGACGCCGCGTTCGGTGACTTCGCCGAGTCCGACCTGGCCGCGTACCACGTGCCCACGCACGCCGACGTGCCCGACATCGAGGCGCACTGGATCGACGAGGACGACAGCCGGCTCAACCCCATGGGCAGCAAGGGCATCGGCGAGATCGGCATCGTGGGAACGGCGGCCGCGATCGGCAACGCCGTCTTCCACGCCACCGGCGTACGCCTGCGGGAGCTGCCCCTCACCCCGGACCGCGTCCTGAGCGGCCTCCGGGAGAGGGACGGCTCCTAGGTCTCCGCAGGATTCGGGGGAACCGGGCTTCCGGCTCCCCGGTGGGTGCGTCGGCTAGCGGGCCACGGGTGCGTCCGCCGCCTCACGGATGGCCTCCGCCGCCCGTCGCTGCGCCAGCACGCGGTCCAGCGGCGGCGGCGAGGCGACCAGCACCACCAGTGCGGTCAGTGCGGCCAGCGACGCGCACACGGCCGCCGTCCCCGCGAGCCAGGCCGGCGCCAGCGGCAGTTCCAGGGCCCGGGCGAGCCCGGCCGAGCGGAACTGTCCGTTCAGCAACTGGCCCGCGGCCACCCCGGCCGGCACGACGACCGCCAGGGCCAGCACCGGGACGGCGGGACGCAGGGTCATCGCGGCGAGCAGCACGCACAGCAGGGACACCCCGAGCGCGAACCCGTACACCTGTACGGACGCGCCGTCCTGGTGGACCGGGAAGCACAGGACACCGCACACCAGCAGGGCCAGGGCGGCGATCCTGCTCGGCCAGAGGGCCGCACCGCGGGTCCGCTCCGAGGCGGGCGGGTGCGGCGGCGGGGCCGGGAAGGCGCTCGCTCCCGGCACCTCCGCCTCGGGCCGCCACTCCTCGTCGTACGCCGCGTCGATCTCGGGGTAGGGCTGCGGGGGCGGTTCCGTCGCCAGCCGCCCTATGAGCTCGACGAGTTCCTCGACGGGTCTGCCGGTCGCCGCCGCGCGCACCGCCTCCTGCCCGCAGTGGGGTTGCACCTCGGACCGGTTCAGCAGGGCCACCAGACGGGTCACGTCCTCGACGGGACGGGACTCGGCGGCGGCCCGGATGGCCTCGTCGGCGCTGTCCGCGTCCCGTGGCGGTCGGGTCAGCAGGGCAACGAGCCGGGTGACGTCCTCCACGGACCGGTCCACGCCCACGGCACGCAGGGCCGCGGCGGTGGACTGCGCGTACTGGGGCGACTGTTCCAGCAGGGTGATGAGGTGGACGACGTCCTCCAGGGGACGGTCGGCCACGGCGGCACGTACCAGGTCGCCGACGGGATCGCCGTACGACCGGTCCATCGGTATGGCGGGTTCGTTCGGGAAAGCTGCTGTCGGGCCGGTGGTCATGCTCTGCTCCAGACAAAGAGTTGCGGTCGCTCCCACGCGCCCCCGTCGTGCGACCGCGGCATCGAGATGACCCCATTCGTAAGCGGGTACACGGCGGCGTGCCACTCGGATGAGCCACGGGTGTGAGTGCGGCCCCCGGGGAGCCTAGGGGGGCCGGATCCGGGAATCCGTCAGACAGCGGGCCGTTCGGCGCCCGGAGGAGGAGGTCGGCCCGTGGATGCGACCACAGCACTGATCGTCGTCGCCGTGGTGCTGGCGGCCCTGGCGCTGGCGGTGGCCGTGGGACTGCTGGTGCGGCTCGTGAGAACCCGGCGCGGTCTGCGCCGCGCCGGCCTGCCCACCGGGCCCCGCTGGGTCTTCTGGGGTGCCCTGTTGTACTTCGTCCTGCCCACCGATCTGGTGCCGGATCCGGTGTACCTCGACGACATCGGCGTCCTGCTCCTCGCCCTGCGCACCCTGCGCGGCTCCCCCGCCGACCGGGCCGCGCTGCGGCTCGACGGGCGGGACGGGGAGACCGTCCGGCGGTCGTGATTACGCAGTGTAAGGAAACCAATCACTCGTTCGATTCGTATAAGTCTCTGGAAGCCGAAGGAAGTCGGCTGACCTGACGGCGTCGTGGGGTGACGGCCGTCGGCGAGAGGCAGTACCGGCGAGGGAGAGACGATGCAACCGTTCGCGCTCAACTACGCACGTCCGGCAGCGACGTTGGAGGCGACCACTCCGTACGTCTACGACTCCGGACTGCAGTTGAACGTGCTCATGGACGGCCGGGTCGCGGCCCGCGACCACGCGCTGATGAGGGAACTGGGGACCACCACCAGCACGGCGGGCTCCAAGACTCACTTCGACGACTGAACACGGCCGGCGTTCGATGACCGTGTTGATTCTTACCTGCGAAGAGGACGTCACGGCCGACATGGTCGTGGTGCACCTCAACGCCACGGGGGTCCCGGTGGTCCGGCTCGACCCGGCCGACCTGACCGACGGTGTCGCGCTGTCCGGGGAGTACGTGCACGGCGCCTTCCGCGGCCATCTGTCGGTCGGCGGCCGTCTGGTGGGCATCTCCGGGCTGCGCTCGATCTGGGTCCGCCGTCCGGGAATCCCCGCGGCGCGGGCGGCCGCGCCCTCCGAGTGGCTGACCGAGGAGTCCGACCAGGCGCTGTACGGCATGCTCCGGGGCAGTGACGCCCGCTGGATGAACCACCCCGACGCGGCCCGCCGGGCCCGTCACAAGCCCTGGCAGTTGCGGCTCGCCCAGCGCTGCGGACTGCCCGTGCCGGCGACCATCGTGACGACGTTCCCGCAGGCCGCCCGCGAGTTCGCCGAGCGCTATCCCGACCTGGTGGTCAAGCCGGTCTCCGGGGCGCACCCGCAGGACCCGCCGCGGGCGGTGCCGACCAGCCGGGTCGCGCCGGACACCGACTTCGCCGCCGTCGCGTTCGGCCCGACCCTGCTGCAACGGCGGGTGGCCAAGCGGGCCGACATCCGGCTGACCGTCGTGGGCGAGACCATGCTGGCCGCCCGGAAGGCCTCGGGCGCCGACGACGAGGTGGACGTACGGTTCGCCCCGTCCACCGCGCCCTGGCAGCCCGCCGATGTCCCGCCGCGGGTGGCCGCGGCCGTCCGGGACTATCTGCGGGCGGCGGAACTGGCCTACGGCGCCTTCGACTTCGCCGAGGACGCGGACGGGACCTGGTGGTTCCTGGAGTGCAACCAGTCAGGGCAGTTCGGTTTCGTGGAGGTGGAGACGGGCCAGCCGATCGCACGGAGCATCGCCGAGTGGCTGGCCCGGCCCGGTCCCGCGCTGCCCCGGCAACGGCGTGAGCACCGGGGTGTCCTGAGGCCGGATCAGTAGGGCCGCGGGCCGGCGGGCGGCAGGGCGGGCACCCAACCCTGGCCGGGCGAGGCCGGGCGCTCGGGGACGGGCGGAGGCATGAGGGACTGCAGCGGCCGCATGACGTACTCCAGTTCCCTGCGTACGCGCTCGGCCTCCCTGCGGGTCAGAGCGGGGACGTCGCCGCGCTCGGCGACGAGTCGGTCGTAGATGGGGGAATCCTGGAACACCCGTCAACGCGCCTTTCGTTTTCGCGGGCCCACGCGCGTGGGCACGGCTGACGAGTCTAGGCGCCTCCACGCACCGACGTGCGAATTCCGGTTCCGGGCTTGACGGCCGGCGGGTGGTCATGCGCCGGTGGTGGACCCCGGGCGGACGATCATCAGGACGGTCACGGTCGCCCACAGGAGGTTGAAGATGCCGGTGAACATGGCCAGTTGGGCGGTGGCCCGGTGTTCGACGCTCCCCTGTCCGGTCAACGCCTCCAGCAGTTCGTCCTGCCTCGGCAGGACGAAGGCGGCGAGGATTCCGGCGGCCGCCGCCGTCAGGACCATGGACGTGGTCAGCCACGCGTCGCCGAGGACGCCCATCGCGGCTCCGGTGGCGACGCCGAGGACGGGGACCGCGATGCCGATGCCGGCGTAGACCCGGCAGATGCGGTGCAGCAGCCGGACCGTGGCGATGCCGGCCTCCGCCGCGCCGGCCCGCCGGGCCGCGGGCGGGAACATGCTGGCCGCGACCGTCACCGGCCCCACGGCGACGATGGCGACGAGGACGTGCAGGGTCAGCAGGAACTTGGTCATGGGGTGGCGGATCCCTCTCCGGTGCGGTCGGCGGTGCCCGTCCACGCTAGGAACCCGGCCGGTGATCACACAGAGGCTGAAACGACAGTTGCCAACGGATTCCCGCCAACCCACCGAGCAGGAGATTCTCGCTGTTTCCGTGGTGGTGGCCGTGGCGGGAACCTGCCTATCGTGGCGGTCATGCACTCCGTGGTGATCCTGGTTCTCGACGATGTGGTGCCGTTCGACATGGCGGCGCCCATGCAGGTCTTCGACTGGACGCGGCTGCCGGACGGGCGCCCCGCCTACCGGGTCCGGCTGTGCGCCGAGTCACCGGAGGTCCGCGCGGACGGCGGCTTCACCCTGCGGGTGGAACACGGTCTGGAGGCGCTCGCGGAGGCGGACACGGTCATCGTGCCGGGCTGCTCCCCCACCGCCGCACCGCCCTCCCCGCGCGTCCTGGCGGCACTGCGGGAGGCCGGGGCGGGCGGCACCAGGATCGCGTCGGTGTGCGTGGGCGCCTTCGTGCTCGCGGCGGCCGGGCTCCTGGACGGGCTGCGCGCCACCACGCACTGGGTGGCCGCGGACGAGCTGGCACGGCGCTTCCCCGCCGTCGACGTCCAGCCGGACGTGCTGTACGTCGACAACGGTCAGATCCTGACCTCCGCGGGCGCGGCCGCCGCCCTCGACCTGTGCCTGCACCTGATCCGCCGGGACCTGGGGTCGGCGGTCGCGGCCCATGCCGCCCGGATGTCGGTGATGCCGCTGGAACGGGAGGGCGGGCAGGCGCAGTTCATCGTGCACGACCATCCGCCCGTGCCCCGGGGTTCGACGCTGGAGCCGCTGCTGGAGTGGGTCGAGGACAACCTGGCCCACGAGATCACCCTCGGGGCGATGGCGGCCCGGTCGGGGATGAGCGAGCGCACCTTCAGCCGCCGGTTCCGGGAGCAGACGGGCAGCACACCGTTGCAGTGGCTGCTGCGGGCGCGGGTACGGCGTGCCCAGTACCTGCTGGAGAACACCGCCCACCCGGTCGAACGGATCGCACGGCAGGCGGGGTTCGGCTCCCCCACGGCGTTCCGGGAGCGCTTCCGCCGGGTCGTCGGCACCACCCCGCAGGCGTACCGGGCGGCCTTCCACGCGAAGGACGCCGTCCCGGCGGCGGCGCGCCTCTGACCGTCCGCCGGGCCCGGCGTGCCGTCATCCCGCCAGTGGCAGGCTGCTCTCACCGTCCGGGTCCGCGTACCCGGCGGCCGGCAGCAGGGCGTCGGCCCTGGCGACCGCTTCACGGACGTCGGTGGTGCCCATCATGACGCACAGCGTGTAACTGACGTCCTCCAGCTCACGAGCCGTCGCCGGGCTCTCCCTCTCCGCCTGCGCGATCCTCAGTGACGCGTAGCGGGTCAGCAGGGTTCTGACGGCCTTAGGGTCCGGAACGAGCACGAAGCGCCCCTCTCTCGAATTTTCCGCTCGTATGCCCCCTGCGCGCCCGTCCAATCCCGTCCACCCCTGCCCGGCACGCGATTGGCGCAATACCGTGCGGGCGGACCCGCTTCCCCAAGGGCCGCAAACCGTTGAACAAGGGGCATCCCTCGCACCATGAACGGTATACGCCCATGAACCGCTCCGCAGGTCTCCTCAGTGCCCTCTATCTCGCGACGAGCACCGGACTCGCCTGGACCGCGGTCCTCGCGCTGCGCCAGGGCCCGCCGTGGACCGCGTGTCTGTCCGCGGCCGCGAGCCTGGTCCCGGTCATCGCACTCGTCCGCGAGAGCGTGCTCCACGACCAGCGGCGCGCCCTGGCCGAAATGCGCGGCCGGGTCGGCGCCCCCACCGGGCCCGGTGCGGGAGCCGCCGACGACATCGTCCGCGCCGAGCTCGACACCGCGTGCTGTGAACGCTGGTGGACGAGCTGCGGCACCGACCACGACTCGACGTGCCCCCGCCGAGTGCCGCGGAGCAGCGCGGCCTGAGCCCCGGAGGGCCCGGCGGGCCTCAGGCGAGTTGTCCGGCGTGCAGCGCGGTGTAGGCCCCGCCGCGGCGCAGGAGTTCCTCGTGGGTGCCGGTCTCCAGGATCCGGCCCTCCCCCAGCACCACGATCCGGTCGGCGCCCCGCACGGTGGACAGCCGGTGCGCGACCACGAAGGTGGTCCGGCCGTGCAGCAGCCGGGCGAGCGCCTGCTGGACGAGCGCCTCGGAGCGGGTGTCCAGGGCCGAGGTCGCCTCGTCGAGCACGAGCACCCGCGGGTCCCGGATCAGGGCGCGGGCGATGGCCAGACGCTGGCGCTGGCCGCCCGACAGGCGTGCCCCGCGCTCGCCGACGAGGGTGTCCAGGCCCTGCGGCAGCCGGTCCACGAACTCCAGGGCGTTCGCGTCGCGCAGCGCCGCGCGCACCGTCCGCTCGTCGGCGTCGTCCATGCCGTAGGCGACGTTGTCGCGGATCGTGCCGTCGAACAGGACGGACTCCTGCGGTACGACGGACAGGAAGCGCCGGTAGGTGCGCAGGTCCAGGGTGTTCATGTCCGTCCCGTCGAGCAGCAGCCGCCCCGAGGTGGGCCGGATGAAGCCGATGACGAGGTTGAGCACGGTGGACTTGCCCGCGCCGGACGCGCCGACCAGGGCGATGGTCTCGCCGGGGGTGACGGACAGGGTGAAGTCCCGTACGGCGGGGCGCCCGTTGTCGTAGGCGTGGCCGACGCCCTGGAACTCGACGGCCCCGCGCACCGCGTCGACCGCGGTCTTGCCCTCGTTGTCCTCCAGTTCGGGCGCCTGGAGCACTTCACCGACCGAACGCACGGACTCCAGCCCCTTGGTGATGACCGGGGCGAGTCCCGCCAACGTTGTCGTGGAGTTGGTGAGCGTGGTCAGGAACGCGCTGAGCATGACGACGTCGCCGGCGGTGACGCCCCAGACGCCGTAGTACGACACCAGCGCGGCGCCGGCGAGGACGAGCACGCCGACCACGTTGAGCACGACCCAGGCGAGCGAGCCGAAGCGGCCGTTGACCAGGTCCAACCGCATCCCGGAGGTCAGGAGTCGGCGCAGGGTGCCGTCCATGCGGTGCAGGGCCTTGCCCTCCAGACCGTGGGCGCGGGTGACGGGGATGAGGCGGGTCATCTCCGTGACCCGCGACGAGAGGGTCTCGACCTCGTGGCGGAAGTGCTCGTTGTGGGTGCGCAGCCGGGCCCTGAGACGGGCCACGACGAGGGCCGCGGCGGGCACGACGACGAGGAAGACGGGCACGAACTCGGGGGTCCGTACGGCGATGATGGCCAGCCCGCCGATCAGCACCGTGGTGGCGCCGAGGCCGGTCTCCGCGGTCTGCTGCACCATCTGCTCGACCGTCTCGACGTCCCGCACCACCTTGGCCTGGAGCACCCCGGCGCTGACCCGGGAGTGGTAGCCGATGGACAACTGCTGCATGCGGGTGCACAGGGCGGAGCGCAGGGTGGTGCCCATGCGGCGGACGCTGCCGTACAGGAGGCGGACGTAGAGGAGGTGCAGGGGGTAGTTGACCAGCAGGATGAACAGGATGACGCCGGTGCTCGTCCACAGCCGGGTGATCGGCTGGTGCTGGACGACGGTGTCGATGATGGACGCGGTGATCAGGGGCAGCAGCCAGATCGGGCTGTGCTTGACGGTGAACACCGCGACGGCCCCGGCCAGTCGGCGGCGGTCGGCGCGGAGCAGGTAGGCGAGTGTGCGGATCGGGTGCTCGCCTCGGTAGCGATGGTCGAGCGGTCTTTCCAGCGACGATGCCATCGTCGGTGGTCCTTCCGGTTGCCGTGTGGAGGGCAAGCGCTTTCTCCCCCTCGTCGGCCAGGACTACACCAGGTGGCCGCCGCCGCTCCTACTCGTCCAGAGTGCGGGCGAGCTCCGTGGTGGCGTGGGCGATCTCGCTGTCGTCGTCCGCCATCAGCAGGCTCAGGGCCCCGCTCGTGGCGCGGACGGCCTGGCGGGCCCTGCGCTCCCACACCACGGGGTTCTCGCGGTGGTTGAGCAGCTTGGGGTAGACCGCCGCCGTGCTCTCCCACTGGCGGGCGCCGGCGATGCTCCTGAGCAGTTGGATGATCTCCGCCCGGCAGCTCACCTGGGGCAGTTGGGCCAGCTCCCAGAGGAAGGGGACCGTGGCGGCGGTGGCCTGCTCCACGACGAAGCCGTACTGGCAGATGCGCCTGCGCAGGTCGCCGAGTGCGGCACCGGCGGTCTCGGGGTCCCCCCAGGCCACGCTGTTGAGGAGCAGGGGGATGGCCGCGGCGCAGCCGGTGGAATCCTGGATCTCGCCCCAGGGCACCCGGCTCAGCGCCGCGAGGGGTGTGGTCCGCGCCACCCCGGTCGTGGGCAGTGGGCGGCTGGTGCGCTCGTTGCTCGGCTGGTCCGGAGCGGTGCGCATGGCGTGAAACCTTTCCGCGGCGGTCATGTCAGGGAGGAGGGGCGGTCGACAGCTTGGCCCAGACGGTCTTGCCGGCCGGTGGCCGTGAGGTCCAGCCCCACTCCTCGGCCAGTGCGTCGACGATGTACAGACCCCGGCCGTTCTCCCGCAGGGCGGTGACGTCTCCGGGGGTGTAGGCGGGCGGCTCGTCACCGGGGTCGGAGACGGTCACCAGCAGATGGTTGGGGTCGAAGGACAACCCCAGCCACACCTCGTCCGCACCTCCCGCCGCGGGCCGCAGCACCGCGTGGGCCACGGCGTTGGCCGCGAGTTCGGTGATCACGAGGGTGGCGTCGTCGCTGCGGTGGTCCAGGGACCAGCAGCTCAGCGTCTCGCGCGTGAAGGCGCGGGCCCGGGCGAATCCCCGAGCGCTGCAGTTGACGAGCAGCGCGGCGGAACCCGGAGAGCCGAGCCTCGGCGGCAGCGGGCCCCGCCTGGCGACGGGCGTCGGTCGTCGCGGTACGGCGGCCGGACGCGGACGCCGCACGGTCTCACCGGCCGGGCCCGCAGCACCCACCTCCGGCGCGGCCTGGCTCGGCGGCCGGAGCACATGGTTCGCAGGTGACGACACGGCATCTCCTTGATGCGACGTCAAGACAGGGCGCAACCGCAGGGGTTGACGCCGGAGCTATTATCCACGCTGAAGGCGCCCGCGTGCAATTGCACGAGAAATTGCGCGAACGACGGGTGGGGCCACGGAGGTTGCGGTGGCGCACCCCTGGACGCCCCGCACGGCCGGGCACGGCGCCCGGCACAGATCGTGAACAGCAAGGAGACTGCAGTGCCAGTGCAGAACGGAGTGCGGGCGAGCTCGATCAACGCCCGCTGGGTCAAGAGCCGTCACAGCAACGCCGAGGGCAACTGCGTCGAAGTGGCCTCACTGGTCGACGGCGGCGTCGCGCTGCGCAACTCCCGTGATCCCGACGGCCCCGCGCTGGTCTACACACCGGCCGAGGTCGCGGCGTTCCTCGCCGGCGCGAAGGACGGGGAGTTCGACCACCTGCTGTGAGGGGACCGAGGTCGTGGACGAGCCGGGCCCCGGCTCCCGGGCCGAGACCGGCACCTACGGAATGGTGCGGTACGGCCACGCTGCGTGCGATAGTGTGAGTCGTCTCTGTGCCGGTTTACTGGGAGTCAGGATGTCTGCCGCGTCCCACCGCATCTCCCGCCTGGAACCGTACCTGGACCGTACCGAGCCGGCTCCCACCCTGCTGAAGATGCTGGTGGGCGTCCAGTTGGCGGGCTTCCGCGAGGATGCCGGGCTCGCCCAGGACCAGGCGGCCCGGGCTCTCGGGTTCAGCCCCGCGAAGCTGTCCCGCATCGAGTCGGGCAAGGGCCGCAAGCCCCCGTCGGAGAGCGACGTATGCGCTCTCCTCGAGCTGTACGGCACCGAGGACTACGAGTCCTCGGTGCTCCTCAAGCTGCTCCAGCGCGCCGGTGACCCGGGCTGGTGGCAGCGGTACGACAAGCGGCTGATGCCCGAGTGGTTCGACCGGCTGGTCGGACTGCAGGAGGCGGCCGCGGCCATCCGTACCTTCGAGATCCAGTACGTCCCCGGCCTGCTGCAGACCCCGGACTACACCCGCGCGGTGGTCGAGCGCGGTCTGCCGACCGCGGCGGCGAGCGAGGTGGCGCGCCGCGTCGAACTGCGCATGCGGCGTGCGCAGTTGCTGCTGCGCGAGGACGCCCCGCAGCTCTGGGCGGTGATCGACGAGTCGGTGCTGCTGCGCGTGCTGGGCAGCCGCGAGGTCATGCGGGCCCAACTGGCCCACCTGATCAAGATGGCACAGCGCCGCAACGTGACGGTGCAGGTCATCCCCCTGGACGTGACGAACGCCTCCGCGCCCGCCATCCCGATCACCTATCTGCGGTTCGGCGGGCTCGATCTGCCGGACGTCGTGTACCTGGAGCACATCAAGAGCGCCAACTTCCTGGAGGACCGCGACGAGACGGAGGAGTACCGCCTCGCCCTGGACCGCCTGGCGGACGACGCGCTCGAACCCCGCGAGTCACTGCGGATGCTGGAGCGGACGATGAAGGAGCGTTACGGCGACTGAGAGGCTCCGTCACCCGTCACGGCCGAACAGCCCTGCCCACAGGAAGGGTTCGCCGAAGCGGGGGGACTCGGGCGACTCGTCGTGCATGCGCCGGAGTTCGATCTCGGTCAGGTCGCGGAAGATCCCTCGCAGCGACGTGGCCGAGTAGGCGAGACCGCCTTCCAGCCCGCCCTGCCGGTACACCTCCACGTCCGGCAGGTCCGATCCGACCGCGCCGTCGGCGAAACAGACGAGGCCGAAGCGGCCAGCCGGGCGCGAGGTGCCGTTCGAGAAGGGCCAGGTAGCTGACCCGACGGTGCGGCGGCAGATGGTGGAAGCAGCCGGAGTCGTAGATCAGGTCGTAGGTGCCGCGGAGTTCGGTGCCCGACAGGGTGAACGCGTCGCCGCACACGAAACGGACGTCCGCCGCCGCCTCGCGCGCACGCTCCCCGGCCCAGGCGATCGCGGCCGGTGAGAGATCGACTGCGTCGACCTCGAAGCCCCGGGAGGCGAGGTACAGCGCGTTGCGTCCCGGACCGCAGCCGAGGTCGAGGGCGCGGCCGACGGTGACGGGGCCGCGGTCGAGGTGGGACACGAGGTTCTCGTCCGGCTTCGCGACGAAGAAGGGAACCGGCTTGGAGCGGTCCGCGTAGAAGCCGTCCCACCAGGAGCCCGCGTCCGCGGTCCAGTGATCGGCCTGGGGAGCGAGCAGCGTGTCGAGGAGCCGGAGCACGTCCTCCACCGTCCGTATGGTGCGGTCCACTCGCGCGCCCTCCCGTAAAGGTGAATTGCGGAACCGACCGGCGCGTGCGCCCGGAACGCGCTCCCGCCCGCAGGGGTACGCCCCCGGCGCGACCTCGGAGGTTCCGCGCCGGGGGCGTACCCGAGTCGGGTCACGGGAGTCGGGCGACGCCGCCGAACTCGATCCATTCGTGGGTGAGCTGGCGGGGTGCCACCTCGGTGTCCGGACGCCAGGTGGAGACCTCCACGAGGCCCGGGTCGAGGATCTCCAGGCCGTCGAACCACTCGGCGACGTCCTTCTCCTGACGGACCCGGCCCCAGTGGCCCTGTGTGGCCTGGTCCATGAAGTCGGTGACGAAGTCGCGGACCTCGGGGTCCTCGCTGACGAGCTGGCACATCACCATGAAGCTGCCGGGCGCGAGCCGCTCGCGCACCCGGCGGGCCAGCGCGGCCGGTCCGTCCGTCTCGCTGTCGGGGATGCAGTGCATGACCGAGTTGAACAGCACGGCGACGGGCTGCGAGAAATCGATCAGCCGCCGGGTGTCCTCGTGCCCGAAGATCTGGTCGGTCTCCCGCATGTCCGCGTGAATGACGGTGGTCCGCTCGTCCTGCTCCAGCAGCGCCCGGCCGTGGACGAGGACCATCGGGTCGTTGTCGACGTAGACCACGTGGGTGGTGGGGTCGATGCGCTGCGCGACCTGGTGGACGTTGTCCTGCGTGGGCAGGCCGGAGCCGTGGTCCAGGTACTGCCGGATGCCGTACTCGGTCGACAGGGTCCGCACCACCCGCTGGAGGAAGCGCCGGTTGTTCACGGCGAGCCTGCGGGTGCTCGGCACGACCTTGTCGAGCTGCTCGCAGGCGGCCCGGTCGGCCGCGTAGTTGTCCTTGCCGCCGAGGTAGTGGTCGTACATGCGCGCGGCCGTGGGTACCGAGGCGTCGATCGACGTGGACAGGTTCTTACCGGTGCTCATCATTCCCCCAGCTTGTGCCGCCAACTGGCCTGGCAGGACAGGGAGTCCATCCTAGGGACACCATGAATGCCAGGGCCAGTCCGCACGTGGGTTCAGGCGGCGTCCAGCTCCGCGAGCTCCTCCGCGTCGAGCACCAGGTCGGCCGCGGCGAGCGAGTCGCGGATCGTCTCGGGGCGGCTCGCGCCCGGGATCGGCACGACGACCGGCGACTTGGCGAGCATCCAGGCCAGGCACACCCGCTGCGGGCTCACCCCGTACTTCTCGGCGATCCGCGCGAACGGGGCGTGCGCCGAACCCAGTTCGCCCGCCCGGGAGATGCCGCCGAGGGGGCTCCAGGGCAGGAAGGCGATGCCCAGCTCGTCGCACAGGCGCAGTTCCGGCTCGCTGGAGCGGAAGGCCGGGGAGAACTGGTTCTGCACGGAGACCAGTCGGCCGCCGAGGATCTCGTCGGCCAGCCGGATCTGGTCGGGGTTCGCGTTGGAGACGCCCGCCCGCAGGATCTTGCCCTCGTCGAGGAGGTCGCGCACGGCTCCGACGGACTCCTCGTACGGGACGCGGGGGTCGGGGCGGTGGAACTGGTAGAGCCCGATCGCCTCCACGCCCAGCCGGCGCAGCGAGGCCTCGCAGGCCCGCTTGAGGTGGCCCGGGCTGCCGTCGAGCGTCCAACTCCCGTCCCCGGGACGCAGATGCCCGCCCTTCGTGGCGACGAGGACGTCACCGCCGCGGTCGTGGGAGGCGAGGGCCTTGGCGATCAGGGTCTCGTTGTGCCCGACCTCGTCGGCGTGCAGATGGTAGGCGTCGGCGGTGTCGATCAGGGTCACGCCCGCGTCGAGCGCGGCGTGGACGGTGGCGATCGAGCGTTCCTCGTCCGGCCGTCCCTCGATGGACATGGGCATCGCGCCCAGTCCGATCGAGCTCACTTCGACATCACCGATACGGCGGGTGTGCATGACCTTGCACCTCTTTCGCCTGTCACGCGGATCCGGGCTCACCTCAGCCTGACCGCCGCACACACCGGAGGTCCAATAGAAGAATGAGAACGCATTCAGCGACCGGAGTGCTGAATCCGGGACCGTGCCGCCGGGGCAACCCGCGCAGGTGCCGGGGTTGCGTGTCCTCGGTGTGCGTGTGACACCCTCACCTCGACCGGCAGGCGGTCCCGTCCGGTCATCGTGAGGTTCGACAGAACGGCGAGAGAGGCAACCGCATGCGCATCGGACTGCTCGGCACCGGTCCCTGGGCCAGGATGGCCCACGCCCCCGCGCTCGGCGCGCACCCGGAGCTGGACTTCGTCGGGGTGTGGGGCCGGCGCCCGGACGCCGCCAAGGAACTCGCCGACGAGCACGGCACGCGCGCCTACGACGAGGTCGACGCGCTGCTCGCCGACGTGGACGCCGTCGCCGTCGCCCTGCCGCCGGCCGTGCAGGCCGACCTGGCGGCGCGGGCCGCGCGGGCGGGGTGCCATCTGCTGCTGGACAAGCCCCTGGCGACGACGGTCGAGCAGGGGCGGGCGGTGGTCGAGGCCGCCCGGGAGAGCGGGGTCGCCTCGGTGGTGTTCTTCACCTCGCGCTTCCTCGCCGAGACCCAGGCGTGGATCGGTGAACAGGCGGGCGTGGAGGGCTGGTTCACCGGGCGGGCCGAATGGCTGGGGTCGGTGTTCACCAGCGAGAGCCCCTTCGCCGACTCGCCGTGGCGGCGGGAGAAGGGCGCCCTGTGGGACGTGGGTCCGCACGCCCTGTCGGTGCTGCTGCCGGTGCTGGGCGAGGTCCGCGGGGTGGCGGCGGCCGCGCACGGTCCCGGGGACACCGTCCATCTGGTCCTGACGCACACCGGCGGCGCGTCGAGCACCCTGACGCTGAGCCTCACGGCACCGCCCGCGGCGGCGGGCGCCGGCGTCGAACTGCGGGGCGCGGGCGGAGTCGCCCTGCTCCCGCAGTCGTCGGAGGGTGTCGTCCCGGCCCTCCTCCGCGCCGCCGACGGCCTGCTCACCGCCGCCCGCACCGGCCGGCCCCACCCGTGCGACGCCGAGTTCGCCCTGCGGGTCACCGAGATCCTGGTCGAAGCGGAAACCCTGCTGGCGTCCGGAACGGGGAGGGCCACGGCGTAACCACCCGGCGGCCCCCTGCCGGAGAGGCTTTGCGGATCACCAAGCGCGCGCTGAAGCGGGTGCCTTAGGGGGCGCCGGGGTGGTGATCGTGGTCGTCACGGAGTAGCCACTCCCGCCGAAGAGCGCCCTGGGGGTCACCAAGTCGCCCGCCGAAGCGGGGCCTGGCAGGGCGCCGGGATCGTGGTCGTCGCGGAGCAGCCGCCGGGCCACTCCCGCCGAAGACGCACTGGGGTCACCAAGTCGCACGACGAGGCGGGGCCTGGGCGGGCACCGGGGCCGTGGTCGTCACGGCGCCGACACCTGGCTGCTCCAGCCGCAGACGCATTGGGGGTCACCGAGATACGCGGAGGCGGGCCCTGCCGGGCACCGGGGCCAGGACCGTCACGGAGTGGCCACCCAACCCTCCAGCCGAAGACGCCCTGCTCGATACCAAGTCGCATGACGAGGCGGGGCCTTGCCGGGCGCCGGGCCGTGTTCGTCACGGCGCCGGCGCCCCGCCCATTCCTCCGCAGACGCCCTGCTGGTCACCAAGTCACACGACGAGGCGGGGCCTAGCTGCGCGCCGAGACCAGGGCGGTCATGGCGGAGCCACCCGGCCACTCCAGCCGAAGACGCACTGGGGTCACCAAGTCGCACGCCGAAGCGGGGCCTTGCCGGGCGCCGGGACCGTCACGGCGCAGCCACCCGGCCACTCCAGCCGAAGAGGGTCACTCGACCCCCGTACCGCCCAGCCCCCCGCGGGGCGGCGCGCTCCCCCGCCGGGCACCATGACGTGGACGCCAAGGCGCCCCGCCGGAGAAGGTCCCGCCGGCCAGAAGGATCCGTTGCGCGTCCCGTCCCGCGGGCCGGCGGGCTCGAACGTCACCGTGGTGAACAGCACGGCACCCGGCACCCGGCACCAACAGTCCGACCAGGCCTCAGGCGGTCCCCGTAGGCCGGTAGTTCAGGCGCTCGCGGACCACGGGATAGCCCGCCTTGGCGAAGTTCCGGGCCATCGGGAAGTTCCCCAGGTCCGTCGCGCCGGAGACGAACTCGGCGCCCTGTTCGACCAGGTAGTGCGTGCACTCGGCGAGCAGGTCGTAGGCGTAGCCGCGGCCGCGGTGTTCCGGCACGACCCCGATGAACCCGACACAGGGCCCCGAGGGGTTGTGGGCCGGGATGTGCATCCCCGCGACCTCACCCTGCGGGGTGTACGCGATCTGCCACCACTCACGCGGTGAGGGGCACCAGTGGAAGAAGTCGAGCTCCTCCTGGGCAGCACGGTCGAGGCCGCCCTCCTCGACGGCCTTGAGGGCGTGCGCGTCGAGGGTGACGGAGTGGACGCGGCGCAGCAGGTCGAAGAAGACCGCGTCGTCCGGTTCGGGCCGGAACTCCAGCCGTCCGGGCCGCTCGGGCAGCCCGTGCTCCGGCGTCCACCGGTACAGCAACCGCTCGACCAGGAGCTCGTACCCGGCCTTCCGCACGGCGGTGAGGCGGGACTCGGCGGCGGCCCGCAGAGCGGGGTCGTCGCGCCAGCCCGCGGGCAGGTTCATCTCCAGCTCGACCTGCCAGGGCGCGCTGCGCAGGAGTTCGACGCCGGCCTCCTCCTCCCCCTCCGCCACGTCGAACCAGTTGATGTTGAGGGGCGCGGTGTCGTCGGGGCCGCCCCACCAGGCGCCGCGCGCCACGACCGCGCCGTCGCGCAGGGCGACGCGCTTCCAGTCGAGGCGGTGCCGGGTGAGCCGGTGGGACTCACGGGCGCCGAGGGGGTCGGGCAGGGCGTCGAACAGGTGGGCGTCGCTCTCGTCGAGCGCGCGGATGACCGGTTCGGTCATGGTGGATTCCTCCGGGATGCGTACTGCGAGGAGCGCTCCCGGTCAGACGAGGCACGCCGGGACGACGGAGAGGGAGCGCTGAGGGGTCGTGGACTGCACGGCACTCGCCTCCTTCCGCTGGTCTCGAGGCGTGGCCGCTCACGCTACGACACCTCCGGGAGCGGCGTCCATCCGTTTACCCGGACACGGCACACGCCCGCCGCTCCGGTGCCCCTCCGTCGGCCTCACCGCGTCCCGCCCGCCGGATCCCGCCCCCGCTTAAACGGTCCTTAAGGCCGGATTAAACGCCGTCAGCTCCGCTTGTCGCGGCATCAACCATCCGTACGATCGGACCTCACCCCCCTCTGAGAGCGCTCTCACCACCCCTAGGAGACCCCCCACATGACACCTCGTCACCCGCGCCGCGTCGGTCGCCGCAAGGTCCTCTTCGCTCTCGGCGGGGCGATGGCCGCCGCGCCCGCCGTCGCCGCCCTGGCCCCCCACGCCCTCGCCGACACCGACGGCGGCACGGCGGCCGGAGCCCTGCCGCTGACCGTCGTCAACAACACCGGCGCCTTCGACAACGCCAACGTCCACCTGTACATCGTCGGCAACCAGGACGGCAGGCAGGTCCGCGTCACCCCCGACGGCACCCTCGCCCCGGTCGCCCTCTCCGACAACGGCGCCGACGGGTACACCGACTACGCGATACCCCTGTCCGGCAGCGGCGAGACAAGTGTGTCGCTCCCCTACCTGTCCGGCCGGATCTACGTGTCCCTGGGCACGAAGCTGAAGTTCAAGGTGGTCGCCGACGGCAACGGCAACCCCGCCCTCCAGTACCCGGCCGGCTGGGTGGCCTCCGACCCCAACTACCCGGTGCTGCACGACTGCGCCGAGTTCACGTACAACGCGTCGGGCATGTTCTGCAACACCACCATGGTGGACATGTTCAGCGTGCCGCTGAGCATCCGGCTGACCGGGGCGCAGGACCAGACGACGGGCACCCTGCGCGCCTCCGGGCGGGCCGCCGCCTTCGCCGCCGTACGCCAGGTCCCGGAGTTCGCGCCCCTCGTCGTGGACGACACGCGGGTCATCGCGCCCGGTCACGGCCTGGACGCCGGCCTGTTCCCGGCGGACTACCTCGCGCCCTACATCGACGAGGTGTGGAGCACGTACACCGGCAGGGACCTGACCGTCACCACGAACGCGGGCGCCTTCACCGGCCGGGTGCGCGGGGAGCAGTTGGTGTTCACCGGGCCTGCCCAGGTCTCCTTCGCCCGCCCGTCGACCCGGGACGTGCTGTTCTGCCACGGCGCCCTCGCCGCTCCCAACGACGGCACGACGGGGCCGGTCGCCGCGGTACTCGGCGCCGGGTTCAACCGGTCGACGCTGGTGAGCTCCGCCGCCCAGCCGACCACCGACCCCGCCGCCTTCTACCGGACCGGGCTCACCAACCACTACGCCAAGGCCATGCACGCGGCCACGGCGGACGGCAAGGCTTACGGCTTCGCCTTCGACGACGTGGCCGACTTCGCCTCCTACGTCCAGGACACCGCTCCGACCGGGATCCGGCTGACGCTCACGCCGTTCTAGACGCGGTTCGGCGTGCGGGGCCGGGCGGGTCGTAGCAGCGTGGTGGTGTGAGCGGACTGCGCGACCGGGACCGGCGGAGCTGGCTGCGGGGCGCGCCGCCGCCGGGCTGGGTGCGGGTGCTGCCCGCCGCGATGCTGGCGGGGGTGTGCGTGGCCACCCTCGCGAGCCCCGGGCCGCTCGACATCGGGTTCCTGCTGGGCGCCATCCCGCCGCTCGCCGTGCTGTCGTACGGGCCGCTGGCGACGGCCGTGCTCGGCGGGCTCGTCCTTGTCGTGCTGAACGTGCCGATGTTCCGGCTGAACGATCCGGGCAGCACCGACCTGCTGACCGTGGGCTTCGTCGCCGCGCTCAGTGTGGTCGTGTCCTTCGTCCGCAGCCGGCGGGACGCCCAGTTGGTGACCGAGCGGGCGGTCGCGGAGGCCGCGCAGCGGGCCGTGGTGCCGCCGCTGCCCGAGCGGGTGGCGAGCGTGCGGTGCGCGGGGCTGTACCGGGCCGCGCAGCGCGGGACGCTGGTCGGGGGCGACTTCTTCGACGTGCGGGAGGGGTCCTGCGGGGTGCGGGCGGTGATGGGCGACGTCCAGGGGCACGGGCTGTCGGCCGTAGCCACCGTGGCCTCGTTGCTGGGGGCCTTCCGGGAGGCGGTGCTGGACCGGCCGGACCCCGAGTCCGTGGCCGCTCGGCTGGACCGGCGGCTGGTGGTGGACTCCGCGACCGTGCGCCACTCGGAGCTGTTCGCGACGGCGGTGGTGCTGGAGTTCGGCGCCGCGGCCGTACGGATCGTGGCGTGCGGGCAGCCCGGCCCGGTCCTGCTGCGCGACGGGCGGGCCGTGGAGCTCGACGTCCCGGTGGGCACCCCGCTGGGCCTGGGTCTGGCCGACGCCACGCCGCCGAAGGGGGTCACGGTCCCGCTGCGGCCCGGAGACCGGCTCTTCCTGGCTTCGGACGGCGTCTGGGAGGCCCGTGACGCCGCCGGGGACTTCTATCCGCTGCTCGACCGGATCGCCGGGTTCGCCGGTGACCTCCCGGACCTCCTGGAGCGGGTCTGGGCCGACCTCGTGCGCTACGCCCCGGAGCTGCAGGACGACGTCACGATGCTCGTTCTCGCGCCGGTGCCCCCGGGGCCCCGCTGACCGCCCCGTCCGTCTCGTGCTCCCCCTCGGCGTCGATGTGCGGGAGGATCCGGTCGAGCCACCGGGGCGTCCACCAGGCACGCCGGCCCAGCAGGGTCATGACGGCGGGGACCATGAGCAGCCGTACGACGGTCGCGTCGATCAGCACGCTCACGGCGAGGCCGAGTCCGAGCATCTTGACCACGATGTTGTCGCTGACGATGAACGCGGCGAAGACGCTCACCATGATCAGTGCCGCGCAGGTGATGACCCGGGCGGTGATCTCCAGGGCGTGGGCCACGGAGGCCTTGGCGTCCCCGGTGCGCAGCCAGGCCTCGTGCACCCGGGAGAGCAGGAAGATCTCGTAGTCCATGCTCAGCCCAAAGATGATCGCGAACATCATCATCGGGACATAGCTCTCGATGGGCACCTTGCCGGAGACGCCGAGCGCGGGGCCGCCCCAGCCCCACTGGAAGACGGCGACGACGACGCCGTAGGAGGCGGCGATCGACAGGACGTTGAGGACGGCCGCCTTCACGGCGACGAGCAGCCCGCGGAAGACCGCGAGGATGATCAGGAAGGCGAGGGCGACGACCACGCCGATGATCAGCGGCAGCCGGCTGGAGACGATGTCGCGGAAGTCGACCTGGGCGGCGGTCGTGCCGGTGACGTACCCCTTGGCGTCGGTGCCGGAGACCGCGGCGGGCAGCGTGGTGTCCACGAGGCGGTTGGTGAGGTCCGTGGTGGTGGCGCTCTGCGGGGACTTCTCGGAGTAGACCGTGGCGAGCAGGACGTCCCCGTCCTTGGTGGGCGTCAGCGTGGTCACGGCGGCGGCGCCGGACACCCCGTCGAGGGTCTTCTGCGCCTTGGAGGACAGCTCGGAGCGCTGGGAGGACGGCACGGACGTCTGGTCGATGACGACGGTGAGCGGTCCGTTGGAGCCGGGCCCGAAGGCGTCGGTCATCAGGTCGTAGGCCCGCCGGTCGGTGAAGGAGGTGGGGTCGGCGCCGTCGCCGATGTGGCCGAGCTGGATGGAGAAGACGGGGATGGCGAGGACGACGACGGCCGTCACGCCCGCGGCCAGATAGCGCCAGGGCCGCCGCTCGACCCGTTGGGCGTACCGGTGCCAGGTCCCCTGCGGGCTCTCGCCCTCGCCGGCGCCGGTCTCGGCGACGGGCCTGCGGACCCGGTAGCGGTCGATCCGGCTGCCGATCAGCCCCAGCAGGGCCGGGACCAGGGTCAGGGCGCCGAGGACGGCGGAGACGACCGTCACGGCGGCGGCGAGACCGAGTTTCCCGATGAACGCCACCCCGGACGCGGACAGTCCGGCCAGGGCGATGATCACCGTGCAGCCGGAGACCAGGACGGCTCGTCCGCTGGTGGCGGTGGCCCCGCCCGCCGCGTGCACCGGATCCTTGCCGTCCATCAGGCTCTGCCGGTGGCGGGTGATCTGGAAGAGCGCGTAGTCGATGCCGACACCGAGTCCGATCATCGTGGCCAGCGTGGGCGAGACGGTCGCGAAGGTGAACGCCGAGGCCAGCAGCCCCAGGCAGGCGAGTCCTCCGATCACACTGATCAACGCGGTCACCAGGGGGATCCCGGCGGCGATCACACTGCCGAAGCCGACCAGCAGGACGACGATCGCCACGGCGAACCCGATCAGTTCGCTCACCCTGTCGTCGGCGGCGGGCCGGGCGAGTTCGCCGAGCGGGCCGCCGTACTCGACGTCGGCCCCGGCCGCCCGCAGCGGCTGTACGGCCTTGTCGACGCCGTGGAGGTAGCCGTCGCCCAGGGTCGATGGCTGGACGTCGAAGCGGACCGTGATGTACGCCGTCCTCCCGTCCGAGGACAGCGGGCCGACCTTCGAGGCGGGCGTGGACAGCGGGTTCTGCGCGGACAGGACGTGCGGCAGTTTCTGGAGATCGGTGACGGTCGTGGACATCTGCGAGTCGAGCGAGGAGAGCGCCTTGTCACCGTCGTGCAGCACGATCTGGCTGCTGTAGCCGCCGGCCGCCGGGTCGTGCCGCTTCAGCACGTCGAGGCCCTCCTGCGACTGGACGCCGGGCAGCGAGAAGTTGTCGGAGTACTCCCCGCCGAAGGACCGGTTCAGGGCCTGGAGGGCCACCAGGGCCACGAGCCAGGCGATCAGGACGATCACGAAGTGCCGGGCGCACCACTCCCCCAGCCTGCGCAGACCGCCCTTGGAGCCGTTTCGCGTACGGGACATGGCATCGTCTTCCCTGCGGAACCCGGAAGAGCATCACTCCCATTACACGCTTTCCCGATCATCCGGGCATCCGGGGCGCTTCGGGATGCAGGGTCGGCCCGGGCGATGAATGGTGATAGCGGACCCGTTGACCGCACCGGGACCGCACAGTGATCCGGATCCTAGGAGCACAGACCATGCCGACGTCACAGCCCGACGTGTCCGGGCCGTCCGAGGACCGCGCCACCCCGGACGACCTGCTCCACGCCCGTACCGGCACCGAAGCGTCGCCGGAGGACCTGATCCTTGCCTCGGGCAAGGACATCACCCCGCACACCCTCGAATGGGCCCGGCGCAAGCTGGAGGCGGAGGGCCCGGCAGCGCTCGACAAACTGCTGCCCTAGCCACGACCGGGTGGTGTCCGGCGGTCGCGGGACGGCCGGACACACCTGCTCCCTGACCATCACAGCGAGATCGAGCCGCTGCTCAGCGCGCCGCCGACTCCTCGTCCAGGCACAGCACTTGGACCCGCTGCACGAGGTTGTTGGCGAAGCCGCCCCGGTTCCACGGCTGTTCCAGCGGCTGGGTGTGCCCCTCCGCGTCGGTGGCCCGCGCACTCAGCACGAACTCCCCCGGCTCCACACGCCAGTTGAACCGCCAGCGTCGCCAGGCCCAGCGGTGACCGGTGTCCGGTTCGAGCTCCGCCTCGCGCCAGGTGTGTCCCGCGTCCGTGCTCACCTCGGCCCGGACGACCGGCGCTCGCCCCGACCAGGCACGCCCTTCCAGCGTGACCGCGCCGGGCCGGACCACGCGGGCCCGGGACATGAAGTCCGGGAAGCCCGGCGGGACGAGCAGGGCACGCGGCGCGATCCGGGTGACCGGCTCGCCCTCGTCCCCGGGCTGCTGCCGGAGCCGGTAGGCGACGGTCTGCTGGAACCCGGTGAAGGGGGCGTCGGTGACGGTGATCCCGCGCAGCCACTTCACCTGGGCCATGCCGTACCAGCCGGGCACCACGAGCCGGAGCGGACTGCCGTGCTGCGGCGGCAGCGGGGCGCCGTTCATCTCGTAGGCCACCAGCACCTCGGGCTCGGTGCCGGTGGCCACGTCGAGGGGCAGGGCCCGCTGGTAGTCCTGTTCGACGCCGCGCTCCACGCCGTGGTCGGCGCCGGTGCACACCACGTCGACGGCGTCGGCCTCCACCCCGGCCGCGGCGAGCAGCAGCCGCAGCGGTACGCCCGTCCACTCGGCGGTGCCGACGGCCTCGACCAGCCAGGGCTGGCTGACCGGGCGAGGCGAGAGCAGGGCCCGGCCGTTGCCCGCGCACTCCATGGTGACCCGTGCGGTGACTGCCGGAAGGGCCCGCAGTTCGGCCGGGGTCAGGGTGAGCGGGCGGCGGACCCGGCCTCCGACGGCGAGTCGCCAGGGGGTGCCCTCGGGGACGTACGGGATGTCGTAGTGCGTGAGGACGTAGTGCAGGCCCGGCGGGGTGAGGTCGTAGCGCAGGGCTTCGAGGGGCAGGCCGTGGTTGCGGGTGGCGAGCGCCAGTTCGTCCCGGCCGATGCCCTCGTCGGGGGCGGCGAGCCGGGCCGGGGTGCTCGTGTCGGCGAGGCGGTGACCCATGGCCGTATTGTCCCGCGGCCGGCCTGAGCTGTCGCGGTCCGCGGCACATCGCGCGGCACCTCCCGGGGATCCGCGCGGACGCTAGGTTCCGGCGGTTCACTGCTCACCCTTTCGAAAGGGGCCCCACGGCTGCCAGACTTCCGAGGGTGCCCGACTTCGACATGCTTGTCATCGGATCCGGTCCCGGGGGCCAGAAGGCCGCCATCGCCGCGGCCAAACTGGGCCGCCGGGTCGCCGTCGTCGACCGCCCCGACATGGTCGGCGGGGTCTCCATCCACACCGGCACCATCCCCTCCAAGACCCTGCGCGAGGCGGTGCTGTACCTGACCGGCCTCACCCAGCGCGACCTGTACGGCCAGAGCTACCGGCTCAAGGAGGACATCACCGTCTCCGACCTGACCGCGCGCACCCAGCACGTGGTCGGCCGTGAGGTCGACGTGATCCGCAGCCAGCTCTCCCGCAACCACATCGCCCTCTACGCCGGCACCGGTCGTTTCGTCGACCCGCACACCGTCGCGCTGCGCGAGGTCACCGGTCACGAACGGCTGCTCAGCGCCGAGCACATCGTCATCGCCACCGGTACCCGACCGGCGCGGCCGGACAGCGTCGAGTTCGACGGCCGCACGATCATGGACTCCGACAACGTGCTCGCCCTCGAACGCGTCCCGCGCTCGATGGTGATCGTGGGCGCGGGGGTCATCGGGATGGAGTACGCCTCGATGTTCGCCGCGCTCGGCAGCAAGGTGACGGTCGTCGAGAAGCGGGCCGGGATGCTCGACATCTGCGACGTCGAGGTCATCGAGGCGCTGAAGTACCACCTGCGCGACCTCGCGGTGACGTTCCGGTTCGGCGAGACCGTCGCCGCGGTCGAACGCCATCCGCGCGGCACGCTGACCATCCTGGAGAGCGGCAAGAAGATCCCGGCCGACGCGGTGATGTACTCGGCCGGCCGGCAGGGCCTGACGGACGAACTCGACCTGGACAAGGCCGGGTTGAGCGCCGACCGGCGCGGCCGGATCACGGTCGACGAGCACTACCGCACCGAGGTGCCGCACATCTACGCCGTGGGAGACGTGATCGGCTTCCCGGCCCTCGCGGCGACCTCGATGGAGCAGGGCAGGTCGGCCGCCTACCACGCGTTCGGCGAGCCGGTCGGGCAGATGCACCACCTGCAGCCCATCGGCATCTACACCATCCCGGAGATCAGCTTCGTCGGGCGCACCGAGGACCAGCTCACCGAGGACAGCGTGCCCTTCGAGGTGGGCATCTCGCGCTACCGCGAACTGGCCCGCGGCCAGATCATCGGGGACTCCCACGGGATGCTGAAGCTGCTGGTCTCCCCGGTCGACCGCACCCTGCTCGGGGTGCACTGCTTCGGGACCGGGGCGACCGAGCTGATCCACATCGGGCAGACCGTGATGGGCTGCGGCGGCACGGTCGACTACCTGGTGGACGCGGTGTTCAACTACCCGACGCTCGCCGAGTCGTACAAGGTCGCGGCCCTGGACGCCACGAACAAGCTCCGCCAGATCGACCGGATCGGGGACTGACCCTCAGAGCCGGTCGGGGTCCTCGACCACGTGCATGGCGGCCTCCTCCGCGCCGGCCGCGCCCGCGTCGATGCCCACGTCGGTGGCGACCTCGTCCTTCGTGGTGGTGGGGTGGGCGCCCTCGTCTGGGGCGACGAGGCGTCCGGCGCGGTCGGCACCGGCCTGCGGGTCGACCGGCTCGCCCTCGCCGCCGGGCAGGTCGCCGATCTCGTCGCCGAGGGGCTCGGTCCCCTCGGGAACCTCCTGGGCCAGGCGTTCGTCGAGGGTCTCGCCCTCGTGCTGCTCGGCGGCGGTGGTGCCGTGCCGGGTGACGCCGAGGGGCTTCTCCGGCGGCGAGTAGCCCTCGTCGAGGGTGTCGTCGTAGGTCCGCTCGTCGAGGGCGTCCTGGAGGTCCAGGGGCGCCGCGTCCTCCTGCTCCTCGTTGGTTCCGGTGGGCTGGTAGGCGTCGTCGGCCATCGACTCGGCAGGTGTCGGTTCGGTGCCCATGGGCTGCCTCCCTCGCGCGTCGCGTACGGTTCGGTGCGATGTCCTGATCCGCGTTTCCCCGTATGCGCTCCCCAACCTCAAAAGGCTGCCGGAGTAAGCCATTCCACAGCCGGAAGGTTACCCCCCAGTTAATCTTGAAGGGTCAAGGAATAGGGCTATCATCACTCGCACACACGGAGTGACCGGCCGTCCACGCAGCGGTCGTACGGTCTTCCGCGCCCTCTTCGGTTCCGCTTCTCACCGCCCCGGCCCGAGGTCACCCCTCCGCAATCCGGGACACCGCCACCCCCCACCCCCTTTTGCGCCGCGCGGTCCCCTCCGCCGTGCGTCGTGCCCGACGGAAAGCAGCACAACCATGAGCATCAGCAGGGGCAGAGGGCTGCAGGCCAACGCCCTCGGTACCTTCGACACCGTGGTGATGGCCGTCGCGGGCAGCGCGCCGGCGTACTCGATCGCCGCGACCACCGCGGTCCTGGTCGGCTCGGTGGGCCTGGCCAGTCCGGCGGCACTGCTGTACTGCGCGATACCGATGCTCGGCATCGCGCTGGCGTTCAGCTACCTCAGCCGCATCGACGTGAACGCGGGCGCCAGTTACTCCTGGGTGGGCCGTACGCTCCACCCCTTCCTGGGCTTCGTCTCCGGCTGGGCGCTGGTCATCTCGGCGACCATCTTCATGGTGGCCGGCTCGCTGCCCGCCGGTTCGATGACACTGGCCCTCTTCGACGCGGACCTCGCGGACAACACCGCGCTGTCGACCGTCGTGGGCGCGGCCTGGTTCGTGCTGATGCTGCTCGTGGTGCTCGGCGGCGCCCGGCTCACCGTGCGCGCCCAACTCGTCATGTCCGGTGTGGAACTGGCGATACTGGCCCTGTTCGCGGTGCTCGCCCTCTTCCACACGGGCAACGCGCGCTCCTTCGAGTGGTCCTGGCTGGGCTTCGGCCACTTCGACGGCATGGCGGGCTTCGCGTCGGGCGCGCTGATCGCCGCGTTCTACTACTGGGGCTGGGACGTCACCAGCAACCTGAGCGAGGAGACCCGCAACAGCCGCCGTACGACGGGACTCGCGGGGCTCATCGGGGTCGGCATCGTCTTCCTGCTGTTCGAGGTCTTCACCATCGCGGTGAACGTCATCCTCACCTCGAAGCAGATCGAGGACAACGACGCCAACGTGCTGGCCGTGCTCGGCGAGGAGATCTGGCCGGGCTGGGGCGGCAAGCTGCTGATCGTCGCGGTGATGCTGTCGACCATCGCCACGCTGGAGACCACGCTGATCCAGGTCACCCGCTCGCTGTTCGCGATGGGCCGGGACCGTACGATGCCGTCGGCGCTGGGCAAGGTGCACCGCCGCTGGAACACCCCCTGGGTGGCGATCGTGGTGGTCGGCACGGTGGCGCTGCTGATGTTCATCGCCTCCAACGCCCTCGGCTCGGTGGGCGACATCCTCTCCGACGCCATCTCGGCGATCGGCCTTCAGATCGCCGTCTACTACGGCCTCAGCGGCCTCGCGGTCGTCGTCGCGTACCGCAAGATGCTGCTGAAGTCCCCCACCGACTTCCTGCTCGGTGGGCTCTGGCCGCTGCTGGGCGCCCTGTTCATGTTCTGGATCTTCGTCGAGTCACTGGGCGAGCTGAGCACCGCCGCCATCGCCATCGGCATCGGCGGGCTGGCCGTGGGCCTGGTCCCGATGCTCTGGTACTGGAAGCGGGGCAGCGACTACTACCGGCCCGCGCGACTTGACGCGAGCCGTACCGTCGAGACGGACTACCTGCCCGACGGCGCGACGGCCGGGCCCTCACTCGTCCACGAGGGTCTCCCCACCGACTTCTGAGGGGCTGTGCGATGGCGAGAGACCGTTTCGCCCCCGAATTCGATCCCGACTGCGGGGACCTCCCGCTCACCAGCGCCCGCCAGGACATCGTCATCGGCCGCTGGCAGGGCCTGCGCGAACTGCTGCGCGCCACCGGGCCCGACTGGCTCTCGCGGGGCCACCGGGTACGGGCGCTCGCCCAGGCCTGCGCGGGCAGTTCGACCGTCGAGTCGTGGCTCGCGGCCGAACCGCACAACGGTGACGCGCTGGTGCTGCGGGCGGCCACCGAGACGGCCCGGGCGTTCAACCTGGCCATCGCCGCGGGCCGGGGCGTGCCGATCGACCAGCGCCGCGTCGACGCCGCGGTGATGGCCTGCCTCCAGGCGTCGGAGGCGTTCGTGGACGACCCGACGCCATGGATCTCCCTGATCTCGGTGGCCAGGCTGTACCCGGCCGGCGTCCGGCGGCAGGAACTGGGCCGCTGGTGGGACGAGTTGCACGGCCGCGACCCGTACAGCGTCGAGGGCCACCTCCAGGTGCTGCACTACTACTCGGCCCGCTGGCACGGCTCGAACGGCCTGATGTACGACTTCGCCCGGGACGCGGCCGGCGTGGCACCGCCGGGTTCCGCGCTGCCGGTGCTGGTGCAGTACGCGCGGGTCGAGGAGTACCGCACCGCGACGGACGCCACCGAGGACCGGCGCACCCCCGTGGGCCTGGGCCAGCACTGGAAGAACGACGGGGCCGTCAGCGACGTACGGCGCACCTGGCAGCGCTGGATCGTGGGCCGCACCGACGGGACGGTGGCCCCGGGCGAGCTGCGCGACCTCAACTACCTGACCCACGCGGCCTGTCACGCGGGCCTGGCGGAGATCGCGGTACCGCTCCTGCGTCTCCTGGACCGCCGGGGCACCCGCACCCCGTGGTCGTACACCGGCGATCCGGAACAGCAGTTCGTCAAGTGGCGCAAGGAGTTCCGGGTGCGGGCGTGAGCGGGGCGGGACGTCAGCCGCCGGTCCGCTCGTCCGCCAGGCCCGCCGTCCACTTCTCCTCGATGCGGCCCACCTTCCACACCACCAGGGCGACGATCCACGTGGCGAGGAACAGCGCCACGATGACGAAGCCCAGGAGGTTGAGGTCGAGGCCGCTGATCCAGGACCAGAAGGGGCCGCGGAGGTCCAGCCTGTCGGCCAGCAGGCCGAGGAGCTCGACCGTGCCGATGAGAAGGGCCACCGCGACCGACAGGCCGGTGATCGTGAGGTTGTAGTAGACCTTGCGGACCGGCTTGGAGAACGCCCAGCCGTAGGCGAAGTTCATGAAGGAGCCGTCGATCGTGTCCAGGAGGGACATGCCGGCGGCGAAGAGGACGGGCAGGGTGAGGATCGCGTACCAGGGCAGCCCGGAGGCCGCGCCCGACCCGGCCAGGACCAGCAGGGCGATCTCGGTCGCCGTGTCGAAGCCCAGGCCGAAGAGGAGGCCGAGGGGGTACATCTGCCACGGCTTGGTGATCGACTTCATGACTCGGCCGAGCAGGCGGTTCATGAAGCCGCGGTGGTTCAACTGCTCCTCCAGCGCGGCCTCGTCGTAGCGGCCGGAGCGCATCCGCCGGAACACCTTCCAGATGCCCACCAGGACGACCAGGTTGACCGCGGCGATCAGATAGAGGAACGCGCCCGAGACGGTCGTACCGATCAGCGCGGTCACGTCGTGCAGGTGGGAGTCGTCGTCGCGGACCGGTCCCGCGAGGGCCTTGACGCCGAGCGAGAGCAGCAGGGCGAGGACGAAGACCACGCTGGAGTGACCGAGCGAGAACCAGAAGCCCACCGACAGCGGCCGCTGCCCCTCCCCCATGAGCTTGCGGGTGGTGTTGTCGATGGCCGCGATGTGGTCGGCGTCGAAGGCGTGCCGCATCCCGAGCGTGTAGGCGGTGACGCCGATGCCGATGCCGAAGGACTTCTCGCCGACGGCGTAGTGGTGCGGGGCGACGATCGCGACGAGGGTGACCCAGCCGACCACGTGCAGGCCCACCACGACCGCGGCCATGCCGCCCGCCCTGATCCACTCCTGCCGCGTCATGGAGCCACGGACGCGGTGCCGTACCGAGCCCCGCACGGGGGCGTCGGCGGCGGGGAGGGGCGGAGCGGAGTCAGGGGCGGCCGTCATCGGGCGGAGGATCCTTCTTCGGGGGGCACGGCCGCGGTCAGCAGCCTCGTGCCATCCTCCGGTACCTGCAAGTCATGTGCAGTAAAGCCCGTGACAGGTCTTTCCCACGACTGGGGAAAGTGCCCGTTCAGGGCGTCGCGTTCGGCCCGTCCGGCCGGTCGCGGCGCTTCTCGACCATCTCGCGGCTGAGGTCCGCGGTCTCCTGCTCGGCAAGCCGCTCGAAGCCGTCCTCGGTGATGACGGAGACGATGGGGTAGATCCTGCGGCTGAGGTCGGGGCCGCCGGTGGCGGAGTCGTCGTCGGCCGCGTCGTAGAGCGCCTGGAGCGCGGCGAGGGCGGCCTCACGGCGGTCCAGGCCCCTGCGGAACAGCTTTTTCAACGCGCCCCTGGCGTACGGCGATCCCGAGCCCTCGGCGTGGAAGTCGGTCCTCTCGTAGAGGCCCCCGGCGATGTCGAAGCTGAAGATGCGGCCGCGTCCGCCCTCGGGCGCGGAGGGGTCGTAACCGGTGAGGAGGGGGACCACGGCGAGGCCCTGCATGGCCTGGCCGAGGTTCTGGCGGATCATGCCGGCGAGCCGGCGCGCCTTGCCGTCGAGGGTCATGGCGACGCCCTCGATCTTCTCGAAGTGCGTCAGCTCGACCTGGTAGAGCTTGACCATGTCGAGGGCGAGTCCGACGGTGCCGGCGAAGGCGACCGCCGTGTGGTCGTCGGCGGGGTGCACCTTCTCCAGGTCGCGCTGGGCGATGAGGTGGCCCATGGTGGCTCTGCGGTCGCCCGCGATGAGCACGCCGTCGCGGTAGGACAGGGCCAGCACGGTGGTGCCGTGCGGCACCTGGTCCGGTGCGGCCCGCACACCGTCGGGCAGGACACGGCGGGTGCTGAGCAGTTCGGGGCGGTGGGCCGCCAGGAACTCGGTGAAGGACGAGGAGCCCGGGGTGAAGAACTCCTCCCCCAGCCGTCCGCCGTTCTCGTTCCACGCCATGGCACTCCCCCTCGCCCTCGCGCCGACATCCGAGTCCTACCAGAAGCGCGGGGGCCGGAAACGCCGGTCGCCGTTCACAGCTTTCCGGGGCGTCAGGTCGGCCCGTGCGCACTCACGTTCGGCGCCACGTGGATGTCCATCCCGGCGGCGGGCACGGTGGGCCAGTCGCGGGCGTAGGCGGGTGGCGCGGCGCCGTGACGGGTGAGGACGGCGACGGGCATACGGTGGGAGGCCCCGACGATCCCGGCCTCGGTGCTGTTGGCGTTGTGGCCCCAGGCCGCCGCCGAGGTGCACCCGGCGTAGTAGGCGACCGGGACCGACAGACGGCCGGTGAGCAGACAGGGCCGGCGCACCCCCAGGCGGTTCAGCTCGTCGGCGGTGTCGGCCCAGTCGCGGTGGTGGCCCGTGGTGCGGTGCACCGTGCGCTCCAGCACGGCGTACTGCACCGCCAGGTGACCTGCCAGCCCGATCGCGAGCAGCACCGCCGGGACGGGCCGCCACCGGCCGGCCGGGGTGGTCGCCAGATGGAACAGCGCGTCGGCGACCGGGATCGCGAGCAGGGCGTAGGCGGGCAGCAGGAAGCGCGGGGCCGCGTACCCGATCAGGAACAGGTAGGGAACGGCGGCCGTCGCGGCGCAGGCCAGCGGGACGAGGGTGGCCCGGGTGCGCCCGGCCCGCACGGCGACCACCAGTCCGACGGCGGCCAGCAGCGGCAGGACCGCCCACCAGACCATGACGGCGGGGTCCGGCATCGGCCCCGTGCAGGGACGGCACAGCGACCGGCCGCTCAGGCTGCGCAGTTGGTCGTCCACGGCGAACTGCGGGCCGAGCCCGCCCTGGATACGGGAGCCCTCGTGCAGCCGCTCGGCCAGGCCGCCGTAGCTGACGTACGCCTCGACGACCCACTGCGTGCCCCCCGCCACCAGTCCGGCCAGCAGGGCGAGGACGGACCGTGGGCTGCGGCCGACGGCTGCGGCGGCGAGCAGCGGGAGGGTGACCCACACGGCGTCGGTGGGCCGCATCCACGCCATGAGGCAGGCGCCCGCCGCGACCCCCCACAGGGCCCTCGGGTCCCTGCGGGCCCGCAGGAAGCAGCCGGCCGCGCCCAGCCCGCCGACGGCGACCCAGTAGTTCGGCATGGCCTGAGGACCGTAGAACAGGGTGATCCACAGGGAGGCGAACAGGGCGCCCGCGACGGCGAGGACACGGACCGGGAAGAGGCCGCGCCAGGCGCGCAGGGCCAGCCACAGGCCGAGGCCGGACAGCACGGCGAGGTAGACCCGCAGGAGTTCCGTCGAGGTCGACCAGCTCGCGATCGGCGCGACCAGCAGGGAGACCCCGCGGGCGCGCGGGGCGCTGAAGAAGGCGGCCGGGGCCTGGGTGCCGACCTGGCTGACGTACACGGTCTCGTCCCAGCCGAGGCCCATGCCGGGGCGGACGAGGAGGAGTTGGGCCAGGGTGAATGCGGCGCCCACCACCGCGAGCGGCCAGGAGCTGCCGGCGCGCCGTGACGCGCCGGAGGCGACCGACGGTGTGCGCCGGTCGCCTCCGACGAGCAGCGCGCTGTCGCCGTGGGTCATCGTCCACCCCTCCCCCGTGTGCCTCGGGGACTGGTCAGGTCCTCGAAGGCTGCTGTCCTCGAAGGCTTGTGCCCTCGCAGGCACGGACAACCTAACCCGGGGCCGGAGGGGGTGCAGGGCGGAGTTCGGCCAAGCGGCGCCTGTCCGGATCGCCCGTCCGGGTCAGCGGGCGTGCGGGGCGCGGTGCCGGGGCGGCTCCGGAGCCAGGCGGTCCCTCGGTGCCGGGACGGGTCGGACCACGGGGCCGTCGCCGTTCACGGTGATCGGGGTGCCGTGGTGGCGGATCGTCAGCGGCGCCCCCGACCGCAGGGTGTACGTCGCCTTGTCCGGGCCGATCTCCACCCGCAGACAGCGGCCGAGGAGCTGCAGGTTGAAGGCGAGGCGGCTGAACCGCTCCGGCAGCCGGGGCGCGAAGCGCAGGGAGTCGCCGTCGCGGCGCAGACCGCCGAACCCGGCGACCAGGGCCGTCCAGGTGCCGGCGAGGGAGGCGATGTGGAGGCCGTCGCGGGTGTTGTTCTCCAGGTCGGCGAGGTCCATCAGCGCCGCCTCGGCCGTGTACGCGTAGGCGAGGGACAGGTGTCCCGCGCGGGCCGCGACGACCGCCTGCACGCAGGCCGACAGGGAGGAGTCCCGTACGGTCAGGGGTTCGTAGTAGGCGAAGTTGCGGGCGATCTGCTCCTCGTCGTGGAACTCCTCGAACCAGCCGCTGCACAGGTACATCGCCAGCACCAGATCGGCCTGCTTGACGACCTGTTTGCGGTAGATGTCGAAGTAGGGGAAGTGCAGCATCAGCGGGTACTGGTCGGCGCGGGTGCCCTCGAAGTCCCAGCGCTGGTAGCGGGTGAAACCGGCGTGCTGCTCGTGGACGCCGAGTTCGTCGTTGTAGGGGATGTGCACGGCCTCGGCGGCGTCCCGCCAGGCGGCGCTCTCCTCGTCGTCGACGCCGAGCTCGGCGGCCCGCTCCGGATACCGGCCGCACACCTCGGCCGCCGCGAGGAGGTTCGCGCGGGCCATGAGGTTGGTGTACGTGTTGTCGTCGGCGACCGCGCTGTACTCGTCGGGCCCGGTGACGCCGTCGATGTGGAAGACGCCGTGGTGGTCGTGGTGGCCCAGCGAGCGCCACAACCGGGCGGTCTCCACGAGGAGTTCGACGCCGGTGTCGCGTTCGAAGTCCGTGTCGCAGGTGGCCTCGGTGTACCGCACGACGGCGTCCGCGACGGCCGCGTTGACGTGGAAGGCGGCGGTGCCCGCGGGCCAGTACGCCGAGCCTTCCGAGCCCTCGATGGTCCGCCAGGGGAACGCGGCGCCGTTCAGGCCCAGTTGCGCGGCGCGCTCGCGGGCCGCGGGCAGTGTCTTCTGCCGCCAGCGCAGGGCCTCGGCCACGGCGCGGGGCTCGGTGTAGGTGAGCAGGGGCAGCACGAAGGTCTCGGTGTCCCAGAAGGCGTGCCCGTCGTATCCGGACCCGGTCAACCCCTTGGCGGGGATGGCGCGTTGCTCCGCGCGGGCGCCCGCCTGCAGGACGTGGAAGAGGGCGAAGCGGACCGCCTGCTGGATCTCCTCGTCGCCGTCGACCTCGACGTCGGCGCGGGCCCAGAAGTCGTCGAGATAGGACCGCTGCTCGTCCAGGAGTCCGTCCCAGCCGCTGTGGGCCGCGGCCGCCAGCGCCGCGTCGACCTGGTCGCTCATCGCGGGCCGCGAACGGCCCCCGGACCAGCCGTGGGCGACGAGCTTCTCCACCCGCAGCCGCTGCCCCGGCTCCAGGACGGAGGTGACGGTCAGCCGGGCGAGGTCCACGGTCTCCTCGCTGCTCATGGTGGTGCGTTCCGGTCCCTCGATCACGTGGTCGGCTGCCACGGCGACCCGCAGTCCGCTGTGCCGGGTGCGGTGCACGAGGCGCAGCCGGGTCCCGTCGGCGAAGCCCTCCTCGTGCTCCAGGGGTGACTTCAGGGTCTTGGAGGCGCGCGGGTCGCCGTTCGAGCCGGGCAGGCTCTCGTTGGTGACCAGCTCCGACTGGATCACCACCCGGGTGCGGCTGTCGACGGGCTCCACCTCGTAGGCCACGGCGGCGACCGCCCGCTGGGTGAGCGAGACGAGCCGGGTCGAGCGCACCCTTATCCGCGAGCCCGCCGGCGAGATCCACTCGCAGGACCGCTCCAGGACGCCCCGGCGCAGGTCGAGGCAGCGTTCGTGGGCCACGAGACGGCCGTAGCGCAGGTCGAAGGGCTCGTCGTCGACGAGGAGCCGCACGATCTTGCCGTTGGTGACGTTGATGGCGGTCTGGCCGGACTCGGGGTAGCCGTAGCCCGCCTCGGCGTACGGCAGCGGATGCAGTTCGTGGACGCCGTTGAGGTAGGAGCCGGGCAGGCCGTGCGGTTCGCCCTCGTCGAGGTTGCCGCGCCAGCCGACATGGCCGTTGGACAGGGCGAACACGGACTCGCTCTGGGCCAGGACGTCGAGGTTGAGGTGGGTCTCGCGGACGGCCCACGGCTCGACGGTGTAGGAGCGTTGGGTGATCACGCGTGTCCTCCGAGCTCGGCGAGGCCCTTCACGACGATGTCCGCGCCGTGCTCGTACAGGGCGTCGGTCTGTCCGACGCGGTCGAGTCCGACGACGTATCCGAACCCGCCCGCGCGGCCGGCGTCCATGCCGGCGAGGGCGTCCTCGAAGACGGCGGAGCGGGGTGCGTCCAGGCCCAGGTCCTCGGCGGCGGCGAGGAAGGTGTCGGGGTGCGGCTTGCCGGGCAGCCCGCGCTCGGCCGCGACCACTCCGTCGACGCGTACGTCGAAGAGGTCCTCGGCGTCGATCGCGCGCAGCACGTCACGGCAGTTGGCGCTGGAGGAGACGATCGCGGTGCGCAGACCCTGGGCGCGGGCCGCGCGGATGTAGGCCAGGGTGTCGTCGTATGCCTCGACGCCGTCCGTGCGGATCTTCTCCAGGACGAGGGCGTTCTTGCGGTTGCCGAGGCCGTTGACCGTCTCCGCGCCGGGGGGATCGTCGGGTTTCCCGTCCGGCAGTTCGATGCCGCGGGAGGCGAGGAAGGTGCGCACGCCGTCGGCCCGCGGCAGGCCGTCGACGTACTCGTCGTAGTCGTGGTCGTCGAAAGGCCGGAAGTGTTCTCCCTCGCGTTCGCGCAGGAACGCGTCGAACATCTCCTTCCAGGCGGCCGCGTGCACGACGGCCGTCCTGGTGACGACCCCGTCGAGGTCGAACAGGCAGGCCTTGATCTCTGCGGGTAGACCGAGCTCCGTCATACAGGACACGGTGCCCAGCCTTTCGCCTCGTCAACAAACGGATTCAGTCGTGCGGGAAGGAGTGGTGCTCGTGGGCCACCAGCCAGCGGCCGCGTTCCTTGCGCAGACCGAAGGTGAGCCGGAGCCGGAAGCCGGGGTCGGCGGCGAGTTCCTCCGGGGTGGCGCAGCGCACCAGGGCGTGGGCGTAGGCGACGTCCCGGCCCGCGGTGACGTGGAGGGACTCGATGTCGAAGCGGGCGCCCTGGGCCTGCCAGGCGAAGAACGGCGGCCAGGCCGCACGGTAGGCGGCGAGTCCTCGGATGCCGTGGTGGGGTGAGGCCACGTCGAACATCACGATGTCCTGGGCGTGGTCCGCGCTCACGCCGGCGAGGTCCCCGCGGTGGACGGCCGCGGCCCACGCGGTGATGAGGGCGCGGATCCGCGCCTCGTCGGAGGCGCCGGCGGCGTCCGGGGCGCCCGAGGCGTCGGACCGGTCGTGGTACTGGGGCACGGCTGGGGCTCCTTTCTCCCCCTTGCGCTCTCCAGGGTGCCTGGCCGACCTGAAGTCATCGAATGACACACTCGGTGTGTGCCGCTGACCTTCGACGACCTCGTGACCCGTGCCCGTTCCCTCGCCGCGCCCGGCAGGCGGGCGGTGCTGGGTGTCGCCGGCTCCCCCGGCGCGGGCAAGACGACCCTCGCCGAGCATCTGGTGCGGGCCCTGAACGGCCCGGGCGAGCCCTGGGTGGCGCACGTCCCCATGGACGGCTTCCACCTCGCCGACGTGGAGCTGGACCGGCTCGGGCTGCGGGACCGCAAGGGGGCGCCCGAGACCTTCGACGCCGCCGGTTACGCGGCCCTGCTGCGGCGGCTGCGCGAGGAGACGGACGGGGACGTCGTGTACGCGCCGGGCTTCGAGCGGGTGCTGGAACAGCCGCTCGCCGGGGCGATCCCGGTGCCGCCGACGGCCCGTCTGGTCGTCACCGAGGGGAACTACCTGCTGCTCGGCACCGGCGCCTGGGCGCGGGTGGGGCCCGCCCTGGACGAGGTGTGGTTCTGCGAGCTCGACGAGGACGAGCGGCTGCGCCGGCTGGTCGCCCGGCACGAGGAGTTCGGCAAGACCCACGAGGAGGCGGTGGCGTGGGTGACGCGCTCGGACCAGCGCAACGCGGAGCTGGTGGCGGCGACCCGGGACCGGGCCGACCTCGTGGTGCCGGTGTCGGCGCTGCCGCGCGCCGGCACCCGGGCGTGAGGCTCGGCCCGGCCCCGGCGCCTCAGCAGGCGGACAGCGTCAGTTCGGGCTCGCCGTGGGCGTCGCCCGCCGGGTCGCCGATGCGCGCGGTGAAGACCCCGGTGTGCACCGTGAGGCCCGTGCCCTCGCGCGCGAAGGCCGCCGTGAAGGAGCCCGCGGGGCCGTAGCGCACGGCGAAGGCGTGCAGGTCGTCCGGCGCGTCCGGGACCGGGCCCGCCTCCAGGGCCGTGGAGCTGACCAGGTGGCGCCAGCCCTCGTCGGGGTTGCCGTAGCCGCGGGGGTCGGCGGCCAGGGCGAAGGCGGCCTGCTCCTGGGTCGTCGCCGAGCGGGCGTCGAAGTGGTCGGCGCCCTCCGCCTCGGGGTGGGTCAGCCGCAGGGCGCCCGCGGAGGCCACCTCGCCCTCGGCCGTCCGGCGCACCCTGTCGCCGTCGTCCTCGGCGTACGGCAGCCCGGCCAGCAGGTGGGGCGTGCCGGGCAGGCGTTCCACGGTGACCGTGGTCCACAGGCTCGTGCCGTCGGTGACGTACAGGGACTGGAGATGGCGCAGGACGTGGTCGCGGCCGACGACCGGCTTGGTGACCAGCTTGGCGGTGAGGCCGTCGGCGCGCACGTCGCGCACCCGGACCTCGCCCATGGGGCGGCACAGCAGGAAGCCGTCGACGACGGGGCCGAAGCCGTGCTGGCGGTTGACGGCCGCGGGCAGGTAGTAGGTGCCCGCCGCCTCCACGACCGCCGGTGTCATCCGGGAGTCGAAGGCCACCGAGACGCTGCCGGCGCGCAGTTGGTGGCGGGCGGTCGCGGTGGACGGCTCGCGGTGCCAGCGGGCGGTGTCCTGGATCTGCCAGACCAGCATCCAGGCGAAGTGGCCGTCGACTGCCCCGTCCGCCTTGACCGCGTGCCGGCCCCAGTGGGAGTCGCCCCGGTAGCGGCCGAGGTCGGCGCCGACGCGGGCACCGAAGTAGCGCAGTCCCAGGACCGATTCGAAGGCGGAGTGCTGCTCGCTGTAGCGCGGTCCGCCGTTGTCGAAGCCGCCGTTGGTGAGCCGGGCGTCGATGTAGCGGGCCAGGGTGTCGCCGTCCTCGGCGAACATCTCCTCGCCGCTGACCCGGTGGGCCTGGGCGAGGAAGGACAGGGAGATCGGGCCGTAGTTGTTGTCGTAGGCGCCGCCGTGCTCGGGCGGCAGGGCCGCGCCGCGGTCCTCGACCCGGTGGGCGCGGATCTCGTCCCGGTACAGGCGCAGGGCCCGCGCACGCACCGACTGCGCCTCGGGGTCCGGCACATGGGCCGCCAGCATCAGGCCGCCGACCACGCAGCCGATCGCCTGGTTGGCGGCCTCCTGCGGGTTGAAGAAGGTCGCCTCGGTGAGCCAGCGCCAGTATCCGCGGGCCACGTCGAGGAGTTCGTCCTTCAGGCCGTCGTCGACGAGGCCCTCCGCCGCGTCGAGCACGTTCACCGCCTGGAGCAGCGCCCACACCGTGCTCGGCCAGTCGCCGACGGGGTGGGCGCCCGCCGCCAGGGTGTAACGGGCGTACGGCAGACCGGAGTCGCGCACTTTCAGGTTCGGGTAGCCCGGGTTGTCGTCGGTGTACACCCGCTCGCGCAGATGGAAGCGCAGGCTGCGGCCGACCGCCTCCGGCAGCCTCGGGTCCTTGCCGCGCTGCCAGGCGAACGCGAGCAGGGAGGTGATGCCGAGCGAGGTGTCGCCGATGTCGTCGACACAGTCGGGGTGTTCGAGGTTGCCCTCGGGGGTGATCCGCTCCAGGGCCTGCTCGACGACGTCGGCGAGGACCGCGTCGTAGGCCTCCGGGCTGTCCGGCAGGTCGTGCAACGGACCGAGCTGGCGCGGGAGATGCACGGGAGTGGACATGTGCTGCACGGGGTTCAGCCCTTCCTGCCTGGGGTGGCCATGGCGTGGTTCGTCGGGGTCACTCGGCGGGCGCGGACCGGCGGGCGCGCAGGGCGACGGTCAGGGTCTGCGGGCCCAGGCCGCCGAGGTAGACGCGGGTTCCGGTCGTCGCGTCGGTGCCGCCCGCCACGGTGTGGTCCTGGCCCGGGTCGTAGCGCAGCACATCGGTCCGGTCCGGGCCTGCGAGGGGTTCGCCCGCCTCGACGGCGGCCTCGACACGGATCTCGTCGTCGCCGACGCGGTAGGTCATCGGCCCGGTCGTCAGGCACCAGCGCCCGTCGCCGAGCGGTACGGCGCCCTGAGGCTCGCCGCCCGGCCGGAAGGTCAGTTCGAGGGCCCAGGGCACCGGTGGGCCGCTGATGTCGAACCGCAGGTCGGCCCCGTCCTCCCGCAGGTCGACCTCGACCCGGGTCGTGTGGGAGACCTGGTCCTGCGTGCGGTCGGGGAAGGCCATGGCCGCGGAGAAACGGCCCTCGTCCACCAGGCGGTATGCGCCGTCCTCGCGTCTGCGTTCCTTCGGGAGCGGCTGGTAGTAGGCGCTGGTGAGGGTCTGGGTGAGCCGGTACCGGTGGTCGGCGAGCTGTTCCATGTCGGCGGCACGGAACGGGCCCAGGTCGAAGAAGGCCCGAGAGAGGCGGACCGCGTCGAGGACGGCGGCACCGGCGAACATGCGCAGGAAGGTGGGGTTGCAGGCGAGGCCCGAGCGGATGCGCCGGTGCTCGGGCACGTCGGAGCCGCCGTACACCACGGTGTGCGCGGTGGCCGAGGCGTGTGCGGCGAGGCGTGCGGTGCGGAGGTACCGCGCGCGCGGGAACCGCTCCGGATCCGGGGCCGGCAGGGCACGGCACAGGTCCGGGGTGAGGAGGGTCTGGGCGAGCAGGTCGGGGTCGTCGATGCCGCCGGCGGCCGCCAGACGGGCCGCGCGGGCGAAGTCGCCCCGGCCGGTACGGATCGCGAGCAGCCGGTAGTGCGGCAGGTAGGGCCACAGCGCGAACGGCAGCTTCTGGTCCTGGCGGCGCGAGTGGACGGTCTCCACCGTGCCGTCCGGCCTGATCAGGTCCAGGGTCGCGGCGAGGTTGCGTTCGACGGCGTCCGACAGGTCGGTGCGCCCGAGCACCTCGGCCAGCAACAGCAGCGCCGGATTGGTCACGACGGACGCGTAGACGGCGCTGCGCTCGGAGTACAGGCCGTCGGTGTCGATGTCGACGCCCTCGGCGAGCCACTCCTCGACGCGGGCGAGGAGCCGGTCGTCGGGGAAGGAGCGGTGCAGCCGGGCGAGGGCCGCGCTCAGCTCCCAGCGGTGGTTCGGGGTGTGCACACCACCGGTCAGGAGACTGGCGGTGGCGGCGCCGGCGATCTCGGCGAGCCCGGCCGCCGGCTCGGCCAGTTCCGGTCCCGAGCCCGCGGCGAGGACGTACGCGTCGCACACGTCGTTGACGGTGAACGCGGAGTCCGGGGGTGACTGGACGTTGTCGCCGCCCGCGAAGAGACCGGTGGGTGTCTGCACGGCCCGCAGGGCGCGCAGGTGGGTCGTGGCGGCGGCGACGGCCCGCTCGCTGCCGTGCAGGGCCGACTCCGGGGAGCGGTACGCCGCGACGAGGGTCTTCACCCGCCACGCCAGATCACGGTGCGGCACACCGGCGGGTACCTCGTCGGGTCCGGCCGTGAGGGGGGCGGCCGACCGGTCGGCGGCGCGGGCCACCGACCGGACGAACTCGTGGTCGAGCGGGGTGGACAAGGTCGGTCCCTCAGTCCTTCAGTCCGGCGTTGATGTCGGCGTTCATGACGTACCGCTGGAACACCAGGAAGACCGCGATCAGCGGGATCATGGAGATGACCGAACCGCCGAGCAGGACGGACCAGTTGATGTTCTGTGCGCCGACGAGGCTCTGGATGCCGATCTGCACGGTGAACTTTTCGGGGTCGTTCAGCATCAGCAGCGGCCAGATGTAGTCGTTCCACCGCCACTGGAACGACAGGATGGCGAGCGTCAGCATGATGGGCCGGGAGATCGGCACCATGATCCGCAGGAAGATCGACAGTTCACGGGCGCCGTCGATGCGGGCGGCCTCGATGAGCTCGTCGGGGACCGTCAGGAAGAACTGGCGGAACATGAAGCAGCCGGTGGCCGTGAGCACGGCCGGCAGGATGATGCCGCCGAAGGAGTTGTAGAGGCCGAGGTCGCGGACGACCAGGAACTCGGGGGCGAGCATGACCTCGGAGGGCAGCATCGTGGTGGCCAGGATGCACAGGAAGAACGCCTTGAGCCACTTGTTGTCGTACTTGGCCAGCGCGTAGCCGGTGCAGCAGCTCGCTCCCACGGTGAGGACCGTGGTGATCACGCACACGATGGCCGTGTTGATGAAGTACTGGGAGAAGTTCGCGCTGTCCCACGCCGCCTTGTAGCCCGACAGGGTCGGGTTGTGCGGGAGCACCGTCAGCGGCAGGGAGAACAGGTCCCCGGCCGGCTTGAAGGAGCTGAGGACGAACCACGCGACCGGCAGACCGTAGAGGGCCGCCAGGATCCACAGCAGTGTCGTCGCGGACACCGCCCCCCGGAGCGTTCCGTTGCCCGCCCTGCGGGTCCGCTTCCTGACGGCGGGCCGTCCGGGACCGGCGTCGACCGGGCGAGGGAGGTCTGTGGTGGTCATCGGTTCTCCATCCGCCGGTTGACGATCAACTGGATGATCGCGACGGCCATCAGGATGAGCATGAGCACGAACGACGCGGCGCTCGCGTAGCCGATCTGGCCCGTCTTGAAACCGGTCTGGTAGATGTACTGCACGAGCAGGTTGTTCGAGGTGCCCGGTCCGCCGTTGTTGAGGGCGAGGAAGAGCGGGTACTCCTTCATCGCGTTGATCGTGTTGAGCAGGATCACGATGAAGGACGTGGGCGCGATGCTCGGCAGGGTGATGCTGAGGAACTGCCGCCAGGAGCCCGCGCCGTCGAGCGAGGCCGCCTCGTAGTACGACACCGGTACGTTCTTGATCGCGGCGATGAACAGCAGCATCGAGAAGGCCGTGCCCCACCAGGCGCCCGCCATGACCACGACGCCGAGCGACAGGTCCGCGTTCGACTGCCACGCGATCGCGTCCCCGCCGAGCTTCTCGATGACGTAGTTGATCAGTCCGAAGTTCTCACCGAACAGCCACCGCCACAGGACACCCACCACGATGGGCGAGATGAGCCACGGCACGAAGAAGACGACCCGGGCGATCGACGCCCCCTTGGCCTGTTTGTTCACCACCAGGTTGGCGACGAGCAGCGAGAGCACGAAGTTCAGCGGCACCACGAGCACGGTGTACAGCAGTGTCCGGGACAGCGCGTCGTAGAAGGTGGAGTCACCGAAGAGGTGGCTGTAGTTGTCCAGTCCGACGAACTGGAACGCCCCCACACCCGTGTAGTTCGTGAAGGAGTAGACGAGCCCGATCACCGCCGGCCAGACGAAGAACAGCGAGAAGAGCACGACGTTGGCCGCGATGAGGACGAGCGGCGCAAGGGTGTACTTACTGCGTCTCCTGGGCGGGCTCACGGACACGTCCGAGGCGCGTTTTGTCATCTTCCTGACTCCGTGCTGGTGGAATGGATTCCTGCGGGCTCAGGCCCTGAGCCCGACGTCACGCGGGGGGCCGGGGCCGGACGGGGGAAGTGAGTCCCGGCCGCCCGGCCCGCCGGCCGACGATCAGCCGCCGACCTGCTGGTTGTAGCCGGCCACGATGTTCTCCAGGGCCTTGTCGGCCGACTGCTGGCCGTTGATCGCCTTGCCGAGCTCCGTCTTGGTCGGGTCCTCGGTGAGGCTCTTGCCCTTCAGCACCCAGTTCGTCTGCGCGCTGTTGAAGTAGCCCGAGATCGGGGCGTAGAGCGGGATCTCCTGGTTGTAGAGCTTGAACGCCGCCTGCGCCGCCTCGGACTCGAAGGGGTACTTCGGGTTCAGACCGCTCTCGACGGGCAGGAAGCCGGAGGCCTCGCACAGCGCCTGGTAGTGGGCGGGCTCGTACAGCCAGGACAGGAACTTCGTCGCGGCCTTGGACGCGTCGGCGTTGTTGTTGAAGCCGACCGTCATGCCGCCGCTGTTGACGTCACTGGCCTGCACCGGCTGCGCGGGGGTCGGGACGCTGGCCCACTCGAACTTCTTGATGCTGTCCGCGAAGGCCGGCACCTGCCACACGCCGGACCAGTAGGCGACGACGTCACCGCTCTGGAACATGGCGGACGGGTCGGCGCCGCTGGTCCACACCGACTTCGGCATGGTCTTGTCGTCGTTCCAGCCGACGAAGGTGTTCACGGCCTTCTTGGTCGCCGCGTCCACCGAGAACTTGCCGGCGGAGTCCGCGTGGACGTAACTGCCGCCCATCTCGTACACCATGGCGCGCAGCCGGGACGGCGACTGGTCGAAGGTCAGGGAGTACTTGGCGCCGGTCTTCTCGCGCACCTTGTCGGCCGCGGCGATGAAGTCGGTCCAGGTCCAGGTCTTCGACGGCTCGGTCGGGAAGGAGACCCCGGCCTTCTCGAAGAGGGACTTGTTGATGAAGAGGCCGGAGGCGGTGACGTCCGAGGGGATGGACAGCACCTTCCCGGAGGAGTCCTTGGCGACGAAGTTCGCGTTGATCTTGTTCGTCTTGTTGTTGGCGATGGAGCTGAGGTCGATCAGCTTGTTCGACCAGATCGGGTCCAGCGCCGGCACCGCCGCCACGTCGGGCAGGGAGTTCGCCTGCGCGGCGTTGTGCAGCTTCGTGGTGTAGCCGTCGTAGGGGATGTTGACGAGCTTGACGTTGACGCCGGTTTCCTTCTTGTACTGCGCCACCATCTTCTTCCAGCCCGCGTCCTGCCCCGGAACCGTGGAGATCCAGAACGTCAGGGACTTGGAGGTCCCGCCCGAGTCGCCACCGCCTCCGCAGGCGGAGAGCAGCAGGGCACCCGCCGAGGCGGCGGCAGCGAGGGAAACCAGGCGGCGCATGCCGCCGCGGCCGAGACGGCTAGAGCGCCGCACACCCACAGTGGTCATCTTCGATCCCTTTTTTCGTGGTAGGGGACGGAGCACGGCGCCGACCGACGCGGCACTGGTGCAGTTTGCAGGAGGTTCGCTTTCCGAGGGCGCGGCCTCGCCCGGCCGCGTCGTCCTGACGGGCGAGGGTCCCCGGCCGCTGTGGGCCGTCACCGCACGGGCACGCCCTCGTGCGGTTGCCGTACGTCGAGTACGGGCGGGACGCTCGCCCAAGCCGGCGTCCCGGCCGACTTAGAAAGCGCTTGTCCGGACATTGGCAGACCGAGTCCGAAACCGTCAATCCTTCGCCCTCGCCGCCTGGGTCACGGTTTGGACTCCTCGGGCCACCGCGAGCCGTGCCGCGCCCACGACGGTGCCCAGCTCGCCGACCTGGCTGCTGACCACCTCGGTGGGCCAGCTCAGCCGCTCCAGCTCGGCCCGCACACCGGCCAGGAGCTGCGGATACGCGCCGGTGCTGCCGCCCAGCACGAGCAGCCCCGGGTCCAGTACGGCGGTCACGGCGGCGGCCAGCCGGCCCACGTCCACGGCATGCCGGGCGACGATCGCACGGGCCGTGGCACTGCCCTGCGCGGCGAGGGCGAACAGCCGCTCGGCCGTGCGCGGGCAGGCACCGTCGGACTCCGGCCAGGCCTCGGCGGCCCGGCGCAGCAGGGAGCGGGACCCGATGTACTCCTCCAGGGCCTCGTGGCGGGGCTCCTGGTCGTCGTCCCAGGGGTAGGGCAGCCTGGCCAGCTCACCGGCGGCGCCGTTGGCCCCGGCCAGCACATGGCCGCCCACGACGATGCCGAGACCGATGCCGACGCCGATCCGCAGGTAGCCGAAGGTGTGCCGGCCGCGGGCGGCGCCCTCGTGCAGTTCGGCGAGGGCCGCGCAGTTGACGTTGTTCTCCAGGTGGACGGGCACGCCGGGCGGCAGGGCGACGGTCATCGCGTCGAAGACGGGACCGGCCTTGGCCGTGGCGGGGCGCATCCGCTGCGGCGCGGTGACGTCACCGACGGCCACCACGATGGCGCGCAGCGGGGCGTCGGGGGGCAGTGCCGAGAGGGCGTCGCGGACCACGTCGGCGGCCTCCTCCCGGGGGCCGGTGGTCTCGGCGAGCAGGGTGCCGTCCAAGGCGCAGCCGCGGACCCGGGTGAGGGCGGGGCCGAGGTCGACGGCGAGCACGGCGCCCGCGGCCGGGCCGAGGCGGTAGACGGCGGCGCTGCGGCCCGTCCCGCCCGAGGAGGTGCCGGAGTGGGCCGCGAGATGGACGCCCTCCAGCTCGGCGACGGCGGAGGAGACCGTCGGCTTGGACAGGCGCGCCAGGCTCGCAAGCTGTGGCCGGGTCGCGGTGCCCGCCTGGGCGAGCACCGCGAACACGGCGCTCGCGCTCTCGGTCAGACGGGGGGCTCTCGCCACGTCGTGTTCCACACTTCCCCCAGGTCACAGGCCGCTCTCCCGGGCCGAGCGACTCGGCGGGAGACGGCGATGGGTTGCTCCGGCGTCGTACGTTCCCACCCGGGACGGGGGGCCCGGGAAGTCGAGTGCGCGACGCCTATTGACACGCACTGTACTTCGTTAGTTAACTTCCTAACGAACGTCACGGTACTCGCCTGCCGTGGTCCGTCAGAAGCCCGTCCCGGGGCTTCCCTAGTTCTCCAACCGCCTTGCCCCCAGGCACGGTTCGCCCACCGTCGCAGCACACAGCGCAACGACGAAAGAGGTTCCGTGCAGGACACCGCACCCCTGGTTGTCGGCATCGACGTGGGCGGCACCAAGACCCGGCTCCGCGCCTTCGCGGGCGACACCCTGGTCGCCGACCACGTCCGGCCCAGCAGCGGCTGGCGGCCCCACGACCCGGTGGCCGCCGCCGGTTGGCTGGCCGCACTGGCCGCCGACACGCTCCCTTCGGGCGCCCGCCCGTCCGCCCTCGCCGTCGGCGGGCACGCCTGCGAGACCCCGCGCCAGTGCGCGCAGATCCGCACCGCCCTCCAACTGCACTTCGACGCGCCCGCGCTGGTCGTGGGCGACGCCGAACTGCTGGTCCCCGCGGCGGGACTGGACAAGGGGGTCGGCCTGGTCGCCGGCACCGGCTCGGTGGCCATGGGCCGCTTCGCCGACGGCACCCCGGTCCAGGTCGGCGGCTGGGGCGCGCTCCTCGGTGACGAGGGCGGCGCCGCCGGCCTGGTCCGCGAGGCCGTCCGTGCCGTGTGGGCGGCGCACGACCGCGGCGAGGAGCCCGACGCGCTGGCGCTCGGTCTGCTCGCCGGGTTCGACGTCCCCGAAGCACCCGCGCTCGGCGCCGCGTTGGAGCACGCCACGGCCGCCTCCGCCGACTGGGGCCGGCACGCGCCGGCCGTCTTCGCCGCCGCCGAGGCCGGATCCCCGCTCGCCCGCACCGTGATCGCCGAGGCGGGCCGCGCCCTCGCCGCGCTCGTCGAACGGCTCGCCGCCCGCGGGGTGGTGGTCGACGACGTCGTGGTCGCGGGCAGTACCGTCCTCGCCCAACCGTCCCTGTACGACGCCTTCGTGTCGGCGCTGGCCGACAGCGTGCCGTCGGCCCGGCCGCGCCCCCTGCGGGCACCGCCGGTGGACGGCGCGGTGGCGATGGCCCGTTCACTCCGGTGACATCCGCGGGACCCCGCGTCTCCTCCGGTCCGACATGACCCGCCCGTAGATCTTCGCTCGTACGACCTCAGAAAGCGCATTCGGCACCCAGGCCGTCAAGCGCATCACGAGTCGCATCCGCCCCACCTCCCCGGCCGCACGGCCGCAGAACTCCAGAGAGAGGCAGACCCATGCCGTCATCCGCCGGGCAGCACTCCCCCGGGCAGCTCACCGCACGCGCCATGCAGCGAAGGGGATTCCTCAAGACGTCCCTCGGCGTCTCGGCCGGCGTCCTGGCCGCGCCGACCTTCGCCTCCTGGCTGGGCGCCGCGGACGCCAAGGCCGCCTCCGCCGCGGCCGCGTTCGTGGACGACTACAGGTCCAACGTCATGGCGAACCTGACGCCCGAGACCAACGCGGTGGTGCGGGTCCTCGGCGGCTTCGCCCGGGTGTGGAAGACCGGCGACGACTGGAACACCGGCACACCGCTGCGGCCCGAGGTGCTGCGCGCCAACATGCGCTACTGCGCTCGCGTCACCCGGGCGCGCACCGAGGCACAGGCCAAGGAGGCCTTCCTCTACGACCGCCAGCACCAGAGCTACGCCATGATCGGCGGCCTCGGCCCGCTGGCCGGCCTCTACCGGTCCGGCGCCAAGGCGGTCACCTCGATCACCGGCGCGCCCGACACCACCCCGGCCACCACCGTCAGCGACGCTGTACCGGCCGGCGCCCCGGCGGGTTCGGCGATCGGCGCGGGCTCCTACGACTCCTCGCTCGGCCAGGTCGCCAGGCTCGTCGACACCGTGCGCGGCCCGTACGCCTCCGGCAATCCCGGCAAGTACGCCTTCCAGTACCCGCGACCGTGGCGCATGAACGAGGACAGCGAGGTCGTCGACACGGGCGCCAAGGACGCCCTCGGCTACCCGGTCTACGACTCGCAGGTGGTCGTCGCCACCCAGTTGCTGCGCCAGCGCAGCACCTCCCCGGTGGACGACGGCGGCTTCCCCAGCGGCCACACCAACGCCTTCCACCTGGCGGGACTGGCCTTCGCGTACGCCGTACCCGAGCGCTTCCAGGAGCTCGTGACGCGAGCCTTCGAGCTGAGCCACACCCGGATCGTGTCCGGCATGCACTCGACGGTCGACGTCATGGGCGGCCGCATCATGGCGACCGCGCTGGCCGCCGCCACGCTGGCCGACCCCGCGAACGCCGAGCTGAAGGCGGCGGCCCGGGCGCAGGCGCTGCGGTACTTCACCGAGCAGACCGGCACCACGGCCGACACCCTCTTCGCCTACGCCCACGCGGACACCGCCGACGCGTACGCGGACCGGGAGGCCAACGCCCGTTCCGTCAAGCCCCGGTTGACCTATGTGCTGCACCGGGACGGCGGCGACGCGCCGTTCACCGTGCCCAAGGGCGCGGAGGTGCTGCTGGAGACGCGGCTGCCGTACCTCGACGCCGCGCAGCGCCGTGAGGTGCTGCGCACCACCGGGCTGCCCTCGGGCTACGTCCTGCTCGACGGCTTCGAGCAGTGGGGCCGGATCGACCTGTTCGCCGCGGCGGACGGTTACGGCTCCTTCGACTCGGACGTCACCGTCACGCTGGACGCGGCCGCGGGCGGCTTCCACGCGGCCGACGCCTGGCGCAACGACATCGACGGCCGCGGCGGGCTGACCAAGCGGGGCAGCGGCACGCTCGCCCTGACGGGGCACAACCGGTACACCGGCGGGACCGTGCTGAAGGAAGGTGCGCTGGTCGCGGGTTCGGCCCACGCGCTGGGCCACGGGGACGTGCGGGTGCAGGGTGGCAGGCTGACGGTGGACGGCAGGTCGCTCCAGGTCCACGGCACCTACAGCCAGGAGTCCGGCGCCCTGGAGGTGACGCTGCGCGCGGGCCAGGAGCCGGTCCTGGAGGTGACGCGGCGCGCGGTGCTCCGCGCGGGCAGCGTGCTCTCGCTGGAGCTGGACGCGAAGAGGCCGCCGGCGGCCGGGCACACGGTCCGGGTCCTCGGCTGCCGCGGACTGCGCGGCCAGTTCGACCGCGTCGAGCTGAACTCCGGCACGCTGCGGGCCGTACCCGTCTACACGGCGGAAGGTCTGTCGGTACGACTCCTGAAGCGGTGACGCCCGCGGGGCGGGAGGCGGTGCGAGAGTGGCCCCCATGAGGTGCTCCCGGATCGCTCCCGCCGCCGTGCCGGGCCCGCCGCCGGGCGGATGATGGCGAGCGAGCAGCAGACGGTCCTGGCCCCGGCCCCCGGGACCCACGACGACGAGGTGCGGAAGCCACGAGCGGTCCGGCGGTGGCTGGTGCCGCTCCTCGTCGTCGTGCTGCTCGCGCAGATGGCGGCCGTCATGGTGACGACCGCCGTGCAGCAGACCCCCACGATCGACGAACCGGTCTACGTGGCCACGGCCGCCGAGTACCTGCACGGTCAGGGCATCCGCCACAACCCCGAGCACCCGCCGCTCGGAAAGCTCCTGATCGCGGCCGGGGTGGCGATCGCCGACCCGCACGTGGACACGGCGTTCGACGGACCCCAGATCGACCTGGGCCCGCATCTGCTGTACGAGTCGGGCAACGACCCCTGGCGGCTGATGTTCTGGGCCCGGCTCCCGGTCCTGGTGTTGACGCTGCTGTTCGGGCTGGTGGTCTTCGCCTTCGCCCGGGAACTGGCCGGCCGGGCGGCGGGCGTCGCGGCCCTCGCCCTGTACGCCTTCTCGCCCGATGTCGTCGCCCACGGTTCGCTGGCCACGCTGGACGTGCCCATGGCCGGTTTCCTGCTCACCTCGGTGTGGCTGCTGTGGCGGGCCCGTGCACGGCCGCGGCGGTACGTGCCCCTCGCCGGCCTGGCGCTCGGCGCGGCCCTCGCGACCAAGATGAGCGCGCTGCCCGCCGTGCCGGTCCTGCTGGGGCTGGCCGCCCTCTCGGTGTGGACCGCGGGCAGCGGTGACGACAGGCGCCGGCGCGTGCTGCGCATGCTCGCCGGGGCCGCGGTCCTGACGCTGGCCGCCGTAGCCGTCGTATGGGCGTCCTACCTCGTGGTCGATCCGCGGATGCGGGGTGCCGCCCAGGACCAGGTGCCGGTGGTGCGCGGGCTGCGCGGGACCCTCGTGGACCTGCTGCCCTTCCCGAAGGCCTACGCGGACGGGATGCGCGTTCAGTTCCGCTTCGAGAACCACCCGTGGGAGGGCTTCCTGTTCGGGCGGTTGTACACCGGCCACCTCTGGTACTACCTGCCGGCCGCACTGCTGGTGAAGACCCCGCTGGGCCTGCTCGCGCTGTGGGCGGCGGGTGCCGTGGTGCTGGTGACGGTACGGCGGTTGCGGCCCGTCACCCCGTATCTCCTCGTGCCCGCCGGGGTGCTGCTGGCCTCGGCCATGACCGGCTCGCGCGACTTCGGCACCCGGTACACCCTGTTCCTGCCGATGTTCCTGGCGGTGGCCGCCGGCTGCGTCCTCGCGGTGCGCCGACACTGGGCGACGGTCGCGACCGGGGCGCTGGTGCTGTTCGTCGCGGTCAGCTCGGCGCGGGCCTTCCCCTACTACCTGCCGTACTCCAACGAGGCGTTCGGCGGTCCGGCCCGCACCCATCTGCGGCTGCACGACTCCAACGTCGACTGGGGACAGGACCTCGGCCGGCTCGCCGACCGGCTGCGCGAGCGCTACCCCGGCGAGCGGGTCTGGCTCGTCTACAAGGGCAGCGGCGTGCCCGCCGCCTACGGCATCCGGGCGGCCGATCCGCGCGAGGTGCCGGTGGACGAGGTGCGCGGACTGCTGGTCGTGTCGGACTCGTCGGTCGCCAAGGCGAAGGGCCGGCTGGCCGAGTTGATCGACTCCAGCCGTCCCGTCGACGAGGTCGGCCACTCGATCACGATCTACCGCCGATGACCCCCGCGGCCGGCGCGACCCGGGGCCGTTCAGCGCAGCGCGTGCTGGAAGCCCTCGGCGCTCACGTTCGGCATCGCCGCGCTCGTCACGCGGTAACGGCCGTTGGGCACCCGGTCGGACCGGGAGATGTGCACGGTGAGCGGGCCCGCCCACTCGTAGCCCTGCCGTTCACCGTGGCGGGCCAGGCTGTCCGTGAGCACCTGGCCCACGGTGCTGCCCCGGCGCACCAGTTCGTCGTAGGCGAAGTCCGCGAGCTCGACGTCGTACGCGTTCGGGACCACCACCCTGCTCTCACTGCACACGACCACGTTGCTGTCGCACTCCTGCCGCAGGGCGTCGAGGAGTTCGACCGGCTCCCGGTCGACGACCCGCGCCCACAGCGCCTCCCACCCGTGCTCCATTGCCTGTTCCAGCGCGCTCAGCGCACCCATGGCCACTCCCCTGCCGATAGCTCTGGTTTCCCGTGCGGTGTCATTCCCGGGCGAAGTCGTCGGGTCCCACCCGCGCTTCCTCGAACGCCTCGCGCAGGGTGCGCCCGCTGCCGCCGGGGGCGGGGGCTGCGCTCTCCTCGTGCTGGTTCGCCACGAGCCGGTCGGTGGTGTCCGTGTCCGTCTTCCGGCGGTTCTCCTCGGGGACCGTCATACGGGGCTGCTCCTCAGGTGTCGTCGTAGGGCTTGCCCAGCGGCGGGTTCCCGATCGGGAGCGGCGTACCCGTACCGATCGGCGCCCGCCGGACGCCTCCCGACAAGCGCTGGTCACCGAGGGGGGTGGGCTATGTTGACTTCCCGTGGCAGACAAAGGAGGCGCCTCGGTGTCATCGCCGCAGCAGGCACGCGCACAGGCATCCGCGATCACCTCGGGCAAGGCCGCTCCGGAGACGGAGGCGGCCCCGGCCTCCCAGCTCAGGACGCTCTTCGACCGGCCCCGGCTCTCCCCCGGACAGCGGCGCATCGCGCAGTACCTGATCGAGCACATCACCGAGGCGGCGTTCCTGTCCATCACCGATCTCGCGGAGCGCGTGGGCGTCAGCCAGCCCTCCGTGACCCGGTTCGCCGCGGCCGTGGGCTTCAGCGGCTACCCCGCCCTGCGGGAGAAGCTCCAGTCCATCGCGCTCGGCACACTCGCCGGCGGACCGGTCACCGACGACGAGTCCCGCGGCAACGAACTCCAGGCCGCGGTCGACGCGGAGATCGAGAACCTGGAGAACCTCCGCCGCGACTTCGCCGACCCCGACCAGGTGATCCAACTCGGCCGCGAGCTCTCCGAGTCGACCCCGCTGACCATTCTGGGCCTGCGCATCTCGGCGTCCCTGGCCGAGTACTTCGCCTACGCGGCCCGCCGTATCCACCCCGACGTACGGCTGGTCACCCGGGGCGGCAGCGTCGCCTACGACGCCCTGTTGCAGTCGCGCGAGGCGGGCGGCACGTGGGTGCTCGCCTTCTCGATGCCGCGGCACGCCCAGGAGACCCTCACCGCCCTGCGGGTCGCCCGCAGCGCCGGACTGAGGATCGCCCTCGTCACCGATCTGGCGCTCGGGCACGTGGCCGACGAGGCGGACGTCCTGTTCTCCACCGGTACCGGCTCCCGGCTGGTCTTCGACTCCTACGCGGCGCCCGGCGTGATCGCCGCCGCCCTGCTCCAGGCCATGACGGACGCCGACCCCGAGCGCACCCAGGCCCGCCTGGAGGAGTACGAGCAGATCTCCGACCAGCACCAGTTCTTCCTGCGGGACTGACCCCCACCACCCCGGCCATACGCCTTCACAACGGGGCCATCCGTAATAAATCGAGCATGAATGTTTTCATACGCCTTGCCAAGCGCACGGCATATATAAATACTGCTCACGGATCACCCCGGGACCGCACCGGGACCGTCCGCACCACTGTCCCCGTCCCCACCCCCACACCGCCCGAGAGGGCTCCCTCACGGACATCCCGGGCCGTCGCCACCTACCCGCGTCGGCGCCCGGGGTGTTCGACTGGGCCTCGCCTGCACGCGAGCCCGTGGCGGCTCCGGTCATCCCCTAGGCCGGGGCCGCCCAATCCGTCGGAACACCCGCACGACGCCGCACACCCGGAAGCGATCACCATGCCCCTGACGACCACGCGGACCACCACCCGTCCCGGCCCGGACTGGCCGTGCCAGGTCAAGACGCCCGGCAGCTACGACTGGGAGCGCTCCGCCGCCAAGTGGCTGCGCGAGCTGGTGCCGGCGCGGTACGCGAGCTATCCGGCCCTGACGCGGCACACCGTGCTCCTCGCCCGGCACGCACAGATCCAGGTCCAGCACGAGATCCGGGTCGCCCGCACCGCCCTGCAGACCGCCCGCGCGGACCTGCCCTCGCTCGGACTGCCGGAGTCGGTCATCGAGCACACCATCAAGCTGTACGCGGCCGAGGTGCTCCAGCTCCAGCACATCGCCCGCAGCATCCGCGCGGTCACCCAGGCCCTGGTCGACCACCACCACGGACGCTGACCCCGCCCCGAGGGCATGACCCGGGCCGTACGTGGGACCCGTGGTGAGCATGAGCACCACCGACGTACGCCACGGCGACCCGGTCACCACCGTCCTCACCTGGGAGGTGCGTCCCGGCCGGGAGCGTGAGTTCGAGCGCTGGACGCGGGGGATCACCCGCTGCGCCAGACGGTTCCCCGGCAACGAGGGCGTCTCCTGGCTGCGTCCCGAGGACGGCCACCGCTTCCACGCGGTGCTGCGCTGGTCCGACGCGCACCGGCTCACCGCCTGGCTGCGGTCTCAGGAGCGGGCCGACTGGCACGCCCGGATCGACGGCATCGCCACGGAACTGGGCAGCGAACGGCAGTCGACGACCGGGCTCGAGACCTGGTTCAGTCTGCCCGGCACCACCGTGCGGCCCCCGGTCCGCTGGAAGATGGTGCTGACCACGTTCCTCGGCGCCTTCCCGTGCACGCTGCTCATCCAGTGGCTGGTGGCTCCCCGCACCGCCGCCTGGCCCCTGCCGCTGCGGGCCGCGGTGTTCCCGGTGGTCCTGCTGCCGCTCCTCACCTACCTCGTCATGCCCCTGCTCAGCCGGCTGCTGCGCCGGTGGCTCTACCCGCCGCCCGATCACTGACCCCGCCGGAACCGGCGGCCCGACCGGTTTTGTCAACCGGAGGGGTCACCGGTGTGTGGGATGCGTGCTCACAACAGTGCGATCGGCCCCTGGCGCATGTGCGATGCTCGACCCGTGACGAGCGAGTCGACCGGCCCCACGCACGCCGGTACCGCGCCCGACATGGCCGCGTTGGCCAAGGTCGTGGCCCGACAACGTGCCGAGATGGACCGGTTGCGGGACCAGGCCGCCACCTCGGCGGTGCTGGAGCGTGCCAAGGGCGCGGTCATGGCGCTGACCGGCTGCACGCCGGACGCGGCCGGCGAGGATCTGCTGCAACGCGCCAAGGCCGGCAACCGCACCCTGCTCGAGGAGTGCTGGATCACCCTCGGCGCCCTGCCGCCGCTCGGCTCCCCCACGGAACCCCTCGGCGCCCTGCCGCCGCTCCACTCCCCCACGGAAACCCTCGACTCCCTGCCGCCGCTGGACGTCGCGGAGCCTCTCGGCGACGACGTTCCGGGCGCCCCCCTGGCCGCGATCCCCGGCCCCGCCGGTCCCCGTTCCGTCCCGCAGGGCACCGCCGTGCTCCCCGCCGGGCCGGACACCTGCGACCCGGACGACGGCTTCGCCGCACTGGGCCGCCTCGGCAAGGCCCTCGTCCATGTGGCCACTGCCCAGGACCTGGCCGGCTGCCTCCTGGAGGAGCTCGCGGCGGACGTCGACGCCGACGCGCTCCTGCTCTTCCGGTCGCTGCCGGCCGGAGGCCTCGAACTGATCGGCCACGCAGGCATCGACACCACGCTGGCCGCCCAGTGGACGCGGGTCCCCCCGCTCAGCGGCATCGCCGCGCTCGAAGCGCTCCGGGCGCGGGAACCCCGCTGGCTGGAGGACTTCGCGACCGACCGGGATCGGCACCTGCTCATAGGGGACCCGCCCGAGCGCTGGCTGTCGCGCGCCTGGCTGCCCGTGCCGACCGGCGACGAGGCCGAGGTCTGCCTCGGGGTCCTGCGTGCCCGGAGCGGGCCCTTCTCACCGCAGGCCCGGCATCTCCTGAAGGCCGTCGTCCGGCTGTGTGCCGGCTGGCTGCGGTCCTTCGGCACCCGGCCGGAGCGCAATGCCGCCGCCTCGGCCGCCGCCGCCCAGCCCGTGTTCGACTCGCTGCCGGGCTCGGCGATGCTGCTCACGCCGCTGCGCGGTCCCTCCGGGGAGGTCGAGGACTACCGCATCGACGCCGCCACCGAGGAGGCGGTCGACGTCGTGGGCCGCTCCGGCAGGCAACTGCTCGGCCGGCGGATCCTGGAGTGCTTCCCGAGCATGGCGGACGAGGCGCTGTGGCAGGGCTGTCTGCGCACGCTGGCCGGCGGCGAGCCGTTCGAGGGCGAGCCGTTCGCCTACCAGGAGGTCGTGGACGGCGCCGCCGAACTGTCGACGTACGCGGTGCACGCGGCCCGCCTCGGCGACGCCCTGGTCCTCACCTGGGTCCGCCACGACTCCTCCGACCGGCAGGAACAGCGCCTGGCGGACGTGCAGCGGCTGGGGAACCTGGGCTGGGCGAACTGGAACCTGGTCACCGGCGAGGGCAACTGGTCCTCCCAGACCTTCCTCGTCATGCACCGCGATCCCGCGCTCGGGCCGGTGCGGCTGACCGACCTTGCCGGGCTCGCGCTGCCCGAGGACGCGCCGGTGCTGGCCCACGCCGTGCAGGAACTCGTGCGCTCGGGGCTCCAGTTCGACGTCCCGTTCCGGATCCGGGCCGGAGACGAGGTCCGCCATCTGCGGATGGTCGCCGAGGTCGTGACGGACACCGGGAACGAACCGGTCGAGGTGCACGGCTTCGTCCAGGACCTCACCGCGCAGCGCAGCGCCGAACTGGCCCTCGTCGAGAGCGAGCAGGCGATCGTGACGCAGCACGGCGTGCTGCACGCCGAGCGGACCCTGGCCGCCCGTCTCCAGCACGCCCTGCTGCCCCTGCCCACCCGGCCGGTCCGCCTCGCCGGACTGCGGGTCGAAGTGGCCTATCTGCCCGCCCAGTCGGGGATCCACGTCGGCGGCGACTGGTTCAGCGCCATCGAACTGCCCGACGGCGACGCCCTGTTCGTGGTGGGTGACGTCGCCGGGCACGGCATCGACGCCGTGGCCACGATGGCCCAACTGCGCTTCACCGCCAAGGGCATGGTCATCACGGGCTCCTCGCTGACCGGGGCGCTCGCGCGTCTCAACACCCTGCTGCTGCACTCGCGCGACTCGCACGGCACCGCGACCATGGTCCTGGCCCGCTACAACCCCGCCGAGCGGTGCCTGGTGTGGGCGCAGGCCGGTCATCCGCCACCGCTGCTGGTGCGCGACGGGCAGGTGCGCTACCTGGAACGCCCCCTCGGCCTGCTGCTCGGGGCGTCCTCCGATCCCGACTTCCAGGAGGCGCGCTGTGTCCTGGAGCCGGGTGACCGCGTCCTGCTCTACACCGACGGTCTGGTCGAGCGGCCCGCGGAGGGCATCGACCCCGGGCTGGACCGGCTCGCCGCCGCTGTCGCGGCCCACCCCACGGACGAGCCCGGCTCGCTGGCCCCGCTGCTGGCGTCGGTACTGGACGGGGACCGGCGCGACGACGTCTGTGTGGTGGACATCAGGGTGCCGTCCTCGCCGCGATGAGGCGCGGCGAACCGCGGCGCTCCGCTGAGGCTCAGTCCGCCGGATGTCCGGGCGAGATGGACGTCGCGTCGGAGAGCCGCAGCAGCCCCGCGCCCTCGGTGTCCCCGCGCGCGCCCCACGCCTCCGGCTCCAGGACGAACCCGACGTGGTCACCGCCCTCGACGCGCTGCACGATCCTGCCGGTGAACCAGGCCGCCGCCTCGTCCAGTACGACGGCCCCGCCCGGCCCCTCCCGCCAGCGCACCCGGGCGAACTTGTCCGTCCGGTCCCCCGTCTCGCCGCCGAACAGCTCGGCGAGGCCGTGCTGTTCGCGGGTGAGCAGATGGACCGCGAGGCGGTCCGCGGTGCGGGCCACCCGGTAGGTGCGGTTGGCCTTCGACAGCCACACCACGTACCGCACGGGCTCCATCGAGCACTGCGAGGCGAATCCGACGAGACAGCCCGCGCGCTCGCCGTCCGTGGCGGCGGTCACGACGCACATGTCGGGGTCGAGCCGGTCGATGAACGCGTCCATGCCCGCCATCCTCGTCGATCAGCCGCCGGTACGGGACTCCAGGTCCCGCCGGGTGTCGTCGCCGTACACCCCGTCCTCGTCGCCGCGGATGCCGTACCAGAGCTGGAAGCGGGCCACGGCGGCGGTCAGGGTCGTGTCGTAGGTGCCGTCGGTGGAGCCGTTGTCGTAGACGTTCGGGATGCGTCGCAGGCGTTCCTGGAGGTCGCTCACCTGGGGGCCGCTGTCCCCCTGGCGGAGGGTGCCGGGGCCGTCGGGGTCGGTGGCGCCGGAGACCGTGGGAGCGGGCGCGGCGGGCGCGGAGGCGGTCGGCCGGGGGGCGGCCTCGGGCGCGCTCTGTCCGCGGTCGGCGAGCAGGAGCGCGCAGCCGAAGCCGATCACCGCGGCCGCCACCAGGGCCGCCGCGATCACCGTGCGGCGCAGCCCCCGCACCCGGCCCCGGGGGACGTCACGGGAGTGCGGGGTGGGGTCGTGGTCGTCGCGTACGGGCGGCAGTTCCTCGGTGGCGTCCTCGGTTCCGGACAGTGGGGCGGGCAGTGCGAAGGACTCGTGGCCGACGGACGTCCGGGGCGGCAGGTCCTTCATCAGCTCCGCCAGCGCGTCGGTGCGGCGGGGACGCAGTACCCGGACGGGCTCGATGGGCGGCCCGGCCGGCGGCACCCCTCGGTCGGACGGTGTCGGCATCCTGGTCTCCTTCCCTCCCGCGCACACGGGTCTGGGCCGTCCCCCGGGGAGTGATACGGCGCCGCGGGCCCGGGAGTTCAGCTCCCGCGCGTTCCCCGGGGTCCGCCGCTCACCGGGGAGTGGAGGCGAGGAACCGGTGCAGGGAGGCCTTCATCGCGGCCACGAAGGAGTCCCTGCCCGCGTCGTCCAGGGCGTCCAGGGAGAGATACGGGTTGAGGTCCTCCAGCTCGACCAGCAGGAGTTCGCCACCCGGGGCCCGGCAGGCGTCCACGCGCTGGATGCCGTGGCCGAGGCCGTTCCAGTCGACGAAGCGCCGGGCGAACTCCAGGTCGTCCGGGGTGGGCCGGTACGGCTCCAGGTCCCAGCGCCGGTCTGCGTGCGGGGCGTACAGCGCGTACTGAAAGTCGTGGTCGACGAAGTAGAAGGAGACCTCGTAGGCGAAGTCGACGCACGGCTGGACCAGGACCTGCCCGTCGATGTGGTCGCGCACCTCGTCGGCCGACACGATCCGCAGGCCTATGGAGTCGGCGCCGAGCCGGGGCTTGACGACGTAGCGGTCGGTCTCCGGCAGCCGGTCCAGGTCCTCGGCACGGTCGACGGTCGGGATCACGGGACAGCCCGCGGCCGTGAGGTCGAGCAGGTACTGCTTTCCCGCCATGTCGGCCTTGCCGGTCAGGGGGTTGTACACGCGCGTGCCGTCGCGCAGCGCCCGCTCGCGGAACGCGTCGTACGCCTCCTGGTACGCCAGGACCGGCCCGCTGTTGCGGACGACGACGGCGTCGAAGCCGTCCGCCAGCGCGTCGGCGTCCCGGGGGTGGCACAGGGCGAGGTCGAAGTCCTCCCTCAGGCGCGCGGTGAGGAGGATGTCCTCGTCGCAGTAGCGGCGCCCGCGGGCCGGGTAGGCCAGGTCGGTGACGTACAGGAGGGCGGGGCGGCGGGACATGCGGGACTCCTCGGCGGGCGGGCGCCGATCGTATGCGGTGCGGCGGTCACCCGACAACGGGGACGACAGCACTCAGTTCCCTCATCAGGCTGCACCCAGTGCCATGGCGACGGTTCAGGTGCTACGTTCGCGACCATGAGCTCCACCAAGCCCGCCATGCGGGACGCGCTGGTCGCGGCGGCCTTCCAGTTGTTCCTGGAACGGGGTTACGAGCAGACCACCGTCGACGACATCGTCGCGCTCGCCGGAGTCGGGCGCCGCTCGTTCTTCCGGTACTTCCCGTCCAAGGAGGACGTGGTCTTCCCCGACCACGAGCGGTGCCTGGCCGACATGACGGCCTTCCTCGCCGCGAGCGACCCCGGGTGCGACCCGCTGGAGCGGGTCTGCGAGGCGGTGCGGCTGGTGCTGCGCATGTACACCGAGAACCCGACCTTCTCCGTGCAGCGCTACCGCCTCACCAAGCAGGTGCCGGGTCTGCGCGCCTACGAGCTGTCCGTGGTGTGGCGCTACGAGCGCTCCTTCGCGGAGTACCTGCGCGGGCGCCTGAAGGGGCTGCACGACGGGACGCTCCGGGCCGACGTGATCGCCGCCGCCGTGGCCGCGGCCCACAACAACGCCCTGCGCTCCTGGCTGCGCTCGGACGGGAAGGGCGACGCCGAGCAGGCGGTGGAGCACGCGCTCGGCTATGTCCAGGCCGCCTTCGGGGCGCCCGGCGCGCCGCCCGCCGACGGGCCGCCCGAGGACGTCGTGGTGATCGTCTCCCGCCGCGGCGCCCCGCTGTGGCGGGTGGTCCAGGAGATCGAGTCGACGCTCGACCGGGACTGAGCCGCACCGGCCCGGCGACAGCGGACCACCCGCACTGGGCGCTTCTGCGCTCACTGAAAGATGAGGGTACGCAGTACCTTTACGGCTGACACTCAGTGCCATACGCTGACCGGTGTGCACGGCGGCACGGGGAGCCGCGCACGTCCGTGCACGGTTACCCGAGCACGTGGGATCCGGCCGAGCGCAGGGAGTTGACAGCGTGTACCAGCACTCAGGAAGCATTGCTCGTCAGGCAGTCGGCTCCGCGACGGGCGTACTCGAGCCCGCCGCTCCGGCCACGGAGGCGATCCTCTTCCAGCGCTGCACCTGGTGCGGCACGGCGATGTACCACCGGCTGCTGTGCCCGGTCTGCCAGGGCGGGGACCTGCGCACCGAGCGCAGCGAGGGCGTGGGCACGGTCCGGCACTCGACGGTGGTCCACCGCAACACCCCCGCCGCCCGCAATGTGTCGCTGATCGAGCTGGCCGAGGGGTTCGTCGTCCGGGGCCGGGTCATGGGCCCGCCCGCCGCGATCCACAGCGGTGACCGGGTGCGGATGTCGACGGCCAAGGACCCGGTGCGCGGCGAGCCGGTCTTCCAGCTCGTCGACGAGCCCTACCGCGCCTGGAGCTGACACCCCGTCCGCCCCTGGGCCTCACCACGCCCCGGGGATCAGCTCACGCACCCCGACCGTCTCGAAGCACGGATCCACGCCCCCGCCGTCGCCGGTGCCCCGCCCCGTCCGGTCGCCGTCGGATGCGGCACGGCACTGATGTCCTCCCCCACCGGCCCCCGCCCGGGAATCCGCCGGCCCGAAGAGTGCGTCCGGCGCGACTGCCGACGGCTCTCCTCCCTCCCCCGGGAGCAGGTGGTGCGTCATTGCCTAGCCCGAAGGCCGAACGGGTCGGTCTCGGTGGCCGGTTCACACCCCCGGTCCGCGATCTTCGGCTCCGCACAGACAACCCACAGGCACCGCTCTCCCTCCTAGGTGGCGCAAGGGACTCCCGGGACCGACGGGACGTCTGCGTACGGGGTTTTGAGGAGAGAACCATTGATCCGTGCCCGGCGAATAGGTGTGACCGCCGTGGCGGTACTGGCGGCCCTGGCGGGCTCGCCCGGACTGGCACAGGCTCAACAGCCGCCCGGAGCAGGCCTGTTGAGTGTGACGGACGACAACAGACTTCCGTCGGGGTGGCGGATCGACGGGGAGCGCGGGGCGCGTGAGCTGGTCTGGCGCGCGCCGAGGTCCGTGCCCATGGGCGACGCGCGCGTCGAGTTCCGCACCGGGGACCGGCTGCTCGGCGTGCCGAGGCCGGCGAAGGACGGACGGACCTTCCGGCTCGCCCTCGACAAGACCGCGCCCACGGGACTGACGGACCTTCAGGTGACCGCTGCGGGACGCCGGTTGGACGCGGTGGCCGACGAGCCGCGCGAGTCCGACGCACGAGGGGTGCGGCTGCCCGCGCAGGCGCCGGCGAACGCCGTCGATCCCGGGAAGCCGGGCACGTACCGCACGGTCAGCGGCGAGTACGACCTCGCTCCCGTGCGTCTGCCGGGGTTCGACACCCCCGTCGAGATGCGCGCCCAGGTGGTGGCGCCGAAGGGGGCCACCGGCAGCCGGCCGCTCGCGCTGTTCCTGCACGGCCGGCACGGGACCTGCTACCGGCCGGGCAGCGAGGACGACGTGACCATCGACTGGCCCTGCGCGGACGGCTACAAGCCGATCCCCAGCGACAAGGGCTATCTGCGCGACCAGAAACTCCTGGCCTCCCAGGGCTATGTGACGGTGTCGATCTCGGCGAACGGCGTCAACGCCCAGGACTGGGAACCCGAGGACGCCGGCGCCCAGGCGCGCTCCTCACTGGTGCGGCAGCACCTCGCCCGCTGGGCCGACTGGACCGCCCACCGCTCCTCCGCCCCGGCCGTCGTACGCGAGGCCGCGAAGGCGGACCTGTCCCGGGTCCTGCTCGTCGGCCACTCGCGGGGCGGCGAGGGCGTCAACCGGGCCGCCATGGACAGCCTCTACCCGCCGCCCGCCGCGGAGGACGGCTACCGGGGCCCGGTGCGCTGGAAGGTGCGCGGGACCGTGCTCGTCGGACCGACGATCTTCGGCCAGAATCCGGTCGCCGACGTGCCGTCCGTGACCCTGCTGCCGGGCTGTGACGGCGACGTGTCGGACCTCCAGGGCGAGGACTTCGTCGACGGGACCCGCGGGGTCAGCCGGGGCACCGCGCTGCACAGCGCGGTCTACATGGTCGGCGCCAACCACAACTACTTCAACAGCGAGTGGACCCCGGGCGAGGCCGAGGCACCGGCCCAGGACGACTTCGGGGCCGACCCGGAGCAGCCGGACCCGGTGTGCTCCCCGGGCGCCGCGACCCGCCTGACCGCCGCCCAGCAGCACAGGGCGGGCTCGACGTACATCGCCGCGGCGGCCCGGCTCTTCCTCGCCGGGGACGACCGGGTGCGTCCGCTGCTGGACGGTTCCGGCAAGCGGGCCCCGTCCGCGGACCCGGCCCGGGTGTTGACCCACGCCGTCGGCGGTCGCCGTACCGGTGGCTTCCTGCCGGACGACGGGGTCAGGGTGACCGGCGCCCGGCTGTGCTCGGCGATCGACCCCGACCCGGCCGCGGCCTGCCTGGACCCGGCGGCCCCCGGGTCGTCACCGCACTTCGCGCAGTGGGAGACGAACCAGGAGACCGGCCGCGGCGCCGTGGCCCTCAAGTGGTCCGCGCCGGGTACGGCCGCCCGCGTCACTCCGGCCCGGCCGCTCTCCCTCGGCGGCTCCCAGAAGCTCGCGCTGCGGGTCTTCGTACCGCCGAACACGAGCGGCACCAGGTTCGACGTGTCCGTCACCGACTCCTCCGGCCGGCGGGCGACGCTCGGCCGGGTCGAGCCGGCCGGGCTGCCGGGCTCCCCGTACACCGCGTCCTACTGGGCGCAGGAGCTGCGCGTCCCGCTGACCGGGGCCGCCCGGGCCGGGCTCGATCTGCGGCACGTCAAGTCCCTGGAGCTGACGCCCCGTTCGCGGTCCGGGCGGGCCTGGCTCATGGATGCCTGGGGCTGGGCCCCCGGCACTCCGGCGGTCAGGGCGGCCGCGCTGCCCCGCGTCGACGTGGGCCGCACGGTCGTCAAGGAGGGCGACTCGGGCACCCGCACCTACCGCGTGCCGGTGCGGGTCTCCGGGCACGGCAGCGGTCAGGTCCGCGTGTACGTCCTCGACCCGGACCGCGGCCGGGCCGAGCACCGGTTGGTGACGGTACGGCCCGGCAGCCACGCGATCGACGTACCGGTCGAGGTGAAGGGCGACACGCAGTACGGCGAGGACGTGCAGCACGACATCGCCGTGAAGGCCGTACGGGGGGCGGTCGTCGGGAAGCACCGGGGCGGCGTCACCGTCGAGAACGACGACCCCGAGCCGGTGATCACCCTGTCGCCGGTCACGGACCGGGTGACCGAGGGAGAGGCGCTGACCTGGCGACTGTCCATCGAGGCGCCCGTGACGGTGGACATCTGGCAGCCGGTGCGGGTGCTTCCGGTCACCGAGGGCACCGAGCTGTCCACCAAGGACGTGGACCCGCAGTGGCTCCAGGAGTGGTCCGGTGACGTGCCCGACCCCGAGCGGCCGCTGTCCGACGCGAGCCTGTGGGTGTGGCTGAACATCCCGCCGGGGAGCACCGGCGTGGACTTCGCCGTGCCGACCGTCGCGGACCAGGTGGCCGAGCCGGCCGAGTCGATGCGGCTCGCGCTGACCGACCGCAACGCCGAGCCGCTGCCCGGGCGGCCGGTGCTGACCGGGACGGTGCTCGACCGTCCGTAGGCGCGCTGTCCCTGGGTGACTGACGCTCCTGTGCGGGGCCCGGACCGGCCGGGCCCCGCACGTCACAGGGTGACGCGGATCCCGACCGTTCCGTCGGCCCCCCGGCGCAGTCTGCTGCCGAGCAGCGTGAGCCGGCCGAGGATGCCGTACTTCCTGGCCAGCAGCTTGCGGTAGCGGGCGGTGGTCACCGGGTCGCAGATCTCCGCCGTGGCCGGGACCTGGTCGCCGGTCGGGTTGCCCCGTACGTCGCAGGGGCCGACGAGGACGTCCCCGCGGGCCCGGATCCGCTTGACCTTCCAGGAGTCGGCGACCGACCACACGCCGAGCGCGTCCCCGTCACGGACCACCCACACGGGGGTGGCGACCGGCGTGCCGTTCTTGCGGAAGCTGGTGAGCAGCAGGTACTTGCCCGCACCGAGCCGCTCCAGCGGCGTGTCGTCCATGAGGGAAGTCTAGGCAGAGGTGTTCGACCGGCGGAGGTGCGGTGCGGGGTCGGACCCTCCTGCATGCCCGGTGCCGGTGCTCTCGGCCGCGGTGGTCAGGACGGCTGGACCTGGTCGAACTGGGCGAGCGCTTCGGCGGGGTCCGGGCTGACGAGGCGTTCCAGCCCGGCTGTGGTGATCCTCGACCATCTGCCGGCCCGTGCCCACATCCGCTCCTCGAAGGCGCGCACGGCGTCGTCCGGATCGCCCGAGCAGGTGGCGAGGGACTCGGCGAGCTCGGCGCCGTCCAGCATCGCGAGGTTCGCGCCCGCCCCCAAGGGGGGCATCAGATGGGCGGCGTCGCCCAGGAGCGTCACCCCGGGGACGTGAGTCCAGGTGTGGGACACGGGCAGGGCGTGGAAGGGGCGGTGGAAGAAGGCCGTGCCGTGGCGGAGGAGGTCGAGGACGGGGGCGGCCCAGTTGTCGAACAGGGCCAGCAGCCCCGATCGCACGGCCTCGGTGTCGGACGGGTCGAGGTCGCGGTGCCATTCCAGCGGTGCGCGGAACTTGGCGTACACCTTGACGTGGCCGCCGCTGTTGCGCTGGGCGACGACGGAGCGGTTCACGCCGTACACCGCCAGGGAACCGTCGCCGATCAGCCGGGCCAGCTCGGGGTGGCGGGTGTCGACGTCGTCCAGGGAGGTTTCGACCGAGGTGACGCCGGTGTAGCGCGGTGTCGCGGCCGAGACGGCGGGGCGGACCCGGGACCAGGCGCCGTCCGCGCCGACCACGAGGTCGAACGTCTCCTGCCGCCCGTCCTCGAACCGGACCCGGGCGCCGTCCGGGGTCGGCACCACCTGTGTCACGCCCCGCCCCCACTGGACGTCGAGCGGGCCCAGCAGCAGGTCACGGAGGTGCCCGCGGTCGATCTCGGGATTGGCCCGCTCGTCCGGGCGGGGCCGCCAGTCGCGCAGGACGGTCCCGTCCGTGTCCAGGATCCTCATGGCCTGTCCCTCGGGGCGGGACAGCGCCTCGAACTCCGCCAGCAGCCCCGCCTTGGCCAGCGCGAGCTGCCCCAGCCCTTCATGCAGGTCGAGCGTGCCGCCGGCGGGCCGGGCGTCGGGGGCGGGATCACGTTCGAGCACGGTGACGGGGTGGTCGTGGCGGTGCAGGACACGGGCGAAGGTGAGCCCGGCGGGGCCGCCCCCGACTACGGCGATACGACGTCTCATGTCGATACACTGTATTTCTCCTTTACGGTGTATCGCAACAGAACGGTGTGACCATGACTGTGTGGGACCGGCCGGAGCCGCCCGCTCGCCCCGTGCCGCTCGACCGGGAGCGGATCGTCGCCGCCGCCGTCGAACTGGCCGACGAGGGAGGTCTGGAGGCGGTGTCGCTGCGCAAGGTCGCCGCCCGGCTGAACGCCGGCCCGATGCGGCTGTACGGCTACATCTCCACCAAGGAGGAGCTGTTCGACCTCATGGTGGACGAGGTCCAGGCCGAGATCCTGCCCGAGGAGCGTCCCGGCGACTGGCGGGAGGCACTGGGCGTCCTCGCCCACCGCACCAGGCAGGCCGCTCTGCGGCACCCATGGCTGGCCGATCTGCTGGGCGGCCGGCCGGCCCTGGGCCCGAACGGCCTCGCCGTGACCGAGGCCAGGCTGGCCGCCCTCGACGGCCTCGCCGACGTCGACACCGTCATGCGCGCCGCGGAGACCGTCAGCGCCTATGTGATCGGCGCGATCAGGCGTGAGGTGGCGAACCTGCGGGCCGAACGCGCCACGGGCCTGTCCAAGCGCGACTGGCAGCGCGCCTCCGGCCCGCATGTGACGAGAATGCTGGCCACGGGCCGCTTCCCGGCGCTGGCCAAGGCCGTGTACGACGGCACGCACGTGGACGCCGAGACGTCCTTCACGACCGGTCTGGACTGGGTCCTCGACGCCGTGGCGGCGAAACTCGACGGGGCCTCCTGAACGGCGGGTTCCGTGACCACCGCCGGTTCCGCCGATGCACCGCGGCGGGCCCGGCGGCCCGCGTCCCGCGCTTCGGCCAACTTGCTTCCACGCGTGGCTGATTGAGGTGCCTCGCAAGGATCCCCCGGCACCCGGACACCCGCTGCCCTGAACGCCCCGGGCCCGGGCCGCGTATGCAAGGAGGGCACTCAACGACCGGAGGGCCCCGCGGTGCAGACACCGCTTGTTCGGGTTCGGGAGCCATGCATGAGGCACGCACGACGACGGGTCGTCCGGCGGGTGACACGGCTGGCGGCAGTCGGCGGACTCCTCCTGGGAGGTGTGATGGTCACGCGGGCCGTCGCGAGCGAGCCTCCCGTGACCACCGCCGTGCCGCACACCTACGCCGTGAAGGCGGGGCAGACGGGGGCGGAGCTCGTGTCACGGCTCGGCAGCTCCCGTACCGCGGGCACCTGGATCGGGACCGACGGCAAGCCGGTCGTCGCGGTCACCGACGAGCAGGCGGCCGCCGAGGTGCGCGCGGCGGGCGCCCGGGCGAAGGTCGTCGAGCACACCATGGACGAGCTCAAGTCGGCGGCCAGGACGCTGCGTTCCGCGCCCCGGGTCGCCGGGACCGCCTGGTCCATGGACTACCGGACCAACGAGGTGGTCGTGCAGGGCGACAGCACCGTCTCGGCCTCCGACTGGGCCGCGATGACGAAGGTCGCCCACGGCATCGGCGGCTTCGTCCGCATGGAGCGCACCGACGGCACCTTCACCCCCCGCCTGAACGGGGCGCAGCCCATCCTGTCGACCGGCGGGCGCTGCTCGGCGGGCTTCAACGTGACCGACGGGCAGAGCGACTTCATCCTCACGGCCGGGCACTGCGGCCCCAACGGGTCGGTCTGGTTCGCGGACACCGGGGGCACCAACCAGCTCGGCAGGACGGTCGCGCAGAGCTTCCCGGGCAACGACTTCTCGCTGGTGCAGTACGCCGACGGGAAGGCGGGCGACGGCGCCGGCGTCGTGTTCATCGGCAACGGCGAGGGTGTGCAGATCACCGGCGCGGGCGATCCGGCCATCGGGCAGCGGGTGTTCCGCAGCGGCAGCACCAGCGGGCTGCGCGACGGCCAGGTGACCGGGGTCAACTCCACGGTGAACTACCCGGAGGGCACGGTCACCGGGCTCATCGAGACCAACGTGTGCGCGGAGCCCGGGGACAGCGGCGGCCCCATGTTCTCCGAGGGGATCGCGCTCGGCATCACCTCGGGCGGCAGCGGTGACTGCACCCAGGGCGGCACGACGTTCTTCCAGCCGGTGACGAAGGCGCTGAAGCAGCTCGGCATGCAGTTGATCGTGTCCAACCCGGCCGCCGCCGCAGGGACTTCCGCCACCCCGTCGGCCGGCTCCGCGCAGGGCTCGGCCGCACCCGGCGCCGCCTCTCCCGGTTCCTCGGCCGCGGTGCAGGAGGCGCAGGGCACTCCCCTGCTGAGCCGGCTCACGGACACCCGCAACGTCGGGCCCGGTCTGCTGGTCGTCGGGGGAAGCCTGATCGCGCTGGTGGCGACGCGGTACATCCGCTCCGAACAGGACCGCAAGGCCTACCAGCGCTACTACTCCGCGACCTGGGGCTGAGCGCCGGGCCCCCTCACCCCAGACTGAGCAGGACCGTCGCCAGCCCGGCTCCCAGCAGGCCCGCCATCTGTCTCCGGCTCAGCCGCTCGTGCAGCAGGGCGAGTCCGAGGATCACCGGAAGGGCCGGGTAGAGGGAGGCCAGGACGACGGCGACGGCCAGCAACTGCCGCTGGGCGGCGAGCAGGTAGAGGATCAGCCCGAGGGCGGCGCCCGCTCCGACGAGCACCGCCTGGACGGCGCGCACGGGCGGCAGGCGCAGCCGCCGGGGGTGACGTGCCGCCATCGGCAGCAGGACGAGTACGGCGGCCGCCCGGCCCGCGGCGACCGGCCACAGTCCGCTGGAGGCGCCGGCCTGGGCGAGGGCGATGTACTGGAGCGCGACGCCCGCACTGGCCAGCAGCCCGTCGGGGACGCCTCCGCCGCCGTCGTCGGTACCGCCGCCGCAGACCATCCAGAGGGCGGGCACGGAGAGGGCGATCCCCAGCCAGGCCACCGCGGTGGGCCGGTCGCCGAGCAGCACCCCGCACACCACGGAGAGGCCGACTCCGGTGACGGCGCTGACGGGTACGACCACGCTCATCGCGCCATGGCTGAGGCCGCGGTTGAGGAAGTGCATGGCGGCGCCGCTCCCGACGCCGGAGAGCGCGCCCCACAGGAGGTCGACGGGCCGTACGGTGTCGGCGGGCAGCACGAGCGCGGCGGCGGTCGCGAGCAGCAGGCCGCCTACCTGGCCGAGGAAGGTGACGGCGGCGAAGTGGCAGCGGCGGGACAGGAGGCCGCCGGTGAAGTCAACGATGCCGTAGCAGACCGCTGAGGCCAGTGCGAGGAGAGGGCCCATTCCGTCAGGGGTGCCCAGGGACGGAACGGTGATGCCCCGCGGCGGTCGCCGCGGGTCAGGCCGCCCGGACCGGCTGCGGAGCGGCGGCGGCCCACTCCAGGACGAGGCGCTGGTACTCCTCGCGCTGCTCGCCGCTCAGTGTCCCGCCCGCCCGGCGCCACAGGGCCCGGATCTCCTCGTTGACCTCGTCGGCCGATCGATCGGTCACGGGTTCAACAGTGGTGGACATGGTGTGAAGCATACGGCTCCGGAAGTGAAGGCGCCGTGAGTAATCACACCAGAAACGGACATACCGGACCGTGTTGCTGATCACGTCCAACTGTCAAGCACTGTGGCCCGGTTCACACCTCGGCGACACCCAGGACCAGCACCTGGATCGCCAGTACGGCGGCGCCCCGGGCCCAGTCGTGAAAGTCGGACACCCTGGTCTCCAGGTCGATCGGGGTGGCGAGGGGGTGCCGGTGCGAGCGGATGGCGTCCTCGACGGTCCTTCCGGCCACGTCCATCAGACCGACGCCCTCACCGGCCAGCATGATCTTCTGCGGCATGGCGAAGTTGGCGATCTGGGCGACGAGGACGCCGAGGGCGCGCCCGGCCTCCTCGACCACGCGGGCGGGCATCGGGTCACCTGCCGCGGCGAGGGCGAGGATCTCCTCGTAGGTGTGGTCGCGACCGGTGGCGGCCTGCACCTGGTAGCGGATGTTGGGGATGGTGAGCAGGGAGACGGCGCTGCCGCGGTTGCCGTCGGGCGTGAGCGGCCCGTTCGGGTCGATGATCCAGTGCCGCCCGAAGCCCCGGTCCTCCTCGGCGTACGGGATCCGCCGGCCGCCGATGACCAGGCCGTAGCCGATGCCGGCGCCGATGGTGAGGACGACGAAGCGGTCGAGGCCGCGTCCCGCGCCGAACCAGGTCTCGGCCTCGACCAGAGCGGCCACGTCGTTCTCGACGACCACCGGCAACCCCGTGCGCTCCTCGACGAGTTCACCGAGGGGGACGTCCCGCCAGTGCAGGAACGGGGACTCGCCGACCACGGCCCGCTCCTGGACGAAGCCGCCGACCCCGATGCCGATGCCGGCGAGCCGCGGGTACGCGCGGGCCAGCTCGCTCGTCATCTCCGCCAGCAGGTCGGCGACTTCGGCCGGGTCGTGGCTGGCCAGGGGCCGGTCGTGGCGGGCGACGATCTCGCTCCTGAGGGTGGTGACGACGCCGTAGACCATGTCCTCGGTGATCTTGAAACCGATGAAGGAGCGCGACTCGACGACCACGTCGAGGGGTTGCGAGGGGCGACCCTGGCGCACCTCGGCGGGGGTGCCCGCCTCGGGGACCTCGATCAGCAGACCCGACTCGATGAGCGGCTTGGTCAGCCGGGTGAGGCTGCCCGCGGAGAGGTCGAGGCGGCGGGCGAGCTCGGTGCGCGACAGCGGGCCGTGCACGAGCACCTCGATCGCCACCGAGCGCTCGCCGGCGCTCAGGGGTAGCCAGCTTGCGGCAACTGCGGTCATGAAGGTCAGACTCCCACATGATTTCTTTCGCCATAAAAGCAACACGAACCAGATTACGGCGTAGAGGGGTCTCGGAGAAGATGTCTGCCGGGCTCTTGACGCACTGATTCTTTCGCGACAAAAGTAAGTGGTCGAGGACGAGCCACCGCAGACGAGGGAGTCTCCCGATGACCATCGCCTCCACCAGCCCCCCGTCGCGGCTGCCGCTCGGCGGCACCGAGGGGGCCCGCACGGAACCGCGCGAGGACCGGGCCGCCGGCAGGTCCGGTGGCGGCGACGGGCGCCTGGCCGCGGTGTTCGTCGCCCCGGCCCTGATGGGCTTCGTGGTGTTCCTGCTCTGGCCGACACTGCGGGGCATCTACCTGAGCTTCACCCGCTTCAACCTGCTGACCCCGGCGGAGTGGGTCGGGTTCGCCAACTACACCCGGATGATCCACGACCCCATCTTCTGGGACTCGCTGAAGGTCACCGTGGAGTACGTGGTCATCAACATCGGTGTCCAGACGGTGTCCGCCCTCGCCATCGCCGTGCTCCTGCAACGCCTGACCCAGTCCCCGGTCCTGCGCGGGATCGTGCTCACGCCGTACCTGATGTCGAACGTCGTCGCGGGCCTGGTCTGGCTGTGGATCCTCGACAACCAGCTCGGCATCGGCAACGAGATCATCGCCGGGCTCGGCTTCGACCGGATCCCCTTCCTCGCCGACGAGAGCTGGGCGGTCCCGACGATCGCCCTCATCAACGTGTGGCGGCACGTCGGCTACACCGCGCTGCTGCTGTTCGCGGGGCTCATGGCCATCCCCAACGACATGTACGAGGCGGCGAAGGTGGACGGCGCGAGCGAGTGGCGGATGTTCTGGCGGATCACCATGCCGCTGCTCAGGCCGGTCCTGGCGGTCGTCCTGATCATGACGGTGATCGGTTCCTTCCAGGTGTTCGACACGGTCGCCGTGACGACCGGGGGCGGCCCGGCGAACGCGACCAACGTGCTCCAGTTCTACATCTACCAATCGGCCTTCGGCCGCTTCCAGTTCGGCTACGCGTCCGCGATGTCCGTCGCCCTGCTGGTCGTGCTGAGCGCGATCACCGTCCTGCAGTACCGGCTCACCCGGGCCGGCCAGACCGATCTCGGCTGACCCGGAAGGAGTCGACATGGCTGCCGTGACCACCACCACGACCACGACACGGATACGGATACGGCCCACCCGGCGCCGGGCCCTCTCCCCCGGCCGGGTCCTCGCGTGGACGGCGATGGGCGCGATCGTGCTCGTGACCCTGCTGCCGTTCTACTGGATCCTGCGCACCGCGCTGTCCACCAACTCGGGGCTCGCCGCCCACGCGTCCGACCCGTTGCCCGTGGACCCGACCGGCACCGGGTTCGCCCGCGCCCTTGGCCTCGAGTCCACCAAGGACGCCATCGCGCAGGGCGGCGCGGGCGGCGGGCTGAGGTTCTGGCGCTACCTGCTCAACTCGGTGATCGTCTCGACCCTGGTCACCGTCTGCCAGATCTTCTTCTCCGCGATGGCCGCGTACGCCTTCGCCCGGCTGCGCTGGCGGGGCCGCGACAGGATGTTCGCGCTGTTCCTCGCCGGCCTGATGGTGCCGACCATCTTCACCCTGCTGCCCAACTTCGTGCTCATCAAGGAACTCGGCCTGATCGACAACCTGTTGGGCATCGCCCTGCCGACGATGTTCATGACGCCGTTCGCGGTCTTCTTCCTGCGGCAGTTCTTCATGAACGTGCCCCGCGAGGTCGAGGAGGCGGCCCTGCTGGACGGCGCCGGCAAGGTGCGGATCTTCTTCCGGGTGCTGCTGCCGATGGCCTCCGCGCCGGTCCTGACCCTGGCCGTGCTGACGTACATCACGTCCTGGAACGACTACTTCTGGCCGCTGATGGTGTCCTACAGCGACAGTTCACGGGTGCTGCCGGTCGCGCTGGCCATCTTCCGCGCCCAGACCCCGCAGACCGGCGTCGACTGGTCGGGCCTCATGGCGGCGACGCTCATCGCCGCCCTGCCGATGCTGGTGCTGTTCGGGTTCTTCGCCCGCCGCATCGTGTCCACCATCAGCTTCACCGGGATCAAGTGAGGAACTCCTGATGCGACTTCGTACGCTGACCGCACTGGCCGGCGCACTGGCCCTGTGCCTGACCGGGTGTGCGCGGGGCGACTCCGCCGGGTCCTCCTCGACCACGGTGACCTACTGGCTGTGGGACTCCAACCAGCAGCCCGCCTACCAGGCCTGCGCCGAGGACTTCGAGCAGCGGAACCCCGGACTGCACGTCAGGATCACCCAGTTGGGCTGGGACGACTACTGGACCAAGCTCACCGCGAGCTTCATCGCGGGCACCGAGCCGGACGTGTTCACCGACCACATCCAGAAGTTCGGCCAGTTCGCCGACCTCAAGGTCCTCGAACCCCTCGACGACCTGGGCATCGACGAGTCCGCCTACCAGCCGGGACTGGCGGCCAACTGGAAGGGCCAGGACGGCCATCGCTACGGCACCCCCAAGGACTGGGACACCGTCGCCCTCTTCTACAACAAGAAGATGACCGACGCGGCCGGGCTCACGGCCGCGCAGTTGAATGACCTCGCCTGGAACCCCGAGGACGGCGGCAGCTTCGAGAAGGCCGTCGCCCACCTCACCGTCGACCGGAACGGCAAGCGGGGTGACGAGCCGGGCTTCGACAAGAACCACGTCAAGGTGTACGGCCTGGCCACCAACGGCGGCGGGGACGGCGACGGCCAGACCCAGTGGAGCACCTTCACCGCCTCCGCCGGCTGGAACTACACCGACAAGAAGCGCTGGGGCACGCGGTACCGGTACGACAGCCCCGCCTTCCAGTCGGCGGTCGAGTGGTACTTCGGACTGGCGAAGAAGGGCTACATGGCACCCTTCACCGACTACAACTCCCAGTCCAACCAGGCCAACACCCAGATCGCGGCCGGCAAGGCGGCGACCGCCTTCGACGGGGCCTGGATGATCTCGACGTACGCCGGGTTCAAGGGTCTCGACATGCGCACCGCCGTCACCCCCGAGGGCCCCACCGGCAAGCGCGCCACCATGATGAACGGACTCGCCGACTCCATCACCAGGAACGCCCGCAACAAGGAGGGCGCCCGCAAGTGGGTGAGGTACCTGGCGTCGGACGCATGCCAGCGGACGGTGGGCGGTTACGGCATCGTCTTCCCCGCCACCCCTGACGGCACCGCGGCCGCGGTGGCCGCCTACCGGAAGAAGGGCATCGACGTCACGGCCTTCACCGAGCCCGTCGCCGACAAGAAGGACTTCGCGACCTTCTCCTACCCCATCACCGACTACGCGGCCGACGTGTACGCCCTGATGCACCCCGCCATGCAGGACATCTTCGGCAACGGCAAGTCCGTGACCGGCCTCGACCGGACCAACGACCAGATCAACCTGATCCTCTCGCAGTGATCCCGCGACCAGTGAAGGGCACGCACCCCATGACGTTCTCCCTCGGCATCGTCGGCGCCGGCCAGTTCTCCGGCCAGTTCGCCACGCTGTTCCAGGCCCACCCCGGTGTCGGCGACGTGTACGTCACCGACCTGCTGCCCGAGCGGGCCGAGCAACTCGTCTCGGCGCAGGGGCTGGCGGGCACCTTCCCCACCTACGAGGCCATGCTGGAGTCGAAGGAGGTCGACGCGGTCGCGATCTTCACCCAGCGCTGGACGCACGGCCCCCTGGTGCTCCAGGGCCTGAACGCCGGCAAGCACGTGTACTCCGCGGTCCCCATGGCCATCACCACCGAGGAGATAGCGGCCATCATCGACGCGGTCCGGGCGACCGGGCTGACGTACATGATGGGCGAGACCAGCCAGTACAACCCGGCGACCGTGCACGCCCGCAACCAGATCGCCGAGGGCGCCTTCGGGCGGCTCTTCTACGCCGAGGGCGACTACGTCCACGACATGGACCTGGGGTTCTACGAGGCGTACCAGTACAGCGGCGGCGAGCGGTGGAAGGAGACCGCCAGCTATCCCCCGCTGCTCTACCCCACGCACGCGGTGGGCGGGGTGCTGGGCGCCTGGCAGACGCACGCGGTGAGCGTGTCGGCGATCGGTGTGGTCGACGACCGCGGGGACGGTGTGTTCGACAAGGAGGTCAGCCAGTTCGGCAACGACGTCTCCAACGCGACCGCGCTGTTCGAGGTGGCGGGCGGCGGTTCGTTCCGTACGAACGAGTTCCGGCGGGTGGGCTACCCCTCCCACATCCGGGAGTCGCGTTTCCGGTTCTTCGGGACCGAGGCGAGCATGGAGCAGCTCGCCACGGTCGCCCTCTGGCAGGACAAGAAGGGCGTGAAGGACATCAGCGAACTCCTGGAGCCCAAGCCCACCATGGCTCCTGACGACCCGTCACTCCAGCACATCGCGCCGGACCTGCGGGCCGCGTTCACGTCCGGGTCGGCGCCCGTGCACGACCGGGCGCGGCTGCCGCGGGAGTTCGACCACCTGCACAACGGCCACGAGGGCAGCCACCACTTCCTGGTGGACGACTTCGTGACCGCGGTCAACACCCGCACCCTGCCGTCGGTGAACGCCTGGGTGGCGGCCCGCTACACCCTGCCGGGCATCGTCGCGCACGACTCCGCACGGCAGGGCGGGGCGAGGCTGGAGATCCCGGACTTCGGGGACGCGCCTCAGTAACCCGGTGCTCAGGGCCGGGTGCCTGCCGCTCAGGTGCCCGGCTTGCGGCCGTACACGAAGACGTCGTCGCCCTTCTTCAGCAGGGACCAGTACTTCTTGGCGTCCTTGGGGGTCATGTTGGTGCAGCCGTGGGAGCCGGGCGGGTTCCACATGCTGAGGTTCACCGAGTGGAAGGCCTGGCCGCCGTCGAAGAACTGGCTGTAGGGCATGGGCACGTGGTAGATCGACGAGACGTGGTCGATGTGGCGCCAGTAGATCTTCTTCAGGCCGGTGCGGGTCTCGTAGCCGTCGCGGCCGGTGCGGACCGGGACCGGGCCGTAGACGAGCCGGCTGCCGTCCTGGATCCAGCTCAACTGGAGGGTGAGGTTCACGCAGGCGATGCGGCCCTTGTTCGTCGGGCACTTGCCGTCCCGGTTGGGGTTCGAGCCGACGGCCTTCTGCTTGTTCATGAGGTCCATCACGCCCCAGGTGACGGGCCCCGCGTAGCCGATGTTCGGGGTGATGCCGTGCTTGGTCTGGAAGGCCCTGATCGCCGTGCAGTCGGCGGCGGACTGCCTGCCGTCGACCGGGCGGCCGAGGAACTTCTCCACCTTCTTCTGGTACGGCCCCGCCTGCGTGGTGCAGCTCGCCGCCTGCGCGGGCGCGGCGCCCAGCGCGATGGTCAGCGGTGCGACGAGTCCGGTGATCCCGAGCGCGACGGCACCCCGTCTGCGTATGTCCCCCATGGCCCTGTCCCCTTCATAGGTCCTGCGATCTCACACCTCTAGACCCGTCTTCGGGCCACTTCGTTGTACCGCGGGTCGGGCTGCGACGAAACGGTGACAATGCTCACGACGGAGCGCCACGGTCCGGATGGACCGCCGTGTGGAAGCCGGTGTTGACGGCGGTGAGACCTCCGTCGACGACGAGTGCGGTGCCGGTGATCCACGCCGCGTCGCGGGAGGCGAGGAAGGCGACCGCGGCGGCGATGTCCTCGGGCTCGCCGACCCGGCCGAGGGGGTACAGCCGCCGCAGCTCGGCGATCTCGTCCTCGCGGCCTTCCCAGGCGGAGGTGCGGACCGTGCCCGGGACGACCATGTTGACGCGCACCCCGCGGGCGGCCGCGTGCCCGGCGAGCGTACGGGTCAGGGAGTGCAGGCCCGCCTTGGCGGCGCTGTAGGCGTGGTTGCCGAAGTCCTGGAGGCCGTTGACGGAGCCGATGGTGACGATCGCGCCGCGCCCCGAGGCGGCGAGGTGCGGAAGCGAGGCCTTGGAGCAGCGGTACGGTCCGCTCAGGGTGATGTCCAGGTCACGGGCCCACTCGTCGTCGGAGTCGTCCTCGAAGAGCGGGGTCTCCGGGGTGCACCGGGCGGCGCAGTTGACCAGGACGTCCAGGGAGCCGAACGCCGCCATGGTGCCGGCGACCGCCGCCTCCACGGCCGTGCGGTCCGCCACGTCGCACTCCACCGCCCGTGCGGTGAGGCCCTGTTCCCGCAGACGTGCCGCCGTCTCCTCGACCACGCGCCCGTCGCGGTCGGTCAGCATGACCCGTGCCCCCTCCTCGGCGAGCCTGCGGGCCACCGCCGCGCCGATCCCGCGGGCGGCGCCCGTGACGAGTGCCGCGTGTCCCTCGAATCGCTTGGTGTGGGTCATGCGCCGAAGATAGCCGCTCGATGATCAACGGGGCAGACGGTGTGCGTCCTTGTCCGCGTTCACACAGCAACTCCCCGCGCTCGTCGGCCTCGTCATCGGCGCCCGCGAGGACGTCGGGGAAGTCGGTCACCCTCGCCTACCGGGCCGCCGGCCACGTCGGCGACGACCGCCACCCGCACCCGCTGACGCCCGGGAAGGCCCAGCCGCTGCTCACCGGGGCGCTCCAGAGCCTGCCGGATCAGCGGTAGCCGGAGACGTCCGCCGGTTTTCCCGCGTCCTGGACCTCGACGAGATAGCGCCAGGCGTCGGGGCGGCTGCCGTCGAGGTCCGTGAAGCCGTACGTGCGGGCGAGCGAGCCGCTGTCGAGGGACTGGCCGTTCCAGCGGGCCACGTCGGGGTCGGCGGCCAGCGCGGCGACGGCGCGGCCCACGTAGCGCGGGGTCTCCGAGATGGCGAAGTGCGGGACGCGGTCCAGGGCGTCGCGCCAGTTGTCCTCCCGGACGCCGAAGTGGTCGAGCATCATCTCCGAGCGCAGCCAGCCCGGGGTGAGGGCCACGGCGGTGGCGCCGCGCGGGCCCAGTTCGTGGCCGAGGGCGAAGGCCATGCGGATGACGGAGGACTTGGCGAGGTCGTAGAAGAAGGAGGTGCGGTAGTTCTCGCGGTTGTAGGCGTCGGTTCCGTCGGTCATCTCGACGACCAGGCCGCCGGACCCGCGCAGCAGCAGCGGCAGGGCGTGGTGGCTGGTGATCGCGTGGGTGTCGATCGCGAGCCTGAGCAGCCGCAGGCCGTTGTCGAGGTCGTGCTCCCACACCGGGCTGTCCCATGCGAAGAGGTGCTCGCCGCCCCAGATGTCGTTGACGAGGACGTCGAGGCGGTCCTGCTCGTCGGCGATGCGGTCGACGAGGGCGCGGACCTGGGCGGGGTCCAGGTGGTCGGTGGGTACGGCGATCCCGTGGCCGCCGGCCGCGGTGACGAGGTCGGCGGTGTCCTCGACGGTCTCGGGGCGGTCGTACTCGGAGCGGCGGGAGCGGGTGGTGCGTCCGGTGACGTAGACGGTGGCACCCGCGGCGCCGAGTTCCACCGCGATCCCGCGTCCCGCTCCGCGTGTCGCCCCCGCGACCAGCGCGACCTTGCCCTCGAGTGCTGCGGACATGTCCGGCCTCCCGTGTCCCTCGGATGTCGTCATGTTTCGAGGGTGCCGGGGAAGCCGGACATCTTCTGTCGCCTTTTTTCGTCGTCGCGTGGACTCAGTGGGCGACCGCGCCGTCGTAGACGTGGTCCGGGGTGACGATGGAGGTGACCGCCCGGGCGAGGAGGGTGGAAGGTTCCTGGCCCCCGACGGTGATGTCCGTGTTGATCATGATGACCATGGTGGCCCGCTTCGAGGGCAGGTACACGGTCACCGTCTCGTAGCCGGGGATGGAGCCGTTGTGCCCGATCCACCCGCCCGCGTCGAAGAGGCCGAGGCCGTAGCTGAGCCCGGGGACTCCGGTCGGCAGCATCCTGAGCCGTTGCGCCTGGGTGCCGGGGCTCAGGAGTCTTCCGGTCGCCACGATCTCCGCCCAGCGGCGCAGATCGTGCAGGTCGGAGATCATCGCTCCGGCCGCCCACGCCCAGCTCGGATTCCAGTGGGTGGCGTCGGCGACCGCGCCGGTGAGGGTCTGGTCGGTGTAGCCGTGCGGATGCGGCCGGGGGAACTCCGTCCCCTGCGGCAGCAGGGTGTGACGCAGCCCGGACGGCCGCAGGATCCTCGTGTCGATGAAGTCCGCGAGCGGCTGACCGGAGACCTTCTCGACGACCAGGCCCAGCAGGACGAAGTTGGTGTTGGAGTACTGGAACCGCGTGCCCGGCGCGAAGGTGTTCTCGTGCCGGAAGGCGTAGGCGAGCAGTTCCCGGGGGGTGAAGGAGCGCTCCGGGTCGCTCAGCAGGTCATGGACGAAGTCCGGATCGGAGCTGTACGGGAACAGGCCGCTGCGCATCTCGGCGAGGTGGCGCAGGGTGATCCGGCCGCCGTTCGGCACGCCGGGGACGTAACGGGAGATCGGGTCGTCCAGTCGGACGCGGTGGTCGTCCACGAGCTCCAGCAGCGCGGTGGCCGTGAAGGTCTTGGTCTCGCTGCCGATCCGTTCGTGGACGTCGGGGGTCATCGGTCTGCCGGTCGCCTTGTCGGCGACACCGCTCGCGCGGACGTAGCACCCCTGGCCCGGGATCCACAGTCCGACGACCGCACCCGGGATGCCCGCCTGCCGACGGACGTCCTCGATCGTCCTGTCCAGCCGTGCGGTCGCGTCGGGCCCGAGGCCGCCCGGCGGACAGTGGTGCCGACCGGACGGAGGGGCGGCCGCGGCCGGGACCGCCGTCGCCGGCGTCACCGCCGTCGGGACCAGCAGGGACGCCACGAACAGGGTCGCGGCGAGCAGTCGGCGGTGGGAGGTACGTCGCATGCGGGGGCGCCTTCCAGTCACGGGCCGGAACGGCAACATCACCATCGACGGCCGGTGGGGGAAGGCGCCCGTCGCGGGGCCTACCGGCGAGTCCACTCGTTCGGAGCCGACACGTGGGCGACCCGGCGGGCGGGGATTCACACCCGCTGCGGACGCTCAGTGGCCGCGGGCGATCCACTCCTCCAGGTGGGGGGCCTCGGCCCCGATGGTGGTGGGGTCGCCGTGGCCGGTGAGGACCTTCGTCTCGGGCGGCAGGGCCAGCAGGCGGTCACGGATCGAGTCGATGATCGTCGGGAAGTGCGACCAGGAGCGGCCGGTGGCGCCCGGGCCGCCCTGGAACAGGGTGTCGCCGGTGAAGACGGTCCCCAGGCCCGGGTCGTAGAGGCAGACCGCGCCGGGGGCGTGGCCGGGGGTGTGCAGCACCTGGAGGTCGGCGCCCGCGGCCTCGATGACCTGGCCGTCGCGCAGATGGCCGTCGGGGTCCCGGTCGGGGTGGGTCTGCTTCCACAGCGGCAGGTCGTCGGGGTGCAGCCAGATGGTGGCGCCGGTGCGGTCGGCGAGGGCGGGCGCGGCGTCGATGTGGTCGTTGTGGGCGTGGGTGCAGACGATCGCGGTCAGCCTGCGGTCCCCGACGGCCTCGAGGATGGCGTCGGCGTCGTGGGCGGCGTCGATGACGACGACCTCGTGGTCGTCGCCGACGATCCAGACGTTGTTGTCGACGTCCCAGGTGCCGCCGTCGAGGCTGAACTGCCCCGAGGTGACGACACGTTCGATGCGGACCGACATCAGAGCACCACCACCGAGCGCAGGACGTCGCCGTGGTGCATGCGCTCGAACGCCTTCTCCACCTCGTCCAGTCGGATGGTCTCGGTCACGAACGCCTCCAGGTCCAGGCGGCCTTGCAGATGCAGGTCGATCAGCATGGGGAAGTCACGGCTCGGCAGGCAGTCGCCGTACCAGGACGACTTGAGGGAGCCGCCGCGTCCGAAGACGTCCAGCAGGGGGAGCTCCAGATTCATCTCGGGTGTGGGCACCCCGACGAGGACGACCGTGCCGGCGAGGTCACGGGCGTAGAAGGCCTGCTGGTACGTCTCGGGACGGCCGACCGCCTCGATGACGACGTCGGCGCCGAAGCCGCCGGTCAGTTCACGGATCGCCTCGACCGGGTCCGTGTCCTTGGAGTTGACGGTGTGGGTCGCGCCCATGGTGCGGGCCTTCTCCAGCTTCCGGTCGTCGATGTCCACGGCGATGATCTTCGCCGCGCCGGCCAGGTTCGAGCCCGCGATCGCCGCGTCACCGACGCCTCCGCAGCCGATGACGGCGACGGTGTCGCCCCGGCCGACGTTGCCCGTGTTGATCGCGGCGCCGATGCCGGCCATCACACCGCAGCCCAGCAGCCCCGCGACCGCGGCCGAGACCGAGGGGTCGACCTTGGTGCACTGTCCGGCGGCGACCAGCGTCTTCTCGGCGAAGGCGCCGATGCCGAGGGCCGGCGAGAGCTCGGTGCCGTCGGTGAGCGTCATCTTCTGCTTCGCGTTGTGGGTGTTGAAGCAGTACCAGGGCCGCCCGCGCAGACAGGCCCGGCAATTGCCGCACACGGCGCGCCAGTTGAGGATCACGAAGTCGCCGGGCGCGACGTCGGTCACCCCCTCGCCGACCGACTCCACGACACCGGCGGCCTCGTGGCCGAGCAGGAAGGGGAAGTCGTCGTTGATCCCGCCCTGCTTGTAGTGCAGGTCGGTGTGGCAGACCCCGCAGGCCTGCACCTGGACGACGGCCTCCCCCGGGCCCGGATCGGGCACGACGATCGTCTCCACCCGCACCGGCTCGTCCTTGCCGGGTGCGATCACTCCGCGTACCTCCTGCGCCATGGCCTGACCCCTTCCGTCGCCCGGTGCACGTCCCTCCGACCCTACGCGTGACTGATCAGTAACGGCACCGGTTCCCGCACGGAAAAATACCCCCCGGGGTACCTCTGCTACGGTGAACGACATACCCCCGGGGGTAATACAGCCCGCCGGGTTTCCGTGCGGAGAGGAGCGCTGTCGTGTACTTCGTGGACACCATCGAGGTGCCGGGGCTGGGCAACCGCGGCTACCTGGCGGGCGGCGCCCGCGCTGCCGTCGTGGTGGACCCGCCGCGGGACGTGGACCGGGTGATCGCGGCGGCGGCCCGGCGCGGGGTGCGGATCGCACGGGTCGTCGAGACGCACGTCCACAACGACTACGTGACCGGCGGGCTGGAGCTGGCCCGGCTCACGGGGGCCGCCTATCTGGTGCCGGCCGGGGCACGGGTGGCGTTCGAGCGTACCCCGGTCGCCGACGGGGACGTGGCGGACATCGAGGACGGGCTGGCGCTGCGGGCGCTGGCCACGCCTGGCCACACCCCGCACCACACGGCGTACGTCCTGGAGGAGGCCGGCCGGGCGGTGGCCGTCTTCACTGGCGGCTCGCTGCTGATCGGCACGGTGGGGCGCCCCGACCTGGTGGAGCCGGCCCTGACCGGGCGGCTGGCGCGGGCCCAGCACGACTCCGCGCGTCGGCTGGTGGCGGAGCTGCCGGACGGGACCGAGGTGCTGCCGACGCACGGGTTCGGCAGCTTCTGTTCCGCCGGGCGGGCGCAGGGCGGCGCGACCACGACCATCGGGCGGGAACGCGGCACGAACGAGGCCCTGGTCAAGGACGTCGACACCTTCGTCGCCGAACTGCTCGCCGGGCTGGACGGCGTGCCCGCGTACTACGCCCACATGGGTCCGGTGAACGCGCAGGGCCCCGGCCCGGTGGACCTGACCCCGCCGCACCGCGCGGACGGCGAGGAGATCGCGGCCCGGCTGGCGGCCGGCGAGTGGGTGGTGGACCTGCGGAACCGGCGCGCGTTCGCCGAGGGGCATGTCGCCGGGACCTTCAACTTCGAGGCCGAGGGGCAGCTCGCGACCCATCTGGCCTGGCTGGTGCCCTGGGGCAGGCCGATCACTCTGCTGGCCGCCTCTCCCGCCCAACTCGCCGACGCCCAGCGGGAACTGGCCCGCGTCGGCATCGACCGCCCGGCCGCGGCGGCCACCGGGTCCCCGGCCGAGTGGGTGCGGGAGGGGGACGCGCCGCGCGCGTTCCCGCGGGGGACGTTCGCCGACCTGGCCGCGCGGGGGCCCCACGGGGTCGTCGTGCTGGACGTGCGACGGGACGCGGAGCGGGCGGGCGGCCATGTCAGGGGTTCGGTGCACATCCCGTTGCACCGGCTGCGGGACCGGCTGTCGGAGATACCGGACGGCACTGTGTGGGTGCACTGCGCGGGCGGGACGCGGGCGGCCGTTGCAGCGTCGATCCTCGACGCGGTGGGCCGTGACGTGGTCGCCGTCGACGACGGGTTCGCCGCCGCGGCCGAGGCGGGGCTGCCGATGACGACGACCCCCGGGACGGCGGCGCACGAACAGACGGGCGGCGCGGAAGCCGTGCACGGGCGGCTCGGCACGGGCGGTTCGAGGGACCAGCTCCCTGACGGTGGGCGGCCCGGTGTGGACGGGGCGGCCCGGGGCGCGGCGCACGGCTCCCCCGCCGCCGGAGCCTCGGCCGGTCCTGTCGCGCGCACCCCGTGAGCGCCCTCGTTCTCGCGCTGGTCGCCGGCGGGCTCACCGGTCTGGCGCTCGGTGCGCTCGGCGGTGGCGGGAGCATGCTCGCCGTACCCGCGTTGATCTATCTGCTCGGCTTCAATCCGGCCGCGGCCACCACCGCCGGGCTCGTCGTGGTCACGCTCACCTCGGTGACCGCGCTGGTCACCCACGCCCGGGAAGGCGCGGTGCGCCGGCCGGAGGGCGCCCTGTTCGCGGCGGCGGGGCTCGTGCCCGCGGCGATCGGCGGTGCGGTGTCCGCGCGGCTGCCGTCCGGCGTGCTCACGGGGGCGTTCGCCGTGGTCGCCGCCCTCGCCGCCGTGCGGATGCTCCGGCCCTCGGCAGCGGTACGGCCGGACGGTGTGCCGGTGCGCACGAGTCGTGTCGCCCGGGCCGGGGCGGGGCTCGGCGCGGTGACCGGTGTGCTGGGCGTGGGCGGCGGCTTCCTCGCCGTACCCGCCCTGGTGAACGTCCTCGGACTGCGCATGAGGGCCGCCGTCGGGACCAGTCTGCTGGTGATCACCGTCAACTCCCTGGCCGCGCTGGCGACCCGCGCGGGCACGACCGTGGACGTCGACTGGGCCGCCGTCGCCCCGTTCGCGGGGGCCGCCGTGCTCGGCGCCTGGGACGGCAGGCGTCTGGCCGCCAAGGTGTCGGCGGACGCGCTGCGGCGGACGTTCGCCGTGGCGCTGCTGGCCGTGGCGACCTTCATGCTGGCGGACGCCGTCCTGTGACGCTCACGCCAGGGACAGGAACAACTTCTCCAGCCGGGCCTTCATCTGCTCGGTCGTCTCGCCGTCGACGCGGTTGCCCTCGGGATCGGTCAGGCACTGCTGGAGCCCCGTCGCGATGATCGCGAAACCCGCCCGGTCGAGGGCACGGGAGGCCGCGGCGAGCTGGGTGACCACGTCCTCGCAGTCCCGGCCCTCCTCGATCATCCTGATCACTCCGGAGATCTGCCCCTGCGCCCGGCGCAGCCGGTTCAGCACCGACTTGAGCTCATCGCCCTCGAACTGAAGCTCCACCATCACTCCTCTGCATACCCTTGGGGGTATTTTACCTCCTCGGGGTCACCACCGGCTGTCACCAGCCTCCCAGGAAGGATCCCGTACGACATGACCCCCACCGTTCTCGACTCCACGCAGGCGGCTTCCCGCCTGGACGAACTCACGGTCGTCGACGTCCGGGCCCCGGGCGAGTACGCCTCCGGGCATCTGCCCGGCGCGCTCAACATCCCCTTGGACCGGCTCGACCGGGCCCTGCCCGCACTGCGGGAGGTGCGCGGGGAACTGCTCCTCGTCTGCGCCTCCGGTGCCCGTTCCCTGCGTGGGTGCGAGGTCCTCGCCGAGCACGGCGTGCGGGCCGCCACCCTGGCCGGCGGCACACGGGGTTGGGCGGCGGCCGGGCAGCGGATCGACCGGCCGGCCGCGGGTGCCCCCGCCGTCTGGGCCATGGAACGCCAGGTCCGGCTCACCGCCGGAACCCTGGTCCTCGCCGGGCTCGGCCTCGGACTCCTGCACCCCGCCTGGCAGTTGCTCTCCGCGGCGGTCGCGGGCGGTCTGGTGTTCTCGGCGCTCACCGACACCTGCGGCATGGCCGCCCTGCTGGGCAGGCTGCCGCACAACAGGCCGCGGGCCACCGATCTCGGCGCGACCCTGGCCGCGCTCGCGGACCGCTGACCCCCATCGCGCCCCGTACCGCCGGGATTTGCGGGAGAGCACGGACGTAGCCTGAGGGCCCCGCACGCCGTGAGGTCCGAAGGAGCACCGTGAGCAGCACCGAGACGGAGACCGGGCCGCCGACCTGGCGGCTGCTCCTCGGATACGTACGACCGCACCGGTGGACCCTGCTGACGGGTGCCCTGCTCTCGCTCCTGACCGGGGTCACCGGTCTGCTGCTGCCGCTGGTGGCCCGGGAGTTGATCGACGACCTGTCCCACGACCGCACGATCACCGGCGCGTTGGTCGTCATGTCGGCTCTGGTCGTCGCCAACGCGGCGGTGGGGGCGCTGGGTTCGTACGTGCTGCGGCGTACCGCGGAGTCGGTGGTGCTGGGTGCGCGGCGCGCGCTGTCGTCGTATCTGCTGCGGCTGCGCGTCCCGGCCGTGGACCGCACCGAGCCCGGTGACCTGATGGCCCGGATCACCTCGGACACCACGCTGCTGCGCGAGGTCACCACCGACTCGCTCGTGGGCCTCGGCACCGGCGGGCTCACGCTGGTGGCGACCGTGGTGATGATGGGCCTGGTCGATCCGGTGCTGCTGGGCGTCACCCTGGCGGTGATCCTGGCCGCGGGCACGGTCCTCGGGGTGATCGTGCCACGCATCAACCGGGCGAGCCGGCAGGCCCAGGACGCCGTCGGCGTGATGGGCGCCGCACTGGAACGCATCCTCGGCGCGCTGCGCACGGTGAAGGCGTCCGGCGCCGAGCACCGGGAGGAGCGGACGCTGCACGCGGCGGCCGAGGAGTCGTGGCGGCAGAGCGTACGGGCCGCCAAGTGGTCGGCGGCGGCCGGCAACACGGCGGGGCTCGCGATGCAGATCGCGTTCATCACGGTGCTCGCGGTGGGCGGCGCACGGGTCGCCACCGGGGCGATCGACGTCGGCACGCTGGTCGCGTTCCTGCTGTACGTGTTCTATCTGATGTCGCCGATCCAGCAGGTCGTGGGGGCGGTCACGCAGTACCAGACCGGGGCCGCCGCGCTGGCCCGTATCGAGGAGGCGCTGCGACTGCCCGCCGAACCGGCCGCCCCGCCCGCGCCGTTGCCCGCCGACGGGGCCGCGCCGGCCTCCGTCGCCTTCACCGACGTCCGGTTCCGGTACGCCGAGGATCTGCCGTACGTCCATCACGGGGTGACGTTCGCGGTGCCCGCGCGGGGGATGACGGCGTTCGTCGGGCCGTCGGGGGCGGGAAAGACGACGGTGTTCTCGCTGATCGAGCGGTTCTACGATCCCGAGGCCGGGGTCGTGACGCTGGACGGCCGCGATCTCGCGGACTGGGATCTGCCCCGGCTCCGGTCCGCGATCGGGTACGTGGAGCAGGACGCGCCCGTCCTGTCCGGCTCGCTGCGGGAGAACCTGCTGCTCGGGAACCCGGAGGCGGACGAGGACGCGCTGGCGCGGGTGCTGCGGACGACCCGGTTGGACGGTCTGGTGGCCAAGCTGCCCGGCGGGCTGGAGACGCTGGTCGGGCACCGCGGGACCAAGCTGTCCGGCGGGGAGCGGCAGCGGGTGGCGATCGCCCGGGCCCTGCTGCGGCGGCCCCGGCTGTTGCTGCTGGACGAGGCCACCTCGCAGTTGGACGCGGTGAACGAGGCGGCCCTGCGGGACACGGTGGCGGAGGTGGCGCGCACGACCACGGTGCTGGTCGTCGCGCACCGGCTGTCCACGGTGACGATGGCCGACCGGATCGTGGTCATGGACGCGGGGCGCGTCCGCGCGGTGGGGACGCATCGGGAACTGGTCGAGGGCGATCCTCTGTACGCGGAACTCGCGGCGACCCAGTTCCTCGCCACGGCGGGCTGAGCGCGGGGGCGGGTCCCGGCGGGGACGGACATGCGTCGAGGGCCACCCGGCGGTCCGGGTGGCCCTCGCAGTTCCGTGCGGAGGTCAGTGGACGGCCGGCACCAGCCCGGTGACGGGGGCGACGAGACCGGTGACCTGACCGAGCTGGTTCAGGTCGTTGACCCGGTTGAGGCCGGCGAGCTGCCGGGAGACCGGCGGGATCTCGTCCCTGTGCTCCACGGGGATCTCGCTCGACGCGAGCGAGTCGAGCACGGTGACCGGGTTGAGCCCGGCGTCCGAGGCGGCCGCGTCGGCCGCGTTCGCGAGGGGGGCGGTGAGACCGGTGACGCCGACGGCGAGACCGACGGCGGCAACGATACGGCGAGTTGAGATCATGTTGTCAGCAACGCCGCCGGGCCCCTCCCGGACACGGCCGGCCGATGCCCCTCACCCGTCAGGCGGAGCGCCCGTCCCGCGCTTGCCGTGGCCGCCGGGACGGAGGAGTCTCGAAGAAACAGCCCTGCGCGACCCCGCTCCCTGTCGGGTCGCGGCCCTCGAAGGAGGTCACCATGGGCACCGCGGCAAGCCCCGGATTCACCAGCGAAACCCTCCGCAGCGGCATCGAAGGAAACTCCGCGTCGAACCTTCTGTCGCTCTACGCGGACGACGCCGAGATACGCGTCGTCGACCGCAACAGTCAGCCCAGCCACCCCAAGGTGGTGCACGGCAGGGACGAGATCGGCGCGATGCTCGACGACGTCTACAGCCGGGACATGACGCACACGATGGAACGGTGTGTCGTCGACGGCGACCACGTCGCCTTCACCGAGTCCTGTCTGTACTCCGACGGCGTACGCGTCCTGTCCGAGTCGATGCTGACGCTCCGGGACGGCAAGATCGTCGAACAGACCGTGATCCAGGCCTGGGACGAGTGACGGAAGGACGCCGAGGGGCCGGACCCGGCCGTCGTACCGCGTCGGTTAATGTGATGTCCGGACCGTGACTGGCGCTGAGGTGGAGCACCACCGTGGAGCGGTCCGCACACTCGATGCCGTGCGCCTGGGCGATTCCTTCGATCGGCTCAGGAGTGGATCATGTCCCAGGCACGGCTGCTGGACGGCACCGCGTTCGCCCGGCGCATCGTCGAGGAGACCGCGAAGCGGGCCGCCGACCTCACCGCGCGCACCGGCCGGGCGCCCTGTCTCGCGACGGTCCTCGTCGGCGAGGACCCCGCCTCCGTCACCTACGTCCGGATGAAGCGCAACCGGTGCCGCACGGCCGGCATCGAGTCGCGGCACGTGGAACTGCCCACGGCCACCACCACCGAGGAGCTGGTCGGCACGCTGCGCGCCCTGTCCGCCGACCCCGGTGTGCACGGCATCCTGCTCCAGCACCCGATGGGCCCGCACATCGACGAGCGGGCCGCGTTCGAGGCGATCGCTCCGGAGAAGGACGTCGACGGCGTCACCTTCGCCTCCTTCGCGACGATGAGCTTCGGCCTGCCGGGGTTCGTGTCGTGCACCCCGGGCGGGATCATGCGCCTGCTCGACGAGTACGGCGTCGATCCGTCCGGCAAGCGGGCCGTGGTCGTGGGCCGCAGCGCGATCCTCGGCAAGCCGGCCGGGATGCTGCTGCTCGCCCGGGACGCCACGGTGACCTACTGCCACTCCCGTACGACGGACCTGTCGGCGGCCGTACGGGAGGCGGACATCGTGGTCGCCGCGGTGGGCCGGCCCCGGCTGATCCGCGGCCAGGACATCAAGCCCGGCGCGGTCGTCGTCGACGCCGGCTACAACGCGGGCAACGTCGGTGACGTCGACTTCGACTCCGCGGTGGAGCGGGCCTCACTGATCACGCCGGTGCCGGGCGGGGTCGGTCCGATGACCATCGCCACGCTGCTGGAGCAGACCGTGCGGGCGGCGGAGACGGCGGCCCGGGAGGGCTAGGTCAGTTCGGCGTCCACTTCTGGTTGTTCTGGCCGTTGCAGTCCCGGATCACGGAGCGTTCGGCGAGACCTCGGCTGCGGTGCGGGTGAACTGGCCGATGCGCACGGGTCGTTCGCACGGGGCGCCGGCGCCCGGCGCCATACTGTCGGCGTGCGAGTAGCGATCATGACAGCGGGTTCCCGGGGTGACGTGGCTCCCTTCACCGGGCTGGGGCACGGTCTGGCGCGGGCCGGGCACGAGGTCACGCTGGTCACCCACGGCCGCTTCGAGCCGCTGGCCACGCGGGCCGGCCTCGGCTTCCACGCCCTGCCGCTCGATCCCCGCGCCGAGCTGGAGTCCTCGCGCGGGCGCGCCCTGCACCGCAGCACGACCGGCGTGGGCAAGCTGGTGCGGGTGGTGTCCATGGCGCGGGAGCTGGCCGTGGAGATGGTCGACGACCTGGTGGCCGCCGCCCGGGTGAGCGACGCGCTGCTCCTGTCCGGCTCGGTGGCACCACTCGGCCACGCCATCGCCGAGGGCCTGCGCCTGCCGAGTCTCGGCCTCAATCTCCAACCCCTCGCTCCCACCCGGGAGTTCGCGCCGCCCATGCTGGGCGTCGGCTCCTGGGGCCGCCTGGGCAACCGGGTCGCCGGGCTGGGCCTGAACCTGGCAGTGGAGCAGGTCTTCGCCGCGGCCCTCCCCCCGCTCCGGGCCCGCCTGGACCTGCCACGCACGGGCCCCACCGCGGCACTGCGCACCCGCGAACGACAGGGCTGGCCGGTCCTGCACGGCTTCAGTCCACGGGTGGTCGCCCGGCCCGGCGACTGGCGGTCCGGGCTGGACGTGACGGGCTACTGGTGGCCGTACGACGGCGACGCGCCGCTCCCCGACGACCTGCTGCGGTTCCTCGGGGCCGGCCCGCCGCCGGTGTTCGTGGGTCTGGGCAGCGCGACCGTGCCCGACCCCGAGCGGATCAGCGCCGCGATCGTGCGGGCGCTGCGCCGGGCCGGTCTGCGCGGAGTGGTCCAGCGCGGCTGGGCGGGCCTGTCGGCGACGGGCGACGACATGCTGACCGTCGACGAGGTGCCGCACTCCGCGCTCTTCCCGCGGATGGCGGCCGTGGTCCACCACGCGGGCGCGGGTACGACGGCGGCGGGTCTGCGCGCCGGGGTGCCGGCGGTACCGGTACCGGTCCAGTTCGACGAGAGCTTCTGGGCGGCGCGGCTGGTGGCGCTGGGCGTGGCCCCGCGGGCCCTGCCGCTGCGGCGCCTGAGCGCCGACACGCTGGAGGCGGCCCTGCTCCGGGTCACGCGGGAGGCGGAGTACCGGGAGCAGGCGCGGGAGCTCGGGGCGCGCATCCGTGAGGAGGACGGTGTGACACCGGTGCTGGAGGCGGTGGCCGGGCTCTGACGCACCGGTCCGCCGGCCGGAGCGCGGGTCCGAGCGTCCTGGAGGCCGTCCCGAGGGGGGCGACCTGCCCCGGGTCCGACCCCTGGAGCGTCCCGATGGGCTGCCGGTCGTGGCGGGACTCGCCGTCGTGGTCTTCTTCGACGATCAACGTCCCAGTGGATCAGCGTCGGCTGCCGCGAGGGGTGCGCGTCACGAGGGTCGGGACGGCCCGCTCACTCCCGGCCCGTGTCCCACCCGGGCGGCCGCAGGATGCCCAGCAACTGGCGGACCAGTTCCTCCACCACCTCGTCCAGGGTGGCGTCCACCCATCCGGCGTTCCAGTCGTGCAGCAGCCCGTTGACGCTGCCGATGAAGCCGGTCGCCGCGAGCCGGTAGTCCCGCCGGGCCGCCTCGCCCCGCGCGACGGCCCGGTCCGCCTCGGCGCAGACCAGGTCGACCCAGTGCGCCCGACGGGCCAGCCGCTGCTCCTCGAGCCGCGCGCTGACGCCGATGATCTCGACGAACGTGATCCGCACCCGGCGGGGATCGGATGTGACGCTCGCCGCGTACGCCCGGAAGATCGCGGCCGCGCGCTCGGCGAGCGGCATGTGGTCCGCGTCGGCCACCGCGGCCATCACGGCCGCCGTCGCCCAGTCGTTGACCTCCAGATGAAGCGCGGCCAAAACGTCCTCAAGGGTGCGGAACTCCTCGTAGAACTGGCGGGTGGACAGGCCCGCGGCCTCGCTGAGGGCCGCGACGGTCGTGGCGCGGTAACCGGGCGCGTCCCCGAAGAGCTGGAGCGCCGCGTCCAGGAAGCGGCGGCGCCGCTCGGCCTGCCGCTCCGCGGCTGTCTTGCCGCCGTAGCGACCGGTCGGGGCCTTGAGCCTGCCCGTCACCGAACCTCCCACCCGGGCCGGAGCGTCCGGCCTCCCGTATGAGCGCCAATTTTGTCGTGCACGCAGTCTTGTGGAGAAGGGCACACCTTCCTTACTTTGCAGTAAGTTGACTCTGAAAGCACGCGTCTTCAGTTTCGCCGTCTTGGCATGCCCCTGTCATGAGCCGCCCCGAGGGAGACCCGCCATGCCTGTTCTCAAGCCCGGACGCCTGTGTGCCATGGCCGCCGCCGTCGTCCTGACCGCCACCGTCCCCGCGACCGTCGCCTCCGCCGCGGACCCCGCCGCCCTGCGCGAGGTGCTGTTCGTGGGCAACAACTGGGACGGCACCGCCGAGGTCATCAAGTCCTCCGGCGACCCGGCGAAAATCGGCCGGATCAACGTCATCCCCGACAAGGACGCGCGGATGGCGGAGATCAACGCCGACCCGATCAAGTGGATCTACTTCATGGCGATCCGCAACAGCGTCGGCGAGGGCCACGACCAGTTCGTCGACGACATGTACTCCACGCCGGACGGCAGGTCGGTCGTCGTCTCACGGCCGAGCTTCGCGGACGTGGTGTCGATCGACCTGGCCACCGGGAAGATCAACTGGCGCTTCAAGGTCTCGGGGTACCGCGCCGACCACATGGCGGTCTCCCCCGACGGCACCCGGGTCGCGGTCTCCGCCTCCACCGCGAACACCGTGCACGTGCTGAACATCACCACAGGTCAGCAGCTCGGCTCGTTCGCCACCGGCGACAAGCCGCACGAGAACATCTTCAGCAAGGACGGCAAGTACATCTGGAACATGGCGATCGGCGACGTGAACACCGACTCCGACGCGCCCTGGCTGGACTGGACGAAGGGCGACCGGCACATCACGGTGGTGGACGCGACCACCTACAAGCAGGTCAGGACCATCGACATGCGGGACAGGCTGAACGCGATCGGCCTCACGGACTACTCGGACGCCGTCCGTCCGGCCGTGTTCTCGCCGGACGAGTCCAAGCTGTACTTCCAGGTGTCGTTCTTCAACGGCTTCTTCGAGTACGACCTCGCCACCGACAGGATCACCCGCACCAAGACCCTGCCGAAGAACCCGGCGACCAGCGACGACCGCACCACCATGGTCAACGACTCGCGCCACCACGGCCTTTCGATGAGCCCGGACGGCAGCAAGCTGTGTGTCGCGGGCACCATGGACGACTACGCGACCGTCGTGAACCGCGCCACCCTCCAGGAGGGCCCGCTCGTGCCCGCCTCGAAGCCGTACTGGGCGACCGTCAGCGGCGACGGCAAGAGCTGTGTCGTGTCCGAGAGCGGTGCCGACCAGGTCACCGCGATCGACTTCGCGACCGGGCAGAAGACGGCGTCCGTGCCGGTGGGCGACCACCCGCAGCGCGTGCGGCTGGGCCACGTGGCCGCGGACTGGACCAGCCCCTCCTCGTAGGCCGGGAGCGTCCGGGACCCTCGGAGCCGGGTACGCCTCGACGCGGAGGCGTACCCGGCTTTCGGGTGTCGGTCCCGGGCCAAGCCGGTCCCGCTGTGCTCAGCCGAACTTCTGCGCGACCCAGGCCGCCAGCTCCGCCTGGGCCGCGCTCAGCGCGGACGCGGAGGGCGCCGCGGCCCCGTTGGTCACCAGCGCGTAGTGCAGGACGCCGGAGTCCGAGTCGGTGAGGAGCAGCCGGCGGCTGCCCGTGCCACCGGGTTCGGGAGCCGCGCCGACCGGCGCCGACGAGATGTAGGCGGCCGGGCCGTGGACGGTGCCCAGGTCGGAGACCACCGTGGTCGTCGCGGTCGGGAAGGAGGCCGGCAGGTGGAGCTCGGTGGGCGCCGAGCCGCTCGCCGAGCGCCACACCAGCACCGCGTACTGACCGGCCCCGACCAGGGACGACACCGCGGGGAGCGTGCTCGGTACCGGGTTCCAGGTCAGGGTCGTGGAGCCGTCGCGCGAGCGGTCCTCGTAGGTGAAGGCGGCCGTCGTGCCCGAGGTGGCGCCGGGGTAGACCCGGTCGAGGAGCCGGGCGTCCTGGCGGAGCACCGCCGTGCCGGAGTCGTCGAGCCGCACGGCCGACAGGTCCTCGTCGTTCCAGGCGTCGCCCGAGCTCTTCACCTTGTCGGGGTTGTCGTTCATCAGCTCGTGGTGACGGCCGTTGTAGATGTCCCACTGCCACTGGCTGCCGGAGAGGACGGGCCCCGAACCGGCGGGCGCGGACCACCATCCGGCGCCCTTCACCCGGGAGTCGAGGGCCTGGTACATGGCCTTGAGGACGGTCGGCGCCTTGCCGGCGGTCGAGCCGTTCAGGGGGTGTCCGAACTCGCTGACCACGGCCGTCGTCCCGGCCGCCGCCGCGCGGTCGCGTACCGTGCCGAAGTCGCCGGCGTACTGCCCGTCGGAGGCGTTGCCCCACATCAGGATGCCGGAGATGGCCTTCTGGTCGTAGAAGTGGGTGTTGAAGACGTACCGGGAGCCGAGCGTGCCGGCGTCGAGGAGGCCGCCCTCCTCCTTGCTGACGTTGCCGTTCCAGAAGAGGTTGGGCTCGACCAGGGCGGGCTTGTCCGTCCAGCCCGCCGCGTCCATCCGGTCCCGGAACCTCACGTAGAAGGGCCAGAGCAGGTCGCGTTCCCAGGTGCGGCTGTTCTGCCCGGAGTCGTACGTGCCGGCGTAGGGCTCGTTGTAGGGGTCGAAGCCGACCACTCCGGCGAACTCCCCGGCGCTGAGGTTGGCCTTGAGGTACGCCATGGTCTTCTGGGCGGTGGCCAGGAAGGCGTCCTGGAGGCCGTACCTGTTGTGCCAGAAGTCGTACTGGGCCGCCTTCACCGCGCCGTTCTGGGTGATGTTCTGGCCCCACAGCAGGCAGATGCCGCAGGACTCGGCGGGGTAGCCGCCGAGCGCCACGGCCCACGCGGGGGCGCCGTCGCCGGTGTACCAACTGCCCGAGTTGAAGAGCCAGCGGGAGTACAGGTCCTGGTGGAAGTCGGGGTAGACGCGGATGCCCGCGTCGAGGAACGCCCGCATCTGCGCGGTGGCGTTCGCCAGGTAGGCGCTGTCGACCTGGCCCTTCACCGGCTCCGCGGCGGCCCACGAGAGCAGGAAGCGCACGGAGTTGCCGCCGCCGAGGGCTCTGAGCGCGGTGGCCGACTTCCTGGCGTCGGCGACCGAGGCGAAGGGCAGGCCCTTGTTCTCGGCGAGCTTGGTCTCGCCGGAGACGTTGTAGCCGCGCAGCACGACCTCGCGGCCGTTGCCGTCGACGAACCGTCCGTTCTGGACGGTGAGGGGCGTGTCGTCGAACGGCAGGGAGTCGGTGAGGGCGGCGGCGGGGGCGGGCCGGGCACCCGCGACCGTCAGGAATCCACAGAGGACAACCAGAACAACGAGCAGACGTGCGCGTTTATTCGGCATGTCCATTACAGTCCGGCCATTTCGGTACAACGTCAACACCATCTGACTGATGAGTAAGTTTCACTTTCGCCGCCTGCGACGCCTCATCCGCCGACGCGACGCGTCACGTTCAACAGGTACTCCTTCCGGTTGAGGGGGTTGTGATCACTGCGTGGGCGCCGCGGAACGGTTCCGTGCGAGACCGGCGCGTAGTGGTCGAAGCCGCTCTCCAACTCCCCCTCGCCGCGCGTCAGTCCGGGCAGCCGCTGCTCCAGGCCGTGCACCCGGGCGGCCGGTACCGCACCCTCCAGGACGCACCGGTCGCCCCGGGTCCCGGTCGTCCGCGGCACGCCCCGCAGCGCCGCCAACACCGGCAGCAGGGCGCCGAGGGTGTCGGCCGGAGCCTCGATACGGAAGCGGTGCATCGGCTCGTACACCTGGGTGCCCGCCCGGCGCAGCGCCTCGGCCAGGACCAGCGGGGTCAGGCCCCGGAAGTCGGCCCCGGTGCTGGACATGCTCTTGTCGAAGCCCTGGTGGGCGTGGCTCTGCCGGGGGCAGTAGCCGCAACGGGTCAGGGTGACCGTGCAGTCGGTGACCTGCCAGCCGGCGAGGCCCTGCCCGAGGGTCTCGCGCACGGTGTCCTCGACGGCCTTGAAGAAGGCGTACGGCATGGCCCCGAGCTCCACCTCCAGCCGGAAGGCCACGCCCGAGCCGACCGGCGCCGGGTCGACACGCAGACCGACGGTGGCGAGGAAGGGGTTGCCGTCCTTCTTGACGAACTCGGCGGCCTCGCCCGTCCCGGCCGGCCGCTCGACGCACAGGGGCGTGGTCTCGCGGAAGGCGACGCCGAGGCCGAACTCCTCGGCGAGCGTGGCCTGGACGACCTCCTTCTGAACCTCGCCGTACAGGGAGACGGAGGTCTCCTGGCGGACCTCGTCGTGGCGCAGGCCGATCAGCGGGTCCTGCTCGGCGAGCCGGGTCAGGGCGAGGTGGAGGGACCTGGCGTCCGTGTCCGGGCCCGGCACGACGACCGTCTCGAGGGAGGGCGGGGCGAAGAAGTGGCCGTGGGCCGCGCGCGGTTCGCCGAGGGCGTCGCCCACCCGGATGTCGGCGAGGCCCCGGAGCCTGGCGATCCGGCCCGCCGGGACCGCCTCCCGAGGGACCTCGGTGCCGCCGTCGAAGACGCTGATCGCGGTGACACGGCCCTCCGTGCGCGCCTCGCCGAACGGCACTCTGTCGCGGATGCCGAGGGTGCCGGAGAACAGGCGCGCGTACGCGATCTTCTCCCCCGCGGGCCCCCGCTCGACCTTGAACACCGTGCCGGAGACGGGCCCTTCCGGGTCGCCGTCGGCGGCGGGCAGCAACTCCCGGATGCCGGTGATCAGTTCGGGCACGCCCGCTCCCGTGGCCGCCGACCCGAAGTACACCGGGTGCACCAGGGCCCGCCCGGTCTGCGCGGCCAGTGCCCCGCGCAGCAGCCCTTCGTCGACCCGCCCCTCGACCCAGGCCGTCAGCAGGTCGTCGTCATGGTCGGTGAGGACGTCGTAGGCGCCGATGCCCGCACGGAACCGGGCGTCCCGGGTGCCGGGGCCGGACACCGTCCCCATCGGCACGATCGCCGGAGTGAGCCGCTCGGCGAGGGCCCGCAGGACAGCGTCGTAACGTGCTCCGCGGCGGTCGATCTTGTTGACGAAGACGAGGGTGGGGATGCGCAGCCGCTGGAGGGTCCGCATCAGGACCCGGGTCTGCGCCTGGACGCCCTCGACGGCCGAGACCACCAGGACCGCTCCGTCGAGGACGCCGAGGACCCGCTCCACCTCGGCGATGAAGTCCGGGTGGCCGGGGGTGTCGATGAGGTTGACGGTCGTGTCGTCCACCGCGAAGGAGACGACGGCCGACTTGATGGTGATCCCCCGCCGGCGCTCCAGCGCGAGGGTGTCGGTCTGTGTGCTGCCGGCGTCGACGCTGCCGATCTCGTCGATGACTCCGGCCGAGTGCAGCAGCCGCTCGGTCAGGCTGGTCTTACCGGCGTCGACGTGGGCGAGGATCCCGAGGTTGAGCAGGTGCACGAAGCGTCATGTCCTTTGCAGCGAGGGAGATTCCTTCCGGGACGGACATGGACGCAGTGCGCATGACGGCTCCTGGATCGTGCGCGGGCAAAGACCTCTGAAGTGCAGCAGGCGCGAACCGTCGACGGCAACGGATTAACGCTCAACCAGTCGCGTCCCGACTCTCGCCCCCTCCCCGGAGCGGTCCTAGAGTGACGCACATCACGTCCGTGGTCCTGGGAGGGCACATGACCCGTATCTCGGTGAAAGTGGACGGCACGGTGTATCAGGACGAGGTGGAACCTCGTCTTCTGCTGATCCACTACCTGCGCGACAGGCTGGGCCTGACCGGCACTCCCATCGGCTGCGACACCTCCAACTGCGGGGCCTGCACGGTCGATCTGGACGGGGCGACCGTCAAGAGCTGCTCGGTGCTCGCCGTCCAGGCGGACGGGAGCGAAGTGACCACCGTGGAGGGGCTGGGCCGCAACGGCGAGTGGACCGGCCTCCAGCGCGCCTTCCACGAGCGGCACGCCCTCCAGTGCGGCTACTGCACTCCAGGCATGCTCATGGCGGCGCGCGATCTGCTCCGCGAGAACCCGCACCCGACCTCGGACGAGGTGCGTCACGCCCTGGAGGGCAACCTCTGCCGCTGCACGGGCTACCAGAACATCGTGCGGGCCGTCCTGGCCGCGGCCGACCAGGGGATGACCACATGAGCGAGGTCGGCACCGCCCGGCTGCGCAAGGAAGACGCCCGGCTCCTCACCGGGCAGACGCGCTGGACGGACAACATCGACTCCAACGGGCTGCTCCACCTCGCGATCCTTCGCAGCCCCATGGCACACGCGCGCGTGGACCGCGTCGACGTCTCCCCCGCCCTCGAACGGCCCGGCGTGGTCGCCGCGTTCAGCGGCGCGGACCTCGCGGCGGGCCTGGGATCGCTGCCCTGCGCCTGGCCGGTGACCGAGGACATCGTGCTGCCCGACCACCCGCCGATCGCGGTGCACGAGGTGCGCCACGCCGGTGACCCGGTGGCCGTGGTGGTCGCCCGCGACCGGTACGCGGCCGCCGACGCCCTGGAGGCGGTCGAGGTCGAGTACACACCGCTGCCCCCGGTCCTGGACCTGGAGGCGGCACTGGCCGAGGACTCCCCCCTCGTCCACTCCGACAAGGGCACCAACCGCTGCTACGACTGGCCGCTGCACACCGGCGAGGACTTCGCGGCGGTACGCCAGCGCGCCGAGGTGACCCTCAGGCGCCGCTACCACCAGCAGCGGCTCATCCCCAACGCCATGGAACCGCGCGCGGTCGTCGTCACCCCCATCGCCGCGTCCGACGAGTACACGGTCCACTCCTCCACGCAGATCCCGCACATCCTGCGGGTCATGCTCGCCGTGGTCACCGGCGTGCCCGAGCACAAACTGCGGGTGGTCGCCCCGGACGTGGGCGGCGGCTTCGGCTCCAAGCTCCAGGTGTACGGCGAGGAGGCGATCGCCCTCGCGGTCGCACGCCGCCTCGGACGGCCCGTCAAGTGGACCGAGTCGCGCTCCGAGGGCTACCTCGCCACCCACCACGGGCGGGGCATGATCCAGGACGTCGAGATCGCCGCGAACCGCGACGGCTGGCTGCTGGGCCTCAAGGCCGACCTGCTCGTCGACATGGGCGCCTACCTGATGCTGGTCACCCCGGGCATCCCGATCCTGGGCGCGTTCATGTACCCGGGCATCTACAAGATGGACTCCTACGAGCTGAACGTCACCGGCGTCTTCACGACCAGGACGCCGACGGACGCCTACCGCGGCGCCGGCCGCCCGGAGGCCACGTTCGCCATCGAGCGGATCATGGACGAGCTGGCCGTCGAACTCGGCCTAGACCCGGTGGAGTTGCGGCGCCGCAACTGGATCCGCCACGAGGAGTTCCCGTACACCACCATCGCGGGTCTCACCTACGACAGCGGCAACTACGAGGCCGCGACCGACAGGGCGCTCGCGCTGTTCGACTACGACAAGCTGCGCGCCGAGCAGGCGGACCGCAACCAGCGGGGCGACACCGTACGGCTCGGGATCGGGGTGTCGACGTACACCGAGATGTGCGGGCTGGCGCCGAGCCGGGTGCTGCGGGACCTCAGGTACGCGGCCGGCGGCTGGGAGGCGGCGAGCGTGCGCATGCTGCCGACCGGCAAGGTCGAGGTGGTCACCGGGACCAGTCCGCACGGCCAGGGACACGTGACCAGTTGGAGCCAGATCGCCGCCGACGTGCTCGGGGTGCCCTTCGAGGACGTCCAGGTGGTGCACGGGGACACCCGGGCGGCACCGCAGGGCATGGACACCTACGGCTCGCGGTCGCTGGTGGTCGGCGGCACCGCCGTGCACCACGCGGCCACGAAGGTCGTCGACAAGGCCCGCAGGGTCGCCGCGCACCTGCTCGAGGCGAGCGAGCGGGACCTGGAGTTCACCGACGGCGTCTTCTCCGTGAAGGGGTCGCCCGAGGCGCGCAGGACCATCCAGGAGATCGCCTTCGAGACGTTCACCTCGCACGACCTGCCCGACGGCGTGGAGCCCACCATCAACGCGGGGCACCTGACGGACCCGGACGACTTCTCCTACCCGCACGGCACCCACCTGTGCGCGGTCGAGGTCGACACCGAGACCGGGCTGACCCGGATCAGGTCGTACGTCGCCGTCGACGACGTCGGCCGGGTGATCAACCCGATGATCGTCGAGGGCCAGGTGCACGGCGGCCTCGCCCAGGGCATCGCCCAGGCCCTGTACGAGGAAGCGGTCTACGACGACGAGGGCAACCTCGTCTCCGGCACGATGGCCGACTACCTGGTGCCGTCGGCCCCCGACCTGCCCGACTTCGTGACGGAACGCACGCAGACCCCCGCGACCACGAACCCTCTGGGCGTCAAGGGAGTCGGCGAGGCCGGCACCATCGCCTCCACCCCGGCCGTAGTCGGCGCGGTCGTGGACGCGCTGCGACCGCTCGGCGTGCGGGACGTGCGGATGCCCTGCACGCCCGAGCGGGTCTGGCAGGCCCTGAAGGAGGCCTCGGCATGATTCCTCCCAGCTTCGAGTACGCCCGCCCCGGCAGCGTCGAGGAGACGGTACGCGTGCTCGCCAAGGGCGGCGAGGACGCCAAGGTGCTGGCCGGCGGGCAGAGTCTGCTGCCGCTGCTCAGGCTCCGCCTCGCCTTTCCCGAACTGGTCGTGGACGTCGGACGCGTCCCCGGGCTTGCCGGGGTGCGCGAGGAGGGCGCGACGCTCGTCGTCGGCGCGCTCACCACGCACCACGACGTGATCCGCGACCCGCTCGTCCGCCGGCACGCGGGCCTGCTGGCCGCCGCCGCGGCCGGGGTCGGCGATCCCGCCGTACGCCACCGGGGCACCGTCGGCGGCTCGCTCGCGCACGCCGACCCGGCCGGGGACCTGCCCGCCGTCGCGCTCGCCCTGGACGCGGAGCTGATCGCCGCGGGTCCGGGCGGCCGGCGGGCCATCCCCGCCCGGGAGTTCTTCGTCGACTACCTCCAGAGCGCGCTCGAGCCCGACGAACTGCTGGTGGAGATCCGCATTCCGAAGGCCGACGGCTGGGGCTTCCACTACGAGAAGTTCCACCGCTCGGCGCAGTCCTGGGCGGTCGTCGGCGTGGCCGCGCTGGTCCGGCGGCGGGACGACGGGCACATCGCCGAGGCCCGTGTCGGACTGACCAACATGGGGTCCACTCCCCTGCGCGCCACGGCCACCGAGGAGGCCCTGCCCGGCAGCGCGGACGCCGAGGCCGTGGCGCGGGCCGCGGAGTCGGCGGCCGAGGGGACCGGCCCCGCGCAGGACCTGTCCGGGTCCCCCGCCTACCGTGCGCATCTCGCGCGGGTGCTGACCAGGCGGGCGGTGCTGGCCGCCGCGGGAATGGGGTGAACCGCATCCGGGGCGTCGAGGAGCCGGGCGACGTACGGGCCCGCCTGGAGGAGACCGGGTATCTCGTCGACGACGGGCTGGCGATCGCCTGCTTCCTCGCGCTGCGGCTGCACCGACCGCTGTTCTGCGAGGGCGACGCCGGTGTCGGCAAGACAGCGCTGGCCGCCGCCCTCGCCGAGGCGCTCGACGCCCCGCTGATCCGGCTCCAGTGCCACGAGGGCATCGACGCCGCACAAGCCCTGTACGACTGGGACTTCCCCCGTCAGCTCCTGCACCTGCGGGCCGCGGAGGCGGCCGGGGCCGTGGACGCCGACCGGCTGGAGGGCGAGCTGTACGACCGCCGGTTCCTGCTCGCCCGGCCGTTGCTGCGGGCCCTGGAGACCTGGCCGTCGGTCCTGCTGATCGACGAGATCGACCGGGCCGACGACGAGTTCGAGGCGTTCCTGCTGGAGCTGCTGTCGGAGTTCTCGGTGACCGTCCCGGAGCTGGGCACCGTGCGGGCCCGGGTGCCGCCGGTGGTCGTCCTCACCTCCAACCGGACCCGTGAGGTGCACGACGCGTTGAAGCGCCGCTGCCTGTACCACTGGTTCGAGCATCCCGGCTTCGACCGTGAACTGGCCATCGTGCGGCGGCGGTTGCCCGGCGTGTCGGCCCGGCTGGCGGAGCAGGTGACCGCGCTGGTGCAGACCCTGCGCGCGCAGGACCTGCTCAAGCCGCCCGGGGTGGCCGAGACGATCGACTGGACCGAGGCACTGGACGCGCTCGGGGCGCGCGAGGTGGACACGGAACGTGCGGTGGCGACGCTGGGCTCGGTGCTGAAGTACCGGGAGGACACGGAGCGGGCCCGCGAGCTGCTGGTGGCCCGGCGGGACACGTGATCACGGTGACGGGCACGGAACGGGCCGACGCCGTCCTCCTCTCCTTCGTCTACGCCCTGCGGACCGCCGGCGTCGACGCGAGCCCCGAGCGCGTGCACGCCTTCCTGCGGGCGACGGCCGAGCTCGGCCCGGCCCGGGTCTACTGGGCGGGGCGACTGACCTTGTGCGCGGGCCACGACGACCTGGAGCGCTACGACCGGGTGTTCGCGGCCTGCTTCGCCGGCATCGCACCCGCCCCGCAGCCGGCCGGCCTCCCCCCGCGAGGTGTGCGCCTCACCGTCCGGGAGGGGACGGCGGAACGCCCCGCACGTACGGGAGCCGAGCCCGGTCTCCCGGCGGCGGCCGTCCTCGCCAGTTCCGCCGAGGTGCTGCGCCACCGGGACATCGCCGATCTGGACCCCGCCGAGCGCGCGGTCCTCCGACGGCTGCTGACCGCGCTCGCACTGCCCGGCCAGGCACGGCGTACGGCCCGGCGCCGACCTGCGCGACACGGCGGTGTCGACCCGCGCCGCACTGTGCGGGAGCTGCTGCGACGCGGCGGGGAACCGTCCGAGCCGCGGTACCGGCAACGCACCGAGCGGCCCCGCCGGGTCGTCCTGCTCGTCGACGTCAGCGGCTCGATGGCGCCGTACGCCGACGCCCTGCTGCGCTTCGCCCACGCGGCCGCCCGCGGTACCCGTACCGAGGTGTTCACGCTCGCCACCCGGTTGACCCGCGTCACCCGGGAGCTCTCGCACCGCGATCCGGACCGGGCGATGGCGGCGCTCGCCGGGGCGGTGCCCGACTGGCGCGGGGGCACCCGGCTCGGTGAGCTGCTGCGCGAGTTCCTGGACCGCTGGGGGCAGCGGGGCACCGCACGCGGGGCGGTCGTGGTGGTGCTGTCGGACGGCTGGGAGCGTGGCGATCCGGAGCTGCTCGCGGCCCAGATGCGACGCTTGCACCGGCTGGCGCACCGGGTGATCTGGGCCAATCCGCTCAAGGCGCGCCCCGGTTACGCGCCCCTGGCGGCCGGAATGGCGGCCGCGCTGCCGAGCGTGGACGCGTTCGTCGAGGGGCACAGCCTGGCCGCGCTGGAGCGTCTGGCGGCGGTGGTGAAAGGAGCCGACGATGCGTGACATCCTCCCGGTGCTGAACGGCTGGTACACGGCGGGGCTGCCGTTCGGGCTGGCCACGGTCGTCGCGACGAGCCGGAGCGCGCCCCGCGACCCGGGCGCGGCCATGGCGGTCGGGCGGGACGACGAGGTCGTCGGCAGTGTGTCCGGCGGCTGTGTCGAAGGGGCCGTCTTCGAGCTGGCGCAGGAGGTCGTGGCGAGCGGCGAGGCCCGACTGGAGACCTTCGGGTACAGCGACGAGGACGCCTTCGCGGTGGGGCTCACCTGCGGCGGGGAGATCACCGTTCTGGTACGGCCCGTGACGGCCGCCCTCGATCCCGCGTTCGCCGACATCGCCGAGTCGGTCGCCGGGGGCCGCCCGGTGACCGTGGCGACGGTGACCGACGGACCCGCACCGCGCGGTGCCACGCTCGCCGTGTGGCCGGGCCGGGTCGCGGGCACCCTCGGCAGCACCGGTCTCGACGTGGCGGTCACCGCCGACGCACGGGGTGAACTGGCCCTGGGCGCCACGGGGTTGAGGCACTACGGCCCGCGCGGGGAGCGGCGCGAGGACGCGGTCGGCGTCTTCCTGCACTCCTTCGCGCCGCCGCCCCGCATGCTGGTCTTCGGCGCGATCGACTACGCGGCCGCCGTCGCCCGCATCGGCGCGTTCCTCGGCTACCGGGTCACCGTGTGCGACGCCCGCCCGGTCTTCGCCACGCCCAAGCGCTTCCCCGAGGGCGTGGAGGTCGTCGTGGACTGGCCGCACCGCTACCTCGCCGGCACCGCCACCGACGAGCGCACCGTGATCTGCGTCCTGACCCACGATCCCAAGTTCGACGTGCCCCTGCTGGAGGAGGCGCTGCGCCGGCCGGCGGCGTACATCGGGGCGATGGGCAGCCGCCGTACCCACGACGACCGGATGACGCGGCTCGCCGCGTCGGACCTGACCGGGGCCGAGCTGTCCCGGCTGCGCTCCCCGGTCGGTCTCGACCTCGGGGCCCGCACCCCGGAGGAGGTCGCCGTCTCGGTGGCCGCCGAGATCGTCGCCCTGCGCTGGGGCGGCAGCGGTGCCCCGCTGACGGCGACGGCGGGGGCGATCCATCCGCCCGCGTGAAGCCCGCGTGAAGCCTGCCTGGAGGTAGCCATGGAACTGCACCACGCGTTCACCGTGCCCGTCCCGGTCGACGAGGCCTGGCGGGCGCTCCGCGACATCGAGCGGGTCGCGCCCTGCATGTCCGGGGCGAGCGTCGAGGACTACGACGGCAAGACCGTGACCGGCTCGGTGAAGGTCAAGGTCGGGCCGATCACCGTGACGTACCGGGGGACCGCGGTCTTCGAGGAGCAGGACGAGGCCGCGCACCGCCTGGTGCTGCTCGCGAGCGGCCGGGAGATCCGCGGCCAGGGCACCGCCCGGGCCACGGTGACCGGCACGCTCACCGCCCGGGACGGCGGTACGGCCGTGTCGGTGCGGACGGATCTGGCGGTGACCGGGCGGCCGGCGCAGTTCGGCCGGGGTGTCCTGGCGGAGGTCGGCGACCGGCTGGTCGGCCGGTTCGCCGACTGCCTGGCGGAACGGCTGGCCGAGCCCGCGCAGACGGAGCCCGGGGTGGCCGAGGAGGCCGGGCAGGCGGCCCGACCGGCCGAGGAGACCGACGACCAGCCGCTCGACCTGCTGCGCACGCTCGGCCCACCGCTCGCCAGGCGGGCGGTGGCCGCGCTGGCCGCGGCCGCCGTCGTGGGGGTGGCGGTCACGCGGCTACGACGACGGCTGCGAAAGAAGTGAGGCGTACCAGGTGTGAGGCGCGCCCAGAGGGGTAGGCGCCGACATACGGGAGAGGGCGTCCGAGCCCCCACCCCGCCTCCGATCGGGAAGGAGGTCCGTGAAAGCGCACACTCGTAGCGTCCGGGCCGTTCCCCTGTACTCGGAGCGGCCCGGATCTCATGACCACCGCCGGGCAGGCTGAGAGCCACGCCGTGCACCGGCACGCCATACGGGTCCCCGTGCGCCTACGGTGAGACGGTCCGGGGCGGCAGGCGGTGCAGGCGTACGTCCGTGAGCCGGCCGTCGGCGACGGTGGCGGTCATGTAGGTGCAGTGGGGCTGGCGGCGGCGGTCGGTCGGCGAACCGGGGTTGAGCAGCCGCAGTCCGCCGGGCGCGGTGGTGTCCCAGGGAATGTGGCTGTGGCCGAAGACCAGCACGTCGGCGTCGGGGTAGCGGGCGGCACAGCGGGCCTCGCGCCCCTGGGCGGCCCCGGTCTCGTGGACGACGGCGAAGCTCAGGCCGCCCAGTTCGACGTACGCCACCTCGGGCAGCCGGGCGCGCAGCTCGGGCCCGTCGTTGTTGCCGTACACGCCGACGAGCCGGGCGCTGCGGCTCTCCAGCAGGTCGAGCGTGGCGGTGTCGACCCAGTCACCGGCGTGGAACACCACGTCGGCGTGCGGGAGTTCGGCGAGCAGCGGGGCCGGGAGTTGCTTGGCGCGCTTGGGCAGGTGGGTGTCGGACATCAGCAGCAGGCGCACGGGACCACCCTAGACGGGTCGGCGGCCGGCCCCGCCCGATGAGGGGCGCGCCCTGTGCCGGTGTCGAAGTCGATGTCCTGTCACGGAACCGACGGGCGCCCGCGCGCATCTTCAGGTGCGAGGTACGACGATCGCGGCGTCGGACGCCGGCGGCGTCGCTGTCGCGGATCCGCCGCACGTCACCCCGTCGCCGGGTGCACGGCCGGTCAAGGCAGCCTGCCGACGCGGCACTTGTCCGTCGGAGTTAACATCGGCCCACAAAGCGTCGAACCGTGACGCAAGCCACAAGCCACCCAAGGAGTCCGGACACCGATGCCGGTCAAGGTCAGCGTCGTCATCCCCGTCTACAACCCGGGGAACTACATCGAGGACTGCATCGCCTCGCTGCGCAGGCAGTCCCTGCCCCCGGACGAGTACGAGGCGATCTTCGTCAACGACGGATCGACCGACGGCACGCCGGCCCGGCTCGACGCGCTGGCCGCCGAGGTGGAGAACATCACGGTCATCCACCAGGAGGCCTCGGGCTGGTCGGGCAAGCCCCGCAACGTCGGGATCGAGGCCTCCCGCGGCGAATTCGTCATGTTCGTCGACAACGACGACTACCTCGGCGACGAAGCCCTGGAGCGGATGTACGACTACGCGGTCGCCAACGGCGCCGACGTCGTCGTGGGCAAAATGGCCGGCAAGGGGCGCGGTGTCCCGGTGGAGCTGTTCCGCCGCAACCACCCCCGCGCCACCGTCGACAACGCCCCGCTGATCGACAGCCTGACCCCGCACAAGATGTTCCGGCGGGCCTTCCTCGACCGCATCGGCCTGCGCTTCCCCGAGGGCAGGCGCCGGCTGGAGGACCACGTCTTCGTCACCGAGGCGTACCTGCGCGCGGACAACGTCTCCGTGCTCGGCGACTACGTCTGCTACTACCACCTCAAGCGGGACGACGCCTCCAACGCGGGCTTCCAGCGCTTCGACCCGGTGGGCTACTTCGCGAACCTGCGCGAGGCGCTCGACGTCGTCGAGAAGTACACCGAGCCGGGGCCCACCCGCGACCGGTTGTTCCGTCGCTGGCTGCGCAACGAGATGGTCGAGCGGATGCGCGGCAGGCGGCTGCTCGCCGCGCCCGAGGACTACCGCAAGGAGCTCTTCACCGAGATCCGCGGTGTGGTCGTCGAGCGCTTCGGACCCGGTGTCGCGGCCGGCCTCCAGCCCACCCAGCAGGTCGTCGCCGCGCTGATCGCCGACGGCCGCCTCGACGACCTGGTCGCGTTCGCCGAGTGGGAGGCCTCCGTGGACTCCCGGGTCGAGCCGGACGGCGTCGAGTGGGACGGGGGTGTGCTCAGGATCGGCCTGTCCGCCGAGCTCGCCTCCCGCGGTACGCCGATGACGTTCCCCGCCGAGGGCAGCGCCGCCCCGATCACCGAGCCGCCGGCGTCCGTGGCGGAGGCCGTGGACCGGGTCGGCGCCCACAGCGTGGCCGGCTTCAAGCGCGCCACGGTCGACCTGCTGCTGCGGGAACGCGCAAGCTCCGCCCAGTACTTCCAGCCCGTTGAGTTCACCCGGGAGACCGTCCCGGCCGAGGACGGCCGGGTGCGGCTGGTGCTGCGGGGCACGGCGGCCCTGGATCCGGCCACCGCGGCCGACGGCGGTCCGCTGGAGGCCGGACTGTGGGACGTGTTCGTCCGGGTCAAGCTGGGCGGCTGGACCAAGCAGTCCCGGCTGGGCCCGGTCTCCCTCAAGGGGCACACGGCCGCGGACGCCGGGGTGGCGGGCGGCCGGGTCGTGCTGCCGTACTGGACCGCGAAGCAGGGCACTCTCGCCCTGGACGTCGACACGGCCGGCGAGCGTCTGCGGCTCGGGCAGGTCATGCCCGGGGAGGTCGCCGTCACCGGTGACCGCGTGGAGGTGCCGGTGCCGTTCCACGTGCCCGGTGACACGCCGGTGGTGCTCGAACTGACCCGGCCCGGTGCCGCGCCCGCGAAGGTGCCCGGCACGCTGCGTCCCCAGGGCTCCGCGGCCCTCCTGGAGGCGGTGCTGCCGGTCGGCGAGCTGGCGGGGGCGGCCTGGCGGGTCGCGCTGAGCCCTGCGCCCGACGCGGAGAAGCCCCGCTTCCATCCGCTGCCGTTCGCGCTGCGGGTGAAGGGGGGCAGGGTCGAGATCGTGGCCGTGCGTCCGCCCCGGCCCGCCCGGCAGCCGCTGGTCCGCAGGGCGCGGCGGCTGGCCGGGAAGCTGGTTCGCCGGCTCCGGGCACGCGGCAGGTAGGAACCGCGCGAGGAACAGATCCGGGGAGGACGCGATCGCGTCCTCCCCGGCGTTTCCGGTCGCTCGGCTCAGCCGGCGTCGCTGAGCTGCTTCAGGCTGGTGCGCAGGTGCTCCCAGCTCCGGTCCCGCTTGGTGCCGCGGTTGCGGGCGTTCACCAGCGGCTTCCAGAAGCCGGCCTCGATCAGCGTCTCCGGCTTGATCGCCACGGTCCGCTCCAGGACCGTCTCCGGCACCTTCTGCGGGTCGGGGACCACGTACTCCGCGATGATCTCGTCGTACTTGTCCTTGAGCACCGTGTTGGTCGGGTCCGCGCCGAAGACCACGAGCTGGCCGGTGGGCTCGGTGTCGACCAGGACGGTCACCAGGTCGGGCCGGTAGCGGTTCAGGACCTCGATGACCTTGTAGACGTCACCGGTCCACGCGTTGGTGTGGCGGTCGCGGGCCGCCTCGTCCACGTTGCGCGGCAGCATGTCGTCGAAGACGATCACGCTGGCCCAGTCCGAGTACTTCTCGACGTTGATGAAGTCGCGCAGCGCGTACTCGAACAGGTGCATGCCGTCGATGAAGGACAGGTCGAGCGTAACGTCCTTCCAGTAACCGAACGGGCTGCGGTTGCGGACGATGTTGCGCAGCGGGTGGCGGCCGCCCTTGAGGTGCTGCAGCGGGTTCTCGCGCGCGAAGAAGTCGTCGCTGGTGGCCTTCGCCAGATGGACGTCGCAGCGGATCTCCGAGACCACCTTGAACGCCGGGTCGATCGCGATGCTCGGTACCCGGGAGAACGTCAGGCTGCGGCCGTCGTTGACGCCGATCTCCAGGTAGTTGCGGTTCGCGCTGGCTTTGTGGAGCCCCCGCAGGAACTCGTGACGTTTCACTGGGAAATCTCCTTGCGGATGTGTGGCAGTGCTTCGTGCAGGGCGGACCGCCGGTCCCGGTGCGAGGCCGGCGCGACCTCCGTCCACCGGTCGTGCCCTAGGGCGCTGTAGGCGGGGCGTGGTGCGGGCCCGTTGCAGGCCCCGCTGCTGGTGGGGCCGTCCCGGTCCGGGTCGGCCGAGGTGCCGGGACGTTCCCCGCACCGGTCCGTCGCGGCTGCCCGCGCCGGAACCGGTTCCGTGGAACATACCTGCTGTGAGCTCCCCATGACAGGACTTCGCGCCGAGGAGCATGATCCTGAGGGAAAAGGCTTGCAAAGTGCGGAAAGACGGAGGGTGACCCTCCGGGTGCGGGGAGCGCCCCCGTGCTCGCCGCAGCGGAGGCCGGCGGCCGAGAGGCTCATGAGGGGACCCGCGCGTCGCCGTGGCCCTCGCGGTGGACTAGGGGCGCGTCGTTCAGGGGCCGGAGCAGGTGGATGATCTCCAACTCGCCCCGCCGGGGCGGCTCGACGGCCCGTACGGCGTCACGCTTCACCGGCGCGGACCGATGCGCGCCGACGAGGGTGCGGTCGTCTCCGGGCTGCTCGCGCGGGGCGCGTCCGGATCTGTCGCCGACGATCACGCCGACCGGGGTGATCCCCGCGGCGGCCAGGGGCTTCGGGCCGTCGACCAGGACGGCCCGCTCGGCGACGGCCACCGGTCGTTCGGCCGGGGTGTGCGTGAGCGGACGCAACCGGGTACCGGCCCCGCCGGACAGCACGAGAGCCTTCATCTGCGTCACCATAGCCCGGATGCGGAGGAACCGGCCATGACCGGGGGGTGACTTGGGGGTGCCGCGGAGAGGGCGCTCAGTCCTCGCCGCGGAAGATGTTGTCCTCGCCCGTGTGCGCCGTGGTGGGGCCGATCCGGTCCTCCACCGCGGGCAGACAGGTCCGCAGGTCTCCCTTGCCGTGCAGGCGACGGGCCCTGGACCAGCCCGTCTCGGGCCGGCGCGCTACGGATTTCTCAACGGTCTGCGGGGTCACGGCGGTTCACCGTCCTTCCATGCTCCTCTCCGGGTCCCCCGGAGGGCGCGGGACAAACGGGCGTGCGACCCGTCACCCCGCCGCCCCCGCACACACATTCGTCGAGGGTCAGGAGCACCGGAACTTGACGGCCGGGCGAACCGGCCCGCCCGGTTCAGGTGTTGGGGCGGGCCACGCTGATGTCGCCCAGGGCCGACTCGGGATCGCGTTCCATGGCGGTGTCGCCGAGGGAGACGATGCCGACGGCGTGGCCGTGGTCGACGACCGGGATCCGGCGCACGGCGTGCTCGCGCATGAGCTCGATCGCGTGGTCCAGGTCGTCCCCGGGGGTGACGGTCACCAGGTCGTCGCTGCACGCGCCGGCCACGGTGGTCCGATCCGGGTCGCCGCCCTCGGCGAGGGACCGCACGACGAGGTCGCGGTCGGTGACCAGGCCGCGCAGTTCGTCGCCGTCGCCGACCAGGACGACGCCGAGGTCCTGGTCCCGCATGATCCGGGCGACGGCCGTCACGGAGGTCTGCGGTTCCACGGTGACCGGGGCGCTGGTCATGATGTCGCTGACGTGCTGAGTCATGACGTACCTCTCTGCTGCGGGGATGGTCCGGTCCGGGTACCCCTCCTCAGACGTCCAGTGCGATCTCGCTCCACACCTGTTTGCCGCCGCTGACCGGAACGCTGCCCCAGGCCGCCGACACCGCCTCGACGAGGAGGATGCCGCGGCCTCCGGTGGCCTCCCAGCCGATGCTGGTGGGTTTGGCGGGGGTGCGCGGCGAGGCGTCGGCGACGGAGACGCGCAGCCGCCTGCCGACGAGGGTGAGGTCGAGGCGGACCTGGCCGCCGGTGTGCACGAGGGCGTTGGTGACGAGTTCGGAGACGACGAGCAGGGCGGTGTCCATGGCGTCCGCGGGGACGCCCCAGGTGCGCAGGGTGCGCCGGGTGAAGCGGCGGGCGTGCCGGGCGGCCTCGGGGACCCGCCAGACGGTCCAGCTCTCCCGCAGCGGGTGGGTGGCCATGCCGTCGTAGCGCAGCAGGAGCAGGGCGACGTCGTCGCTGCGGCGGGCGCCGCCGAGCAGGACGTCCGCGACGAGTCCGAGGTGGGCGGGGTCGGCGCCGGCCACCCCGTGGGCGAAGCGGTCCATGCCGGTGTCGATGTCGGCCTCGGTGGACTCGACGAGACCGTCGGTGGTCAGGGCGACCAGGGTGCCGGGCCGCAGGCGCAGCGGGGTCATCGGGAAGTCGGCCTGGGCCACCACGCCGAGCGGGGGCCCGCCGTCGGCCTCGGCGATCTCCGTGGTCCCGTCGGGGTGGCGCAGCACCGGCGGCAGGTGTCCGGCGCGGACGCACCAGGCGGTGCCCTCCTCCAGGTCGAGGTCCACGTAGGTGCAGGTGACGAAGAGGTCGCTCTCCAGGTCCATCAGGAGCCGGTTGGCGTGGGCGACCACGACGTCCGGGGGGTGGCCCTCGACGGCGTAGGCGCGCAGGGCGGTGCGCATCTGGCCCATGAGGGTCGCGGCGGCGGCGCTGTGGCCCTGGACGTCTCCGATGACCAGGGCGACGCGGTTGTCGGGCAGCGGGATCACGTCGTACCAGTCGCCGCCGAGCTCCAGCCCCGCGGTGCTGGGCAGATAGCGCGCCACGGCGACCGCGCCGGGCAGCCGGGGCAGGCGGCGGGGCAGGAGCTGGCGCTGGAGCATGCCGACGAGTTCGTGTTCGGCGTCGAGGGCGTGGGCGCGCATCAGGGCCTGCCCGGCGAGGCCGGCCGAGGCGGTGAGCAGGGCGCGCTCGTCGGGGTCGAAGTGGTGCGGGGTGTCCCAGCCGATGAGGCAGGCGCCGGCCATGCGGCCCGCGGCGGGCAGCGGCAGGACGGCGAGACCGCCGGGGCCGACGTCGGCGAGGGCGGGTTCCAGGACGGTCCCGGCCGGCCAGATCTGGGCGCGGCCCTCCCGCAGGGCGGTGGCCAGGGTGGGCATGGCCCGTACGGGTGCCTCGGGCCACTCGCTGCGCCACTCCAGGCGCCACAGCTCGGGCCAGGCCTCCTGTTCGGGCGGGTCGAGGACGGTGACGACGAGCCGTTCGTTCTCCAGCTCGGCGAGGGCGATGCGGTCGGCCCTGAGCGGGGCGCGCAGGGCGGAGACGACGGCCTGGCTGACGTCGCGGACGGTGCCCGCCATGGCGAGGGCCGCGGCCAGGCGCTGGACTCGGGCCACGTCGGTGACGTCGGAGCGCAGGGTGGAGGCGTCGGCGACGGTGCCCACGAGCCGGGCGGGCAGGCCCTCGGCGCCGGCCAGCATGCGACCGCGCAGCCTGAGCCATCTGGGTGGCCCGGAGGGCTGCAGGACGCGGAACTCCAGCTCACGGTCGCCGATGGAGGTGTGCCCGGCCTCGAACAGGGACATCAGCGAGGGCAGGTCCTCGGGGACGGTCAGGCCGAGCAGGGTCTCGACCTTGCCGTCGAAGTCGGCCCGGCTCATGCCGAACAGCTCCAGGATGCCGTCGCCGACCTCGACCCGGCCGGTGTCCATGGCGAGGCTGAAGGCGTGGGAGCTGGGTTCGGTGCTCTCCGGCGCGGCCGGCAGGACGGGGCAGACGATCGCGCCGGCGATGAGTTCGAGGGACTTGCGGTCCTCGTCGTCGAAGCCGTGCGGGTCCTCGCTGACGGCCACGAGACAGGCCCGGCCCTCGTCACCGTGCGCGGGCAGCACGGCCAGGTGGAAGTCCCGGCGGGCCGCCCCGCGGGACCCGGCGCCGGCGGCGAGTTCCTCGGGACCGAGGAAGACCGGCCGGCCCGAGCGGTGCGCGTCCGCGGCCGGGGAGCCGCCGGAGGCCGGGTAGCTGTCGCGCAGCCCGTACATCGTCCGGGGGACGCCGGCCGTCTCGACGAGGCACAGGTCCCCGTCCGCACGGGGTGTGTACACGGCGGCGAGCGTCGCCCCCGTGAAGACGAGCGCCTGTTCGAGGATGCGGCGCAGCCGTTCCGGCGAATCGGGACCGTCGGTCAGCGATGTCAGGGCATTTTCGGCACGCAGCGTTCTCGTTCTGCGTCCCGCAGCGCCCTCACTCACCACGTTCGCCATTAGAGCGCTAATACGGCACGCGCGCAGCCCCTGTGAGCGTTCCGTGGAGCGCGCACCCCGTCGGTGCTCGATTCCTCTCGAACAATTCTTGACTCATGCGTTTCTCACGGTGGTCTCGTGACAGCCGTGACTGTCCGTGGCCACCGCCCGCTGGAAGGCTCTGTGGTGGGCCAAGGAGGGGACGCATGGACAAGCGCTACGAGGTGTACGCGCTAGCCGACAGACACTTCTACGAGACGCCCGACCGGATCTCCGCCGGTGAGGCGCCCGTCTACGAGACGGCGCGCCGCGCGGTGCCGGCCGGCTGGGACGCGGCGCGCATCGGCGACTGGCTGACGCTGACGCCGCTGGGCACGGACGGCAAGGCGGTGCCCGGCCCCTCGCAGGGCTGGAAGATCCACGCCTCGGCGACCCGGGAGAACGCGGAGCGGATCGCCGCGATCGTGTGGGACTACTGCGTGCCCCGGCGCATCTCGTTCAAGTTCGTGCCGGGCCCGCACCTGCTGCACCTGCGCAACACCAAGTACGCGGCCCGCGACACCAGCGGCAAGTTCGTCACCATCTACCCGGCCGACGAGGAGCAGCTCCACGACGTGCTCCGGGAGCTGGGCGAGCTCCTGGAGGGCTTCGAAGGGCCGTACATCCTCACCGACCTGCGCTGGCACGAGGGCCCGCTCTACGTCCGCTACGGCGCGTTCGCGCGCACCTTCGTCGTCGACGACCGGGGCTCGCTGGTGCCGGCGGTACGGAACGGCGAGGGCACCCTGGTGCCGGACCGGCGGGAGCCGTCCTTCCAGGTGCCCGAGTGGGTGACGCTGCCCGCCTTCCTGCAGCCCCATCTGGACGCGCGCAACACCACCACGGTCGGCGACCTGCCGTACCGGATCGAGAAGGCGCTGCACTTCTCCAACGGCGGCGGCGTCTACACCGGCACCGACACCCGCGACGGCCGCAGGGTGGTCCTCAAGGAGGGCCGGCCGCACGCCGGACTGGCCGCCGACGGCGCGGACGCCATCGCCCGGCTGGAGCGGGAGAAGGACGCCCTGGAACGGGTGGCGGGAACGGGCGTGGTGCCCGAGGTGCGGGACTGGTTCACCCTCGGCGACCACCGCTTCCTCGTCATGGACTTCCTGGAGGGGCGCCCGCTGAACTCCTTCTTCGCCGAGCGGCACCCGCTGCTCGGTCCGGACCCCGACCCGAAGGCCGTCGCCGACTACACGGCATGGGCGGTGCGCATCCACGGCGAGGTGGAGCGGGCGGTGGAGGCGGTGCACGCCCGCGGGATCGTCTTCAACGACCTGCACGTCTTCAACATCATGGTCGGCCCCGACGAGGAGTCGGTCTCCCTGCTCGACTTCGAGGCGGCCGCGCCGGTCGAGGAGAACGGCCGCCAGGTGGTCGCCCACCCCGGCTTCTTCGCCCCGCCGGACCGCAAGGGCATCGACGTCGACCGCTACGCCCTGGCCTGTCTGCGGATCGCCCTGTTCCTGCCGGTGACCACGCTGTTCGTGGTGGACCGCGGGAAGGCGGCCCATCTGGCCGAGGTGATCCTGCGCCAGTTCCCGGACGTGCCGAGGGAGTTCCTCGACGAGGCGGTCGCGGAGATCACCCGGGACACCGCCACGGACACCGGCGGGCGTACGGTCCCGCGGACCGCGCCGACCTTCGTGGAGCCCGGCGACTGGCCCTACAGCCGCGACTCCATGGTCAAGGCGCTCCTCGCCTCGGCCACCCCGGAGCGCGAGGACCGGCTCTTCCCCGGCGACATCACGCAGTTCAACGACGGCGGCGGCCTCGGACTCGCGCACGGCGCGGCCGGCGTGCTGTACGCGCTGGACGCGATCGGCGCCGAGCGGTACGAGGAGGGCGAGCGCTGGCTCCTGGCCCGCACCGCGCCCCCGCCGACCGGCACACCGCTCGGGCTCTACGACGGCCTCGCGGGCGTCGCCCACGTCCTGGACCGGCTCGGCCACCGGCAGCGCGCCCTCGACCTGGTGGAGCGCGTCCTTGCCGAACGCTGGCAGAACCTCTCCGCCGACCTGCACGGCGGCCTGGCCGGCCTCGGCCTGGTCCTCGGCGAACTGGCCCGCACCACGGGCGAGTCGGAGCTGCGCGAGCGGGCCGCGGAGGCCGCCGACGTCCTCGTACGACGGCTCGCGCAGCCCCTCGCGGACACCCCCAAGCGGCGCCGGGCCGGGCTGCTGAAGGGGTGGACCGGACCCGCGCTGTTCCTGCTGCGGCAGTACGAACACACCCGCGAGCCGCTGCTGTTGCGGGCGGCCGAGGTGGCGCTGCGCAGGGACCTGGAGTGCTGCGTCACCCATCCGAGCGGCTCGCTGGAGGTCGACGAGGGCTGGCGGACGCTGCCCTACCTCGGCGAGGGAAGCGCCGGCATCGGGATGGTCCTGGACGACTACCTCGCCCAGGGAGCCGACACCGAGGGCGAGTTCGAGCGGGCGCGGGCCGGGGTGCTGACCGCCGCCACCAGCCGCTTCTACGTCCAGCCCGGGCTCTTCCAGGGCCGTGCCGGGATGGTCCTGCACCTCGCGCGCACCGACACCCCGGGCGCGACCCGCGAGCGGCTCGCCGAACAGATCGACGGGCTCGGCTGGTTCGCCATGGACTACCAGGGTCAACTGGCCTTCCCCGGCCACCAGATGATGCGGCTGTCGATGGACCTGGGCACCGGAACGGCAGGGTGCCTGCTCGCGCTCGGCGCGGCCCACACGGCCCCCGGCGACCCGGCCACCGCACACCTGCCGTTCCTTCCGCCGCTCCGGCGGCCCCATGAACGCGGTTCCGCGACCTGACGGAACCGTGACCCAACCCCGTCCCCACGGGTGGACGACACCGAGGAAAGGAAACCGAGATGGCACTTCTCGACCTGCAGACGATGGAGTCCGACGAGCACACCGGCGGCGGCGGCAACAGCACCCTGAGCCTGCTGTCCTGCGTCAGCGCCGCGAGCGTCACGCTCTGTCTCTGACAGGCATCGTGCGCCCATGATTCCGGGCGGTCCACTCCCGCGAGGGAGGGGCCGCCCGGGGTCCTGCACACCTCCGGAAGGCCGCCGTATGACGACTGACAGCTCGCCTCCGGCCCCGCACGGCCTCCTGGGTCCGGCCCCCGCCCGCTGCCTGGTCCTGTGCCTGGTGAGCACGGCGGCGACCGGCGCCGGACTGCTGCTGCCCGCGGCTCTCGGCCGCACCCTGGACCTGCTGCTCGCTCGGGAGCCCGCGACCCGCTGGGTGCTGGGCTGCGCCGCACTGGTCCTGCTCATCGCCCTGCTCGACGCTACGGAGACCGTCCTCGGCGGCACCCTCGACGCCCGCACCACCGCCTGGCTGCGCCGCCGCCTCACCGGTCACGTCCTGGCCGTCGGCCCGCGCGCCGGCGCCCGCTTCGGGCCCGGGGACCTCGTCGCCCGCCTCGTCGGCAACGCCGCCCAGGCCGGCACGGCTCCGACCGCCCGCGCCGCCCTGCTCGCCGCGCTCGCCGGACCGGTCGGCGCCGTCGTGGCCCTCGGCCTCGTCTCCCCCTGGCTCGCGGCCGTGTTCCTGGCCGGAGCGCCCGTCCTCGCCCTCCTGCTGCGCGCCTTCGCCCGCGACACCCGCGAGTGCGTCACGCGCTACCAGGAGGTGCAGGGGCGGATGGCGCAGGCCCTCTCGGAGGCCGTCGGCGGACACCGCACCATCCGGGCCGCGGGAACCGAGGACCGGGAGACAGCGCGCGTCCTGCGCCCGCTGCCCGAGCTGTCCGAGGCCGGGCACCGCATGTGGCGGGTGCAGGGCCGGGCCTCGGGACAGTCCGTCGCCGTCGCCCCGCTGCTCCAGCTCGGGGTCGTCGCCGTCGCCGGGCTCCTGCTCGCCCGGCACCGCATCACGGTGGGCGAGGTCCTCGCCGCCTCCCGCTACGCGGTCCTCGCGTCCGGGGTCGGCGTCCTGGTGGGCCAGCTCGCGGGCCTGGCCCGGGCGCGGGCGGCGGCCGGACGGCTGGACGAGGTCCTCGCGGAACCCGCCGTCGAGCACGGCGGACACCGGCTGCCGGCCGGCCCCGGGCGGCTGGAACTGCGGGGCGTCACCGCCCTGCGCGGGGCCCGCCCCGTGCTCGACGGGGTCGACCTCGTCGTACCGGGCGGCACGACACTCGCGGTGGTGGGCCGCTCGGGTGCGGGCAAGTCGCTGCTCGCCGCGGTCGCCGGCCGGCTCGCCGACCCGGACCGCGGGGAGGTCCTGCTCGACGGGGTGCCGTTGCGCGAACTCACCCACGACGAACTGCGCCGTTGCGTCGGCTACGCCTTCGAGCGGCCCGCCCTGCTCGGCGGCACCGTCGAGGAGGAGATCGGCCTCGCCCTGCCGTCCCCCTCCCCCGCCCGCGTCCGGGAGGCGGCCCGCACGGCCCACGCGGACGACTTCGTGCGCCGGCTGCCCGACGGCTACGACACCCTCGTCGCCGACGCCCCCCGCTCCGGCGGGGAGTCCCAACGGCTCGGTCTCGCCCGGGCGTTCGCCCACGGCGGCCGGCTGCTCATCCTCGACGACGCCCTCTCCAGCCTCGACACGGTCACGGAGGCGCGCATCGCCGAGGCCCTGGTCGGCGGCGGCGCGGGCCGCACCCGCCTGCTCGTCGCCCACCGCACCGCCACGGCGGCCCGCGCGGACGCGGTGGCCTGGCTGGACGGCGGGCGGGTGCGGGCGGTGGGACCGCACGAGGAGCTGTGGCGGCTGGCGGAGTACCGGGAGGTCTTCGGGGGCGCGGCGGACGGCGCGGACGCCTCGGACGGGGGGCCGGAATGAGCGACGGCCCGGCGCCCGGCGGGATCGCTCCACGCGGTCTCCGCTTCCTGCGGGCCCGGTGGCGGGTTCTGGTCCGGCTCGGCGGATGGTCCGTGCTGGAGACCGCGCAGACCTTCCTCACCGGGTACGCGCCCGCCCGCGCCCTGGACGAGGGGTTCCTGGCCGGCCGGCCCGGTGTCGGACTCGGGTGGCTCGGGGTGGCCGGGATCGGGGTGCTCCTCGGCGCTTACGGGACGGTGCGGGTGTACGCCGCCGTCGCCGCGCTGGTCGAGCCGCTCCGGGACCTGCTCGTGGAACGGGTGGTGGAGCGCGGCGTACGGGAGGCGGACACGGGAGCGCTGTCCGGGCTGACCCAGCAGGTCGAGATCGCCCGGGACACCTTCGCCGGGCTGGTGATGGTGTCGCGTTCCTTCGTGTTCACCTCCGTCGGCGCGGCCGTCGGACTGGCCTCCCTCGACCCGCTGCTCCTGCTGGTCGTGGGGCCGCCGCTGGCCGCCGGGCTGGCGCTGTTCGCGGCCACGCTGCGTCCGCTGGCCCGCCGCCAGGAGGAGTTCCTGGCCGCCGACGAGGCCCTGGCCGACGGCCTCGGCACGGTCTGCCCGGGGCTGCGGGACATCACGGCGGCCGGCGCGGAGAACCGGGTCGCCGCCCGCACGGGCCGACTGGTCGACACCGAACAGCGGGCCTCGAACTCCCTGGCCCGCTGGTCCGTCCTGCGCGTGGCCTCGCTCGCCCTCGGCGGCCAGTTCCCGATCGTGCTCCTGCTGGCCTGCGCGCCCTGGCTGCTGGCCCGCGGTGTCACCACGGGCGCCCTCGTCGGCGCCCTCGCCTACGTCACCCAGTCCCTGCTGCCCGCCCTGCGCAACCTGGTCCACGGCCTCGGCACGAGCGGCTCCCGCCTGGTGGTGGTCCTGCGGCGACTGGTCCGCGAGCCGGCGGCCCGGCCGACCGTGAACACGTCCGGGCCGGCCCAGGGCGCCCCCGTTCCGCCGGACGCCCCCGCCCTCTCCCTCACCGACGTCTCCTTCGCCTACGGGCCCGCCGCCACCCCCGTCGTCGACCGTCTCGACCTCGCCCTGCCGCGCGGCGCCCACCTGGCCGTCGTAGGCCCCAGCGGGATCGGGAAGTCCACGCTCACCGCTCTGGTCGCCGGGCTCCTGGAACCCTCCGGGGGGAGGATCCGGCTGTGCGGACACCCCGTGCCCTCCCCCGAGGCGGCCGCGCTGCGGGTGCTCATTCCGCAGGAGGCGTACGTCCACACCGGCACCCTCGCCGAGAACCTCGGCCATCTGAGGGCGGACCCGGTGCCCGAGCCGGAGCTGCTCGCGGCGGCCGACGCCGTGGGGCTCACCCCGCTCCTCGAAGCGCTCGGCGGGCCCCGGGCGACCGTCGACCCGGGCGCGCTGTCCGCCGGTGAGCGGCAGCTCGTCGCGCTGACCCGGGCCTATCTGTCGCACGCCCCCCTCGTCCTGCTCGACGAGGCCACCTGCCATCTCGACCCCCGGGCGGAGGAGCGCGCCGAGCGGGCCTTCGCGGACCGGCCCGGCACCACGCTGGTGGTCGTCGCCCACCGGATCAGCTCGGCCCGCCGCGCCGACCGGGTGCTGCTGATGGACGGCTCGCGCACGGCGTACGGCACGCACGAGGAGCTGGTGCGCGACTCACCGGCCTACCGCGCGCTCGTGGGCGGCTGGACGGCCGTGCCCCCCGGCCGGTCAGAGCCAGCCCTGCCCCTGCGAGATCCGGATCGCGTCGATGCGGTTGCGGGCCCCGGTCTTGCGGGTGATCGCGGCCATGTAGTTGCGCACGGTCCCGTGGGACAGGCACAGGTTCCCCGCGATCTCCGCGACGGAGGCTCCCTCGGCCGCGAGGGATAACACGCTCAGTTCCCGTCGGGTCAGCGGCATTTCGGCGGCCTGGAGGAAGCCGAAGCCGAGCGAGTCGTCGACGAAACGTTTCCCTTCGGCGACCCGGCGGATTCCGCGCACGAGCCGGTCGGGCGCCGCCCCCTCCTTGTCGACGTAGCCGAGCGCCCCCGCCTCGACGGCACGCTTCAGCAGCCCGGGCCGGTTGGCGCTGGCCATCACGAGAAGGCGCGGCGGACTGCTGTCCGGCTCGCGCGGGGATAACTCCCCCAGCGGCGGGAGGCCGTAGGCGTCCGAGCATTCGAGGTCGGCCGCGCAGACGTCGGGACGCAGGGTCCGCAGACGTCCGGGCGCGGTCTGCCACGGGGTGTCGAACACCCCGAGGTCGGGTTCCCGGCGGAGCCACTCCGCCAGGGCCGATCTCACCAGACACGCGTCGTGCACCAGAAGCACCCGGATCACTGCTCGTCCCCCTCGATTCGCCTGTTAGGTCCCGTGGCATGAACGCGTGCCCCATTGTTCGGGTCCCGGACCGCCCTCGGGCGCGAAGAATTGGCCATCAGGGTGCGCGGGGGCGCACGAGCGGCGCCCGTGTGCCGTGCCGCGCTTCGACTGTGGGGGCATGCTCCGGGGCGCAGGGGGTACACGGCCGATCTCACCGTCGCCGCGGCACCCGTGTGCCCGGACACGGGAACGCTCGCCGTGCGGGACGCGCCGCGAGGGTGGAGATTTGATCCTTGGGGGCCCGGCGCGCGACAGCGGCCCGCGCTCCTTGCGGCCCGCGCCCGTGCGAGGAGGTGGTCGGCGTGTCCGACGGGCATATGTCCCAGGCGCCGGCGAGCACCCGGACACGGGTGGGACGACCCCTGCTCTCCCTCGCGCTGGCGTCGATGATGGACGAGGTGCACGCCCACTCCGGAGCGGTGTACCTCATGGCCGCCGACGAACCCGTACTGGAGATGGCGGTCATGGCGGGCCTGCCGCGCGCGTTCGCGGCGCCCTGGGAGCGGGTGGGCCTGAGCGCGCCGATCCCGGTGGCGGAGGCGGCCCGGGAACGGCGGCTGGTCTGGGTGGGCGGCGAGCACGAGATGGCCCGCCGCTATCCGCGGATCGCCGTGGTGCTGCCGTACCCCTTCGCGCTGGCCGCGGTGCCGGTGGCGACCGCGTCCAAGGTGTACGGCTCGGTGTTCGTCACCTGGCCCGGTTCGCACCCCCCGGACCTGTCCGACCGCGAGCGGAACCATCTGACCGCGGCCTGCGGGCGGCTCGCGGTGCGGCTGGAGCGTGCGGTGGAGGACAGCCTGGCGCCGCACGCCGAACCCGACCTGCTGGCCTCGGCGCAGGTGGGCAGCGCGGCCGGGACGCTGGGCACGGTGGAGGCGGCGCGGATGGTGGCGCGGCTGCCGTACGGGCTGTGCTCGCTCGACCTGCACGGGCGGATCTCCTTCGCCAACGCGGCGGCGGCCGAACTGATCGGCGTGCCGGTCTCGCAGTTGCTGGGCTCGCAACTGTGGGCGGCGGTGCCCTGGCTCAACGACCCGGTCTACGAGGACCGTTACCGGGCCGCGCTGCTCAGCCAGCACAGCACGTCGTTCGTGGCGCTGCGGCCGCCCGGGGACTGGCTGTCGTTCCGGCTGTACCCGAGCACCACCGGGCTCAGCGTCCGGGTGAGCCGGGCCCGCGCGGTGGCGGAGATGAACCGGGCCGGCCCCCAGCCCGGGGACTCGCCGTCCCGGCTGGTGACGATCTCGCAGGTGCTGAGTCTGGCCGGGGCCCTGACCGAGGCGGTCGGTGTGCAGGACGTGGTGCAGCTCGTGGCCGACGAGATCGCCCCGGCGGTGGGGAGCCAGGCCCTGGTCCTGCTCGGCTCGCGGGCCGGACGGCTGCACGTGCTCGGACACCGCGGGTATCCGGACGCGCGGGTCGTGGAGCGGTTCGACGGGCTGCCGCTGACCGAACCCACGCCGGGCACCCACGCCCTCAACACCGGGGTGCCCGCGTTCTTCGAGTCCCGGGACCAGTTGGAGCACTTGTACCCGAAGCGCCACGCCACCCCGGACGGGTTCGCGGCCTGGGCCTATCTGCCGCTGATCGCCTCCGGGCGCCCGGTGGGCACCTGTGTGCTGGCCTACTCCGAGCGGCACCCCTTCCCCACCGACGAGCGGGCGGTGCTGACGAGTCTGGGCGGGCTGATCGCGCAGGCCCTGGAGCGGGCCGTCCTGTACGACGCCAAGCACCAGTTGGCGCACGGCCTCCAGGCGGCGCTCCTCCCGCACACCCTGCCCGCGCTGCCCGGCATCGACGCGGCGGCCCGCTATCTGCCGGCCACCCAGGGCATGGACATCGGCGGCGACTTCTACGACCTGGTGCCGGTGGACGGGCTGGCGGCCGCCGTGATCGGGGACGTGCAGGGCCACAACGTGACGGCGGCGGGGCTGATGGGGCAGCTCCGGACGGCGGTACGGGCGTACACGACCGTCGGCCAGACGCCGGAGGAGGTCATGCGCTCGACCAACCGGCTGCTGATCGACCTCGGCGCCGACCTGTTCGCGAGCTGCCTGTACCTGCGGATCGATCCGCGGCGGGGGCGGGCGGTCATGGCCCGGGCGGGGCATCCGCCGCCCCTGCTGCGGCGGCCGGACGGCCGGGTGCGGGTACTGGACCTGGCCGGGGGCCCGCTGCTGGGCATCGACGGCTCGGCCGGCTACCCGACCACGGAGGTGGATCTCGCGCCCGGTTCCGTCCTCGCCCTGTACACGGACGGTCTGATCGAGTCCCCCGGCGTCGACATCGAGGACGCGCTGGCCGAGCTGGGACGGCAGCTCGCCGAGGCCGGTGACCGTCCGCTCGACGAACTGGCCGACGAACTCGTCCGCCGCAGCGCGGCCGCACGGGAGCGGGTCGACGACGTGGCTCTGCTGCTGTTGCGGGCGGAGGGCTGAGGGGCGCCTCCGGCCCTGGGCGGACGGGTTGAGCGTGACTCCGGCCTCGGACGGAGGGGTTGAGCGTGACTCCGGCACCGGGCGGGCGGATTGAGCGCGTCTCCAGCCCCGGACATACGGGTTGAGCGTGACTCCGGCACCGGACGGACGAGTTGAGCGCGTCTCCAGCCCCGGGCAGACGGGTTGAGCGCGTCTCCAGCACCGAGCGGGCCGGGCGAGCGCGTCTCCAGCCCCCGGCAGACGAGTTGAGCGCGTCTCCAGCCCCCGGCAGACGGATTGAGCATGACTCCGGCCCCGGACAGACGAGTTGAGCGCGTCTCCAGCCCCCGGCAGACGGATTGAGCATGACTCCGGCCCCGGACAGACGGGTTAAGCGTGACTGGGGCCCGGACGGATGGCTGATACGCGTCCCCGGCGCCCGCCTCCCGCACGGGCCCGCGCCGCTCATACGCCGGTCCGGCCCTCCCGCCGGAGGGCCGGACCGTTGCACCTCCCGGGCCGGAACCGTGCTGTGGCCGGGAGGTGGTCGAAGGGCCTGCGTCGGCAGCGGGGGTGTGGGGGGGACCGCTGCCGACGCGGCCGGTTCGAGGTGTGGTGCCTGACCGGTGGGGTCAGTTGTGCGACTGGTCCGCGGCGTCGCCCGCCGCGTCACCGGCGCCGTCACCGGCTCCGTGGCCGGTGTCCTGGCCGTCGCCGGCCTCCTCGCCGCCGATCACGTCACCGCCGGCCTCCTCGCCGCCGACCTCCTGACCCGCGCCGGCCTCGTCACCGGGGCTCGCGGTGGCGTCGCCCGCTCCGGCCCCGGCGTCGTCACCCGCGCCGGCCTCCTCGCCGCCGGCCTGGTCGCCCGCGCCGCCGGCCGCGTCGCCCGCGCCGAGCGTGGCGCCGACCGCCTGGAGGGCGGTGGTGACCGGCTGGAAGAAGGTCTCGCCGCCGACCGTGCAGTCACCGCTGCCGCCGGAGGTCAGGCCGATCGCCGCACCGTCCTGGGTGAACAGCGAGCCACCGCTGTCGCCGGGCTCGGCGCAGACATTGGTCTGGATGAGCCCGGTGACGGTGCCCTCGGGGTAGTTCACGGTGGCGTCCAGTCCGAGGACCTGGCCGTCGGCGAGTCCGGTGGTGGAGCCCATCCGGAAGACCTGGAGGCCGACCTCGGCGTCCGCGGCCTGGTTGATGGCGACGGTCTGGCCGCCGCCGACGTTGACCTCGCTGGGCGCCTCGGTCGCCGGGTCGTCGTACTTGACCAGGGCGAAGTCGCCGTCGCCGGGGAAGGTGGCCTGGTCGACGGTGGCGATGGGCTGGCCGTCCTGACTGTCCGACCACTGCTCGGCCGCGACCCCGCAGTGACCGGCGGTCAGGAAAGCGGGGCTGCCGTCGCCCGCGGTGACGTTGAAGCCGAGCGAGCAGCGGGCACCGCCGGCGAAGATGGCGTCACCGCCGGACACGAAGGTCTTGAAGGTGCCGGCCGACTTCTTCACGCTGGCCATGTCGGAGCCGAGGCTCTTCACCGTCGACTCGAGGGTGTTCCACTTGGCGCCCGTGACCGTGCTGTCGGCGGTCACGAGGATCTTGTTGGTGCGCGGGTCGACGGCCCAGGCGGTGCCCGGGATGGTCGCCTCCTCCTTCAGTGTCTTCGCGCCGGCCGCCAGTTCGGTGAGGCTGTTCTCGACCTCGCGGACCTTCGCGCCGGCCTTCTTCGCCTGCACGATGACGTTGTTGTCGCCGGATATGACGTTCACGACGAGCTGTTGGCTGTCGGAGTCGTAGTAGGACCCGGCGAAGGCGTCGCCCAGCAACTTCTCGAGCTGCGAGGCGAGATCCGAGGCGTCCGTCGCCTTCAGAGTCTTCGGCGCGATGGCCGCCGCGTCGTTCGACGAGCCGTCCTGGGACGCGTTGGCGTTGGGCAGCAGGATCGCGGCCGCTCCGAGCGCCACCACGGTGCCTGCCGCGAACGCGGCCTTGCGCTTCGGAATTCGCTTGTGACTCAAACTTCTCGACCTCCTGGGGGACCGGAGTCTGTAACCGCCGTACGGCAGTCGGTTGTTCGGGGCGCCTGGATGGCCATGGGTACGCACGGTGTGCGCGGGGCGTTCAATGCCGTTTCTTTACGCGCCGATTGCCACGCCGATTCGGCCACGGGCCGTGCCGGGCGGCCCGCGGGCGGGAACAATCCCCCATATGACGATGACGCCCGCCGAAGCCGACAAGATCCTCGCCGACAACTTCGCCCCCTGGGTCCTCGACCTCGCCCTGAGCGTCGAGTCCGTGGGCGACGACCGCGCCGTCCTGCGTCTGCCCTGGTCGCAGCGGCTGGCCCGGGAGGGCGGCGCACTGTCGGGCCAGGCTCTGATGGCCGCCGCCGACACCGCGACCGTGATCGCCGTCTCGGCGGCCCGGGGCACCTACGGGCCGATGACGACGGTGCAGCAGTCCACCGGCTTCCAGCGCGCGGTGTCCGGCTCGGATGTCCTGATCGAGGCGGTCGTCACCAAGCTGGGCCGGCGCATGGCGTTCGCCGACATCACGATGACCGATGCCGCGACGGGCGAACTCGCGGCCCGCGCGAGCACGGTCTACGCCCTTCTGGGCTGACACGCTCAGCAAGCGGTCGGTAACAGTCTGTTGTGAACACCGCCCCGAATCCCCTCTCCCGCGAATCTGCACATCGAATGCGCAACCAAGTCACCGGGAGCGGGAGTTCTGCACAAGCGCGCAGCGGCACCCACGCCATTGGCGAGGTGTGTCGGATTCGCCATGGCGACGGCAAGAGCCCTGTCGGGCCGCCGCCACATCTCCTGTGAAGAAGTCGGCACCAAGGCGTGCGCAAGCCTGCACGGATGGAGCCTTCTGTGACTCAAGTGCCCTGGTGAGACGGGTGGTTAATTGGAAGGGCGGAGCGACGGCGTGCTTTGATCCATCGCACCGCAGGGCCGCCGGGGCTCCTGGAAACGGGATCCGGCGCCTTGCGACTGCGGCCGTCATCTGTCCCCAGAGGGGGCCGCTCCCCCCTTGTGAAATACCCATACGAAGGGAAGTTCCATCATGAACTCCACCCCCCAGGTTGAGACCACCGAGATCTCGGACGCGGACCTCGACAACGTCTCCGGCGGCCTGCAGCTCAACGCCCTCGGCACCGTCACCGGCCTGGTGGACGGCGTCGCCCCGGTTTCCGGCCTGGTCAACACGGTCGTCGGCACGGTCGAGGGCGTCACCGGCCTCAACACCGCCCCGGTCACCGGCCTGGTCGCCGGTCTCTGATCACATCCTTCGTGATCTGATCACTTACTTGTGGTCGACCCGTCCCGGAGCCGCAAACCGGCGGTTCCGGGACTCTTGGGTGCCGTACTCCGGCCGGCTCGGACGAGTCGGTCCTTTGTCATTGGCAGCATGCGTAGCAGTCGCACGCTTTCGCAGGTGAGGGAAGACCCGTGCAGTTCCGCCAACAGGCCCTCGCCAAGCTCCAGTCACCGGAGGAGCTCGACCTCCCGGTGCGCTTCGCCCGCCCGCAGGGCTGGCTGGTGATGTCCGTGACGGTGGTCGTGATGGCCGCCGCGTCCGTGTGGGCGGTGACCGGCTCGGTCGCCTCCACGGTGAGCGCGCCCGCCATCCTCACCCACGGGCAGGGCAGTTACGTCCTGCAGAGCCCGGTCGCGGGCCAGGTCACCCAGGTGATCGCCAGGGAGGGCACCCGGTTGCCGGCCGACTCCCCCGTGCTGAAGGTCCGTACGGCCGACGGCGACACCGTCGTCCGCACGGTCGCCGCGGGCCGGGTCACCGCGCTCGCGGCCACCATCGGGCAGATCATCTCGACCGGCGCGAACGTCGCCGCCGTGGAGAAGGTCGCGCACGCCTCCGACCCGATGTACGCCACGGTGTACGTGCCCGCGGAGAACGCCGCCTCCATCCCGGACCACGCGGCCGTGGACCTGACCGTGTCCTCGGTGCCCACCCAGGAGTACGGCGTGCTGCGCGGCCATGTGAAGTCGGTGGACCGCTCGGCCCAGTCGGCGCAGCAGATCGCCGCCTTCCTCGGCGACAGCCAGCTCGGCGAGCAGTTCACCAAGGACGGCCGTCCGGTCGCCGTCCTCGTGCAACTGGACAGGTCCGGCAGCACCAAGAGCGGTTACAAGTGGTCGTCCGCGGACGGCCCGCCGTTCGCCCTCACCTCCATGACCGTGGCCTCGGGTTCGATCTGGCTGGCCGATCAGCGCCCCGTCGATTGGCTGCTGCCGTGAGCACCGCACAGGACACCCGGAGCAGGCGCCGCTCCGCCCCGCCCAAGCGCCCGGTCCCCACGGGGAAGGCGAAGACGGTCCGTACGCCGACCGTCCTCCAGATGGAGGCCGTGGAGTGCGGCGCCGCCTCCCTCGCGATGGTGCTCGGCCACTACGGCAAGCACGTCCCGCTGGAGGAGCTGCGGATCGCCTGTGGTGTCTCCCGGGACGGCTCACGCGCCAGCAACCTCCTGAAGGCTGCCCGCAGTTATGGTCTGACGGCCAAGGGCATGCAGATGGACACGGCCGCCCTCGCCGAGGTGAAGACCCCGGCCGTGCTGTTCTGGGAGTTCAACCACTACGTCGTCTACGACGGCATGGGACGCCGCTTCGGCCGCCGCGGGGTCTACATCAACGACCCCGGCAAGGGCCGCCGGTTCGTCCCCATGGAGGACTTCGACGGCAGCTTCACCGGTGTCGTGCTGGTGATGGAGCCCGGCGAGGACTTCACCAAGGGCGGGCGCAAGCCGGGGGTGCTGGGCGCGATGCCGGCCCGGCTGCGCGGCACCGCGGGCACCATGCCGGCGGCGGTCCTCGCGAGCCTCCTGCTGGTGCTGGTCGGCGCGGCCACCCCCGCGCTCTCCCGCACCTACATCGACATGTTCCTGATCGGTGGCCAGACCTCGCTGCTCGGCGTGCTGTTCACGTCGATGGGCGCCTGCGTGGCCCTCACCCTCGCGCTGACCTGGCTCCAGCAGGCGAACCTGCTGCACGGCCGGATCATCTCCTCGACCCTGTCCAGCGCCCGCTTCCTGCGCCATCTGCTGCGGCTGCCGGTGACGTTCTTCTCGCAGCGCAGCCCCGCCGACCTCGTCCAGCGCCTCCAGTCCAACGACCAGGTGGCCGAGACCCTGGCCCGCGACCTCGCGGCGGCGGGCGTCGACGCGGTGGTCGTCGTCCTGTACGCGATCCTCCTCTACACCTACGACCCGCAGCTCACCTACGTCGGCATCGGTGTCGCCCTGCTCAACGTGGTGGCCATGCGGGTCGTGATCCGGCTGCGGGCCACCCGCACCGCGAAACTCCGCGCGGACAGCGCCCGTCTCACCAACACCGCCTACACCGGGCTCCAGTTGATCGAGACGATGAAGGCGACCGGCGGCGAGGACGGCTACTTCCGCAAGTGGGCCGGACAGCACGCCACCACGCTGGAGGAGCAGCAGCGGCTCGGCATACCGAGCGCCTGGCTCGGGGTCGTCGCGCCGATGCTGGCCACCTTCAACAGCGCGCTCATCCTGTGGATCGGCGGCATGCGGGCCGTCGAGGGCGGCATCTCCGTCGGTCTGCTGGTCGCCTTCCAGGCCCTGGTCACCCGCTTCACCGCGCCGATCACCCGCCTCAACGGCGTGGCGGGCCGCATCCAGGACTTCGCGGCCGACGTGGCCCGCCTCAAGGACGTCGAGAACTTCAAGGCCGACCCGCTCTACGGCCGTCCCGGCGCCGGCGACTCCACGCGCCGGCTGCACGGCCATGTCGAGCTTCAGAACATCACCTTCGGCTACAACCCGCTCGACAAGCCGCTGCTCACCGGCTTCGACCTGACCGTCGGCCCGGGCCAGCAGGTGGCACTGGTCGGCGGTTCGGGCAGCGGCAAGTCGACCGTCTCCCGGCTGATCTCGGGCCTGTACGCGCCCTGGGAGGGCGTGATCCGCATCGACGGGCAGCGCCTGGACGACATCCCGCGCGGCGCGCTCGCCTCCTCGGTGTCCTTCGTCGACCAGGACGTCTTCCTCTTCGAGGGCTCGGTCCGCGACAACGTGGCGCTGTGGGACCCGTCCATCCCGGACGACGCCGTGGTGGAGGCGCTGCGGGACGCGGCCCTGTACGACGTGGTCGTGCGCCGGCCCGGCGGCATCCACAGCAGGGTCGAGCAGGACGGCCGCAACTTCTCCGGCGGCCAGCGCCAACGCCTGGAGATCGCACGGGCGTTGGTGCGCCGGCCCAGCATCCTGGTGCTCGACGAGGTGACCAGCGCACTGGACGCGGAGACCGAGCAGATCGTCATGGACAACCTGCGCAGGCGCGGCTGTGCCTGTGTGGTGATCGCGCACCGGCTCAGCACCGTGCGCGACAGCGACGAGATCGTCGTGCTCCAGCACGGCACGATCGTGGAGCGCGGGCGGCACGAGGAGCTGGTGGCGCGCGGCGGCGCGTACGCGGCGCTGGTCAAGGAACGGTGAGATGACTACCGCACACGAAGGGGACGTGGTCCTCACCTCCCTCGGTCAGATGGGCACGCGCGTCGACTGCGCCGGGTTCAGCCGCCTCGACCTCGAAGGCCCGCAGGTGCTGTGGCTGGTCGTGTCGGGCGCGGTCGACCTGTTCGCGGTGGACGCCGAACAGCAGGGCCACTGGCACCACCTGGGCCGCCTGGAACCGGGGGCGCTGCTGCTCGGCCCGGTGCCCGGCCCCCAACACACGCTGGTGGCACGGCCGTTGCGGGACTGCGTCGTCCACCGCATCGGCCTGCGCGAGCTGTACGAGCCGGCGAACACCCAGACCTGGTCCTACGACGCGTACGGCAACCCCCAGTACGTGCCGCCGACGACCAGCCCGCTGGAGTACGCCCTCGCGCTCGGCGTCGGCCGGAGCCTGTCCATCCTCTTCCAGGCGCCGATGGCCGACGAGCGGGCCGCCGCCCCGACCGACGACGACGTCTTCTGGATGCAGGTCCCGCCGGGCAGCGTGCAGTACGGCTCGCTCTACGGCGCCGAGGCCGCCGCCGACCTGCTGATGGACCCGGCGGTCTGGCAGTCCATGGTCGACCAGCAGTACCGGTTGCTGACCACGCTGGACCGCTGGATCGAGCAGGTGGAGCGCACCCACGAGACCCGGACCGCGGCCGGTATCAAGGCCGGTGAGGCGGTGCGCGCCCAGGCCGACCGGACGTTGCTGGCGTCCATCGGCAGGTCGAAGCAGCGCGCGACGGCCGCCGACGCGGACGCCAGTTACGCGGCCTGCCGACTGGTCGCCGACGCGGCCGGCATCCCGCTCGCCGAGAACGCGCACAGCGGCACCGAGAGCGACCGTCTCGACCCGGTCGAGCGGATCGCGCTCGCCTCCCGCGTCCGGATCAGGTCGGTGCGCCTGGACGGTCGCTGGTGGCGGGACAACGTCGGCCCGCTGGTCGGTCACCGGGCGCTGTCGGGTGCGCCGGTCGCGCTGCTGTGGCGGCGCGGCGGCTATGTGGCGGTACATCCGGCGACGGGCCGCGAGACGCCGATCGAGAAGGACAACGCGGAGGAGTTCGAGCCCCGCGCGGTGATGTTCTACCGCCCGCTGCCGGACCGGAGGCTCAGCCCGCTCGGTCTGCTGCGGTTCAGCATGCGCGGCACCGGCGGCGATGTGACGAACCTGCTGCTCAGCGGTCTGGTGACGGTGGCGATCGGCGCGCTGGTGCCCATCGCGACCGGCAAGGTGCTCGGCGAGTTCGTGCCGAAGGCGCAGACCGCCCTGATCGTGCAGGTGTGCCTGGCCGTGATGGTCAGCGGCGTGGTGACGGCGGCCTTCATGCTCCTCCAGAACCTGACCATGCTGCGCGTGGAGGGCCGTATCGAGGCGACCCTGCAACCGGCCGTCTGGGACCGGCTGTTGAGACTGCCGACGAAGTTCTTCACCGAGCGCTCGACCGGTGAACTCGCCAGCCAGGCCATGGGCATCAGCTCGATCCGCCGGATGATGGCGGGCATCGGCCCCACGGTCGCCCAGTCGGTGACGGTCGGTGCGATGAACCTCGGCCTGCTGTTCTGGTACAGCGTGCCGATGGCGATGGCGGCGATCGGCATGCTCGTCGTCATCGCCGCCGGTTTCCTCGGCCTCGGGCTGTGGCAGGTGCGCTGGCAGCGGCGGCTGGTCGTGCTGAGCAACAAGCTGAACAACCAGGCCTTCCAGACCCTGCGCGGGCTGCCCAAGCTCCGGGTCGCGGCGGCCGAGAACTACGCGTACGCGGCCTGGGCCTCGGAGTTCGCCCGCAGCCGTGAGCTCCAGCAGAAGGTGGGCCGGATCAAGAACCTCACCTCGGTGATGGGCTCGGTCTACCTCCCGCTGTGCACCCTGCTGATGTTCATGCTGCTCGCGGGCCCGGCGCGCGGCTCGATGTCGGCGGCGGAGTTCCTCACCTTCAACACCTCGGTGACCATGCTGCTGACGTCGGTCACCCAGCTCACCGGCGCCTTCGTCTCCGCGGTGGCAGCGCTCCCCCTCTTCGAGGAGATCAAGCCGGTCCTGGAGGCACAGCCGGAGGTCCGCACCGCGAGCACCCGGCCGGGGCCGCTCACCGGGGCGATGGAGGCCCGCAGGCTCTCCTTCCGCTACTCCGACGACGGTCCCCTGATCCTGGACGACGTGTCCTTCGAGATCCGGCCGGGCGAGTTCGTGGCGATCGTCGGCCCGAGCGGCTGCGGCAAGTCGACCCTGCTCAGGCTGCTGATCGGCTTCGACCGTCCGGTCTCCGGGAGTGTCCTGTACGACGGTCAGGACCTGGCTGCCCTCGACCAGTCGGCGGTGCGCCGGCAGTGCGGTGTCGTCCTCCAGCACGCCCAGCCGTTCACCGGCTCCATCATGGACGTCATCTGCGGCACCGAGCCCTACACGCCGGAGGAGGCGATGGCGGCGGCCGCGATGGCGGGGCTCGCGGAGGACATCCAGCGGATGCCGATGGGCCTGCACACCATCGTCTCGGGCAGCGGGGCGATCTCCGGCGGTCAGCGCCAACGGCTCATGATCGCCCAGGCGTTGATCCGCCGGCCGCGCATCCTCTTCTTCGACGAGGCGACCAGCGCCCTCGACAACGACACCCAGCGCACGGTGATCGAGTCCACCAAGGCGCTCAACGCCACCCGTGTCGTCATCGCCCACCGGCTGTCCACGGTGCTGGACGCCGACCGTGTGATCGTGATGGAGAACGGCAAGGTGGCCCAGCAGGGTCCGCCGGCACAGCTCCTCGCGGACACGGGCGGCCGGCTGCACGAGCTGGTGCGACGGCAGATGGCGTGACGGCTCAGTCCGTGCCCGGGACCGGCGCCCCCGCGGGCAGCCCCGCGTCGACGTACGCCCGGTAGAGCTCCTCCCACCGCGGCCGGTCGGGGCGCTCGCCGCGGGCGCGGGCGTCGAGGGCGGCGAGGCACACCTCCCACCCGGCGCCGTTGCGGGCGGCGGTGTCGGCGGCGCTCAGGACGTTGGTGAGCGTGAGACGGGTCCGCTGCTCGTCCAGGGCCTCCAGGTCGAAGTGCACCTCGTCGCCGCCCCATTCGAAGGACAGGTGCCGGGGTTCGTCGACGGCGACGACCCGGCCTGTGGAGTCCGCCATGTGGGGGTCGCCGCTGAACCTGACGGTGCCGCCGGGGCGCAGCTCGATCTCGGCGCGGGACGGGAACCAGTGGGCGAGTTCGTCGGCGTCGGTCACGAACTGCCAGACGCGGGCGACGGGATGGTCGAAGGTGCGGCTGAAGCGGACGGCGGGGCGCCCGTCGTCCAGGGTCAGATAGGTGCCGGTGAGGTCTGCGGCCATGGTGGATCAGTCCTTCGGGGCGGGTTCCTCGGGGGTGTCCGGCGCCGCCTGGTCCAGGCGGTCGCCGAGGGCGTCCAGGCTCGTGTTCCAGAGTCTGCGGTAGGGGGCCAGCCAGGCGTCCAGCTCGGCGATCGGTCCGGGGTCCAGGGCGTAGACACGCCGTTGCGCGTCCTGCCGTACCCGGACCAGGCCCGCTTCCCTGAGCACCTTCAGATGCTTCGACGTGCCCGGCTGACTCAGTCCGCACGCCTCCACGATCTCCCCGACGGACCGGGCCCGCTCGAGGAGGAGCGCGACGATGGCCCGCCGATGGGGGTCGGCGAGGGCGGTCCAGAGCGGGGCGTCGGACATGACTCCAATATGCCTCGCCAGTTATATGCCAGTCAAGAAATGCACGGGCCTGGAACCCGCGCTAGCGAAACGTTGCCGTTTCGCTCCCAGTGGTCTACGCTCATCGGGTACGAAACCGTTTCGTTCATGAGGCGGTAGGGCTCAGCCGACTTTCCCTGGAGTTGTCCCCATGTCCCAGAAGACCCTGACCGAGAGCGGGCGGGAGGGTGCCGTCGAGGCACCGGCCGACGCCTCGGCCAAGCGGTGGTGGATTCTCGCCGTCATCGCGCTCGCCCAGCTCATGGTGGTCCTCGACGCCACCATCGTGAACATCGCCCTCCCCTCGGCCCAGGCCGACCTCGGCTTCTCCGACGGCAACCGGCAGTGGATCGTCACGGCCTACGCGCTGGCGTTCGCCTCGCTCCTCCTGCTCGGCGGCCGGATAGCCGACCTCTTCGGGCGCAAGACGGCCTTCCTCGTCGGTGTCGTCGGCTTCGCCGCCGTCTCCGCGCTCGGCGGCGCCGCCACCAACTTCGAGATGCTGGTCACCGCCCGCGCCCTCCAGGGCGCCTTCGGCGCGCTCCTCGCACCGGCCGCGCTCTCCCTGCTCAACACGACGTTCACCGACGCCCGCGAGCGGGCCAGGGCGTTCAGCGTGTACGGCGCGATCGCCGGTGCCGGTGGCGCGGTGGGCCTGCTGCTCGGCGGCGTCCTGACCGACGCGTTCGACTGGCGCTGGACCCTGTACGTCAACGTCGTCATCGCCGTCGTCGCCTTCGCGGGCGGCTGGCTGCTGCTGCACAACCACCGCGACGCCGCCAACTCCAAGCTCGACGTCCCCGGCACCCTGCTGGTCGCCGCCGGCCTCTTCTCCCTGGTCTACGGCTTCTCCAACGCCGAGACGCACGACTGGAGCTCCCCCGAGACCTGGGGCTTCCTGGTCGTGGGCGGACTGCTGCTGACCGCCTTCGCCTGGTGGCAGACCCGTGCCGCGCACCCGCTGCTGCCGCTGCGCATCCTGCTGGACCGCAACCGGGCGGCCTCCTTCCTGGCCGTGCTGATCTCCGGCGGCGGCATGTTCGGTGTCTTCCTCTTCCTCACCTACTACCTCCAGCTCAACCTCGGCTTCAGCCCCACGAAGACCGGTGCGGCCTTCCTGCCGATGGTCGCCGCGCTGATGGTCGCGGCCCAGGTCAGCACCACGATGCTGGTCCCGCGGATCGGACCGAAGACAGTCATCCCGGTGGGCTTCGCGGTCGCCGCGGTCGGCATGGCCTGGCTGACCGGCATCGGCGTCGGCTCCAGCTACCTGTCGGCCGTGCTGCCGCAGTTGATCGTGACCGGCTTCGGCCTCGGCCTGGTCATGCCGCCGGCCATGCAGCTCGCCACCGGCGGGGTCGCGGCCGAGGACGCGGGAGTCGCCTCCGCCACCGTCAACGCCATGCAGCAGGTGGGCGGTTCCATCGGTACGGCGCTGCTGAACACCCTGGCCGCGAGCGCCGCCACCGACTACCTGGTCGGCAAGGACCCGACGAACCGACTGGTCCAGGCGCGGGCGACGATCGAGAGCTACACCACCGCCTTCTGGTGGTCGGCGGGCCTGTTCGCCGTCGGCGCGCTGATCGCCTTCCTGCTCTTCCGGCGCGGGGTGCCGGAGCAGGACGCGGACGCCGCACCCGTCGTCCACATGTAGTCGCCGCGGCAGGAGCCGCCGGGTCCTGAGGGCCGCCGTCAGCAGGGAGACGGCGGCCCTTCTCGCTGCCCCTCGGTCTGACGGCCCGTCACACGGAGGGGCGCCGTCGACGCGTGGTGTCCGAGTGGTGGCTGAGAGCGACGCCTCGACGGAGCGCCCGACGTTGGAAGGGGTCCTGCGTGGGTACCCACATGGCCATGCGAATAAGCGTGGTTGACGTGGGTTCGAACACAGTGCGTCTGGTGGTGGCGGACGCCGAGGACGGAGTGCCACTGCCGGTGCACACCGCGAAGTGGAGACTGAGACTCGCGGATCATGTGCGACCGGGCGGCCCGATCCCCGAGGAGGCCGTGGAACGGCTGGTGGAGGCGGTGGAGGGGGCCAGCCGGACCGCCGCCAGATGGGGCGCGGCCAAGCCGCTGGCCTTCGCGACCGCGATCGTGCGCTCCGCCCCGAACCGCCAGGAGGTGCTGCGCACCGTCCGCGCCCGGACCGGCGTCGGGCTGTACACCCTGCCGGGCGAGGTGGAGGCGGAACTCACCTTCCTGGGGGCGCGGCGCTGGATGGGCTGGCGGGCGGGGCCGCTGGCGCTCTTCGACATCGGCGGCGGGTCGCTCGAAGTCGCCTTCGGCCGGGGCAGGTTGCCCGACTACGTGGCCTCGCTGCCGCTGGGCGCGGGCCGGCTGACCCATGAGTTCTTCGAGGACCAGGACCCGCCGCCCCCGGAGGCGGTGCGGGCGCTGCGCCGCAAGGTGCGCCACCAACTGCGGGACGTGGCGTCCCGGATCCGCTGGGAGGGCCCGCGCACCGCGGTGGCCACCTCACGCACCTTCGAGCAGTTGGGACGGCTGTGCGGGACCCCGGCCGGGCGGCGCGGACCGTTCGTGGAGCGCCGGATGCACCGGGCCGACCTGCGGGAGGCCGTCGAGTGTCTGGCCGCTCTCCCGGCCGCGCGGCGGGCCGAACTGCCCGGCATCTCCGCTCCGCGCGCCGCGCAGAGCTTGGCCGGGGCCGTCGTGGGGCACACGGCAATGAAGCTGACCGGGGTCAGGACCGTCACCATCTGCCCCTGGGCGATCCGCGAGGGCGTCCTGCTGCGGCACATCGAGGACGGCGCGTCCTGGTGGGCCGAGGTCGCCCGCCGCAACGAGGAGGACACCGTTCCGCCCGAGCCGGTGCCCCTGCGCATCGCGGCCGCCACCACCTGAACGAGAGAACGAGGAGACAGCCGTGCCGGAGAAGAAGCAGAAGCCCGACACCGCCCTGGACGAGGTCCTGCACGAGTTCGAGGACGCCGAGGAGCGTGTACGAGACACCGACGAGGAGCGGGCGCACCGCGGCGAGGCCGGGGACGCGACCACCCCCAATCAGCGCGCCCAGGAGGAATCCGCAGGCGAGTGACGCGCACCGGCCCGGGCGGGCGGGGGTGATCCGCCGCCGCCCGGGTACCCGGGGCGCATGCCTCAGGACCCTCGAGAACCACAGCTACCCCCGGCCCGGGGCCCGCTCAGCGCCGCAGTACAGGAATACTTCCTGGGCGCCGGACCGCTCCCGCGCCAGGAGACCGTCGACGCCGCGAACGCCTACGGCGACGACCTCCAGCTCGCCCTCTACCTCTGCTACGAACTGCACTACCGCGGTTTCGCGGGTGTCTCCGGCGACCACGAGTGGGACCCGGACCTGCTGCGCACCAGGGCGGCGCTGGAACAGCGCTTCCTGACCGCCCTGCGCCGGGACACCCCGGTCCACGACAGCGTCGAGGACGCGCTCGCCGGGCTCCTCGTGGAGCCGGTCGACGGCACCGGAGTGAGCCATTTCCTGAGCAAGGAGGGCGAGCTGTGGCACGTGCGCGAGTACGCGGCCCAGCGCTCGCTCTACCACCTGAAGGAGGCCGACCCGCACGCGTGGGTGCTGCCGCGCCTGTGGGGCCGGGCCAAGGCGGGCATGGCGGCGGTCGAGTTCGACGAGTTCGGCGGCGGCCGCCCCGACCGCGTCCACGCCCTCCTCTTCGCGAACCTCATGACGGACCTGCGCCTGGACACGACGTACGGTCACTACCTGGACGCGGCCTGCGCGGAGATGCTCGCCACGGTGAACCTCATGTCCCTGCTGGGCCTGCACCGCAACCTGCGCGGAGCTCTCGTGGGCCACTTCGCGGCGGTCGAGATCACCTCCTCCCCCGGTTCCCGGCGCCTCGCCGAGGCCATGCGCCGCACCGGCGCGGGACCGGCCGCCGAGCACTTCTACGACGAGCACGTCGAGGCCGACGCCGTCCACGAGCAGGTCGTGCGCCACGAGGTCATCGGCGGTCTGCTGGCCGAGGAACCGCACCTCGCCGCCGACGTCGCCTTCGGGATCGACGTCACCGGACATGTCGAGGACCGGCTCGCGGACCGCCTCCTGCGCGACTGGGCGGACGGGCGCTCGTCGCTGCGCGTTCCCCTGGCTTCCGAAATCCACCATATTTCCTGAATGTCGGGGTACTTGGGCATCGTGAGATCACTGAATCCCCCCCTGGTCCTTCCGGGCGTGTACAAGCCGCAGGAGGACACCGAGCTGCTGGCCGGAGCCCTGTCCGAAGAACCGCTGCCGCCCGGCGCGGACGTCCTGGACGTGGGCACCGGGACCGGTGCCCTCGCTCTTCAGGCGGCGCGCCGGGGCAGCCGGGTGACCGCGGTGGACGTGTCGTGGCGGGCGGTGTGCACGGCTCGGGCGAACGCCTGGCTGACCGGCGCGTCGGTCCGGGTCCGGCGCGGCAACCTCTTCCACCCCGTGCGGGACGAGTCGTTCGACCTCATCCTGACCAATCCGCCGTACGTGCCGGCGCCGACGGGCGCCCGGCCGCCGCGCGGCAGGGCGCGGGCCTGGGACGCGGGCCACGACGGGCGGTACGTGCTGGACCGCGTCTGCCGGGAGGCACCCGCGCTGCTGCGTCCCGGCGGGGTTCTGCTGATCGTGCACTCCGAACTGAGCGACTCCGGGCGGACCGTGGGACATCTTCGGGCGTCCGGCCTGAAGGCAGCCGTGACCCGTCGTCACCGCATCGCGTTCGGGCCGGTGATGCGGACGCGTGAGGACTGGCTGCGTCAGCGCGGTCTGCTGTCCGAAGCCGACGAGAAGGAAGAGCTGGTGGTCGTCCGTGCCGAACTCCCCCTCTGACCCCGACCAGCCGTGCCGCATCCGGGTCCAGCACCGCGGCCCCCTGCTCGTGGAGGGGCCCGTGGAGGTGGAGCTGGAGGACGGCTCCACGGTCGCCTCCGACCGGTTCCGGGTGGCCCTGTGCACCTGTCGGCGCAGCCGTCGCTACCCGTGGTGCGACACCAGCCACCGGGAGCGGACCCGTTCCTAGACAGGACGTCAAGACAATCGGCAGAAATTCACTGGGTCGAGTGAACCAGGCGGTGCCGGCCCCGTTGGGGGGATGGCTCAGGCCACCGCGGGGTACCTACCGAGATCGAATGCTCCCTCGCCCTGGTGGAGCCGCCATGACACCGGAGCCCGACGACAGCGCTCCCGGAACGCCCGCGGCGAACCCGTATGCCCGCACCCGGACGGACCATGGCTTCACGGTGGTGGAGGCCGTCGGCGAGATCGACCTCGCGACGGCGGGCTTCCTCGCGGAGCACCTGGACGCGGCCACCGCGTCCGACCGACCCGACGTACTGGTGGACCTGCGGCGCGTGGAGTTCTTCGACTGCTCGGGCCTGCGCGTGCTGTGCCGCGCCGAGTCCCGGGCCCGCCGACGCGACGGCCGGCTGCGCGTGGTCACCGACGGACCACGCCTGCACCGGCTGCTGCGCGCGTCCGGTCTGTGGCGCCGCTTCCCCCCGCTCCTCGAACTCCCGCCGGTCCCCGAGCATCCGGGGTTCCCGGACAGGCGGTGAGCCGAGGGTCCGGCGGACGGCCCCACTCCGTCCGCCGGCCCTCGGTGCGGGATCACCTGGTTCCGTGAGAGGGGCGGCACTCCCCAACTGCGGGCCCCTCGGGCAGGTCACGGGCACCACGCGACCCCGGTCCATCAGAACGCGAAGACGGTCCCGTAGGAGTTCTTCACGCACTCGTTGGAGAAGGTCCGTTCGTAGGAGACGCGCTTGCCCCGCCAGACGCCGTCGACGGTGACCACCACGGGCGCGTACTCCCGGGTGCACACGGCGTCGGAACCCGCTCCGAGCGCGTCGAAGTCCCCTCCGGCGGAACGCAGTTCGGCACAGGCCGGACTCGCTGCCGGGTGGGTGCCCGAGGGGGTCGGGGCACAGGTGAGGGTCACGGCACGTTCCGGGGTGGCGGCGGCGGCGCTCTCGCCGTGGCCGAGGGTGAGCACAAGGGCCGACGGAGCGTAGAGACCCGAGGAGACGGCGGCGGGTTCGGCGAGGGCGGCCCCGCTCAGGGGGCCGCAGACGGCGGTGGCCGTGAGGCCGAGGGTCGCTGCCCAGCGCGCGGTGTTCCGCATTGTGTGCATCCTTCCGCTGGATTCGAGGGTGTGCCGTCCGACTCGGTCGGTGCCGGAGCGGCGAGCGAGAGTCTGCCGAGTCCTGGCCACAACTTCACATCGACCCCACAGCTTTCAGTAACCTTGCGTGTTGAATCAGTGGCGCGAAGTCACATCATCCGAACAGGCGAGCCCGTCAACAGGGCGGTTCTTGATCGCCGGATCCGGCCGAATGGCCTGTTTACCCCGCCTCAGCAATAGGCCTGAAACATTCCGCTTCAGCCCTCGGCGCACACCGTCGGGACCCCTTGCGTTCATGGAGCGACGGAGTAATCGTCATTACATGATTACCGATGAGCAACGAGAGAAACTGCGCGGCTGGTTCACCGGCCGACTGCCCGACGACCTCTTCGAATCCCTGGTCGAGCTGGTCGTCGACCGCGAGGAGATCACCGTCGTCGGCCGCATCCCCGGCCCCCGGATCGCCGAGGACGTCTCGGACGCCGAGCGGGAGGCGGCCGTACAGGGCCGCATCCAGGAGTTCCGCGAGCGCACCCGGCAGGACCGCGTCGAGGTCGCCCGCGAGGCCGAGCACCGGTTCCGCCGCAAGGTGTCCTGGGGCGTGGAGTGCGCCGGCGAGCGCGCGCTGTTCACGCATGTGGCCGCGCCCGTGATGACCCGACTGCGCCAGCCCGAGCGCCAGGTCCTCGACACCCTGATCGCCGGCGGGGTCGCCCGCAGCCGCAGTGACGCGCTCGCCTGGTGCGTCCGGCTGGTCCAGCGGCACACCGACGACTGGCTGGCGGAGCTGCGGGAGTCCCTGGAGCACGTCCAGCGGGTGCGGGAGCGAGGCCCGGACGCCGAGGGGGTGGCCGATTCCTCCATCGGGGACCCGGAAGATGGATAGAACGTCCACTGGCCGGGGCACTCGGGCGGGCCGTAGCGTCGGCACACCCCCGCAGGACGGCATCCGCGTGCGCCGCACACCCCGTGGCGGACACGGACCGTCCTCCCCCGACGCGTCACCCCGCGCTCCACCGCCGTTCCTCCCGCTGGAGCCCCCTTGTCCCCGCAGTCCGACTCCGCCGAGCAGTCCCTCACCGAGGTCGAGACCCACGGCGTGGAGCGCATCCCCTACGCCGACCGCACCGCGAGCCCCCTCGACCTGTTCCGCCTGGCCTTCGGCGGCGCCAACACCTTCTCCACCTGCGTCCTCGGCGCCTTCCCGATCCTCTTCGGGCTCTCCTTCTGGCAAGGCCTCGCCGCCACCCTGCTCGGTGTACTCGCCGGCGCGCTGATCCTGGCCCCGATGGCGGTGTTCGGCCCGGTCAACGGCACCAACAACGCCGTCTCCTCCTCCGCCCACCTCGGTGTGCACGGCCGGGTGGTCGGCTCGTTCCTCTCCCTGCTGACCGCGATCGCGTTCTTCTCCATCTCGGTGTGGAGCTCCGGCGACGCCCTCGTCGGCGGCGCCCACCGGCTGTTCGGGCTGAGCCGCGGCGATCTGACGTACGCCGTCGCCTACGCGCTGTTCGCGGGTCTGGTCCTCGCGGTGTGCGTGTACGGCTTCCGGTTCATGCTGTTCGTCAACAAGGTCGCGGTGGCCTCGGCGACCGTGCTCTTCCTGCTCGGCGCGATCGCCTTCGCCGGTGACTTCGACGCGTCGTACGCGGGCGTCTTCACGGACACCGCGGACGCGGCGACCAAGGACCTGTTCTGGCCGTCGTTCATCGGCGCGGCCCTCATCGTGCTGTCGAACCCGGTGTCGTTCGGCGCGTTCCTCGGCGACTGGTCGCGCTACATCCCGGCGAGCACCCCGCGTCGGCGGGTGATGGGCGCCGCGTTCCTCTCCCAGGTCGCCACCCTCGTGCCGTTCGTCTTCGGGCTGGCCACCGCGAGCATCATCGCGGCGAAGGCGCCCGACTACGTCGACCCGGCCGCCCCGGACTTCGTCGGCGGTCTGCTCGCGATCTCCCCGGGCTGGTACTTCCTGCCGGTGTGCCTGCTGGCCCTGATCGGCGGCATGTCGACGGGCACGACGGCCCTGTACGGCACCGGCCTCGACTTCTCCTCGGTGTTCCCGCGCCTGTCCCGGGTTCAGGCGACGCTACTGGTCGGGGTGTTGTCGATCGCGTTCATCTTCGTCGGACGGTTCGGGCTCGACCTCGTGCAGTCCATCTCCACCTTCGCCACGATGATCATCACCTGCACCACACCGTGGATGGTGGTGATGATGCTGGGCTTCTGGACCCGGCGCGGCTGGTACGACCCCGACGCCCTCCAGGTCTTCAACCGCCGTCAGCGGGGCGGCCGTTACTGGTTCGCGCACGGCTGGAACTGGCGGGGCATGACCGCGTGGTGGGTGTCCGCGGTGCTCGGTGTGCTCTTCACCGACATCCCCGGGCAGTTCGTCGGCCCGCTGGGCGGTCTGGCGAACGGCGTCGACATCAGCCTGCCGCTGTCGCTGGTGGTGGCCGCCGTGCTGTTCCTGACGCTGCTGCGGGTCTTCCCCGAACCGCGGGCCGTGTACGGGCCGCAGGGGGCGCGCCTGGCCCGCACCGTGGACGTGCCGGTGCCGCCCGTCACCGGGCCCGGGGCGCCGACGGTGCCGTCGGCTACGTTGCGGGCATGACTGATTTCGTACTCGTGGCAGGAGCGAGGCTCGGGGCGTCGGCGTGGGACGAGGTCGCGACCGCGCTGCGCGCCGCCGGGCACCGGCCCCGTCCGCTGACGCTGTCGGGCCTCGCGGAGAAGCGGCACGTCCCGGCGGGGCAGCAGACGCATGTGCGGGACATCGTCGACGAGGTCGAGCGCCTGGACCTGCGCGAGGTGGTGCTCGTCGGGCACAGCTACGCCGGCGTGCCGGTGGGACAGGCGGCCGAGCGGATCGGCGACCGGCTCGCGCGGGTGGTGTTCGTGGACTCGGAGGTGCCCGTGGACGGGGAGTCGTTCCTGTCGGGCTGGCCGAGCGACCACATCCGCGAGGCGATAGCCCAGCACGACGGTTTCTGGCCGCCGGCACCCGCGGACCACTTCGCGGGCCAGGGGCTGACGGACGAACAGATCGCCCGGCTCATCGCCTGCTCGTGCCCGCACCCGGGGGCGACGCTCACCGAACCCGCCGTCCTCACCCGTCCCCTGGCCGAGCTCCCGGCTACGTACATCAAGTGCCTGCTCGACGACGACGAGCCGGCGCCCGTCGTGGCGGAGCTGCTCAAGGGCGGGCACTGGGAGCTGGTCGAGATGGACACCGGGCACTGGCCGATGTTCTCCCGGCCGGCCGAACTCGCCGCGATCCTCGCCGGCCTGGGCCCTGCCACCCCTTCCTGAGCAGGGTCCACGCCCCGATATCGTCGGCGCACCCGACGAGGAGAGGCGGTTGTCCCGGATGGCCAAGCACTGGGCGGACTTCCAGTACGAGATCTATCTGAGCGGGATGTCGGGCGCGGTGCCCCGGCTGCCCACCGATCTGACCCGACTGGAGGAGCTCACCGAGCAGCGCCTCGGGCCGGGTCCGGTGGGCTACGTGGCGGGCAGCGCGGGCGACGGCAGTACGGCGCGGGCGAACCGGGCGGCGCTGGAGCGGCGCCGGATCGTCCCGCGCATGCTGCGGGACGTCCACGAACGCGACCTGTCCGTCGAGGTGCTGGGCCGTCCGCTGCCCGCCCCGGTGGCCCTCGCACCGGTCGGCGTCCTGTCGATCATGCACCCGGACGCGGAGTCCGCGGCGGCCCGGGCCGCCGCGGCACAGGGCGTGCCCTACATCCTGTCGTCCGCCTCCAGCACACCGATGGAGCAGGTCGCCGAGGCGATGGGGGACGCCGAGCGCTGGTTCCAGCTCTACTGGCCCAAGGACCCGCAGGTGGCCCTGAGCTTCCTGGACCGGGCGAAGGCGGCCGGGTTCACGGCCCTGGTCGTCACCCTGGACACCCCGCTGCTGTCCTGGCGGCCCCGCGACCTCGACCAGGCCTACCTGCCCTTCCTGCACGGTGTGGGCACCGCCAACTACTTCTCCGACCCGGCCTTCCAGGCGGGCCTGGCCAAGCCGGTGCACGAGGATCCGAACGCCGCGGTGCTGCACTTCGTCGGCATGTTCGCGGACCCCGGCAAGACCTGGCCGGACCTCGCGCTGCTCCGGGAGCACTGGGACGGGCCGATCGTCCTCAAGGGCGTCCTGCACCCGGACGACGCCCGCCTCGCGGCCGACGCCGGGATGGACGGGGTCGTGGTGTCCAACCACGGCGGGCGGCAGGTCGCCGGGGCCATCGCGGCGGCCGACGCGCTGCCGCGGGTGGTGGAGGCCGTCGGCGACCGGCTGACCGTGCTCTTCGACAGCGGTGTCCGCACCGGCGACGACGTCTTCAAGGCCCTCGCGCTCGGCGCCCGCGCGGTGCTCCTCGGACGCCCGTACGTCTACGGCCTCGGTCTCGACGGGCAGGCGGGCGTCGAGCACGTGATCCGCTGTCTGCTCGCGGAACTGGACCTCGCACTCGCCCTCTCGGGCCACGCAACCCCCACCACCCTCAGCCCCGCCGACCTCACGGAGACCCCGGCCTGAGGGGAGGTCGCGGTGTGAGGGGGCCCCGCCTGAGGGGAGCCCCCGCCCTGAAGGGGGCCTCGCCTTAGGGGAGAACCCGGCCTGAAGGGGGCCTCGCCTGAGGGGAGACCCCGGCCTGAGGAGGGCCCCCGGCTGAGGGGAAGCCCGCGCCCGGCGGCAGGCCGGGGTCGTCGGCGATGGTGAGGGGTCCCAGCCTGAGGGGAAGCCCGCACCTGAGGAGGATCCCGGCCTGAAGCCCCCGCCGGAGAGGAGCCCCGGCCTGAGGAGGGCCCCCGCCTGAGGGGACGCCCCGCCAAGTGGAAGGATCCCGCCCGCGGGACGGCCTCTCCACGGGGAAGGTTCGCCCGCGGAGAGCCCCGCCTGCGGAGACGCCCCGCCGAGGGAGAGGTTCTCGCCCACGGGCAGCCCCGCCCTGAGGGGAGGTTGGCCCGAGGAGACGCCCTGCCGAGGGAAGGGTCCCGCCCGCGGAAGAGCCCCCACCGAGGGGGAGGCATCCGTCGAGGGGTGCCTCCCCGTCGTCGGCCGGCCCGCCAGGGGGCCGTCCCTAGACGCGGTCCCTGAGTTCCGCGGGTCGGGCCTGTGGGGCCTCGCTACCGGTGACCGACAGGGAGCCGGGGCTGGCGCCGGTGACCGCGTCGGTCAGCCACCGCTGCTGGTCCGAACGGTCGCGCACCTTGACCACGACATCGGCGCCCGGCTCCGCGGCGGTGGGCGCGAGGGCGAGCTGCTCGTCCCAGCGCGGCAGCAACTCGCCCTGCACGGTGAGGTCGTAGCGCACGTCGTCGGCCCGCTTCGCGTTCTCGTCGGCGCACGTGCCGAGGATGACCACACCAGCGTCCTTGTGCGAGTCCAGGCACAGCTCGGGGTCCGCCTCGCTGCGCAGCAGTCCGTCCAGCCCGTACGACCATTGCTGGGTCGGCTCGGCCGAGCAGGCGGCGAGCTCGGTGCCGGCGCCCGCCTTCACCGTGCCCCGGACATCGAGGCAGAGGTCGGCGGCGGCGTTGCGCAGCCGGGTCACCGCCGGTGCGGTGGGCAGTTGGGCGGTGCCCGGCGTGCGGGTGCCGGCGCCCGGGGCCGTGCCGCTGCCGCTGGCGCTGGTGGAGGCGGCGGGGTCGGCGCCGCCGTCGTGCGACCAGAGTCCGGCGGCGAGCAGGGCCGCGAGGAGGCCGGCGGAGGTGAGGCCCACGCCGGTGAGCAGGGTCCGTGAGAAACGCAGGCCCCCGCCCTCGCCGGGGGCCCGGCGGCCGGGGGCGGGGATGCGCGCGAGGATGCGGCGGCGTCCCGCGCCGTGCCGGCCGGCGCCCCGGCCGCGGGCTGCCGTCGGGGGCGTACGCCCGGCGCGCAGTTCGAGGTAGCGGCGGGCACCCCAGCCCAGCACCGCCTCGGCGATCAGTACTCCCAGGCCTCCTTCGAAATGACTCAGTTGTTCCGCGGCGGAACGGCAGTAGCGGCACTCGGCGAGATGCTGCTGGACATCCGGCAGCAGCGCTCCGCCGCGGCGAATGGGAACGTCGAGGAGACGGTTGTAGAAGCGGCAATCCTTCGTCGGCGCGAGTTCCCGATGGGCATGTACACACCCTTCGCGGAATTTTTCACGTGCCTGTTCGAGCGCGGCCGACGCGGTGTCGATGTCCATGCCGACGAGCGCGGCGGGCACGGCTGTCGACTCGCCCTCGACCTCGGTGTGCCACAGCAGACAGCGGGCGAGTCCGGGAAGGGACTGGAATGACCGCTCGGCGAGCTTGCGATTTTCGGGGGTCATGGACTTGGCGGCGCGCATTCCGCGGCCGCCGTTCGGTTTCACCAGGTCCGGCAGCACACCGGTGGTCCGGTCCTCGGACGTCCACTGCCTGACCGTGTCGCGCACGGCCACGAGGGTCCTGGGGCGCAGCGCGAGAGCCGGTTCGCCGAGCGCGAGCCGGTCCAGGACCTGGTGAAAGGCGGCCGCGGCCACCATGGAGGCGGTCGCGGACGAGGAGGCGAGGCAGATGACCGCGTAGTCCTGGGCCGGCTTCCAATGGCGTGCCATGAGCAGCGCGACGGCCTGGGCGGCCTCGCCGTCGGGACGGCCTCTGAGCCGGGCGGCGAGATCCTCGTCGGATTCTCCGGAGGCGCCGCCGGGCGGCGGGTAAGGAGGGAGCGGTGGGTGGGGGGTGGGCACTGAGCGGGTTTCCTTCCCACAGACATGGGACTCACAGAGGTTTCCCTGCCGAAAAGGAGTGCCGAAGGCCATCCCTTTCGGGCACGAGGGTGGGAAGCACGAATTCGCCGACGCCCCTTCGCCCCGGTTCCCCACGGGACGAATGCGACCCGGCCCTTGCCCCCCACACAGGTGGTTCACCCTTGCACACGTCACTCACGGCCAACAAGGCACCTGAGCAACATCCGCGCCATTTGAAAGATAGTCAGACAACGTCGCAACTGCGTGCGCTCGCACCGGCTTTCGACATTCCATGCGCCCCGTGTGAAACCCGCGCACGCGCCGGAGCGCCGCGCACGCTCCCCCGGCGCGGCGACCGGTAGTCCACTGGGACACGGCCCTTCTCGGAGGCCCCGCGCGGGACGGCGGCTCTCCCGCGCGAAACCCCGGCCGCCGACCCCGTTCCTCCCGCCCTCGGTCGGCGGCCCCGGGGGCGAGGTGGTCGGCGTCCGGCCGGGGCACCCGGGTCCGGCCGCGGACCGGCGGGCGCGCCCTGGCGCCTCAGATCTGCCAGGAGCGCAGCCGGTCGGCCGCGCCGTACACGTCGGTCTTGCCGGAGATCAGGTCGCGGGCCAGGTCGACGAGCGCCCCGTAGGGCGGGTCGATGCCGACGCCGCTGACGAACATGTAGGCCACGGCGGTGGCGCAGGCGAAGCGGGCGTTGGCCGACGGTAAGGGCTTGAGCAGGGCCAGGGTGTGCAGGAGGGCCGCCGCGCGCCAGGCCGGGTCGGAGTCGACGCCGAGGCGGGGCGGGTCTACGCGGTGCCGGGCGACGGCGGCGACGAGGGCCGAGAAGTCGTTGATCGTGGGCTGCTCGGGCAGGACCTCTTCGTGCCGCTGGAGCAGCCAGGGCACGTCGATGTGAACCACGGAAGCCATCGGTCAGGCGACCCGCCCCGCGCCCTTGCCGGCCGGTTCGTCCTCGGGAAAGGCGGCGGCGAACTCGTCGGCGTGGGCGGAGAAGAACCGCCGGAACGCCTCCGCGCCCTCCTGAAGAGCCCGGTGCCGGGCGATGTCGGCCGCGGCGGCCTCCCGGACGAGGGCCTTCATCGACGTACCGCGCTCCTTGGCGATCTGCCGCAGGTCCTCTAGCTCGCGATCGCTGAACTCCACGTTGAGAGCTGGCATGCCCTCACGGTACCGCGCGGGTACTCGACCGTAAATATGCGCAGGTCAGGTCGGTCGGCATGCGGTACCGAGAGGGGTCGAGCGCGGTGTCCGATTCCCGCCGGACGCGCGGCGGGCCGCGTCCCAGACTCGAAGGGAGGAGGAAACGTCATGACAGTCACCCCCGACCTGGCCACCGCCCGGGTCGCCGAGACCGACTGGGCCGCTCTCGCCGCCGAGTTGGACGTGCACGGCTGTGCGCCGACGGCACCGCTGCTGACGGCGGCCGAGTGCCGGGAGCTGACGGCGCTGTACGAGAAGCCGGAGCTGTTCCGCACCACCGTGGACATGGCACGCCACCGCTTCGGATCGGGCGAGTACCGCTACTTCACCCACGACCTGCCCGCCCCGGTCGCCGCCCTGCGCGCCGCGCTCTACCCCCGCCTGCTGCCCGTGGCCCGTGACTGGGCGGCCCGGCTGGGTCGCCCCGCCCCCTGGCCGGACTCCCTCGACGCGTGGCTGGAGCGCTGTCACGCCGCCGGGCAGGACCGCTCGGCCCAGATCCTGCTGCGCTACACGGAGGGCGACTGGAACGCCCTGCACCGGGACGTCTTCGGCGACCTGGTCTTCCCCCTCCAGGTGGTGGTGGGTCTGGACGAGTACGGCACCGACTACACCGGGGGCGAGTTCCTGATGGTCGAGCAGCGGCCCCGCGCCCAGTCCCGGGGCACGGCGAGCGTCCTCCCCCGGGGCCACGGCGTGGTCTTCACGACCCGCGACCGGCCGGTGCGCACGCGGCGCGGCTGGTCCGCCGGGGCGATGCGGCACGGGGTGAGCACGGTGCGCTCCGGCCGGCGACACGCGCTGGGGATCGTCTTCCACGACGCGTCCTAGACGACAGCACGCCTCCTGGATGAGGCGTGGGTCACATTCCGGCCGCGGATGTCACATTCGGCGGCCCGCGGGGCCTCGCAGTAGTGAGCGCGCTACTGGGAGGCCACACGAGATGTCCGAGATCCGTGATCCCGACGCCGAGGCGGCGACCGGTGTCTTCGTCGAGCACCGGGAGCTGTTGTTCGGCGTCGTCTACAACATGCTGGGCAGCGTCGCCGACACCGAGGACGTGCTCCAGGACACCTGGTTGTCGTGGTCGCGCCGGGGCGTGGAAGGGGTCGACAACCCCCGCGCCTACCTGGTCCGGATCGCCGTCAACCACACGCTCCAGCGCCGGGCCGTGGTCAGCCGCCGCCGGGAGACCTACGTCGGCCCGTGGCTGCCGGAGCCGCTGGTCGCCGACGAGGACGGTGCCGACGACCCCGCGCTGCGCACCGAGTCCGTGTCGCTGGCGATGCTGGTGGTCCTGGAGTCGCTGTCCCCGCTGGAACGCGCGGTGTTCGTGCTGCACGAGGTGTTCGGGTACGCCCACACCGAGATCGCGGAGATCCTCGACCGCACCCCGGCCGCCGTACGGCAGGTGGCGCACCGCGCCCGGGCCCATGTGCACGCCCGCCGTCCGCTGTACGAGGCGCACCCCCGGGTCCGCCGGGAGGCGACGGAACGTTTCGTACGGGCCGCCGTCGGCGGGGACATCGCCGAGCTGATGGAGATCCTCGCTCCGGACGTGACGGTGTGGACGGACGGCGGCGGCAACCGCAGGCCCTCGGCGCTGCGCCCGGTGCACGGCCGCGACAAGGCCGTACGGCTGCTCACCGGTTACGCGAAGCGGGGCGCGGCGCAGGCGTCCGCCCTGGAGCTGCGCTACCGCAGGGTCAACGGCGACGACGCGGCCGTGCTGTTCCAGGACGACGCGCCGTACGCGGTGATCGTCATGGACCTCACCCCGGAGGGCGACCGGGTCTGCGGGCTCTTCGTCGTCAGCAACCCCGACAAACTCACGCATGTGCAGAAGGAGGAGGCGTGACGCGCACGGAACTCCCGGCGGTGCCGGGCAGGGGCGAGCGGCTGTCCGGCTGGCTCGACGGCCGGCTCGGCACCCGCACGCTGGGCGCGAAGTACCTGCGCAAGGTCTTCCCGGACCACTGGTCCTTCCTGCTCGGCGAGATCTGCCTGTACAGCTTCGTCGTGCTGATCCTGACCGGGGTGTGGCTGACGCTGTTCTTCCACCCGTCGATGAACGAGGTGACGTACCACGGCAGTTACACGCCCCTGAACGGTGTGCGCATGTCGGAGGCGTACGCCTCGACGCTCGACATCAGCTTCGACGTGCGCGGCGGTCTGCTGATCCGGCAGCTCCACCACTGGTCGGCGCTGATCTTCCTGGCCGGGATGCTCACGCACATGATGCGGCACTTCTTCACCGGCTCGTTCCGCAGGCCCCGCGAGGTCAACTGGCTGTTCGGCTGGTCCCTGCTGTTCCTCGGCCTGTTCGAGGGACTCTTCGGCTACTCGCTGCCGGACGACCTGCTGTCCGGCACCGGCCTCAGGTTCGTCTACGGCGCCACCCTGTCGGTGCCCATCGTCGGGACGTACCTCGCGATGTTCCTGTTCGGCGGCGAGTTCCCCGGCCATGACATCGTGGCCCGCTTCTACTCGCTGCACATCCTGGTGATCCCCGGCATCATGGCCGCCCTCGTGGTGGCCCACCTGATCCTGGTCGTCTACCACAAGCACACCCAGTTCGCGGGCCCCGGGAAGACCGAGCGCAACGTCGTCGGCACGCCGTTCTTCCCGGTGTACCTGGCGAAGGCGGGCGGCTTCTTCTTCCTGGTGTTCGGGACGCTCACCCTGATCGCGGCCGTGGCGTCGATCAACCCGGTCTGGTCGTACGGTCCTTACCGCGCCGACCAGGTCTCCACGGGCGCCCAGCCGGACTGGTACCTGGGCTTCGCGGAGGGCCTGGTCCGGGTCATGCCGGGCTGGGAGATCACTCTGGGCGGCCACACGCTGATCCTCGGGGTGCTGATCCCGGTCGTGGTCTTCCCGCTCCTGCTGGTCCTCATCGGCGTCTACCCGTTCCTGGAGGCCCGGTTCACCAAGGACAGGCGGGAGCACCACCTCCTGGACCGCCCGCGCAACCGGCCGGTCCGTACGGCGATCGGCACGTCCTGGATCAGCCTGTACCTGATCCTGCTCGCGGGCGGCGGCAACGACATCGTGGCGACCCGGCTGCACCTGTCGATCAACACCGTCACCTGGGCGGTGCGGATCGGGATGGTCGTGGTCCCGGTGGCCGTCTTCGTCGCCACCCGGCGGATCTGCCTGGGCCTTCAGCTCCGCGACCGTGAGCTGGTGCTGCACGGCCGGGAGACCGGTCTGATCAAGCGGCTGCCGCACGGTGAGTACGTCGAGGTGCACCAGCCGCTCGATCAGGCCCGGCTCCACACGCTCACCGCGCACGAGCGGCCCGGTGAGCTGGTGGAGCACGCGAGGGTCAGCCTTGATCCGCCACGAACGACGCCATCCGGGTCAGAGCGGAGTTCCAGTTGATGGTGTGCTCGTTGGTCGACCAGGACTGGATGTCGTCGATGTAGCAGAACTGGCCGACGCAGCCCTGGAGCTTGCTCTGTGCGTAAGGGTCCTGGATGGCGGAGTTGGGCCCGCCGGCGAGGGTGCCCTTCGGCGGGTTGGGCTGGTTCGGGTCGAGTTGGTGGGCGTACCAACGGGCGTGCTGGTTGTGGGAGTTGACCTCGCCGTAGCCGGTCACGTACGACATGTTCAGCGCGTTGCGGCCGAAGATGTAGTCGATGCCCTGGAGCGCGCCGTCCCGGTACTTCGAGGCGCCCGTGATGTCGTAGGCGGTCGCGATGACGATGCCGTTGTGCAGGATCTGGTGGTTGGAGCCCCAGTCGTAGAGGTTGCCTTCGGGGGCGTACGGCATGCCGTACGGGTGGGCGTTCAGCGTGGCCAGGTAGCGGTCGGCGCCCTTGACGACGGACTGCCGGACCTTGTCCCGGCCGGGCAGCTTGCTCGGCACGGTCGCCAGGTCCAGCCGGGCGGCCGCTGCCGTGCGGGCCCAGTCGTAGCCGACCGGGACGAAGATGTCGGCGGTGTGCACCGGGGAGGCGAGCACCTGGTCCTGGAAGGTCTTCTCCCCCGTGGTGAGGTACAGCTCGGCGGCCGCCCAGTAGAACTCGTCGGTGACGTTGTTGTCGGCGTAGGTGCCGCCGCCGACGCCGTCGCTCTCCGAGGCGTACAGGTCGGGATGGGCGAGCGCCGCGGCCCAGGCCTTGCGGGCGGCCGCCAGGGCCCTCGCCGCGAACGCCTTGTCGTAGGGCTTGTAGAGGCGGGCGGCCTGCGCGGCGGTCGCGGCGAGGTTGAGGGTCGCCGCCGTGGACGCCGGGTGCAGTTCACGCTTCTGGGGGTCGTCGCTCGGCAGCAGCGGCAGACCTGTCCACTGCTCGTCGTGGATCTTGTGGTGGGCCATCCCGGCCAGCGGCTGCCCGTCCGGCACCTGCATCCTCAGCAGGAACTCCAGCTCCCAGCGCGCCTCGTCGAGGATGTCCGGGACCTTGTTGCCGCTCTCGGGGATGGCGAGGCTGCCGTCGCCCAGTCTCCCCGGCTGCCCGGTGCGGGCCAGCAGTTCGCGTTCGTAGGTGCTCAGCACCTCCCAGGTGGAGATGCCGCCGTTGACGACGTACTTGCCGTGGTCGCCGGCGTCGTACCAGCCGCCGGTGACGTCGAGGGTGTAGTCGCACACGCCGGGCTGGCAGGGCACGTCCCGGTCGCCCTGGTTGGGGGCCACGTTCACATGGCCGGCGGCGCGGCCGTACCCGGGGCGCAGGTCGTCGCGGATCGCGGTGCCGCTGCGCTGGGTGTAGTAGTACTTCGCCGCGTCGAGGCGGAGCTGCTCGTAGGCGGCCGTGCCGATGTCGAAGGGCCGGCTGGTCTCGCCGTCCGCGACGAGGGTGAGGCCCGTGCCGCGCTTCCGGTAGGCGCCGAAGTCGATCGAGTGGACGTTCTGCCCGGAGGAGGCGTCGACACCGCGGGGCACGGTCGTGCCGTGGGCGACGACCGCGCCGGAGGCGTTCTTGAGCTGCCAGGGCAACGTCGTCGTGGCGTCGGTGACCAGGGTGGCGTTCTTGGGCCCGGCGGGCAGGTAGGCCACCTGGTTGACACGCACGCGCGGTCCGGTGTCGGGCTCGTACACCTCGGGCGGGACCCCGCCCAGCAGGGAGGCGTCGTCCATGCAGAAGCGGAACGGGTCGGCGCTGCCGCCGAGCTGGAAGCCGACCTGGCCCTGGGCGGTGTCGACGGGCGAGGTGAACGTGTACGAGTAGGAGTTCCCGGACACGCTGAGCTGCGGACTGACCTCGAAATAGGTGTCGTAGGGCGCCACTTGCAGCCCCACGATCGCCCGCACGACATGTCCTTCGGGCGAACCCTTCGCGGTGAAGGAGAACTTGTACGACTCCCCCTTCACCAGGGTGACGTCGTTCTGGCCGACGGCGGCGTCCCAGCGGTTGGCGGTGCCGCCCGGCACGTCCGCGCAGAGCTGTCCGTCGGACACGGCCGCGGTGACGTTGCTGCTCGCCCACCAGGGTTCCATGGCGGTGTCGAAGGTGCCGTTCTTGAGCTGCTCGACCTCGTCGGCGGCGGCCGGGGAGACGGGCGAGGCCACAAGTGCCGCTCCCAGCAGCGCGGTCAGGGACAGCAGGGCGGTTCTGCGTCTGTTCACGTCCGGACTCCTCGGGGGAGATGCGGGCGGCGCTCGTCATGGGAGCGCTCCCAACGGTCGCAGGCCATGTTTGTAGCAGGCATGACACCCCGTCAACGGTCCGGACGGGACGGGTTACGTCCGGAGCGCCGACGCCGGGGTCGGCGCCGGGCACCGCAGACCCTGCGATGCGCACCGCTTGCCGGCTCCCGACCGGATACGCGCCGGTCAGCACGAGCCGTATCCGGGAGTCGCGGTGGCACGAGCTCGAAGGTGAGCACCGTCGGCTCGGCGGAGGCGGGGGCCGAGGTGGCGGAGGCGGCGGCCCAAGCGACCGAGGCTGCTTCCGACGGGCGCGTACCGCTCGACGTCCCGGACCGCGGCCTTAGCAACTGGCGTCCAGCGGCGGGTTCCCCACGGGGCCCGGAGGGACGGGGCACAGACGGCCGGGACGCACCCGAACCCTCGACCGGGCGGAGATCTCCTTCTCCCCGCAGCGCGACCCTCCGCGCTCACCGGCAGCCTGATGACCTCGGCTCGGCGCAAGGCTTGACCCCCGCCACGGGCGTCGACGACGTAACTGATCCTGCACAGACGCAACCTGACGAGAAGCCAGTCGACTGCCTCCGCCCCCCGTCGCACCTCGGCCGGAATTCTCCCTTGACGGCGGTCCGGTCACGAGGGGGGCGTGCGGAGGGGTTCGCCGTTCGTGTCCGAGCGTGACGCACTAGGCTGGAACCCAAGTGACCTGTTTGTTCACTGAGAGTGCGCGCAATGGAGTGGCGACGATGACCCTCGTGTACCCGTTCGACGACGCGGCGACGGCTCGTGCCGTCGTCGGTGAGGACGGCACGCTGGTCGCGTGGAACGCCGGCGCGCAGCGGCTGCTGGGCTGGTCGCCCGCCGAGGTCGTGGGCAGACCGGCGGTGAACCTCCTGGTCAGCGGGGGCGACGAGGTGCCCGCCGGGCCGGCGGGCGCCCGCTGGGACGGCACCCTCACCCTGTGCCACCGGGACGGCACGGCCGTGTCGGTGTGGCTGCTCGCCCACCACCAGGACTCCGCCGACGGCGGCCCCGGGCACTGGCTCGTGGTCACCCCGCTGGACACCGACGGCCGGCGCTCCCCCGACGACCCGCTGGGCACGGCCGTACTGACCCAGTCGCCCTGCGCGGTCGCCGTGTACGACGAACAGCTCCGGCTGCGCCGGGTCAACGACGCCATGGCCGAGGTGATCGGACTGCCCGAGAAGCGCATCCAGGGCCTCAGGCTGTCCGAGATCGGCGGGAAGCCGCAGAGCGAGGAGCTGGAGGAGCACCTGCTGCACGTGCTCACCACCGGCCGGCCCAAGGACGTGCAGACCTACATGCGCACCGGCGGCGAGGACCACGCGCACGCGTGGCTGGCCCGGATGGCGCCGGTCACCGACCCGGCGGGCCGGGTGCGGGGCGTGTGCCTGGCCGCCCACGACTTCACCGACAACTTCCTCGCCCGCGAGCGGCTCCAGCTCGTCAACGAGGCGAGCGTGCGCATCGGCACCACCCTGGACGTCAACCGCACGGCCCAGGAGCTGGCGGACGTGTGCGTTCCGGCCCTCGCCGACTTCGTCAGCGTCGACCTGCTGGATTCGCGGGAGGAGGGCGAGGCCCCGGAGCCGCTCACCGCACCGGTCGAGTTGCGCCGCGCCGCCCACCAGTCGGTGGACCCCGGCAACCCGATGGCGGTGGTCAAGCCGGGGCACACCGAGCTGTACCCCGCCACCTCACCGCAGGCCGACTCCCTGACGGCGGGCCGCACCATCGTCGCCACCGTGGCCTCCGGGCGCCTCGACCGGTGGCTCACCTGGAACACCACCCGCGGCGACCGGGTCAAGGAGTACGGCATCCACTCCACGATGTCGGTGCCGATCCAGGCCCGCGGCCAGACCCTCGGGGTCGCGGTCCTCACCCGCTACCGGCGCCCGGACCCCTTCACCCCGGACGACGTGCTGCTGGCCGAGGAGATCACCGCGCGGGCCGGGATCTGCGTCGACAACGCCCGCCGCTTCTCCCGCGAGCGCGAGACCGCGCTCGCCCTCCAGCGCAGTCTGCTGCCCCGCTCCCTGCCGCGCACGGCCGCCGTGGAGGCGGCCTCCCGCTATCTCCCGGCCGCGCGGGCCGGGGTGGGCGGCGACTGGTTCGACGTGATCCCGCTGTCGGGCATGCGGGTCGCGATGGTCGTCGGGGACGTGGTCGGTCACGGCATCCAGGCCTCGGCGACGATGGGACGGCTGCGCACCGCCGTCCGCACCCTCGCCGACATCGACCTCGCCCCGGACGAGCTGCTCACCCACCTCGACGACCTCGTCGTACGGCTGTCCGCGGAGGCCGGGAGCGAGGGCAGTAGTCCCGGCGAGGTAGGGGCCACCTGTCTGTACGCGGTGTACGACCCGGTCTCGCGGCGCTGCACGCTGGCCCGCGCCGGGCACCCCGCGCCCGTGATGCTGACGCCGGGCGGCGAGGCCAGCCGGGTGGACCTGCCCGCGGGGCCGCCGCTGGGCCTGGGCGGACTGCCGTTCGAGTCCGCCGAGCTGGCACTGCCCGAGGGGACCGTGCTGTCCCTGTTCACGGACGGCCTGATCGAGTCCCGGGAGCGGGACGAGGACGCCGGGCGCAGGCTGCTGTGCGAGGCCCTGGCCGTGCCCTCCGAGTCCCTGGAGGAGAGCTGCGACCGGGTGCTGCACACCCTGCTGCCGCCCGGCGGCTCCACGGACGACGTGGCCCTGCTGCTGGCCCGCACCCTGGGGCTGCCCGCCTCCCAGGTGGCGACCTGGGACATCCCGGCCGACCCGTCGCTGGTGGCGCCCGTCCGCAAGCAGGTCGTGGAGCAGCTCGCGCGCTGGGACCTCAGCGAGGCGTCGTTCACGGCCGAGCTGGTGACGAGCGAGCTGGTGACGAACGCGATCCGGTACGGCGCCCGCCCCATCCGGCTCCGCCTCATCCATGACGCGACCACGCTGATCTGCGAGGTCTCCGACACCAACCACACCGCGCCGCACCTGCGGCGCGCCAAGACGTGGGACGAGGGCGGCCGGGGGCTCCTGCTGGTCGCTCAGCTCACCCAGCGCTGGGGCAGCCGCCACACGGCCGACGGCAAGACGATCTGGGCGGAGATCGGGCTCCTCGACCTGGAGTGAGCCGTCACCCGCGCAGCCAGGGCCTGACCTGTCGGCGGGCCTCGTGCAGCCGGGACTTGAAGGTGCCGAGAGGGATCCCGGAGCGCTCGGCGGCCTCCGCGTACCCGAGTTGACACAGGTCGCGGTAGACCAACGGCTCGACCAGGTGCGGGTGTTCGCGCTCCAGCCGGTCCAGCGCGTCGAGGAGGTCGAGGCGGGAGCCGGCGATGACGCTGGTCGTGCGCGGGTCGACGTGCCGGTCCGCGTCGACGGGAGCGGGCTGCTCGACGGCCCGCCGCCTGAGCTCGCGGTACTTCTGGCGGGCGCAGTTGGCCACGACCGTGTACAGCCAGGTGCTGAACCGGCTGCGGCCCTCGAAGGTGCCGATCCTCCGGGCGATCTGGAGCAGCACGTCCTGTGCCGCCTCCTCCGCGTCCTCCCGGCAGGGCAGGAACCGCCCGCAGCGCCGGACGACTTCGGGCCGGATCGCCGCGAGCAGCTCGTCCAGGGCCGCCCGGTCGCCGGCGGCGGCGCGGCGCGCGAGCTCCTCGGTGGGTGCCGCCTCGTCCACGGGTGCTCTCCTCCGGAAGGATCTCGACCCAGGCATGATAGGCGTATGCACTCCGTCGAGCGGATCGGCCGTTACCGGCTCGAACGGCGCCTGGGCACCGGCGCGTTCGGCACGGTGTGGCTCGCCCACGACGACGTCCTCGAGGCCCCGGTCGCGGTGAAGGTCCTCGCCGACAACTGGACCCAGCGCCTCGACGTCCGCGAGCGGTTCCTCGCCGAGGCGCGAATGCTGCGCCGGGCCGCCTCCCATCGGGTGGTGCAGGTCTACGACATCGGCGAACTCCCGGACGAGCGGCCCTACTTCGTCATGGAGTACGCCGACGGCGGCACCCTCGCCGACCTGCTCGCCGCCGGCCCGCTGCCCGTGCCGGAGGCGCTGCGGCTGACCGCACTGGCCGCCCGGGGCGCGGCCGCCCTGCACGAGGCGGGGATCGTGCACCGCGACATCAAGCCGACGAACGTCCTGCTGCGCGCGTCCCCCGGGGACGCGCCGCGGGTGCTCCTCGCCGACCTGGGGCTCGCCAAGAGCCTCGCGCAGGCCTCCGGGCTGACCCTGGCGGCCGGTTCGGCGGGCTATCAGCCGCCCGAACAGGCCGAGCCCGGCGCGGGCGTCGACGAACGGGCCGACGTGTACGCCCTCGGCGCGGTCGGCTATCACCTGGTCACCGGCACGGTCCCCGGAGCGCCCGGGAAGGTGGAGCGACCCGAGCGGCTGCGGCCCGGGCTCGACCCCGGTGTCCAGCGGATCCTGCTGCGGGCGCTGGAGCCGGACCGGGAGCGCCGCTGGCCGACCGCGCGGGCCTTCGCGGAGGAGCTGGAGCGGCTGGCGGAGCCGGGGCGGCCCGTCCGGCGCCCGGGCAGGGTCCTCGCGCTCTGCGCGGTCGCGGTCGCGCTGGTGGCCGCGGGGGTCACCGGCGTCCTGCTGAACCGGTCCTCCGGGTCCCAGGACGCCCGGGTGCGGGACGCCACCGGCCGGATCACCGTCGAGGTGCCCGGGGCCTGGGGGCGCGAGCTGCGGGACTCCGGCTGGGATCAGCGGGCGCTCGGGCTGCCCGCCGGGCACGAGGCGGGGCTCGTCGTCGCGGACGACCTGGCCGGGTGGCAGAACCTCTCGGCCGCGGTGAACGGCGTGTTCGTCGGCCTGAGCCACGGGGGCACAGCGGCCCGGGTCGACGCCCTCACCCACCCCGGCTGCCGCTACGCCGGTGCCCACGCCTACGCCTCCCCCCGGTGGCACGGCCGGGTGCGCACCTGGGACCACTGTCCGGCCGGCAGCGCGTCCGTCACGGAGGCGGCGCTCGTGCCGGCGGGCGGTGCGGGAGAGCCCCAGGTGTACGTGCAGATCCGGCAGAAGGACAGCCCTTCGGTCGCCGACCGGGTACTGGGGTCCGTGCGGGTGTCGCGGTGAGCGAACTTTTCCGGCCCGCGCCGCATCGGACATCAGTGACGGGGCACAAGGCGCCGTACGCGCGCGAGCGCGGAATCTCCGGGAGTGTGGAGACATGACGAACAGGTCCCTGGGTGTGCGGCGGGCGGCCCTGCTCGCGGGTTCGGTCGCGATGCTCGGCCTGCTGGCGGGCTGCGGCAGTGGCGACGGCACGGCGGGCGGCCCCCGCACCGAGTCGGGCACGGCGGCCCCCGCGACCGGCACCACCGCGCCGTCCGCCTCCGTCTCCGTCTCCGCCTCCCAGGACGCGGGTGGCGCGCCGAGCGGCGTCCCGACCGACGCCGTGAGCAACTCCCTCCCCCCGTCCGCGACGCGATCCCCGGCCGGCGGGACCCGCTGCCACACCTCCGCGCTCAGCGCGTCCGTCGGCCGCAACAACCCGGGCGCCGGGCAGGAGAACTTCCCGGTCGTGCTGACGAACAGGTCGAGCCGCACCTGCACCCTGTACGGCTTCCCGGGCACCGCCTTCGTCGACGCGTCCGGCAGGCAGCTCGGCCCGGACCCCGAGCGCTCCGCGACCGGTCCGCAGACCGTGCGACTGGCTCCGGGCCGGAGCGCCTGGGCCGGACTGTCCTTCGCGAACCCCGAGATCAGCGGGGCGGGCACCGCCACCCCCGCCGCCCTCCTGGTGACCCCGCCGGACGAGCAGGACCCTCTGAAGGTGACCTGGAAGGGCGGCGAGGTCCCGGTGTCCGGCACCGAGGCGTCGGTCCGGCTCATCCCCTTCAGCCCCGGCACCGGCGCCTGAACGGCCCAGGTCGCGGGTATCGGGAGGGTTCTTACCCGGGCCTGGTTTCATGACCGGGCACGGTCCGCCCGCCCTTCGAAGGAACCGCCCTGAACACCCCGCTCGCCGAAACCCTGTCCGTAGCCCTTCTCGTCGCCGTACTCGTGTGGGCGGTCCTGCGCCCCCTCGGACTGCCGGAGGCCGTGGTCGCGGTCCCGGCGGCCGGGCTCGTGGTCCTGACCGGGGCGATCTCCCCGGAGCACGCGTGGGCTGAGGCCGAGCGACTGGGGCCGGTGGTCGGGTTCCTGGCCGCGGTGCTGGTGCTCGCGCACTTCTGTGACGTCGAGGGGCTGTTCCAGGCCTGCGGGGCCTGGCTGGCGCGGCGGTCGGCGGGCTCGCCCGGGCGGCTGCTGACCGGGGTGTTCGGGCTGGCGTCGGCGATCACCGCGGTGCTGAGCCTGGACGCCACCGTGGTGCTCCTGACGCCGGTGGTGCTGGTCACCGCCTCCCGGATGGGGGCCCGTGCGAAGCCGCACGTGTACGCGTGCGCGCACCTGTCGAACACGGCCTCGCTGCTGCTGCCGGTGTCGAACCTCACCAATCTGCTGGCCTTCGAGGCGAGCGGGGTGAGCTTCACCCGGTTCGCGCTGCTGATGACGCTGCCCTGGCTGGCGGCGATCGCCGTCGAGTACGCGGTGTTCCGGCGGTTCTTCGAGACCGACCTCGCCGTCGTCGACCACTCCCCCGAGCCGTCCGAGGAGCCCGCGCTGCCGCTGTTCGCGCTGGTCACCGTGGGCTGCACGCTGGCCGGGTTCGTGGTGGCCTCCGCGTTCGGCGTGGATCCGGCCTGGGTCGCGTGCGCGGGGGCGCTGGTGCTGGCGGGCCGCGCGCTCGTCCGGAGGAAGGCCGGGCCCGTGTCGGTGGTGCGGGCGGCGGCACCCGCGTTCCTGGCGTTCGTACTCGCCCTCGGCATCGTGGTGCGCGCGGTCGTCGACAACGGGCTCGCGGACGCCCTGCACCACGTCCTGCCCGACGGGACGGGCCTCCTCGCGCTGCTGGGGATCGCCGCGCTGGCCGCCGTACTGGCCAACCTGATCAACAACCTGCCCGCGGTCCTGGTCCTGCTGCCGCTGACCGCCGCGGCCGGGCCCGGCGCGGTCCTGGCGGTGCTGCTCGGGGTGAACATCGGCCCGAACCTGACCTACGCCGGGTCCCTGGCCACGCTGCTGTGGCGGCGCATCCTGCACCGCCACGACCACGAGGTCGGCCTCGGCGAGTTCACCCGGCTCGGCCTGCTGACCGTGCCGACCGCGCTGGCCGCGTCGGTGGTGGCCCTGTGGGGCTCGCTCCAGCTCGTCGGAGCCTGAGCGGGGTCAGCGCCCGCCGCCGTAGCCGCCGCCTCCGTACCCGCCGCCGTATCCGTAGCCACCGCCGTACCCGCCGCCGTAGCCGCCCGATCCGCCGCCGCTCCGGTCGCCCCAGGAGCAGTGGTACGGGTCGGTGGAGCAGTAGTCGCTCGGGGACGGGCTGCTCGACGGGGTCGGCGTGGCCGTCGGCGCGGCGGTCGCCGTCGGGGTCGGTGTCGGCGTCCTGGAGGGCGCGGGGGCCGACTTCGGGGTGGGCGTGGGGCTGCTGTCCGCGTCCCAGTTGACCGCCGCCATCTGGGGGTCGGCCTTCGAGGTGTCGAACACCCAGCGCTGGGCGGGACCGTCCTCGCGGTTCTTCAGGACCAGCGCGCCGGAGCCGTCGGTGGCGGCGGGAGTCAGGGCCAGGTCCTGGTTCCAGCGCGGTACGAGGGTGCCCTGGAGGGTGAAGTCGTAGCGGATGTCCTTGGCGCCGGGCGCGGTGGCGCCCGAGCAGGCCGAGAGCCGCACCGAGAACCCGAGGCGGGAGTCGAGGCACAGCTCGGGGTCGGCGGTGCTGCGCAGCAGCCCGTCGGTCTCGTACGTCCACTGCTGGCCCTCGGCGGCGGAGCACTTGGCGAGCTCGGTCTCGGCGCCCCGGGCGAGCTTCCCGCCGACGACGTCGACGCACAGCCCGGACTCGACGTTGTGCAGGCGGCCGCGCAGGTCTCCCTGGCGGGCCTCGCCCGCCCCGGCCTTCGACGGGTCGCTGGTCGAGGAGGCCGTGTCGGTGCCGGGTGTCCCGGAGGGAGCGGCCTCGACGGATCCGTCGCCGTCGGAGTGGAACGAGGACCAGATGACCAGGGGGAGCACGACGAGCCCGCTCACCGTCAGGACGGCGACGGCGAGGTTGCGGCGGGAGGCACGGCGGGCGGCCTTGTGGGCCGAGCGCCGGGACGCGGAGCGGCCGCGGGGCCCGGGGCCGGGAGCGCCGGACGCCGGGTCCACGGGAGCGGGGCCGGACATCGCGCTGTCCTCGCCCGGTCCGGCGAAGGGCATGGGGGCCCCGAAGTCCTCGGCCACGAACGGCCGTGCCGGCGCGTGCCGGTGGGCCTCCCGCGCCACTGCCGGGTCGTCGACGGTCAGCCGTGACTGGACGTAGGCGGCGGCAGCCCAGCCGAGCACGGCCTCGGCGAGGGCGAGGCCGAGCTGCCCGTTGAACTGGTGCAGTTGGTCCGCGGTGTGCATGCAGTGCCGGCACCGCTCCAGGTGTGTGCGCAGATCGGGGTCGATGTCGACACCGCCGCGCCGGTAGGTCACGTCGAGCAGGCGCAGGTAGTGCCGGCACTCCTGCTCGGGGGCGAGTTCACGGTGGACCTGGAGGCACTCCTCGCGCAACCGCTCGCGGGCCCGGCGCAGTTCGACACCGGCGTCCTCCTCGTCGAGGCCGAGGAGGCCCGCGGGGAGGGATATCGGCTCGGCCTCGACCTCGGTGTGCCACAGCAGGCAGCGGGCGGACTGCTGCAGCCGCTGGAAGGCACCGGACAGCAGGCGCCGCTCGGCGGGGGGCAGCAGCCGGGCCGCCGCCCGGTCGCCGTCCGCGCCGGTTCTCAGCTCGGGGTGGAGCATCTCCCGGCGGCCGTCGGCGTCCCACTCGGCCGCGATCCGGCGGACGGTGACGAGCAGATGGGGCCGCCAGGCGGCGGTCGGCCCGGTGTGGCGCAGGGACTCGCCGAAGAGGCGGGTGAACGCGGCCGTGGTGAGCATGCCCGCGGGGCGGGGACCGTCGGTGCACAGCCGCGCGTAGGCGAAGGCGGCTTCCCAGTGCCGGTCGAGGAGTTCACCGACGGGCTGCAGGGCCGGCGTCGTGCCGCTCCACTTCTTGAGCTCGGCGCTCAGTTGCTCGTCCGTGACGTCGTACGGGCGAACCGGAGACGGGGAATTCGACAGTCCTGCGTCTTTCACGGCGGCATTTCCTCCCGAGGGCATGCTGCATTGCATTAAGTCCATACCAATGGGTACGTCCGCCTGGGCCAGCTCTTTTGAAGCGTGTAGGGCGTACGGAGGGGGTCAAGATCACACAGGGGAGAATGCATTGTCCGTGCGCTGACAAGGCACACCTTTGCACAGGTCAAGGACGCCCAACAAGTGATCCCACGGTTTTACGCGTCCCGTCGGCCCGCTGCAGATAGACGTCTTGTCAACACCGGCGTCCCGCGGATTGTGATACTCGGGATTTCGCATTTGGAAACGGGATTCAGTCAACTCCCCGATGAGATCCAGACAACCATTGAACGTCCACTGCACGGCGTGTGCGGGCGGCCCCGGGGTGTCATGTCCCAACCATTGGGGTGCCCGCCGCCCGGTAGGCGCCGGGCGGGGTGCCGTAGCGGTCACGGAAGACACGGTTGAAGTGGAAGGGGCTGGCGAAGCCGGAGGCGGCGGCGACGCGCTCCACGGACAGGTCGGTGCTCTCCAGCAGCCGCGCGGCGTGCTGCAGCCGCGCCTCGCGCAGCGCGCGCATGGGTGAGCGGCCGAGCTCCCGGGTGAAGAGGTGGGCGAACCGGGACGGGGACAGCGAGACCCCGGCGGCCAGCGACCGGACCGTGTGCGGGGCACCGGGGTCGGCCGCGATCAGCTCCTGGGCGCGCTGGACGCGGGGGTCGACACCGGTTCCGGGCCGGAGGCCGCGCGCGGCGCCGGCGGTGAGCAGGACGACCTCCTCCAGTGCGCCCAGGGCGAGTTCGCGGGCGGTGGTGCCGTGGGCCACGGCGACGGCCACCCGGGCCTCGGGCGGGACGCTGTCGGGCGGGGTGCCGGTGCCGGTCCAGCGGGCGTCGGCGAGCATCCGGCGAAAGGCCGCCTCGACACGGGCGTGCGAACCGGTTCCGGCGGCCCCCGGGGTGACCACGTACAGCCCGTCCCCCCTGCCGTGCGGCTCCAGCCAGGCGGCCCAGGACGGCCTGGCTCCGCAGTGCGCCCACCAGAACTCCCAGTGCGCGGAGCCCTGTTGGACGCCGTAGCGGTGCGGGGTGCCGGGGGCGAGCACCACCAGGTCGCCGGCGCCCGCGCCGGTCTCGGTCCGTCCCTGGCGCAGGGTGCCCCGCCCGGCCACCGTCCAGGTGAACAGCCAGCTCTCGGCGCCGCGCGGCCGCTGGACGCCGTAGCCCGGCGGTTCGTCGTAGCGGCCCACGACCACGAGGCCCGGCGGTGGGCCCGGGTCGCCGGGCGCAGCCGTCTCGGGCAATCCGTCGGCGGTCACGGGCATCCTCCTCGCACGGGCTGCGGCCTAGCGTGACGAGTGGAACACATCCGACCGAGGAGGGGACACATGACCGTCACAGGCATCGGGACAGGCGTCCGGCAGTTCCAGGAGGACGGCTTCATGGTCGCCCGGGGGCTGTTCGCTCGCGAGGAGATCGACCGGCTGTGCGCCGCGTTCACGGCCCTGCGCGCCGCCGGGCCGGTGCCGGGGCACTTCGAGCCGAGCGCGCCGGGCGGGTCGGCGGATCCGCTGCGGAGGTATCCGCGCGTGATGCAGCCGCACGAGATCAGCGACCTCGGGCGGCGCTTCCTGCTGGACGCCCGGCTGCGGGAGGTGCTGGAGACGCTGCTCGGGGAGGAGGTGCTGGCCGCCCAGAGCATGTTCTACTTCAAGCCGCCGGGGGCGCGGGGGCAGGCGCTGCACCAGGACAACTTCTATCTGCGGGTCGAGCCGGGCACGTGCGTCGCGGCCTGGGTGGCCTGCGATGTGATCGACCGGGACAACGGAGGGCTGGAGGTCGTCCCCGGCACGCACCGGATGGACCTGTTCTGCCCCGAACTCGCGGACGCGGAGGTGTCGTTCGCGCGGGAGTACGTGGCACCGCCGCCAGGGCTCGCGCCGGTGCCCGTCGACATGGCTCCGGGGGACGTCCTGTTCTTCAACGGCAGCCTGGTGCACGGGTCGCAGCCGAACCGCACCGCCGACCGGTTCCGGCGCTCGTTCATCGGGCACTACGTGGGCTCGTCCGCCGAACGGATCGGGCACTACTACCGGACGCTGTCCATGAACGGTGAACGGGTGCCCCTCGCGGAGAGCGAGGGGGCGGGTCCGTGCGGTACGGAGTTCGCACCGCACGGACCGCACTGATCAGCCGTGCCCGACGACGGGGCGGGCCGTGTACGGCCCCTCCAGTTCCTCGATCTCCTTCTCGCTGAGCTCCAGTTCCACCGCCGCGACGGCGTCCTCGATGTGGTGCGGCCTGCCCGCGCCCACGATCGGGGCCGCCACCGTGTCCTGGGCCAGCAGCCAGGCCAGGGCCACCCGGGCGCGGGGGACGCCCCGGTCGCCGGCGATGCGGGTCACCGCCTCGACGATGTTGCGGTCGCCCTCCTGGTAGAGGCGGCTGCCGAAGTCGTCGGTGGAGCTGCGGTCGGTGACCGTGCCCCAGTCCCGGGTCAGCCGGCCGCGGGCCAGCGGGCTCCACGGCAGGGAGCTGACGCCCTGGTCGGCGCAGAGCGGCAGCATCTCGCGCTCCTCCTCGCGGTAGAGGAGGTTGTAGTGGTTCTGCATGGACACGAACTTGGTCCAGCCGTGGAGCTCGGCCGTGTACTGCATCTTGGAGAACTGCCAGGCGTACATCGAACTCGCCCCGATGTAGCGCACCTTGCCCGCCTTCACCAGGTCGTGCAGCGCCTCCATCGTCTCCTCGACGGGGGTGCGGGGGTCGAAGCGGTGGATCTGGTACAGGTCGACGTAGTCGGTGCCGAGGCGCCGCAGGCTGTGGTCGATCTCCGTCATGATCGCCTTGCGGGAGAGCCCCGCCGCGTTCTGCCCGGACCGCATCCGGCCGTGCACCTTGGTCGCGAGCACGATCTCGTCGCGGTTCGCGAAGTCCGCGAGCGCCTTGCCGACGATCTCCTCGCTGGTGCCGTCGGAGTAGACGTTCGCGGTGTCGAAGAAATTGATGCCGGCGTCCAGCGCCTGCCGTATCAGGGGCCGCGACGCCTCCTCGTCGAGGGTCCACTCGTGCACGCCGCGGTCCGGCAGGCCGTAGGACATGCAGCCCAGACAGATCCGCGAGACGTCCAGGCCCGTCGAACCGAGCTTCACGTACTGCATCGTTGCTGCTCCTGCCTTCGAGAGGGGTCCGAAGGGGAGCGTACGACTTCACGGGCGATCAAGGTCCCCTGGCCGCCCTACTCGATCAGGTCCAGTGCCCGCTCCCAGCCGAACTCCCCGCCGCCGGCGCCCTGGTGGGGATCCCCGAACCGCACTCCCATCCCCCGCAGCCGGATCAGGCTGTCCTGGTAGGCGGGGTGCCCGGCGAGGTCGTCGGAGACACAGGGCAGGACGCCGACGGGGACGCCCCGGCCGACCACCTCGCACAGCGTGGCCACGGCGAGGGTGTCGGCCATTCCCGCCGCCCATTTGTTGACGGTGTTGAAGGTGGCCGGGGCGACCACGACCGCGTCCGGGTCCGGGAAGGGCCGCGCGTCCCCCGGGCGGCGCCACGCGGAACGGATCGGGTAGCCGGTCTGCGCCTCGACGGCGGCCGCGTCGAAGAAGCCGTTCATGGCGGTGGGGGTGGCGATGACCCCCACGTGCCACTCCCGCTCCTGCGCGGCGGTGATCAGCTCGCCGACGCCGGCCGCGATGCCGGCGGCGCAGACGACGACGTACAGGAAGGGCGGTGTGTCGTCCGGTGCGGAACCCTTGGCGGAACCTTGTGCGGTCATCCGGGAACCCTACTGAAGCGGGAAGGACAACCCCCGCTCGCTCTCGGGGCGGGGTCCGTGGAGCCGGCGCTCCTTCTCCTCGATGGCCACGTCGTTGATGCTCGCCTCGCGCCGGGTCATCAGCCCGTGCTCGTCGAACTCCCACAGCTCGTTGCCGTACGACCGCCACCACTGTCCTTCGGCGTCCTGGCACTCGTACTGGAAGCGGACGGCGATGCGGTTGCCGTCGAAGGCCCACAGGTCCTTGCGCAGCGCGTACTCCCGCTCGCGGGCCCACTTCGCGGTGAGGAACTCGACGATCTCGGCGCGGCCGGTGACGAAGGTGCCGCGGTTGCGCCACTCGGAGTCCTCGGAGTAGGCGAGGGCCACCCGCTGCGGGTCGCGGGTGTTCCAGGCGTCCTCGGCGGCCTGCACCTTCTGGGCGGCGGTCTCGCGGGTGAAGGGCGGCAGGGGCGGGCGGTCGTTCATGGTGTCCTCCGTGGCCGAAGCGGCCTGCACGGTGGAGAACGGGCGTTCTCCGGGGTGCCTGCTACCGTAGGAGAACGCACGTTCTCACGTCAAGGAGTGGTCGTCCATGGACAGCGCAGCGGCCCGCGAGCGGGTGCTGGACGCCGCCGAGGAACTGTTCTACGGGCGGGGCATCCAGTCCGTCGGCATGGACGAGATACGCGGTGCGTCGGGGGTCTCCCTCAAGCGGCTCTACCAACTGTTCCCGGCGAAGGAACAGCTCGTGGAGGCCTACCTGGAACGCCGGGACGGCCGCTGGCGGGGCAGACTGGCCGACTTCGTGGCCCTCCGCCCGGACCCCGAGGAACGGATCCTCGCGGTCTTCGACTGGCTGGCGGAGTGGTTCGGCGAGGAGGGCTTCCGCGGCTGCGCGTGGATCAACTCGTACGGCGAGCTGGGCGCGACCTCGGACCGGGTGGCGGCCCAGGTCCGGTCCCACAAGAGGGCGTTCGCGGACTACCTCACCTCCCTGGTGACCGACGCGGGCCGACCCACCTCTTTGGCAGCCCCGCTCTTCCTGCTCGCCGAGGGAGCGATGGTGACGGCGGGCATCACGGGAACACCCCACCCGGCCGCCGAGGCACGGACCGCGGCACAACTGCTGCTGGACGCCCAGTGATACGAGCGCCGGGTCTTGGTCAGCGCCCGGCCTCCGACGAAGCCGACGAAGGCCGTGGATCGCCTGAACCCGGTGACGGCAACCTTCACGCCGACTCTCACCGGTGCCACCGAGACACATGACGTGACCTGACAGCTCCCGCACTCCCACGGACGTCGGCCGGCAACGGGCGCCGCAGCCCGGACGGCCGCCCGAACGGGTGACGGCGGGAACCTCGCCGCGTCGCGCCCTGCCCCACCGGGGCCCGGGAGGCCTGTCCGCTGCTGAGCTCCCGCTGAGGCAGGACGGCAACGGTGGCGCGGTCTAGCGGCCTCCCGGACTTCGGGTAGCCCGAGCCTGACTGTGGGGACCGGCCCAATGGCTGCCGATCGCCGCTGAATCAGCGGGCCGCGCGGGCGGATGACGTTGCCCAGCAGGTGCGCGCGAGCCACTCCGGCCCCCTCCCGGCAGCCGAGCCAGGTGCGCCGGGCCGGACCCGCCTCGCTGCTGCCCAGGGTGTCGGCGGAGCTCCGGGACGCTCCGGCGGTAACGGAGGGCCCCGCCGCTCAAGGTGAGCGCTTCAGGCCCACGTCCCGCTCGGCCGAGCCATGGGCCTCGTCCTCGTCCCGGCCGGACGGCAGTCCGGCGGGCGCGGCGGTGGTGCCGGTCAGGGGCGAGGCCCTCGGCTCTCAGGTCGCTCTCTCCGAGACGGTGATCGCGGCCACGGGGCAGGCTCGGGCGGCCTCTCGGAGCATGGGGTCGCCGCCGCCGTCCTCCCGGCCGGGCAGGAGCGTGCTGAAGCCGTCGTCGTCCTGGGTGAAGACGCCCGGGGCGGCCAGGGCGCACTGGCCCGCCCCGATGCAGACGTCCTTGTCGATGTCGATGTCCATGCGCATCGTCGGAGCCTCTTACCAGGTCACGGGGAGTTCCAGCATCCCCTGGATCGTGTCGCCGGGTTTGAAGGGGATCTCCTCGGCGGGGACCGCGAGGCGCAGGGTGGGGAGCCGGTCGAAGAGCGTGCCCAGGGCGATCTCCAGTTCGGCGCGGGCGAGGTTCTGGCCGAGGCACTGGTGGATGCCGAAGCCGAAGGCGATGTGGTGCCGGGCGGACCGGTGCCAGTCGAGGGTGTCGGGGTCGGCGTAGACGTCCTCGTCGCGGTTGACGACCGAGGTCGAGAACACCACCCCGTCGCCCGCACGGATCGTCGTGCCGGCCACCTCGATGTCCTCCAGCGCCATCCGCAGCAGCCCGTCGGCGATCGACAGCATCCGCATGAGCTCCTCGACCGCGTTCGGGACCAGCGCGGGGTCGGTGCGCAACTCGGCCAGCCGGTCGGGGTGTCGGAGCAGGGTGAAGGTGCCGAGCGAGATCATGTTGGCGGTGGTCTCGTGGCCGGCGACCAGCAGGATGATCGCCAGGGCGATCAGCCCCTCACGGTTCAGCTCACCGTTCCGCAGCTCCCGGTGGACGAGTTCGTCGAGCACACCGTCGCCGGGCTCCGACTGCTTCTGCTTGCGGTCGATCAACTCGTCGAAGTACGCCTCGAGCTGGTCGCGGGCATCCATGACGTCGTCGGCCGTGGGACCGCGCAGCAGCCGCCGGGACTGCCCCTCGAAGAAGTCGTGGTCGGTGTAGGGCACGCCGAGCAGGGCGCAGATCACGGTCGAGGGGACGGGCAGCGCGAAGGCGGTCACCAGCTCCGCGGGCGGCCCCTGGGCGATCATCGCGTCGATGCGCTCGTCGACGATCTCCTGGATGCGGGGGCGCAGTTCGGTGGCCCGGCGCAGCGTGAAACTGGGCACCATCATGCGCCGCTGGACCCGGTGCTCGGGGTCGTCCACGCCCAGCAGCGCGGTCCTCCGGTTCTTGACCGCCGCGAAGCGTGCCGTGGGCGCGGGAAAGCCGTCCCGGGTGCGGTCGGTGGAGAGTCTCGGGTCGGCGAGCAGGGCGCGCGCGGTGCCGTGTCCGGTGACCAGCCAGGCCGGACGGCCGTCGAAGAGAGTGATCCGGGACAGCGGGCGGTCGCCGCGCAGGGAGTCGTAGGCGGCGGGCGGGTGGTAGGGGCAGGTCCGGTCCTGGGGGAAGGCGACGGGTTCCGTTTCCGTCATGGAAGACCTCGCAGACGAAGGGTGCCTCGTGCAGATCCTCATTAGATGCCCCGGGCATCTATAGGGCGACGAGAAGTTCGGCCAGATCGGTGGCGCGGGCAATCTGGCCGGAGATCGTCGCCTTGCGGAGGGGTGCCTTCCGGGCGGAGCCGTCGTGCCCTTGGGGTCCAGCCCGCCGTGGGCCTCCGGCCACCTCGGTATCCGGCCACGGCGGGCCCCGTCGGTGCGCGCTCCGTCGGCCATGACATGCCGGCCGGCACCTCGGGACTTCGTGTCGACGGTGGTCGTCATGGGCAGTTCCCTGGGAACCCGCTCGGGATGATTCCCGTGCGGGGCGGTGTTGAAGAGCCGCACGGGACGCCGTAGCAGACGACTAGGAGACGTGAACCATGCCTCTTGAGGGCGAGTACGAGCCCAGCCCGACCCAGTGGGTGCGTGAGCAGGTGGAGTTGTACGAGAGCTCCGGTGGCACCGAGGGCAACACGCTCATGGACACGGGGATGCCGGTCATCGTGCTGACGACCCGCGGCGCGAAGAGCGGCAGGATCCGCAAGACGCCGTTGATGCGGGTCGAGCACGAAGGCCGGTACGCGGCGGTCGCCTCGCTGGGCGGGGCGCCCCAGCACCCGGTCTGGTACCACAACGTCAAGGCCGACCCGCATGTCGAGCTCCAGGACGGACCGGTCAAGCGGGACTTCGTCGCCCGCGAGGTCACCGGGACCGAGAAGGACGAGTGGTGGAAGCGTGCCGTCGCCGCGTACCCGCCGTACGCCGACTACCAGAAGAAGACGGACCGGGTGATTCCGCTCTTCGTGCTGGAGCCCGTCGACGGGAGCTGACCGCCTCGCGCGGAAATCTCCCGCCGACGACGCATGGACCGGTTCCGGCCGGGCACCCGAGCGTCAGGCCCCGCCGCGTTCCCCCGTCGCGGCGGGGCTTTGCGCTGCTTCCTCGGCCGGCCGGTCGGTCACGTCGAGGAAGATCTGGTCCGCCTCGGCCACGGTCCGGGAGACGGACCGCTTGATGCGTACGGCGACCTCCTCGACCTGCTCGCTGTCCAGGCCCGGCACCAGGTCCACCCGGGCGGCCACCAGCACCGAGTCGAGCCCCATCTTCATGGTGAAGAGCGCCTCCACGCTGTCGATCTCGGGCTGCGCGTCCAGCAGTGCCCGGATCCGGGCACTGGACTCCGGGTCCGCGGCCTCGCCGATGAGCTGTCCCTTGGCCTCGCGGCCCAGCCGGTAGGCCACGTAGACCAGCAGCAGGCCGATGGCCAGCGAGGCGGACGCCTCCCACACCACCTGCCCGGTGACCATGTGCAGCGCCATGCCGATCATGGCCAGCGTCACCCCGAGCACCGCCGTGCCGTCCTCGGCGACCACCGTGCGCAGGGCCGGGTCGCGCATGCCCTCGGCGGCCCCGCCCTGCTTGCGCACCTGGTGCAGGGCCCGCAGCAGCGAGGCGCCCTCGGCGAGAAGGGCCACGCCCAGCACGATCAGACCGGCCACATAGCCGCTCAGCTTCTCCTCGGCGCCGTTGCGGAGCGCCTCGATGCCCTGGAAGAAGGAGAAGCAGCCGCCCATCACGAAGATGCCGACGGCCGCGATCAGCGACCAGAAGAACCGCTCCTTGCCATAGCCGAAGGGATGTCGCCGGTCGGCGGGGCGGCGGCTGCGGCGCAGCGCGGCCAGCAGGAAGACCTCGTTGAGGCTGTCCGCCACGGAGTGCGCCGCTTCCGACAGCAGCGCGGGCGAGCCGGCGAGGAGGCCGCCCACGGCCTTGGCGACGGCGATCACCAGGTTCGCTGCCAGGGCCACCAGTACGGTGACGCGAGTTTTCCGGTCTGCTGAGTCGTTCGTCGATGTCCCGCTCACCCACGCCGACTGCCCGGCTCCCGGGCACTCACACCGTGCCGATTCCCGAAAACGGGGAACGCGTCCACCAGGACAGGCGTCAGACGGGAGGAACCATGGGCAGCGCCGACGACGGCAACAGCGCGTACGGCCAGAAGGCGTTCAAACGGTCCAAGAGCCATTTCGCGGACCGGGTCACCGCCGACGGCCGGGACGGCTGGCCGGTGGAGGCAGGCCGCTACCGCCTGGTGGTCAGCCGCGCGTGTCCCTGGGCCAGCCGGGCGGTGATCTCACGACGGCTGCTCGGGCTCGAGGACGCGCTCTCGATGGGGATCGCCGATCCGATCCAGGACGACCGGAGCTGGCGTTTCACCCTGGACCCGGACGACCGCGACCCGGTGCTGGGCATCCGGTATCTGAGCGAGGCCTACGACAGGCGGGAGAGCGACTATCCGGGCGGGGTGAGCGTGCCGGCGCTGGTGGACGTCCCCAGCGGGAAGCTCGTCACCAACGACTACCAGCAGCTCACCCTGGACCTGGCCACCGAGTGGACGGCCCTGCACCGGGAGGGCGCGCCCGACCTGTATCCGCAGGCGCTGCGCGACGAGATCGACACCGTGATGGCGGACATCTACGAGGACGTCAACAACGGTGTGTACCGGGCGGGTTTCGCCACCGGCCAGGAGGAGTACGAGGAGGCGTGCGCGGGCGTCTTCCGCCGCCTCGACCTGCTGACCCCGCGGCTGGAACGGCAGCGGTACCTCGTCGGGGACACCATCACCGAGGCGGACATCCGCCTGTTCACCACTTTGGTGCGTTTCGACTCCGTCTACCACGGTCACTTCAAGTGCAACCGTTGGAAGCTGGCCGAGAACGAGGTGCTGTGGGCGTACGCGCGCGACCTGTACCAGACGCCGGGCTTCGGGGACACCGTCGACTTCGACCACATCAAGCGGCACTACCACCAGGTGCACACCGGCATCAACCCGACCGGCATCGTGCCGCTCGGGCCGGACCTGGCGGGCTGGCTGACGCCGCATCACCGTGCGGAGCTCGGCGGCCGTCCGTTCGGCGACGGGACCCCGCCGGGCCCGGTGCCGACGGCCGAGGCGGTTCCGGCGCACCACCGACCCACCACTGAGCAAGGAGACTGACGTGGCAAAGAAGAAGAAGCTGCCCCTCGCCTACAAGCCCCTCGGCTTCGTACTGGGCTGGACGAGCGGAACGCTGGCGGGCCTGGCCTTCCAGAAGACCTGGAAGGCCATCCGCCACGAGGACAACGCCCCCGACGCCCTGGACCGTGACCGCGGCTGGGGAGAGATCCTGCTGGCGGCCGCGATCCAGGGGGCCATCTTCGCCGCGGTGCGCAGTGCCGTGGACCGCACGGGGGCCAAGGCCATCGAGCGGTCCACGGGTGTCTGGCCGGCCGCCGAGAAGGGCGGACGCGACTGACTCAGCCCTGCTTGGGCGCCGTCGGGGTGACCAGGCGCACAGTGAAGGAGTGTCCGGCGGGGTCGGCGTACCCGCGTTCCTCGAACGGCCCCGCCGCGTCCTTGGTGTCCAGGGGGCGCCCGCCGAGCTCCACCACCTTGCGCTCGACCTCGTCCAGGTCCTCCACCACGAAGTCGATGTGGGCCTGGAGGGAGTTCTCGGGGCGGGGCCAGCTCGGCGGTGTGGCGTTCACGTCTCGGCGGAACGCCAGCCGGAAGCCGTCCGCTCCCCTGATCTCCACGCGGTTCGCGGTCGCGTCGGTCTGCTCGGCCGCCAGCAGCTCCTTGTAGAACACGGCGAGCTTCTCGGGCTCGGCACAATCGAGCACGACGACCCCCGCTTTCACCAGTGCCATGTCTCCTCCGAAGGGTCCGGCCACGGGGTGTTGGCGCCCCGCGGCCCTGTTCCTTGCGGATATCCCGGCACGGCCGATTCAGTCGGCGGCCAGCCACCGTCCGTCCCGCATCAGCTCACGCCCGGTGAGTTCGTTCGCCTCCCGCCAGGCCTGCACGCGCTGCGGACGGACCCGGAAGTACAGGTAGGGCGTGGTGAGTTGCCGGGGGTCGAAGCCGGTCCGCTCGGCGAACCGGTCCCCCTCGGCCTCGGTCAGTTCCGCCTGGGTGACGGTGTCGACGGTCCCCTCGATCATGACGACGTCCCGGGTGGGCCCGAGGCCGAGCCGTACCCTGCCGGTCGACCGCAGGTTCCGCCCGGTGGGACTGCCGGCCGGGGTGGCGAGCAGGAGGGTGGAGCCGTCCCAGAGGAACGAGAGGGGGACGAGGTACGGCACCCCCGAGCCGTCGTCCGGGGCCGTGGCGACCCAGACGTCCTCGTCGTGCTCCAGTCGGTGCAGGGTGTCCTGCGTGCGCTGCTTCCCGGGGCGGGGCGGCTGCGGGGCCATCGGCGTACGTCCTCCTGCTTGCTCGTCAACTGACGTGATCAGTCTCGTCGTTCGGCCCGGGTTCGACCTCCGACTTTCGTCCCAGGGCGTGCCGCAGTGTCACGGCGTGGGCGCCGAAGCCCTGGCGCTCGTAGAAGCGGATCGCCTCGGGGTTGGCCGAGTAGGCGGCGACCTCCGCCTGCCGGGCCCCCTGGGCCTCGGCCCAGGCCAGGAACTCCGCCACCAGACGGGCGCCGACCCGGGCGCGCCGATGGGCCGGGCGGACGTACAGACCTTGCAGCGTGGCCGACTTGACGGGTCGTACGGCCGAGGGCTCGGTCAGGGAGCCGGTCAGGTGTCCCACGACCTCGCCCTCGTGCGTCACCACCAGGACGAGCCGGGCCGGATCCGCCAGGGCCGCCGTGAAGGAGGCGGCCCCGTGCTCACGCGGCCAGCCGATGTCGACGCTCGGGTCCCTGGTCCCGGCGTCCTCGGCGAACAGGCCCGCGCTGGAGGCGACGAGCCCCGCGATGTCGTCGGAGCCGGCGCGGCGGACGGTCAGGTCTTCGTCGGTGGTCATGGTCCGCACGCTAGCGGCCGACACTGACAGTGGGTTTCTTGGACGGGTGTCCAGCTATAGTGGACACCCGTCCAAGAAGTGGGGAAGCTGATGGAGATCCTGGCGAACGTGCTGGTCGGCCTGGTGGCGGCACTGCACGTGTACATCCTGGTGATGGAGATGTTCCTGTGGCAGCGGAAGCCGGGGATGTCCTTCCACGGCTTCGACCGGGAGATGGCCAGGGCCACCGCCGCGCTGGCGGCCAACCAGGGGCTCTACAACGGCTTCCTCGCGGCGGGCCTGGTGTGGGGTCTGGTCGCCGCGGACCCGACGGGGTTCCGGGCGCAGGTCTTCTTCCTGGTCTGCGTGATCGTCGCGGGCGTGTACGGCGCCGTCACCGCCAACGTCCGGATCCTCGCCGCGCAGGCGTTGCCCGGCGCGCTCGCCCTGGCCGCCGTCCTCCTCGCGCGGTGACCCGCCCCGTCCCCGAGGACCCGCGGGCCGCACGCACCCGGGCGAGACTGCGCGAGGCACTGCTCGCCGAGTGCGCCGAGCGGCCGCTGGAGGAGGTCGGCGTGGCCGCGCTGGTGCGGCGGGCCGGGGTCGGCCGGGCCACCTTCTACGTGCACTACGACGGCCTGGAGGCGCTCGCCGTCGACGCCTGCGCGGACGTCGTACGGGACGCCGTGGACGCGCTGCACGCCTGGCGCGGGCGCCCCGATCCGGTGCACGCGCCGCCCGCGCTCGCGGAGTTCTTCGCCTCGCTCGCCCCGCACGCCGCCCTGTACCGGTCCCTGCTCGCCCCGGGCGGCGGCGGCCCGCTGGGCCGGGTGCTGCACCGGGACCTGCGCGCCTACAGCCTGCGGGAGCGCGAGCTCGCGGGCGCCGCCGACGCCCCTCTGGTCGCCTCCGCGGTCGCCGCCACCTTCGCCGGCGTCCTCGCCGACTGGCTGCACGGCCTGCTCGACGCCGGCGCCGGCGACATCGCCGACCAGGTCTGGCAGTTGCTGGTCGCGCTGCACGCCAGCCGGTGAGGTCACCTCACTTGCAGGCCACCTGCTCCCCGAGCAGGGGCCAGGCCTCCACGCCGTCGGGGGTGCGGACGTACGCCGTGCGCGCGGTGCCGGTCAGCCACAACTCCCGCTTCCCGTACCGGTGTCCGGTGTCGTGGGCGTCCGCCGGCAGGGTGGCCGAGCCGTCGTAGGGAGAGGTGAGCATGCCGGGGTCGAGCAGGCCCCGCGGGTCACGGGCGTAGGTCCGCTCCCCGAGCCGGAGGAAGTGCACCTCGGACCAGCCGCAGTGGTCGTCCCCCGGGCCGCTGCTCACCTCGCCGGTGGGCAGCCGCACGCCCGCGCGGTCGGTCCAGATCTCGTAGCCGTGCGAGGCCGTCCACGCGGCGGGGAGTTCGGAGGGGTCGCAGGACGCGCTGGTCTCCGGGCCCCAACCGGGCCTGTCCTGCTGGTCCTTGGCGACCACGACGGCCACCTTGGTCCGGCCGTCGACGTCGTAGGAGTACAGCACGCGGTCCGCCTCCCGGCGCTCCACGCGGTAGCCGGAGCGCGGCTCGCCCGGGTCGAACAGGTCGAAGTACAGCTCCAGTCCCTCCTCCGGGCCGTCTCCGCCGTCGTCCTCGCTCCAGCCGTCGGGGCCGTTGCCGTTGTGGATCTCCCCGGCGCACTCCAGGGCCCGGCCGGCCGCGCCCGAGGCGAGCCGCAGCGCCCGCGGGGTGTACTCGTCGAGTTCCTTCGTGGGGACGTGCATCGGACCGTCGTACACGGCGGCCGGGGCGGTGCCCTCGACCACCACGCCCTCCCCGGACTCGCACCCCGCGACCGTCATGACCACGACCACCGGCACCAGCCACAGCCCTCTGCGCATGCCCGCCCCCTGTACCCCGTCCGCTCTCATGATCCTTCGACGCCGGGGCGCCCGGGAACGTTCAGCGCACCGCCGTCTGGAACGTGCGCCGGTACACCTGCGGCGACACCCCGATCGCCGCGTGCAGGTGCTGCCGCAGGGACGCGCCCGTGGCGAACCCCACGCGGGCGGCGATCTGGTCGACCGACAGATCGCTGGACTCCAGGAGGTGCCGGGCCCGGACCACACGCTGCTGGATCAGCCAGCGGCCGGGGCTGAGGCCGACCTCGTCGTTGAAGCGGCGGGCGAAGGTGCGCAGGCTCATCCGGGCGTGGGTGGCCAGGTCGCCCAGGGTCAGCGGCTCGTCGAGGCGTTCCAGCGCCCAGGCGCGGGTCCCGGCCGTGCTCGCGGCGCCCTGCTCCGGGACGGGCTGCTCGATGTACTGGGCCTGGCCGCCGTCCCGGAAGGGCGGCACCACACAGCGGCGGGCGACCGTGTTGGCGAGCTCGCTGCCGTGGTCCTTGCGGACGAGGTGCAGGCAGATGTCCACGCCGGAGGCGGCACCGGCCGAGGTGAGGATGCGGTCGTCGTCGACGAAGAGCACGTCGGGGTCGAGCTCGACGTGCGGGTACAGGCGCCGGAAGTGGTCCGCGAGCTGCCAGTGGGTGGTCGCCCGGCGGCCCTCCAGGAGACCGGCCGCGGCGAGCACGAAGGCGCCGGTGCAGATGGAGACGATCCGGGCGTCGGGGCGGATGAACGCCAGCGCCTCGCGCACCTCCTCCGGGAGTTCGGTGGGCATCCGCTCCGGTGAGACGGGAGTGATCACCACGGTGTCGGCCGTGGCGAGGATCTGCGGTCCGTGTTCGACGCCGATGGTGAAGTCGGCGTTGCTGCGCACCGGTCGGCCGTCGACCGAACAGGTCAGCACCTCGTACCGGCCGTCGGCGGCGCCGAGGATCCGGCTGGGGATGCCGAGCTCGAAGGGATACACGCCGTCCAGGGCCAGCACCACGACCCGCTCGGTCCGCTTCACATGTCGCATGGCACGATCCTATCGAAGCTTGGCAATCGTGCCATTTCCCGGACGGGCGGAGCCGGGCAGGCTGGACGACCATGAGCACTGTGAACACCATGCGAGCCATCAGCCAGGACACCCTCGGCGGTCCCGAGGTCCTCAAGGAGATCGAGGTCGAGCGCCCCGCGCCGCGACCGAACCAGGTACTGGTCCGGGTCCGGGCGGCCGGCCTGAACCCGACCGACTGGAAGCACCGCGCCACCGGCGGCTTCCTCGGCGAGCCGCCGTTCGTCCTCGGCTGGGACGTCTCCGGCGTCGTCGAGGCGGTCGGCGTCGGGGTCGCCGCCTTCCGGCCCGGTGACGAGGTGTTCGGCATGCTGCCGTACCCCTTCGGGCACGGTTCGCACGCCGAGTACGTCCTCGCGCCGGTGCGGGCCCTCACCCACAAGCCGGCCTCCGTCGACCACACCCAGGCCGGTGCGCTGCCCCTCGTGTCGCTGACCGCGTGGCAGGCATTGGTCGAGCGCGCCGACCTGCGGCCGGGACAGCGGGTACTGATCCACGCGGCCGCGGGCGGGGTGGGCCATGTGGCCGTGCAGATCGCCAAGGCGCGGGGCGCCCATGTGATCGGCACCGCGAGCGCGGGCAAGCACGACTTCCTGCGCGAACTGGGCGCGGACGAGGTGATCGACTACCGGGAGACGGACTTCGCCGAGGCGGTGAAGGACGTCGACGTGGTGCTGGACACGCTCGGCGGTGAGACGTCCGTGCGTTCGCTGCGGGTGCTGCGGCCGGGCGGGATCGTGGTGTCGATCATCCCGGTCGGCTCGGACGAGTTCGGCGAGGAGGCCGAGCGGCTGGGCGTCAGGGCCGTGCGCATGCTCGTGGACGCCGACCGGGCGGGGATGGAGGCGATCGCCGAGCTGGTCGAGAAGGGCGAGCTGCGGCCCACGATCGCGGGCACGTTCCCGCTGGCCGATGCCGCCAAGGCGCACGCCGAGGGCGACACCGGCCGGACGACGGGGAAGCTGGTCCTCGTGATGGACTGACCCCGGCTCAGAACGTCAGCACGGGCTTGATCGCCTTGCCCGCGCCCATGTCCCGCACCGCCTGGTCGATGTCCGCGAACGGATAGGTGCTGATCAGGCGGTGCAGCGGGAGCCGCCCTTCCTTCACGAGACGGACCAGGGCGGGAATGAAGCTCCGCGTCTCGGCGTCGCCGAGGGTGAGGCCGACGACCCGCTTGCCGCCGAGCAGCCCGTTCACGTCCAGGGAGACCTCGGTGCCGAAGGGCGGGGCGCCGACGACGACCAGCGTGCCGCGGGCGCCGAGCGCGTCGACGCCCCGGCGCAGGACGCCCACGTTGCCCGTGGTCTCCACGATGCCGTCCGCGCCCTGCCCGCCGGTGAGCGCGGCAAGGGCCTCGCCAACGTCCTCCGCAGCCGCGTCGACGGTGTGGGTGGCGCCCAACTCCCTTGCCAGGGTGAGGCGTTCACTGACCCGGTCGACGGCGACGATCGTCGTGGCCGGGGTGAGGACGGCCGCCATGACCGCGGACAGGCCGACGGCTCCGGCGCCGAGCACGACGATCGTGGACCCGGTGACCGGCTTCAGTACGTTCCACACGGCGCCCGACGCCGGTCTGCACTCCGCAGCCGAGCGGGGCGACGGACTCCAGCGGCACCTCCGGGTCGACCTTGACGAGGCTGCGCTCGTCGACCAGGGCGCGCTCGGCGAAGGAGGACTGGCCGAAGAAGTGCCCGCCGAGCGGCTCGCCGTCCCGGCTGATGGTGCTGGTGCCGTCGGCCCGGCGGCCACCGAGGAGGTTCAGCGGCAGCCAGGTCGCGCAGTACGCCGGGTGGCCGCCGGCGCAGTTGCGGCAGTCGCCGCAGGACGTGAACGACAGCACGACATGGTCACCCGGGGCCACACCGGTGACGGCGGAGCCCACGGCCTCGACGACTCCTGCGCCCTCGTGGCCGAGGACCCCGGGCAGCGGGAAGGGCAGTCCGCCGCTCGCCACGCCGAGGTCGGTGTGGCACAGGCCGGTCGCGACCATGCGGACGAGCGCCTCACGGGGGCCCGGCTCGTCGAGGGTGACGTCGCAGAGGGTGAAGGGGGCGCCGCCGGCCTCGACCACTGCGGCACGGGTGGTGATGGACATCGTACGAACTCCTCTGCGGACGCTCAGTCGAGCGAGACGACGACGGACTTGACCTTGGTGTAGGCGTCGAGCGCCTCGGGGCCGTACTCACGGCCGTAACCGGAGTCCTTGACCCCGCCGAAGGGCACCGCGGGGTCGAGCATCGCCCAGTCGTTGACCCAGACGATGCCCGCCTGGAGGCGGTCGGCGATCCGGTGGGCACGGGCGAGGTTGCTCGTCTGGACACCCGAAGCCAGGCCGTACGGCGTCGAGTTGGCGAGTGCGACGGCCTCGTCCTCGGTGTCGAAGGGCTGCACGGTCAGGACCGGGCCGAAGATCTCCTCCTGCACCACCCGGGAGTCGTTGGGGAGGTCGGCGATCACGGTGGGCCGGTAGTAGAAGCCGCCGTCGAGGTCGAGGCGGTCACCGCCGCAGACGATCCGGCCGCCCTCCTTGCGGGCCAGGTCGACGTACTCCTCGACCTTCCTCAGATGCTTCTCCCCCGCCATCGGGCCCACGACGGTCGCGGGGTCCCGCGGGTCGCCGACCGGGACGCCGGGCACGGCCTCGGCGAGGATGCCGAGCAGGGTGCCGTGGACCGGGCGGGCCACGAGCAGGCGCGGGCCGCCCATGCAGAACTGGCCGGTGTTGAAGACGAACGCCTTGATGATCGCGCCGACCGCCTTCTCCAGGTCGGCGTCCTCGAAGACGATGTGGGCCGCGTTGCCGCCGAGTTCCATCGTGACGGGCTTGAGGGCCTCGCCCGCGGTGGCCGCCACGTGCCGCCCGATCGCGGTGGAGCCGGTGAAGGCGACCTTGTCGATCCCGGGGTGGCGCAGCAGGGCCTCGCCGGCCACCGGGCCGGTCCCGGTGACGATGTTGACGACCCCGTCCGGTACCCCGGCCCGCTGGAGCAGTCCGGCCATGTACAGAGCGCTGAGCGGGGTCTCGTCGGCCGGCTTGTGCACGACCGTGTTGCCCGCGGCGAGGGCGGGTCCGATCTTGGAACCGGCGAGGATCAGCGGGAAGTTGAAGGGCGTGATGGCGGCGACCACGCCGAGCGGTTCGCGCCTGGTGTAGGCGAGGGCGTTCATGGGCGTGTTCCGGACGGCACCGTCCAGGGAGTGGGCGAGGGCCGCGAAGTGCTCGTAGTCGTTGGCCGCGTTGGTCACGTCGACGGCGTGGCACAGCGAGACGGGCTTGCCGACGTCCAGGCTCTCCAGCCGGGCGACGTCGTCGGCGTTCTCGCGGATCAGCTCGGCGACCCGGTGCAGGATCCGGCCCCGCTCACGGCCGCTGAGGCCCGACCAGGCGCCGTCGTCGAAGGCCTCCCGGGCGGCGCGGACGGCCGCGTCCACGTCGGCGGCGCCGGCCTCCGCGACGGTGGTGACGACCTCGCCCCGGGACGGGTCGACGACGTCGGTGCGGGCGCCGTCGGCGGCCTCGCGCCACCGGCCGCCCACGAAGAGCCGCCCGGGTTCGATCTCGATGGAGGACATCGCCGCTCCTCAGCTTAGTCGCCAAGATTTCAACAAACAGGATTCCTGTTGGTTCGCAGTCTGTTTACGGACAGGTTTCCTGTCAATGGTCTAGCCTGAACCCATGCTCGACTCCCAGGTGACCAAGGCGCCCCCGTCACTCCTCTACATGGTGAAGCAGGTGGAGCTGGTCGTCCGCTCCCACCTGGACGAGCTGGTCAGGCCGTCCGGCATCACCGCCCTGCAGTACACGGCCCTCACGGTCCTGGAACGCCACGACGGACTGTCGGCGGCGCAGTTGGCCCGGGACTCCTTCGTCACCGCCCAGTCGATCGCCGACCTCGTGCGCTCCCTGGAGACCCGCGGACTGGTGCGCCGGGAGCGCAACCCGAGGAACCGCCGCGAGCTGCTGATCCTGCTGACCGAGGAGGGGCGCGCGCTGCTCGCGGAGCACGCGGGCCCGGTGCGGGAACTGGAGGAGCGGATGGTGCGGGACCTCACCGCGCACCAGACCGAGCAGTTCCGGCAAGCGCTCACCAGGGCCTGGCACGCCCTGTCGTGAGCCGGGCGCGAGCCCCGCGTGAACATGGCGCGAACCAGCGGTCGCAATTCAAAGACATATGTCAATCGAACATGCTCAAATTCACTCCATCGAGGGTAACTTGCAGGGCGGGGGCAGGATGTGTGCGCACCCCGTGCCCCCCGAGGAGCCGGTTGGAGGCGATGTCGTCGTGCAGCAGGAACCCGCGCCGCCGTCCCGGCATCTGCGTGTCCACCAGGAGCGCGGTCACACCGTCCTGGAGTTCCGCGGCGAGATCGACATCGCCGCGGCCGTCGAGCTCCTCCCCCACCTGGACCGGATCACCGGGCAGCCCGGCGCGCGGCTGGTCATCGACCTCAGTGGCGTGGAGTTCTTCGACTGCTCCGGGCTGCGGCTGCTGTACCGGGCCCGCTCGCGCGTACTCGCCCACGACGGCCGACTGCTCCTGGTCTGCACGCACCCGCTCACCCTGCGGATCGTCCGGGTGACCGGCCTGGCCCGGCTGCTGCCCCCGCTGCCGTCGCTGGACGCGGCCCTGGGCCAGCCCGAGGCCACGTCCGAGACCTTGTGACCGCGGGCCCTCCCGGCCAGCCGGAGGACGGCGGACCTGTCCCGCGCTGCCTCGCGACTACTCGCCGCGGGGCGCGTCGAACAGGGCGCTGACCGACTCGCCGTTGTGAATGCGCCGTACGGCCTCGGCGAGCGCGGGGGCGATGGACAGGATCCGCAGCTTGTCGGTGCGCTCCTCGTCGGGGACCGGCACGGTGTTGGTGCACACGATCTCCAGGACGTCCGGCTGCTCCCCGATCCGCTTGAGGGCACCGTCGGCGAAGAGCCCGTGTGTACAGGCGACCCGGATGGAGCGTGGGCCCAACTCCCGCAGCCTTTCGAGCAGTTCGAGGACCGTGCTGCCCTTGGCGATCTCGTCGTCCAGCACGATGACGTCCCGCCCGGCGATCTCGCCGATGACGTCGCTGATGCTGACCCGGTCGTCGGCGAACCGCTGCTTGGCGCCCGCGGCCACCTGGGCCCCGATCAGCCGGGCGAAGGCGGCCGCCTCCTTGGCGTTGCCGAGGTCCGGGGAGACCACGGTGGTACGGGAGAGGTCGTACTGCTGGAAGTGCGCGGCCAGCTCGCGCAGCGCGTGCAGGTGGTCGACGGGCACCGAGAAGAAGCCGTGCACCTGCGGGGAGTGCAGGGTCATGGCGAGGACCCGGCTCGCCCCGGCCGCCACCATCAGGTCGGCGACGAGACGGCCGCCGAGGGAGATACGGGGCGCGTCCTTCTTGTCGGAGCGGGCGTAGGAGTAGTGCGGCATGACGACGGTGATCCGGCGCGCGGAGGCACCACGGGCCGCGTCGCACATCAGCAGCAGCTCCACCAGGTTCTCCTGGACCGGCCTGACCAGCGGCTGGACGAGGAAGACGTCCCGCTCGCGGCAGTTGGCCTGGAGCTGCACCTCCAGGCAGTCGTTGGCGAACCGGCTGACCCGGGTGGGGCTGAGCGGCACCCCCAGATGCGCGCAGACCTCCGCCGCCAGCTCGGGGTGGGCGCTACCGCTGAACACGGCGATGTCTCGCACGGATCCGCTCCTAGGATGATCATCTCGGGTGGCCGGGCTCATGCTACTGGCCCGCCCACCGGCCGGCCGGGCGGCGAAAACCGGTTGCGGTGCCCCGGTCGGCGGACGTCATCATGGGCCCGCCCGCGTTCCCTCACGTCAGGATCACCCGCATGCGCCGACTCCTCGAATCGACCCAGCGCCCCCTTCGGCCCACGGTTCTCGAGGACTCGACCCCGTATGCACACCCTGAACATCGGCATTCTGGCCCACGTCGACGCCGGTAAGACCAGCCTCACCGAGCGGCTGCTGTTCGACCACGGCGCGATCGACCGGCTCGGCAGCGTCGACACCGGCGACACCCGCACGGACGACGGCGCCATCGAGCGGGAGCGCGGCATCACCATCCGCTCCGCCGTTGCCTCCTTCACCGTCGGCGACACCCGGATCAACCTCATCGACACCCCCGGCCACTCGGACTTCGTCGCCGAGGTCGAGCGCGCCCTGGCGGTGCTCGACGGGGCGGTGCTGCTGCTGTCCGCCGTGGAGGGCGTCCAGGCACAGACCCGGGTCCTGATGCGGACCCTGCGCGGACTGCGGCTGCCCACGCTGATCTTCGTCAACAAGATCGACCGGGCCGGTGCCCGGGACGCGGGCCTGCTGGCGGACATCCGGCGCCGGCTCACGCCGTGCGTCGCCCCGCTCACGGAGGTGTCGGGCCTCGGCACGCCCGGTGCCGGGGTGGCCGCCCTGCCGGAGGACGGCGACCTGGCCGAGGCCCTTGCCGAGGTCGACCCGGGCGTCCTGGCCGCGCTCGTGGACGGCCCCGGGCCCACCACGGACGACCTGCGCGAGGCCCTGGCCGCCCGCACCGCCGACGGCTCCTTCCACCCGGTGTTCTTCGGCTCCGCCCTCGGCGGCCAGGGCGTGGCCCACCTGGTCGAGGGCATGGTCCGGCTGATCCCGGCCGGCCCCGCGCCCCGGGAGGGCGCACCGCGCGGCACGGTGTTCGCCGTACGGCCCGCCCCGGGCGGTGAGCGCACCGCTTATCTGCGGCTTTACGAGGGTGAGGTGACGGAGCGTCAGCGGCTGATGTTCGTCCGGCGGGAGGCCGACGGCGCGACGAGCCGGATCCGCGGTCGGGTGACCCACCTGAGCGGACCCCTCACCGCCGGGACCCTCGCGGCGCTCACGTTCTCCTCCGGCCTGCGCGTCGGTGACCGTCTCGGCGAACTCACCGACCGGGCGCCGCAGTTCGCGCCCCCGACCCTGGAGACCCTGGTCACCGCCCGCGACCCCGGGCAGGCGGCCGGACTGCGCTCGGCCCTGCTGGCCCTGGCCGACCAGGACCCCCTGATCCACGCGCGTCCCGCGGCCGACGGCGCCACCGCGCTGCTCCTGTACGGCGAGGTCCAGATGGAGGTGCTGGCGGCGACCCTGGCCCAGGACTTCGGCGTCGAGGCGGACTTCGCGCCGGGCCGGGTGCGGTGTCTGGAGCGTCCGCGCGGCACGGGCGAGGCCGACGAGGAGAACCCGTGGCATCTCGGCACCCGTTACTGGGCGACGGTCGGCCTGCGGGTCGAGCCCGGTGAGCGCGGCTGCGGCGGGGTCTTCGCCTACGAGACCGAACTGGGCGCGCTGCCCCGGGCGTTCCACCAGGCCGTCGAGGAGAGCGTGCACACGGGCATGCGGACCGGTCTGACCGGCGCGACCGTGACGGACTACCGGGTCACCCTCGTGCGCTCCGGTTTCGTGGCACCGCTCAGCGCCGCCGGCGACTTCCGCGGCCTCACGCCGGTCGTGCTGCGCCGGGCCCTGGAGCGGGCGGGAACCCGGCTGTTCGAGCCCTACCACGCGTTCGAGGTGGAGGTGCCGCTGGACGCGCTGGCTGCGGTCACCGGTCGACTCGCCGCCGCCGGAGCCGAGTTCACGGGCACGACGGGCGGGACCACGGCATGGGTGATCACCGGGGAGCTCCCGGCCCGGCGGGTGCGGGAGATCGAACTGCGGCTGCCCGGGCTCACCCACGGCGAGGGGGTGTGGTGGTCCAGGCCCTCGGGCGACCGCGAACTCAAGCCGCACTAGGCCCTGTCCTCACATTCCCGCCGTCCGTCCGAAGGGCGGGCCTGGCGGTGTCTGGTGCGTGCGATCGCAAGGCGCCGGAGCGCCCTCGTGGCGGAGCCACTTGGGCGGTTCGGCAACGCGGCGAGCGTGCGTGCCAGACACCGCCAGGCAGGCGGGAATGTGGCGACAGGGCCTGGGGGTGCTCACCAGGACACCGGCAGCCGCCGCGGCCCCCGGGTCATCCGCCCCTCCCGCCACTCGATCGTCTCCGGGGTGAAGTCGGCCCGCAGACCGGGGAACCGGACCGCCAGCCGGTGCAGGGCCAGACCCAGCTCCAGGCGGGCCAGCCACGCGCCCAGGCAGTGGTGAGGGCCGGCGCCGAAGACCACGCTCGGGGTGGTCAGCGGGGCGAACAGGTCCGTCTCCTCCGGCCGCGGGAAGACGTCCGGGTCCCGGTTGGCCGCGTTGGTCTGGACGGCGACCACGGCCCCGGCCGGAATCGTCACCCCGCCGACCTCGGCGTCCGCGACGGCCCGGCGGATCAGCCCGGGCAGCACCCTGCCCTCGCTCAACGGGATCGTGCGCAGCAACTGCTCGACGGCGGTCTCGGCCGCCTCCTGGCTCTCGGCGAGACCCGGCCAAGCCCGCCGTCCGTCGGTGAGGAGGTGGACGACGATGTTGCCGAGGGCGGTCATGGTCGTCTCGTGTCCGGCGACCACCAGGCCGAGGACCAGGACGACCAGGCGCGGCTCCTCGATCCCGAGGCCGTCGCCCGCGGCGACCAGGGCGCTGACCAGGTCGTCGCCCGGGTCCTTGCGCCGCTCGGCGACCAGTTCCGCGCAGAAGCGGCCGAACTCCCGCATCGCCGCGCCGACCTCCTCGGCGGTGTGCGCGCCGCCGGACAGGGCGTGGTCGGCCCAGTCGTGGATGCGCTCCCAGTCGGCGTGTGCGAGACCCATGAGCCGGGAGATCACCGAGACCGGCAGCCGGCGGGTGAACCCCTCGACGATGTCGGCGGGCTGCGGCTGCCGGGCCAGGTCGTCGAGGAGCGACTCCACCACGGAGGCGGTCCAGGGCCGCCAGCGGGCGATCGCGCGCGGGGTGAAGGCCCGCTGCACGGTGCCCCGCAGCAGTCGGTGGGACGGGCCGTCCTGGTTGAGGAGGCCGTCCGGGGAGTCCAGCAGGTTCGGCACCAGGAGCAGCGGCGGGGCGTCCTCGGCGTGCAGCGACCTCCGGTCGAAGCGGGGGTCCATGAGCACCTGGCGCACGTCGGCGTAGCGGGTGACGAGCCAGACCGGGGTGCCGGTGGCCAGGGTGGTGAGGCGGGGCGGGCCGTTCTCCGGCAGGGGGACGCGGTGCATGGGACGAGGGGTCCGGGACGTGCTGTCCGTGCTCATCCAGGTCTCCCGACACGCCGGCGGGCAGGGCTCTCCACGCTAGTGCGCCGCTCATGCCCGCGTCTGTGTCGCAATTGGCCAACAAGACGGTCCGGCAGGGCTTTTGGGGGTCATCCGTGGGCATCCGTGCAGTAGGAAGGAGGGCCGTCGCATGACGACTCCCATCAGGCGCGTGTCCAGGCGCATGCCGGGCTGGGCGAAGGTACTCACCGCTGTCGTGGTGGTGCTCGTGGTGTTCTTCGCCGGTATCCGGTTCAGTGTGATCCCCGGCCTCAAGGACCTGTTCGGCACGGAGACCCACGACCGCTCGGGTCCCGCACTCCTGGAGTCCATCCAGGACATCAGCCGTTACGACGCGGCCTCCGGCAATTTCCAGGTCGTCGTGGACCTGGAGAAGGACACGAAGTTCCTGCCCGACGCGATCCGCGGCTCCCGCACCCTGTACGTCGGGGCGGGCGCCGTCGACGCCTACGTGGACCTCGGCAAGGTCGCCAAGAACGACGTGACGGTCAACGAGGACCGCACGGCCGCCACCCTGCACCTCCCGCACGCCCAGCTCGGCAAGGCCACGCTGGACGCCGACCGCTCCTACGCGGTCTCCAAGCAGCGCGGTCTGCTCGACCGGCTCGGCGACTTCTTCTCCGACAACCCCAACAGCGAGCAGGCGGTGCAGAAGCTCGCGGTGCGGCACATCACCGAGGCCGCCAAGGAGAGCGAGCTGACCAAGCGGGCCGAGACCAACACCACCAACATGCTCAAGGGCCTGCTGAACTCCCTCGGCTTCAAGAAGGTCGAGGTCACCTACGGCACCTGATCAGCCGCCGAGCATGCCCGGCAGGGTGAGGGCGCCGAGCACGGTGGTGCCGACCAGCACCCACGCCACGTAGTCGCCGACGTGCCCGGACTGCAGGCGCCGCAGGGGCAGCGCCGCGTCCGGTGCCGCGAACGCCGTCGGACGGGTGACGGCGAGGAGGGCGAGGACCCCGGCCAGCAGGGTCGAGAGCAGGCCCAGCAGGACGCCGGCCGGGGTCCAGTGGACGGAGGTGAACACACCGGCGGACCCGGTCTGGTTCACCGAGCGCGCGACCACCTTCGCGAAACCGGGGGCCACGCCCACGGCGACGGCCCCGGCGAGCAGCACGGCGGGCACCGCGGTCATGGTGTCCGGGATCCGGCTGAGCCGGTGCCGGGTCTCGGGCCGCTCGCCGGAACCGGTCGTCTCGTAGCCGGACCCCGCCTCCGGCCTGGGGCCCAGGCCCCAGAACACCCGGGCGGCGACCCGCAGGACGGCCGCCGCGGTGACGGCGCTCGCCGCCACGTAGAGCACGGTGAGCGGCCCGCCCACGGCCTCCTCGGTGACGGACTTGCCGAGGGCCGTGCCGAAGGGTGGCAGACCGGCGAGACCGAGCGCCCCGAGGACGAAGAGCACGGCCACCCCGTTGAGCTCGCGGGCCCTGCCGTGCAGGGCGTGCTCGTCGACGCTGCCGTAGCGGTCGAGGAGGATGCCGGTGCAGGCGAACAGGGCAGCCTTCACCCCGGCGTGGCCGAGGACGTACAGGGCGATCCCGTCGTCGGCCTCGGGCTTCAGGACGCCGATGCCGATGAGGAAGAGCCCGGTGTGGGCGACCGTGGAGTAGGCCAGCAGCCGTTTGATGTGCCGCTGGTACCAGCACATCACCGCGCCGATCACGGCCGTCAGCGCGCCCAGCGCCACGAGGGCCCGCTCGAACTCCGGGGCGGGGACGCCGCCGGGCCCGGAGAAGACCGTGCCGTAGACGCGCCAGACGCCGAAGGTGCCGAGTTCGACCATGACGCCCGACAGCAGCATGCACACGGGGGTGGGGGCCACGGCGTGCGCGTCGGGCAGCCAGAAGTGGAAGGGGACGGCGGCCCCCTTGACCAGCAGCGCGGTCATGACCAGGACGAACGCGGCGAGGACCAGGGCGTCCGGCCGCCCGTGCGCGTCCAGTCCCCGCCCGATCGCGTGCATCCCCAGCTCACCGGTGCGCGCGTACAGCAGCCCGATGCCCATGAGCATGGCGTAGGCGCCGAGCGAGGTGACGACGGCGAAGGTCAGCGCGCCCTGCACGGCTCTGGCCTCCTCGACCCGGTGGCCGGTGAGGGCGTAGGCCACGACGCTCATCAGCTCGAACCACACGAACGCGTTGAACAGGTCGCCGGCGATCGAGAACCCGCACATGCCGCCCTGGAACAGCAGCAGGAGCGCGGGGAAGGACCCCGGCGTGACCGCTGGGTGGTTCGTCGAAGTAGTGCCAGGAGTACGCCAGTGCCGCCAGGGTGAGCAGCGAGGCGAGCGCGGCCATGCCGAGTCCGGGGCCGTCGCCGATCAGGACGATGCCGACGCTGTGCCCCGCCACGGGGGTCCAGCCGCCGGACCACTCCAGGAAGGGCGGGGAGGAGTGCAGCAGGAGGACGAGGGCGAGGGCGGCGGTGCCCGCGGAGACCGCGCAGCCGAGGGTCTCGGCGACGGGCCGGGGAACCAGTCGGCCGCCGGCGACGAGCAGGGCGGCTCCGAGCAGCGGTACGGCCACCAGCAGGGGCAGCGAGGCGTCCATCAGCCGCGCAGCTCGGAGAGTTCGTCGGGGTCGACGGTGCCGTGCCGTTTGGAGATCTGCACGACGAGGGCGAGCAGCAGGGCGGTGACGGTGGCTCCGACGACGACGTCGGTCAGGGTCAGGGCCTGCACGACCGGGTCGACGACCGGGCGGGAGCCGGGCTTGAGGTCGGAGAAGACGGGGGCGGTGCCGCCGTCGCGGTAGCCGACGGCCAGCAGCAGCACATAGGTGCCGGCCTGGCACACGGAGAGGCAGCCCACGGCGTGGATCAGGTTGCGGCTGGTGGCGAGGCCGTAGCAGCCGGCCAGGAAGACCCACCCGGCGATCAGATAGGGAAAGACCTCCATCACTTCCCGTCCCCCTCCTCGATCTCGACGGTCTGGTCCAGGAAGCGGGCGAGCAGGACGACGACCGCGCAGGCCACCTCCATGCCGACGGCCGCGTTCAGCAGGGGCACGGTGCCGCCGGAGGACATCGTGTCGAAGGTGCCGTACGGCAGCACGGTGTTGGCGAGGAAGGCGGAGCCGCCGATCAGCCCGGCCAGGCCGGTGATCACGTAGGCGGAGGTCGCGATCGCGTCGCCGGTCTCGTACAGGCCGACCGGTCTGACGCGTTCCAGGGCGCGGTAGTCGGCGCCCAGGTAGAGCAGGTGCAGGGAGGTGGCGGCGACGACTCCGCCCTGGAAGCCGCCGCCGGGGCTGAGCTGTCCGTGGGCGATGACGTAGAGGCCGGTGAGCAGGGCGACGGGGAGGACCAGGAGGGCGTACCCGCGGACCGGGCGGGCCACCTTGCCGGGGCCGGGGCGGTCGCGGTGCTCGTCGTGGGTCTGGCGCAGCAGGATCACACAGCCGATGACCGCCGCGAACAGGATGGTCATCTCGCCGAGGGTGTCGAAGGCGCGCTGGTCGAAGTTGACGGAGGCGATGACGTTGGCGGTGCGCCGCGCCAGGGAGGCGTGGACGGCCCGGTCGCCGTAGGGATGGGATTCGCCGCCGAAGGCGGGCAGGTCCAGGGCGGCGGCCACGAACAGCGCGGCCAGGCCCGCGCCGCCCACCGCCACGAGCCACAGCCGGGCGCGCCGGCTCACCGGCGGTGCCCTTCCTTCTTTCCGCGCCGCCTGACCTTGTGGACGGCGAGCAGGAGCAGCAGCGGGGTGAGGGCGGAGCCCACGGCCAGTTGCGAGAGGGCGACGTCGGGGGCCTGGAGCACGGTGAACAGGACCGCGAGGACCACACCGAGCACGGACAGGACAAGGGCCTGGCGGACGGGGTCACGGACGGCCACCGCCGCGGTCGCGGAGAGGGCGACCAGGAGCAGCGCGACGACGATCACCGCGTCAGCCACCGCGGACCTCCGGGAATCCGCCGGCCAGGGCGCGCGAGGCGACGATGTTCCCTCCGATCAGCAGGACGCCGACGACCAGGAGTTTGGCCGTCGCCCGGCTCGGTCCGGCGGCCACGCACAGCGCGGGCACGACGACCGCGCCGACGGCGGCTCCCGCGTACGTCAGTCCCCAGGCGCCCGGCGGGTCGTCGGCCAGTTCGTCGGCGAGCAGCCGGGCGAAGACGAGGGTGCCGACCGGGCCCAGCAGGGCGAGGACCAGGGCGAGGTCGACGTAGGAGGGACGGTCGTAGCCCTGGGAGAGCAGCAGGAGGGCGAGGCAGGCGAAGGCGGTGCACAGGTTCTGCGCGACGACCCGGCGCCGGAGCGGCCCGGTGGCGACGCCCCACACGGTGGCGCCCACTCCCCCGCCGAGGACGAGGGCCGCCGCGAGGATCCAGCCGTTCACCGTCCGGTCACCGCCCGCCGGCCGGCCCGGGCGGCGAGCGCGCCGAGGCAGGCGACGCCGGCGCCGACGGCGAGTTCCAGGGTGTCCACGGTGCTGATGAGGACGAGCCAGAGCACGGCGAGCGCGGCCCACCAGCCGAGGAGTTCGGCCGTGGCGAGGAGTGCCGTACGCCCTCGCATGCACCACCTCCTCGTCGCCGCGCCCCGGGGGACGTCCGCCCCGCGCCATCCAAACACCGCCCCGGGGGCGTGCGGTGGCGACGCGCGCGGTACCCAGCCCCCAGTGCCCCGAGCGTACGAAGGGAAACCGGAGTCCGGTCGGGGTGCGGCGGCATCCTCGGACCGATCAGGGGTAATCGCCTTACGACACAGGGAAGTTGAAGAGCGGAGGAATGTAATGGCCTGGGCGCCCTCACGTTCGCGAGCGGGGTCGGACACCGGCACCCCCAAGACCGAGCGCGCGGCGAAACCCGCCCGCCCCCGGCGGGATCCGCTCTCACTGGTCGTCCGCTTCGTGGCGATGGTGTTCGCCTTCGCGTTCATGGTGGCGTTCGCCGTCGTGCTGGCCAGGCTGACGCTCGAACCCTCGCCCGCGTCGGTCGATCTGACCCACACCAACCTGCATCCCGGCGCCTCGCTGAAGGCCTATCTGGACCAGCCGGAGATGCGGGACGCGGTCAAGCAGATCGGCGGGAACATCCTGCTGGGCGTGCCGTTCGGCATCCTGGTCCCGATCATTGCCCCGAAGACGCGCGGGATGCTGCGGATCGTGCTGCTGACGGCCGTCGTGATGCTGCTGGTGGAGTTCGCGCAGGGCGCGCTGGTGGAGGGCCGGGCCTTCGACATCGACGACGTCATCCTCAACACCTCCGGCGCCCTGATCGGCTATCTGCTGCTGGGGCGGCGGCTGAGCCGGGCGGTGCACAAGCCGGCGAAGAAGGCGTAGGCGATCCGACGCCCGCTCAAGTTCTGGTCTGTACCAAAGTATTGACGCCCACTTAACTCACTTCTTAAATCAAGAGGCGACACCTTCACCCCCCACTCCCGAAGGATGAGCCGTGGCCGCCTCACGCCTGCTGCGCGGATGTCTCCTCACCGCGCTGTCCGCCGTACTGATCGCCTCCGGTACCGCCCAGGCGGACCCGCCCGCCGCACCCACCGCTGCCGCCGCCGCGGCGGCGGTGACCTTCTCCGACACCTTCGACGGGCCCGCCGGAGCCGCGGTCGACTCCTCGAAGTGGCAGATCGAGACCGGCGACAACGTCAACAACCACGAGCGGCAGTACTACACGTCGGGCAACAAGAACGCCGCGCTCGACGGCCAGGGCCACCTGGTCATCACCGCGCGCAAGGAGAACCCGGCGAACTACCAGTGCTGGTACGGCACCTGCCAGTACACCTCGGCGCGGCTCAACACCTCGGGCAGGTTCACCGCCCAGTACGGACACGTCGAGGCCCGTATGAAGATCCCGCGCGGACAGGGCATGTGGCCGGCGTTCTGGATGCTCGGCACCCCGGTCAACTGGCCCGACTCGGGTGAGATCGACATCATGGAGAACGTCGGCTTCGAGCCCTCGACCGTGCACGGCACCATCCACGGCCCCGGCTACTCCGGCTCGGGCGGCATAGGCGCCGGCTACTCCCTGCCGAACGGCCAGGCCTTCGCGGACGCCTTCCACACCTTCGCCGTCGACTGGGCGCCCGACTCCATCACCTGGTCCGTGGACGGCAACGTCTACCAGCGGCGCACCCCCGCCGACCTGGGCGGCCGCACCTGGGTCTTCAACAAGCCGTTCTTCCTGATCCTCAACCTCGCGGTCGGCGGCTACTGGCCCGGCGACCCGGACGGCTCCACGGCCTTCCCGCAGCAGCTCGTCGTGGACCACGTCTCGGTCACCACGGGTGACACGGCCACCGGGGCGGCGATCCGGGGCCTGGCGGGCAAGTGCGCGGACGTGGCCGGGGCGAATTCCGCGAACGGGACCGCCGTACAGCTCTACGACTGCAACGGCACCGCTGCCCAGCAGTGGACCGTCGGCTCCGACGGCACCGTCCGCGCGCTCGGCAAGTGCCTGGACGCCACCGGCGGCGGCACCGCGGACGGCACGCCGATACAGCTCTACGACTGCAACGGCTCCGGCGCCCAGCGATGGACCGTCACGGGCGCCCGCGACATCGTCAACCAGCAGGCCGACAAGTGCCTCGACGTGACCGGCAACAACTCGGCCAACGGCACCCGGCTCCAGTTGTGGACCTGCACGGGCGCCGCCAACCAGAAGTGGACGGTCGGCTGAGCCGGTCGGTCAGTGCCGGGTCCAGGTGAACTTGTCGCCACCCACCCAGCGCACCACGTCGGGATCGTCCAGGTCGTGGACGATGATGCCGAAGGCGGCGGCCGCCTCCAGCACGTCGGTCACCGCTCTCGCCTCGCCGACCACCTCCCCGTCGATCTCCACGATGCGGAACGGGGGCGTGGTCGGCTGGACCCCGAGCACGATGATCCGCGGCTTGCCGATGTGCGGGCTCGCGATTTCGGTCATGGAACGAGCGTAGAACGCATCCCGCCTCGGGGAGAGGCGGGCGTCACCCGCCCAGCAGGTCGAGGACCGCGGCCTCCACCGCCCCCTGGGTGGCCGGCCGCCCGAAGTCCCCGTGCTCGCCCAGCCGGGTGAGCGCCGGGGCGACGGTCCTGCCCTGCTCGAACAGCTCGAAGACCCGCGGGTCGATGTACGAGGCCCGGCACACCGCGGGCGTGTTGCCCAGGTAGTGGCTGACCTCCCGCACCGTCCGGGCGATCTGCCGGCGCCGGGCCGTCTCGGTGGCCCGGCCGTCCTCGGCGGTCACCGCGAGGGCGACGGCGGCCAGGACCGTGGCGTGCCAGGTGCGGAAGTCCTTGGCCGTCACGTCGGTGCCGGACAGCCTCCGCAGCGCCTCGTTCAGGTCGGCGCCGTGCAGGTCGTGCCAGGCGCCCCCCTCCCAGAACGCCAGCAGCCGGTCCCCGCCCCGCCTGCGCCGCTTGAGCGCGCGTACGACGGTCAGGGCGTCCTCGTCCACCAAAGCGCGGACCAGCTCGATGCCGCCCTTGGCCGGGTAGGCGAAGGTGAGCTCCTCGCGACCGCAGGTGACGTGCTCGCGGAGCATGGTCGTCAGGCCGTAGGTCTCCATCCGGGCGGTGTGCCGGTCGCTGCCGATCCGGAAGAAGCCGAGGTCGAGCAGGCGCACCGCGCAGGCCGTGACCCGGGTGCGGCTCAGACCCCGGCCCGCGAGGTCCTCGGCGACCCGCTCGCGCAGCGCCGGCAGCGCCCGGGCCACCTCCCGCACATGCGTGTGCTTGGCCTGGTCCTGCCGCTCGCTGAACCGCTCGTGGTACAGGTACTGGCGCCGTCCCGCGTCGTCGGTGCCCACGGCCTGGAGGTGGCCGTTGGCCCCGGGGCAGATCCACACCTCGCGCCAGGCGGGCGGGACGGTCAGGGCGCGGACGCGGGCCAGTGCGTCCGGGTCGGTGACCGGCCGGCCCTCGGCGTCCAGGTAGCGGAAGCCCCGGCCACAGCGGACGCGGGTGAAGCCGGGGCGGTCGCGGGAACTGGTCCGCAGTCTCAAGGGCGCCGCCACTCGTCGTCCTCCAGGTGCGAGCCGGCCTGCGGCCCCATCCTCAGCATCCCGCCGTCGACGCTCCAGGACGCGCCGGTGACGTACGTGGCCTCGGGACCGGCCAGGAAGGCGATCACCGCGGCGACCTCGCGGGCGTCACCCGGGCGGCCCAGCGGCACACCGGGGCGCTCCTCGGTGTGGACGTCGGTGTCCTCCTGGCCCGTCATCGGGGTGGCGATCTCGCCGGGCGCCACCGCGTTGACGGTGATGCCGTGCTCGGCCAGCTCCAGAGCCATGACCTGGGTGAGCAGTCCCAGACCGCCCTTGGCCGCGCAGTAGGGGGCCGCGCCGACCCGGGGCTGGTGCTCGTGGACGGAGGTCACGTTGACGATCCGTCCGCCGTCGCCCTGCCGGACCATGTGCCGGGCGGCCCGCTGCCCGCACAGGAAGGGGCCGACCAGATCGACTTCCAGGACCTCGCGGACGGTCTCGAGCTCCAGGTCCAGGAAGGGCGTCATGGTGCCGGTGCCCGCGTTGTTGACCAGGACGTCCAACCGCCCGAGCCGGTCGCACAGTTCGTCGACGGTGCCGGCGGCGACGGGCAGCCGGGTCAGGTCCATCTGGGCCACGGCCGCGCGCCGGCCGAGGGCGCGGACCTCCTCGGCGGTCTCCTCCGCGCCCTTGAGGTCGCTGTGCCAGGTGATGCCGATGTCCATCCCCGCCCGGGCCAGCCGGACGGCGGTGGCCCGGCCGATGCCGGAGTCGGCGCCGGTGATCACGGCCACCTTGCTGCGGGGTGCGGTCGGGGCGGACATGTCGGCCTCCTCGGGACGGGGGTGTCGTCAGGGCTGACGAGGCAGCCGCCGGGCGTTCCGGGTGCCGGATCCGGGGGACGTCCGACGAGGCATCGCAGTACCCGGCGGCGAACCCGACAAACCGCTCGCCCGTCGTGCGTCCCCTGTGAGCGTGGGGAACTCTGGAGGTGGAGGTGGCCATGGATCCCGTCGAGGCCCTGGAACGGATCGCCTTCCTGCTGGAGCGGTCCCTGGCGCCGACGTACCGCGTCCGTGCCTTCCGCACGGCGGCCCGGGTGCTCAACGGGCTGCCCGCGGACGAGGTGCGCGAGCGCGCGGACGCCGGTTCGCTGGAGTCGCTCAAGGGCGTCGGCCCGAAGACGGCCCAAGTGGTGCGCGAGGCGCTGGCCGGAGGCGTGCCCGGCTACCTGGAGAAGCTGGAGGCGGAGTCCGGCGCGCCCCGGGGGCGGGGTGGCGACAGGCTGCGGGCGCTGCTGCGCGGTGACTGCCATCTGCACTCCGACTGGTCGGACGGCGGCAGCCCGATCGAGGAGATGGGCCGCACCGCGGCGGAGCTCGGCCACGAGTGGGCGGTGCTGACCGACCACTCGCCGCGGCTGACCGTCGCCCGCGGACTGTCCCCGGAGCGGCTGCGGGAGCAGTTGGACGTGGTGGCCGACCTGAACGCGACCTGGGCGCCCTTCCGGCTGCTCACCGGCATCGAGTGCGACATCCTCGACGACGGCTCGCTGGACCAGGAACCCGAACTCCTGGACCGCCTGGACGTCGTGGTCGTGTCCGTGCACTCCAAGCTGCGCATGGACGCCCGCTCGATGACCCGGCGCATGGTGGCCGCCGTGCGGAACCCGCACGCGAACGTCCTCGGGCACTGCACGGGACGGCTGGTGACCGGGCGGGGGCGGCCCGAGTCGGAGTTCGACGCGGACGAGGTGTTCGCCGCGTGCGCCGAGTCGGGCACGGCGGTGGAGATCAACAGCCGCCCGGAGCGCCTCGACCCGCCGCGCCGGCTGCTGCGCCGGGCGGTCGAGGCGGGCGTGCTGTTCTCGATCGACACCGACGCGCACGCCCCCGGCCAGCTCGACTGGCAGATCCTCGGCTGCGAGCGGGCGGAGGCGTGCGGGGTGCCCGCGGAGCGGGTCGTGACCACCTGGAGCCTCGACGACCTGCTGGCCTGGTCCCGGGAGGGCCGGGTACCGGCCCGAGTGGCGGGCGCCTGACGTGGTACCCGAGCGCCCCGACAGAAGAGGAGCATTCATGGAACGGGCGGCAGTGTTCGACGTCGACGGCACCCTGGTCGACACCAACCACCTGCATGTGACGACCTGGTGGGAAGCGCTGCGGCAGGCGGGCCACCAGGTGCCGATGCACGCCGTCCACCGGGCCATCGGGCTCGGCTCCGACGACCTGGTCGCACACCTCCTCGGCGAGGACCGCGACAAGGACCAGGACGCCGAGCTCAGCGCCGCCCACAAGGCCCTCTACGGGCAGTACTTCGACCGGCTGCCCGCCCTGCGGGACGCGGGCCGGCTGCTGCGGCACCTGGACCACGAGGGCTGGCGGGTGGTGCTCGCCACCTCGGCGGGCGGGGCGGAACTGTCCGCGCTGCGCCGGGCGATCTCCGCCGACGACGCGATCATGGCCACCGCCAGCGCCGACGACGTCGAGGAGGGCAAGCCCGCCCCCGAGCCCGTCGAGCACGCCCTGGAGCTGGCCGGGGTGCCCGCCGAGCGCGCGGTCCTCGTCGGCGACACCGTCTGGGACATGCAGGCCGGCACCCGGGCGGGGGTGCGCTGCGTCGGCGTCCTGTGCGGCGGCATCCCCCGCGCCGACCTGGAGGAGGCGGGCGCGCAGGCCGTCTACGACGATCCGGCCCACCTCCTGGCGTCCCTGGCGGACAGTCCCCTGGCATGACGTGCCCGACGGCACGGAACCCACAGCACATGACTGGTGTGACACAAGCCCTTCGCCGACAGCCCCGCCCGACGCACGCCCTGCGGCAGGAGGCCGGTGCCGTGGGCCGGGCGGCCCGTGCCGCCTGCCGTGGGCCGGGGCGGGAGCGCGACCTGCTTGTGCAGTCGCTCAAGGCCTCCGCCGCCGCGATCCTCGCCTGGCTGGTGGCGGGCGTGTGGATGGGCGATCCGATGGCCCTGATGGCGCCCTGGGTGGCGGTGGTGCTGATGCAGGCCACGGTGTACAGCTCGCTGATGCAGGCCGTGCGGCAGCTCGCGGCGATCTGCTGCGGGACCGTGCTGGCGTCGGTGGCCCTGGCCGTCACCGGGAGCACGCTGGGCGCGGTGGCCCTGTCCGTGCCGCTGCTGGTGCTCCTCGCGAACTGGCCGCGCTTCGGCGACCAGGGGATCTACGGCGCCACCACCGCGCTGTTCACCCTCTCCACCAGCGCCGCCGGGGTGTCCGCCGTGGGCCACCGGGTGGGACAGGCCGCGCTCGGCGCGGTCATCGGTCTCGCCGTGAACGCCTTCGTGTTCCCGCCGATCCATCTGCGGGACGTTCGGGAGAACCTCGCGGCGCTGGCCCGGGAGGCGGGCGACACCCTGCACACCGTCGCCGGTGACCTGCGGGACGGTACGTGGGACGCCCAGGGCTGGTCGCACGCCTCGTCCCGCCTGGAGCGCCGGCTGGAGGCGCTGCGGTCCGCCCGCGCCTGGAGCCGGGAGAGCCTGCGGCTGACCGCCACCCCCCTGCGGGCCGTACGGCGGCCTCCCGCGGCGCTGCCGCCGGAGTGGGAGGACGAGCGCTGGAGCCGGGTCACCGGGCACATCCGCGCGCTCACCCGGACGCTGGCCGTGGCCGCGGACGAGGACCGGGCCCCCGCCCCGCCCGCCGGTCCGGCCCTGGGCGCGTACGCCGACCTGCTGCAGCTCATCGGCGACGCCTGCCGCGCGGAGGGCGACCGGCTGCTCGAAACCGACGGGGAGGCACGGCCGGACGAGCACGCCGAGGCGGCCATGCGGGAACTGCGAGGTCAGCTCCAGGAGGGGCTGCGGGAGCACGCCGGGCAGGGGGCCGAGGGCACGACGGTGCTGGGGACCCTGCTGCTGCAGGCCGAGAACCTGTGGAGCGAGACCGTTCCGACCGGTCGGCACGGGTGACGGAGCTCACCCGGGATCATCCCGTACGGAGGAACACCGAAGGGTCGTTGCCCGTTGAACAGACCGTGGGTACGGATGGGACAGTGTCCCCGGGCCTCACCTTTTGCCCACAGGGACGATCGTTCGGCTGAAGCCCTGTGGAGCCTTTCGCCGAGAGGCGACCGCCATCCGTGCCCACCACCTGACCGCCCCGACCGTGATTCCCCCGTCCGGTCGGGGCTTCCTCATGTCCGGGCCCGGCGCGATGTCCGGGCCCGGCGCGCCGGACGGGCCGCGTTTGACTTCGAGAGCACTCCAATTCGTAGCGTTCCGGTCATGAGCACTGCACAGCACAAGATCGGTTCGGGGTTCGGCGCCCAGAGCACCGCCGACGATGTCCTCGCCGGCGTCGACCTGTCCGGCAAGCTCGCGATCGTCACGGGCGGCTACTCGGGGCTCGGTCTGGAGACCACCCGGGCGCTCGCCAAGGCCGGCGCCCGGGTCGTCGTCCCGGCCCGGCGTCCCGACACCGCCTGGAAGGCGCTCGCCGGCCTCGGCGATGTCGAACTGGACGAGCTCGACCTCGGCGACCTGGACAGCGTCCGCGCCTTCGCCGAGCGGTTCCTCGACTCGGGCCGCACGGTCGACTTCGTCATCGACAGCGCCGGGATCATGGCATGCCCGGAGACCCGGGTCGGACCGGGCTGGGAGGCGCAGTTCGCCACCAACCACCTCGGGCACTTCGCCCTGGTCAACCGGCTGTGGCCGGCCATCGAGCCGGGCGGCGCCCGGGTGGTCTCGGTGTCCTCGCGCGCCCACCACTTCTCCGGCATGCGCTGGGACGACGTCCACTGGCGGACGGGCTACGACAAGTGGCAGGCGTACGGCCAGGCCAAGACGGCGAACGTCCTGTTCGCCGTGCACCTCGACAAGCTGGGCGCCGACCGCGGGGTGCGGGCCTTCGCGCTCCACCCGGGCGGCATCCTCACCCCGTTGCAGCGCCACCTCCCCAAGGCGGAGATGGTGGAGCGCGGCTGGATCGACGAGCAGGGCAACGCCCTGAACCCCTCGGGTTTCAAGAGCCCCGAGCAGGGCGCGGCCACGCAGGTGTGGGCGGCGACCTCGCCCCAGCTCGCGGGGATGGGCGGCGTCTACCTGGAGGACTGCGACATCGCCGAGCCCGCCGTCGACGGCGACCAGAGCGGCGGCGTCCGGGCCTGGGCCACCGACCCGGAGCAGGCGGCCCGGCTGTGGACCCTGTCGGCGGAGCTCACGGGCGTGAACGCGTTCGCCTGAGCCGGGGTCCGGCAGCCGGCGGATTCCTCAGAGACCGGCCGCGTGCTTAGGCCCGTACAGCGCGGGTTCCTCAGAGACCGGCAGCCTCCTTCGGCCCGTACAGCGCGGGCTCCTCAGAGACCGGCCGCCTGCTTCGGCCCGTACAGCGCGGCGGGCGCCCCGGTTTCCAGCGCCCAGTAGCGGTCGCCGTAGGACCAGTGCCACCACTCGGTCGGGTAGTTGACCAGGCCGGCCGCGGTCAGCGCCGCGCCCAGCACGGCCCGGTTGGCCTTCGCCTCCTCGGTGATGTTGGCGGCGCCCGTGTAGCAGGCGCCGTAGCTCTCCTCGGGGTTGGCGTTCATCGCGGTGCCCAGATCGAGTTCGCGGCCGTCGGTGTCGGCGAGGGTGAGGTCGACGGCCGCGCCGGCGCTGTGCGGGGCTATCTCGGGCGGGGAGACATAGCGGCTGGCCGCGGTCCGGATCCGGTCGGCGGCCCAGTCGGGGTGGGCGGCGCGGAGTTCTTCCGCGTACTCCTCGAAGTAGTGCCGCTGGAGGGCGGGCGGCCGGTATCCCTCCACGAACAGCAGGAGCAGTCCGTCGGGCAGCAGGGCCTGTGCCCGCAGCAGCCGGTCGAGGACACCCCGGCGCAGGAAGATCTCGGCGCCCAGGGAGTCCTCCTCCTTGCGGTCGTCGACGAGAAGGTGGTCGCGGACGTCCACGAGGGGCTCGCCGTTCTCCTCGACGGGGACGGCGGCGACTCGGGCGTCGGACATCAGGATGATCTCGCTCATGGGGTGATCATCTCGCGGTCGCGGAGCGTGCCGGGCGTCGCGTGCATCGCCGGAGGCCGGGTACTCGGGCGGTTCCCCGCCCCAGCGGCCCGAAGGAGCCGAAGGTGAGCACTTCAACCGGCAGCAGGATCGTGGTCACGGGCGCCACCGGCAACGTGGGAACCAGCGTGGTGCGCCTTCTCTCGGAGGATCCGGAGGTCGGCTCCGTACGGGGCCTGGCCCGGCGGATCCCGGACTGGTCGCCCGCGCGGACGGAGTGGTCCGCGGTCGACCTGTCCTCGCAACGGACGGATCTGGCGGAGGAGTTCGCGGGCGCCGACGCCGTGATCCACCTCGCCTGGGCGTTCCAGCCGACGCACGACCCGGCGGTGACCTGGCGCACCAACGTACTCGGCTCGATCCGGGTGTTCGAGGCGGTGGCGGCGGCGAAGGTGCCGACGCTGGTCCACGCCTCGTCCGTGGGCGCCTACTCCCCCGGCCCCAAGGAGCACGCGGTGGACGAGTCGTGGCCGACGCACGGCTGGCCGGACGCCGCGTACTGCCGGGAGAAGGCTTACCTGGAGCGGACCCTGGACACGTTCGAACGCGACCACCCCGCCGTCCGGGTCGTCCGGATGCGCCCTGCGTTCCTGTTCAAGCGGGAGTCGGCCAGCGAGCAGCGCCGCATCTTCGGCGGCCGGTTCCTGCCCGGCCAGCTCGCCCGGCCCGACCTGCTGCCCTTCCTGCCCGACATCCCCGGCCTGCGGGTGCAGGCGCTGCACACCGACGACGCCGCCAAGGCCTACGCCCTGGCGGTGCGCTCGGACGTGCGGGGCGCCTTCAACCTGGCGGGCGAACCGCCGGTCGACGCGGAACTGCTGGGCGAGATGCTCGGCGCCCGCCCGGTGCGGCTGCCGCGCACCGCGGCCCGCTCGGCGATCGCGGCCGCGTGGGGCCTGCATCTGCTGCCCGCGTCCCCGCATCTGTTCGACGCGGTGCTGCGGCTGCCCCTGATGGACTGCACGCGTGCGCGTACGGAGCTGGGCTGGTACCCGGAACACACCGCGACCGAGGTCCTGGAGGAGTTCCTGCGCGGGATGCAGCAGGGCGCGGGGGCGCGCACGGAGCCGATGAAGGGCCGCAAGGTGGGCTGACCCGGCGCCCCGCGCGGATCAGCCGGAGGACTCCTCGGCTTCCGGGTGCTCGGGGTGCACGGTGTCCGAGCGCGGCGCCCCCTGCCGGCCGGTCCCCGCCTCGTCGGTGTCGGGGACGTCCTCCGGCTCGTCGGTGCCGGTCTCCCCGTCCGGGACGGTGGCGACCTCCCAGGGGTCCTCGCCCTCGCCCGCCTGCTGGTCCGGCAGGTCCCGCGGGACGGGGTCACCGTTCTCGCCCGGGCCTTCGTTGCGGTGGTCCACGGTGTTCTCCCTTCTTCGGTGCACGGCGGGAGCGCGAGTACCTCCGCGCAGGTCGGCGAAACGTCAGTGCGGGGCGCGCTCCTCCAGGGCGGTCCGCCACGCCGGTGCCGGTCCCTCGGGTGCGGGCTCGGGGCGCCGGCCGCCGCGGGCGAAGAAGTCGGCGAGCGGGAGGATGGCCGCGCCGACGGTGACCGCGTCGGGTCCGAGGCGCCCGAGGTCGACGGTGACCTTCTCGGCCGGGTACCGCAGCGCGTACGCCGTCGCGTGGCGCCGTACGGCGGGCAGGAACCGCTCGCCGAGCTGGAGCCCGGCCCAGCCGCCCACGACGATCCGCTCGGGCTGGAACAGGTTGATCAGGTCGGACAGGCCGGCGCCCAGGTACTCGGCGGTCTCCTCCAGGACGGCGAGCGCCACGGGGTCGCCCGGGGTGCCGTCGGCCGGGTGGGCGGCGCCGAGCATCTCGGCCAGCGCGCTCTCCTCGTCGGCGCCCTCGGACGGCCGGCCGCCCGCCTCCCGCCAGCGCTCCAGCAGCGACTCGGCGCCCGCGTAGGCCTCCAGGCAGCCCAGGGCACCGCAGCGGCAGCGGCGCCCCCTGACCCGTACGGTCAGATGCCCCCATTCGACCGCCCGGCCGTGCTCCACCTCGGGGGTCACCAGGCAGGCTCCGACGCCGGAGCCGAAGAGCACGACGACGGCGCTGCGGGCTCCGCGTCCGCCGCCGAACCACATCTCGGCCTGGCCGAGGGTCTTGGCGCCGTTGTCGATGAAGTACCGGACGCTGCCGGGCAGCGGGGAGCCGGTGCGCAGCAGGGCCTCCAGCGGGACGGCGTCCCAGCCGATGGTCTGTCCGTGCACGACGGCCCCCCTCTCGGGGGTGTGCGCGACGATGCCGGGCACGCCGATGCCCACGCCGAGCAGCGCCTCGGGCTCGATCGCGGCGGCGGAGAGCACTTCGGCGATGCCGTCGCGGATGTGCCCGACGATGGCCTCGACGTCGTAGCCCGGCTGGGTCAACGGCCTTTCGGCGCGGACGAGTTCGGTGAGGGTGAGGTCGAACAGCTCGACGCGGACCCGGGTCTCGCCGACGTCGACGCCGATCATGTGGCCGCTGTCCGGGGCGACCCTCAGCAGGGTGCGGGGGCGTCCGCCGTCGGAGTCGACGCTGCCGGCCTCCTCCAGCAGGCCGTCGGCCACGAGGTCGGCGACGACGTTGCTGACCGAGCCGGAGCTGAGCCCGGTGACGGGGCCGAGCTCGAAGCGGCTGAGGGGTCCGTCGAAGTAGAGGCGCTGCAGTACGGCCGTGCGGTTGGCGCGTCTGAGGTCGCGTACGGTGCGCTTGTTCAAGGGTGTTCAGGCTCCCGTGACCCTGGCGAGGGCCTCGATCTCGTCGAGGGCGGCGACGAGTTCGGGTGCCACCGCCGACTGGACCCAGCGTTCCTTCTCGTCGTCGACCGCCCGGGGGACGGTCTCCGTCAGCATGATCAGGTAGAGGTAGGCGCGGTAGAGGGCCAGGCGGACCCGGGCCGGGACGTCGAACTCGGCCCGGCCGCCCGCCTCCCGGTAGCCCGTGAGGAACGCCTCGTCCTTCTTGATGTCCCCGAGCAGTGCCAGGGAGACGAAGTCGGCGAGGGGGTCGCCCCAGAACATCCGCTCCCCGTCGACGAGCCCGCCGATGCGCGGCTCCCCGTCGGCGGGTCGGTGCACCAGGATGTTCCCGTCCCACAGGTCGAAGTGGACCAGGGCGGGGACCGTGACCTCGTCGAGTGCGGGGCAGCCGGCCCGCAGGGTGCTGTCCACCTGTTCGACGGAGCGGGGCAGCCGCGCCCCGTAGTCCCGGGCGTCGGCCAGGACGGCCTCGGTCATGGTGGTGAACGCGGTCCGCCAGTCGGCGGCGAGCGGGCCGAGTGCGTGGGAGGGGTAACCGAAGCCCGGCCCGGTCACCGTGTGCAGCCGGGCCACCTGCCGGCCCAGTTCCCTGCGCAGCGGGGCGCGTTCGGCCTCGGTGAGCGAGCCGTCCCAGGGTTCTCCGGGACAGGCGGTCATCAGCAGGTGCGGTACGCCGGCGCGGCCGCCGACGGTCACCACGTGCGGTGCGGCCACCTCGACCGTGGCGGCCGCGCGGTAGAACTCCGCCTCGGAGACGAGGAGTTCGCGTTCGTGGCGCAGGCCGGGGACGGTGGACGCGGGCGGGACCTTGAGGACGTACCGGGTGCCGTCGGTGAGCAGGAGCTCCTCGACGGTGTTGTACGTGCCGCCGGTCAGGGGCCGGACACGGGCGAGCCGGCCGGGGTCGAGGCCCGCGTGCTCCAGCACCTGCCGCGCCCACTCCCAGGAGTCCACCAAGGTCCCGCCCCTTCTCTCACCCCGTGGCGTACACGTCCTCGATGTAACGCCCGTCCCGCACCAGCCCGTCGAGCCACCGCTCGGCGGCCGACTCGTCGGCGTCGGGCGTGTGTTCCCGGAACAGGGTACGGAACGCGTCCCGCACGCCGGGAGCCATCCGTGATCCGTCCCCGCACACGTAGACACGGCCACCGGCCCGCAGAAGTTCCCAGATCTCCGCGCCGTCGGCGGCGAGAAGGTGCTGCACGTAGCCGCTGGCGGTGACGGTGCTGAAGGCCGGGCGCAGCCATACGGCCCTTACGGCGTCGGCGGCGTGCAGGAAGTCGGCGTCCGGGGCGCGGCAGCCGAAGTGGCAGAGGGCGGCCGGGAGTTCCTCACCCCGGCCCAGGGCGGCCACGCGGTCGGCGGCGGCCCCGCGGAACGCCGCCGAGATCAGCACGGCCGGGCGGGTGTGGTCGACGCGGAACGCGTCCCGGCAGGGCCGGATCCGGGCGAGGACCGTGTCGCCGGGCTGCACGCCGGCGAGGTGTCCGGAGCCGGTCCCGCGGCAGGTGCCGAGGCCCGTACGGGCGGGGTCCCCACCAAGGAGACCATGAGATCGATGTGCCCGGGGTCCGTCCGCGGCGACGAGGACACCGAGTAGGGGCGCGGGGGCAGCAGGTCGAGCAGGGCGGGCCAGTCGAGTGCGCCGCGCAGCGCGGGGTGCGTCTCGAAGAGCTCGACGAGGGTGCGCGGGTCGTCGGTCAGTCCGGCCAGCCGGTCCCGGAGCTGACGGCGGACCCGGTGAGCGACACGGTCGACGAGACGCCCTCGCTGCTGGTGATGCTCCGCGTGGAGGGCGAACGGCAGCACTCCCCCACCGCTCCCGCCCCGGCCACGCCCGTCGAGGCCCGCATCCTGGCCCTGCTCGCCGGCGGCTCGACCACGTCCCGGACCGCCCAGGAGACAGGCCTCACGACAGACGGCGTCACCTACCACCTGCGCCGCCCGTCGACCCGATGGAACGCGAGCAACCGAACGGAACTGGTGGCACGGGCCCATGCGCTCGGGGTACAGGCGACGGGCGTCTGGCCACCGGCGGTCCCGCCCGTGCAGGAGACCGGAGTGCCCCGGCAGCTCGCGCCCGGAGCGGACGACTCATACGTCGGACCCGTCCCCCACCGACAGCACGATCTTGCCCCGGTTGTCGCGTCGTTCCAGCCGCTCGTGCGCGGCGCGGGCCTCCTCCAGGGGTACGACCGTCTCGATCGGTACGCGGTAGGCGCCGGCGGCGACCCGTTCGGAGAGTTCTCGCAGGTCGGGGCGCGGGTCCCAGCCGTTCAGGTGGAGGTTGGTGAGCTGGAAGCCGAGGATCGAGGCGTTCTTGGGATAGAAGTCGCGGGTGTCGACGGTGCTGGGCGCCAAGGCCACGTTGGCCAGGGCGACGACCCGGCCGCCGTGCCCCACCTCGCGCAGGCTGCGCCCGAAGGCGGGCCCTCCGACGGTGTCCAGGACGACGTCAGCACCGCGTCCGTCGGTCAGCCGCAGCACCTCCTCGACCTCGGCGTCGTCGGGGTGGGCGGAGGTGTCGAGGGTCACGTCGGCGCCGAACTCCCCCGCCCAGGCGGCCTTCTCGGCCGAACCGGCCAGGGCGAGGACCCGCGCCCCCGCCTCGGCGGCGATCTGCACGGCCGCCGTGCCCACCCCGCTCGCCGCGGCCTTCACCACCACGGTGTCGTCCTTGGTGACACGGGCGAGGTGGCGCAGGCAGTACCAGGCGCTGAGCCAGGCGACCGGCAGCGTGGCGGCCCGGGCGAGGTCCACCCCGTCGGGGAGCACGACCACATGGGTGGCGGGCACCGTGGCCAACTCCGCGTAGAAACCGGAGGACTTGCCGCCGTCCAGGGCCATGACCCGCTGTCCCGGCGCGACACCGGTCACCCCCTCCCCCACCTCGACGACGACACCCGCCGCCTCCACGCCCGGGATCAGCGGCGGCCGTCCGGCCCGGTGGTAGAGGCCCGCGCGGAGCAGGGCGTCCGCCCGGTTCACCCCGGCCGCGCCGATCCGCACGAGCACCTCCCCGGGCCCCGGCACCGGGTCGGGGACGTCGAGGGGCACCAGGACCTCCGGTCCGCCGAAGCTGTCGATCCGCACCGCACGCATACCGCACCTGCTCCCTGCCCGGTCACCCGAGCCACTGACACCGGTTGAAGTGGTGTCACCTTCCGACACCGCCTCAACCGGTGTCAAGTGATCGACCGACTTGAGCGACACCGTATGAACCGGTGTACTCTCGAGGCCATGACCGGCAGCCCCGCCCCCGCCGACCCGGCCCTCGCGTTCCCGTTCGTCGGCGGCCGCCCCTGTCTGGACTTCGCCGCCACCCTCGGCAAACGGCACGCCACCCCGCTGGAGCGGCTCCCCGACACCGCCGCGCTCGCGCGCTGGTTCACGGAGGCCGAGCTGGACACCGGCGAGGGCCCGGTGCGGGTCACCGCGCGGGATCTGACGCAGGCCCGCCTCCTGCGCGAGGCCGTGTACTCCCTGGTCCGCGCCACGATGGCCGGACGGGAACCGGACCCGTCCGACGTGGAGCGGGTCAACGCGGCCGCCGCCCAGCCGGACCTCGCCCCCCAGCTCGGCCCGGACCGCTGGACGGCGCGCAGTCCGGCCCGCGCGGCCCTGGCGACGGTCGCGCGGGACGCCGTACTCCTGGTGCGAGGGCCGCTCCTGGCACGGGTCAAGGAGTGCGAGAACCCGGGCTGTTCCCTGCTGTTCCTCGACGACTCACAGGCCCGCCGCCGCCGTTGGTGCTCGATGGACCGCTGCGGCAACCTCGCGAAGATCGCCGGTTACCGGTCCCGCAGCCGGGCCGCCACCACTCGGTGACGGTGGACCGGGACGGCGGGACGGCGTCGATCCCTTCGCCCGCGTCCACGCGACCAGCCGCAGGCAGGTAGTCGGCACCCGCCGCGTCGTCGGCGCCGGGCCGCTTCCAGGCCGACCGGATGATCGGTGGCGCCGGGGTCCCCGCCGGGTTCGACCGTCCGCAGTGGGTAGGCGGTCCGGTCGAGGGCCGTCACGACGGAGTGAGCGGGTGCCCGGCTCGCCACCGCGCCAGGAGGGTTGAGCGGGGTCAGGATGGTTCGAGGGGCCGTTTCCGGTTCAGCGCTCCACACCTCCCCCCGAGCCGGCCGCGGGGATTCTCCGAGGTGGCGCGGGGTGTCCGCCGTCACTGCCGCGGGTCCTTGCCGTGAACCGGCCGCGCCCCACAATGGGGCACACCGGTGGATCTTCGCATTCCACCGGGAGTGCGGCGGTCGCCTGTATGGAAGGGGAACACACTGAGGATGCGAGAGGTACGCGAGTGGACGGCGCCCCTGACGCAGTTTCTGAAAGCGCGCCGGGACCCCGTGGTCGTGCAGACGCTGCGGTCGGCGGTCGCGGCGACGATCGCGTACGTCATCGCGCTGCGGCTCAGCCCCGAGGCGGCGCCGCTCACGGCTCCCCTGACCGCGCTGCTCGTCGTCCAGGTCACCCTCTACTCCACGCTCACCACCGGCGTCCGCCGGGTGAACTCGGTGGTGACCGGCGTCCTCGTCGCCATCGCCTTCAGTCTGCTGGTGGGTCTGACCTGGTGGAGCCTCGCCCTGCTGATCGTGGCCTCACTGGTGGTCGGACGGCTGGTGCGGGTCGAGGAGTTCGTGCCCGAGGTGGCGATCAGCGCGATGCTGGTGCTCGGGGTGACGACGGTCGGGGACACCGCCTGGGCGCGCGTGGTGGAGACGCTGATCGGCGCGGTCGTCGGCCTCGCCTGCAATCTGCTGCTCGCTCCCCCGGTGTGGGTGGACGAGGCCGGCGAGTCGATCGAGGGGCTGGCCCGCCGGGTGCGGAAGCTGATGCTGCGGATGGGCGAGGAGGCCGCGGGCCGTACGCCCGTGGAGCGGGCGACGGCCCGGCTGTACGAGGCGCGCGAGCTCGACCACGACATCGTGGAGGTGGACGCGGCCCTCAAGCAGGCCGAGGACAGCCTCAAGCTGAACCCCAGGGTGAAGGAGGGCCTGCTGCACCGGGTGGTGCTGCGCACCGGCCTGGACACCCTGGAGATCTGCACGGTCGTGCTGCGGGTCCTCGCGCGCACCCTCACCGACCTCGCCAAGGAACGCGACCCCTTCGCCGACGAGCCGTACGGGAGCGACGAGGAGCAGGTGCCCGACCCGCTGTTCGGGCCGGAGACCGGGCGGACCGTGGAGCAGTTGCTGTCCGAGATCGGTGACGCCGTGGTCAGCTTCGCGGTGCTGGTCACCACCCACGTCAGCGTGAGCGCCGAGTCCGCGGAGGCCCGGCTCACCGCCGAGCTGCGGCAGGCCTCGGCGACCCGCGACAAGCTGGCCCAACTGCTGCTGGAGGAGATCCAGCGGGACTCCCGGCAGTGGCAACTGCACGGGGCGGTGCTCACCGAGGTCAACCGCATCCTCGACGAGCTGGACACCGAGCACCGCTCCCGCCGTCTGCTGGAGGAGCTGGACCGGGCCTCCCGCGAGCAGCGCGAACGGATGCCGCACCTGACCCGCGCGCAGGAACGCTGGCGCCGGAACCGCAGGGCACTCTCCCGTCGTTCCAGGTGACACAGGCACAACGGGACCACCCCAGGGGGCGGAGCGATGACCGACACGAGCGTGCGGATCGACGGGAACACACTGCGGCTGCCGGGCTGTGCCGCGGTGCGGTTCATCCGCACCCTGCGGCTGCCGGAGACGGGCACGCATCCGCTGCCGCCGGGGCTCGGCGAGTTCCCGGTGCGCCGCGTCTCCGACTACCCGGACACCGTGCCGGAGCAGTGGCGGGCCCGGGGCGGGGTCATGCTCCCGGTGTACCTGCGGGAGGCGATGTGGCTGGGCTTCGGGGGCACCACCGAGCCGGCCGCCCTGCAGGTCGGGGTGGGCAAGGTGTGCGCGGTCTCCGGGAAGCCGTGGAGCGACCGGCTCACCCGTGACCCGCAGAACTACGTGGTGCTGCCCCGCCAGCCGTGGCTGGACGGCATCAACTCCGGCAAGGGGACGGTCCGCCAGTTCGTCGCGGTGCCGCTCGGGCTGGGCGCCACCGTCGAGGGACAGGTCACCGGCGAGGAGGTCTGGGGCGGCGTGCAGCTCCAGGCCTTCCCGCTGGTCGAGGAGCGGCTGGCGCAGTGGCGGCAGGCGCAGGAGCGGCTGCGCTCGGCGAGCGGGCCGGCCATGGCCTACGGGGCGGCCGTGCCCATGGCGATGGCCGCGCCGCCCGCTCCGGCGGCCGCGCCCCGCGGCGCCCCCGCGATGGGTCTGGGCGTCGGCGGTTCCATGCGCCAGGAGGTCTACCGGGACGAGCGGCCGCTGTCGGACTGGGCGGACACCCCGGCTGGGCGGGTCTTCGTGCACCTGGTGACACCGCCCGAGTGGCGCCGCATAACCGGCGAGGCTCCCCCGCCGTCGCCCGTGGACCGCGCGGCCTACACCCGGGCGGGGCTGCCCTGGTTCGACTACTACGACCAGGACGCGGAGGATCTCGCCCCGACGGACACGCTGGAGGGCGTGCGGCCGGTGGGCGACTGGCTCGGGGACGACCACGAGCCCTGGCAACCGCCCGCGCCGCAGCAGGTCGAGCCGCTGGGGGACGCGCCGGGCAAGCCGGTCCAGGACGGCGACTGGTAGCGGGTGGCGGGGCTCGGGTTGCACCGGCCCGCCGGTCCGGGTGAAGGTGGCTGTCCAGGTCCGAGACGGTCGATCACCCGGGGTGCACAGGGATGAGCAGTGCGAACGGCGGCTGGAACAGGCGTCGGTTCGTCGGCGCTCTCGCGGGAGCGGGCGCGGGGCTCGTCGGCTGCTCGACGTCGTCGGGACCGTCGTCGGCCGCCACGCCGTCAGGGCCGGCGTCGGGCTCGGCGCCCTCGCGGGCCGCGGGCTCCCCCGGGGCCGCCTCGCCGAGTCCGGCGGGGACTTCGTCCGCACCGGCCCGGAAGCGGCCGCGCCCCCTCTACCTGGGCACCTACACCACCGAGGAGGGCGGCGGCACCGGCATCGGCGTGGCCGCCTACGACGCCGGGACCGGCCGGATCACCGGCACCGGCACGATCACCGGCGTCACCAACCCGTCGTACCTCGCGTCGCACCCCGACGGCCGCACCCTGTACGCGGTGGCCGAGCAGGACGCCGGCGCCGTGACCGCCGTACGCCTGTCCGACCGCAAGGTCCTGGGGAGCCGGAGCACCGGCGGGGCGGCGCCGTGTCATCTGTCGGTGCATCCGGGCGGGCGCTGGCTGCTCAGCGCCAACTACGGCTCCGGCAGCGTGGCCGTGCATCCGATCGACTCCTCGGGAGCGCTCGGCGAGCTCAGGGACTTGGTCACGCATTCCAGTCCGGCCCCCGGGCCCGGCCAGGAGGGTCCGCACGCGCACCAGTTCGTCACGGCTCCCGACGGCGGCCATGTGCTCGCCGTCGACCTGGGCACGGACACCGTCTACAGCTACCGCCTGAACGAACGGACCGGTGCCCTCACCGAGGTCTCCCGGGCCCACACCCGGGCGGGTGCCGGGCCGCGCCACCTCACCTTCCACCCCGGCGGCCGGTACGCCTACCTGGCCAACGAGGCCGACAACACGGTGGCGGTCTGCGCCTGGGACCGCGGCTCCGGCCGGCTGTCCGTCGGGGCGCCGCAGTCCACGGGGACGGGGTCGGGCACCAACTACCCGGCGCAGTTCCTGGTCACCGCCAACGGCTCGTACGCCTATCTCGCCAACCGGGGCCACAACAGCCTCACGCGGTACGCGGTGGAGGCGGACGGCGCCCGGCTGCGGCTGCTCGACACCGTGCCGGTGCACGGCGACTTCCCGCGGCAGATCGCCTTCTCCCCGGACGGCCGCCTGCTCTTCGCCGCCAACCAGAGGTCCGGCACCGTCAGCGTGTTCCGCGTGAACACGGCCAATGGTGACCTGAAGCTCGCGGGCACGCCGTTCGCCTCACCCGTCGCCGTCTGTGCGCTGCCGCTGTAGGGCCCGCGGGCAGGAGGCCGCGCTCGCCTGGGTCAACAGCACGTGCATGCGCTCGGTCAGCCCCGCCACGTCGTCCGCGGGCGCGTGGAAGGGCAGGCGTACGTCGCCGTGGGCGCGGGCGCGCTCGATGCGCAGGGTCAGTCCGTGCCGGTCGACGGCGAGGGGCTGGACCCGGACCGCGCCGTGCAGGCTGTCGGGGTCCACGAGCCGTGTGAGCCGCTCGACCGCGTCGGGGTGACAGTCGGCGAGGTGGGTGAGCAGTCCGGCCTCGGCCGTGGCGAGCGGGTCGGGCGCCGCGGCGGCGAACTCGTCGAGGTCGACGACCACCGCGCCGGACGGCGGGCGCAGCACCACTCGCGTGGCCTCGAACTCCAGTCGGCCGTCGCCGGGGACGAACCAGCCGGCGATCCACAGCCGGGCCCGGATACGGCTGCGCACGGGGACGGGAGCCACGTCGGCGAACTCCAGGACGGCGGACGGTTCGCCGCTGGGCGCGCAGATCGCTGCGGTGAGCAGGGTGCTGTCCTCGGGCACGGACAGCGTCACCCGTCCGTCGTCGGTGACGCTGTGCGCGCCGACGAACTCCTCGCGGCCACCCTCGGCGGTCACCGCGCAGGACCACGAGGCGGCGAGCACCGACCGGGCGTGCTCCGCCGCGGAAGGCGCGGCCGTCCAGGTGTGGCTGTCACCCATCCAGTTCCTCCTAAGGTAAGGCTTGCCTAACTTAGCGAAGATCGGTGACGAAGCCAACCAGGAGGGTGTGACGGACGTGCGAATTCCGGTCAGGGCTGGAGGACGCCGAGCAGGGCCCGCGCGCACAGATCGCGCACCTGCGCACGCGAGAGGGCCGCACCGCGCAGCCACTCCAGGCACACGGCCGTGGTGAAGGCCAGCCAGCCGCGCACGGCCAGTCGGAGGTCGGGGCGCTCCTGGGCCGCCGGGCCGAACTCGGGGTCGGCGGCCAGCGCCGCCAGGATCTGCCGCTCCTGCGCGGCCAGCGCCCGCTGGTAGACCCGGCGCACGGCCTGGTCCCCGGCGGCGTCGGCACGGTGGAAGGCGCGGAAGCCGTGGGCGTGCGCGTGGACGTACTCCAGATACGTGTCCAGCCCCGCCGTGAGCTGTTCGCGCACGGGGATGCCGGGCACGGCCGCGGTCATGGCCAGCATCCGCTCGCTCTCGCGCTCGACGACCGCCGCGAAGAAGTCCCGCTTCGTCGGGAAGTAGTGGTACAGCAGCCCCCGCGAGACACCGGCGATCTCGGCGACCTGCTCGATCCACACGTCGTCGTACGGGCTCTCCGAGAACAGCCTCGCCCCCACCGACAGGAGCTGCTCCCGGCGCTCCCCGGTGCTGAGCCTGCGGCGCGTGCGCTCGCCCTGCTTCCCGGCCATGCCCGCACTTTACTTGACGCCGGTTCAACAACGGGACCAGACTGAACCGCGTTATTGAACCCACGTACAACGCGCTCAACTGCCGCTGGACCAAGGGAGATCTCGTCATGGCGGAGACGACGACGGCCACGCGGCCGACGGGATTCCGCAGCGCCGAGCTGGGCTGGCCCGAACTGCACCGCATCCCGCATCCCCCGCGTCGCGTCCCCCTGCTAGGTGACGTGCTGGGCGTCGACCGGGCCACCCCGCTCCAGGACTCGGTGCGCTTCGCCCGCCGGTTGGGGCCCATCCACCGGCGCCGGGCGTTCAACCGGGAGTTCGTTTTCGTGTCGGGCGCCGAGCTGGTGGCGGACCTGGCGGACGAGTCGCGGTTCGCCAAGCACGTGGGCCTCGGGGTGGCCAATCTGCGGCCGGTCGCCGGCGACGGGCTGTTCACCGCCTACAACCACGAGCCGAACTGGCAGCTCGCGCACGACGTGCTGGCACCCGGCTTCAGCCGGGAGGCGATGGCGGCCTACCACCCGATGATGCTGGCCGTGGCCGGGCGGCTGACGGACCACTGGGACCGCGAACAGGCGGCGGGCCGGTCGGTGGACGTCCCCGGGGACATGACGAAACTGACCCTGGAGACCATCGCCCGCACCGGGTTCGGGCACGACTTCGGCTCCTTCGAGAGGGACCGGCCGCACCCCTTCGTGACCGCGATGGTGGGCACCCTGACCTACGCCCAGCGGCTCAACTCCGTGCCTTTCCCCGCTCTGCTGCGGCGTGCCGCGCGCCGCAACGCGGAGGACATCGCCTATCTCAACCGCATGGTCGACGACCTGGTCCGGGCCCGGCGCGAGACGGGCGGGGACGGTGACCTGCTGGACCGGATGCTGGAGACGGTGCACCCCGAGACCGGTGAGCGGCTGTCGCCGGAGAACGTCCGTCGGCAGGTCATCACCTTCCTGGTGGCCGGCCACGAGACCACCTCGGGCGCGCTGTCCTTCGCCCTGCACTACCTCTCCCGCCACCCCGAGGTCGCCGCACGCGCGCGTGCCGAGGTGGACCGCGTCTGGGGCTCCACCGGGACGCCGGACTACGACCAGGTGGCCAAGCTGCGGTACGTGCGCCGGGTGCTGGACGAGTCGCTGCGGCTGTGGCCGACGGCGCCCGCGTTCGCCCGGGAGGCCGTCGAGGACACCGTGCTGGCCGGGCAGCACCCGATGCGGCGCGGGGCGTGGACTCTGGTGCTCACGCCGATGCTCCAGCGCGACCCCGAGGTGTGGGGCGCCGACGCCGAACGGTTCGATCCCGACCGCTTCGACCCCAAGGCCGTACGCGCGCGGCCCCCGCACGTCTTCAAGCCGTTCGGCACGGGGGCGCGGGCCTGCATCGGGCGCCAGTTCGCGCTGCACGAGGCCACGCTGGTGCTCGGTCTGCTGCTGCGCCGCTACGAGCTGCGGGCCGACCCCGGCTACCGGCTCAGCGTCACCGAGCGGCTGACGCTGATGCCGGAGGGGCTGCGGCTGCACCTGGACCGGCGCACGGTCACCGGCACCCAGGCCGTCCCCGTGCCGGTTCCCGGCGAGGCCCCGGCCGCGGAGTCACGCTGTCCAGTGCACCGGGCGGGTGACTGACCCCGTCAGCCGGGTGCCTGCGCTGCCCCGGGCCGCGTTGAGCTGCGGCTGGGTGAGGAAGAACGCCCCGGTCAGGTCCGCGTCGGTCAGGTCGGCGTCCCGCAGGTCCGCGCCGATCAGATCCGCGCCGCGCAGATCGGCGCCGGTGAGGTCGGCCGCGATGAGGTAGGCGCCGCGCAGACTGGCTCCGCGCAGGTCGGCGCCCTTGAGACGGGCACCCATCAGGTCGGCGCCCCGGCGGTTCTTCTTCTTGCCGCCGACGCCGGCCCGCACCAGGTCGCTGGTCCGCAGCAGCAGGACGTTGACCTCCTGGCGGTGCGCGGGGACGTCCAGTGCGGTGAGCTCCTCGGCGCTGCGACGGGTGAGCGCCTCGGTCCGCTCCAGCATGCGGCGCAGATCGGCGTGGACGGGGCGGGCGGCGGGCAGGGTGAGGGCTTCCTCGAGGTACCAGAGCAGTTCGTGGAGCTGGCGCACCACGGGGAAGACCTCGAACATCCGGCGGGCGTCCGCGGGCGGGCCGGTGCGCCAGTCCCGGCCGCCGAAGGTGACCTGGGAGACCTTCTGCCCGGCGCCGAAGCAGTCGTAGACCGTGCATCCGGTGTAGCCCTCGGTGCGCAGCCTGGCGTGGATGCCGCACCGGTGGTCGTCCCGGAGGTTCGGGCAGGGCTTGCCGGCCGGCTTGTCACGGGCGAAGTCGGCGGAGGCGGCGAAGGGGAGGGCGACACAGCACAGGCCGAAGCACCGCTCGCAGTCGCCGCGCAGGTCGATCATTTGTTCTTGCATCGCCGACCAGCCTAACGGCCCGGCCGGCCGACGAGCCTGACAGGAACTCACCGGTCGGCGCACCGGCCGGGGCCCCCGGGTCAGGGGGTGGCGCCCGGCAGGGCGAGCAGGGCGAGCCGGTCGGGGTCGGCCAGGACGTGCACGGCGACGATCCGTCCCGCGGAGACGGTGACGCCCGCGACCGCGAGGGGGCTGCCCTCGGGCAGGTTGACGATCCCGACCTCGCCGTTGACCAGCGCGAGGCGGGCGCAGTCGGCGAACTGCCGGAACTTCAGGGCCTGTTCGGCCACCGCCCGGGCACCGTGTACCGGGGCGGCCGGTGTCCCGGAGTCGGTGCGCAGCACCACGTCGGGATGGAGCACGGCGACCACGGCGTCCCGGTCCGCCGCCTTGGCGGCCGCCAGGAACGCCTCGACCGCCTCTCGCTGCCGGCCCAGGTCGGTCTCCGCCACTGGCACGGCCGCCCGCACCAGGCGCCGGGCCCGTCCGACGAGCTGCCGGGCCGCGGCCGGAGTGCGTTCCACGATCGGCGCGAGGTCGTCGAGGGGCACGGCGAACATGTCGTGCAGGACGAGCAGGAGGCGTTCGGCGGGCTCCAGTTCCTCCAGCGCCACCAGCAGCGCGAGGCCGGTCGCCTCGGCGTACAGGGCTTCCTGTTCCGGGTCGGCCGGGGCCAGGGGCGCGATCACGGGGTCCGGGACGAAGACGCCCGCGCGGGGTGCGGCGCGGGTGCGCAGCCGGTCGAGGCAGACCCGGCCCACGAGGGCGACCAGCCGGTCGGTCGCGTCGGGGATCCCGCCGGGGTCGCTGCGGCTCAGCCTGCGCCGGGACTCCTCGACCGCCTCCTCGGCCTCGCCCAGCGAACCGAGCATGCGGTAGGCCACCGCCCTGAGGCGCCCACGCTGCTCCTGGAAGCGCTCCGCGAGCAGTTCCGATCCGTTCACGCCGCCCCCGTGTCGTCCGTGAAAGCGAGACGATCACATGATGCCCGGCGCAGGTCAATAACGCTGCGCCTTCGCCAGCTTGGGCGTGAGCACCGGCTCGGCGGGCTTGCGGCTGACGGCGAGGGGCTGCGCCTTCTCCCCCGGCTTCAGGTCCTCGGCGCCGACGTACCGGGTCTCCACCACCTTGCCGTCGGAGTCGAGGAAGTCGACCTGCACGGCGTACGACGCGGTCGCGCCGGACTTGTTGGTGATGGTGACGACGACGGCGAGCAGGCCGCCGGTCTCGGGGCGCGGCTTGCCGGTCATGGTGACCTCGGACAGGGCGTTGCCCCGCCCGTCGACCTTGGCGAGCTCGGCGCGGGCGGCCAGGTTGGCGCGTTCCGTCTCGGCGGAGACGGAGGCCTCGAAGGAGGAGGCGGCCGCCGACGCGGACGCGGCCCGCTCGGAGGCCTTCGCCCGCACCGAGGCCTCGGCGGACGCCAGCGCGGAGGCCGCGCTGCCGGAGAAGGAGGCGGTGTCCGGGGCCGTGGGCCGTTCGGCGGAGACCGACGTGCCGCCGGAGTCGTCGTCGCTGCCGCACGCCGTCAGCGTGAGCGTGCTCGCGGCGGCCAGGGCCACGGCGAGGGCGGCGATCCGGGACCGTCCGTGGGGTGACGGTGTGCTCATCGACTGACGTCCTCTCGACTCCGGCGTCGACTCTTGGCCGAAATGAACCTTATGACGGAATCGAGAGCGGGGCACGTCGTCACCCGGGGGCCGCCGCCCGGGTCCGTGGTGTCAGACCTCGTCGCGGGCCAGGGCGAGCAGCCGGTCCAGGACGCGGGGCCCGCCCGCGCGCACGCCGTCGTGCTCGAACTCGTCCGTCACCCAGGTGCGCAGTCCGCGGATCGCGCGGGCGGTCTCCAGGGAGTGGGCCGTGTCGACGTACATGTCGTCGTGGTAGACGGCGGCGGCGACCGGGACCTCGTTGACGGCGAGGCGGGCCGGGTCGTAGAGGGGCTGCCAGTCGGTGCGGGCGGCGAGGAGCTCGGCCGTCTCGCGCAGCGGCCGCAGGGCCGGGTCGCAGTCGAACAGCCACGGGTGGATGGTCTCGCCCGTGAACAGCAGCGGCTCGTCCCCGGCGAGGGCCTTGGCCGCGTCGAACTGCGGGAACTCGGCGCGCACCCGTTCGGCCGCCCAGGCGGTGGGCCGCTCGTCCTGGCCGTAGATGGCCTCGTGGATAAGGGCGTACAGCGGGTGGGACGCGTACGAGAGGAGGCCCTGGACCTCTTCCTGGAACGCGTCGGACAGCTCGGAGCCGCGCGGGGTGCGGACGAAGGCGTGCTCCAGGAGGTAGTGCAGCCGGTGACTGCCCTCGCTGCCACCGAGCAGGATGCCGAGCGACTGGAAGGCCTCGACGGTCAGCCGGTAGCCGTTCGGCAGGGTCACGTCGTGGGTGAGGAGGTGGTCGGCGACCCGGCGGGCCCGCTCGACGTCCTGCGGATAGCGGGCGTAGTGCGCGGTCACCTTGCGCTCCACGCGCGGGTAGGCGGCCCGGTACACGTCGTCGGCGTGGGCGTCGAGGGAGGGCAGGCCGCCGGTGACGAGGGCGGCGGCGAGGCCCTCGGGGGCGAGGGAGAGGTAGCTCGTGGCGCAGAAGCCGCCGAAGCTCTGGCCGAGGACGGTCCAGGGGGCGCCGCCGGTGACCTCGGCGCGGATCGCCTCGCAGTCGCGGACGATGGAGTCGCCGCGGAAGCGGGTGAGGTAGTCGGCCTGGGCGGCGGCGTCACCGCGCAGGGGCAGGGTCTGCCGGTTGGCGGGGCTGGAGTGGCCGGTGCCGCGCTGGTCGAGCAGGAGCACGCGGTACTCCTTCAGGGCCCGGCCGAACCAGGCCCCCTTGCCGATGAAACGGTTCGCCCCGAAGCCGGGGCCGCCCTGGAGGTAGACCAGCCACGGCAGGTTCTGGCCCGCCTTGTCGCTCGCCACGGCCTCGCGGGCGAAGAGCTCGATCGTCTCCCCGGCCGGGTCGTCGTGGTCGAGGGGGACGGTGAAGCGGCGGTCGGTGAGGACGAGGCCGGGCTGGCGGTAGGTCGCGGTCAACAGGGCTCCCGGGACGGACGGATTCTTCAGGGCGCGTCCCAGTTCAGCACATGTTCGTCCGTCGTCGGACCCCCTCGATCATGAAATCTTACTGACTCCCCGGTCAGCGGGCCGCGAGGCTGGAGCGCCGCACCACCAGTTCGGGCTGGAGCACCACCCGGCGGTGCTCGTGGCGCTTGCCGGTGGTCTCCGCCTCCGTCTCCTCCAGGAGCAGTTCGGCGGCCAGGGCGCCCATCGTGACGGCCGGCTGGCGGACCGAGGTGAGCGGGACGGCCGCCGCGGCGGCGAACTCGATGTCGTCGTAGCCGACGATGGCGAGGTCGTCGGGGACCGTGACCCCCGCCGCGTACATGGCCTGCAGCACGCCGAGGGCGAGCAGGTCGTTGGCGCAGAACACCGCGGTCGGGCGGTCCGCGAGCCCGAGCAGCCGGGCGCCGGCGTCCCGGCCCGCGGCCACGTCGAGCCGTTCGGTGGGCAGCTCGCGCAGGTTCTCGGGGCCCAGGCCCGCCTCGGCGAGCGCGTTCAGGGCGCCGGTGCGGCGGTCGCGGACCTGGTTGAGTCCGGGCGGCCCGCTGACGTAGGCGATGGAGCGGTGCCCCGCGTCCACGAGATGGCGCACGGCCAGCGCGCCGCCCGCGACGTCGTCGACGGAGACCGAGCACTCCGTGGTGCCCTCGGCGACCCGGTCCACGAGGACGAAGGGGATGCCGTGGCGGCGGAAGGAGTCGATGTTGCGGCCGGAGGCGTCGGTCGGGGTGAGCAGGACACCGCGCACCCGCTGCTCGGCGAAGAGGGACAGGTACTCCGCCTCCTCGCTCGCGCTCTGGGCGCTGTTGCAGACCATCACACCGAGGCCGTCCTCGCGGGCGGCCCGCTCGGCGCCGCGCGCGACGTCGACGAAGAAGGGGTTGCCCATGTCGAGGACGAGCAGCCCCATGATCCGGCTGCGCCCCGCGCGCAGTTGGCGCGCTGACTCGCTGCGGACATAGCCGAGCCGGTCTATCGCGGACAGGACGCGCGCCCGGGTCTCGGTGGCGACGGAGTCCGGACGATTGATGACGTTCGAGACCGTGCCGACGGAGACTCCGGCGGCGCGGGCGACGTCCTTGATACCCACCGACTGGGCCATCGGGCAGGGACCTCCAGGGGAGACGAGGGGCGACAGGACGACCTTCACATTATCGTCGAGCCGCCCCCACACCGGTCACGATCAGGCGGGCAACGCGAAGTCGACGACGTGGAGCGCCGAGGGGGTCGTACCGCTCGACTTCTCCTGGTACATGAACGACAGCACGTTGTCCTGGGCGATGCGCGTCTCGTCGACGACGACCTCGCCGAAGGCGTTGAGACCGCTGCCGTCGAAGAGGATCCTCCAGTCGGCGTGGCCGGACGACTTGGAGGCGGCGGCGATCCGGCCGAACGGGAAGACCGCGTAGGCGTTGTCGTACCTGTCCAGGACCAGCTTGGTGCGCTGGCTGGAGCCGAGCACGACGGGGATCTCGGTCTTCTGCCAGGTGCCCGCGGAGTTCTTGCGGACATGGAAGGCGCGGCCGCCCGCGGTGCGGTCGGAGACGTAGTTCGTGGTGCACTGGCCGAAGCGGCCGGGGACGTAGCTGATGATCGCGTGCGGCAGACCGGCCGAGTCCGTGAACTGGCTCTCCTGGTTCATCAGGGAGTGGTCCGGGTTCAGCGCGTCGATCACCAGGCCGGCGTCGGTGACGGCGACCTTGTCGGAGCCGCCGGTGGCGCCGACGACGGTGCCGGCGTTGTTGCGCCAGGTGCGGCCGCGGTCGTCGGAGTAGACGTAGCCGGTGTCGTGGTTGGTGATCCCGCCGCTGCTGCACATCACGGCGCCGTTCTGCTCGCGCCAGGTGAAGAACGAGTGCAGCCGGCCGTTCCGGTCGTAGTCGATGCCGTGCAGGTACATGTTGCGGGCCGTGGAGGAGCCGTGCTCGCTCGTGTAGGTGCCGGTGGAGCTGGACCACTCCCCGAGGTCGGTCCAGGCCGAACCGCCGTACTCCGCCAGGGCGTTGCGGCCGTTGCCGGATATGCCCACCCGGTAGCTGAGCTGGAGCTTGCCGTCCGGGGTGGAGACGAACTGCGGGTAGGTGAACTGCGAGGTCAGGGCGAGTCCGTCCAGGGTCGACTGGGGTGCACCGAATCGGGCGGCGGTCCAGCTCAGCCCGGAGGGGTTGTCCATGAGGCCCGCGACCGACTTGACGTAGGTGAAGCCGTCGCTGTGCGAGTCCATGTTGAGGTGGAGGCGGCCGTCCACCTTGGAGACGCCCATGGAGATGACGTTGTGGGAGTCGCTCGCCTTGAGGGTGTGGCCGACCTGGACGGTGGACCAGGTGCTCCCGCCGAGGACGCGACGGCCGACGACGGCGTTCCTGTCGGCGGTGTACCAGACGGCGTACTGGTAGCCCTTGTAGGTCAGCAGGCCGTTCTTCTGGAACGAGTTGTTGTTCACCAGGCCGTCGTAGGAGACGAAGAAGACCGCCTGGCCGTCGAGCGTGGTGGTCCCGGTGCGGGCGACCGACGGGCCGGGGTCGGCGGCGCGGGCGGTGCCGCCGGTGAGCGCGGAGGTGGACATGGCGGACACGATGGCACCTGCGAGCAGCGTGCGTCGTCTCATGGAGCGGCTCCTGCGGTCCTGAGGGGGCCTTGCGGGAAGGGGTCAGGCGAGGTGGAACACCTCGGTGAGCGGTTTCATCGCCTCGTCCGGGCGGGCCCCGTCCAGCGACTCGAAGAAGGCGCCCATCTCGGCCTGCCAGCGTGCGTTGACCTCGGTGGCTTCCATACCGGCCTTGGCGGCCTCGAAGTCCTCGGTCTCCAGGTAGCCGACGAGCAGGCCGTCGTCTCTCAGGAAGAGCGAGTAGTTGTGCCAGCCGGTGGCCGAGAGTGCTTCCAGCATCTCCGGCCACACGGCGGCGTGGCGTTCGCGGTACTCGGCGAGCTTGTCCTGGCGGACCTTGAGAAGGAAACAGACGCGCTGCATGAAGTACCGCTCCGCTGCTAGAAGTTGAACTGGTCGATGTTCTCGGCGTCGAACACGGTCGGCTTGCCGAGGTTGATCACGCCGTCCTTGCCGATGGTGTACGTGGTGCCGCCGGCCTTGAAGGTCTCGCCCTCCTTGCCGGTGATCTGGCCGGAGACCAGGGCGACGGCGGTCTGGGCGGCCAGCGCGCCGAGCTTCGACGGGTCCCACAGCTCGAACCCGTCGACGGTGCCGTTCTTGACGTACTTGCGCATGTCGTTGGGGGTGCCGAGGCCGGTCAGCTTGACCTTGCCCTTGTACTTGGAGCCGGAGAGGTACTGGGCGGCGGCCTTGATGCCGACGGTGGTCGGGGAGATGATCCCCTTCAGGTTCGGGTACTCCTGGAGCAGGCCCTGGGTCTGCTGGAAGGACTGCTGGGCGTCGTCGTTGCCGTACGCGACCTTGACGAGCTTGATGTTCTTGTACTTGTCCTGCTTGAGCTCGTCCTTCATGAAGTCGATCCAGGTGTTCTGGTTCGTCGCCGTCTGGGCGGCGGACAGGATCGCGATCTCGCCCTTGTAGCCGATCTGCTCGGCGAGCAACTGCACCTCGGTGCGGCCGAGGTCCTCGGCGGAGGCCTGCGAGACGAAGGCGTTGCGGCACTCCGGCTTGGTGTCGGAGTCGTAGGTGACGACCTTGATGTCGTTCGACATGGCCTGCTTGAGGGCGGTGCACAGGGCGCCCGGGTCCTGCGCGGACACGGCCATCGCGTTCACCTGCTGCTGGGTGAGCGTGTTGACGTAGGAGACCTGCCCGGCGGTGTCGGTGGCGCTGGACGGACCGACCTCCTTGTACTTCGAGCCCAGCTCCGTCAGGGCCGCCTCGCCGCCCTTGTCGGCGGAGGTGAAGTACGGGTTGTTGACCTGCTTGGGCAGGAACCCGACGGTCAGGCCCTTCTTGGTGGCCGCGTTCGGGTCGGCCTTGGCGGTGGAGGCCGCCGAGGCGCCCTCGTCCTGCACGTCCTTCTTCGTGGTGCCGCCGCACGCGGTGAGCGCGAGGGCGAGGGAGGTGCCGGCGGCGAGCGCCGCGCAGGTACGGCGGAGGGATGACTTGCGCATGACGGATCTTCCTTACGAGGGTGAGCGGATACGAGGTTTCCTGGGGCGCCCGGGCCTAGCCGGCCGGGGTGGGCGCCTTGGACGCCGGTGTCGAGGCGGCTCGGCGGCCGGCCCTCGCAACCGAGATCTGCCGTGCGACCCGCGGGCCGAGCACGGAGAGGACGAGCAGAACGCCGGTGACGACGATCTGCGACTGGGCGGAGACGTCCTGGAGGCTCATCACGTTCTGGAGCGCGCCGAGGAGGAAGACTCCCGCGATCGCGCCGCCGAGCGTGCCCTTGCCGCCGTCGAAGTCGATGCCGCCCAGCAGCACGGCCGCCACGACGGAGAGTTCGAGTCCCGTGGCGTTGTCGTAGCGGGCGCTGGCGTAGTGCAGCGCCCAGAAGATGCCGGTGAGGGAGGCCATCAGGCCGGTCACCGTGAACAGGATGAGCTTCTGGCGCTTGACCCGGATGCCGGCGAACCGCGCCGCCTCCTCGCTGGCGCCGGTCGCGAACACCGACCGTCCGAACGGCGTGGCGTGCAGGACGACCACGGCGATCCCGAGCAGGACGAGGAAGGGCAGGAAGGCCTGCGGGACGAAGGTGTCGCCGATCCGGCCCGCCGCGAAGTCCAGGTACTGGGTGGGGAAGTCGGTGACCGCGTCGGAGCCCAGCACGATCTGTGCGATGCCCCGGTAGGCGGCGAGGGTGCCGATGGTGACGGCGAGGGAGGGCAGGCCGAGCCGGGTGACGAGCAGGCCGTTGACCAGCCCGCAGACCACGCCGAGCAGCAGGCAGATCGGGATGATCACCTCGATCGTCAGGCCCTGGTTCCACAGGGCGCCCATCACCGCGCCGGACAGGCCGGCCGTGGAGGCGACCGAGAGGTCGATCTCGCCGGACACCACGAGCATGGTCATGGGCAGGGCGATCAGCGCGATCGGCAGGGTGTTGCCGATCAGGAACGACAGGTTCAGCGCGTTGCCGAAGCCGTCGACGGTGCCGAAGGAGAGCAGCAGGACGACGATCAGGAGCGTGCCGACGACCGTGTCCCAGCGGATCGCGCGGCTGAGGGACTCAGGCATGGCGGGCGTTCCTCTTCTTCAGGGCGGAGGCCACGCGGAGCGCGACGACCCGGTCGACCGCGATGGCGAGGATGAGCAGGATGCCGTTGATGGCGAGCACCCAGACCGAGCTGACGCCGAGGGCGGGCAGCACGCTGTTGATGGAGGTCAGCAGCAGGGCGCCGAGGGCGGCGCCGTAGACGCTGCCGGAACCGCCGGTGAAGACCACGCCGCCGACCACGACCGCGCTGACGACGGTCAGTTCGTAGCCGTTGCCGGTCCCGGAGTCGACGTTGCCGAACCGGGCCAGGTACATCGCGCCGGCGAGGCCCGCGAGGCCGCCGCAGAACGTGTACGCGGCCAGGATCCGCTTGCGCACCGGGATGCCCGCGAGCCGTGCGGCCTCGGGGTTGGAGCCGAGCGCGTACAGCTCGCGTCCGCTGCCGAAGTGCTTGAGGTAGTAGGCGGTGGCGACGAGGACCGCCAGCGCGATCAGGGCCAGCCACGGCACCGCGGAGATTCCTCCGGAGCCGAAGTCGACGAAGCTGTCCGGGAGGTCGGCCGCGGTGATCTGGCGGGAGCCGACCCAGATGGAGTCGATGCCCCGGATGATGTAGAGCGTGCCGAGGGTCACCACGAGCGCGGGCACCTGACCGAGGCTGACGAGCAGGCCGTTGAGGAGGCCGAAGCCGACGCCGAGCAGGATCGCGAGCACGATCGCCACGACGGGGTTGCCGCCGCCGTGCAGGTAGGTGCCGGCGGCGAAGGCGCTGATTCCGAGGGTGGAGCCGACCGAGAGGTCGACGTTCCTCGTGATGACGACCAGCGACTGTCCGGTGGCGACGAGCACCAGGATCGTGGCGTTCAGCAGCAGGTCCTTGATGCCCTGCTCGGTGAGGAAGTCGCTGTTCCCGATCTGGGTGACCACGATCATCACCAGGAAGACGACCAGGATGGCCAGCTCGCGCATCTTGAAGACGCGGTCGACCAGGCGGGTGCCGCTGGACTTGGGTACGTCGGTCACGGGGGCCTGGTTGGGAGTCGTCACCGTCATGCGGCGGCCCTCCCGGTGGCTGCGGCCATCACGGTTTCCTCGGTGGCGTCGGAGCGCGGGATCTCTGCGGTGAGGCGGCCCTCGTGCATCACGAGCACGCGGTCGGCCATGCCGAGGATCTCGGGCAGGTCGGAGGAGATCATCAGGATGGCCACCCCGTCGGCGGCCAGTTCGCTCAGCAGCCGGTGCACCTCGGCCTTGGTGCCGACGTCGATGCCGCGGGTCGGCTCGTCGACGATGAGCACCTTGGGGCCGGTGGCCAGCCACTTGGCGAGGACGACCTTCTGCTGGTTGCCGCCGGACAGCGTGTTGACGGTGTCGGCGATCCGGGCGTACTTCACCTGGAGCTTGACGGCCCAGTCGAGGGAGCGGCTGCGTTCGGCGCCGCGGTCCATCAGACCGGCCTTGACGGTCGTCCGCAGTCCGGTGAGGCCGATGTTGCGCTCGATGGACATGTCCATCACGAGGCCCTGGGCGCGCCGGTCCTCGGGGACCAGCGCGAGACCCGCGGCCATCGCCGTGGAGGGCGCACCGTTGACCAGCGCCTTCCCGCCCACCGAGACCTCTCCGGCGTCCCAGCGGTCGATGCCGAACACCGCTCGCGCGACTTCCGTGCGGCCCGCTCCGACGAGGCCCGCGAGGCCGACGATCTCGCCCTGCCTGACCTCGAACGAGACGTCGGTGAAAACACCCTCCCGGGTCAGCCGACGCACCGTGAGCGCGACCTCGCCGGGGCGTACGTCCTGCTTGGGGTAGAGCTCTTCGAGGTCCCGGCCGACCATGCGGCGGACCAGGTCGTCCTCGGTCATGCCGTCGATCGGCTCGCTGGAGATCCAGGCGCCGTCGCGCAGGGTGGTGACCGTCTGGCAGATCTGGAAGATCTCCTCCAGGCGGTGCGAGATGAACAGCACCGCGGCGCCCTGCTCCCGCAGCGCCTTGACGACGCCGAAGAGGCGGGCCACCTCGCTGCCGGTCAGGGCCGCCGTGGGCTCGTCCATGATCAGGACGCGGGCCTCGAAGGACAGCGCCTTGGCGATCTCGACGATCTGCTGGTCGGCGATGGACAGGCCGCGCGCCGGACGGTCAGGGTCGAGCTCGACCCCGAGGCGCTGCATCAGCGCCAGGGTCGCGGCGTGGGTGGCCTTGTGGTCGATCCGGCCGAGGGCGCGCCGCGGCTGGCGGCCCATGAAGATGTTCTCGGCGATCGACAGGTCGGGGAAGAGCGTGGGCTCCTGGTAGATGACGGCGATACCGGCGTCGCGGGCGTCACCGGGGCCGTGGAAGACGACCGGCTGACCGTCGAGCAGTACCTGGCCGGTGTCCGGCCGGTGCACTCCCGCGAGGGTCTTGATGAGGGTCGACTTGCCCGCGCCGTTCTCGCCGGCGAGGGCGTGTACCTCCCCGGGAAACAGCTCCAGGGAGACGTCCCGCAGGGCGCGAACCGCGCCGAAGGACTTCGAGATGTCCCTGAGCGCGAGAACCGGGGCCGGACCCGTGGTGGACGGGTGGGTCATTGGGGGCTCCTCGACGACGCCGGCGGGACGGCCCTCACGGCGTCGTGAAAGGTTTCAACTTGGTTGCCGGGACGTTAGGCATGGAGCGCATGTCACGTCAATGGGTTCGTGTCGAAAAACTTTCGATGAACTCAGGTCACAGAGGGGTCACGGGCAACAGCCTTGGCCGCAGGGGTTGACACTCCTGCGAGGTCCCCATACTTTCCCGTCTTGAATCGTTTCACAGTGAAGCTGTTCGAAAGCCCTCAAGACCCGACGTCACAGGAGCCCTCAAGTGACCGAGCTCGCCGCGGTGAAGGCCGCTCTCAAGACCCAGGCCGTCGAGACGCCGTCGTGGGCGTACGGGAACTCGGGAACCCGCTTCAAGGTGTTCGCCCAGCAGGGCGTACCGCGTACCCCGCAGGAGAAGCTGGAGGACGCGGCGCAGGTGCACGCGTTCACCGGGGTGGCCCCGACCGTCGCCCTGCACATCCCGTGGGACAAGGTCGAGGACTACGCCGCGCTGGCGAAGTTCGCCGAGGAGCGCGGCGTGCAACTGGGCGCCGTCAACTCCAACACCTTCCAGGACGACGACTACAAGCTGGGCAGCATCTGCCACCCGGACGCCGCCGTGCGCCGCAAGGCCCTGGACCATCTGCTCGAGTGCGTCGACATCATGGACGCGACCGGCTCCCAGGACCTGAAGCTGTGGTTCGCCGACGGTACGAACTACCCCGGCCAGGACGATCTGCGGGGCCGCCAGGACCGGCTGGCCGAAGGCCTCTCCGAGGTGTACGACCGTCTGGGCGACGGGCAGCGGATGCTGCTGGAGTACAAGTTCTTCGAGCCGGCGTTCTACTCGACCGACGTGCCGGACTGGGGCACGGCGTACGCGCACTGCCTGAAGCTCGGGCCGAAGGCGCAGGTCGTCGTCGACACCGGGCACCACGCGCCCGGCACCAACATCGAGTTCATCGTCGCCACGCTGCTGCGGGAGGGGAAGCTCGGCGGGTTCGACTTCAACTCGCGGTTCTACGCCGACGACGACCTCATGGTGGGCGCGGCCGACCCCTTCCAGCTCTTCCGGATCATGTACGAGGTGGTGCGCGGGGGCGGGTTCACCGCCGACGTGGCCTTCATGCTCGACCAGTGCCACAACATCGAGGCGAAGATCCCGGCGATCATCCGGTCCGTCATGAACGTCCAGGAAGCGACGGCCAAGGCGCTCCTGGTGGACCGGGACGCTCTTGCGGTGGCTCAGCGCGAGGGGGATGTGCTGGAGGCGAACGCGGTGCTGATGGACGCGTACAACACGGATGTGCGGCCGCTGCTCGCGGAGGTGCGCGAGGAGATGGGGCTCGATGCGAACCCCATCGCTGCGTACAAGCGGTCCGGGTGGGCCGAGAAGATCGTGGCCTCGCGGGTTGGTGGGGAACAGGCTGGTTGGGGGGCGTAAGCGTCTGCCTGGTTCTGTCGTCTGCGGGGTGCGGGCCGGCTGTGGCTGGTCGCGCAGTTCCCCGCGCCCCCTAGGGAAGTCATCTCACCCTCGTTTCAGTAAGGACTGGAAGTTCATGGCACTCCACCCCGAAGCCGCCGCCCTCCTCGCCCGTTCCCGCCGGCTTGGCTCCGATCCCCGTAACACCAACTACGCCGGCGGCAACGCGTCCGCCAAGGGCACCTCCGTCGATCCCGTCACCGGCGGTGACGTCGAGCTGATGTGGGTCAAGGGGTCCGGCGGTGACCTCGGGACGCTGACCGAGGCCGGGCTCGCCGTGCTGCGGCTGGACCGGATGCGGGCGCTCGTCGACGTGTACCCCGGTGTGGAGCGCGAGGACGAGATGGTCGCCGCGTTCGACTACTGCCTGCACGGCAAGGGCGGGGCGGCCCCCTCCATCGACACCGCCATGCACGGGCTCGTCGAGGCCGCGCACGTCGACCACCTGCACCCCGACTCCGGCATCGCGCTCGCCTGCGCCGCCGACGGGGAGAAGCTGACCGCCGAGTGCTTCGGGGACACCGTCGCCTGGGTGCCGTGGCGGCGGCCCGGGTTCCAGCTCGGACTGGACATCGCCGCCATCAAGGCGGCCAACCCGCAGGCGATCGGTGTCGTGCTCGGCGGGCACGGCATCACCGCCTGGGGCGACACTGCCGAGGAGTGCGAGAAGAACTCGCTGCACATCATCCGCACCGCCGAGGAGTTCCTCGCGGAGCACGGCAAGGCCGAGCCCTTCGGGCCCGTGATCGAGGGCTACGGCGCACTGCCCGAGGCCGAGCGCCGGGAGCGGGCCGCCGCCCTCGCGCCGTACGTCCGCGCGCTCGCCTCCCAGGACAAGCCGCAGGTCGGGCACTTCAACGACGCGGCGCCGGTGCTGGAGTTCCTGGCCCGCGCCGAGCACCCGCGCCTCGCCGCGCTCGGCACCTCCTGCCCCGACCACTTCCTGCGCACCAAGGTGCGGCCGCTCGTCCTGGACCTGCCGCCGACCGCGCCCCTGGAGGAGGCGATCGCGCGGCTCGACGCGCTGCACGCCGAGTACCGCGAGGAGTACGCCGCCTACTACCGGCGGCACGCCCTGCCCGACTCCCCCGCGATGCGCGGCGCCGACCCGGCGATCGTGCTGATCCCGGGTGTCGGCATGTTCTCCTTCGGCAAGGACAAGCAGACCGCCCGGGTCGCGGGTGAGTTCTACGTCAACGCGATCAACGTGATGCGGGGCGCCGAGGCCGTCTCGTCCTACGCGCCGATCGAGGAGTCCGAGAAGTTCCGCATCGAGTACTGGGCCCTCGAGGAGGCCAAGCTCCAGCGGATGCCGAAGCCCAAGCCGCTCGCGACGCGTGTGGCGCTGGTGACCGGCGCCGGCAGCGGTATCGGCAAGGCCATCGCGCAGCGGCTGGTCGCCGAGGGCGCGTGTGTCGTCGTCGCCGACCTCGACGCCGAGAACGCGGCCGCGGTCGCCGAGGAGCTCGGCGGGCCCGACAAGGCGGTCGCGGTGACCGTCGACGTCACCTCCGAGGAGCAGATCGCGGAGTCCTTCCGGGCCGCGGTGCTGGCCTTCGGCGGTGTGGACCTCGTGGTCAACAACGCCGGCATCTCCATCTCCAAGCCGCTCCTGGAGACCTCCGCCAAGGACTGGGACCTCCAGCACGACATCATGGCGCGCGGTTCCTTCCTGGTGTCGCGGGAGGCGGCCCGGGTGATGATCGCGCAGAAACTGGGCGGCGACATCGTCTACATCGCCTCCAAGAACGCGGTCTTCGCGGGCCCCAACAACATCGCCTACTCCGCCACCAAGGCCGACCAGGCCCACCAGGTGCGACTGCTCGCCGCCGAGCTGGGCGAGCACGGCATCCGCGTCAACGGCGTCAACCCGGACGGCGTGGTGCGCGGCTCCGGCATCTTCGCCGGCGGCTGGGGCGCCAAGCGGGCGGCCGTGTACGGCGTGGAGGAGGAGAAGCTGGGCGAGTTCTACGCCCAGCGGACCATCCTCAAGCGCGAGGTCCTCCCCGAGCACGTGGCCAACGCCGTGTTCGCGCTGACCGGCGGGGAGCTGACGCACACCACCGGGCTGCACGTCCCGGTCGACGCCGGCGTCGCGGCCGCCTTCCTGCGATGAGCGCGTCCGTGAAGTCGTACGCCGCGGTCGACCTCGGCGCGTCCAGCGGACGTGTCATGGTCGGCCGCGTCGGCCCCGACAGCCTGGAGCTGACCGAGGCACACCGGTTCGCCAACCGTCCGGTCCGGGTCCCGGAGGGCCTGCGCTGGGACATCCTCTCGCTCTACGGCGGTGTCCTGGACGGGCTCAGGGCGGCCGGGCAGATCGACTCCGTCGGCATCGACAGTTGGGCCGTGGACTACGGACTGCTGGACGCCGACGGGGCCCTGCTCGGGAACCCGGTGCACTACCGGGACTCCCGCACCGAAGGGGTCGCGCAGAAGGTGTGGGCGACCGTGCCCGCGCCCGAGCTCTACGCGGCGACCGGCCTGCAGTACGCGCCCTTCAACACCCTGTACCAGCTCGTCGCCGACCGACTCGTCGGCGCGCGGCGCCTGTTGCTGATCCCGGATCTGCTGACGTACTGGCTGACCGGCGAGCAGGGCACCGAGCTGACCAACGCCTCGACCACCCAGCTCGTCGATCCCCGGACGCGCGGATGGTCGTACGACGTCGCGGAGCGGCTGGGCATCGACCTGGGGCTGTTCGCGCCGCTGCGGCAGCCCGGGGACCCGGCCGGTGCGCTGCGGCCCGAGGTGCTGGAGGAGACCGGGCTCGCGGGCCCCGTGCCGGTGACGGCCGTCGGGTCGCACGACACCGCCTCCGCGGTGGCGGCGGTGCCCGCGTCCGGTGAGCGGTTCGCCTACATCTGCACCGGCACCTGGTCCCTGGCGGGACTGGAGCTGGACGCGCCGGTGCTGACGGAGGAGAGCCGGGCCGCCAACTTCACCAACGAGCTGGGGCTCGACGGCACGGTCCGGTACCTGCGGAACATCATGGGGCTCTGGCTGCTCCAGGAGTGTGTACGGGCCTGGGGCGACCCGGACCTGGGCGAGCTGCTGCGGGAGGCGGCCGAGGTGCCGGCGCTGCGGTCGGTCGTGGACGCGGGGGACGCCGCGTTCCTCGCGCCGGGCCGGATGCCGGAGCGGATCGCCGAGGCCTGCCGTGCCTCCGGGCAGCCGGTGCCCCGCTCGCCCGCCGAGATCACCCGCTGCATCCTCGACTCGCTGGCCCTGGCCCACCGCAGGGCCGTCGAGGAGGCGCAGCGGCTGGCCGACCACCCCGTGGACGTCGTGCACGTCGTCGGGGGCGGGACGCGCAACGCCCTGCTGTGCCAGCTCACCGCGGACGCCTGCGGGCTGCCGGTGGTGGCGGGGCCGACCGAGGCGGCCGCGCTCGGCAACGTCCTGGTCCAGGCGCGGGCCCACGGGCTCGTGGCCGACCTCGCGGACGGGCGCGAGCTGCTCACCCGGACCCAGCCGCTCACGCGGTACGAGCCCCGGGGCGACACCGCGCGCTGGCGCGAGGCCCAGGCCCGGCTCGCCGGGCGCTGACCGGGGTCTCCCCCCGCTCTGCACCCCCGACTAGGCTTCACTCATCCGATGATCAACCACAAGGAGCCGCGATGCGTGTCGCCCTGTTCCTGACCTGTGTCAACGACACGCTCTATCCGGACACCGGGCGCGCTGTGGTGAAACTGCTGACCAGGCTGGGCGTCGACGTCGACTTCCCGATGTCCCAGACCTGCTGCGGGCAGGCGCACTACAACACCGGCTACCGGCACGAGGCGGAACCGCTGGCCCGGCATTTCTCCGATGTCTTCCGGGACTACGAGGCGATCGTGACGCCGTCCGGCTCCTGCGGGGCGATGGTGCGGGAGCTGTATCCGCGGATGGGTGAGCGGGCCCGGGCCGAGGGGCGCGGGGAGAGCCTCGCGGCGACGCTGGCGCCCGTGGTGCCGAAGACGTACGAGCTGACGGAGTTCCTGGTGGACGTGCTGGGGGTGACGGACGTCGGGGCGTACTACCCGCACACGGTGACCTACCACCCGACCTGTCACGGACTGCGCGGCCTCGGCCTCGGCGACCGGCCGCGGCGGCTGCTCCAGGCGGTCGAGGGCCTGGAGCTGAAGGAGCTTCCGGGTGCCGACGAGTGCTGCGGTTTCGGCGGCACCTTCGCTCTGAAGAACTCCGATGTCTCGGCGGCCATGGGCGCGGACAAGGTGCGCAACGCCGAGTCGACGGGCGCCGAGGTGCTGTGCGCGGCCGACAACTCGTGCCTCATGCACATCGGGGGCACGATGGGCCGCCTGGAGTCGGGCATGCGGCCGGTGCACATCGCGGAGATCCTGGCGAGCACGGAGGAGGAACCGGCCGTATGAGCGGGACGTTCGTAGGGATGCCGGCCTTTCCCCGGGCCGCGCACGAGGCGGTCAACAACAAGACGCTGCGCGGGAATCTGCGCCACGCGACGCACACCATCCGCGCCAAGCGGGCCAGCGCCGTCGCCGAGGTCTCCGACTGGGCGGAGCTGCGCGAGGCGGGCAAGCAGATCAAGGACCACACGCTGCGTCATCTCGACCGCTATCTCGTGCAGTTGGAGGAGTCGGTCGTGGCGGCCGGCGGTACCGTCCACTGGGCCGCCGACGCCGACGAGGCCAACGAGATCGTGACCCGGCTCGTCAAGATGACCGGTGAGTCGGAGGTCGTCAAGGTCAAGTCGATGGCCACGCAGGAGATCGGGCTCAACGAGGCGCTGGAGGCCGAGGGCATCCGGGCCTACGAGACCGATCTCGCCGAGCTGATCGTGCAGTTGGGCAAGGACCGGCCCTCGCACATCCTGGTCCCGGCCATCCACCGGAACCGGGGCGAGATCCGGGACATCTTCGAGCGCGAGATGAGCGAGTGGGGCCGGCCGGCCCCCGAGGGCCTCACCGACACGCCCGCCGAGCTGGCGGAGGCGGCCCGGCTGCACCTGCGGGAGAAGTTCCTGCGCGCCAAGGTCGGCGTCTCCGGCGCCAACTTCATGGTCGCCGACACCGGCACCCTGGTGGTCGTGGAGTCCGAGGGCAACGGACGGATGTGCCTGACCCTGCCCGAGACGCTGATCTCGGTCGTCGGCATCGAGAAGATCGTGCCGACCTGGCAGGACCTGGAGGTCTTCCTCCAGACCCTGCCCCGCTCCTCGACGGCCGAGCGCATGAACCCGTACACCTCGACCTGGACCGGCACCACGGACGAGGACGGCCCGCGGAACTTCCACCTGGTGCTGCTCGACAACGGCCGCTCCGACACCCTCGCCGACGAGGTCGGCCGCCAGGCCCTGCGCTGCATCCGCTGCTCGGCCTGCCTGAACGTCTGCCCGGTCTACGAGCGGGCCGGCGGCCACGCCTACGGCTCGGTCTACCCGGGCCCGATCGGCGCGATCCTCAGCCCCCAACTGCGGGGCACGGCCAGCGAGATCGACGCCTCGCTGCCGTACGCCTCCTCGCTGTGCGGGGCCTGCTACGAGGTGTGCCCGGTCGCCATCGACATCCCCGAGGTGCTGGTGCATCTGCGGGAGCGGGTCGTGCAGGGCGGGCCGGTGGTCCGCGAGGGCAACAAGGTGGTGCTCAAGCCCGCCAAGGGGCACGCGACGGAGCGGGCGGCGATGCGGGCGGCCCGCTGGGCCTTCGCCCACCCCGGTGTCCTGCGCACCGGTCAGCGGGCGGCCTCGCGGACCCGCCGGCTCCATCCGCGCACGCTGCCGGGGCCCGGCCGGGCGTGGAGCGACACGCGGAACCTGCCGCCGGTGCCCGCGGAACCGTTCCGCGACTGGTGGCAGCGCACGGGCGGCGGCAAGGAGGGCGGCAAGTGAGCAGCAGGGAACGGATCCTGGGCCGGGTGCGGCGCGCACTGGCCGACGCGCCGGGCGACGACGTCCCGATCGAGCGCGCCTATCTGCGGGAGCACGGCGAGCGCAGCGTCGGGGAGACGGTGGAGCTGCTGGCCGAGAACCTCGCCGACTACCGGGCGATCGTGCACCGCTGCACGACGGCCGACCTGCCGGCGACGCTCGCCGGGATGCTGGCGGCGCACGGCGCGCGGACCGTCCTGGTGCCGCCGGGCCTCGACCCGGCGTGGCTCGCGGACGCCGGCACCGAGCAGGTCCCGGACCGGGCCGAGAGCACCCCGCACGAACTGGACCGGATCGACAGCGTGGTCACGGCGTGCGCGGTGGCCGTGGCGGAGACCGGCACCATCGTGCTGGACGGCGGCCAGGACCAGGGCCGCCGCCGCATCACCCTGGTCCCGGACCACCACATCTGTGTCGTGCGGGTGCCCGACCAGGTGGTCTCCTCCGTGCCGCAGGCCCTCGAACGTCTCGACCCGGTACGCCCGTTGACCTGGATCTCCGGTCCTTCGGCGACCAGTGACATCGAGCTGGACCGGGTCGAGGGGGTGCACGGTCCGCGCACCCTGGAGGTGGTGCTGGTGGACTCTCAGGCGAGCGAGGACGTCACCTCGTAGCGCCCCGAGGGGAGTGCGTAGGAGGCGACACCGCCCTCGAAGCCCAGGTACGCCACTCCCCCGGCCTGTGACAGGGGGCTGCCGCCCTCGCGCACGGAGTCGGGGTCGGCCGTGGGGACGCGCAGGGTCGCCGTGCTGTTGGCGGGGACCGCGACCCGGTGGGTGAAGACGCTGTCCCGGGCCGTCCAGGCGCTGACGATCTCGCCGTAGGGCGACCGGTGCGAGCCGGTGACCCGGGTGATCCTGCCGGTCGGGTCGAGGTGGGGCCGCAGGAAGAAGTGCCGGAAGCCCGGATGCGCCGGGTCGGCGGCGATACCGGCCATGCTCTCGTACATCCACTCCATGATCGCGCCGTAGGCGTAGTGGTTGAAGGAGTTCATCTCGACCGGCCCGAAGCCGTCCTCCTTCGCGTACGAGTTCCAGCGCTCCCAGATCGTGGTCGCGCCGTTCTTCACCGAGTACAGCCAGGACGGCATGGCGTCCTGGTGCAGCACTTCGTAGGCCAGTTCCACCTGGCCCTCCTCGGTGAGGACGGGGGCCAGGACGTTCACGCCGAGGAAGCCGACGGACAGGGTGTTCTCGGCGTACCCGACGCGGGTGCTGCCGGGGTGCGCGGCCTTGTACGCGGGTGAGTTTCCGATGTTCTGGACGAGGAGGTCGACGACTGCGCGCCGCTGGGCCTCGGTGTCGTACAGGCCGAGTCTGAGGACCCAGAGCAGGGCGGTCTGGCTGTCGTCCTCGGTCCGGGTGGGGCTGCCGCCCGGGGTCCACGGCGGCGGGGAGCCGAGGCTGGAGCGCACGGTGAGCCGGCCGTCCTCGGTGCTGAGGTACTTGGTGACGAACGCCCGCTTGACGTGGGCGAACAGCTCCTCGTAGACGTGGACCTCGGCGGTGCGGCCGGTGGCGCGGGCCATGTCCGCCATGAGCCGGGCGCTGTAAGCGTAGTAGGCGTCGCTGACGAGCTGGGTGCTGGTGACCTGGAAGGCCAGCCAGTCGCCGAAGACCGCGCCCTGTCCGGCACCGGTGTCGCCGGTGTGCGCGCGGATCCAGTCCATGTAGGCGCTCATCGCGTCCCAACTGCGGTCGATGACGGTGGTGTCCCCGCTCATCTGCCACACGGTCCAGGGCACGACGACCCCGCAGTCCGCCCAACCGCTCGCCGGGACCGGTTCGTTGTACCGGGCGCCGGGGGCGATCCAGGTGAACTGGGCGCCGTCCGCGCCGTAGGTGCGCTGGGAGTCGATCAGGATGTCCTGGAAGTGGCTCAGGAAGGCGACCGCGTCGGTGTTGTAGAGGCCGGTGCGGGCGAAGACCTGGGTGTCGCCGGTCCAGCCGCAGCGTTCGTCGCGCTGCGGGCAGTCGGTGGGGACCCAGAGGTAGTTGCCGCGCTGGCCCCAACGGACGTTGCTGATCAGTTGGTTGATGTCGGGGTCGTCGGTGCTGACGTGGCCGATGTCGTGGAGGGCGGAGGTGGCGACCTTGCCGGTCAGTCCGGTGAGGGTGACCGTCTCCGACGTGGTGACGGAGACGTACCGGAAGCCGTGGAAGGTCAGGGAGTCCTGGTGGGTCTCGCCCTCCGGGTCGCCCTTGAGGATGTACGTGCTGGTGGCCTCGGCGGTGCGGAGGTTGACCCGGTAGACGGAGCCCGCGGGGCCGTCCGCGCCCGCGCCGGTGTCGTTGAGCATCTCCCCCGGCCGGAAGGCGACTTGGGCGCCGGCCGGCCCGCGGAGGGTGTAGCGCAGGACGCCGACCAGGTTCTGGCCGAGGTCGAGGACGGCGGTGTCGCCGGGGTGCAGGGTGAGGGAGGCGGTGGCGGCCGCGGTGGGGTCGGTGACCGTGCGGGCCGGGTCGGGGACGAAGTCGCCGCCCCCGGTGTGCACGGTGATCGACCGTGGCCTGTGGTCCCACTCGGGCATCAGCCGGGCCGACTCGCCGGGGTGGGCGACCAGTCGGGAGCCGGGGAACCGGGTGGTGAAGTCGTGCTCCTCGGTCGCGGACCAGGCGGAGGCGTCGAAGCCGTTCGCGGTCCAGCCGGGCAGTTCCCGGCGGGCGTCGTAGGTCTGGCCGTCGTAGAGGTCGTCGGCGCGGTAGGGGCCGGTGTCCGTGGCCCTCCACTCGTCGCCGGGCGTGGTGACGACGGCCTGGGTCGAGCCGTCCTCGTAGCGGATCAGGAGCTTGGCCTTGAGGGCCAGGCGGTTGCCGGTCTGTGACCAGTAGGCGCTGTTCTCGGAGACACGGCCGTTGTACCAGCCGTTGCCGAGGACGGCGGCGAGGGTGACCTGCGGCTGCCCCTCCAGCAGGCCCGTGACGTCGTAGGTGAAGTAGTTGACGGTGGTGTCGTAGTTGGTCCAGCCCGGAGGGAGCAGTTCGTACGTGGTGCCGCCGTCCTGGGGGACGCCGACCCGGCTGCCGTTGACGTGGACGTCGTACACGCCGAGCGCGGAGACGTAGAGCCGGGCCTCGCGCACCCGGCCGGGCTTCAGGGCCGTCTGCCGTCGCAGGAGCGGCGCGCCCGCGCTGTTCGGTGGCTTGCCCGCCATGCAGATCCACCGCGCGCCGTCCCAGCCGGTCATGCCGTCGGTGCTGAGCAGGCCCGTCTCGAAACGGGCCGCCGGGGCGTCGGGGAGCCTGCGGTCGTGCTCGTCCCAGACCTGGACCGTCCAGTGGTAGCGGGTCGACGGGTGCAGCTCGGGTCCCGCCCAGCGCACGGCCACCGAGTCCGCCGAGTCGGTGCGGCCGCTGTCCCATACGTCCGCGCGCCCGTCGGCCAGAAGGCCGGGGTCGGACGCCACCAGGACGCGGTACGCCGTCTGACGCCGGCCGCGGACCCGGGACGCGGTGCGCCAGCCGAACCGCGGGCGGGCGGCGTCCACGCCGAGGGGATCGGTGCGGTGCTCCACGGTGAGGCCCTCGACGGTGGTGCGGTGGACTCCGTCGGTCATGCCGTGGTCCCTTCGGCGGCGCGGGTTGTATCGATTCATCCCGTTCGGCGGTTGAAACTACTGGCGAATGCACCGGGTGTCCACTGTCCGCGTCGCGCGTTGAACCGTTCAAAAACCGGAGGGCCCCGGTGGGCCCCGGCCATGTCAGACGTAGGTGAGCGGGGAGCCGCGCCGCAGGCAGTGCTGGGCGGCCCGCAGGTACAGGGCCACGTAGAACGCGGCGTCGAGGTCATCGGCCCACGGCCCCGGTCGGGCTGCCGCGACGTCCTTCACCGGCCCGTCCAGGAACCACATGGTCAGGTCGAGGTTGTCGCAGGTCTCGGGTATCTCGTCCACCGGCAGGCCGACGGCCCGTGCGAGCCGTTCGGCGAGGGCGCGCACCTGCGGGGCACCGGCAACCATCGTCGTGTCGGCGTAGGAGTTCTCGACCGGCAGCCAGATCTCGTCGTCGAGCGAGAAGGGCACCAGGAGCGACCAGCCGCAGAGCAGTTCGTACTCCTCCTGCGACAGGTGCGCCCGGCACAGTGCCGCGAACCCGTCCATGGGCGGCACCAGCTTCTCCTCGAACGAGAGCCCGGTCCCGCGCACGACCCGCTCCGGCTCCTCCGGCACGGACGTGAACGGTGGCAGGCCCCGTCGGCTCAACTCCTCACCGAGGGCCGCGGCGAGGGCGCCCCGGCCACCCTCGTCCTCGTCCGCGTCGAACCACTCCCGCGCGCCCACGCTCACCAGGTAGATCCCCATGCGCCGAAAGCTACAGCGCCCCACTGACAACGCCTCCGCGTCCCGTCAGGGCCCGGTCAGCAAAAGCGTGGGCAGGGTGTCCTCCAGGATCCGCTCGCGGGGCAGGGTGAGTCCGAAGTGCCGCTGGATCACCTCCAGGCAGGCCCGGTGCACGGTACGGCGTTCCAGGTCCTCGTCGGGCAGTCCGGCGGCGGTGAGCCGCTCCTGGACGGCGGCGGTCACCTCCGGGTCTCCCTCGGGGCTGCCGTGGCCCCAACTGGCGTCCAGGTGCAGGTTGAACGCGCACATCAGGTTCTCGTCGTGGCGGTAGGCGAAGTGCGGGGGCACCGGCTTGCCGTTCTCCTCCTCGTACTCCAGGTGGTGGACGTGCAGGCCGCCGCGGTCCACGGGCCGGCTGCCGGTGCCGAACTCGCCCTGCCAGCCGCCGTACTTGATGACGTACGACCACTCGTCGAGCTCGCCGTGGCGCAGCGCGATGCCGTCCAGGACCTCGCCGTACAGCCCTTCCAGAAGGTCCTGCACCTGGCGGCCGGAGAGCTCGCCGATGGGGCGGGGCCGGTAGGGCCGGTGGGCGGTCTCGGCGATGCGTCTCGCCAGTGACTCCGACTCGATGTCGGGCGCGATCACCACGCTGTAGCCGCCCCAGGCGATGGACTGCGGTTCGGCGAGCCAGGCTATTCCGTCGGTCATGACGATCAACCCTGCCGTATCCGCCGGGGGGGTGTCACCGGGGGGTGTCACTGAGTACACCCCGCAAGACGGGTTCTGCGCCCCATGTGCCCGGGCCCGTCTCTGCCTAGCGTCTTCAGCGAGGCACACGGCGTGCCGGACGAAGGGGGACGACCATGTTGCGCACACGTTCACGACACCCGCAGGACGCGGGGCCCGCCGCCGAGGCGCTGCGGCTGGTGAAGGTCAGCAGGACCCACGGCACGGACGACAGTGCCGTGACCGCCCTCGACGGGGTCACGCTCAGCCTGGGCCGGGGCACCTTCACCGCGGTGATGGGGCCCTCGGGGTCCGGCAAGTCCACGCTGCTGCAGTGCGCGGCCGGTCTCGACCGGCCGGACAGCGGGATCGTGCGGGTGGACGGCACGGAGCTGACCGGGGGCGGGGAGGCCGAGCTGACCAGGTTCCGGCGCGGGCGGGTGGGGTTCGTGTTCCAGCAGTACAACCTGCTGGAGACACTGACGGTCGCCCAGAACACCGTGCTGCCGCTGAAGCTCGCCGGCCGGAAGGTCGACCGGAGGCGGGTGACGGAGGTGCTCACGGCGGTCGGTCTCGGCGACCGGCTCGGGCACCGTCCGGACCAGCTCTCCGGCGGGCAGCGGCAGCGTGTGGCGATCGCCCGGGCGCTGGTCGCGGACCCCCGGCTGATCTTCGCGGACGAGCCCACCGGCGCCCTGGACACCCGCAGCGCGCGGGACGTGCTGCGGCTGCTCCAGGAGGCGGTGCGGGTGCACGGCCGGACCGTGGTGATGGTGACCCATGACCCGGTGGCCGCCTCGTACGCCGACTCGGTGCTGTTCCTAGCGGACGGCCGGCTGGTCGGCCGGATGGACGCGCCGACCCCCGACGCGGTGGCCGAGCGCCTCGCGCACCTGGGCGACGACGTGACGGCGGGGGTGTGAGCGATGTTCCTGCTGGCGATGCGGTCGATACGGCAACGGCCCGGACGGTTTCTCGCGACCCTGCTGGCCTCCTTCCTGGGCGCGGGCGTCATCATGACGTTCAACTCGCTCCACGACACGGCGGGGCGGCCCGGGGTCGACCCGGTGAGCGCGGACACCCTGACCCTGTCCGCGAATGTCGTCGGCGGCTACGGCACCCTCCTGGTGTTCTTCGCCGTGGCGTCGACCCTGACGGTCAACGTCCGCCAGCGGGCCGGTGAGCTGGAGCTGCTGCGCTGCTCGGGGGCGACGCCGGGCCAGATCAAGCGGATGGTCGTGGGCGAGTCGGTGGCGGTCGCGCTGATCGGTGCCGTGCTGGCGATCGGTCCGGCGATGCTCGGCGGGCGGGCACTGCTGGACGTCTTCCGGGACAGCGGGCAGGTCGCGGCGGGCGTCGACCACTCCTTCGGTCCGGTCGCGCTGCTCTCGGGCGTCGACATCACGCTGGTCGCGGCGGCGGGCGCCGCCTTCCTCGCCGTACGACGGGCCACGCGCGGGAGTCGGCGAGGCGGCCGGGCGCGCACGTTCCTCGCGTACGCGGCGCTCGGTCTGGGGGCGCTGTCGGTGACCTCCACCTTCGCCTTCTCCGCGACCGACGAGGCGCTCATGGCGACTCCGGCGTACGGGGCGATCCTGCTGTCCGTGGGGTGCGCGCTGCTCGCTCCGCGGCTCCTGAAGGGCGTCCTGGACCGGTTGCCGCTGACCGGTGCGAGCGGCTGGCTGGCCGTGCGGAACCTGCGCCGGCGGGCGGACCAGCTCTCCGGGATCCTGGTGTCGCTGATCCTGTTCACGGCGGTGTCCGTGGCCACGCTGTACATGCAGGGCGTGGAGAGCGACGCCATGCGGGCCTCGGGCGCGGTCAGGACGGTCGACGCGAAGAACCTCCAGACGCTGAACCTCACGGTCGTCGGCATCATCGTGGTGTTCGTGTGCGTGATGCTGGTCAACTCGCTGTACGCGGCGACGGCTTACCGGGGCCGGGAGTTCGGCCAGCAGCGGCTGGCCGGGGCGAGCCCGGGGCAGGTGCTGGGCACGGTGGGCGCGGAGGGGCTGATCCTCACGGCGGTCGGGCTGTGCTTCGGCACGGCGGCGGCACTGGCCGGGATCATCCCGTTCACGGTGGTCCGCACCGACGCGGTGCTGCCGCACCAGGGGCTCGGCATCTGGTGGGCGGTGGCGGCGATCGCGGCGGCCGCGACGATCGGGACCAGCCTGGCGACGGCCCACCGGGTGCTGCGCACTCCGGCGGTGCGGGCGGTGGGAGCGGCGGCGTGAGGGGCAGCGGTGGGCGGGCGTCGCTTCGGTGGCGCCCGTCGCCGTGCGCTCCCCCATCACGTGACAGAAGCGGTGAACAAGCGCTTAGATAGTTGACGGAACGAGTTCGCGCCGCCCGGGAGGCCCCGTTGCTGTTCACATCCGTCGACGACGTCTCCGCACGCCTCGCCGAGACCGGCTACCTCGCCTCGCCCGCGGTCGCCACGACCGTCTTCCTCGCCGACCGGCTCGGCAAGCCGCTGCTGGTGGAGGGCCCCGCCGGGGTCGGCAAGACGGAGCTGGCCAAGGCGGTGGCCGAGGTCGCCGGGGCGCGACTGGTGCGGCTCCAGTGCTACGAGGGCGTCGACGAGTCCCGGGCGCTGTACGAGTGGAACCACGCCAAGCAGCTCCTGCGCATCAGCGCCGGCCGGGACGAGACCTGGGACGAGGCGCGCACGGACATCTTCAGCGAGGAGTTCCTGCTCTCCAGGCCCCTGCTGACGGCGATCCGCGGCGACGAGCCGACGGTGCTGCTGATCGACGAGACCGACAAGGCGGACGTCGAGGTCGAGGGCCTGCTCCTGGAGGTGCTCAGCGACTTCCAGGTCACGGTCCCCGAGCTGGGCACGATCACCGCGTCCCGCCGGCCCTTCGTCGTCCTGACCTCCAACGCGAGCCGCGAACTGTCGGAGGCCCTGCGCCGCCGCTGCCTGTTCCTGCACATCGGGTTCCCCGAGGAGGAGCTGGAGCGGCGGATCGTACGGCTGAGGGTGCCGGGCCTCGACGAGACGCTGGCGAGGTCCGTGGTGCGGGTCGTGGGGGCGCTACGGGCGATGGACCTGCGCAAGGTGCCCTCGGTCGCGGAGACCATCGACTGGGCGCGCACCCTGCTCGCGCTCGGCGCCGACCACCTCGACGAGACGGTCGTACGGGACAGCCTGGGCGTGCTGCTCAAACACCAGGACGACATCCTCAAGGCCGGGGCGAAGCTCGACCTGGACGCGGTGTGAGCACCGCCGAGCGGCTCACCTCCCTGGTCGGCGCCCTGCGCGCGCACGGTGTGCGGATCGGGACGGGCGAGACCGTGGACGCGGCGCAGGCGGTGGCGGCCCTCGGGCTCGACGACCGCGAGCTGCTGCGGGAGGGGCTGGCGGCGACCCTGCTGCACAGCAGGGCACAACGACCGGTGTTCGACCCGGTCTTCGACCTGTACTTCCCGCGGGGTGTCGGCGCGCCCGGCACCGGCCCCGCGGACCGGGAGGACCTGCGCGAGCGGCTCGCCGGGGCCCTGGCCGCGAACGACGAGACGCTGCTGGCCCGCCTCGCGGCGGAGGCGGTCGACGGGTTCGGCGGCTACGGCAACTCCCCCTCCTCAGACGGCTGGTCGTCGTACCAGACGCTGGACCGGCTGCGCCCGCAGACGCTGCTCGCGCGCGTCCGGGACGACGTGCGGGGGCGGCAGGGCATGTCCGGGTTCACCGACCGGCTCCTGGAGGACGAGATCCGGCGGCGCATCGAGGCGTTCCGGGCCCTGGTGGCGGCCGAGGCCCGGCGGCGGGTCGCGGAGGGGCGGGACCGGGACGAGATCGCGCGGCGGGCGGTGGCCCCGACGACCGACCGGGTCGACTTCCTGTTCGCCGGGAAGGACCGGCTGGCCGAACTGCGGCGCACGGTCCAGCCGTTGGCCCGCAAACTCGCCACCCGGCTGGCGGCCCGCCGCCGCCGTGCCGCGCGGGGCAGCATCGATCTGCGGCGGACCCTGCGCGGTTCGCTGTCGACGGGCGGGGTGCCGATGAAGCCGGTGCTGCGCAGGCGCCGGCCGGCCCGGCCCGAACTGGTGCTGCTGTGCGATGTGTCGGGCTCGGTGTCGGGGTTCTCGGACTTCACGATGCTGCTGGTGCAGGCGCTGCACGACCAGTTCAGCAAGGTGCGGGTGTTCGCCTTCGTCAACCGCCTCGACGAGGTCACCCCGCTCCTGCGGCACGGCGCGGCCGACCCGGAGGGGCTCGGCGCCCGCATCCGCGCCGAGGCCACGCTCACGGGGTGGCACGGCAGCAGCGACTACGGCGTCGCCCTGGGCGAGTTCGCGTCCCGGTACGGGGACGCGCTGAGCCCGCGCACGACCGTGTTCGTCCTCGGTGACGCCCGCACCAACATGAGCGACCCGAACCTGCCCGCCGTCCGGGAGATCACCGAACGGGCGCGCCGCGTCCACTGGTTGAACCCGGAGGCCCAGGCGCAGTGGAGCACCGGCGACTCGGCCGCGTACGAGTACGCCGAGCTGGTGGAGATGCACGAGTGCCGCAATGTCCGGCAGCTCAGCGCCCTGGTGGGGCGCCTGCTGCCGATCTGACCGGGCGAGGCGCCGACGCGCCGGACGCCCCGGGGCCGGGGTGCGGCCGACTCTCAGGCGGCCGCCCCGGTGCTCCCCACCCGCAGCCGGGCGGGGCGCGGGTGGCTCAGGCCGCCAACTGCGGGTACAACGCGCCGAGATCCGCGGCGAGTCCGGCCTTCACCTGACGGGTCAGGTCGTCGGCGAGCACCTCGAAGGCACCGGCCTCGATGCCGTCGAGGGCCTGCGCGGCCACGCTCTCGGGGGTGACCTTCGGGGCGTCGATCTTCGCGGCCATGTCCGTGTCGACGTACCCGACGTGCAGGCCGGTGACCTCGATGCCGCGCGGCCGCAGGTCCAGGCGCAGGGAGTTGGTCTGGGACCACAGGGCGGCCTTGGAGGCGCTGTAGGAGCCGGCGACGCCGAGCCAGGAGAGCACCGAGTGGACGTTGAGGATGTGGCCGCCGCCGTTGCGCTCGATGACCGGGACGAAGGCGCGGGTCACCAGGAGCGGGCCGTAGAAGTTGGTCTCGAACTCGCGGCGGACGTCCTCCACGGGGGCGTCCAGGAAGTTCGCGCTCACGGCCGCGCCGGCGTTGTTGATCAGCAGGGTGACGTCCTGGGCCTGTTCGGCCGCGGCCGCAACGGACGCGGGGTCGCCCACCTCCAGGGCCAGCGGCACCGCGTCCGGGTGGGTCACGGTCCGCGGGTCGCGGGCGGTGGCGTACACCTTCTTCGCGCCGCGCTCGTACAGGGCGGACACCAGGGCCCGGCCGATGCCGCGACTGCCGCCGGTGACCAGGGCGACGGAACCTTCGATGGTGGTCATGGGAGCCTCCAGGAACGTCGAGAAACCGATTGGTTTACCTACGTCCAGCAGAGTAAACCGATCGGTTTCCGATGGCAAGGCGAGACCTCTTCCCTACGCTCCTGAAGCGACGGAGGGGGTCCCATGAAGGCAGTCGTCCAGGACCGGTACGGCTCGGCGGACACACTGGAGCTGCGGGAGGTCGAGCAGCCCGTGCCGGCCGCCGGCGAGGTGCTCGTGCGGGTGCACGCGGCCTCGGTCAACGCCTACGACTGGCACTGGCTGCGCGGCGACCCGAAGATCGCCCGGCTGTCGTTCGGTCTCCGCGCGCCGAAAAAGCGGATCCGGGGCCGGGACTTCGCGGGCCGCGTCGAGGCGGTCGGCGCCGGGGTCACGGGCCTGCGTCCCGGCGACGAGGTGTACGGCGAGGCGGACGGGACCTTCGCCGAGTTCGTGTGCGCCAAGGACAGCGAGACGGACCTCAAGCCCACCGCCCTCTCCTTCGAGCAGGCGGCCGCGATGCCGTTGGCCGCGAACACCGCGCTCGTCGGACTGCGGGACGTGGCCCGCGTGCGGTCCGGGCAGTCCGTCCTCGTGAACGGCGCCTCGGGCGGGGTGGGGACGTTCGCCGTGCAGCTCGCGAAGGCGTTCGGCGCCGAGGTGACCGGTGTGTGCAGCGCGCGCAACGTCGAGCTCGTCGGGTCGCTCGGCGCGGACCAGATCGTCGACTACACCCGGGAGGACTTCACCCGCGCCGGACGCCGCTACGACGTGGTCCTCGACCTGGTGGGCAACCGTTCACTGGGCGACCTGCGGCGCGCGACGGCCCCCGCCGGCACCGTCGTGCTGTCCGGCGGGGGTGTGTACGAGGGTGGCAGCGTCCTCGGTCCGATGCGGCTCCTGATGGGCGGCCGGCTGCTCTCCCCGTTCGTGCGCCAGCGGGTGCTCCAGCTTCCGGCCAGGGCGAGCAAGGAGAACCTCGCCGCACTGCGGGAACTCGCCGAGGCGGGCAGGATCGCCCCGGCCGTCGAGCGGACGTATCCGCTGAGCGAGGCGGCCGAGGCCGTCCGTCATCTGGAGGTGGAGCACGCACGCGCGAAGATCGTCGTCACGGTGTGAGAGGCGACGCCGGCCGACCGCTGTGCCTCACTCGCCCTTCGCGTAGTCCTTCGCCATGCCGCCCGCGAAGTCGTAGAGCACGCACTGCTCGTCGCCGACGACCCAGGCGTCGTGCCCGGGTGCCAGCACGAAGACGTCGCCGGGGCCCACTTCGCCCTCGGCGCCCTCGTCCGTGACGACGTGCATACGGCCCTGGACCACATAGCCGTTGTGGTGGACCTCGCAGCTCCTGGTGCCCGCGATGGGCCCCACGGACTCCGACCAGCGCCAGCCGGGCTCGAAGGTGCCGACGGCGAAGTCCAGTCCGCTCATGTGGACCGCTTCGAGGTGGCCCCGCGGGAAATCACGGCGCTCGTCCGGCTTGTCGAGCGTCTTCACCTCAAACATGACGGCTCTCCCTTCCGGCCGTGTTGCGGTACGGCCGGGGCCGGCCTCCGTCTCCCGCCCTTCCTGGGCGGCACCGGCGGGGGTCGAGCCCCATCACTCCATCGTCCGCCTGTCCAGTCGGGCCTGCCATTCGAGTGACGGGCGCCGGGTCAGTCGCCGCCCGCGCAGAGCCGCGCGAAACGGTCCGCGTCGACATTGCCACCGGAGACGATCACCCCGACCCGGTCCGGGAGACCGCTCACCCGGCCGCTGAGCAGGGCGGCCAGCGGGGTCGCGCCGCTCGGCTCGACGACGGTCTTCAGCCGCTCGAAGGCGAAGCGCATGGCCGCGCGGATCTCGTCGTCGGAGACCAGCACGATCTCGTCGACCAGTCGCCGGTTCACCGAGAAGGTCAGCTCGCCCGGCGTGTGCAGGGCCTGTCCGTCGGCGATGGTCCTCGGCACCGGGACGCTGACGCGCCGCCCCGCCTCCAGGGACCGCTTGGTGTCGTCGCCGGCCTCGGGCTCCACGCCGACCATGCGGATGCCCGGGTACAGGCCCTTGGCGGCGGTCGCGCTCCCCGCCATCAGGCCGCCGCCGCCGACCGGCGCGAGCAGCGCACCCAGCTCCCCCGTCTCCTCCAGCAGCTCCAGGGCGGCGGTGCCCTGCCCCGCCATGACGTGCGGGTGTTCGTACGGCGGGATGAGCGCCAGGCCCCGCTCGGCGGCCAGGGCCTGGGCGATGGCCTCGCGGTCGCCGGTGTAGCGGTCGTAGGTGACGATCTCGGCGCCGTAGCCCTCGGTCGCCGCGCGCTTGGACGCCGGGGCGTCCTCGGGCATGACGATCACCGCGGTGGTGCCGAGCTCGCGGGCGGCCAGGGCGACGGCCTGGGCGTGGTTCCCGGAGGAGTAGGCCGCGATGCCCCGGGCCAACTGCTCCGGGGTGAGCCGGGACGCCGCGTTGTAGGCGCCGCGGAACTTGAAGGCGCCGACCCGCTGGAGGTTCTCGCACTTGAGGAAGACCTCGGCGCCGACCAGGGCGTCCAGGGTCCGTGAGCGCAGCACGGGGGTGCGGTGCGCGACCCCCTTGAGCCGGGCGGCCGCGTCCCGGACGTCGTCCAGGGTGACCGGCGGGGTGGTCATCGTCACGAGGGCCCTCCAGTGGTGGCCTGTTTGCGGGACTGGGACAGATAGCTGTAGGCGGAGGCGCGGGAGATCCCGAGCCGTCCGGCCACCTGCTCGATCGCCCGCCGGACCGCGAACACGCCCCGTTCGTCCAGGCTGCGGAACAGGTCAAGGCGTCCGGCGCGGTCGAGCAGCGCCCAGGACTGGTGCCGGTGCGCGTCGAGCATGACGTCGACGACGGAGTCGATGTCGTCGCCGAAGGTGGTGACGGGCGGCTCCGCCGGGGTGGCTGCGGTCCCTGCCAGGGCTCCCAGCAGGGCATGGACCTCGCTCGCCGCGGTGACGTCGACATTGAGGCACAGCGCGCCGAAGACCGTGCCCGAGGAGTCCCTCAGCAGCATCGTGGACGACTTGACGAGCTTGCCGGTGCCGGTCCGGGTGACGTAGTTCAGCTCGTCGGCCGCCTCGTCGCCCCGGGCCACCATGCGCAGGCCGATCTCGCTCATCGCCCCGCCCACCGTGCGCCCGGTCACCGAGCCGGCGATGGCCACCACCGAGCTCTCCGGTCTCCGGTAGTCGTGCAGCACCGCCTCGCACACCGGCCCGAAGGTCGCCGCGATCCCGTCGACGACCGTCGTGAGCGCGCCGATGATCGCGTCCCGCTCGGCCTCCATGGCACTCTCCCGCCTCCATCACTTCTTCTAGACTAGCAATCCAGTTCCTGGACCACCAGTCCAGCCCTGTAGCTCTTTCGGGTTCGGTCCGCAGATCTTGACGGCCCGTATGTTACCGGTAACATCACTGTCCATGTCCTCGACACCGGCGCCCGTGCGCACCCCGGTCTTCAGCCCGGCCGCGGTGGTCGCCTCCTGCGTGGGCTTCGTGCTGATCGGCGCGCTCCAGGCGCTGTACGGTCCGGCGATCCCGGCGCTGCGTGCGGAGTTCGCGCTCTCTCCCTCCGGGGCCGGACTGGGGCTGAGCGCCCATTTCGTGGGCGGGGTGGCCGGGGTCCTGCTGTTCGACCGGCTCTTCGGCCGGGTCGGCAACCGGCGGCTCCTGGGCGCCTCGTACCTGCTGATGGCGCTCGGTGCGGCGGGTTTCGCGCTCGCGCCGAACTGGCCGGCCGCCCTGGCCGCCGCGCTGCTCGCCGGGCTCGGCTTCGGGGGCACCGACTACGGCCTGAACCAGCTCTTCGCGGTCGGCTTCGGACACCGTTCCACCGCGATGCTGAACATCCTCAACGCGCACTTCGGCGTCGGCGCGATCCTCGGTCCGGCACTGATCGGCGCGGTGGGCGCCGAGCACTACCCGGCGGTCTTCCTCGGTTTCGCGCTGGCCGACCTGCCGTTGCTGCTGTGCCTGAAGGGCGTACGGGACCGGGCGCAGCAGCCGTCCGACCCGGCTCCCGGCTCCTCCGGCCCCCCGGGCGTCCTCGGCCGCAGTCTGGCCTCGGTGCTCTGCGTGTTCGTCGCGCTCTACGTCCTGCACGTGGGCATCGAGGCGGGCGTCGGAGGCTGGGAACCCACCCATCTGGAAACCGTGGGATACGGCGCCGGGGTGGCCGCGACCGCCACCTCCGTCTATTGGCTGATGATGACCGTGGGCCGCTTCCTGGTCGCCCCGCTCGCCCTGCGGTTCTCGGCGCAGACCATCGTCACCGTGTCCTGCGCCGGCATGACGGTCTGTCTGCTCCTGGCCTCCGTACCGGAGTTGGCGCCCTACGCGTACGCGGGTGTCGGTCTGTTCATCGCGCCGATCTTCCCCACCGGTCTGCCCTGGCTGCACCGGGCCGCCCCCGGCGCCCGTCGGGCCGGTGCCCTGGTCATCGCCGCCTCGATGATCGGCGGTGTGGCGGCGGGGCCCGCGCTGGGCAAGGCCATCGAGTGGGCCGGGATCCGGGCCGTCCCGCTCCTGCTGAGCGGTGTCTCGGCCCTGTGCCTGGCCGCGACGCTCCGGCTCGTCCGCAGCACCCGAACCCACTGAACTCCCGCCGACTGGAAGGGATGCCCCGCATGCCCGCTCTGACGACGTCCTCCGACGGTTTCCTCCTGCACGGCGAGCCGTTCCGGATCATCTCCGGGGCCATGCACTACTTCCGTGTACACCCCGACCAGTGGGCCGACCGGCTGCGCAAGGCGCGGCTGATGGGCCTGAACACGGTGGAGACATATCTGCCGTGGAACCTCCACGAACCCGAACCGGGCAGGCTCGTCCTGGACGGCTTCCTCGACCTGCCCCGCTGGCTGCGGCTCGCCCAGGACGAGGGCCTGCACGTCCTGTTGCGACCGGGGCCGTTCATCTGCGCCGAGTGGGACGACGGCGGTCTGCCCGCCTGGCTGCTCGCCGACCCCGACATCCGGCTGCGCAGCAGCGACCCGCGCTTCACGTCGGCCTTCGACGGCTACCTGGACCGGCTCCTGCCCGCACTGCGGCCGTTCCTGGCCGCGCACGGCGGCCCGGTGATCGCCGTGCAGGTGGAGAACGAGTACGGGGCGTACGGCGACGACACCGCGTACCTCAAGCACGTCCACCAGGCGCTGCGCGACCGTGGTGTCGAGGAGCTGCTGTACACCTGCGACCAGGCCGACGCGGAACACCTGGCGGCCGGCGCCCTGCCGGGCACGCTCGCCACGGTCACCTTCGGCAGCCGGGTCGAGGAGAACCTGGCCGCACTGCGCGCCCATCAGCCCCAAGGCCCTCTGATGTGCTCGGAGTTCTGGGTCGGCTGGTTCGACCACTGGGGCGGCCCGCACCACGTACGGTCCGCCGCCGACGCCGCGGCCGACCTGGACCGCCTGCTGTCGGCCGGCGCCTCGGTCAACATCTACATGTTCCACGGCGGCACCAACTTCGGCTTCACCAACGGCGCCAATCACAAGCACGCCTACGAGCCGACCGTCACGTCCTACGACTACGACGCCCCGCTCACCGAGAGCGGCGACCCCGGCCCCAAGTACCACGCGTTCCGCGAGGTGATCGCCCGCCACACGGCCACGCCCGAGGAGCCGGTGCCGGCGCCCGCGCCCAAACTCCCGGTCACCGACGTCCACTTGGACCAGCGGGCGCCGCTGCTGCCGTACGTCCGCGCGCGGGCGGCGACGTACGCCGAGACCCCCGTGACGATGAACGAACTGGGCGTGCACACCGGTTACCTGCTCTACCGCACCGTGCTTCCCGGCTCGGGCGACGGTCTGCTGCACTTCCCGGGCGGGGTCGGGGACCGCGCCCAGGTCTTCGTGGACGGCGCCCCGGCCGGGGTGCTGGAGCGGGAGCGGCACGACGAGACGCTGTCCGTGCGGGTGCCGCACGCCGGTGCCGTCCTGGAGGTCCTGGTCGAAAACATGGGCGGGGTCAACTACGGGCCGCGCATCGGGGCGCCCAAGGGGCTGCTCGGCCCGGTCTCCTTCCAGGGCACCGCACTGCGCGGCTGGGAGTGCCGGGCCGTGCCGCTGGACGACCTGACCGCCGTGCCGTTCGGCCCGTCCGCGGCGACCACGGACGCGGAACCCGCCTTCCACCGGGGCACCTTCGAGGTGGCGGGCCCGGCCGACATCTTCCTCGCCCTGCCCGACTGGACCAAGGGCCAGGCCTGGGTCAACGGCTTCCACCTCGGCCGCTACTGGAAGCGGGGCCCGCAGCACACCCTGTACGTGCCCGCCCCCGTCCTGCGCCCCGGCACCAACGAACTGGTGCTGCTGGAACTGCACGCCACCACCGGCACGCGGGCCCGGCTCACCGACACGCCCGACCTCGGACCGGAGACCGACTGATGTCCCACCCGCACCGCCTGCGTATCCCCTCCCCCGCCGGGCCTCCGCTGACCGGGCACCTGCCCTTCGCGGACGCCCCCGGGGTGCCCGACCCGATCGAGGTCACCAGCCGCTGGCTCACCCGCGGGGGCCGCCCCTGGTTCCCCGTCTCCGGCGAGTTCCACTACTCCCGCTGTCCCGCGGACGAGTGGGAGGAGGAGCTGCTGAAGATGAAGGCGGGCGGGGTCACGGTCGTGGCCAGTTACGTCATCTGGATCCACCACGAGGAGGTCGAGGGCCGCGTCCGCTTCGACGGCGACCGCGACCTGCGCCGCTTCGCCGAGTTGTGCGCCCGGCACGGCCTGGACTTCGTCCCCCGCATCGGGCCCTGGTCGCACGCCGAGGTCCGGGGCGGCGGTCTGCCCGACTGGGTGCAGGCCCGCGACTGCGTGCCCCGCACCGACGATCCGGTGTACCTGGACGCCGTACGCCCCTGGTTCGCGGCGATCGCCGAGCAGTTGGACGGGCTCGACCGGGCCCACGGCGGTCCGGTCGTGGCGATCCAGATCGAGAACGAGCTCTACGACCAGCCCGGCCATCTGCTGACGCTCAAGCGGATGGCCCAGGAGGCCGGCCTCAGCGCGCCCCTGTGGACGTCGACCGCCTGGGGCGGTGTACGGCTCCCGCCGGACGAGCTGCTTCCGCTGTACGGCGGTTACACCGAGGCCTTCTGGACGGAGGCCGACGGCGGCTGGCCGGACACCTGCCGCAAGCACTTCTTCTTCACCCACCAGCGCGACGACGAGGGCATCGGCTCCGATCTGCGCCCGGTGCGCGTGCGGGGCAGCGAGCCCGACGCGTTCGCCGACCGGTTCCCCTGGGCCACCTGCGAACTGGGCGGCGGCATGGCGGTGTCGTACCACCGCCGGCCGTACGTCGACCCCGACGACATCGGTGCCCTCGGCCTCACCAAGATCGGCTGCGGCTCGGTGTGGCAGGGCTTCTACATGTTCCACGGCGGCACCAACCCGACGGGCGAGCTCAGCACCCTCCAGGAGTCGCACGCCACCGGCTATCCGAACGACCTGCCCGTCCTGACGTACGACTTCCAGGCACCGCTCGGCGAGTACGGCCAGTACCGCAGGACGTATCACGAACTACGGCTCCAGCACCTGCTGCTGGCGGATTTCGGGCATCTGATCGCCCCCATGGAGTCCGTGCTGCCCGAGCGCCGGCCGGACGGACAGTCCGACCGGGAGACCCTGCGCTGGGCGGTGCGCGCAGACGGCACCTCGGGCTTCCTCTTCGTCAACAACCACCAGCCGCACGAACAGCTCCCCGAACACCCGGACACGTCGTTCAGGATTGAACTCTCCTCCGGTGGAGGCGAGTTGGCGCTGCCCAGCTCCCCCGTCACGGTCCCGAGCGGCGCCTACTTCTGCTGGCCGCTGCGCCTGGACGTGGCCGGTCTGCGCCTGGAATGGGCCACCGCCCAGCCCGTGTGCACGGTCGACGCCGACGGCCGTACGGTCCTGGTGCTGGCCGCCACGGACGGCATCGCGCCCGAACTCGCCCTGGACGCGGCCACGGTGTCGGCCGTGCGCACGCCGACCGGCGAGGTCGTCCCGGTCGGCGACCGGCTGCTGGTGACCGGGCTGCGCCCCGGCACCGACGCCCTCGTGGAGGTGGACACCGCCGACGGCGGACGGGTCGGCCTGCTGGTGCTGGACGCGGCGACGGCCCGTACCGTCTACCGCGGCGAGGCCTGGGGTGCCCAGAGGCTGGTGCTGAGCGGGGACGGAGTGGTCTTCGACCGGGACGAGGTACGGCTGCACGGTCCGGGCACGGCCACGTCGTTCGCCGTGCTGCCCGCACCGGAGCGGGCGCCCGTGGTGGACGGGGCGGCGGTCGAGGCGGTCGCGGACGGGGTGTTCCTGCGCTACCGGGTCCCGGCCGTGCCGGCCGCCCCGGAGCCCGGGCCCGAGGTCGGTCTCGTACGGGCCGCCGGGCCCGCCCCCGAGCCCGTCACCGGCGTCCAGGGCCGGGCGAGCGCGCCGGCCGACAAGCACTTCGACACCGTGGCCGCCGAGTACCGCGTTCAGGTGCCGGACGGACTGCCGTCCGGGACGCTCCTGCGGCTGCACTGGCACGGGGACGTGGGGCGGGCCTACGTGGGGGACACGCTGGTCGCCGACCAGTTCTGCGCGGGACGGGTCTGGGACATCGGCCTGGACCGGCTGCCCGCGGACGCGCTGCGCGCCGAGGGCCTGCGGCTGCGGTTGCTGCCGCTGCACCCCGACGCCCCGGTCCATCTGCCCGAACAGGCGCGTGGCGAGCGGGGGACGGTCGCTGTCACGCACGCCGAGTGGATCGCCCGGCACACCCGGTCGGTGCGGGCCGGCTGACCTGCCCCGGGGCCCCGTCGGCCGCCCCGCCCCCGGTCCCGGCCCGCCTATGCTGTGCTCCCCGGGCGGGCCGGGACCGCCGTACCACCGCCACCACCACGTCGAGGACACCGTCACCATGACCCCAAGCGCCGCCGAGGGAGCCGTGCCGAAGGGGCGCAGCCGCCGCAACTTCGCCGGCTCGCGCCCGGTGATGGACGACGTGGCCCGACTGGCCGGTGTCTCCAAGCAGACCGTCTCCCGGGTGCTCAACGAACATCCGTCGGTCCGTCCCGAGACCCGCGAGGCGGTCCTGACGGCCATGCGGACCCTCGGCTATCGGCCCAGCCGCAGCGCCCGCTCCCTGGCCAGTGGCCGGACCCGGATGCTCGGGGTGATCTCCTTCGACGCGGCCCGCTACGGACCGGCCGCGATCCTGACCGCCATCAACACCGCCGCCCAGCAGGCCGGCTATCTGGTCAGCTCCATCGCGCTGGACTCGGCCGAGCCCGACACGGTCGTCGAGGCCGTCGACCGGCTCTCGGCGGAGGGCGCGGACGGAGTGATCGCCATCGCCCCGCAGTTGTGGGTCGGCCACGCCCTGGCGGACGCCCGTCTGGACATCCCGCTGGTGGTGCTGGAGAACGGCTTCGACCCCGAGAGCGAGCAGGTCACCGGCGACTCCCGGGAGGGTGCCCGCAAGGCGACCGAGCACCTGCTGGGGCTCGGTCACCCCACCGTCCGGCACATCGCGGGGCCTCGCGGCTGGACCTCCGCCGACCAGCGGCTGGCGAGCTGGCGCACCACGCTGGAGGCGGCCGGGGCACCGGTCCCCGAGCCGCTGTTCGGCGACTGGAGCGCCGAGTCCGGCTACCACCTGGGCCGCCGGCTGGCCCGTCGCCCGGACGTCACCGCGGTGTTCGCGTCCAACGACCAGATGGCCCTCGGTGTGCTGCACGCCTTCCACGAGGCGGGCCGCCCGGTGCCGGACTCGGTCAGTGTGGTGGGCTACGACGACATCCCCGAGGCGGCGCATCTGCTGCCGCCGCTGACGACCGTGCGCACGGACTTCGCGGAGATCGGCACCCGGTCCCTGCGGCTCCTGCTGAGCCGGATCGACGCCTCGGCGCAACCGCCCCGTCCCGCCTCGCTCGTCCCCGTCGACCTGGTCGTCCGCGCGAGCAGCGGACCGGCACCGGGGCGCTGAGCGCGGGGCCCGGCGCTCACGGGGACGTGGACGCCCGGACGTTCACGCCGATGGCCACGGTACGGGCGGTGCCGGCCGGCACTTCGCCGGCGAGGATCCCGCACAGCAACCGCACGCATTCCGCACCCATGTGACGGGGTCTCAGATCAATGGCCGTGATAGGCGGTTCAGCGGTCCGCATGGCCAGGCTGTCGACGCAGGACGCCAGCAGCAGGTCCTCGCCCACGACCCGGCCCGCCGACCGGATCTCGGGCAGGACGGCCGCCGCGGCCCCGTCCGCCGCGCACACGATCGCGTCGGTCTCCGGCGTCCCGGCGAGCAACTCCCCCACCACGGCCCGGAGCACCTCGGGTGCGGCACCGAACGGGGCCTTGCGCAGCAATGGCTGGACGGCATGCCCGGCGCACCAGCGCGCGTAGGTGCGCTGCAGGGTGAGGGCCCAGTCGGCGGTGGTGTCGGAGGCGACGAACGCGGGCCGGCGGGCGCCCCGCGCGCGCAGGTGGTCGAGGAGTTCCGTCAGCGAGGTCCCGTGGTCGGACCAGATCACCCCGGCGGGCTGGGTGTCACCGCCGTAGCGCTCGGCCGTGACGACCGGGAGCCCCGCGTTCATCAGCTCGTCGACCACGGGGTTGTCCGGCATCGGGTCGCACAGGATCAGCCCGTCGGCCTGCGGGAGGCGGCCGGCGGACACCAGCGTCACGTTCAGCCCGGAGCGCGCGGCCTGTTCGGCGACGCCGAACACGAACGACATGTAGTACTCGGCGCTAGTGAGGAACTCCGGGATGTGCAGCGCGACGGTGTCCGTCACGGAGGTGCGCAGGCTGCGGGCGCTGCGGTTGGGTGTGTATCCGAGGCCACGGGCGGCGTCCAGGACGGCCCGGCGGGTGGCGTCGGACACCCGGCCGTGGCCGCGCAGGGCGTCCGAGGCGGTGGTCTTGGAGACGCCCGCGCGACGGGCGACGTCGGCGATGGTGGCGGGCGCGCCCGGCCCGGTCGGCATGCGGGGACCGCTGTCCGGCACGCCGCCTCACCAGCCGTGGGTCAGCACGTCGTCCAGCGCGGCCGTGAACACGTCGGCGCTGTGCCGGGTCAGGCACAGGGGCGGCTTGATCTTCAGCACGCACTGCCGGTCCGAGGTGGGCTGGACAATCACGCCGAGCTCGCGCAACCGGTCGCAGATCGCGGCGGCCTCCTCGGTCGCCGGCTCCAGCGTCTCCCGGTCCCGGACGAACTCCACGCCCAGGTACAGCCCGGAGCCGTGCACCGCGCCGATCAGCGGGTGCCGGTCGGCGAGTTCCTCCAGCCGCGCCTTCAAGTACCCGCCGGTCTCCAGGGCGTTGTCCTGGAGGCGTTCGTCCCGCAGCGCGTCCAGGACGGTCAGTCCGACCACGCTGCTGACGGGGCTGCCGCCGGCCGAGGAGAAGAAGTAGCCCTGGGTGCGGTAGGCGTCGGCGATCTCCCGGCGGGTGATCACCGCGCCCAGCGGATGCCCGTTGCCCATCGCCTTGGCGACGGTGACGACGTCCGGCACCACGCCCTGCTGCTCGAACCCCCAGAAGTGGGTGCCCAGCCGGCCGTAGCCGACCTGCACCTCGTCCGCGACGCACAGCCCGCCGACGGCACGGGTCGCCTCGTAGACCTCCCGGAGGTAGCCGTCGGGGAGGGGGAGGCCGCCCGCGTTGCCGTAGAAGGGCTCGCAGATGAAGGCGGCCGGCGGGTGGCCGTGCTCGGCGAGTTCGGTGATCCGCGCGGCGGCCTCGGGGCCGTAGCGCCGGGCCTCGCTGCCGCGGTGGCGGCCCCGGTAGGAGTTGGGGGCGGCCACGGTGTGGATCCAACTCGGCCGGGAGGACAGGGCGTTGGGGTTGTCCGCGATCGAGGTGGAGACCGCGTCGCTGGCGTACGTCCACCCGTGGTACGCCTCCTCGACCGCGACCGTGTCCTGGCGCCCGGTCGCCGCCCAGGCCAGGCGCAGGGCGAGGTCCACGGCCTCGGAGCCGCTGTTGACGAGGAAGACGGTGTCCAGTTCCGGGGGCAGCAGCGCGGTGAGCCGCTCGGAGAGCTCCACCACCGAGCCGTAGTGGAAGCGGGAGTTGGTGTTGAGGCGCCGCCACTGCCGCTGCACGGCGTCGCTCAGCCCGGGGTGGCCGTGGCCGAGGACGGTCACGTTGTTCAGCATGTCGAGGTAGCCGCGGCCTCGGGTGTCGACGAGGTGGTGGCGCCAGCCGCGCTCGATACGGGGCGGCTCGTCGTAGTAGTGCTCCTGGACGCCGGCGAAGGCACGGTCACGGCGGTCGAGGAGATCCCTGTCGGCGGACGGCTGCCCCGCCTCCTGTCCGGTGATCAGTGGCGTCGGGTCCGGGCTCACCGCCAGCCAGCCGGCGGCCAGGTCCGGGGTGGCGAAGCGCGGGGGCCGTCGGTCGGCCAGGGTCGACAGGTGCAGGCCGAGGACGTGTCCGCCGTCCCGCTCGGCGACGGTGCCGAGGTGCTGTCCGGCGGCGACCTGACCGGGTGCGGGCGGGCCCTCGACGCCGTGCAGCCACAGCACGGGTCCCTCGCCGCGCAGGGCGAGCGTGCCGTCGGCGTGCCGGGTGAGCGTGCCCGCCCAGGGCGCGCGCACCTCCAGGGGGCCGGCGAGGTGCAGGTCGACGCCGAGGGCGCAGGTCGCCGGGGTGTCCGGGGTGTCGATCGTGGTCCGGGTCAGGCGGAACTCGCTGTGCCGGGTGCGGACCGCGGGCCGGCCGGCGGTGAGGGCGGCCTCGGCGTCCGGCTCCAGCCATCGGCCCGTGTGCAGGTCGTCGCTCTGCGCGGAGAGATCGAGCACCGGTATGTCGTCGGGCAGGTCCGGCAGCATGCGGTGGGCGGGCCGGACGGCCACCTGGGGCAGGGGGCGGCCGAGCGCCTCCCGCACCTGGGCCCCCATCACCTCGGCGGGGACCGAGACGGCCGACTCGAACATGGCCCACTCCCGGTCCAGGGCGGCGGAGGCGTAGCCGTTGCCGGGATCCTGGAGGACGTCGTACTGCCCGCTGACCACCATGACGGCCGCCCGGAGCACGACGAGCGGCCACAGGACGGCCGCCTCGCCGTCGGAGAGCGGGCGCACGGCGTCGAAGGCGCGGACGGCGGGCAGCACGGAGGCGGGGCCGGCGCCGTGGTGATGCAGGAGGGAGGTGCAGGTGACCGCCAGTTCCGCCACGGTCCAGCCGGTGCCGAGATCCCCGAAGTCGATCACGCCGACCGGCATCCGGCGGCCGTCCCGTGCCGTCTCGCAGACGACGTTGTTGTCGGTGATGTCGCCGTGCACGAACTGGACCGGCAGCTCCCCGGCGTGGGGTTCCACGAGGGCGTACGCGCAGCGGGCGGCGCTCAGCACCCGGTCGGCGCGGTCCCGGTCGGACCAGTGCGGCGCGAGGGTCTCGACGACCTCGAGGGCGTTGCGCAGGTCCCACGGCCGCAGCCGGTCCGGGTCGGGGGCGGTGAAGTCGGCGAGGGCCGCGGCGATCCGCCCGGAGAGCTCGCCGAGACGGGCGACGACCGCGGGGGCGAGATAGCGGCTGTCCATGATCGGCTCACCCGGCACGAAGTCCAGCAGCCGACAGACCAGGTCGGTTCCCTCCACGGGGAAGGGCTGCACGACGTCCCCGTCGGTGCCGGGGACCGCCCGGGGCAGCCGGACGCCGGGCAGCGCACGGGCCAGGTGCTCCACGGCGTCGCACTGGGCGCGCAACTCGGCCGTACCGGTGGCCGGGTTGGCGACCTTGAGGACGTACTGCCCGGACTCGCCGTGCACCCGGTAGTTGCGGTCCTGCTGGCTTCCCAGGTCCCGCACGGTGCCCCGCACCCCGAACCGGGCCGCCAGGACGGCCGCCGCCGTGGCTTCGTCGATCGGTGCGAGAGGTCGCACCAGCCAGTCCGTGGACGGCAGGCCCATGGGTCCGCTCCGCTTCCGCGGCGAGGCGCCGCTCCTCTGCCGGAACGTTCCGGCACTTCGTGCGACGACGGTAGGACGAACCCGGTTCCCCGGTCAACGGCTCCCCCCGGCCCCATCCGTCCCGAATCTCCTGGATTACCTCGTGGGATACGGGTTACCCGCTCGTCAGGGTCCCTGGGGAGCCGCGGCGGCGGCCCACGGTGGCTTGTCCCGTGTGTGCCCGCGGTGTGGGGCTGCCGGCACACGGCGTCGGCCCGCTCAGCAGGTCCGAGCGGGCCGACGCGGACGGACTTCCTGCACTTCGCCCGTACGGCGCCGACGTCGTTCCCGACGAGTCGGCGCCGTTGGTGTGTGCGGACCCGTGCGCGAGGGCGGGCGCCCGGACGGCACGGGACGCCCACAGGCGACCGGCGGCTACCGGCAACCGGCAACCGGCAACCGGCAACCGGCAACCGGCAACCGGCAACGATGGACGGCTACGGGCGGCTACGGCGACGACGGACGGCACGGGCGGCTACGGCCAGCGGCGCAGGAACAGGCGCGGGGCGCGACGGATCAGCCAGGCGGCAGGCGCCCGGGCGAAACCGGACGCCCACAGACCACGACGGGCGGCTACGGCCAGTGGCGCAGGAACAGGCGCGGGGCGCGACGGGTGAGCCAGGCGGCGGCCGCGCCGATGGCGGCGCCGGCGGCGACATCGCTCGGGTAGTGGGCGCCCGACTGCACCCGCTCGACGGCGACCATGGCGGCCGGCAGCGCGCATAGCGCCCCCGCGACCGGCCAGGTCGGGGCGACGGCGGCGGTGAAGGCGACCGCCGCCGCCGTGTGCCCGGAGGGGAACGAGGAGGAGTCGGGGCGGTCGGCGACCTCGTCGTGCGGGATCCACTCCGCGGGCGGCCTGGGGCGTCCGGCCAGTTGCTTGCACAGGCCGTTCGACACCAGTTGGGCGGCCGCCAGAGCCACCACTCCGGCGGCCGCCGCCCGGCGCCCCCGCCAGCCGCCCTTCCACGCCATCACGGCGGCCGCGCCGCACCACAGCTTGGTGCTCTCCGCGGACTCCTCCACCGCAGACAACGCCTTGGCCACCCCCGGCGGGATCCGGGAGGCGGCACTGCGTGTCAGTGCTCCGTCGACCTCATGCAAGTCCGTCAGCAACCTCATGACCTGCGGTTGTCCCAAGCTCCCCGAGATAAGCCGGCAGAATCGGATCGGCTCCGTCACTGATCGTGCGCCGGACCGGGCTCCTCCAGCCTGCGGAGGTCCTGCTCGTCCCATGTCCGAGTGTCCCGCGGCTCCGTGTAGGGCTCCTGGTCGGGCGGCAGCCCGCCGGCGATCGCCCGCTGCCGGACGGTCTCGGCGTCGAACTCCAGGCCCAGCAGGATCGCCAGGTTGCTGATCCACAGCCAGATCAGGAAGACGATGACACCGGCCATGGTGCCGTAGGTCTTGTTGTACGAGGCGAAGTTGGCCACGTAGAACGCGAACCCGGCGGACGCCACCAGCCAGATCACGAGGGCGAGGAAGCTGCCCGGCGTGATCCACCGGAACCCCTTCACCCGGGCGTTGGGGGTGGCCCAGTACAGGAGCGCGATCATGATCGTGACCAGGACCACCAGGACGGGCCACTTGGCGATCGACCAGACCGTCAGGGCGGTGTCGCCGATGCCGAGCGCCGAGCCGGCCTTGCTGGCCAGGGTACCGGTGAAGACGACGATCAGCGCGCTGACGACGGCGAGCACCATGAGGACCACGGTCAGGCCGACCCGCACCGGGAGGATCTTCCAGATCGGGCGGCCCTCCGGCATGTCGTAGACCCGGTTGGCCGAGCGGATGAACGCGGCCACGTACCCGGACGCCGACCACACCGCCAGGACGATACCCACGACGGCCATGACCGACCCGACACCGGCCTTGTTCTGGAGCTGCTCGACGGCCCCGGTGATGATGTCGCGGGCCGAGCCGGGGGTGAACTGCTTGAGGTTCTTCAGCACCGTGTCCGTGGCGGACTTGCCGGTCAGGCCGAGCATCGACACCAGGACCAGGATGGCCGGGAAGAGCGACAGCAGCCCGTAGTACGTCAGCGCCGCGGCCCTGTCGGTCAGTTCGTCGTCCTTGAACTCCCGCACGCTGCCCCGCAGCACCGCTCCCCAGGCCGTCTTCGGCAGTTGGGACGGCGTGTCGGGCGCGCGCTCCTCCACGGCGGGGCCGGGGCCCACCTCCTCGGACGACGGGACCTCGCGCTCCGGAGCCTCGTCGCTGCCGTGGTGCTCTTTACGTCCAGGCAGATGCAGCTTCATGTGCGGCGGGTACCCCGGGAGGCCCGTCCAATCAGGGCTCCGGCGGGGAGTCGTACGGGACACCCCTGCCGGGCGGCCGCCAGGCGGACCCAGGCTGACCACGGCGGTCCCGACGACCGTCCGGCCGCGGGCTGTTCCGGCGACTGCGTCACGCGGCCCGACGGCCGGCTTCCCGGTGCCGCGCCCCCGAGTCAGCGGAGGCGGGGCGCGCGGAGGCCGCTCGTGCGGACCTCGGCGCGGGCCCCGGCGCGGATCCCGCGGTGGCATCGGACGGAGCACCGTGACGCGGCCGCGGCCGTGTACCGCCGTGCCGGGTCGGCGCGGACGACCGCTCGGTGCGACCGCGCTCGGTGCGACTGCGCTCGGCGCGGGACAGGTCGGCGCGGGACGGGTCGGCGCCGCGGATCAGCCGCAGGTGACGCCCCCTCGCATGACGGGGCGTCGACGATCCGGCCGACAACCGGTCCTCGAGGCGGTCCATGGCGTAGAGCAGCACACCCAGTGCGGGCAGCAGCGACACGGCGACGGCGATCACAACGCGGGTTCCCTCCCGGCGACAACAGCCGGCCGGGTATCCCTTCACGCGTCGCCCAAGGCTCAAGTGCCGCGGTTTTCCCGCACCGACCGTCCCCGTCAGCGGTGTCCACCGGGCGGTCCGCTCGCTCCCCTGCGCCAACCCCCTTCTCTCAAACCTTACTTCATCTCTTGACGTAATTGGTCCATACCTTTAGGTTCACGGGTCAGCCAGACACCTCGCGACACCCTCACCCCCCATGAAGGGCCCTGCGCATGCACACCCTCACGCGCCTCCGCAGATCCGGCGCCGCCACCCTCGTCACGGTGGCCGCCGCCTCCGCACTCACCGCCGTCCCCACATCCGCCGAGGCGGCGGCCGCCGCGCTTCCCACCGGCTTTTCCACTGTCATGAACGCGGCAAGCGGACGGTGTCTGGACGCCAGGGCGGCCGCCACCGCCAACGGCACGGTCGTCCAGCAGTACGCGTGCAACAGCAGCACGGCCCAGCAGTGGAGCTTCACCCCCACCAGCGACGGCTACGTCCGCCTCGACAACCGCAACAACACCTCCCAGGTCGTGGACGTGGCCGACGTCTCCACCGCCGACAACGCGCCCGTGCACCTGTGGACCTACGGCGGCGGCGCCAACCAGCAGTGGCTGCCCGTCCACGACGGCGGCGGCGCCTACCACTTCGTCAACCGCAACAGCGGCAAGTGCCTGGACGACCCGGGCGCCTCGACCGCCGACAGCGTGCAGTTCGTGCAGTACACGTGCAACGGCAGCGCGGCCCAGCGCTTCCAGGTGGTACCCGTGACCCCGTCCGCCACCAACCCCGACCTCGGCCCCAACGTCGTCGTCTTCGACCCGTCGATGTCGTCCTCGACGATCCAGTCGCGGCTGAACACCATCTTCCAGCAGCAGGAGACCAACCAGTTCGGCTCCCAGCGCTACGCCGTCCTGTTCAAGCCCGGCTCCTACTCCGCGAACGCCAACGTCGGCTTCTACACCCAGGTCGCGGGTCTGGGTCTGACCCCGGACGCGGTCACGATCAACGGGGCGGTGCACGCCGAGGCCGACTGGTTCCAGGGCAACGCGACGCAGAACTTCTGGCGCGGCGCCGAGAACCTGTCCGTCAACCCCACCGGCGGCGCCGACCGTTGGGCGGTATCCCAGGCGGCCGCGTACCGCCGGATGCATCTGCGCGGCAACCTCGCCCTGGACGACAACGGCTGGTCCAGCGGCGGTCTGCTCGCCGACACGAAGGTCGACGGACAGGTCAACTCCGGCAGCCAGCAGCAGTGGCTGACCCGCAACTCCCAGCTCGGTAGCTGGACCGGCGCCAACTGGAACATGGTCTTCGTCGGCAGCCAGGGCGTCCCCGGCACCACCTTCCCCAACCCGCCCCACACCACCGTCGCGCAGTCCCCGGTCAGCCGGGAGAAGCCGTTCCTGTACGTCGACGCCGACGGCGCCTACAAGGTGTTCGTGCCCTCGGTGCGCTCCAACTCGACGGGCACGAGCTGGGCGAACGGCGCCTCGGCGGGCAGCTCCCTGTCCCTGGACAGCTTCTACGTCGTGAAGCCGGGCGCGAGTGCCGCGGACATCAACGCGGCGCTGGCGGTGGGCAAGAACCTCCTCGTCACCCCGGGCGTGTACCACCTCAACCAGACGCTCCAGGTGAACCGCGCCGACACCGTGGTCCTCGGCCTGGGCCTCGCCACCTTCGTCCCGGACAACGGCGTCACCGCGATGAAGGTGGCCGACGTCGACGGCGTGAAGGTCGCGGGCGTCCTCTTCGACGCGGGCACCACCAACTCGCCCACCCTGATGGAGGTCGGGCCGGCCGGCTCCGCCGCCTCCCACGCCGCGAACCCGACCTCCCTGCATGACGTGTACTTCCGCGTCGGCGGCGCGGGCGTCGGCAAGGCGACCACCAGCCTTGTCATCAACAGCGACAACGTCATCGGCGACCACATGTGGATCTGGCGGGCCGACCACGGCAGCGGCGTCGGCTGGACCGCCAACACCGCGGACACCGGCCTGATCGTCAACGGCGACAACGTCACCGCCTACGGCCTGTTCGTCGAGCACTACCAGAAGTACCAGACCGTCTGGAACGGCAACGGCGGCCGCACGTACTTCTACCAGAACGAGATGCCCTACGACCCGCCCAACCAGGCGGCCTGGATGAACGGTTCGACGCAGGGCTACGCCGCCTACAAGGTCGCCGACTCCGTCACCAGCCACCAGGCCTACGGTCTCGGAAGCTACTGCTACTTCAACGTGAACCCGAGCGTCGCCGCGGAACGGGCCATCGAGGCGCCGAACAACTCCGGGGTCCGCTTCCAGAGCATGGTGACCGTCTCCCTCGGCGGCACCGGCACCATCCGGCACGTCGTCAACGGCACCGGTGGTCCCTCCAACTCCTCGACCAACGTGGCGAACCTGACCAGCTACCCGTAGAGCTCCGCGTTCCGGCCGCCCTCCGCACCAGGGGGGCGGCCTCCCCCACCCCCCTCAAGGAGCGTGCCCACCCATGTCCTCATCCCTCCGCAGAGGCCGCGTCGCGGTCTTCGCCGTCCTGGCAGCCCTGTTCACCGCGCTGCTCACGGTGACCCCCGCGCACGCCGCCTCCGGCACCATCACCGGCCTCGCCGGCAAGTGCGTCGACGTGGCGGGCGCGTCCACCGCCAACGGCACGGCCGTCCAGCTCTACGACTGCAACGGCACCGGCGCCCAGATCTGGTCCAACCCCGGTGACGGGACGCTGCGGGCGCTCGGCAAGTGCCTCGACATCGCCGACCGCAGCACCGCCGACGGGGCCGCCGTCCAGCTCTGGGACTGCTCGGGCGCCGCCAACCAGCAGTGGGTGGTCTCCGGCGCCCGCGACATCGTCAACCCGGCCGCGAACAAGTGCCTGGACGTGCGGGACAACAGCAGCGCCAACGGCAGCCGGCTGCAGATCTGGACCTGCTCCGGTACCGCCAACCAGAAGTGGAACGCGCCGGCGAGCGGCGGCGGCAGCACCCCGTCCGGGTTCGTCGTCAGCGAGGCGCAGTTCAACCAGATGTTCCCGGGCCGGAACTCCTTCTACACCTACAGCGGCCTGGTCGCGGCGCTGAGCGCCTACCCCGGCTTCGCCACCACCGGCAGCGACACGGTCAAGAAGCAGGAGGCGGCGGCCTTCCTCGCCAACGTGAACCACGAGACCGGCGGCCTGGTGTACATCGTCGAGCAGAACACCGCCAACTACCCGCACTACTGCGACTGGAACCAGTCGTACGGCTGCCCGGCCGGTCAGGCGGCGTACTACGGGCGCGGTCCGATCCAGCTCTCGTGGAACTTCAACTACAAGGCCGCGGGCGACGCGTTGGGGATCGACCTGCTCAACAACCCCTGGCTGGTGCAGAACGACTCCGCCGTGGCGTGGAAGACCGGGCTCTGGTACTGGAACACCCAGTCCGGCCCCGGCACCATGACCCCGCACAACGCCATGGTCAACCAGGCCGGCTTCGGCCAGACCATCCGCTCCATCAACGGCTCCCTGGAGTGCGACGGCCGCAACCCGGCCCAGGTGCAGAGCCGCGTCGACGCCTACAACCGGTTCACGTCGATCCTCGGGGTCAGCCCCGGCGGCAACCTCTACTGCTGAACAGGGGTACGGCATGCGCATGTTGAGATCCCTCTGCACGGCCCTGGGCGCGCTGGCGCTCGTCGTGGCGCTCCCCGCGAGCGCCCACGCGAACGTCCTGACCCTGCTGCCCCAGAACGCCGACGGCCTGGAGCAGACCTTCTCCCCCGCCTACGACTACGACGGTGACGGCTGCTACGCCACCGCCGCGATCGGCGCCGACGGCACGATCAACCCCGGGCTGAAGCTCGGCGGCGACGTCAACGGCAAGTGCCACGACTACGCCCAGCTCGCCAACGCCAACACCTACTCACGGGCGAAGTGCAACAACGGCTGGTGTGCCGTGATGTACGCCAGCTACTTCGAGAAGGACCAGGCCACGCTGGGCCCGGCGGCCATCGGGCACACCCACGACTGGGAGCATGTCGTGGTGTGGGTCAACGGCGACCAGGCGCAGTACGTGTCGGTGTCCCAGCACTCCGGCTACCAGGTGGCCGCCCGCTCGTCGGTGCGCTTCGACGGCACCCACCCGAAGATCGTCTACCACAAGGACGGCATCTCGACGCACTGCTTCCGCTTCGCGACCGGCGGCGACGAGCCCCCCGAGAACGCCACCGGCGGCTGGTTCTTCCCGCGCCTCGTCGGCTGGAACGGCTATCCGGCCGGGTACCGGGAGAAGCTCATCGGCGCCGACTTCGGCTCGGCCACCCTGAAGATCGACGACGGCGACTTCCAGTACGCCCTCGACCACTCCAAGCCATCAGGCATCCCCTTCGACGCGTACGCCTGATCCGAACACCCGTCGCACGGCCCCGGGTTCACCGCGAACCCGGGGCCGTGCGGCATGTCAGCGCACCCGGCCCCGCGGCTTCAGCGGCAGGGGCGGGAGTTCCGGCGCCGGCAGGGGGGCGCCGTCGTAGCCCTTGACCTCGCCGAAGCGGGAGCCGGTCATCCAGTCCTCGCGGGCCTGTTCGATCTCCTGCTGGGAGCGGCCGATCCAGTTCCAGAACATGACCAGCTCCTCCTCGAACGGCTCGCCGCCCAGGAGCATCAGGCCCGCGTCCGACTCGGCGCGCAGCGGGAGTTCGGTGCGGCCGCAGCCGAGGTAGAGCATCGAGCCGGGCAGCAGCGGCACCCCGTCGACGTGGGCCTCGCCGGACATGGACAGGACGGCGTACTCGAAGTCCGGTTCCAGCGGCAGGCGTACGTCCGTGCCGCGGGCGAGGCTCAGGTCGGCGCCGACGATGGGGGTGTACGCCGTACCGGGTGAGCGTGCGCCGTCGAGCTCGCCGAGGATGAGCGTGGCCGTCAGGCCCGGCGCCGTGATCTGCGGCAGTGCGGTGTGGTGCTCGAAGTGCGGGTCGGTGTGGCGGTCTCCGTCCGGCAGGGCGACCCAGAGCTGCGCGCCGTGCAGGAAGCGGGCATGCGGTTTCGGGCTCTCCTCGGAGTGGCTGATCGCCCGGCCCGAGGTCATCAGGCCCAGCTCGCGGGGGCGGATGGTCTGGAGGCTGCCGGTGGAGTCGCGGTGCAGGACCTCGCCCTGGTGCAGCCAGCTCACCGTCTGCAGGCCCATGTGCGGGTGCGGGGGCACCTGCATGCCGGGCTCGTCGGCGATGTCGTCGGGGCCGTAGTGATCGACGAAACACCAGGCGCCGACCATGCGGCGGCCCAGGTTGGGCAGCAGTCGGCGCACCTCGCTGGACTCGCCCAGTTGCACGCGGCGGGGGCTGAGGAGTTCGCGCACGGGTTCCGCCACCACGAAGCCCAGGCCGCCGCACAGGGCGGGAACCGCCTGGCGTTCAAGATTGCTCATGACGCCCAACCTAACCCCGTGAGGCGTTTCCCGTCAGGCCCTCCCCCGGGGCTCGGAGGCGGTTGACCCCGGGCGGTCCGCGGGTGGTTCGCGTGCGCTCCGCCTGAGGTCAGCGAGCGCCCCGAAAATAGTAGCCATGGATATAGTAGCCATGTACTGTATCGAGCATGAGTACGGCACCCGAGGGCGCGACGCCCGGCTTCCTGGTCTGGCGGCTGTCGATGAAATGGCGGGTCGCGGTCGACCGCGCGGTGGCACCGCTCGGTCTGACCCACGCCCAGTACTCGCTGGTGGCCTCGCTGTACGGCATGCAGCGCGGCGGCGAGCGCCCGAGCCAGCGACGCCTCGCCGACCGCACCGGGCTCGAACCGCTCTACGTCTCCAAACTGGCGCGCTCCCTGGAGAGCGCCGGGCTCCTGGAGCGCGCCCGCGACCCGCGCGACCCGCGCGCGGTGCAGTTGGCGCTCACCGAGGAGGGCCGCGAGCGGACCCGGCAGGCCATCGAGACCGTCCACGGGCTCCTGGAGCAACTGCTGGCACCGCTCGGCGGCCTGGGCAGCGCCCGCACCAAGGAGTTCAAGCGTGAGCTGACGACCCTGCTCGACGCCCCTCTCGACCCGACGAACGAGAACCTCAAGGAGCAGCCATGACCACCACACCTGTCCTGCTCGGCCCCCGGTCCATCGCGCTGGCCCACTACGCCGGCCGAGCGCTTCTCGAGAACGTCCTGGCCCGCCACGGCCTGACCTTCCAGCAGTCCGTCACCCTGCGACTGGCCGCCGTCGCCGAGGGACCCGTCGAGCGCGAGCGCATCACCGCGGACGTCGTCGGCGCGCTGAAGACCGACGGGGCACAGGCGCACTCGGTGGTCGACGAGCTGGTCTCGGCGGGGCTCCTGGCCCCCCACGAGTCGTCCGGGGTGCGGATCACGGACGCCGGACGCGAGCTGTTCGCGACGACGTCCGCCGAGACCGCACCCATCACCGCCCGTGTCTACGCCGGCATCCCCGAGGAGGACCTCGCGGTCGCCGGACGCGTCCTGAACCTCCTCACCGAGCGGGCCGACGCGGAGCTCGCCGCCCTCACCGGGTAGGCGAACCCGCGCACGCCTCAGGCCGGGTTCCGCCTGCCCCGCCGGTGCGCGATCTCGCCGAGGACCACGTCGGCGACGACGAAGCCGGCCAGCGGAATGCCGAGCAGCGGCACGAAGTACCCGAGGACGGCGACGACCACCACGGCCGGCACCAGGATCTGCGGCGGCACCTGCTGCCAGGCCCCGCGCGGGATCGGCCGGCCGAAGGCGGAGCCCCGGCCGCGCTGCCACCACATCCGGTAGCCCCACACGATCAGCAGGACCAGCGAGAGCGCCAGCAGCATCAGGGCGATCTGGTTGACCAGCCCGAACAGGACGCCGGTGTGCAGGTCGATGCCCCACCGGGTCAGCTTGGCCAGCAGCGGGTGATCCGCGAACCGCAGCGTGTCGGTGACCTGCCCGTCGGCGGGGTCGACGGCGACCGAGTCCTGCTTCTCGGGCCAGCTCCGCTGCACCTGTCGTACGACATAGGCCGACGAATCGTCGGCGGGCGGCACGATCTCGACGGGGTCGCCGAGCCCTTCGGCGCGGGCGGCGGCCAGCACCTTGTCGAGGCCGACCCCGTGCTCGGCACCCCCGGCCGCCGACGACGCCCCGTGGCCCGCGTGGTCGCCGCCCGCGGACGCGGAGACCGACGGCGTGGACTGGCCGAGCGAGGTGCGCAGTTCGTCGATGTTGGCGCCCGCGTACGTCGACCAGGTCAGTCCGGTCGCCGACAGGAAGACGAAGCCGGCCGCGGCCCAGACGCCGACGCTGCCGTGCAGCCCCAGGGTGCGGCGCCGCCCGCTGGTGCCGCGCACCTTGCGCAGGGCCCGGCGGCGGGAGAACCACAGCACGAGGCCGCCGCCCGCGATCACCCAGAGCCAGCTCGCGGCGAACTCGCTGTAGAGGCGGCCGTTCTCGCCGAGGTGGAGGTCCCGGTGGAACTCGTCGATCCAGGTGCGCAGCGGCAGCGCGCCGGTGGCGCCGTACTGCTCCAGCGCGCCGCGGACCTTGCCGGTGTACGGGTCGACGAACACGGCGAGGGTGTGGTCGGGGTCGACGCCCCGCACGCCGGAGAGCATCACCCGGGTCGTCGCGTCGGCCTCGGGAGCGGGCCGCACCGCCGAGACCGTGCCCTCCGGATGGGCCTTGCGTGCCGCGTCCACCTGTCGGGAGATGGGCAGTTGGCTGTCGCCGACGGCGGCGACGGTCATCTCGTCCCGGTAGACGATCTTCTCGGCCTGGAAGGCACCGGCGTACAGGAAGCCGGTCACGGCGGCGATCAGCAGGAAGGGGGCGACGAACACGCCGGCGTAGAAGTGCAGGCGCAGGACGAGCGGGCGCAGCGGGGCCCATCTGCTGGGGGCCGGCGCGGGGGCGGCCGGCTGCGGGACCTCGTCCTTGGTGGTCGAGGGGGCGATGGACATCGGCGGCTTCTCCGAGGGCTGGGGACGGGGTCGGTCCAGTAGTCGGAGGGAGGACGGGTGGAGTTCCCGGCCCCTCAAGTGACCTGCGTCACAAGGCCCTTCATGACATCCTGGCGCGATGGCAACCCCGAGTCACCGCACCCCCCTTGCCGAGCTGGTCGAGGAACTCCTGGCCACGGACGGCCCGCTGCCGATCGTGGCGGCCGGCGAACCGGTCCTGCGGCACGGCACCGAGCCCTACGACGGCCAGTTGGACTCCGCGCTCCTGTCCCGTTTCGTCGAGGCCCTGCGCGCCACCATGCACGCGGCGCCCGGTGTGGGCCTGGCCGCCCCGCAGGTGGGTGTGCCGCTGCGCATCGCGGTCGTCGAGGACCCGGCGCCGGTGCCGGAGGAGGTCCGGCTGGCGCGCGGACGGGTGCCGCTGCCGTTCCGGGTCCTGGTGAACCCGTCGTACGAGCCGGTCGGCACCGAGCGGGTGGCGTTCTTCGAGGGGTGTTTGAGCGTGCCGGGATGGCAGGCCGTGGTGGCGCGGCCCGCCGAGGCCCGGCTGAGGTGCGCGGACGAGAACGGCCGTGCGGTCGACGAGGTGTTCAGCGGCTGGCCCGCGCGGATCGTCCAGCACGAGACCGACCATCTCGACGGTGTGCTCTACCTCGACCGCGCGGAGCCGCGCTCGCTCTCCTCGCAGCAGGCCATGGCCGAGCACTGGACGCAGCCGACGCCGGAGCAGGCGGCCGCGTCCCTCGGCTTCGAGCTGCCCTAGTTGTCCCGGTAGGCCTCCAGCAGGCGCAGCCACACCTCGCTGATCGTGGGGTAGGACGGGACCGCGTGCCACAGCCGGCTGATCGGGACCTGCCCGGCGACCGCGATCGTCGCGGAGTGGATCAGTTCGCCGACGCCGGGGCCGACGAAGGTGACGCCGAGGAGGATCTCGCGTTCCAGGTCGACGACCATGCGGGCCCGGCCGCGGTAGCCGTCGGCGTAGAGGCCGGCGCCCGACACCGAGCCGAGGTCGTAGTCGACCGCACGGACGCGGTGGCCCGCCTGTTCGGCCTCCGCCAGGGAGAGGCCCACGGCGGCGGCCTCCGGGTCGGTGAAGACGACCTGGGGCACGGCGTCGTGGTCGGCGGTGGCGGCGTGCGCGCCCCACGGGTCCGCGTGGACCTCGGCCCCGGAGGCGCGGGCGCCGATCGCGGCACCGGCGATGCGGGCCTGGTACTTGCCCTGGTGGGTGAGGAGCGCGCGGTGGTTGACGTCGCCGACGGCGTAGAGCCAGTCGCTGCCGGTGACGCGGAGGCTGTCGTCGACCTCCAGCCAGGCACCGGGTTCCCGGCCGATCGTGTCGAGGCCGATGTCCTCGGTGCGCGGGGCGCGTCCGGTGGCGAAGAGGATCTCGTCGGCCTCGATGCGGTCGCCGGTGCCGGTGACGACCACGACCGTGCCGTTCTCACGGGTGACCGACTCGACCGAGGTGCCGGTGCGGACGTCGACGCCCGCCTCGGTGAGCGCCTCGGCGACGAGCTCGCCCGCGAACGGCTCCATGCGGTTGAGCAGGCCCTTCCCGCGCACCAGGAGGGTCACCCGGGAGCCGAGGGCCTGCCAGGCCGTGGCCATCTCGGTGGCGACCACGCCCCCGCCGACCACGACGAGCCGCCCCGGCGCGGCCTTGGCGCTGGTGGCCTCGCGGCTGGTCCAGGGCTTGACCTCGTCGAGGCCGGGCAGGTCGGGCAGTACCGCACGGGTGCCGGTGCAGACGGCCACGGCGTGCCGGGCGGTCAGCACCTTCTGCGTGCCGTCGGGGCCGGTGACCGTCACCGTGCGTTCTCCGCTGAGGCGGCCGTGGCCGCGGTGGAGTTCGGCGCCGACGCTCTCCAGCCAGCCGACCTGGCCGTCGTCCTGCCAGTTCGAGGTCCAGTAGTCCCGGCGTGCGAGGACCGCCGCCGCGTCGAGGGGGCCCTGCACCGAGGCGCTCAGGCCCGGCAGGCGGCGTGCGTCCGCCTGTGCGATCACCGGCCGCAGAAGGGCCTTGCTGGGCATGCAGGCCCAGTACGAGCACTCTCCGCCGACCAGCTCGCTCTCCACGACCGCGGTGGACAGACCGGCCGCGCGGGTGCGGTCGGCCACGTTCTCCCCCACGGGCCCGGCACCGAGCACCACCACGTCGTAGGTACTGGAGGCGATGTTTTCCGTTTCCGTCATGGGCCCAGTCTGGTGGGTGGTGTGCGCTCGGGCCACCAGGGGTACGCGCGCCGCATACCCAGGGGTGGACGTCAAGGAATACGGGGCCGACCGGCCGTGTTGTGCCGACGGCTTCGCTCCGAGACCAGGAAGAGGGATCACGTCATGAGCAGCACCGTGGAGCTCACCAAGGAGAACTTCGACCAGACGGTCACGGACAACGAGTTCGTCCTGATCGACTTCTGGGCGTCCTGGTGCGGTCCTTGCCGCCAGTTCGCGCCGGTCTACGAGAAGGCGGCCGAGGACAACCCCGACCTGGTGTTCGGCAAGGTGGACACCGAGGCGCAGCCCGAGCTGGCCGCGGCCTTCGGCATCCAGTCGATCCCGACGCTGATGATCGTCCGCGACCAGGTCGCGGTGTTCGCCCAGCCGGGCGCGCTGCCCGAGTCGGCCCTGACGGACGTCATCGGGCAGGCCCGCAAGCTGGACATGGACGAGGTCCGCAAGTCCGTGGCCGCGCAGCAGGCCCAGGCCGAGCAGAACGGCGAGTAGTCCTCAGAACGGATAGGTCGCCACGTCCGCGCGTACCGTCGTCCAGCGCACGTCGGTGAAGGCCTCCACATTGGCCTCGCCGCCGAACCGGGCGCCGGTGCCGGACGCGGCGATGCCGCCGAAGGGCGCGACCGCCTCGTCGTTCACGGTCTGGTCGTTGATGTGCACGATCCCGGTCGGGATCCGCTCGGCCAGGTCAAGACCGCGGGCCGCGTCCCCGGTGACGATGCCGAGCGAGAGGCCGTACGGCCCCGCGGCGGCCAGGGCGGCGGCCTCGTCGGCGCTGCTGAAGGACCGTACGGGCGCGACGGGTCCGAAGACCTCCTCCGCGTAGGCGGGGGTGCTGTCGTCGAGGCCCGCGAGGACCGTCGGCCGGTAGAACAGCCTGTCGTGCGTGCCGCCGGCGGCCAGCTTGGCGCCCTGCGCGGTGCTGGCCTCGACCAGCCCGCGCACCTTGGCGAGCTGCTGGTCGTCGATGATGGGGCCGAGGTGGACCTGCTCCCGGTTCGGGTCGCCGACGGCGAGCGAGTCGGCCTTGGCGGCCAGCCGTTCGACGTACTCCTCGTACAGCGACTCGTGGACGAGATGGCGGCCCGTCGTCATGCAGATCTGGCCCTGGTGGAAGAAGGATCCCCAGGCCGCCGTGGAGATCACGGCCTCGATGTCGGCGTCCTCCAGGACGATCAGGGCGGAGTTGCCGCCGAGTTCCAGGTGGGCGCGCTTGAGGTGGCGTCCGGCCGCCTCTCCCACCGCACGGCCGGCGGCGGTCGATCCGGTGAAGGAGATGACGGGGATCCGCGGGTCGGCGACCAGGGCCTGGCCGACGTCCGGGCCGCCCGGCAGGACGTGGAAGAGGCCCTCGGGCAGTCCGGCCTCGGCGAGGACCGCGGCGAGGGAGACTCCGCCGCAGACCGCGGTGCGCGGGTCCGGCTTCAGGATCACCGCGTTGCCGAGGGCGAGGGCCGGGGCGACCGAGCGGATCGAGAGGATCAGCGGGGCGTTGAAGGGGGCGATCACTCCCACGACGCCGACCGGGACGCGGCGCGTGTAGGACAGCCGGGGCGCCTCGCTCGGCAGCACCTGGCCGGCCGGACGGGAGGCGAGGGCGGCGGCCTCGTAGCACTCCTGGGCGGCCACGTGCAGTTCGAAGTCGGCCTTGCCGGGGATGGACCCGGACTCGCGGACGAGCCATCCGCGCAGTTCCTCGGCGTGCGCGGCGAACAGGTCGCCGGCCTTGCGCAGGACTCCGGCGCGGACGAAGTGCGGGAGGCGGGCCCACTCGGTCTGGGCGGTGCGGGCGGCCGCGGCGGAGCGCTCCACGTCGGCGGCGGTGGCGAGGGTGACGGTGGCGAGCGTGTCGCCGGTGGCGGGCTCGGTGACCGCGTACTCGGGTCCCGACAGGGGGTGGGGCTGCCAGCTCTTCGGTTCGAGCAACGACATGACGGCTCTCCGTTCGATCACCGGTGGGACTCACACCGGGAGCGGTAGTCCCGTGTAGTTGGCGGCCAGTTCGGCGGCCGCGTGGCGGGATGCGGTGATGCGGCGCAGCCGTGCGAGCTGCATCCGGCTCTCGAACGCGTCCCCATTTGGTTGAGCGTGCAACATCCTAGTCATGTCATACGAGAAGCGCGTGGCCTGCCACACACGAGAAAGACACAACTCCGAATATCTGTCGACCAGTTGTGTTGATCCTGTGCGGTGCAGATCGGTCAGGGCCCGAGCGAGGACGGATACGTCCGACACGGCGAGGTTGAGCCCCTTGGCCCCGGTCGGCGGCACTATGTGCGCGGCGTCGCCGGCGAGCAGGAGACGGCCGTGGCGCAGGGGCTCGTGGACGTGACTGCGCATCGGGGTCACGGACTTGGCGGTGATCGGCCCCCTGGCGAGGGTCCAGTCGGCATCGATCGCGAAGCGGGCGTCGAGCTCGTCCCAGATCCGCTCGTCGGACCAGTCGTCCGCCGCGGTGCCGTTGGGCACCTGGAGGTAGAGCCGGGACACCGAGGGCGAACGCATGCTGTGCAGCGCGAAGCCGCTCTCCCCGCGGGCGTAGATCAACTCCTCGCAGGACGGGGCGACATCGGCGAGGATCCCGAGCCAGGAGTACGGGTAGTCGTGCGCGTACGTCCGGCTCGCCGACGCCGGGAAGGCCTCGCGGGAGACGCCGTGGAAGCCGTCGCAGCCGGCGACCCAGTCGCAGGTCAGGGTCTGTTCACGGCCCTCGTGCCGGAACCGTACGCGCGGGGCGTCGCTCTCCGGCTTCTCCACGGCCAGGGCCTGCGCCTCGAACAACAGCGGTGGGCCCTCGGCCAGTTGGAGCGCGACGAGGTCCTTCACGATCTCGGTCTGGGCGTAGACCGTGACCGTACGGCCGCCGGTGAGCACGGGGAAGTCGAGGTGGTGCCGCTCCCCCGCGAACCGCAGCTCGATGCCCTGGTGGACCAGCCCCTCGGCGTCCAGCCGGTCGGCGGCGCCGCACCCGCGCAGCGCGTCGACCGTGCCCTGCTCCAGCATCCCGGCACGCTGGCGGTGTTCGACGTACTCCCGGGTCCTGCTCTCCAGGACCACGCAGTCGACGCCGGCCAGGTGCAGCAGGCGGGCGAGGAGCAGTCCGGCGGGGCCGCCGCCGATGATCCCGACCGTGGTGCGCATGGCGGGCCTCCCTGCGTTAGCTGGAGTCGCGGTGCACGACCGTGGCACCCAGCACCGTGTGCGTCTCGGTCGCGGCGCCCGGTTCGCGCACCGCGCGGTCGACCAGTTCTGCGAGGTCACGGCCGGACGGGAGCTCGAGGTGGACCGTGCTCAGCCGGGGCCGCAGCAGCCGCCCGAGGAGCAGGTCGTCGGCACCGATCACCGCCGTGTCCTCCGGTATGCGCACGCCCTCATCCTGGAGGGCCCGCATTAACAGCATCGCGTATTCGTCGTTGTACGCGAACACGGAGTCCAGACCGAGGTCCCGCCAGCGGGCCGCCAGCCCCGCCGCGGACTGCTCCTCGAAGGCGAGGGGCAGCTCCGTCAGGGTGGCGTCCGTGCCGTGCAGGGCGCTGCGCACACCGGCCAGCCGCGGCAGCGAGAACGCCTCAAGGCCGGTCTCCTCGGGCACTACGACGCCGATCCGGCGCCGGCCCCGGGCGTACAGGTGCTCGGCGGCGCTGCGGCCGACGCCCGCGTGGTCCATGAGCAGGGCGTGGGCCCCCTCGACCGCCTCGGGACCGAGGGTGACCACCGCGCGGGCACCGGAGCGCCGGAGCAGCGCCACGCCCTGCGGGCCGAGCCCCGCACCGGGCACCAGCACGGCCACCGGGCGCAGCTCCGCCCAGGCGCGGGCCGCCTCGTCGCCCTGGAGACCGACACTGCCGTACTGCACGACGGTGTAGTCCAACCGGCCCAGGGCCCACTGGAGTTCGCTGATGAACTGGCTGTAGAGGGGGCCTACCGGAATGGACGGGGCCGGCATCAGGACCATCCGGCTGTGCCCGGCGCGCAGGCTGCGGGCGGCCGCGTGCGGGACGTACCCGAGTTCCTTGGCGGCGTCGTGGACACGGCGGCGCGTGGGCTCGCTGATCCGGACGGCACTGGTGTTGTTGAGGACGTAGGAGACGGTCGCGCGCGAGACGCCGGCCAGGCGGGCCACATCGGCGCTCGTGGGAACCGGGCGCGTGACGGGGGACGCGGACGTGTTCTGTATCTGCACCATGACGATCGTCATCTTTGCAGAAGCTGTGACGGCGCCCACATGTGGGGTTGCGCCTCGGCTCAGCGCGGCACGTCCGTGCCGGTCACCCGGGCGACGAGGTCGCTCCAGCCGGCCTCCAGGCGCTCCAGTGGCATGCCGCACTGATGGGTGAGGTGGTGGATCAGAGCCGGGTCGAGATACGCCATCAGCGTCTGGGCGAGCAGGTCGCAGTCGGCGTCCGGGAGGATCTGCCGCAGCAGCATCGTGGTGTGCATGTGCAGCGCCCGGGCCGAGGGGTGGGAGTAGCGGCGGGTCGGCTCCGACTGCGCGGCCAGCAGCAGGTCGAGCTGCTCGGCGTAGCGGTACAGCAGGGCCGTGCCGAGCGCCCGCAGCCGGTCGACCGGGGGTGCGCCGGGGCCCAGCGGCGGCGGGCCGCCGAGGAAGTCCGCCTGGAGCGTGCGCGCGGAGTGGTCCAGCAGCGCCATGAGCAGTCCGGTCCGGTCGCCGAAACGGCGGAACACGGTGCCCTTGCCGACCCCGGCCGCGGTGGCGACCGCCTCCATGGTGACTCCCGCCACACCGTGCTCCGCGATCAGCCGGGTCGCCGCCTCCAGCAGCCGGGCGCGGTTGCGGGCCGCGTCGGCGCGCAGGCAGGGCTCGTCGGGGGCGGAACCGACCTCCAGGAGCTGCGGCTTGTCGAAGGGCTCCTGAGGCTTCGGGAACGGCGGCAGGGTCGCGGACATGAAGCCAGCGTAAAGCATCGGGAAGACAACTGGACCTCGGTCCGTTTAAGGTGCTAGAAAATAAAACGGACCCCGGTCCGGAACGTTAACGCCGTGTTTCACCACCCCTGGAGTTACGCATGTCTGTTCGCATCCTTGCGCTCGTCGGATCCCTCCGCGCCGGTTCGCACAACCGCCAGCTCGCCGAGGCGGCCGTCAAGCACGCCCCCGAGGGCGCGGAGGTCGTGCTCTACGAGGGCCTCGCCGAGATCCCGTTCTACAACGAGGACATCGACGTCGAGGGCAGCGTCCCCGCGGCCGCCGCGAAGCTGCGTGAGGCCGCGCAGGCCTCCGACGCGTTCCTGCTCTTCTCCCCCGAGTACAACGGCACCATCCCCGCCGTGCTGAAGAACGCCATCGACTGGCTGTCCCGCCCGTACGGCGCCGGTGCCTTCGGCGGCAAGCCGGTCGCCGTGGTCGGCACCGCGTTCGGCCAGTTCGGCGGCGTGTGGGCGCAGGACGAGACCCGCAAGGCCGTGGGCATCGCCGGCGGCAAGGTGCTCGAGGACGTCAAGCTCTCCATCCCGGGCTCTGTGGTCCGTTTCGCCGAGACCCACCCGGCCGACGACGCCGAGGTGGCCGCGCAGCTCACCGAGGTCGTAGCCCAGCTCCACAGCAACACGGGCGAGGTCGCGGCCGCCTGAACCCGCGGTGCGTGAACGGTTTCCGACAAGGGGCCGGAGTTTTCGAACTCCGGCCCCTTGCGTGTCGTCTGCGGGCCGGTGGGGGCTGATCGCGCAGTTCCCCGCGCCCCTGCGGGCGCGTCCCGCTCGCGCCGTCTCAAGCCGCCGCCGTGCGTGCCAGGTCCCGCAGAACCCCCAGCGCCGCCACGATCGCCGGGCGTTGGTGAGTTCCCGCGCGGGTGCAGGTCAGGAGCTTCCGATGGGGGTTGCCCGCACAGCGGATCCTTGTGATCGGCAGGTCGGCGGTCAGGTAGGCGAGGCGGGGGATCAGCGCCACGCCCAGGCCGTGGGCGACCAGGTGCGCGGTGACGTTCCAGTCCTGGGCGTGGTGGACCACGCTCGGGGTGAAGCCGGCCGCACCGCAGGCCGACACGACGTGGGTGCGGCACGGGCTGTCCGCGAAGGGGGCGACCCAGTCCTCCTGGGCCGCGTCCGCGAGATCCACCCGGTCCCGCCCGGCCAGCGCATGGTCCGCGGCTACGACCAGGTCGAACGGGTCGTCCAGCAGGGGCTGTTGGTCGTAGCGGGGGTCGCTCATGGGCGGGTTGTGCGGAGTCGCCTCCACGACCGCCAGATCGATCTCCCCCTCGAAGAGCAGGTCGAAGCTCTCCGGTACGCCCGTCTCCTGGACGCTGACGGTCAGCCTGCGGTGCCGCTCGCGCAACCGGACCGCCATCGGGGCGAGCAGCGCCGGCACGGACACGGACAGGCCGCCCACCCGCAGTGGTCCCGCGGGTTCGTCGCGGTCGGCGCGCAGGTCGAGTTCGGCCTGCTCCCAACGGACCTGGATGGCGTCGGCGTGCGCGAGCAGGCTCTCGGCGGCCGGGGTGAGACGGACCCCGCGGCCCTGGGGTTCGAGGAGGTCCACCCCGAGGTCGCGGGCGAGCTGACGGATCTGCTGGGAGGCGGCGGACGGGGTGAAGTGCAGGGCGCGGGCGGCCGCGGTGACCGTGCCGTAGTGCGAGACCGCCCTCAGGACATGGAGCCGGCGCAGGTCAATCATGAAGCCCACGCTTCAAGGTGACGTGCGGAAAGTCAACCTGGACGTGAACGAAGACTCCGCAGCATCCTGGGCTGTGTCGCGACGGCCGTACCCGGTCCCGAGGTTGGAGGAGTCACCATGACGAGCACCACCCGCGCGGTCTGCCCGCACTGTGCCTGGCCCGACGACGCCGAGCCCTTCCAGGTGGTGTCCCGGCACGGCACGGCGACGGGCGGGACGGTCTGGACCCGCTGCGCGTGCGGCTCGCTTCAGGTCCGCGTGACGGACGGCCACGGCACCCGCGTGGTCTCCCGCAGCAGGCCCTCCGCCGCACCGACGGATCAGTCCAGGCCCGCGTGACAGACGGCCCCGGCACCCGCGTCGTCTCCCGCAGCCGGCCCTCCGCCGCGCCGGCGAATCAGTCCAGGTCCGCGAGCCGTCGTACGGCGGGTGCCGCGAAGCGCTCGATCCACTCGGCGGGAGCGCCGGTGCGCGGGGCGAGGATGACCGTGTCGACGCCGAGCTTGCCGTAGCCGGTCATGTCCCGGGTGAAGTCGTCCAGGTCGCCGCCGTCGGTCGACTCGACCGAGCAGGTCATGGTCTTGCGGATCTCGTCGTAGTCCCGCCCCTCGGTGTCGCAGTGTCCGCGCAGCACGTCGAGCTTGTGCGCGACCTCCTCCGGCGTGGTGGCGAAGAGGTTGCAGGCGTCGCCGTAGCGGGCGACCAGGCGGAGCGTCTTCTTCTCGCCGCTGCCGCCGATCATGATCTCGGGGTGCGGGGTGCTGACCGGGGCCGGTACGCACAGGGTCTCGGCGAGCCGGTAGTGGGTGCCCTCGAAGGGGCCGTTCGCCGTCGGGTCCCACATCTGCAGACAGATCCGCAGGGTCTCCTCCAGCCGCTCGAAGCGCTCCGCGAGGGGTGGGAACGGCACCCCGAGCCCTTCGTGCTCCCGGTCGTACCAGGCCGCCCCGATGCCGAGGGCGCCCCGGCCGCCGGAGAGCACGTCGAGCGTCGTCGCGATCTTGGCGAGCAGGCCGGGGTGGCGGTACGTCACTCCGGTCACCAGCGCGCCGAGCTGGACCGTCTCGGTGTGGGCCGCGAGGAAGGACAGGGTCGCGTACGCCTCCAGCATGGGATCCTCGGCGCCGCCGTTGAACTCCATCTGGAAGTAGTGGTCCATCACCGACAGCCAGCTCACCCCGGCCGCCTCCGCCGCGGCGCCCGCGGCGGCGAGCTCGGCACCGAGGGCGGGCGCGCCCGCGGGGTGGTTGAACCGGTTGATGTGCACGCCCACGCGCATGGCCGTCTCCGTTCACGGGACCTTCGCCGACCCTGCCGACGGTAGATCTTGGAGTGCTCTCGAAGTCAAGGCCGGGGCTCCGCGGCCCCGGTGGCCCACCGCAGGTCGTAGGCGAACGCCCGGGCATTCCGGCGCCCACCACCGCCGTACGGCGGTGCCCCGGACGGACGCCGTAACCCCGGTCATGACCCCACGAGCCGCCGTGCCCCGCGTGCGGAGCGCTCAGCGGAACTCGTGCACCACCTCGATCCGGCCGACGATGTGCGCGTTGAACTCGTCGAGCTCCTCGGCCGGGACCCACAGTTCGAGGATCGTGCGGCCGCCCGCCTGCTGGACGGGGTAGCGGCCGAGGAAGTCCGACTCGACCTGGAAGCGGGTCACGAAGCCGGCGCCGTCGTGCTTGACGTTCCAGTCCCGGGCGATCCTGATCGCGTAGTCCTCGTTCAGGACCGGGTAGAAGATCGGCTGCTCGGGCAGCCTCGGGGGCCAGGCGCGCCAGTCGAGCTCCCGGACCAGGCCCAGCTCCTTGGGGCCGGTCGGGCGCCAGAGGGTCGTGGTGGAGGGCCGGGGCGTGGTCATGGGAGTCGCTCTCTGCGGGGCGAGGGGGTGGCTTGAGGAGCTGGTTGCGAGGGGTGCGCGAGTACTCACGGGGATAGTTGCGCGCGCACTATAGAAGCAGACGCCGGAAATTTCAGCGATGCAATATCCTGGGCGTATCCGTATCGGGACGGAGGAAGCAGGCCCCATGACCGCCACTGACCCCGCACTCACCGCCCTCGCCCAGGGCTGGTGCGCGCTCTCCCTGCTGCACGGACGGATCGAGGCACACATCGAGAAGGCCCTGCAGTCCGCCCACGACCTCAGCGTGCGCGAGTACTCCCTGCTCGACGTCCTGGGCCGCCAGCACGACGGCGAGGGCGGACACCTGCAGATGAAGCAGGTCGCCGACGCCGTCGTCCTCAGCCAGAGCGCCACCACCCGCCTGGTCACCCGCCTCGAGGACCGCGGCCTGCTCTCCCGCTACCTCTGCCCCACCGACCGCCGCGGCATCTACACCGACGTCACCGACACCGGCCGCACCCTCCTCGAACAAGCCCGCCCCACCAACGAGAAGGCCCTGCGCGAAGCCCTCGACCAGGCCGCCACCAACCCCGAACTCGCCCCGCTGGTCAGGGCTCTGGAGTCCTTGGGCGTGCCGGCCTGAGACAGTCCCCGGCCTCCGGAGGAATTGCCGCCGTCCGCCACGGGCAAGGTGTTCAAGGACCAGCCGTGAAGGAACGCGACACATTCCGCGCAGCGAACGGAGATCGAGCGTGACGACGAGCCAGGCGATCACCCCCGGGGACGACATGTCACTCACCCGGATCGAGCGTCTCGACGAGGAGATCATCGCGCTGCTGGCCCGCCGCCGCGAGATGACCCGGGAGCTCCCCGCCCCGGCCCGGGCCCGCGTGGTCGACCCCGGTTTCGTGGAGGCCGTACGGGAGATCACCGAGCGCTACCGCCAGGAACTCGGCGGCGCCGGGGAGCTGGTCGCGCGGGCGGTGATGGTGCTGTGCCATCCGGAGCGGCAGAACTGAACGGCGGGTTCGGCGGGCCGGTGGTGAACGGCACAGGTCGCAGGGGGAGGCAGTCGTTGACACCCTCTCGGATCCGGCCGTACAAAGATCCGCATGAGCGTGCCGCGGTTTCCCCTGTCCGGGCTCACGGTGATCAGCCTGGAGCAGGCTGTGGCCGCGCCCTACGCGACCCGTCAGCTCGCCGACCTCGGCGCCCGGGTGATCAAGGTGGAGCGGCCGGGAGACGGTGACTTCGCCCGCCGCTACGACACGACCGTGCACGGCCACTCCAGCTACTTCGTGTGGCTCAACCGGTCCAAGGAGTCGCTCACCCTGGACCTGAAGGACCCGCGCGGCCTGGAGATCCTGCACCAACTCCTCGACGGGGCCGACGTGTTCGTGCAGAACCTGGCTCCGGGCGCGGCCGGCCGGCTGGGCCTCGGCGTGGACGTCCTCGCCGAGCGCCTGCCGCGGCTGATCCCCTGCACGATCTCCGGGTACGGCACGGACGGCCCGTGGGCCGACCGGAAGTCGTACGACCTGCTGGTGCAGTGCCAGACCGGCCTGGTGTCGCTGACCGGGACCGCCGAGGAGACCGCGCGGGTCGGTATCTCCGTCGCCGACATCGCGGCCGGGATGTACGCCTACAGCGGCATCCTGACCGCCCTGTACACCCGCGCCACCACGGGCAGGGCCCACCCGGTGGAGGTGTCCCTGTTCGAGGCACTGGCCGAGTGGATGAGCCAGCCGGCCAACTACACGCGCTACGGAGGCAGTCAGCCGCCGCGGCTGGGCACCCAGCACGCCACGATCGCCCCGTACGGCGCGTTCACCGCCGCCGACGGCAAGGACGTGCTCTTCTCCATCCAGAATGAACGCGAGTGGGCCGTCCTCTGCTCCGCCTTCCTGGGGAAGCCCGAACTGGCCGACGATCCGCGCTTCGGCACCGGCTCCGCCCGGGTCGCAAACCGCGAGGAGCTCAACGCGGTGGTCGCCGAGCGGATCGCGCGCTCCGGCTCGGCGCAGGTCCTGGAGGAGCTGGAGGGCATCGGCATCGCGTGCGCCGGGGTCAACGACGTCGCCGCGTTCCTCGACCACCCGGTCCTGGCCGCCCGCGGCCGCTGGCACGAGGTCGCCCTCCCCGGCGGGGCCACGGCGGAGGCACTGCTGCCCCCGGCCGACCTCGCGGGCCTGCCCGCCCGCATGGATCCGGTCCCGGGGGTGGGCGAGCACACCGAGGCGATCCTCACCGAGCTCGGCCGCACCGGCGACGACATCGCGGCCCTGCGCGCCGACGGGGTCGTCTGAGCCACGGGTCCCACCGGCCGGGTCACCCGGGGATCACCAGGGCAGCGGGCCCTTGGCGTCGAAGTAGCCGCCGGTCGGGCCGTCCGGGCCGACCTGCGCCATGCGGACGATGATCTCGGCGCCCTCCTCCACGGTCTGCGTGCCCGTGTTGCCGTTCAGGTCGGTCCTGGTGAACCCGGGCTCCACGGAGTTGATCCGCATGGCCGGGAACGCCTTCGCGTACTGCACGGTGAGCATGTTCACCGCGGTCTTGGACGTCGGGTAGGCGATGCCCGGGTAGAAGTGCGCGGGGTGGTCCGGGTCGGAGAGGTGGGTCAGTGAGCCCAGGCCGCTGCTGACGTTGACCACGACGGGGGCGGCCGAGCGCTGGAGCAGCGGCAGGAAGGCGTGCAGGACGCGGACGACCCCGAAGACGTTCGTCTCGAAGGTGATGCGCATCTGGTCGGCGGTCACGGTCGACGCGACCGGCACGCTGTTGTCCTCGGTCCGGGTCTCGATGCCCGCGTTGTTGATCAGGACGTCCAGGCCGCCCTCGGCCTCCATTGTCTTGGCGGCGGCCTCGACGGAGGCGTCGTCGGTGACGTCGAGCCGGACGAACCGCGCGCCGAGCTCGTCGGCGGCGCGCCGCCCGCGCTCGGGGTCACGGGCGCCGACGTAGACGGTGTGGCCCGCGGCGACCAGGCGGCGGGCGGTCTCGAAGCCGAGGCCCTTGTTCGCTCCGGTGATGAGTGTTGTCGTCATGCCGTCCAGGCTGCTGCGGCGCGGCCGGGTCAGCCAGGAGACCCTTCTTCCTGGGACTGGCGGTACCAGGCACAGGCGCGGTCGACGGTGTTGACTGAGGAGCATGGCGGCAACAGAACTGGGACAGGCGCTGCGACGCTGGCGCGACCGGGTCCCTCCGGACGCGGCCGGGCTCCCGTCAGGGGGGCATCGGCGCGCGGCCGGGCTGCGGCGCGAGGAACTGGCCCTGCTGGCCGGCATCTCGGCCGACTACATCACGCGGCTCGAACAGGGGCGTGCGGCCAACCCGTCCGTGCAGGTCGTCGAGGCGCTGGCGCGGGCGCTGCGGCTCTCGGGGGACGAGCGGACGTATCTCTTCGGTCTCGCGGAACTCGTGCCGCCGGGGCCGGACGTGGTGCCCGGGTTCATCACGCCCAGCGTGCAGCGGTTGGTGGACCGGCTGGTCGACACCGCGGTCGCCGTCTCCGACGCGGCCATGACGCTGCTGCTGGCCAACCCGCTGTACGCGGCCCTGATGGGTGATCCGTCCGTCCTGCGGGGCTTCGAACGCAACGGCGTGTGGCGCAACTTCACGGGGATGCCGACCCGGGTACGGCACACCCCGCAGGAACGGCGGGTCTTCGAGGCGGGCATGGTCGCCGAACTGCGCGCGACCGCCGCCCGCTATCCCGCCGACCGGCAACTCGCCGCGCTGATCGCGGAGTTGCGCACCAGGAGCGAGCGTTTCGCCGAGCTGTGGGACGCGGGGGTGGTCGGCCGTCTCGCCACCTCGCACAAGACGATCGAGCATCCGCAGGTCGGCACGCTCACCCTCGACTGCGACCTGCTCCGGGTGGAGGAGAACGACCTCCATGTCCTCGTGTACTCGGCCGAGCCCGGCACCGAGGCCGCCGAGAAGCTGCGGCTGATCTCGGTGCTGGGCACGCAGAGCCTGGTGGAGAGCGGCTAGCGAGGTCCTGCCGTGGTGCGGGACGCGGACCCGTCGGGCGCCCGGGCCGTCAGTAGCCGTACCGGCTCTTCAGGTGGCGCCAGAAGTCGCGCGGCATCCACGTGTCGAAGTCGGTGATCCGGTCCGCGCTGCCCGCCTTCATCAGGAAGCAGCACCGGCCGGTCGGGGTCCAGTCGTCGAGGCCGAAGGTGTGGCCGACCTCGTGGAGATAGATGTGGATGTTCTCCTGGGCGAGCGCCCCGGTGAAGTACTCCTGACCGACACGCTGGCCCCAGTCCCCGCCGGCGCCGCCCTGGAAGCCCTTGGTGAGCCAGAGCGACTGGTCGTAGTGGCGGGCCGCCCTGCCGGGGCACTTCGCGTAGTTGCCGTCCTGGTGGAAGAAGCGGCCGCAGTCGGGGGCGCACTGCGGGGCGCCGCCGGAGTCGAGGTTCCCGGCGTGGATGTCGACGGAGTTGTCGGTCCACTGGAGGGTCGAGCGTCTCCTCACCGTGGTCGCCGCCCTGCTCGCGCTTCGCCGCACCCGCCGTCACCGCGACCCCGGCCCGGCACAGGCGAAGGCGCCGGCGGCGGGCAACTGGAACCCGCCCGCCGCCCTCGTCCAGCGCTGAACGACGTGTGGCGCCACGCCGAGTCCACCTACCCGGACCTGCACGACTGGTGTCCGGCCCGGCCCTCACCAGTGGCGTCGGCGTGCGGGGCTGCGGAAACGCGAGCGGGATGTGAGCCACCCCACAATCGAGACGCGCCCGTTTCGATAGTCGCGGGGTTACGCTGATTCCCACGAGAACGAAACCGTTTCGTTCAGCATGTTCGCGGGCTGGACGAGGATGGAGCACGCAGCCATGACCAGCGTCCTCATCGCCACCGGCCAGTCACTTCAGCGTGTCGGCCTTCGAATGCTCCTCGAGTCCCAGTCCGACCTGTCCGTCGTCGGCGAGGCGGCGCACGGGCCGGAGGCGGTCCGGCTGAGCGCCCTGCTCCGGCCGGACGTCGTCCTGCTGGACGGCCGCAGCACAGGCACGGACACCGTCGAGACCGTCCGCCGGCTCGCCCACGCGCCGGACGGGCACGCCCCGCACGTCCTGCTGCTCACCGGCGGCGACGACCCCCACCCCTACGGCGCCCTGCGCGCCGGAGCGGCGGGGCACCTCCCGGAGGACGCCACCGCCGACGAACTCGTCGCCGCGGTCCGGGTCGTGGCCGCCGGTGACGTCGTCGTCTCCCCCGGGCTGACCCGCGCCCTCATCGACGCCGTCCGCAGCGGACGGGCGGTCGGGGACTCCGCCCCGGGCAACCGGCTGGACACCCTCACCGGGCGCGAGCGCGACGTGCTCACGGCGGTGGCCTCCGGCGACTCCAACGCCGAGATCGCCGACCGGCTCTCCATCGCCCCGACCACCGTGAAGTCCCACGTCAGCAACATCCTCACCAAGATCGGCGCCCGCGGCCGGGTCCAGGCGGTGGTGTTCGCCTACGAGTCGGGCCTGGTCCGGCCCACACAGCACGTCCTGCACGCGTGACGGGGCCTGCGCCCGGAGGGAGTGCAGCGGGGCCCCCGGCACGCCGCCGCCCCCACGCCCCTCACCCCGCCGTGTAACCGAGTTGGCGCCGCATGTAGGGCGTCATCAGGGTCTTCGCCTTGGCCAGGGTGCTGGTGCGGCTGCCGAGCACCGCCGTCTCGCCGCCCGGCACGGGCAGCATGGTGACCCCGTCGGCCGGGCCGAAGGGCACGATGAGCGGGGTGCGGTGCATGGACCGGTAGAAGCGGGGCTCCTTGCGGTGCCGGCCCGAACTGTTCAGGTGGGCGCGGATGTTCCAGGCGGCGAGGTCGGCCTGGGCGAGCGCCGCCGGGGTGATCTTGAGCTCCGTGGCGTCGTTGACGTCACCGACCGCGAAGACGTCCACCTGCCCCTCGGCCCGCAGCGCCCGGTCGACCCTCACATGGCCGGAGGGCGTCAGCCAGGCTCCGTGACCGCACAGACGCAGCCAGAGCGTGTTCGGCGTGGTGCCAGTGGCCCAGAAGGAGAGGTCCGCGGTGAGGACGTCGCCGCGGGCGTCGCGGTAGGTGCCGAAGTCGCTGCCCGGGGACATGAAGGAGTCGAGCCGTACCTCCACGTCGTGGGCCTCCAGCCAGGCGCGGGCCTTGCGGGCGGCCCGTTCGCTGCCGGTGCCGTCGAGCAGCGCGGATCCCGCGTGCGCGAGCGTGACCCGGGCGTCCGGGCGGGCCAGCCGGATCTCGGCGGTGAGTTCGACGCCGGAGGGCCCGCCGCCGACCACGAGGACGTGCTCGGCGAGGGAGATCCTCTGCTGGTGCTCGGCGAAGGCCTTCATCGCCTCCTCGGTGGTGCTCCCGGTGAAGCGGGCCGGTTCCGGGTAGTCGGCGCCGGTCGCGATCACCACCACGTCGTAGGGCAGCCGGATGCCGTCGCCCAGCAGCACGCGCCGCTCGGCGGTGTCGATGCCCACCACCTTGCCGACGACGACCCGGCCACGGCGCAGCAGCCGGTCGTACGGGATGAAGGGGGTCGCGCTCCACTCCTTGCGGACTCCCGCGCGCAGGGAGGAGATGCGGTGGAAGAACACCTCCTTGCGGTCCACCAGCGTGACCCGGGCGGTCGGGTCCAGCCGTCTCGCCAGCCGGACGCCCGCATAGCCGCCGCCGATCACCACTACGTCGCCGTCACTCACGCCGGTCTCCTGAGCCGTGGGGGGAGGGAGTGCCATGGCGGCCCGGCCGCTCCCCCGAGCACTCGAACGACGGCGAGCGTAACGCTTGAAACATAAAGTGTCAGTGGGGTCTTGTGAGTTTTCCGTGAAGCTGTGGGGCGTCCGGGGCGCGATGTGCCCTTCGCCGGCGCCGAGTTGCCCCCCGGGGGTCAGCCGAGCTCGTAGTCGAACCAGATCCGGTGGGTGCCGTCGGCGTCGACCGTGAGACCCCCGGTGCCGGAGATCCCCACCAGGTCCCCGGTGCCGCTGGAGGGGACAATCGTGAAGAACTCCGCGCTGCGGTCGCTGCCGGAAGTCGTCGCCGAGTGGGCGAAGTTGAAGGCGCCCGCCCGGTCGTGCACCGAGCCCTCGAAGGACTCCATGGCCACATAGGTGCCGACGCCGGACTCCTGGTCGTAGGCGGCGGTGAACAAGGTCGCCGAGCGGCCGGCGACCTCGCCCTCGAACTGCTTCTCCATCGTCGCGACCCCGACCGGGAGGCCGGTGGCCACGGCGGGCTCGGGCACCGTCCCGGTCGGCACGAACGCTGTCACGCTGAATGTTCCGTCGGCTCTCATGGGCCGACCGTACCGACCGGGTCCGACAATGCCCCCGCCGTACGCGTCTACTCCGGCGGGGTCGGCGTGTCGTGGGTGCGGTACATCGCCTGCACGTCCAGTTCCAACTGCACCGTGGGACCGACGACCGCGATGCCCCGGGCCAGCATCGAACGCCAGTTCAATGTGTAGTCCTCGCGGTGCAGTTCCGCCGTCGCGAGGGCCGCGCAGCGCAGCTCCTCGCCGTAGCCGCCGTTGACCGTGCCCAGGTAGGTCGTGTCGAGGGCGACCGAGCGGCTCACGCCGTGCATGGTCAGGGTGCCCTGCAGGGTCCACTTGCTGCCGCCCCGGTAGGCGAAGCGGCTGCTGACGAAGTCGATGTGCGGGAACCGCTCCACGTCGAGGAAGTCGCCGGAGCGCAGGTGGTTGTCGCGGGTGGTGTTGCCGGTCGTGATGCTGGAGGCGTCGATGCGGACCTGGACGCGGGACTGGGACATGTCCTGGGCGACCTGGATGCCGCCCTCGAAACGCTCGAACCGGCCGTGGACGTGCGCCATGCCCACGTGCTTGGCGATGAAGCGGATCGCGGTGTGCGGCGGATCGAACAACCAGACCCCGGGTGAGGGGAGTTGGAGGGCCTGGGCCGGCTGGAGCCAGACCCGCTCGGCGGGCGCCGGGCCGCTCGGCCCGACCTCCAGCGTCTCGCGGTGCGGCTGGAGCCCTTCGGCGGCGGCCAGCAGGCTGTAGCGGCCGGGCGGCAGCACGGCCACGAAGTAGCCGTACGGGTCGGTCGTCCCGCGGGCAGCGACCCGGTGGGTGTCCAGGGCGGTGACGGTGACGTCCGCGCCCGGCATGGGCGAGCCCATCGGGTCGACGATCTCGCGGGCCACGGCGCCCGCGCCTTCCGGGAGGGGGACGGAGAGGCCCGCCGCCTCGGCAAGGGCAGCCTTGGACCGCCGGCGCCGGAGGAGTGCGAGGGCCATGATGTTCACCTTTCCTAGGGGACTTGCTGTCGTGCCGCGGTGCTCAGGGCCGGTGGCCCGCGTGGGCCGCCCGGAGCACCGCCCGCACGCCGTCCACCGTCACGGGACGCGGGTTGGCGTACGGCTGTCCCGCCACCTGTACGGCCGCCTCCGCCAGGTCGGCCTCCGCGAGGCCGAGTTCGGCGAGGGAGCGCGGGGCGTCCAGGCGGCCGGCCAGGTCCCACAGGGCGCCTGGCGGGTCGTCGGCGCCGAGTGCCCGGCCCAGCGCGGTCAACGCGTCGGGAACGGCCGGGGCGTTGTACGCGAGGGCGTACGGCAGGACGATCGTGTGCGTCTCGGCGTGCGGCAGACCGAAGGTGCCGCCCAGGACGTGGCAGAGCTTGTGGTGCAGGCCCATGGTGGTGGCGCCGAGGCAGGTCCCGCACAGCCACGCCGCGTACAGCGCCCGGCCGCGCGCGTCCAGGTCGTCGGGCCTCGACGCGAGCTGCGGCAGCGCCTGCGCCATCGCCCGTACGCCCTCCTGGGCCATCAGCGCGATCAACGGCGAGGTGTCCGGGGCGTAGAGCGCCTCGACGGCGTGCGCCAGGGCGTTGACGCCGCTGGTCACGGTGAGCGGCACCGGCAGGGAGAGGGTCAGCTCGGGGTCGTAGACGACACTGCGGGGCTGGACCCCCGGGTCGCGGCCGGTGCGCTTGGCGCCGCCCTCGGTCAGGCCCCAGACGGGGGTCATCTCGGAGCCCGAGTAGGTCGACGGCACGGCGATCAGGGGCAGTGCGGTGCGCAGGGCGATCGCCTTGCCGAGGCCGATGGAGGAGCCGCCGCCGACCGCCACGACACCGTCGGCGCCGGCCGCACGGGCCACCGCCACGGCCCGCTCGGCGTCCTCGGCGGGCACGTGCATACGGGCCTCTGCGTGCAGCCCCGCGCAGGAGTCGCCGAGGGCTGCCGCGACCGCCCGAGCGACGGACTCGCCCCGGCTGCCGCAGACCACCAGCACCCGCCGCAGTCCCAGGTGTTCGACCTCGCCGGGGGTCGCGGTGACGGCGGCGCCGGGCCGGAAGACGACCCGCCCGGGCCGGCTCTCGTAGGTGAACTCGCCCGAGAACGTCATGCGTTCGGCTCCAGCACGAGGTCGAAGCGGGCGTGCCGGAACGGGTTCGGCATGCCGAACTCCGCTGCCAGGGACGGGGCGTCGGTCGTCGTGAAGTCCTGCACGAGGCTCTGCTTCACGGCGAAGACGGCGTCGGAGTCGAGGTAGTCGCTGCCGGCGACGAAGATGTGGGTGGTGACGGGGGTGTGGCCCTCGGCGCCGACGATGAAGTGGATGTGCGCGGGCCGGTAGGGGTGCCGGCCGGTCGCGCGCAGCAGGTCCCCGACCGGGCCGTCGGTGGGGATCGGGTACGGCGCCGGGACGCAGGTGCGGAACCAGAAGCGGCCCTCGGCGTCGGCGGTGAACAGTCCGCGTCCGTTGCCCGCGGGCTGCACCTCGGGCTGCTGGACGTCGTAGAAGCCCCGGTCGTCGGCCTGCCAGACGTCGAGGACGGCACCGGGCAGCGGGGTGCCGTCGGCGGACAGCACCCGGCCGCTGACCACGCACGGCTCGCTGCCGCCGACCAAGTCGATGTCGTCGCCGAGTTCCCGGACGGGTGACTCGGTCATGTGGAAGGGGCCGAGGACGGTGGACTCGGTGGCGCCCTGCGCGCGGTCGCCGTTGACGGTCTCGACGAGCATGGAGAGGCCGAGGACGTCCGACAGCAGGATGAACTCCTGCCGGGTGTCCGTGCACGTCCGGCCGGTCGCCGTCAGGAAGGCGATCGCCTTCTCCCACTCCTCCTGGGTGAGCCGGGTCTCGCGCACGAAGTCGTGCAGATGGCCGATCAGACCGGCGAGCAGTTCGCGCAGTCGTGGGTCGGCGGTCGCACGGAGGCTCGCGACGGCCTCCTCGGTGACGCTGGTTCCGATCGCGTCGCTGGTCATCCCGGCTCCTCCTGCTCGACGGCGGTCCGCTTCTGCCATGGTCGCGCGTTCTCAGGTGTGACCGAGGATCCGGCGCAGCGCGTCCGACAGGAGCGCTTCGGCGTCCGGGGCCGCGGTCGCGTGCCGGAAGGCGACGAAGCCGTCGGGCCGTACGAGCAGGGCGCCGGCGTCGGAGATCTCGCTCAGGCGCGCCCAGTCGCCGTACGGGTCCTCGTACCGCTGCCCGGGACCGATCACCACGGTGGCGATCTCGACGTCCTGCGCCTCGGCGGCCCGGAGCCAGCCCTCGCCGCCGATGCCGGTCAGCAGGGTGAAGCGGCCCTTGCCGACGGTGTCGAGGGTGGAGAGGGTGCGGGTGCCGGAGGTGATCCAGGCGTGCGGGACGCGGGCGCCGGGGCGGGAGGTGGGCTGGTGGTGGAGTTCGGGGTCGCGGGCGAAGGTCTCCGCGGGGCTGCCGTCGGGGACGACGGCGGCCGAGGTGTAGCGCTGGTTGAGGTCGACGCCGTGCGCGTTGAACTCGTACACCTTGAAGGCGATCGCGTCGCGGAGCTTCGCGCGCTGCTTCTCGGCGGCCTCGGTGGCGTCCTTGCGGGCGGCGATGTTGGCCCAGAGCTGTTCGGGGGTCTGCGGGGCGAGTCCGTCGAGGGCCTCGAAGATCGGGGCGGTCTCGCCGATGGACCGGTTGGCCCGGGTGACGACCTGCCTGCCCACGGGGGCGCGTTCGGCGGTGTAGGTGTCGAGGAGCTTCGGGGCGGCGGTGCCGTCGAGGACGAGCTTGAGCTTCCAGGCGAGGTTGTAGGAGTCCTGGATGGAGGTGTTGGAGCCGAGGCCGTTGGACGGCGGGTGGCGGTGGGTGGCGTCCCCGGCGCAGAAGACACGGCCGTGGGAGTAGGTCTCCGCGTACATCTCGTTGACGGTCCAGGCCGAGGACGACCTGATCGTCACGGGGATCTCGTCGTCGCCGACCAACTGCCGTACGACCGACTCGGCGTACTCGGTGGTCAGGTCGGGGGAGCCCGCGGTGACGTCGTACCCCCACACGATCAGCCACTCGTTCCAGGGCCGGACACAGCGCACCAGGCCCGCGCCGATGCCGCCGACGGTGGCGCCCGGGGCGAGGACCCAGTAGAGGGTGGAGGGGCGGTGCGCGGCGTACTTCGTCAGGTCCGCCTCGAAGACGATGTTGACGCTGCCGGCCACCCCCATCCGGCCGCCCATCGGGAGCCCGGCGTGCTCGGCGACCCTCGACCGGCCGCCGTCCGCGCCGACCAGGTACTTCGCGCGGATCTCGTACGAGTCCCCGCGCAGCCGGTCCCGCACGGTGACCGTCACGCCGTCGGCGTCCTGGGTGTGGGAGAGGTACTCGGTCTCGAAGCGCAGGCCGGTGCCGCGGGCGACGGCCGCGTCGACGAGGACCGGCTCCATGAGGTGCTGCGGCATGTCGCACATGCGGGTGGGGCTGGCGAGTTCGTGGGCGGCCTGGACGAGCGGGTCGTTGCCCCAGGAGCGCACCCGGCCCAGTTCCTCGCCGGCCAGGCTGGTGCAGAAGGTGGTGTTGCCCATCAGGTGCTGCGGGGTCGCCCGTGCGACGACGTCCTGCTCCACGCCGAGGTCGCGCAGGACCTCCATCGTGCGCTGGTTGGTGATGTGCGCGCGGGGGGTGTCGGCGAGACTCGCGTAGCGGGTGACGACGATGTTCGGCACGCCGTAGGTGCTCAGCGCGAGCGCGGCGGACGCTCCGGCCGGGCCGCTGCCTACGATCAGGACGTCGGTCTCGACGGGGGTGGGCACGGGGCGCTCCTGGCGGGGGCTCACGGACGGGGGCAGTCTTGATCATGGGCGCAAAGGGCGGAGGGCGGCTGTCTCAAGTTGAGACAGCTCGAGACGGTGGCGGGGCGGCCCGGCCACGCCGGGCAGGGTGGTTGTTGCCTGTTCAACTGAACCCGCTACGGTGGGTACGTCGTGACCACCACAGAGCCCTCCCCCGCAGTCCGCGTCCTCCCTCCCCTGCGAGTGGCGCGTGAGCGCTTCCTGGCCGGGCGGCCGGTGCCCGACGGTGTGCCGGAGGAGGTCCTCGCGGCCTGGCGGCGGGCCCGGTTCTTCGGCGTGCCGCACGACTTGAAGGAACCCGCGGGCGATCCGCCCCGACCGGTCGAGTCCGCGCTGCTCGGCGCCGCCCGTCCGGTGCTCGAACGGATCGTCCCCGCCCTGGGCGCCGGCCACTCCGTCCTCCTCCTCACCGACGCACGGCTGCGCGTGCTGTGGACGTACGGGACCGCGCCCGGACTCGTCCCCTCCCCGGCGCTGTCGGAGCAGGAGGTCGGTCACAACAGCGCGGCCCTCGCCCTGCGCCGCGGGCGCCGTGCCGAGGTGCACGGGCCCGAGCACTTCCTCGACGTGTGGCAGGACGTGTCGGCGGTCAGCGTCCCGGTCCTCGCGCCGAAAGGCGGACAGGCGCTCGGCACCCTCACCGTCGCCTCCCGCCTCCCTGGCGGCCGCCCGCCGCACCCGCAGGCGGCGCTCGCCGAGGCCGCCGCCGCGGCGGTCGAGGCGGAACTGCTGGCCCGGGCCGGACGACCCGAACAGGTCCTGCTGGACGCCTACTTGCGCGCCGTGCGCGGAGAGGGCCGCGCGGTGGCCGCGCTGGACGGCCGCAACCGTCTCATCAACGCGGCGGCCGAGCGGCTGGCGACCCCGGAGGTGCTCAGGGCCCTCGAACGTACGGCGACGGCGGCCCGGCACACGGACCCGCCGCCGGCCGCCGAACTCCCCGAGGGAGCCGGGTGCCGCGCCCGTGTCGACCTGGTGCGCCAGGAGGGCGCGGTCGTGGGGATCGTGGCCGTCCTGGAGCCGCGGGCGCAGGAAGCGCCCAGGCCCCGGCCGCGCCCGCTGCCCCGGCTGGCGGGCGCGTCGCCGCCGTGGCGTCACGCCGTGGAGCGCGCCGCAGAACTGGTCCGCTCCCCCGAGCCGGCGCTGCTGACCGGCGAACGGGGGACGGGGAAGACCGCGCTGGCCCGGGAGTTGCTGGGACCGGCCGGTGTCCAGGTCGTCGACGCGGCCGAAGAGGGCACCGTGGTGGGTGACTTGGCGGCGTGGGCCGTGGGGAGCCCTCTCGTCCTGCGGCACGCCGAGCGGTTGACGCAGCCCGCCGTGGCCACGCTCAACTCCCTCCTCGACACGCACCCGGAGAATCGGCTGCTGCTCACCCACACTCCCGGGACCCCGCCCGGCCCCTGCCTCCAACGGCTCCTCGACAAGCTGGCCGCCCGCACGGTCGTACTGCCTCCGTTGCGCGAACGCACCGAGGACATCCGGGAGTTGCTGTCGGCCCTGACCCCGCGCCCCGCTCCCGGGAGCCCTCCGCTGACCTGGACGCTGGACGCCCTGCGGGCGCTCGAACAGCATCCGTGGCCCGGGAACGTCACCGAACTCGCCCACGTCGTCCAGGCCTTGGCGGAACACCGACGGGTCCTGGGACCGGTCCGCCGGGCCGAACTGCCGGACACCGTGCGGGAGGGCCCCGCGGTCCGCCCGCTCAGCCCGATGGAACACGCCGAACGCGCCACGATCCTGGAGACCCTGCACCGCCACGGCGGCAACAAGTCCCGCGCGGCGGCGGCACTCGGCATCGGACGGGCCACCCTGTACCGCAAACTACGGGAGTACGAGGGCTGAGGAGCGGGGCCCGCACCCGGGCGGGCGTGCCCCCCCCCGGCTCATCCGTTCCGTGGATGAGCCGGATACGGGATTCGGATCACGCGGAGGACGGCGGTGGGGCCGTCCGGACCACTCGCAGCCGTGCCGGCCCGCACGGAGGCCTGGCGGACGCCCTGGGCGCGCTGGGCGTGGCCCGCGGGGCTGAGGGGCGTATCGCAACGGCTGCGGCCCCCAAAGGCACGCCCCCGCCGGACCAAGCCGCCTGACGCGCTGCGCGTTCCGGGAGGCGCCTCGCTGGTGGTCGCCGCGGCGCTGAGGGGCGTACGGCGGCGGGCGGCTCGGATGTACGCCCCCTCCCGGCCCAAGCCGCCTGACAGCACTGGGGGTTGGGACCGCCTCGCTGGCGGTCGCGACGGGGCTGGGGCCGCACCGCAATGGTCGGGGGCCCCTGAGACACATGCCCGGCCGGACGAAGCTGCCTGACGCGCTGCGGGTTCCGGGGGGGGGAGGCGGCTCGCTGGCGGTCGCGGCGAGGGGCGTACGGCGGCGGGCGGTTTCGGAGGTGCGGGGCCTGCCGCGAGCGCCCGGGGCTCCGGAGGCACGTGTCCTGCTGGGTGAAGGCGGCCGGCAGCGGGGCCTCCGATCGCCCCCCTGCGCGCTCACGTCAGCGTCGCCCCCACCTCCGCCGCCTTCTGGCGCAGCCAGATGTGTGCCGCGTCCTGTGTGTGCACCGGATGCCACCACATCGCCTCCCGCACCGGCACCGCCTCGAAGGGACACGGCAGGACGCGCACCGCGGCGGAGCGCACCGCCCGCCGGGCCAGCCGCTCCTGGATCATCGCGACCCGCCGGGTGCCCTCGACCATGTGCGGCAGCAGTTGGAAGGTCTGCACCGAGACCTCCACCCGGGGGCTGACGCCGATCATGCTGAGCTGGCGTGCGACCGGGGCGTCGTAGGGGCGCTGGTAGACCGCCCAGGGAAGCTGTGAGAGCTGGTCGAGGGTGAGGGCGTCGCCGACCTCGGGGTTGTCGTCGGCGACCAGGCACAGCCAGCGGTCCTGGTGGACGTCGACCGCGGGGAAGCCGTCGATGATCCCGTGCGGCATCATCAGCCCGTCGACCGTGCTCAGGACCGTGCCGGTGTTCTCGACGACCGAGGGCGCCGGGTGCTGGAAGGCGAGTCGGATGCCGGGCGCCTCCCGGTGCAGTACCCGGGCGAGTGCCGCTCCGAAGACCGCCGCCCCGTAGTCGGAGGCGAGCAGGGTGAACTCGCGGGTCTCGGCGGCCGGATCGAAGTCGGCCTGGCTGGAGAAGACCCGCTCCAGCAGATCGCACGCGGTGGCGCTGCGGTCCCGCAGGGCGACGCCTAGCGGGGTGAGTTCGTAGGCGTTTCCGGTGCGGGCCAGCAGTTCGTCGTCGAAGTGGCGCCGCAGCCGGGACAGGGCCGCGCTCATGGCGGGCTGGCTCAGCCCGACCCGTTCGCCGGCCCGGGTGACGTTGCGCTCCTCCAGGAGGGCGCGCAGGGCCACGACCAGGTTGAGGTCGAGTCGGGACAGGTTCACCGGCACCACCGAGCAGTTGGAACGGGTATCCACGCCATGGATCAGCGGGATCCACAGGATTGATTTCCGTGATTGTCACATCGAGGTCAGAGTAGACCGCAACCCAGCGGGAGGACATCTCATGGCAACGCATCGGCAACCGGCCGGCCCGTTCGCGCTCGGCACCTTGTCGGCCCACGGCGGGAGGTCCTTCCCCGGTCTCGTGGCCGGGGAACGGGTCCTGGACCTGAGCGCAGCCCTGGACTGGGCACCGTCCGGCATCCGGGCGGTCCTGGAGCGCTGGGCGGAGACCCTGCCGGTCCTGCACGCCCTGGCCGGCGACGCCGCCCTGCCCTGGCAGCCGCTGTCGGACCTGCGCGTGCACGCCCCCGTCGAGCCCCGGCAGGTCTTCCAGTCCGGGGCCAACTACCGGCAGCACGTGATCGACCTGGAGGTCGCCCACCGCTCGCCCGAGGACCCGCGCACGGTCGAGGAGGCGCGTGCGGAGATCGCCGCGGTCATGGACCGCCGGGCCGCCGAGGACCTTCCGTACGTGTTCGTCGGGCTGCCGAGCGCGATCACCGGCCCCTACGACGACGTCGTCCTGCCCGCCTGGGCCGAACAGCCCGACTGGGAGCTGGAGTTGGCCGTCGTCATCGGCAGGACCGCGCGACGGGTGCCGGTCGAGGAGGCCATGGAGTACGTCGCCGGGTACACGATCGCCAACGACCTCACGGACCGGGCCACGGTCTTCCGCCGGGACATGAAGGCCATCGGCACCGACTGGCTGCGCTCCAAGAACGCACCCGGTTTCACCCCGCTCGGGCCGTGGATCGTACCGGCCGAGTCGATCGCCGACCCGGGCGACCTGCGGGTCACCCTCAAACTCAACGGCGACACCATGCAGGACGAGTCCACGAAGGACATGCTGTTCGGGGTCGCGCGGCTGGTGTCGTACATCTCCCGGACCGCCGAACTGCTGCCCGGCGACCTGGTGTTGACGGGCAGCCCGGCCGGGAACGGCATCCACTGGGGCCGGTTGCTGCGCGACGGCGACGTGATGGAGGGTTCCGTCACCGGGCTCGGCGTGCAGCGCACCCGCTGTGTGGCGGAGGCCCGGTGAACCGCCACGACCCCGAGGGCGCGATCGCCGAGGCCGCCGAGGCGTACTCCAACTGGGGGCGTTGGGGCGCGGACGACGTGCTCGGCACGCTGAACTTCCTCGACGAGGCCAAGCGGCGCGAGGGTGCCGCGCTGGTCCGCCGGGGCGTGAGCTTCTCGCTGTCGCAGCGGTTCGACATGAACGGCCCGCAGAAGGGCTGGCGGCGCCGCACCAACCCGGTGCACACCATGCTGGACACCGGCACCGACGCCGCCCTCGGCAACCAGGGCTTCCCGCACGGCATCGGCGGCGCCGACGACGTGATCGCGATGCCGCTCCAGTGCTCCACCCAGTGGGACGGGCTCGGGCACATCTTCGACCACGGCAAGGCGTGGAACGGCCGGGACGCCGCGACCACGGTCACCTCCGACGGCGACCTCGTCACCGGCATCGAGCACATGGCACCGTACGTCGCCGGACGCGGGGTCCTCCTCGATGTGGGCCGAGTGGTGGGCACCGACGGTGAGTTGCCCGACGGTTTCGCCGTCACCGAGGAGCACCTGACCGCGACCGCCGAGGCGCACGGGGTGCGCGTCGGACGCGGTGACATCGTCCTCGTGCGCACCGGGCAGCTCGCCCGGGTCCGGCGCGACGGCTGGGGCGAGTACGCGGGCGGTCCGGCACCGGGCCTCTCCTTCACCACCGCCGGCTGGCTGCACCGCTCGGAGATCGCCGCGATCGCCACCGACACCTGGGGCTTCGAGGTGCGGCCGAACGAGTTCGAGAACGCCTTCCAGCCGCTGCACCAGGTCGTCATCCCCAACATCGGCCTGCTCGTCGGCGAGATGTGGGACCTCGACGCACTCGCCGCGGACTGCGGGCGGGACGGCGTCCACGAGTTCTGGCTCACGGCCGCGCCCCTGCCGATCACCGGCGCGGTCGGCTCCCCGGTGAACCCGGTCGCCGTCAAGTAGCCGAACCGGCCCGCACTCCGCACCCACCCGCACCCGCACCCGCAGGACGAGCACCGCCCCCTTCGCCGCCCGAAGCCGCGCGGCCCTATCCCGGGAGGCCCCCGACATGGCTGACAACCCCACCCGATCCGTCCTGGTCATAGGCGGAGGCACCTCTGGCAACGCCCTGACCGTCCTGCTGCGCCGGGCCGGCATCGCCGTCGACGTGGTCGAGGCGAGCCCCGACTGGAAGGCCGCCGCGGGCTCCGGCATCACCCTCCAGGGCAACGCCCTGCGCGTCCTGCGCGAGGTCGGCGTCCTGGAGGGCATCGAGGAGCACGGGTACGCCGCCGACGGCGTCGCCCTCCTCGCCCCGGACGGCACCGTGCTGCACGCCCACGCGGAGCTGCGCACCGGCGGGGACGACCTGCCCGCCCACGTCGGTATGCGGCGCCCCGTGCTCCAGCAGCTCCTCATCGAGGCGGTCCGCGGCGCGGGCGCGGACGTCCGCCTCGGCACCACGGCCACCGCCTTCGCACAGGACGACAAGGGCGTGGACGTCACCTTCTCGGACGGCACGAGCCGCCGCTACAACCTGGTGGTGGGCGCCGACGGGCTGCACTCCGCCACCCGCCGGATGATCGGCGTCACCGACGAACCCGAGCCCATCGGCATGGGCATCTGGCGGGCCCCCGCCCCCCGCCCGGCCGGCGTCACCCGCACCGAGATGATCTACGGCGGCCCGTGCTTCATCGCCGGGTACTGCCCGACCGGCGAGGACACGGTCTACACGTACCTCGTGGAGCGGGCCCGCGACCGGAGCACGCTCGACCCGGGGACGTACGCCGACGAGATGCGCGGTCTCAGCGCGGGCTACGGCGGGGTGTGGCCGGAGCTGCGGTCCGCCTTCACCGACCCGAAGGCCGTCAACTACACCTGTTTCGACCGGCACTTGGTGGAGGGCCCCTGGCATCGCGGCCGGGTCGTGCTCGTCGGGGACGCCGCCCATGCCTGCCCGCCGACCTTCGCCCAGGGTGCCGCGATGTCCCTGGAGGACGTCCTGGTCCTCGCCGAGCTGCTGACCGGCCGCGACGACTGGGACGACGGGCTGCTCACCGCGTACCACGCCCGGCGGCTCCCCCGGGTGCGGACGGTCGTCGACGCCTCCGTCCAGCTCGCCCACTGGCTGCTCGCCGGGGAACGGGACGCGGACGTACCCGGACTGATGTACCGCACCCTGAGCGTGCTGAGGGAACTGCCGTGACCGGGCCCGCACCGACACCGACGATCGACGTCCACGCCCACCTCCTGCTGCCCGAGGTCGAGGAGGCCGTCGCCGGTCACCCCGGCCTCGCCGGGGCCCGTGCCCTGGACGCCCGCCGCAACGGTCCGGCGGCCCTGGCCGTGAACGGGCCCATGGTCGGCGCACGGGTGCCGAGGATGACCGACGTGTCCGTTCGCCTCGCCGCGATGGACGCGCAAGGGGTGGACATCCAACTGGTGAGCCCCTCGCCCTCCCACTACCACTACTGGGCCGATCCCGAACTCGCCTCCCGGATCTGCCGGTCGGCCAACGAGAGGACCGCGGCGCACTGCTCCGGGGCCCCCGGCCGGCTGTACGGCCTCGGTCTGGTCCCGCTCCAACACCCGGACCTCGCGCCCGAGTTGCTCGACCACGCCGTGGCCCAGGGCCTCAAGGGCGTGGAGATCTCCTCGCACGCCCCGGGCCGTGACCTGTCGGACCCGGCGTACGAGCCCTTCTGGACCCGCGCCGAGGAGACGGGCGCGCTCGTCTTCCTGCACCCCTTCGGCTGCACGCTGGACGAGCGCCTGGACCGGTGGTACCTGTCCAACACCGTCGGGCAGCCCACCGAGAACGCGATCGCCCTCTCCCATCTGATCTTCTCCGGTGTCCTCGACCGCCATCCGGACCTGCGACTGGTCGCCGCGCACGGGGGCGGCTATCTGCCCACCCACATCGGCCGCTCCGACCACGCCTGGCGGACCCGCCCCGACGCCCGCGGCTGCGCGCGGGAGCCCAGCAACTACCTGCGGCGGATCCACTTCGACTCCCTGGTCCACGACCCGGCCGTGCTGGGGGCGCTCCTCGCGGCCGCCGGGCCCGAACGCGTCCTGCTCGGCTCCGACTTCCCCTTCGACATGGGCACCGAGGACCCGCTCGCCGCCCTGCGCGCCGCGGACCTGCCCGACCACGACTTCCACGCGGTGCGGGGCGGCAACGCGGCCGCCCTGCTCGGCCTCTCCTGAGGAGGAACCCCATGACCGACCGCCTGCTCACCCACCTGCGCCACGTCGACCTCGCCGTACCGGACTACGACAGGCAGCTCGACTTCTACGCCGGCGTCTGGGGCCTGACCAAGGTCGCCGAGGACTCCGGGATCTCCTTCCTGGCCGCGGAGGGCTCCCCCGAGCAGTACGTCGTACGGCTGCGCAAGGCCGCCGAGAAGCGCCTCGACCTCGTCTCGTACGGTGCCGCGAGCGCCGAGGACGTCGACACGCTCGCCGAGCGGCTCCTCGCCGGAGGAGTGCGACTGATCTCCCGGCCGGGCAAGGTCGACACCCCCGGCGGCGGCTACGGCTTCCGCTTCTTCGACGTCGACGGCCGCACCGTCGAGGTCTCGGCGGACGTACAGGTCAGGCAGCACCGCAGGATCGAGGAGAAGGAGTCGATCCCCGTCAAGCTGTCGCACGTCGTCCTCAACTCGCCGGACCTGGACAGGACCCGCGACTGGTACGAGACCCACCTCGGCTTCCGGCTCTCCGACACGCTGCACTCGCCGCACATGGGCGAGGTCATGCACTTCATGCGGATCAGCAACCAGCACCACTCGATGGCCCTCGCCAAGGGCCCGCACACCTCGCTGCACCACGTCTCCTTCGAGATGCGCGGCCTGGACGAGTACATGCGCGGCTCGGGACGGGTGATGCGGGCCGGCTTCAGGAAGATCTGGGGCCCGGGCCGTCACATGGCGGGCGACAACACGTTCACCTACTTCCTCGACCCGCACGGCAACACCGTCGAGTACACGACGGAGCTGGAGGTCCTCGACGAGGACACCTGGCATCCGCACGTCTACGACTTCTCCCGGCCCGAGGTCACCGACCAGTGGGGCACGGCCAACCCGATGAACGAGCTGGTCGCCAAGGAGTCCTTCAACGACGTCGACCGCGGCGTGTTCGTCGCACCGCCGGTCTGAGCGCGGCCTCGAGGCCTCCCGACACCCGGGGCCGGCGTCCCCTGTCGCCCTGACGGTCCGCCGCGCCCCCGGGCCCCTCCGCACGCCCCTAGGACCCGCCATGCGTTTCGCCACGTACGAACACCACGCCCGCCACCAGGTGGCCGTCGTCGACGAGGACGGCCACCTCCACCCGCTGCCCGGCGTCCGCTCCCTGACCGGCCTGCTCGCCCGGGCCGGCGGTCTGCCGGGACTGCTCGACGCGGGCGCCGCGGCCCTCGGCACCCCGGCCGGACCCACCGTCCACGAGGTGCGCCTGCTGCCCCCGATCCAGCCGCCCACCGTCCGCGACTTCGTCACCTTCGAGGAGCACGTCGAGGGCGTACGGCGGTCCGTGGACGGCGCGGCCAGGGTGCCGGAGCAGTGGTACACGGCACCGACGTTCTACTTCACCAACCCCTACGCGGTGCACGGCCCCCACGACGACATCCCGATGCCGCCGGGCTCGGCCGTGCTCGACTTCGAGCTGGAGGTCGCCGCCGTGATCGGCACGGCGGGCCGTGACCTCACCCCCGAGCGGGCGCGCGAGCACATCGTCGGCTACACCGTGTTCAACGACTGGTCCGCCCGCGACCTCCAGTCCGCCGAGATGCGCGTGGGCCTCGGCCCGTGCAAGGGCAAGGACACGGCCACCACGCTGGGCCCGTACCTGGTCACCGCCGACGAGCTGGAGAGGTACCGCGACGAGGAGGGGTTCCTGCGGCTGGCTCTCACGGCCGCCGTCAACGGCGAGGTCGTCGGCGAGGACCTGCTGTCCCGCATGAGCTGGACGTTCGAGGAGATGACGGCCTACGCCTCGCGTGGGACCTGGGTCCGCCCCGGGGACGTCCTCGGCTCCGGCACCTGCGGGAACGGCGGCTGCCTCGCCGAGCTGTGGGGGCTGCGCGGCGCACAGGACCCGGCCCCGCTGCGGCCCGGCGACACGGTCACCCTCACGGTCGAGGGCATCGGCGAGGTCAGCAACACCGTGGTGCGCGGTGCCGAGCCGGTACCGGTGCCGCCCGCACGCCGCCGGCCACGACGGAGCTGAGGGGCCGCACCCCGGTGCCGGATCCCGGAGCGGAGGGCCCCGACCGGCGGGGCGCCGCTCCGGGCCGGAGCGTGGCTGCATACCGTAGAGGCAGATCACCGTCTGCCCGGGAGCACGCATGACCGGTAGCCGCCGCAGGAGACCCGGCGACACCTTCGACACCATCGAGCCGCCCGGCGACGCCCAGCTCGTCGCCGCGGTGGTGGGCGTGACGGCCGTGGTCGAGTTCCTCGGCGCCCTGTCCGGGTCCGAGGTGTGGCTGCTCGGGCTGCTGGTGTTCCTGCCGGGTGCCGCCTCGGCGCTGGGCACGGTCCGGCAGACCGGCTTCGTCGCCGTGTGGACCACGCTCGTCGTCACCGCCAGCGTGCTGCTGCGGGACCGCCAGGCCGGCCACTGGTTCGACCGGCTCCTGCTGATCCTGTTCACCGTGGTCCTGGCGGCGACCTCCGTCTACGGATGCCACCGGCGGATCCGCCGCGAGGACGCCATGCTGCGGCTGCGCTCCACCGCCGCGGCCATGCAGCGGCACATCCTGCATCCGCTGCCCCTGCTGACCGACGACGTCCTGGTCAACGGCGTGTACGAGCCGCTCCAGGAGGAACGGCTCGTCGGCGGGGACATCTACGACGTCGTCGACTCGCCCTTCGGGACCCGGGTGCTGATCGGGGACGTGCAGGGCAAGGGGCTGGCCGCCGTGGGCTCCGCGTTCGCCGTCATCGGCGCCTTCCGGGAGGCGGCCCACCGGGAACCGACCCTCACCGCGCTCGTGGACGCCCTGGACGCGGCCGTCGTACGGCACAACTCCTACGCCACCCACACCGGCGACGACGAGCGGTTCGTCACCGCGCTCATCGTCTGCGTCGACGCCGACACCGAGGTGCAGGCCGTCAACTGCGGGCACGTCCTGCCGCACGTGCTGCACGAGGGGACGGTCAGCACGCTCGAACTCGAACCCGGCGTCCCGCTGGGCCTGGCCGAGCTCGCCCACGAGCCCACGACCGTGGGCTGGTTCGACTTCCCCGAGGGCGCGACGCTGCTGCTGAGCACCGACGGCCTGACGGAGACCCGCTCCGCCGACGGCGCGTTCTACCCGCTCGACGAGCGCCTGACCAAGTACGCCGGCGTCTCCCCCACCGAACTGCCGCAGGCCCTGCACGACGACGCCCGCGCGTTCTCGGGGAACGGCGGCCCCCACGACGACGTGGCCGTCCTGACGGTCCGCCGCTCCCTGCGCGTCTGAGGCCGCGGGCCCGCAGGACAGCGGCCGGCAGCACGGCGTTCTCAGGGGAACCGGCGGGTGTCCCGGAGGCCGAGATCCACTGCCGTGCCGTGACCGACCTGGTGCATCCGCCGGCCGAACTGGTGGAGAACGCCACGGTGTTCCCCCCGCCGCGGTCCCGGGTCCGGGTCACCGCCGCCCGGCTGCCGGACGGGCGGACCATGGTCGAGGTCCACGACCTGGCCATCGGCCTGCCACCGGAGGAACTGGCCGACAGGCCGGGGGACGGCGGCGGAATCCGCCATCGACACCACGGCCCTGGCGGCCTTCGCCGACCCTGGCTTCCCCGGGGGCACCGCCCGCGCTCGCCGGACCTGGCACGACAGGTAGCCGCACCGGTCGGACGACGCCGTAGGAAACCGGGCCGGGGCCCTTCCTTATCCGGCGGCACACCCTGCCCGGCCGGTGCCGCCCGGAAAATCGCTGGGGCCCGGGGCTTCGCCACGGCAGGATGATCGGTCGGTGTCGGCCACACGAGGGGAGACGGCGGATGAGGCGCAACCGGCTCGGCAAGACCGATGTGCACGTCACGGAGCTGGGCTTCGGCGGCGGCCCGCTCGGCGGACTCTTCGCACCGCTGGACGACGAGACGGCCGCGGGGGCCCTGGCGGCGGCCTGGGACAGCGGGATCCGCTACTACGACACCTCCCCGCACTACGGCATCGGCCACTCCGAGCGCCGCGTCGGCGCCCTGCTGCGGGACCGGCCGCGCGAGACGTTCACCCTGTCGACGAAGGTCGGCCGGCTGCTGGTCCCGCAGGACGCGGCGGGCCGCACGGACGAGAGCTTCGCGGTGCCGGCCACGCACCGCAGGGTGTGGGACTTCACGCGGGACGGTGTGCTGCGCAGCGTGGCGGACTCGCTGGAGCGGATGGGCGTGGACCGTATCGACATGCTGTTCCTGCACGACGCGGAGGAGCACTTCGAGGACGCGGTGCGCGACGGCTACCCGGCCCTCGCCGAACTCCGCGCCCAGGGCGTGGTGGGGGCGATCGGCGCGGGGATGTACCACCCCGGCCAACTGGCCCGACTGGTGCGGGAGTCGGACGTGGACGTCGTGATGCTGTCGGGCCGCTACACGCTCCTGGACCACAGCGCCCTGGACGAACTCCTGCCGGCCTGCACGGACCGCGGGGTCTCCGTCCTCGCGGCGTCGGTCTTCAACTCCGGTCTGCTCGCCACGGCCCGCCCCGTCGAGGGCAGCACCTTCGACTACGCCCCGGCCGCCCCGGGGACGGTGGACCGCGCCCACCGCATCGCCGACGTCTGCGAGGCGCACGGCGTGACCCTCCCGGCGCTGGCGATGGCGTTCCCGCTCCGGCACCCGGCGGTCGCGGGCATCGTCGTCGGCATGCGCACGGCGGAGGAGGTGCACGCCAATGTGGCGGCGTTCGGCACGGAGATCCCGACCGCGCTGTGGGACGACCTGCGCGGTGCGGGGCTCCTGGACGAGCGGGCACCTGTGTAAGACGCACGCCGACCGGCCGGGTTCGTGTCGCAGGTGAGAGGGCGGCGCCGAGCCGCCGGGCCGGCCTCCTGGCAGGATGGCCGGCATGGAACGTGTGCTGGGCATCGGCGGATACTTCCTCCGGGCCGCCGACCCCGTGGCCCTGAGCGCGTGGTACCGCGACCACCTGGGTCTGGAGGCCGACGAGAACGGTCTGTGGCGGCAGGAGGACGGACCCACGGTGTTCGCCGCGTTCGAGTCCGGGACCGACTACTTCGGGTCCCGCTCCCAGCAGACCATGGTCAACTTCCGGGTCCGCGATCTGGACGCCATGCTCGCGCAACTGCGCGCGGGCGGAGCGGACGTCGCCGAGGAGACCCAGGACATGCAGGGCGTCGGCCGGTTCGGCTGGGTCACCGACCCGGAGGGCAACCGCGTCGAGCTGTGGCAGCCCGTCTGAGCCGTCGAGGCCAGGAGCGCCGTCCCGGCTCTCAGCCTGCGTGACGGACGCGGAAGCGGCCGGGGTCCGCCGGATCCCGGTCGACGATCCGGACCGGCGCCCGGTCCCACTGCCAGACGCCGATGCCGGACGTACGGGTGAACCGGATCCGCCCGCGGGTGCCGTCGACCGCCACCTGCGGCCAGGCCGCGGCGATGTCCGTCCGGTCCGTCCCGTGGGTGCGCAGCACGTCGGCGAGGACGGCGATCGTGTCGTAGCCCTCGAAGGCCACGAAGGAGGGCGGCACGCCCAGCCGCTCGCGCAGGGCCGTCTCGACCCGTGCGCCGAGGGGGCCGAGACGCTCGGGCAGATAGCGCAGGAACGGGATGGCGGTGCCGTCGTCCCCCAGCAGTTCCGCCCATTCGGCGAACTCGGGCTGCCCGGCCGGAGCGCCGATCACGACCTCGGCGAGCCGCGGGTCACGGCGGACGGACCGGACGATCGACACGGCCGGCTCGGGGAGGCCGGCCAGCAGGAGGAGGGCCGTCGCCCGCTGCTCCACGAGCCGGTCGCACAGCACCTCGGGGGTGAGGGCCCGCGCGTCGAGTTCGACGACGGTGCCGCCCCGTGCCGCGAGGCGGTCGCGGAGGATGCGGGTCCCGGCCGCCCAGTAGACGCTCGGTTCGGCCGCCACGGCGACGCGGCTGTGCCCTTCACCGAGGAGGAAGTCTGCGTAGACCCGCCAGCCGTGGGACTGGGGCGGGGGCAGCCGCGCGACCCATCGCGTGGGCTGTTCGGTCAGCGCGTCGAGGACCGCCGACGAGCAGAGGTACGGCAGGCGGAGGGCGTCGGCCCTGGCGGCCGCGGCGCGGGCGACGACGCTGTGGTACTCGCCCGCCAGGGCGGCCACGCCGAGCCCGGCCAGTTCGTCCACGGCCGCCGCGGCCCGCAGCGGATCGGCCGCGGTGTCCCGGACCGACAGTTCGAGCGGTCTTCCGGCGACCCCTCCGGCCTCGTTGACCTCGTCGACGGCCTGCTCCAGGCCGGCGAGCAGATGCCGGCCGGCCTCGACCCAGCCCGGCCGCGTCAGCGGAACGAGAGCACCGATCCGGACCGGCGTCGCCGGAGGCACCTGAGTGATCATGCGGGCCATTGCACCCGTCACCCTCCCCCGAGGGCAACCTCTTAACGGTCTCCGCGCGCCGGGAGACGGCTCGGCGAGGCCCGACCAGGGCATGCGGCGGGCGGCGAGCTCGTCGTCCTGCCGGAGTGATCCGCCGACACGATGCCCGCCGCCCTGAGTGCGCCGCCCACGACCGCCTGGGTACGGTGCCCTGACCTCTCAGTCGTCGTCCGGGAACTCGCCCGCGAACGCGCCCGCCATCCGCAGCCAGGGCTCCGCCTCGTCCGGGCGGCCCAGCCGTTGCAGGGTGCGTCCCAGCATCAGGTGGGCGTAGTGCTCCACCGGGTCGCGCTCGACGATCACCCGCAACTGGTCCTCGGCACGCCGAAGTTGGGCCGAGTGGTAGTAGGCGCGGGCCAGCAGCAGCCGGGGTCCGGTCTGCTCCGGGGCCTCCTCGACGACCTCGGCGAGGAGCTTCGCGGCACCGCTGTAGTCGCGCGCCTCGAACAGCAGCCCGGCCCGCTCCCAGCGCTCGACGGTGGTCTCCTCGTGCTCCGCCCCGACGCCGTCGTCGAACAGGTGCAGCGCGCTGGCCCAACGGTCGGGCGCCACACCGCCGGTGGCCGCGTACGCGTTGAAGTTGTCGGTCATGATGGCTCCGTCCGCCGGCCGCGCCTTCGCGCGGACCGGATTCTTCGCGGGGTCCTGGGTTCGGGGTCAGACCGCCGGTGCGGCGGTTCCGGCCCGCTCCGCCTCGTGGGCGGCGAGCAGGGAGGCGTGCGTGGGGGCGTCGGGCACATCGGCCGGCCGGTTCCTGGCGAACTCCTCGCGCAGCACCGGTACGACCTCCTCGCCCAGCATGTCGATCTGCTCCAGCGCGGTCTTCAGCGGGATGCCGCCGCCGTCCACGACGAACAACTGGCGCTGGTAGTCACCGGCGTACTCGCGGAAGCCGAGCGTCTTCTCGACGACCTGCTCCGGGGTGCCGACGGTCAGCGGGGTCTGCCGCATGTACTCCTCCATCGGGATCCCTCCTCCCATCACCGGTGAGTGGTCGAAGACCGGGCGGAACTCCCGTACGGCGTCCTGGGAGTTGTGCCGCATGTAGACCTGGCCGCCCAGTCCGACGACGGCCTGCTCAGGGGTGCCGTGCCCGTAGTGCGCGTACCGCTGCCGGTACAGGTCGATCAGCTTCCCGGTGTGCTCCTTCGGCCAGAAGATGTTGTTGTGGAAGAACCCGTCGCCGTAATAGGCGGCCTGCTCGGCTATCTCCGGGGAGCGGATGGAGCCGTGCCACACGAACGGCGGGACTCCGTCCAGCGGCCGTGGCGTCGAGGTGAAGCCCTGGAGCGGGGTGCGGAACTTGCCCTCCCAGTTCACGACGTCCTCGCGCCACAGCCGGCGCAGCAGGGCGTAGTTCTCGACGGCGAGGCCGATGCCGTCCCGGACGTCCTTGCCGAACCAGGGGTAGACCGGGCCGGTGTTGCCGCGGCCCATCATCAGGTCCACCCGCCCGTCGGCGAGGTGCTGGAGCATCGCGTAGTCCTCGGCGATCTTCACCGGGTCGTTGGTGGTGATCAGCGTCGTGGACGTCGAGAGGATGATGCGCTCGGTGTGCGCGGCGACGTGGCCGAGCAGGGTCGTGGGCGACGAGGGCACGAACGGCCGGTTGTGGTGCTCGCCGGTCGCGAAGACGTCGAGTCCGACCTCCTCGGCCTTCCGCGCGATCGCGACCATGGCCTTGATCCGCTCGTGCTCGGTCGGCGTACGACCGGTGTGCGGGTCGGTGGCCACGTCACCGACGGTGAAGATGCCGAACTGCATCGCCCTCACCCCTCCTGGTTGATGCATCAACTATACCCGCCCAACACGGGGCCTCTCCCGGCTATTCCGCCCTCGCGGCACCGGGCGCGTCCGGGCCCTGAGCAGGCAAGGGCCGCAGATGTCAGGCGGCGGCGATCGGCGCCCAGACCTCTGGCTCAGGTGTCAGGCCAGGTCCTCGTCCAGCTTGCCGATGACGCGCTCGGAGATCTCGGTCAGGACGCGCAGTTCGGCCGGTGTGACGTGGTCGATGAACAGTTCCCGTACGGCCTCGACATGCCGTGGGGCCGCCGCCTCGATGGCCGCCCGGCCGGCGTCCGTGATGACCACGAACGCGCCGCGCGCGTCCTCGGGGCACTCCTCCCGGACCACCAGGCCCCGCCCGGCCATCCGGGCGATGTGGTGGGACATCCGGCTCTTCTCCCACTCCAGCGCACGCGCCAGGTCCTGGTACCGCTGCCGCCCCTCCGGGGTGTCCGTGAGATGGACCAGCACGGCGAAGTCCGCGGGCGACACCTTGGACTCGGACTGGAGCATGCGCCCGAGACGTCCGCCGAGCCGCTCGTGCAGCCGGACGAAACCCCGCCACGCGCGCTGCTCCTCCGGCGTCAGCCATCGCACTGTGTCTGCCATGGAAGAAGTGTAAGCACAGTTGACACATCACCGAATGGAGCGGGGCCGACCGTGGTCCGCGCTCCCTCCGCCGGCCCCGTCCGGGCTACTCCGTGGTCCCGGGTGCCGGGATGCTGCCCGTGGTCGCCAGTTCCCGGTACCACCGCGCGCTGTCCTTCAGGGTGCGGCGCTGTGTCCCGTAGTCGACGTGGACGATGCCGAAGCGCTTCGAATAGCCGTATCCCCACTCGAAGTTGTCCATCAGCGACCACACGAAGTACCCGCGCAGATCGACTCCGGCGGCGAGCGCCCGGTGGGCGGCGAGGAAGTGCCGGTGGAGGTAGTCGACGCGCTCCGGGTCGTGGACGGTGTGGCTGCCGTCGGGGCGGGTGACGAGCTGGTCCTCGAAGGCCGCGCCGTTCTCCGTGATGACCAGCGGCTGGTCCGGGAACCGGCTGTGCAGGTCCAGCAGGAGCTCTTCTAGCCCGTCGGGGTCGATGTTCCAGCCCATGGCGGTGTGCGGGCCGTCCTGGGCGACGAACTCCACCTGGGGCGAGCCCGGCCAGGGCGAGCCGCCCATGTCCTTGTGCCCGTCGTTGTTCTGCCGTGCCGTGCTGCCGTCCCACAGGCGCACCCGGGTGGTGGCGTAGTAGTTGACGCCGAGCAGGTCCAGGGGCTGGTGGATCAGGGTGAGGTCGCCGTCCTCGACGAACGACCAGTCCGTGACGCCCGCGGTGTCCTCGATGAGGTCCTCGGGGTAGTGGCCGCGCAGCAGGGGTTCGGTGAAGGCGCGGTTGGCCAGCGCGTCGATCCGGCGTACGGCCTCCTCGGCGCCGTCTCCCTCACCGCGCAGGACGTGGAAGTTGAGGGTGACCGAGTACTGCGGGTCGTTGGTGGTGACCTCCCTGAGCTGCTGGACCGCGAGCCCGTGGGCGAGGTTGAGGTGGTGGACCGCGGTCAGCGCCGCGGCTCCGTCGGTGCGGCCGGGGGCGTGCGCTCCGGAGCCGTAGCCGAGGTAGGCCGAGCACCAGGGTTCGTTCAGCGTGGTCCAGATCGCGACCCGGTCGCCGAGGGCCTCGCCGACGATGCGGGCGTAGTCGGCGAAGGCGAAGGCGGTCTCGCGGTTCGTCCAGCCGCCCTCGTCCTCCAGGGCCTGGGGCAGGTCCCAGTGGTAGAGGGTGGCGACGGGGACCATGTCCCGCTGGAGCAGGCCGTCGACCAGCCGGCTGTAGAAGTCCAGCCCCTTGGGGTTGGCCGGGCCGCGGCCGGTGGGCTGGATGCGCGGCCAGGCGAGGGAGAACCGGTACGCCTTCAGGCCCAGGGAGGCCATGAGGTCGAGGTCCTCGTCGAGGCGGTGGTAGTGGTCGGCGGCCACGTCACCGGTGTCGCCGTTCCACGTCTTGCCCGGGGTGTGGGAGAAGGTGTCCCAGATGGAGGGGCCGCGCCCGTCCTCGTCGGCGGCGCCCTCGATCTGGTAGGCGGCGGTCGCGGAGCCGAGGAGGAAGTGCGCGGGGAAGGACGGGGGCTGGGCTGTCGACATGCGGGGTCGCTTTCCGGTGAAGGCCAGGTGATGGAGGCGGGGTCCGGTGTCCACGGTGATGTTAACGTTAACAAGCTGTCAAGGCCCTGACCCCGGCCAATCACTGCTTGCGATGGTTCGCATACCGGCCCGATCTGAGGTCGGCCGGGGAGCAGCCGTGGAAGTCCCGCGTGTCGAGCCGGAGTTCAGGCGTCCGCGCGGGGTGTGGCCGTGCTGGCGCGCACGACGAGCCGCGGCGTGAGCTTCTGCCGCTGCGCCGGTTCGCCGTCCAGCCGGCGCACCAGCAGTTCGATGGCGCTGCTGCCGAGATGGGCGAAGTCCTGGCGGACCGTGGTCAGGGCGGGTACCAGGTATCCGGCGCCCTTCATGTCGTCGAAGCCGACGACCGACACCTCGCGCGGCACCTTCACACCCCGTTCGGCGAAGGCGGCCAGCACGCCCATGGCCATCTGGTCGTTCCCCGCGAAGACGGCGGTGGGCAGCCCTCCGTCGGCGTCGCAGAGCGCGTGGGCCAGGCGGAACCCGCTCTCCGCGGCGAAGTCGCCCTCCAGCAGGGCTCCTCGGGCTCCGGCGGCGGTGAGTTCGGCCTGCCAGCCCTCGACGCGGGCCCGGGCGTCGAAGGTGCGCAGCGCGCCCGTCAAATGGGCGATGTCGCGGTGTCCGAGGTCGAGGAGGTGGCGGACCGCGAGCCGGGCGCCGAGTTCCTGGTCGACCTCGACGAAGCTCAGCTCGGGGTCGGGCGCGTTGCCGGACATCACCACCGCCACCGGCACCCCGAGGGAGAGGCCGGACAACGCCTCCACCGTGTCGGGCCGGTCGGCGACGACCGCGATCGCCTCCACCGCCTGGTCGGTGAGCCGTTGCAGTGTCTCCAGGAGGTCACCGGTGGTGCTCTCGCCCTGCCGGCTGGCCAGGCTCACCCAGTAACCGGCCTGTTTGGCGGCCGTCTCCACGCCGAGGAGGATGCGCGGCAGCTCGAACAGCTCCGAGCCGACGATCACCACGCCGATCGTCGAGGACCGCCGGCTCTTGAGGGCCCTCGCGACGCTGTTGCGGCGGTATCCCAGCTTCTGGATCGCCGCCTCGACCCGGGCCCGGGTCTCCGGCCGCACCGACGGGTGGCCGTTGACGACACGGGAGACGGTGATGTGCGAGACGCCGGCCTCCCGGGCCACGTCCATCATGCCCGGCGGCCGGTCCATGTCACTCGTCCTCTGCACTCGACCCCAGCAGGCGGCCTCACGCCCACCGCCGATACTGTCACAGCCGCCCGACCGCACCCCCGCCCGACGGACGGGGCGCCGCGGCGGGGCCCGTCCGGGGCAGAATCCGGCCGATCGGCTCACGCCCGGGCGGTTGCGCAGGGCCCGGCGTCAGGACGCGTACCGGGGGGTCCACTGGGCCCGCGCGACCGCCTCGCGCAGCTCCGCCTCCGTGGCCTCCGGGGCGACACCGTCCTCGACGGCGGCCCGAGCCACCGCGAGCGCGATCTCGCGGGCCGCGTCCCGCATGCTCGCCAGCGGCGGCAGCAGCGGGGTGGCCCCGTCGGTGCCCGCCCGTACCGCGCAGTCCCCCAGGGCGCGGGCCGCCGCCACCATCATGCGGTCGGTCACCCGGCGGGCCCGGCAGGCGGTGACCGCCAGTCCGACGGCGGGGAAGACATAGACGTTGTTGGCCTGCGCGACCGGCACCTCACGGCCGTCCACCGTGAGCGGCGGGAAGGGCGATCCGGCGGCGATCAGGGCCCGGCCGTCGGTCCAGCGGGCAAGGTCGGCGGGGTCGGCCTCGGCGTTGGAGGTGGGGTTGGACAGCGGCAGGATCACCGGTCGCTCGCAGGAGTCGGCCATCGTGCGCACGATCTCCTCGGTGAAGGCGCCGTGCGCCGTGGACAGCCCGATCAGCACCGTCGGCCGCACCTCCCCGACGACCCGGGCGAGATCGGGCGCGTCCCCGCCCCACCGCCGTACGTCCTCGTCGTCGCGGGCGTAGACCCGCTGCTCGGGGGTGAGGTCGCTGCGGGAGCCCACCAGCAGGCCGTCGATGTCGACGAACCAGAACCGGTCGGCCGCCGCCTCCTCGGAGAGGCCCTCCTCCACGAGCGCGGTGCGGATCATGTCGGCGACGCCGACCGCCGCCGATCCCGCGCCCAGGACCACGATCCGGTGGTCGGTCAGGGCCGCTCCGGCGATCTTCGTGGCGGTGGTCAGGGCGCCCAGGGCCACGGCCGCGGTGCCCTGGATGTCGTCGTTGAAGGTGAGCAGCCGGTCCTGGTAGCGGCCGAGGATGGGCCGGGCGTGGGCGGTCGCGAAGTCCTCCCACTGGAGCAGGGTGCCGGGGAGTTCGGCCTCCACCGCGGAGACGAACGCCTCGATCATCTCGTCGTACGCGTCGCCGGTGACCCGATGCTGCCTGCGGCCGAGGTAGTGCTCGTTCGACAGGAGCTGGTCGTTGTCGGTGCCGACGTCGAGGAGGATCGGGAGGGTGCGGGCGGGATGGATGCCGCCGATGGCGGTGTAGAGGCTGAGCTTGCCGATCGGGATGCCCATGCCGCCGAGGCCCTGGTCGCCGAGGCCGAGGATGCGCTGGCCGTCGGTGACGACGATGACGTCGACCTCGCCGCCGGGCCGGTTGCGCAGGATCTCCCGGAAGCGGTGCCGGTCCTCGTAGGTCAGGAACAGACCGCGCGGCCTGCGGTAGATCTCGCTGAAGCGGCGGCAGGCCTCGCCGACCGTGGGGGTGTAGACGACCGGCAGCATCTCCTCCAGGTGCCGGGTGAGCAGGCCGTAGAAGAGCACCTCGTTGGTGTCCTGGAGCTGGCGCAGGTAGATGTGCCGGTTGAGCGGCTTGTCGTAGCCGAGGAACGCCTCGTACGCCCGGTCCGCCTGTTCGTCCAGGGTCTCCGTCGCGGGTGGCAGCAGCCCGTCCAGGCCGAGTTCGGCGCGCTCCTTAGGGCTGAAGGCGGTTCCCTTGTTGAGCAGGGGGTCGGCCAGGAGGGCGGTTCCCCGGACACGGTCGGGGCTGGGAGCGGCCATGGCGTTCCTCGGGTCGGCGGGCAGCAGGGACGGGCCGGTGTGCGCGGCCGTCCCGTCAGCATCCCTCCTGCCCCGCCCCCGCACGTCGGAATCACCGGTTCCGGGCAGGGGGGTGCCACCCGTTCAGGCGTCCCCCGCCGCGTGGACCCGCTGCCCTTCGACGAAGGTCTGCAGGACGCGGGTGGCGGCGATCTCCTCGGGCGGGCCCGCGAACGGGTCGCGGTCGAGGACGACGAGGTCGGCCGACTTCCCCACGGCGATGCTGCCGCTGATGTCGTCGAGGTGGTTCACCCAGGCGCTGCCCGCCGTGTACGCGGCGATGGCGGTGCCCAGGTCGAGACGCTGCCCCGGGAGGAACTCGGGGGTGCCCTCGGGGGCGCCGGGGGCGATCCGGTTGACGGCGACATGGATGGCCTGGAACGGGTCGGGGCTACTGACCGGCCAGTCGCTGCCGGCGGCCAGGGTGACGCCGGCCCGCAGGAGGTCGCCGAACGGGTACTGGCGCGCCCCGCGTTCGTCGCCGAGAAAGGGCAGGGTCAACTCGTCCATCTGCGGTTCGTGGGCGGCCCACAGCATCTGGAGGTTGGCGCTCGCGCCGAGGGCGCGGAACCGGGGGATGTCGTGCGGGTGCACGACCTGGAGGTGGGCCAGGTGGTGGCGGGTGTCGTGGCGGCCGTTGGCGGTACGGGCGGCCTCCACGGCGTCGAGCGCCTCGCGCACCGCGCGGTCGCCGAGCGCGTGGAAGTGGACCTGGAAGCCGGAGGCGTCCAGTTCGGTGACGTACTTCCTCAGGTCCTCCGGCGCGACGAAGCTGATGCCCCTGTTGTCCGAGGCGCAGCCGCAGCCGGTCAGATAGGGGTCGAGCATCGCCGCGGTGTGGTTCTCCGCGATGCCGTCCTGCATGACCTTCACGGTCCCGGCCCGGAACCGGCCGCGGTTCAACTCAGCGCGGCGGGCCACGAGTTCGGGGATCTGCTCGGCGCCCCGCTCCCGGTCCCACCACAGGGCGCCGACGACCCGGGCGGTGAGCTGGCCCCGGTCGAGGGCGGCGAGGTAGGAGGGCGCAGGGTCGGTCATGTTGGCGTACGCGCCGACGATGGCGTCCTGCCAGGCGGTGACGCCGTACGAGTGCAGCACGGCCTGCGCCCGCAGCAGGGCCGTGAGTTGTTCCTCGGGCGTGGGGTCCGGGACCAGCCTGCCCACCAGGTGGACGGCGCCCTCCTGGAGCATCCCGGTGGGGTTGCCGTCGGCGTCCCGCTCGATCCGGCCGTCGGCGGGGTCCGGTGTACGGGCGTCGATGCCGGCGCGTTCCAGGGCCCGGCTGTTGACCCAGGCGCCGTGGTGGTCACGGTTGGGCAGGAACACGGGCCGGTCCGGGACGATCTCGTCCAGGGCCGCCGCGGTGGGCGCCCCACCGGGGAACGCCTCCAGGGACCAGCCGCCACCGGTGATCCACTCGGCGTCCGGGTGCTCGTCGGCGTACGCCCTGATCCGGCGCAGGTACTCGGCCGGGTCGACGGTGTCGGCGAGGTGGCACAGGCCCAGTTCGAGGCCCGCGCCCTGCGGGTGGACATGCGCGTCCTGGAAGCCCGGGAGCAGCAGCTTCCCGGCCAGGTCGACGACCTCGGTGCGCGGGCCGATCAATTCGTGCACCTCGTCGTGGCCGACGGCTGCGATCCGCCCGTCGCGCACGGCCACGGCGGTGGCGTTGCTGCGGGCGGGATCGACGGTGTGCACGGGACCGCCGGTGAGGACGAGGTCCGCGGTGTGTGACATGGGGGTGAACTCCAGAGAAGGGGTCAGACCGCCGTACGGTCCATCGGCAGGGTCAGGGACTCGGCGTCGGTGCCGCGCCCGGTGGCGAAGTACGGCGAGCGCCGCACGTACTTGGCGACGGCGGCCATGCCGAGGCCGACGAGGACGATCGCGGCGGGCAGCGAGAACATGAACCAGCCGTTGTCCGGGCTGAGTTCGAAGTGGTCGCTCATGGTCAGGTACGAGTATCCGAGGTAGCCGCCGAGGCCGAGCAGGATCAGGCCGGACACGGCGGGCACGCCGACGGCGAGCAGCGCCTCCCGGGCCCCGTCGTGACGTGCGGAGCGGAAGCGCACGGCGCAGGCGAGCGCGGTGAGTCCGTAGTAGAGGGCGACGATCAGGCCGATGGCGTTGACGGCGGCCAGCAGCATGTCGCTCAGCTTGGGGATCGCGACGGCCAGCACGGCGATCACGGCGGCGACGGACATCACGACGACCGTGCCGGCGGCGGGGGTGCCCCAGCGCGGATGGACGCGGGTCCACACCGGTCCCATCGTGCGGTCGCGGCTCATCGCGAACAGGCCGCGTGCCGTGGGGATCAGCGTGGCCTGCACGGAGGCGACCGCGGAGAACATCAGCGCGACCAGGGGCAGGGTGGCCCAGGGTTCGGCGGCCAGTTTCCCGCCGAGGTACGGGAGGGCCTGCGGGCCGTTCCTGACGAGTTCGGCGAGGCTCATCTCCCGCTGGAAGGCGACCGAGGCGAAGAGGAACAGGCCGAGCATCGCGAACAGGGCGATGAGGCCGCCGCGGGCCGCGTCACCCGGGCTCTTCGTCTCCTCGTTGACGCTGAACGCCGCGTCCCAGCCCCAGAAGAAGAAGACGGCGAGGACCATGCCCTGGGCGAAGGTGGTGCCGCTGGAGATCTCGAACGGGTTGAACCAGGACAGCGACAGGGCGTGGTCGCCGGTGACCAGGGCCCAGCCGCAGAAGGCCAGCAGGACCGCGTACTCGAAGACCAGGAGGGCGAACTGGAAGCGGGTGGCGGCGCGCACCCCGGTGACGGCCAGCGCGGTGAGGGCGACGAGGATCACCAGTCCGACGGCGGTGGTGACACCGGTGGAGGTGGGGTCGAGGGCGATGCCGGCGACGCTGTGCAGTCCGGCCTTGTTGGCGAAGGCCAGGACGACCGAACCCATGATCGCGCTGGTGTAGGCGCAGAAGATGACGGAGCCGACCAGGGTGACCCAGCCGGTCAGGAAGCCGGGCCAGGGGCCGAGGGACTTGCCGACCCAGACGTAGCCGTTGCCGCAGTTCGGCTCCGAGCGGTTCAGGCGGGCGTAGGCGGTGGCGATGCCGAGGACCGGCAGGAACGCCAGGAGCAGCAGGGCCGGGGCCTGGAGGCCCACGATGGTCGCGATCGTGCCCATGCCGATGGCGATGCTGGTGGTGGCCGCCGTGCTGGACGCGGCGATGGCGACGCCGTCGACGACGCCGAGGGAACGGCGCAGGTCCAGGCTGGGTGCGGAGGACTGGGGCGGTCTGGACGACATGGAGGGCTCCTCGGGGCCGGGGGGACGAGAAGAGGAGAAGAGCCGCGCGGTGAGGTGATGGAACAGCCCCCGTCCACTTTGGGTCAACCCTGTTGACGTAAGGGGGCCGGGGGCCGTTCACTGAGGGCCCCGCGGTGAGAGGAGTCCGGTCGTGTCCAGCCGTGTCCCCGAGGAACGCCGGCGCCGGCGTCCCACCCGCACCGGTGTCCTGCTGTCCGAGGACCTGATCGTCGGCACCGCCCTGCGACTGATCGGCGAGCACGGTCCCGAGGCGCTGAGCGTGCGCCGGCTCGGCGCGGCCCTGGGCTGCGACCCGACCGCCCTGTACCGGTACTTCCACGACACCGACGACCTCGTGCTCGCCATCGCGGACCGGATCATCGGTGACGCGATGGCGGGATTCGCCCCCGGGGACGACTGGGTGGCCGCACTGCGCGAGATGGCCCTGCGGGTCCGGGCCGGGTACCTCGCCCATCCGCGGGCCGCCGCCCTGGCCGCCCACCGGGTGACCCGCCGCACCAGCGAGATCCGGGCGGTGGACACGGGCATCGGCCTGCTGCTGTCCGCGGGCTTCGCACCGGCCGACGCGGCCCGGCTGTACCTGGCCTTCATCGACACCGTGCTCAGTCACGCGGCCACGGACGCGGCGTTCCAGGCACTGCCCCGCCAGCAGCGCGAGGCCGACCACCGCGCGTGGCGGGAGGTCTACCAGGACCTGGACCCCGGCGTGTACCCGGCGCTCACCGCGGTCCGGCGCGAGCTGCCGGGGATGGCGGAGAGCTCGTTCGAGGCGGCGGTGGACCTGCTGCTGGAGGCGTTGGCGGCACGCGCGCCGGCGCGCCGGGCGCCCAGGAGGGGTTCGTCACCCGGATGAGTACTCGCACCAACTCCCCGTGACGAAGCCCGCGTTGAACGCCAATCCGCCTGGTCAGGCCGCACAGCGGGGGTCGCATCACAGACAAGTGGCGTGAATCCGACGTACGTCCCTCGCGCCCACCGCACCCCTCGGACATCTGCGCAGGAGCATCACACAGGCTGCACACCGCCTTTCGAAAGCCTCGCTACTTTTGCCTCCGGCTCGATCCCCCGTGCGAACGAGACCGGCCACGGCCATCGGGCCGATGGTGCAGTCGACTCAGGAAGACCAGATGGACTACTGCTCCTCGTGCCGTCGGCATCTCAACGGCGCCCTGGCGTGTCCCGGATGCGGCGCCTACGCCCCGGACATCGCTCCCCCCGCCCACGTCTACACGACGACCGGCACGGCGGCCGCCGCGTGGGACGAAGCACCCAAGTGGCACGACGCGGGCCTCCCCGACGAGCCGGCGACCGGGGCCGACCCCGGCGTCGCGTCCGAGGACATCGCGTCGGAGGACCTCGCGGACGGGCCGGTGCTGACGGAGGGCCGGGCGGCACGGCGGCGGCAGCGGGCCCGCTGGAAGAAGAGCCAGCGCAAGGCCGTGGTCGCGACCGCCGTCGCCCTGGTCGGCGGCGGCCTGACCGTCACCGCGATGAGCCAGCAGTCCCACACCCGGGCCCAGGCGGCCACGTCCCCGGACCCCCGGGCCATGGGCATGGCGGAGCTGCCCACCTCGGACGACGCCCTGCCGGAGTCGACGCCCGCCACCGCAGAGCAGGCCGCGACGGCCACGCCCGGTACGAAGTCCGGCACGCACCGGCGGACCACCGACTCGGCGTCCACCACGACCCTGTCGTCGGTCCGCACCGACTCCGTCACCTCCCCCACGCAGGCGGCGACGACCGGCTCGCAGTCCCAGGGGGCGCTCTCGTCGACGGTCGCGGCCGGGACCGGCACGGGTGGTACGACCACGACGACGGGCACGACCGGGACGACGGGCACGACGGGGACCTCCGGATCTTCCTCCTCGTCGTCTTCCTCTTCCTCTTCCTCGTCGTCCTCGTCGTCCTCCTCGTCCTCGGACAGCGCGACGAACACGAACACCGGCACGAGCACGGGCGGCGACAGCTCGCAGTCCTCGCAGACGGGCGGTTCGTCGTCGTCCGCGACCGATCCGTCGGGGCTGTGCGTGCTCAACCTGCTCTGCATCAACTGACGGGGGCGGGCCCCGCGACGGGCGCCCGCTCGGTCCTCCCGGAAAGATCGGGCATGAGTCCGGATCTTCGGGGTAGCAGAGTCGATGCTTACCCGGAGGAAGGGCCGTCACACCTGGGGAGGTCGCGGCGGCCCTTCCTCCATCCCCGAAACCGCCGCGGCCCGCGGCACGGGTCAGCCGAGCTGCTCGGCCAGTCCGACGACGATGCCCTCGGGTCCGCGGACGTAGCAGAGCCGGTAGACGTTCTCGTACTGCACGATCTCGCCGACGAGTTCGGCCCCGTGGGCGCGCAGGCGGGCCACGACCTCGTCGACGTCGTCCACGGCGAACATGACGCGGCGGATGCCCAGCGTGTTCGTCGGCGCGTCCGCCGGCACCCCGCCGACCGCCTTCGGCGTGTGGAACCGCGCCAGCTCGATCCGGCCGTGACCGCCCGGGACGCGCAGCATGGCGACCTCCTGCCGCACGTCGTCGAGCGCGATGATCCGTTCCACCCAGCGCCCCTCGACCGGCGAGCGGCCCTCCAGCTCCATGCCGAGTTCGACGAAGAACGCGACGACCGCGTCGAGGTCGTCGACGACGATGAGGACGTTGTCCATGCGCTGGATCGTCATGCCTGCTCTCCTTGGTGCGACGGCGGCGTCATACGTCGAACAGTCTGCTCGCGTTGTCGTGGCAGACGGCCCGCAGCCATTCCGGTCCGAGGTCCAGGCGTTCCAGCGCGTGGAGCTGGTGCAGGTACGGGTAGGGGATGCTGGGGAAGTCGGAGCCGAGCAGGACGCGGTCGCCGAGCGCGGCCAGCCGGGGCAGGGCGCGGCGCGGGAACGGCATGAAGTCCTCGGTGAAGTCGGTGAACGCCATCGTCGTGTCCAACCGCACCTGGTCGTACCGCTCGGCGAGGTCGAGGAACTCCTCGTACTCGGGCATCCCCATGTGCGCGACGATCAGCCGCAGCCCCGGGTGCCGGGCCAGGACGCGGGCGATGGGCTCGGGACCGGTGTGCTTGCCGGGTGCGGGCCCCGAGCCGCAGTGGATCACCACGGGGACGCCCGCCTCGGCCAGCAGCCCCCAGGCCGGCCGGAGGAGGTCGTCGGCCGGGTCGTACCCGCCGACCTGGACGTGCGCCTTGAAGACCCGCGCCCCGGCCTCGATAGCCTCGCGCACGTAGGTCTCGACGTCCGGCTCGGGGTAGAGGGTGGCGGTGTGCAGGCAGTCGGGGGTGCGGCGGGCGAAGTCGACCGCCCAGCCGTTCAGCCACCTGGCCATCCCGGGCTTGTGGGGGTAGAGCATCGCGGTGAAGGCCCTGACCCCGAACCCGCGCAGCAGGGCGGTTCTCTCGTCCTCCGCCTTCCGGTAGGTGATCGGCCAGCCCAGCCCGCCGATCAGCGGACCGTTGGTGTCGAAGTACTCCCAGACCTTGTGCAGGACCCGCTCGGGCATGAAGTGGGTGTGGACGTCGATCAGGCCCGGCAGACCCAGTCCGCCCCAGAAACGACGGACCTCGTCGGCCTCGTCGTGCGTCGCCTCGTCGCGATCGTTCATGCCGCCCACGATCGTCCCCGGTGAGGAGTACGGCGACCGTTTCCGCGACGGGTGCGGTGAGGGATGCGTCACAGGGACGCGGGCTGCCCGGCCCCGAAAAGGCCCGCGGCCGTGAACGCGTCACGGCCGGGGGCCGGCGATCGGGCGTCGGGTCAGGCGTTCAGCGCCGCCAGCACCACGGACCTGGCCTCCTCCTGGACCTGGCTCAGGTGGTCCGGGCCGAGGAAGGACTCCCCGTAGATCTTGTAGACGTCCTCGGTGCCCGAGGGGCGGGCGGCGAACCAGGCGTTGGCGGTGGACACCTTGATGCCGCCGAGGGCGGCGCCGTTGCCGGGGGCCTCCGTGAGGACCTCGGTGACCGGTTCACCGGCGAGGGTGTCGGCGGTGACCTGGCGCGGGGACAACTTGGCGAGCAGGGCCTTCTCCTCGCGGGAGGCCGGGGCGTCGACGCGCGCGTAGGCCGGGGCGCCGAAGCGGTCGGTGAGCCCGGCGTAGTGCTGCGACGGGGTCCTGCCGGTGACCGCCGTGATCTCGGAGGCGAGCAGGGCCAGGATGATCCCGTCCTTGTCGGTGGTCCACACCGAGCCGTCGCGGCGCAGGAAGGACGCGCCGGCCGACTCCTCGCCGCCGAAGCCGATCGTGCCGTCGGACAGGCCGTCCACGAACCACTTGAAGCCGACGGGGACCTCGACCAGGGTCCGGCCGAGGTCGGCGGCGACCCGGTCGATCATGCCGGACGACACCAGGGTCTTGCCGACCCCGGCTCCCGCGGGCCACTGCTCCCGGTGCGAGAACAGGTACGAGATGGCCACGGCCAGGTAGTGGTTGGGGTTCATCAGACCGGCGTCCGGTGTGACGATGCCGTGGCGGTCGGCGTCGGCGTCGTTGCCGGTGGCGATGTCGAAGCGGTCGCGCCGCTCGATGAGCGAGGCCATGGCGTACGGCGACGAGCAGTCCATACGGATCTTGCCGTCCCAGTCCAGCGTCATGAAGCGCCAGGTGGGGTCGGTGAGCGGGTTGACCACCGTGAGGTCGAGCCGGTGCTCCTCGGCGATCCGGCCCCAGTAGGCGACCGAGGCGCCGCCGAGCGGGTCGGCGCCGATGCGCACCCCGGCGGACCGGATCGCCTCCAGGTCCAGGACGTTCGGCAGATCGGCCACGTAGGCGCCGAGGAAGTCGTGGCGGCCGGTGCCGGGGGCGGCCAGGGCGCGGCTGTACGGGATGCGCCGTACGTCCTTCAGGCCGCCGGTGATGATCTCGTTGGCGCGGTCCTGGATCCAGGAGGTCGCCTCGGACCCGGCGGGGCCGCCGCTCGGCGGGTTGTACTTGAAGCCGCCGTCGGCGGGCGGGTTGTGCGAGGGGGTGACGACGACCCCGTCAGCGAGCGCCGAGGTCCGCTGCCGGTTGTGGGTGAGGATGGCGTGCGAGACGGCCGGGGTGGGGGTGTAGCCGTCCGCCTGGTCGATGAGGACGGTCACGTCGTTGGCCGCGAACACCTCCAGGGCCGTGATCCGCGCGGGCTCCGACAGGGCGTGGGTGTCGGCGCCGAGGAAGAGCGGCCCGTCGGTGCCCTGGGCGGCGCGGTACTCGCAGATGGCCTGGCTGGTGGCCGCGATGTGGTCCTCGTTGAAGGCCGCCGCGAGGGACGAACCGCGGTGTCCCGAGGTACCGAAGGCCACCCGCTGCCCCGGTTCGGCCGGGTCGGGGTGCAGCGTGTAGTACGCCGTGACCAGACGGGCCACGTCGATGAGGTCATCGGGCCCGGCGACCTGCCCCGCTCGCGCGTTCTGCATTTACCCGCTCCTCCGCAAGGGTCGACCGTTGGGGTACGGGCCTCATTCTCCCCCGCCGGAGTCGTGGGGACGCGCGTGGGTGCGCGGTTCCCGCCGCCCGCGGGCCGGCGAGGGGGATCCGGCGGGCGATCTGCCGGCGGGGTGGCCGACGGGGGTTCAATGTCCGTCATGATGCGTAGAAGTACGTCGTCCACCGCCGTCGTCGCCGCGTGCGCGTTCGCGCTCCTCACCTCGTGCTCCTCCGGCTCCTCGGACGGTTCCTCCGCAGGGGGCCGGCCGAGCGGGTCCGGCTCCGCGTCGGCGTCCGGCCCCACGGCGACGCCCGCGCCGTCGGCCACCGCGTCGCCCTCGCCGACCGGGCCGTGTGCCGACGGGACGTGCGAGATCGAGGTCGCCGTGGGAGACGTCGTGAACGTGCCGGAGGCGTACGGGCTCGGGCCGATCAAGGTGACGTCGATCTCCGACGGCCAGGTCGGCATGGCCGCCCCGCTGACGGGGTCGGGCTACAGCGTCTCGGGCTGTTCCGGTGGCGGCGGTGTGTCGTCGGCGGGCGGGGGCGGGGTGCAGCTCCGCTGCGGGAAGGGACCGGCCGCGACCCTCAACGACGCCATGAGCCTGAAGGTCCTCGACGTACGCGGCACGGCGGCCGTCCTCCGCATCGAGCCCGCCGGGTGACGTACGACCGCCCCCCTTGCGCCGGAAGAGGGAGGCCCCGGGGGCCGGTGCGCCGGGGACCGTGTCAGGAGGGGTCGGTCAGAGCGATGCGGGCGGTGATGCGCTTGCCGGGTGCCAGCCGCTGGATGTGGAGGTCCTCGGTGACGGCCCGGACGATCTCCAGGCCGTGCCGGCCTACGCGGCCCGGGTCGGCGGGGAGCGCCGCCGGCAGGGCCGGATTGCTGTCCTCCACGACGATCTCCACACGGGCGTCGGTGACGCGCAGCTCCATGCGGACGGGGCCGGGAGCGTACTTGAGGGCGTTGGTGACCAGTTCGCTCACGATGAGCTGGACCGTTCCCACGGTGTACGGCGGGACGTCCAGACCGTGCTTGTCCCGGACCCGGGAGAGGAAGTCGGCGGCGTGCCGCCTGGCCCGCGCGATGCACCCCTCGTCGCCGGCCTGGGCGAAGCCGGCCCGCATCGGGTGTGCACCGCGCTGCGTACAGTCCCCGTCCTCGGATGGCGAACCCACCAGCATCAGCCCTGTCCTCCTCTTCCTGGGGCGCGGGTGCCCGTCGGGTCGTACTGGTATGCACGCCCGTGGCCATGTTCGAACAGAGTCGGCCGGGTGCAACCCGAGGGCCCGGTGCGGCACAATCATCCTCTGACGCTGCCCCCCGCAGCCCCCATTCAGGTGAGGAACGGTGACCGACATACCACCCACAGGACGACCGGAGCGGCTGTCCGTCACGCACTCCACCGTCGACGGCATCCGCGTGGTGACGCTGCGCGGGGACATCGACCACGACGTCAAGGACACGCTGACCAGCGCACTGCTGCCCGAGGACCTCGCCGACGACGGTGCGCCGCCGCGTGTCGTGGCGGACCTCAGCGGGGTGTCCTTCCTGGACTCCAGCGGCATCAACGTCTTCGTCCACGTCCACCACCGGGTCGGCGCGGCCCGGGGATGGCTGCGCCTGGCCGCCCCGCAGGAACCGGTCCTGCGGGTGGTCCAACTCGTCGGCCTGGACACCGTCATCTCCTGCCATCCCACGCTGGAGCAGGCCCTCGACCCGGGCACGGACGCGAAGGTCCTTCGCCGACCGTAGTCGGCGAAGGACCCCCGAGAGGCTGTCTCCCCAACCTCTCCCCGGCCGAGTCGCCCCCATCTCCCCGCTCACACCCGGTCCACACGGCAAGGTGCACGGCCGGCTCGACAGGGACGGGAACGTCGGGGATCAGCCTTCCGAGTCGGCCGGCCGGCGTTCGCCGTGCCAGTCCAGGATCACGACCGTGGCGTCGTCCCTGAGGCTGCCGTGGCAGGCTTCGAGCACCGCGGCGGTCAGGGCGCGTACGGCTTCCCGAGGATGCAGCTCGGCGGTGTCCTGGACGACCGAGGCCAGGTCGGCCGTGGCGGCCCCGCGTTCCAGCATCCCGTCGGTGAGCAGGATCAGCCGGTCCCCGGGCTTCAGTTGCAGTTCCTGGAGCCGGTAGGAGCCGGGCGCCACCACCCCGAAGGGCAGGTTGACCGTGAGTCTGACCTCCTCGACGGTGCCGTCGCGCAGCCGCAGCGGCCAGGGATGGCCGGCGTTGACCAGTTCGCACAGGCCCGACTCCAGGTCGACGCAGAGCAACTGCCCGGTGGCCAGCCCGCGGCTGTGGGTCAGCAGGGCCTGGTGGGCCTGGGCGGCCTGCCGGAGGGCGTCACAGCCGCTGCGCCGCGCCTGCCGCAGCGCACCGACCAGCAGGGTGGCCAGCAGCGCGGAGTTGGTGTCGTGGCCCATCGCGTCGGTGATCGACAGGTGCAGGGTGTCGCGTTCGAGGGTGTAGTCGTAGGTGTCGCCGCCGATGTCGTCCGCCGGCACCAGACCGGCGGCGAGGGTGAACTGGGGCGCCTCGCAGCACGGCGCCGAGGGCAGGAGCTGGTGCTGGATCTCCGCGGCCAGACTGGTCTCGGTGGTGCGCCGGCCCAGGTGGTACAGGTCGGTGAAGCGTCCGTCCGTGACGATGATGTACGCCAGCGCGTGGGCCGCGTCGCGGACCTGCCCCAGCACGGTGTCGTCGGCGGACTGCAGGGTCACCTCCAGGACGCCCAGGCAGTCACCGCGGTTGGTGACCGGCGTGATGACGCGCAGTCCACCCTGGCCGTCCGATTCCGTGTGCTGGCGCTGACTGCGCAGCACTCCGTCGTAGACGCTCCCGTGCAGGTCGATCGGCCCGGCGTCCTCCACCGGATCGGTGCCGGCCGCGGTGAGCCGCACCAGCCGCTGCCCGATGAGGTCGACGAAGAGGAACGACACGCGCTCCGCGCCCAGCCTCTTCTGCAGGTCGCGTGCCACCACGTCGACGGACTCACCGGGCGGGGCCGCCTCGGCGGCGGCCAGCAACTCGCCCAGTTCCAGATCTCCACCCTCCACAGCAACCTCCGATCGGTTGCCGCAACTTCTTCCCCGCATCTGCGCAGCATCACCTGATTCGGGCGTCTTGCCTGGTCAAACATGTGGCCGAAGGCGCTCAGGGCTCCGCGGGCCGGCGGAACCTGTTGATCCACTTCCGTCCCGGGTACCTGCCTCGGCATGGCTGAAGTGGTACAGGCTGAACTGTGGGAACTGGGGGCGGGTTCGGCGCTGCTGGTCGGTGCCGCGCTGGGATACGGGCTGCGGGTGCCGCAGAAGCTGATCGCGACCGTGATGGCCTTCGGTGCCGGGGTGCTGTTGTCGGCGGTCTCCTTCGAACTGGTCGGGGAGGCGTACGACCAGGCGGGGCTCGCTCCCGCTGCCACGGCACCCTGATCGGCGCCGTGGCCTGCACCGTGGGCAACGTGTGGCCGGCCCGCCGGGGCGCCCGGCACCGCAAGCGCTCCGGTCACCGGCAGTCGGCGGCGCAGCCCTCGGAGGCCCAGCAGGGCGGTTCCGGGACGGCGCTCGCGCTCGGCGCGCTGCTCGACGGCGTGCCGGAGTCCGCGGTGATCGGCGTCAGTCTGCTCGACGGGGGCGCGGTCAGCCTGGTAACCGTGGCGGCGGTGTTCATCAGCAACGTGCCCGAGGGGCTGTCCAGTTCGGCGGGGATGAAGAAGGCCGGCCGCACCAAGGGGTACGTCTTCGGCGTCTGGGCCGCGATCGCCGCCGCGAGCACGGTGTCGGCCGTCCTCGGCTGCACGGTGGTCGGCTCCTTCTCCCCCGCCGTGATCGCCACGGTGACCGCCGTGGCGGCGGGCGCGATCCTCGCCATGATCGCCGACACGATGATCCCCGAGGCGTTCGAGGACGCCCACCTGGCCATCGGCCTGATCACGGTGAGCGGCTTCCTGGTCTCGTTCGCCCTCTCCCACGCCTGACCAGGCGCCCGCCTCACCCCCAGGCGGCCACCGGCACGAACGAGCTGTCCTGGCGGAACAGGTCCGTGCCCGCCGTGCGGTCCAGCCGGAGCTGGTAGTTGTAGTGGCGCAGGTAGTGGCCGGGGTAGTTGTACGACTCCCAGCGGATCGCGCCGCCGGACGAACCCGTGCGGGCGACGAACGTCGCGTCCCTGGCGAAGGTCGACGTGCCGTCGTTGGCGTCGAAGCGGCCGCGGAAGTCCCAGTGGCGCAGGTAGTTGCCGGAGGAGTCGCGGAAGGAGTAGGCGTTGGCGTCGGCGAGGCCCGCGACGACCGTGAAGGTGGCCGCCGTCTTCTCGGCGGCCGTGCTGGAGCCGGACACCAGCGGGAGGTTGAGCAGCGAGGACTGCGCCTGCCAGTACCGGGTGGGGTAGTTGGCCGACTGGAAGGAGCGGGTGACGTTCTTCGCGAGCGAGGGGCCGCCGGACACGGTCTCCTTGACGACCGTGAAGTGGCGGGCGGTGCCGGAGACCACCGGCAGCGCGGTCGGCGCCGACCAGGTCGCGAAGGTGTCGTAGCTGTCGCTGCAGTAGTAACTGCCGTCGCCGTAGCCGTCGAAGAAGATCCGCCAGCCGCCGTTGTCGAGCTGGATCACGGACGGGCCCTCGCGGTAGCTGCCCCAGCCCGCCCAGTCGCCGGTCCTGGAGATCGTGTAGGGGCCCGTGAGGGACGACGCGGTCGCGTACTCGATGTACTTCGTCGTCTCGTTCTTCGTGAAGGCGTGGTACGTCGAGCCGGTCCTCACGATGTACGTGTCGATGTGGTTCGCGCCGATCCCGGACAGGGCAACCGGTGAACTCCATGCTGTCAAGGCCGAGTTGGTCGCCTTCAGCCGGTACGGCGTGAAGATCCACTCGTTGCTGGTGACCGAGCAGGACACGATGACGTTGACGCTGCCGTCGCTGTCGACGAACCACTCCGGCGCCCACGCGCGGGACAGGTTGGCGATCGGGACCGGGAAGTCGTACAGGAAGGTCCAGTTGGTCCGGTCGGAGCTGCGCGCGAAGCCGATCGTGGTGCTGACGTCCTGCCAGGTGTGGGTGGTGTAGGTGAGGTAGTAGTAGCCGTCGGTGTGCTTGAGGACGCTCGCGTCGCGGATCCTGTTGCCGGGCGGGGTGTACGCGGAGGACTTGAGCAGCCGGAAGTCCGTGGCGTCGTCGGACTGGTAGACGTTCACGGTGCCGTCGTTGCTGTTGAGGAACGGCACGATCGTGTAGCGGGTGGCCGAGCCGCTCGGCGGGGCGGCGGCGAGGGCCGTGCCGGGCAGCTCGCCCAGCAGGACGGCGGAGGCGGGCAGGGCCGCCATCGCGCGCAGCAGGGTGCGGCGGGACGGTGTGGGGGGTCGTGAGGTCACGGCGGCTCTCCCTGGGGCAAGGGCAAGGACAACGCGGCTCCGCATGTCCGACATACCGAACGGAGTTCGGGAAGTCGGTCAGAAGGTAGGGGCGTGGCCAGGACACGTCAATGCTTTGCGCAGGGCCGGACGGGGTCTGTGCGGCGCCTGTGGCGGTTGCCGAACCGCCGGTGCCGCGAGGGGCGTTCCAGCGAAGCGCTTGCCGCGGTTACCGTTCGGTAGGCACCCGTCGCACCGGAGGTGGACCGTATGACGCACGACCGTTCCGCGGGCCTGGTGGAGACCGCCCGCGCACTGGCCGACGGCGCGATCACCTCCGTGGCGCTCGTCGAGGAGGCCCTCGCGCGGATCCACGCCGGCCAGAGCACGCTCAACGCCTTCCGGATCGTGCGGACCGAGGCCGCCCTCGCCGAGGCGGCCGCCGCGGACGCCCAACTGGCCGCCGGAGCAGGCAAACCGCTGCTCGGCGTGCCCGTCGCCGTCAAGGACGACATGGACGTGGCCGGGGAGCCGACCGCGTTCGGCTGCGAGGGTGAGTTCCCCGCGGTCGCCAGGGACGGCGAGGCGGTACGGCGGCTGCGCGCGGCCGGGGCCGTGATCGTCGGCAAGACCAACACCTGCGAGTTCGGACAGTGGCCGTTCACCGAGGGACCGGCCTTCGGCGCGACCCGCAACCCGTGGAGCCCGGAGCACACGCCGGGCGGCTCGTCCGGCGGGTCCGCCGCGGCCGTCGCCGCCGGTCTCGTGCCCGCAGCGCTCGGCTCGGACGGGGCCGGTTCGGTGCGCATCCCCGCCTCCTGGACCCACCTCGTCGGCATCAAGCCCCAGCGCGGCCGCATCTCCACCTGGCCGCGCGGCGAGTCCTTCCAGGGCATCACCGTCAACGGCACCCTCGCCCGCACGGTCGCCGACGCGGCATTGCTCCTCGACGCGGCCGCTGGCAACCACGTGCTGGACCCGCACCGCCCGCCCGCCGTCGACGCCTCGGCGGCGGTCGGCCGCGACCCCGGACGGCTGCGGATCGCGCTCGCCCTCAAGCCGCCGTTCACCGCGCTGCCCGCCCGGCTCCAGCCCGAGGTACGGACACGCGTCGTCGAACTCGCCGAAAAACTGGCCGACTTGGGACACACCGTCGAGGAGGCGGATCCGCCGTACGGGCAGATCGGGCTGACCTTCGTCCCGCGTGCCACGGCCGGACTCGCCGAGCGGGTCCGCGAGGCCCCCTTCCCCGCCCTCCTGGACCGCCGCACCCGGGACGCGGCCCGGCTCGGCGGACTGCTCGGCGGGGTCCCGCTCAGGGCGGCCCGCCGCGCGGAGGCGGTCCTGCACCGCCGTATCGGCGGGTTCTTCACGTCGTACGACGTCGTCCTCGCCCCTACGACGGCCGCGCCCCCGCCGCGCATCGGGGCGATGCTGAAGCTCGGCGGGCTGGCCACCGACCGCGCGATGATCGCGGCCTGTCCGTACGCCTGGCCCTGGAACGTACTGGGATGGCCCGGGGTCAACGTGCCCGCCGGCTTCGTCGGCGGCGGACTGCCCGTCGGCGCCCAGTTGCTCGGCCCGGCGAACAGTGAGCCGCTGCTGCTGTCGCTCGCCGCGCAGTTGGAGGCCGAGCTGCGTTGGCACGAGCGCTGGCCGCGGCCGCACCTCGGCGCGGATTCACCGGCCGCGTGAGCAGCCCGGACCGTACCCTGTGACCATGGACGATGCGGCGATGGTCGGGCTCATGGGGCGGGTCACGGGGACGATCGGGCCGGGGCTCGTCGGCGAGGTGATCGTCCGGGTGCGGGGCGGCGCCGAGCACTTCCTCGCCTACCCGGCCTCCGGGAGCGATCGGATCGAGCGGGGCACGGTGGTGATGGTGGTGGAGTACCTGCCGCCGAGGACGGTCTACGTCCAGGCGGCGTACGACAGTTGAGCCCGCGCACGCGCAGGTGAGAGGCGCGTGCATCAAGGTTTCGACAAGGATTCGCCGGCGTCTTCACCCGGGCCGCGAACAGGCGCACACTCCCTTCGTTCGGTGCCGAAAGGGCACCATGCAAAGGGGGCGTATGCCGATGGTTGTCGGCGTCGTTGCGGGGGTGGCCGTAGCTGCCATCGCCGTTCTGATCGGTCTGTTCAAGATGATGTGGCGTGTCGCGGAACCCAACGAGGCGTTGATCATCTCCGGGTCCAAGCACCGGACCGAGGGTCTTGAGGAGGGGATGGGCTTCCGCATCGTCACCGGGCGCGGCACGCTGGTGCTGCCCGGCGTACAGGCGGTGCGCAAGCTCTCGCTCGACCTGAACGAGACCGAACTGCACGTGGACTGCGTGACCCACCAGGGCATTCCGCTCAAGGTGCGGGGCGTGGTCATCTTCAAGGTGGGCGACGACTTCGTGTCGATCGCCAACGCCGGACGCCGGTTCCTCGACCAGCAGAAGCTGATGTCGGAGCGGGTGCACAACGTGTTCGCGGGTCATCTGCGGTCCATCGTCGGCGGGTTGACCGTCGAGGACATGATCCGCGACCGGGAGAAGCTCACCGGGCAGACCCGGGCCGCCTGCGGCACCGAGATGGAGAAGCTGGGGCTCATCGTCGACTCCCTGCAGATCCACGAGATCGAGGACCCCACCGGGTACATCCAGAACCTGGCGATGCCGCACGCGGCGGCCGTCCAGCGGGACGCGCGCATCGCGCAGGCCGAGGCGAACCGGCTGGCCACCGAGGCCGAGCAGCAGTCGTTCGCACGGATGGCGCAGGCCACCCGGGACAGCGAGATCCTCCAGGCCGGTTACCAGGCCGAGCGGGACAAGGCGGGCGCCGCGGCGCGCCAGGCCGGTCCGCTCGCCGACGCCGCCGCCCGGCAGGAGGTCGTGGTCCAGGAGACCCGCGTCGCCGAACTCGAGGCGCAGCGGCGCGAACAGCAGCTCCAGGCCGACGTCCGCAAGCCGGCGGACGCCCAGGCCTACGAGAAGCGCACGCTCGCCGAGGCGGAGCGCGACGCGCGGATCTCCGCCGCCGAGGCCAAGGCGAAGGAGACCGAGCTCGCCGCGGCCGCCGAGGCCACCCGGGTCAAGACGGCCGCGGGTGCCGAGGCCGAGGCGACCAAGGCGCGCGGTACGGCCATGGCGGCGTCGACCCGGGCCACCGGTGAGGCCGAGGCGGCGGCGGCCCAGGCCAGGGGTCTGGCCGAGGCGGCGGCCGCGAAGGCGAAGGGGCTCGCGGAGGCGGAGGCCATCAAGGCCCGGGCCGCGGCCCTCGCCGAGAACCAGGAGGCGGTCGTCGCCCAGCAACTCGCCGAGAACTGGCCGGAGATCGTCAAGGCGGGCGCGTCCGCGTTCGGCAACGTCGACAACATGGTGGTCCTCAACGGCGCCGACGGCATGGCGGACATGCTCGCCAAAGCGCTCACCATGGGCGGCACGGGGCTGGGTCTGGCGCGTCAACTGCTGGCGTCGATGAACCAGAACGGGCAGACCCCGGCCACGACCTCGCTCAACGGGGTCACCGCACCGCCGCCCGGCCAGAAGGTGCCGGTACAGGAGTGAGGGGCGGGTGGTCCGGAGCCTTCGGCGTTCGGGGGTCCCGGATCACTTGCGTTCGGGGTGCGAGCTGTACGGAGGGCCCGGATCACCCGCGTTCGGCATGCGAGCAGCACGAGGGGCCCGGATCACCTGCGTTCGGCGTGCGAGCGGCACGGGACGCCGCGTTCAGCGCGCAGGCGCCGAGGCGCACCCCCGGGCCGGCGCACCGGCCGTGTCACACCCGGGCCGGCCCGCCCCCGTTCAGCGTGCGAGCAGCGCGACGCCCAGCCCGATCAGGGCGACGACCTTCGCGATCTCGAAGGCGATGTAGACGAGGTGACCGCGCGAGCGGGGCAGGTCCTCGCCGGCCAGGACGCGGTCGGAGCGACGGTTCAACCGGGGTCGGACCACGGCGAGTTGGGCGACGAGCAGCACCGCCACGGCCACGGTCCACGCGATCACCCGGGCCGGTGCGTCACCGACGGCGACCAGCACGACCACCGCGGCGGCCAGGACGCTCTCCACCAGGTTCAGGGCCCGGAAGACCAGGCGGCCGATGCCCAGGCCGACTTGGATCGTCACCCCCGGCGCACGGAACTTCAGCGGCGCCTCCAGGAAGGAGATCGCCAGCACCATCCCGAGCCACACGAAGGTGACCGCACCCGCCGCTTCGTCCATCCGACAGACCGTACTACTCACTCACCTCGGCGGACGCCTTAAGGTGCCCTCGTGACTGCGTCTATCCATGACACCGACGAGAACGTCCCCGGCCGCTTCGGCGCCACCGCCACCACGGAGGCCGACCCGCGCGAGGTGGGCCGCGTGCGCACCGAGTACTCCCCCGCACGCGACGGCGACCCCGATCCCGGCGAGATCGTGTGGACCTGGGTGCCCTTCGAGGAGAACGACGGCCGCGGCAAGGACCGTCCCGTGCTCGTGGTCGCCCGGGAGGCGGCCGGCACCTTCCTCGCCGTGCAACTGTCGAGCAAGCGGCACGACGGGGACCGGGAGTGGGTCGCGATCGGCGGCGGGCCCTGGGACCGGAGCGGCCGGGACTCCTGGGTGGACGTCGACCGCGTCCTGCGCCTCCACGAGGAGGGCATGCGCCGGGAGGCGTGCGCACTGGACCGGGGACGGTTCAACCTGGTCAGGCAGCGGCTGCACGAGCGGTACGGCTGGACCTGACGACCGGGCCTGCCGAAGCGCCGTACGGCCCCTCGAATGCGGGATCCCGCCGGAAAGCCCGCCCGAACGCCGCCAACAAGCCCGGCACACGGAACGGAACCAGGCGTTCCCCCCGACATCACGCCCGCAGAACCCCCGCCCCCACCTACCCCCTCACAAGCCGGCCCCCCGCCGGAAACGCCCGCTCGAACGCCCCCCGCACCACCGCCCCCCGCGTCCGGTCCAGCACCCCGAAGACCACGTGGTCGAAGGCGCCACCGAAGCGGGCGTCGGGTGCGAGGAGGGCTCGGAACGTCCCCGCCACCTGCGCGGGGTCGTTCTGGAAGACACCGCAGCCCCAGGCGCCGAGCACCAGTCGTCGGTAGCCCTCCGTGACGGCCACCGACAGGACCTGCTCGGCGCGCGTCGCGAGGGCCCGTGGCAGCTCGGCGGCCCGCTCGGGAACCGTGCGCCGCACCACCCCGGCGTTCGGGGCGGCCGCCGTCAGGAACCCCACGAGGTGCGCCGAGTCCAGGAGCCGACCGTGATCGTCGCGGAACACCGGCACGGCCGGCGAGTGGATGACCCGGTCCGTGTAGAACGGGTCGCGGTGAGCCCGGTGGTGGTCGTAGAACTCGCGCGCCCGGAGCTGGCAGGTGTACAGCGCGGAGGCGCGGCACAGGGCCTCTTCCTGGGCCTGGGCGCCGTTCAGATAGCCGCCGCCCGGATTGCGCGCCGAGGCGAAGTTCAGCACGGCCGTCCGGCCGCCGAGCCGACGCGCCGCCTCCAGGCTGCTCTCCCCCGTAACCTCGACGTACGTGTCCGCGCGGGTGAAGGCGGGTACCTCCACGGGCCCCGGTCCGTACATCCGCGTCCCCGCCCGGGCCGCCTCGATCCGGGCGGCCAGGGAGACCTCGCGGCCGTCCGGCGCGCGATAGCGCCCCGCCGCGACGATCTCTTCCGTCTCCTGTGCGATCCCGCGCAGACGTCCGCTCATGGCGCCACCCCCGTGAGCGCCATGGCCGCACGTCGCGCGTTCTCCCCCGTCGTGCTCATGAACGCATCGTGAGCGATGCTGGTCCTGCGGTGCAACAGGGTTTCGGGGTGCCCACAGCACCCGGGAAGGAAATATGACCAGTCCGGAACGTACTGGTACGCCCCCTTGTGCCAAGCGCCGCGAGGGTCTTGGGTGGGACGAGTTGCCTGTCCGGGCCACCAAGGAGGATCCCGACATGTCCGACTCGGTAAGCGACTGTACGGAACCCCGTACAGCCATACCGGAGGCCGAGCTGGAAGCTCTCGTACGCGGTATCTGCTTCAAGACCGGCCCGCCCCGCCGCATCGGGGTGGAAGTGGAATGGCTCGTCCACGAGCTGCGCGACCCGCGGCTCCCCGTCACACCCGAACGACTCGCGGCGGCCTACGCCGCACTGCGGACCGTGCCCCTGAAGTCGGCGCTCACCGTCGAACCCGGCGGACAACTGGAGCTGAGCTCACAGCCCGCCGACTCCCTGACGGAGTGCATCGGTACCGTCTCCGCCGACCTCGCCGCCGTAAGGGCGGCCCTCGCCGAGCACGGCCTCGGCCTCGTCGGCCTCGGTCACGACCCCTGGCACCCGCCGCGAAGATACCTGCGGGAACCTCGCTACGACGCCATGGAGACCTGCCTGGACCGCACCGGCCCGGCGGGCCGGGCGATGATGTGCACCTCGGCCTCCGTGCAGGTGTGCCTGGACGCGGGCCACGAGGAGCCCGGCCCGCTGGGCCTGGGACGCCGCTGGTGGCTGGCGCACCAGGTGGGCCCGGTCCTGGTGGCCGCCTTCGCCAACTCCCCGCTCGCCGGTTCCGAGCCCACCGGCTGGCTCTCGACCCGCCAGCTCCGGTGGACGGAGATCGGCGCGGGCCGGGCGGGCGGCCCGTCCCTGGACACCGACCCGCGCACCGCCTGGGCCCGGCACGTCCTGGACTCGCCGGTGATGTGCATACGGCGGGACGGCGGCCCCTGGGAGGTCCCGGAGGGGCTCACCTTCCGGGAGTGGGTCAGGTCGGGGGTGCCCCGGCGGCCGACCCGGGAGGACCTCGACTACCACGTGTCGACCCTGTTCCCGCCGGTCAGACCGCGCGGCCATCTCGAACTGCGCATGATCGACGCCCAGCCCGGCGAGGACGGCTGGATCGTCCCGCTCGCGGTGACGACGGCTCTCTTCGACGACCCCGAGGCCGCCGAGACCGCCTACCGGGTGGTGAAGCCGCTGGCCGAGCGCACCGCGTCGCTGCCCGCCCCGCACAACCCGCTGTGGATCGACGCGGCCCGGCACGGCCTGGCCGACCCCGAGCTGCACGAGGCCGCGGTCGCGTGCTTCTCGGCGGCTCTGGAGGCGCTGCCCCGACTGGGCGCCGCATCCGAGGTCACCGCCGCTGTCGAAACGTATCTGCACCGCTATGTGATCCGGGGCCGCTGCCCCGCAGACGACCTGCTGGACCGGACGCACGGTTCGCTCGGGAAGGAAAGCCGCACATGACCGACCCCACCGCCGATCTGTCCGTCGATCCCGAGACCTTCCGCGAGCGGGCCGTGACCACCCTGGTCACCGCCCGCGACCGCACGACCCTCCTCACGAGCTGTGTCGAGGACCCCGACCTGACCGCCCAGCACTCGCCGCTGATGTCGCCGCTCGTGTGGGACCTCGCCCACATCGGCAACCAGGAGGAGCAGTGGCTGTTGCGGACCGTCGCCGGGCAGGAGGCGATACGGCCCGAGATCGACGGCATCTACGACGCCTTCGAGCACCCGCGCTCCGAGCGCCCCACCCTGCCCCTGCTGTCGCCCGCCGAGTCCCGGCGCTACGCGGCCGAGGTACGCGGCCGCGTCCTGGACGTCCTGGAGGGCAGCGCGCTGCACGGGACCCGGCTCACCGAGGCAGGGTTCGCCTTCGGGATGATCGCGCAGCACGAACAGCAGCACGACGAGACCATGCTGATCACCCATCAGCTCCGCAAGGGCCCCACGGCCCTGACCGCCCCGGACCCGGCACCGGCCCCGCTGTTCACCGGCCCGGCCGAAGTCCTCGTCCCCGGCGGCCCGTTCACCATGGGCACCTCCGACGAGCCGTGGGCGCTGGACAACGAACGCCCCGCGCACCGGCGCGAGGTGGACGCCTTCCACATCGACACCACGCCGATGACCAACGCCGAGTACCAGGCGTTCATCGATGACGGCGGCTACGACACCGAGCGGTGGTGGGCCCCCGCCGGATGGGCGCACATCCGCCAACACTCCATCCACGCCCCGCTGTTCTGGAAGCGGGACGGCAGGCAGTGGCTGCGCAGGCGCTTCGGCGTCACCGAGGTCGTGCCGCCCGACGAGCCGGTGGTCCACGTGTGCTGGTACGAGGCCGACGCCTACGCCCGCTGGGCCGGACGGCGGCTGCCGACCGAGGCGGAGTGGGAGAAGGCCGCCCGCCACGACCCGGCCGGCGACCGCTCGATGCGCTACCCGTGGGGCGACGGCGACCCGGCACCCGAGCACGCCAACCTCGGTCAGCGCCATCTGCGCCCCGCCCCCGCCGGCAGCTACCCGCAGGGCGAGTCACCGCTCGGCGTACGGCAGTTGATCGGTGACGTGTGGGAGTGGACGGCGAGCGACTTCGAGCCCTACCCCGGCTTCCGGGCGTTCCCGTACAAGGAGTACTCGGAGGTGTTCTTCGGTCCCGACCACAAGGTGCTGCGCGGCGGTTCGTTCGCCGTGGACGCGGTGGCCTGCCGGGGCACGTTCCGCAACTGGGACTACCCGATCCGGCGGCAGATCTTCTCCGGCTTCCGCACGGCCCGTTCCGCGGGGACCGTCTGATGTGCCGTCACCTCGCCTGCGTGGGACCCGAGGAGCCGCTCGGCCGGCTCCTCGTGGAGCCCGAGCACGGTCTGTACCGGCAGTCGTGGGCGCCGCGCCGGCAGCGGTACGGCACCGTCAACGCCGACGGTTTCGGGGTCGGCTGGTACGCCGAGGGCGACCCCGTGCCGGCGCGCTACCGGCGGGCCGGGCCCATCTGGGCCGACCTGTCCTTCGCGGATCTCGCCCGGGTCGTGAGGAGCACGGCGGTCCTGGCCGCCGTACGCGACGCGACCCTGGCGGGAGCCGACGCCGAGGCCGCCGCCGCGCCCTACGGCTCCGGGCCCTGGCTGTTCAGCCACAACGGCGCGGTCAAGGGCTGGCCGGGCTCCTTGGCCCCCCTGACCGCTTCGCTGCCCCCGGCCGAACTGCTGTCGATGGAGGCCCGCAACGACTCGGCGTTCGTGTGGGCGCTGGTCCTGAACCGGCTGCGCGGCGGCGACGAGACGGGCCAGGCACTGTCCGACACCGTGCTTGAGGTCGCCGAGGCGGCCCCCGGCTCCCGGCTCAACCTGCTGCTGACCGACGGGGAGTCCATCGCCGCGACCGCCTGGGGCGACACCCTCTGGTACCTGCAACGCCCGGGCCCCGGCACGGTCGTGGCCTCGGAGCCGTACGACGACGATCCGCACTGGCAGGAGGTCCCGGACCGCACGCTGCTCACCGCGACCCGCACCGACGTCCTGCTGACACCCCTGAAGTGTCTGGAACCACTCAAGGAGTCCCGCACGTGAGTCCGTTCCTGCTGACCCGCACCCTGCCCGAGGACGCCACCGAGGCCGCCCTGCGCGCCGATGTCCTCAAGGGCCTGACGCACACGCCCAAGACGCTGCCGCCCAAGTGGTTCTACGACGCCCACGGCAGCGAACTCTTCGAGCAGATCACCGAGTTGCCCGAGTACTACCCGACCCGCGCCGAACGGGAGATCCTCGTCGCGCGCTCCGGCGAGATCGCCGCGGCGACCGGCGCCCGCACCCTGGTCGAGCTGGGTTCCGGCTCGTCGGAGAAGACCCGGTTCCTGCTCGACGCGCTGACCGGGCTGCACACCTACGTGCCGGTCGACGTCAGCGAGAGCGCGCTCACCCAGGCCGGGCACGCCCTTATCGCCCAGCGCCCGGAGCTGAGCGTGCACGCGCTGATCGCCGACTTCACGGGCGGTCTGTCGCTGCCGGGGACGCCGGGGCCGCGCCTGGTGGCGTTCCTCGGCGGCACGATCGGCAACCTGCTGCCGGTCGAGCGCGCCGCGTTCCTCTCCTCCGTCCGTTCCCTGCTCGCCCCCGGTGACGCGCTGCTGCTCGGCACGGACCTCGTGAAGGACGAGAACGTGCTGGTCAGGGCGTACGACGACGCGGCCGGAGTGACGGCCGCGTTCAACAAGAACGTCCTGACCGTCGTCAACCGCGAGCTGGGTGCCGACTTCGATCCGGGCGCCTTCGACCACGTGGCGCTGTGGGACGCCGAGAACGAGTGGATCGAGATGCGCCTGCGCTCCCGCAAGGACCAGACCGTGAAGGTCCCGGCGCTCGACCTGGCCGTCGACTTCGCGGCGGACGAGGAGCTGCACACCGAGATCTCCGCGAAGTTCCGCAAGGAGGGCGTCCGCAGCGAACTGTCCGCCGCGGGGCTGGAGTTGGCGCACTGGTGGACGGACAGCGAGGGCCGGTTCGCGCTGTCGCTGAGCGTGGTCCGCTAGCGGTCGGGGAGGTGGGGGCCGGTTCGCCCGGCCCCCACCTCTCAGTCCAGGGCGACAGCCATCCGCCGTACCGCCTCGGTGATCAGCTCGGGCGAGGTCGCGAGGTTCAGCCGGACGAATCCGGCGCCCCCGGTACCGAACGGGATGCCGGAGTTGAGGGCGACCCGGCCGCGCTCCAGGAAGACGGCCGCCGGATCGTCGCCCAGCCCCAGCGCACGGCAGTCCAGCCAGGCCAGGAAGGTGGACTCGGCCGGTACGTAGCGCACGGCGGGCAGGAACTCCGCGAGGAGCCCTGCCAGCAGCCGGCGGTTGTCGTCGAGGCCGGCGAGCAGGGCGTCGAGCCAGGCACCGCCGTCCCGCAGCGCCGCGGTGTGGGCGAGGACGCCGACATGGCTGGGGCCGTGGCCGACCTCCTCGGGAAGGCGTGCGAGGTCATCGGCCGCGTCGGGCCCGGCGATCGCCACCGCGGCCTTCAGCCCGGCCAGGTTCCACCCCTTGGACGCCGACATCAGCGACAGCCCGTTCCCGCCGCCGGGCACGCTCAGATAGGGCACGAACGTCGCACCGGCCGCGACGAGCGGGGCGTGGATCTCGTCGGCCACGACCCGCACCCCGTACGTCCGCGCCAGCGCGGCCACGTCCGCCAGCTCCGCGGCGGAGTGCACGGTGCCGGTCGGGTTGTGCGGGCTGCACAGCAGATACGCGGGCCGGGCCGCACCCTTGCGGACCTCCCGGAAGACGTCCTCCAGGACCGCGAGGTCGATGCGGCCGTCGTCGCCGAGCGGGGCCTCGACGACCTTGCGGCCCATGTTCCCGACGAACTGGTAGAAGGGCGGGTACACGGGCGAGTTGACGACGACCGGGTCACCCTGCCCGGAGACCAGTTTGAGCATCTCGACCACACCCAGCATCACGTCCGGGACGACCGCCGTACGCTCCACCGCCAGCCCGTCCCAGCCCCACCGCTCGCCCGCGAAGCCGGCCAGCGCCTCCGCGTACGCGGTCCCGTAGGGGTACCCGGTGTCCCCGAGCTCCACCGCGTCCCGGACGGCCCGCGCCACCGGTTCGGCCAGGGGGACGTCCATCTCGGCGACCCACAGCGGCAGCACGTCCTGCGGGTGGGTCCGCCATTTCATGCTCGTACGGCGGCGGAGCTGCTCCAGGGTGAGCCGGCGCAGCGGATTGTCGGCGGCGGGGGCTGGGATGTCTCGCGGCATACCGTCCATGCGCCCAACATAGGGGGCGTCGGCCCCGAGGCGAACCCGCGGACGGCTCGCGCTCGGCAGCCGCCTGGGGCACGGTGGAACCATGACGAACCACACCTACCGCGTGACCGAGATCGTCGGAACCTCGCCGGACGGCGTCGACCAGGCGATCCGCAACGGCATCACCCGCGCCTCGCAGACCCTGCGCAACCTCGACTGGTTCGAGGTGACCCAAGTGCGGGGCCAGATCGAGGACGGACAGGTCCAGCACTGGCAGGTGGGGCTGAAGGTCGGCTTCCGCCTCGACGAGACCGGCTGACGGCCGTCAGGTCCGACCCTCCCGCTCCTGGGCCGCCTCCAGGGTCGCGGAAGGGGCGGTCCAGTCCGCCCGTACGACGGTGAATCCGGCCCGTCGGGCGTCGTCGCAGACCAGCTCGTCGTCGTCCACCAGGACCCGTACCTCCCGGGTGCGGGCGAGGCGCTGGAGGATCTCCAGTTTGGTGCGCCGGGCGGGCCGCCGGTCGTCGTTGCGGCGCATGTGCACGCTCCCCTTCGGGAGTCCCTGCGCGGTGAGCCACGCGAGCGTGTCCCGGCGGCAGCGCTCGGGCCGCCCGGTGAGGTAGACGATCTCGCACTCCTCGGCGCTCTCCAGCACCAGCGCGATGCCGTCGGGGAGCGGCGGGTCATCGGGCGCGGCCGCGAAGAAGGCGTCCCAGTCGCGCGGCCTGCGCTCCAGGAAGCACTGCCGATGGGCCGTGTCGGCCAGGGTGTTGTCCAGGTCGAACACGGCGATCGGGCGCTTGTCGCTGTCGGTCACAGCGCCACCCTAGCCCGGCGAGCCTCCCGCCCCGGGCGACCGCTCACGATGAACCTGCCCGTCGCCGACCGAGCCCGCCGCCATGGATCGAGGGCCGTCTCCAGCGGGAACTCCCGGAATCCTGGTGGTACTTGGCACGCCCCATCGGCGCTGAGCACGAATGCCTCGGTGGTAGGAGGGACCCCGCCCGCGCTCCGCGATCGGTTCAGGCCGCATGCTTCTCCCATGTCCCCGACGCCCCGCACCTTCCTGACCGGCTCCGGCTCCGGCGCCTGCACCCTCGTCGTCTGCCGGGGCTGCTGCTGCGGCGACGCCCGCAAGAACCCCGGCACCGACCACGCCTGGCAGTTGGAGCTGCTGCGGGCCGGCGCCGCCGAGCACGGCTTCCAGGTCCGTACGACCGACTGCCTGGGCCCCTGCGACCAGGCCAACGTGATCGTCGTACGCCCCTCGGCCGCCGGGCGCCGGGCCGGGGGCAAGGCCGCGTGGATCGGGTTCGTCATGGACGACGAGGCCACCGAGGAGGTCGTGCGGTGGGCGGCGGCGGGCGGTCCGGGTGTCGCCGAGCCGCCGCTGACGCTGGAGCTGCAGTTCATCGCGCCGCCGCGGGAGGCCCGGGTGCGGTCCCGGCGCCGCCGCTAGTTGTTAATGGGATCCATTTTCATATAGCGTCCTCGGTGCCCACCCACCGAGGTCACCGAAGAGGATCCCGCCATGGCCGTCCCCAAGCGGAAGATGTCCCGCAGCAACACCCGCCACCGCCGCTCTCAGTGGAAGGCCGGCACCACCCAGCTCGTGCCGGTCACCGTCGACGGCGTCACCCACCTCGTCCCGCAGCACCTGGTCAAGGCGTACGAGCGCGGCCTGCTGCGCCCCGAGGGCTGAGGGCCGGATGCCGTACGACCGCCCCCTGCCCGTCACCGTCCTCTCCGGCTTCCTCGGGGCGGGCAAGACGACCCTCCTCAACCACGTCCTCGCCAACCGTGCGGGCCTCAGGGTCGCCGTCATCGTCAACGACATGAGCGAGGTCAACATCGACGCGGCGCTGGTGCGCGGCGGCGGGGCCGCGCTGTCGCGGACCGAGGAACGTCTGGTCGAGATGACCAACGGCTGCATCTGCTGCACCCTGCGCGACGACCTGCTGGAGGAGGTGGACCGGCTGGCCCGCGAGGGCCGTTTCGACCATCTGCTCATCGAGTCGTCCGGCATCTCCGAGCCCATGCCGGTCGCAGCCACCTTCGCATTCGCCCGCGACGACGGCGCCACCCTCGGGGACGTGGCCCGGCTCGACACCATGGTCACCGTGGTGGACGCGGCCGGCTTCCTGCCCGAGCTGGAGCGGGGCGACGAACTCGCCGAGCGCGGTCTGGCCCCCTTCGAGGACGACGAGCGCACGGTCAGCGATCTCCTCGTCGACCAGATCGAGTTCGCGGACGTCCTCGTCCTCAACAAGCTCGACCTGGTCGACGAGGAGACGGCGGCCCGACTGCGAGCCGCTCTCGTACGGCTGAACCCCGGCGCCCGGATCGTCGAGGCCGAACACGCGCGCGTGGACCTCCGACAGGTCCTCGGCACGGGCCTGTTCGACCTGGAGCGCGCCCAGCAGGCCCCGGGCTGGGTCCAGGAGCTCAACGGCGAGCACGTGCCGGAGACCGAGGAGTACGGCGTCTCCTCCACCGTCTTCCGCGCCGAACTGCCCTTCCATCCCGGCCGGTTGTGGGACTTCGTCACCGAGGAGCTGGACAGCGGGGCGTACGGGCGGATCCTGCGCTCGAAGGGCTTCTTCACGCTGACCAGTCGCCCGCACGTGACCGGGCTGTGGTCACAGGCGGGTTCGGTGGCCCGCTTCGAGCCGTCGGCCGCACGGGACGCCGAGGCGCCGTACGCGCAGGAACTCGTGTTCATCGGGACGCGGTTGCAGCCGGACGCGCTGCACCACGCCCTCGCCGCCTGTCTGCTGGCCCCGGACGAGGAGCGTCCGCTCGTCGACCCGTTCCCGGCCTGGGAGACCTACGGCGTGGACGACACCTGCGACCACGAGCCCGCCGGCACCCACACTCACGCGGCCGTGTCGTAGAACTCCGCGCGGACGCGGCGCAGCCACGCCTCGACCGGTGCCTCGTCGGGGCGGTCCGGGAGCGCGCTGCGCAGCTCGGCGAACGCGGTCTCGTAGTGCGCGAGCAGTGACCGCGCGGAGGAGGGGTCGGCGGCGACGGCGTCCCCGAAGCGGTGGTACTCCTCGGGGTCCTCGACCCGCACGGTGAGCCGTCCGGTGGTGTACAGCTCCAGGCCCTGACGGCAGAGCCGCTTCAGGTGCCGGGCGTGCTTGGCGGTGCGGTGGTCGCCGCCGCGGCTCTCCAGTTTCCTGAACTGCTGCCCGGCGTACCCGAGATAGGCGTCCCGGACCCGGCGGGCGCTCAGGAACGACCCGCGGATGCCGATGAGTTCGTCGCCCAGCGGGGTGCGCACCTCGTACAGCTCGTCCGGCAGCCACACCAGCTCCATGACGGTCGGATTGCCGCCGAGGGCGAGCCGGCACCACTTCGCCGCCTCGTGCAGGGTGCGGTCCGGGGCCGTGGTGACGTGCGACTCCCTCGGCGTGTGCAGGCCGAGCAGGGTCTCGGTGGGCGCGGCGAACATGCCGAGCCGGTCCACGTCGGAGCCCTCACGGGCCAGTCCGTACGCGGTCGAGCCGACGATGCCGGAGAGCAGGATGTTCTGGACGGTCACCCGCCCATTGTGCTGACCTGCGGCGATCGCGGCCATCCGGTTTTCCGGCGGGAATACCGCGACCGGTCGGACGTTGAACCCGGTGTGAGCTCCCTGACCGCCGCCACCCGCTTCTCCGTCCTCGACCGCTCCCGCACCCGCGAGGGCGGCACGAACGCCGAGGCGCTCCAGGACACCGTCCGCCTGGCGCGGGAGCTGGAAGGGCTCGGCTACCACCGCTTCTGGGTCTCGGAGCACCACGGCGTGCCGGGAGTCGCGGGCTCCGCGCCGACGGTGCTGGCGGCCGCCGTGGCCGCCGCCACGGACACGATCCGGGTCGGCACCGGCGGCGTGATGCTGCCGAACCACCAACCCCTGGTCGTCGCCGAGCAGTTCGGGGTGCTGGAGTCCCTCTTCCCCGGCCGGATCGACATGGGGCTGGGGCGTTCGGTCGGCTTCACCGACGGCGTGCGCAGGGCGCTGGGCCGCGGCAAGGACGACGCCGACGACTTCGCCGTACAGCTAGCGGAGCTGCTGGGCTGGTTCCGCGGCACCTCCCCCACCGGGGTGCACGCCCGCCCGTCCGAGGGTCTGAGGGTGCCGCCCTTCGTGCTGGCCATGGGTGAGGGGGCCGGGATCGCGGCCCGCGCGGGCCTGCCGATGGTGATCGGCGACCTCAGGAACCGCGAGAAGATGCGGCGGGGCATCGACCACTACCGCGCGCATTTCCGCCCCTCCCCCTGGGCGTCCGAGCCGTACGTCGTCATCTCGGGCACGGTCGCGGTCGCCGCCGGCCCCGAGGAGGCCCGGCGCCTGCTGATCCCGGAGGCCTGGTCGATGGCGTACTCCCGGACCCACGGCACCTTTCCGCCGCTGCCTCCCGCCGAGCGCGTCGCGACCCTCCCGATGACGGCCAGGGAACGGGACCTGTACGAAGCCGGGCTCGCCGGACACATCGCGGGCACCGAGGAGCAGGTCGCCCACGAGCTGGAGACGGTCCTGAAGGAGACCGGGGCACAGGAGGTGCTGGTCACGACCAGCACGTACGACCGTGAGGCCCTGCTGGACTCCTATCGACGGCTGGCGGGGATCACCTCCGGTTAGCGGCGATCACCTCCGGTTAGAGTCGTTCCCATGTCCGACCCGCACGCCTCCCACGACCCCTGCGTCCGCGTCCGCGGTGCCCGTGAGCACAACCTCAAGGGGGTCGACGTCGACGTGCCCCGGGACGTGCTGGCCGTGTTCACGGGGGTGTCCGGGTCGGGGAAGTCGTCCCTGGCGTTCGGGACGATCTACGCGGAGGCCCAGCGGCGGTACTTCGAGTCGGTGGCGCCGTACGCGCGCCGGCTGATCCACCAGGTGGGGGCGCCGAAGGTCGGGGAGATCACCGGGCTGCCGCCCGCGGTCTCGCTCGAACAGCGGCGCTCGGCGCCCACCTCCCGCTCCTCCGTCGGGACGGTCACCACCCTCTCGAACTCGCTGCGCATGCTGTTCTCCCGGGCCGGTGACTACCCGCCGGGCGCCGAACGGCTCGACTCGGACTCCTTCTCCCCCAACACGGCCGTCGGCGCCTGCCCGGAGTGCCACGGCCTGGGCCGCGTCCACCGTACGACCGAGCAGTCGCTGGTGCCCGACCCGTCGCTGTCGATCCGGGAGGGCGCCATCGCCGCGTGGCCCGGCGCCTGGCAGGGCAAGAACCTGCGGGACATCCTGGACGCGCTCGGACACGACGTGGACCGGCCGTGGCGCGAACTGCCCGCCGAGGAGCGGGAGTGGATCCTGTTCACCGACGAGCAGCCGGTGGTCACCGTGCACCCGGTGCGGGACGCGGACCGTATCCAACGCCCGTACCAGGGCACGTACATGAGCGCCCGCCGCTATGTGCTGAAGACGTTCGCGGACTCCAAGAGCCAGACGCTCAGGGCGAGGGCGGAGCGGTTCCTGGTCTCCGCCCCGTGCCCGGCCTGCGGCGGCAGCAGACTGCGCCCGGAGGCCATGGCGGTCACCTTCGCGGGCCGCACGATCGCCGACCTCGCGGCCCTGCCGCTGACCGAGCTGGCCGCCGCGCTGGTCGGCCGCGGCGAGACCGCGCGGGTCCTCACCGAGGACCTCGCGTCCCGGATCGCGCCCGTCGTGGAGCTCGGCCTCGGCTATCTGAGCCTGGACCGCGCCACCCCCACCCTGTCCGCGGGCGAACTCCAACGACTGCGCCTCGCGACCCAGTTGCGCTCCGGGCTGTTCGGCGTGGTGTACGTCCTCGACGAGCCCTCCGCCGGGCTGCACCCCGCGGACACCGAGGCCCTGCTGACCGTGCTGGCGCGCTTGAAGGCGGCCGGCAACTCCGTGTTCGTGGTGGAGCACCACCTGGACGTCATGCGCGGCGCGGACTGGCTGGTGGACGTCGGGCCGGGGGCCGGGGAGCACGGCGGGCGGGTGCTGCACAGCGGGCCGGTCGCGGGGCTCGCGCAGGTCGAGGGGTCCGCCACCGCCCGGTTCCTGTTCGACCGCGGCCCCGCCGCACCGCGTGCAGTGCGCTCGCCTCGCGGCTGGTCGAAGGTCGGTCCGGTCCACCGGCACAACCTGCGCGGGGTGACGGCCGAGTTCCCGCTCGGTGTGTTCACCGCGGTGACCGGGGTGTCGGGATCCGGCAAGTCCACCCTGGTCGGCGAGATCACCGCCGAGTCGGCGGGGGTGGGTCGTCTGGTCTCGGTCGACCAGAAGCCGATCGGCCGGACCCCGCGCTCCAACCTGGCGACCTACACGGGCCTGTTCGACGTCGTGCGCAAGGTCTTCGCCGGCACCGGCGAGGCGCGTGCGCGCGGCTACGGAGTGGGCCGGTTCTCCTTCAACGTGGCCGGCGGCCGCTGCGAGACCTGCCAGGGCGAGGGGTTCGTCAGCGTCGAACTGCTCTTCCTGCCCAGCACCTACGCGCCCTGCCCGGACTGCGGCGGGGCCCGCTACAACCCGGCGACGCTCGAAGTGACGTACCGGGGACGGAACATCGCCCAGGTGCTCGACCTCACGGTGGAGTCGGCGGCGGACTTCTTCGCCGACACCCCGCTCGTGGCCCGCAGCCTCACCACCCTCCTCGACGTCGGCCTCGGCTACCTCCGCCTCGGCCAGCCCGCCACCGAGCTCTCCGGCGGCGAGGCCCAGCGCATCAAGCTCGCGAGCGAACTCCAGCGCGCCCGCCACGCCCACACCCTCTACCTGCTCGACGAACCCACCACGGGGCTCCACCCGGCCGACGTCGAGGTCCTGATGATGCAACTGCACGGGCTCGTGGACGCCGGGCACACCGTGATCGTCGTCGAGCACGACATGGCGGTGGTGGCGGGCGCGGACTGGGTGATCGACCTGGGACCGGGCGGCGGCGACGCGGGCGGCCGGATCGTGGCGGCGGGCGTACCACGGGACGTAGCCGAGGCGAACGCCGGCGCCACGGCCCCGTACCTGGCACGAGCGCTCGGCACGAACACCTGACACCCCCGGCCCCGGGCCTCCGGAACAGCGGACCCCGCTGCGGCTCCTGTGCGGTCCCGGCCCCCGGAGCGACGGCTCTCGCGGCGGCTCCTGTGAGGGCCCTACCTCGTGCGGAAACCCGCTGCCGGTGTGCGGCTCCGGAAGCTAGGTAGCGGGCGGTGGCCCGGCACGGTCGCCGGGCGTCCGACGGCGCCGGTACCGGGGGCGGAGGTGTCCGGGAGCGGCGGGGGCGGGTGCTCCCCGGAGTACCCGTGGCCCGTGCGTGACTGTGCCGCCGAGGCCAGGGAGCGGCGGTCGGGATGGCTGCCCGGGAGGATCGGGGCCATGACCTCCACCTCGGCCGTCAGCCCGCGGGCCGACACCACCCGCCACACCGAGGCGAGCAGTGAGTCGTCGCCGACGAAGGCGGGGGCCGTGCTGGAGCCGCCGTCGGCGAGCCGGTAGCGCAGGCTCACCGGCTGGACGGGCACCCCGGCGTCCAGGGCCGCCTGGAACACCGCGCGGCGGAAACGGCCCCGGGCGCGGCCGCACCAGGTGCTGCCCTCGGGGAAGACGGCGACCGCGGCGCCCCCGCGCAGCGCGTGCGCGATCCGGGCGACCGTGTCCGGCAGGGCCCGCAGCCGGTCCCGCTCGATGAACAGCGCGCCGCTGCCCGCCGTCAGCGGTCCGGCCACGGGCCACCGGCGGATCTCGGACTTGGCGAGCATCCGGGCGGGACGTACGGCGGCCAGCAGCGGGATGTCCAGCCAGGAGACGTGGTGGGCGACCAGCAGGACCCCGCCGGTGGGCGCGGCGGCGCCGGACAGCCGGATCCGGACCCCGCAGGCCCGCACCACCGCCCGGCACCACCAGCTCACGGCGTCGGCCGGGAGCGTGCGGCGCACCGGCAGCAGGGCGATCCCGGCCAGCAGCACGGCCGTGGCCGCGAGGAGCCGCAGCACGGCGCGGGGTACGGCCGTGACGGACCCAGTCCGCTCCAGACACGTGCCCGGGGTGCAGGGCGCGCTGGGCAGCCAGACGCTCATCAGGCGGGCACGAGCGAGAGGAAGTGCCGCAGGTAGCGGGCGTTGACCCGGCGCATCGACAGCAGCACGTACATGTCGGCGACCCCGAAGTCCGGGTCGTGGGCGGGCTGTCCGCACACCCAGGCGCCGAGGCGCAGATAGCCGCGCAGCAGCGGGGGCAGCTCGGCGCGGTCGGCGGGCGTGCCCTCCGCGGGCTGCCACGGCAGCAGGGGCCGTACCCGGAACTCCTCCGGCGCCAGGTACTTGGCGCGCACCCGGTCCCAGGTGCCGGCCGCGAGCGCGCCGCCGTCGGCGAGCGGGATCGAGCAGCAGCCGGCCAGCCAGTCGTGGCCGCGGTCCACCATGTAGCGGGCGATCCCGGCCCAGATGAGACCGATGACGGCCCCGTCGCGGTGGTCGGGGTGCACGCAGGAGCGGCCGACCTCGACGAGTCCGGGGCGGATCGCGTCGAGCGGCGCGAGGTCGAACTCGCCCTCCGAGTACAGGCGTCCGGCCACCGCGGCGCGCTCCGGGGGCAGCAGCCGGTAGGTGCCGACGACCTGGCCGGTGACCGTGTCCCGGACGAGCAGGTGGTCGCAGTAGGCGTCGAAGCCGTCGATGTCGAGGCCGGGTTCGGGCGAGGACAGAAGGGCGCCCATCTCCCCGGCGAACACGTCGTGCCGCAGCCGCTGCGCGGCCCGTACGTCGTCCTCGTCGCGCGCCAGGGTGACGGTGTAGCGGGCGGGGGCGACGCTCTGCGGGGGTCGGTCGAGGGTGGAAACGCCGGTCATGGCACTCTCCAGGTCACAGGCGGAGGCGGCGAGCGGTGCCGCTGTCCCTGTTCTCCCGACGCCGGTTGGCGTGTACGTGACCGGTTGCGGGAGCGGGGATGTGGGGAGGCTGAACGGCTCGGGCAAGGTGTCCGGGGCGCCCTGCTCCGCCGACCGGCCGGTGTCCCGCCGGTGACCGGAGAGGGCGTCCCGGGGTCAGGCCGCTGTCGGCCGCCGCCGTGGTCCTCGTACGCCGCCGGGTTCGCGCGGCTTCAGGACCCTTCGGCGGTGGTGCGTCGCAGGGCCTCGGCGATGATCTGCACGAGGTGGCGGCTGTCGAGGCCGGCGAGGTCCCGCACCTGGGTGCGGCAGGAGAACCCGTCGGCGAGGATCCGCCGCCCGGGGCTCGCGGCCGCCCTGGCGAGGATGCCGTCCTGGGCGATCCTCGCGGAGACCTCGTAATGGCCCTTCTCCATACCGAAGTTCCCGGCGAGGCCGCAGCACCCCGCCGAGATCTCGACGTCGCAGCCCATGGCCTCCAGGAGGGCCCGGTCGGCGTCGTAGCCCATGACGGCGTGATGGTGGCAATGGGGCTGGACGAGGAGTTCCCCGGCCGCTCGCGGTGGTGTCCAGCCGATGGAGGTGAGGAACTCGGCGACGGTCCTGACCGAGCGGGAGAGCTCGGCGGCGCGCGGGTCGTCGGCGAGGAGTTCCACCAGGTCGGAGCGGAGTGTGGCGGTGCAGCTCGGTTCGAGGCCGACGACCGTCCTGCCGTCCCTGACGTGCGGGATCAGGAGGTCGACGGTCCTGCGCAGCCTGGCTTTCGCGGCGGTGAGCTGGCCGGTGGAGACGAGGGTCAGTCCGCAGCAGGCGCCGGGGGCGGCGATCTCGACGTCGCAGCCCGCGGCGGCGAGAACCTCCAGGGCGTCCCGGGGGATGTCCGGACTGAGGGCGTCGGAGAAGGAGTCGACCCACAGCAGGATCTTCGGGCCGCCCGTCCGCGCTCCCACGCTCCCGGGCGGTCCGCTCCGGCGGAACGGCCTGCGCGGCAGCGTCGGCAGCGAACGGCGGCGGTCGGCCCCCATCATCGCCGTCATCGCCCTGCGGAGCGGGGGGACACGGCCGAGGAGGTTGACGAGCGGGGCCAGCGGCGCCGCGAGCCTGAGCCACTGCGGGAGCCGGCCGAGCGTGTAGTGGCTGAGCGGACGCAGCCGCCTCCGGTACGTCCGGTGGAGGGTCTCCGACTTGAACGTGGCCATGTCGATACCGGTCGGGCAGTCGCTCGCACAGGCCTTGCAGCTCAGGCACAGGTCGAGGGCGTCATGGAGCTCGGGTGAGCGCCAACCGGCCTTCAGGACACCGCCGTTGAGCATTTCCTGGAGCATCCGGGCGCGGCCCCGCGTGGAGTCCTTCTCCTCCCGGGTGGCGAGGTAGGACGGGCACATGAAACCGCCCTCCGCGCGCAGGTCGGCCCGGCACTTGCCGACCCCGACGCACCGGTGGACGGCGTCGGTGATGTCTCCGCCGTCGTGTGCGAAGGCGAAGCCGTCGGTGGCCCGGAGCCCGCGGGCCTGCGGACGGCGCAGGTCGGCGTCGAGCGGGGCCGGGCGGACGACGACACCGGGGTTCATGACGTCCTCGGGGTCCAGCAGGGCCTTGAAGTCCGCCATGGCACGCAGGGCTTCGGGACTGTACATGGTCGGCAGGAGCTCGGAGCGGGCCCGCCCGTCCCCGTGCTCGCCGGACAGGGAGCCGCCGTGCTCGGCGGCCAGGGCGGCGGCGCGTTCGAGGAACCTGCGCATGGGCGCGCCCCCGGTGTGCAGCGGGAAGTCGACGCGCAGGTGGACGCACCCGTCGCCGAAGTGTCCGTAGGCGAGGCCGGAGACGTTCTCCTCGGCCATCAGGGCCTCGAGTCCGCGCAGGTAGTCACCGAGCCGTTCCGGGGGCACGGCGGAGTCCTCCCAGCCCGGCCAGGCCTGCTTGCCGTCGGCGGTGCGGCCGGCCAGGCCCGCGCCGTCGGCGCGGATCTGCCAGAGCCTCGTCGCCTCGGGGCCCGCGGGCAGCACGACGGCGTCGCCGCAGCCGGAGGCGGCCACGAGCTGTCGGGCCGCCTCGACGGCCTCGTCCGATCCGGCACCGCCGACCTCCGCGATCAGCCAGCCCCCGCCCGCGGGCAGGGTGGGGACACCGGCGCTGCCGTGCGCCCGGCGGACCACGTCGACGAGCTGGGCGTCCAGCCCCTCCAGGGCGAGCGGCTCGAAGGGCAGCAGACGCGGTACGTCGTCCGCGGCCGCCGCCATGTCGGGGTACCCGAGGACGGCCAGGGCCGGTGCGGGCGCCCGGGGCACCAGGGTGACCACCGCTTCGAGGAGGATGCCGCAACTGCCCTCGGTGCCGGTGAGGGCGGCCGCTAGGTTGTGTCCGTTCTCCGGCAGCAGGTGTTCCAGGGAGTAGCCGGAGATCTGGCGTCCGAAGCGGCCGAACTCGGTGCGCAGGACGGCCAGGTTCGCCGCGACGAAGGAGTCCAGGCCGGGTACGGCCGCGAGCGCGGCGCGGCCCGATCCGGCCGTGACGACCTCGCCGCCGCCGGTCAGCCAGGTCAGGGACACCACGTTGTCGGCCGTGCGCCCGTAGGACAGTCCGTGCGGTCCGCAGGCGTTGTTGCCGATCATCCCGCCGATCGTGCACCGGGTGGCGGTGGACGGATCGGGGCCGAACCGCAGTCCGTGGGGCAGGGCCGCCTGCTGGAGGGTGCTCAGGATCGCTCCGGGCTGGACCACGGCCGTCGCGGAGTCGGGGTCGACCGACAGGACGCGGTTCATGTGGCGGGAGAAGTCGATCACGAGACCGGGGCCCACGGCGTTGCCCGCGCAGGAGGTGCCCCCTCCCCTGACGGTGACGGGGACCCCGTGGGCGCGGGCGATGCCGACGGCGGCGATCACGTCGTCCGTGGACCGGGGGGTGAGCACGCACCGGGGGACGATCCGGTAGTTCGAGGCGTCGGTCGAGTAGAGCGCCCTGGTCGCGGACGAGCCGTCGACGAGGTCGCCGAGCCGTGCGCGCAGGGCGTCCAGGAACGCCTCGGTGGGGGTCGTCGGGTCATCTGCCATGGTCGCGTCCACATCGTACGGTTCGAAGGGGGCCGTGGGGCCTGCCGGCCGTCACGGGAGGACGAGCTCGGCGGGGACGGTCCCGGCCGCGTCCCGAAGCCGTCCGGGGTCCAGGCCCTCGGCGGCGAGGGCCTGGACGAGCTGTTCCAGGGCGGCGGGCGGCTCGGGGCTGTCGGGCTGTCCCGCGTCGGAGGCCAGCACCAGACGCGGCCCTGCCGCCCGCGCCACGGCGGCCAGGCGGGCGGGGGTCATCCCGGGCTGGTGCAGGAGCTGGTAGGCGGTGATCTCGACATGGGCGCCGCGCTCGGCGAGCTCGGCGATCTCCCCGACCGCCATGCCCGGGACGGTGTACGACGGGTGCGTGAGCAGGAACCTGTCGATGCCCCTGGTCAGGGCCTGGTCCAGGAGCCACCGGCACTCCGCGCCGCTGACGTGCCCGGTGCACAGCACCGCGTCGTGCTCGGCGATCAGGTCGAGCACGAGGGCGGTGTCCCCGACCGCCGGGTCGTCCGCGGCCAGCACCGGGGGCACGGCGAGCACGGAGCGGTCCAGGCGGCCGTCCAGGTCCCCCAGTCGGGGCAGCCGGGCGGACTCCTGGGTGTGGGAGTCGGCGGTGGGGAACCACACGACCCGGCCGCCGGAGGCGAGCGCCGAGAGGACGGCCGCCGGGTTGATCCCGCCGACGGCACGGTTGAGGGCGAGGCCGCCCACGACGTCGAGGCCGGACGAGCGGGCGAGGGCGCTGGCCCGGCCCACGGTCGACTCGTGGTGCGCCTTCAGGACGAAGCCGCGGTAGCCGGCCGCGGCGTAGCTCGCGCCGATCTGGTCGTCGTGGCCGATCCGGTCGAGCACGTCCGGGGCGGCGTGGACATGGACGTCAAACACGGAGCTGCTCGCTTTCGGGGTGCCGGTCCGTCGCGCACGACGAGGCCAGGTACCCGGTCCGGGACTCGGCGAGCAGGGGGACCTCGGAGCGGAGGCGGCGCAGGGCCGCCATGTCGAGCTCGGCGACGGCGGCGCCCGGTCCGTCCCCGAGCCGGGTGAGGACGACGCCGTCCGGGCCCAGGACCCGTGAGCCGCCCCAGAACCGCGTCCCGTCGTGCGTACCGCACTGGTTGACGAAGACGACGTAGCACTGGAGCAGCAGGGCGGTGTGTTCCAGGATGACCTCCCAGGTGCGGCGGATCCCCGCGGGGTCGGGGCCCTCCATGCTGGCCACGGGGACGACCAGGACCTCGGCACCGCGCCGGGCCGCCGTCCAGGGGATGACGGGATGCCACATGTCGTTGCAGATGGCCGTGGCGATCCTGGCCGCGCGGAAGTCGGCGGTCCGCAGCTCCGCGCCGGGCCGGAACAGGAGGTGTTCGTTCCAGGGCGGGTAGGAGACGGGCTGCAGTTTGCGGTGCAGGTGCCGGGTCCCGGTCGTCGGGTCGGACAGCAGGTAGGAGTTCCAGGGCGGTCCGCAGGCGCTGCGCTCGGCGAATCCCACGCCGACGCCCTGGGCCGCGAGCGCGGCGAGCCGTGGGTCGTCGGCGGCGAAGGTCTCGGGCGGAGCGGATCCGTAGCCGTTGGCCGACAGCTCCGGGGTGACGGCGAGGTCGACCGTACCGGCGAGGCCGTGGTGCAGTTCGGCGATCCGGGCTAGGTTCTCCTCCACCGCGCCGGGGACGGGCGCGGTCTGCAGGAGCGCCACGCGCAGCACGCCGGGCGCCGCCAAGTCCCCTGTCACTTGAGCTTGTTGCTGCTGAGCCACTGGCTCGCCACCTCCTCCGGCCGCTTGCCGTCCACGTCGATCTGCGCGTTGAGCTTCTGCAGGGTGGCGGTGGTCAGCAGTTGGCTCACCGGGTCCATCACCGTCTCGATCCTCGGGTACTTCTTCAGGACGGACCCCCGGACGTTCAGCGAGAGGTTGTAGGGCGGGAAGTACTTCTTGTCGTCCTGCAGCACGGTCAGTCCGAGCGCGGAGATCCGGCCGTCGGTGGCGAACACCTCGCCGAAGGCGCACGGGTCGCCCTTGGCGACGGCGTTGTAGATCGGCCCCTCGGCGAGCTCCGCCACATCGCTCTTGGGCAGGCTGAAACCGTACGCCTTCTGGAGCCCGGACCAGCCGTCGTCGCGTCCGAAGAACTCCGAGGCCCCGCAGAAGCGGGCGCTGCCGGCGTCCTTCGCGGCGAGTGCGGCGTACTCGGAGAGCGTGGCGACGCCCAGCTTCTTCGCCGTCGCGGTCTTCACGGCGACGGCGTAGGTGTTGTTGGCCGCCGCCGGCGGGAGCCACACCACGTTGTTCTCGCTCCTGTCGAGGGTGCTGACCTTCCGGTAGACGGCCTGCGGGTCGGTGGGCTTGCCCTGCTGCTGGAGGGCCAGCCAGCCGGTGCCCGTGTACTCCCAGTACGCGTCGACGGAGCCGCTGGTCAGCGCGGCACGGACGGCGTTGGTGCCGCTCATCCCGCAGGTGCGCTTGACCTTCGCGCCCTGCGACTCGAGCCGCTGGGCGGTGATCTCGCACAGCAGCAACTGCTCGGTGAAGTTCTTGGAGGCGACGTTCACGGTGGCCCCTTTGAGGGGACCGCTCCCGGCGGGACCGCTGCCCTCGTCGGCGCCGGTGCTGCCGAGAGCGCAGCCGCTGGTGAGGGCGAGGCCGAGCAGACTTGCCGCGGCCACGATGTTTCTGCGCATGCTGAAGCCTTTCGTGGTGCTGTGACGGTGTGCGGGACGCGTGGACGGGAGCGGGGTCAGATGCCGCGCGGGCGCAGGACCCGTTCGGCCAGACCGGCCAGCCAGTCCACGGTCAGGGCCAGGGCCATGGTCAGGGCGCTGCCGACGACGAGGACCGGGGTCCGGTCGAGGGAGATGCCGGAGGAGATGACGGAGCCGAGGCCGCCGGCGTTGGTGAACGCGGCGAGGGTGGCCACGCCGACGTTCAGGATCAGCGCCACGCGGATGCCGGCCAGCATCACCGGGACCGCCAGGGGCAGTTCGATGGTGAGGAGCACGTGGCGGGGGCTCATCCCCATGCCGCGCCCCGCGTCGATCAGCGCGGGGTCGACCTGGCGGATGCCGACCATGGTGTTGCGCAGCACGGGCAGCAGGGCGTACAGCACGAGGGCGACCACGGCCATCCAGAAGCCGACGCCGAAGACCATGGCGAGGATCACCAGCACACCGATGGACGGCACCGCCTGGCTGGCGTTGGCCACCGCGAGCACGACCACTCCGGCCCTGCTGATGCCGGGCCGGGTCAGCAGCACGCCGAGGGGCACCCCGACGGCGATGGTCAGCAGCGTCGAGGCGGCGACGAGCTGGACGTGCTCCCACAGTGCGCTCGTCACCGCCTCGGAGGTCAGGGTGCGGCTCTCGATGGAGTCCAGGTGCAGGGAGCCGACGTAGGCCCAGAGGACTCCGAGCAGGGCGAGGACGACCAGCGGCTGGATCCACGCCCTGGAACGGCGTGCTCCGGGGCGGGTGGAGACCGCCTGGACCGCCGCGGTGCTCATGAGAGGACCTTCGCCGGCTGGGCGGCGGCGGTGAGCAGGGTCTGGAGGTCGAGGTAGCGGCTGCCGTCCCCGGGGACGGTGACCTCGATGCCCTCCGCGCGGGAGGCCAGGACCAGTTCGAGCGCCCGGTGGACGCTTTCGTCGCCGTCGATCGCGATGACGTTCGCGGCGCCCGGTGCGACGACCGGGGCGGTGGCGACCACGTCGGCGACCTTCAGCAGGGACAGCCGCCGGACCGGAGCGCCGGAACCGACGAAGTCGCGGACGAAGTCGTCGGCGGGGTGGGTGAGGATCTCCAGGGGGGTGTCGAACTGCGCCAGCCGGGAGCCGGGCCCGAAGATGGCGATGCGGTCGCCCAGCCGCAGGGCCTCGTCGATGTCGTGCGTGACCATCACGATCGTCTTGCGGATGCGTTCCTGGAGCCGCAGGAACTCCATCTGGAGCTTCTCCCGCGCGATGGGGTCCACGGCACCGAACGGCTCGTCCATCAGCATCACCGGCGGATCGGCGGCGAGGGCGCGGGCCACACCGACTCTCTGCTGCTGGCCACCGGAGAGCTGGCGGGGGTACCGGTCGGCGTAGGTGGCCGGGTCGAGTCCGACCGTCTCCAGGAGTTCGGTCGCCCTGCGGCGGCGCTCGGACTTCTTCGTCCCGAGCATCTTGGGCACGAGGGCTATGTTGTCCGCGATCGTCAGGTGGGGCAGCAGGCCGATCTGCTGGATGACGTAGCCGATGCCGCGCCGCAGGTCGTCCACGTCGGCGTGGGTGACGTCCCGGCCGTCGATGAAGATCCGCCCGTGGGTCGGTTGGACGAGCCGGTTGATCATCCGCAGGGTGGTGGTCTTCCCGCATCCGGACGGGCCGACCAGGACGACGAACTCGCCGCGCCGGATCTCCAGCGAGAGCTCGGAGACGGCCGCCGTGTCCTGGCCCGGGTACTGCTTCGAGACCGCGTCCAGAAAGATCATGGTGTCGGAGCCGGGGGCGGCGCCGGGGGTGGTCCTGTCAGACATGCAGGCCTCGCAGAGCAGTGATCCTGGCGATCACGACGAACAGCAGGTCGAGGACCAGAGCGACGAGCACCACTCCGATCACTCCGGACAGGGCTTCCTCCAACGCGTTGGCCCCGCCGATGCGTTCGAGGCCGCGGAAGATCAACTGGCCCAGCCCGGGGCCCCGTACGACCGCTCCGATGGCCGCCGTCGCGACCAGCATGATCGTCGCCGTGCGGATCCCGTTGAGGATCACCGGCCAGGCCAGCGGCAGGACGACGGTCCGCATCCGCTGCGCCGAACCCATGCCGAGACCACGCGCCGCCTCGACGACCGCCGGATCGACCTCCTCGATGCCGGTGACCGTGTTCCGCAGGATCGGGAAGATCCCGTAGACGGTGAGGGCGGCGATCGTCGGGGCGATGCCGAGCCCGAGGACCGGGATCATGAGCGCGAACAGGGCGAACGACGGGATGGTCAGCAGGGACCCGGTGACGGACAGCAGGACGTGGCGCGGGCCGGGGGCGGACTGGGTGAGCAGGGCGAGCCCGATCCCGATGACCGCGGACAACGCGACGCTGATCAGGACGAGTTCGATGTGCTGCTCGGCCAGGAAGATCAGGTAGCCGGAGTTGTCGCTGAGGTAGGAGACGAGGCTCATGGGGTGGCCGACCCCCCGCGGGCACGGCTCGCGACCGTGCGGAGGGCCGGCGTCAGGGGGCCGGCGGGTGCGCACGCGGAACGGGGACGAGCGAGATGTCGCATGGTGTTCTCCGGTGATGAGGTCCTACGGGGATGCGGTTCGGCGGTTCGGCACGCGAACGGACCGGTGCGGGTGGCCCTCGGGGCCGGTCAGAGGTCGCCCGGGGCGGCGCCGGGGCGCACGTCGGAGCGGAGGGAGGCCTGCAGGGCCTTGACCGCGGCGAGCAGGTGCCCGCCGAAGGCCTGGATGTGCGGTTCGATCCGGAAGGCGGGACCGGAGATGTTCACCGCGGCCTTGATCCGCCCGGTGAAGTCCCTGACCGGTGCCCCGATGCCGAGGAGCTCCGGGTCGAAGATGCGGTTCGCGACCGTGTATCCGCGCTCGCGGGCCTCCCGCACCTGGGCGAGGAACGCGCGGGCCTCCCGGTCCGAGACCCCGCCCGCACCGCGCCGGGCCAGGTCGAGGACGTGCTCGTCCTCGTAGTCCATCACCAGGGCCATGCCGCTGGAACTGTGGTGGACCGGGATCGTACGGCCCACCCAGTTCGCGGCCTCGATCGAGCGCCGGGAGCCTTCCGACAGCACGGTGAGCACCTCGCCGTCGCTGAGCACGCTCAGGTAGGTGCGCTCCCGTACGGTCTCGGTCAGCCTGAGCAGCAACGGGGCCGCGAGCTTGGTCAACCGCTGGTCCCCCGCCCGGACCGCCAGCGCGAAGAGCCGCCAGCTCAGCTCGTAGCGCCCCGAGTCGCGTCGGGCGACCATGCCCGTCTCCAGGAGGCTCTTGAGCTGCCGGGACACGACGGACTTCTCGCGCTCCAGCACCCTGGCGACGTCGGCCACGCTCAGCCCGTCCGGGAAGACGGCCGGGTCGGCCGAGGCGAGCGCGTCCAGGATCGCCATCACACGCGAAGCGCCGCTTCGCGCGGCTTGTGTCCGTGCGGTCTGCTTGTGCTCAGGAGCCATACCGGATCCTCTGTAGCGGTATGAAAGGGCAGGAGAAGGGGCGGCAGCGCCCGCGACACGGTGTCGCGTCCGCCGCACCGCCCGCGGCGGGCCGTCAGGCCGAGACGCTCCGTGCGGGAGCCGCGGAGACGCTGAACGCCTCGTCGAAGAACTCCTTCAGGCGGTCGCACAGGAGCAGGAACTCCGGGTGGTCGCCGTACATGAAGTCGTTGTGCCGCCCCTGGATCGTGTACAGGGTCTTGGGCGAGGCGGCGGCCGCGTAGAGGGACCGGGCCTCCTCGTAGGGGTGCAGCGCGTTCTGCTCGCCGTGGCCGATGAAGAGGGGGATCGGCGCGAGGTTCGCCACCACGTGCTCCACCTTCAGGTCCAGGACGGACTCCGTGAACTGCAGGCGGGTCGGGTGCCCGAAGCCGTGGACCTGCGAGAGCTCCTTCTCCACGTAGTCACCGGTCGCGGGGTCGAGCGGGTAGTGGGCGAAGGTGTCCGCCAGCCTGGACTCGCCGCGCAGGACCCGGTTGACCCGGTCGTCCCGCACCTCGTCGACGATCTTCAGGAACTCGTCGTAGGTGTGGATGGACCGGAGCCAGCGCTCGCCGTCGTAGAAGCCGTTCAGGGCGGCCACGCCGGCGACGTCGCCGGTCTTCTCGGCGGCGAGGACGACGTTGGCGGCACCCATGCCCCAGCCGACCAGGCCGACCCGGCGGGGGTCGACGGTGTCCTGCGAGCGGAAGAACGTCACCGCGTTGCGTACGTCCTGGGCCTGCTCCTCGATCAGGACCCGGCCCTTCTCCCCCTCGCTGTCCGCCATGCCGCGGTAGTCGAAGCCGAGGCAGACGAAGCCGCGCTCGGTCATCCGCCGGGCGAACAGCTTCGGGTAGAACTCGTTGAATCCCTGGTAGCCGGAGTTGATCACCAGCGCCGGCTGCGGCCCGCCGTCCGGCAGGTCGTCGGGATGGTAGATCGTGGCCTTGAGGCGGCTGCCCTCGCTGTAGAACGCGGTGTCCTTCTCGATCACGGTGCTTCCTTGGGTGGGTCCGACCGGGGAGACCAGCAGGTCTTGGGCGGCCACTCTCAAGGCATGATGCGGTCAGCGCAACAGTGGAGTGCATATTTTGCAACGGCCGTGCGCGCCGGGACGCCGTGATGGGGCCGGACCTGAGCACCACGTCCGACCCCACCCGTCCGCACCTCGTCGGCGAACGTCTCTCAGCGCTTGGCGACCTTCCTGGTCGCCCGCAGCCACTCCTTGTTCATGCTGGTGATGGAGACCAGCGGAATCCCCTTCGGACAGGCGGTCGCGCACTCGCCGGTCAGCGTGCAGCCGCCGAAGCCCTCCTCGTCCATCTGCGCCACCATGTCGAGGACCCGGGTCTCCCGCTCCGGCGCCCCCTGGGGCAGCACGTTGAGGTGGTTGACCTTGGCCGAGGTGAAGAGCATGGCCGCTCCGTTGGGGCAGGCGGCCACGCACGCCCCGCACCCGATGCACTCGGCGTGCTCGAAGGCGAGGTCGGCGTCCGGCTTGGGCACCGGCGTGGCGTGTGCCTCGGGAGCAGATCCGGTGGGCGCCGTGATGTACCCGCCGGCCTGGATGATCCGGTCGAAGGCCGTCCGGTCCACGACCAGGTCCTTGATGACCGGGAACGCGGACGCCCGCCACGGCTCGACGTCGATCGTGTCGCCGTCCGAGAAGGACCGCATGTGCAGTTGGCAGGTGGTCGTCCGCTCGGGTCCGTGGGCGTCGCCGTTGATGACGAGCGAGCACGCGCCGCAGATGCCCTCGCGGCAGTCGTGGTCGAAGGCCACCGGGTCCTCACCGCGCAGGATGAGCTCCTCGTTGAGGGTGTCCAGCATCTCCAGGAAGGACATGTCGGACGAGATGCCGTCCACCTCGTACGTGGACATCGCTCCGTCGGCGTCGGCGTTCTTCTGCCGCCAGACGCGCAGGGTGAGCTTCATGCGTAGCTCCGCTGGGTGGGGTGGACGTACTCGAAGACCAGGTCTTCCTTGTGCAGGACGGGGGCCTCGCCGGTGGCGGTGAACTCCCAGGCCGCCGCGTAGGCGAACGCGTCGTCGTCGCGGGCCGCTTCGCCGTCCGGGGTCTGGGACTCCTCGCGGAAGTGGCCGCCGCAGGACTCGGCGCGGTGCAGCGCGTCGAGGCACATCAGCTCGGCGAGCTCCAGGTAGTCGACGACGCGGTTCGCCTTCTCCAGCGACTGGTTGAACTCCTCGCCGGTGCCCGGCACCTTGATGCGCCGCCAGAACTCCTCGCGGATCTGCGGGATGCGCTCAAGGGCCTTGCGCAGCCCGGAGTCGGTGCGGGCCATCCCGCAGAACTCCCACATGAGTTCCCCGACTTCACGGTGGAAGGAGTCCGGGGTGCGGTCGCCGTCGACGGCGAGGAGCAGGTGGAGCCGGTCCTCGGTCTCCGCCAACACCTCCTGGACGGCGGGGTGTTCGTCGGTCACCGCGTCCTGGTGCGGGTTGCGGGCGAGGTAGTCGTTGATGGTGGCCGGCAGCACGAAGTAGCCGTCGGCGAGGCCCTGCATCAGCGCGGAGGCGCCGAGCCGGTTGGCCCCGTGGTCGGAGAAGTTGGCCTCACCGATCGCGAACAGGCCCGGGATCGTGGTCTGGAGGTCGTAGTCGACCCACAGGCCGCCCATCGTGTAGTGCACGGCGGGATAGATCCGCATCGGCACCTCGTACGGATCCTCGTCGGTGATCCGCTGGTACATGTCGAAGAGGTTGCCGTACTTGGCCTCGACGGCCTTGCGGCCCATGCGCTGGATGGCGTCGGCGAAGTCCAGGTAGACGCCCTGTCCGCCCGGTCCTACTCCCCTGCCCTCGTCGCAGACGTTCTTCGCGGCGCGGGAGGCGATGTCGCGGGGGACCAGGTTGCCGAAGGACGGGTAGATGCGCTCCAGGTAGTAGTCGCGCTCGTCCTCGGGGATCCGGTTCGGCGGGCGGTCGTCGCCCTTGGCCTTCGGCACCCAGATCCGGCCGTCGTTGCGCAGCGACTCGCTCATCAGCGTCAGCTTGGACTGGTGGTCGCCGGTGCGCGGGATGCAGGTGGGGTGGATCTGGGTGAAGCAGGGGTTGGCGAAGAGGGCCCCGCGGCGGTGGGCCCGCCAGACGGCGGTGGCGTTGGAGTTCATGGCGTTCGTCGACAGGTAGAAGACGTTGCCGTAGCCGCCGGAGGCCAGTACGACGGCGTCCGCGAAGTAGGTGTCGATGCGGCCGGTGACGAGGTCCCGGGCCACGATCCCGCGCGCCCTGCCGTCCACGACGATCAGGTCGAGCATCTCGGTGCGCGCGTGCATCTCGATGTTCCCGGCCGCGATCTGCCGGGAGAGTGCCTGGTACGCCCCGAGCAGGAGCTGCTGACCGGTCTGGCCGCGGGCGTAGAAGGTCCGGGAGACCTGGACCCCGCCGAAGGAGCGGGTGTCGAGCAGACCGCCGTACTCGCGCGCGAAGGGCACGCCCTGCGCCACGCACTGGTCGATGATCTCGACCGAGATCTGCGCCAGGCGGTGGACGTTGGACTCACGCGCCCTGAAGTCGCCGCCCTTGACGGTGTCGTAGAACAGCCGGTGGATCGAGTCGCCGTCGTTGCGGTAGTTCTTGGCGGCGTTGATGCCGCCCTGCGCGGCGATGGAGTGGGCGCGGCGCGGGGAGTCCTGGTAGCAGAACTGGACGACGTGGTAGCCCTGTTCGGCGAGCGTGGCGCCCGCGGAGCCGCCCGCGAGACCCGTGCCGACCACGATCACCGTGTGCTTGCGCCGGTTGGCGGGGTTGACCAGCTTGGCCTCGAAACGGCGCTTGTCCCAGCGCTCGTTGACGGGGCCCTGCGGGGCCTTGGTGTCGACGACCGGCGCTCCGGTCGAGTAGTCCGCGTAGGAAGTCATGTTCAGCTCACCACTCCGGTCATGACACCCACGGGTACGGCGATGAAGCCGGCCGTGAGCAGCAGTGCGAGGACGTTCGCGACGGCCTTGAGGGCGCGGTCGCGGGTGCGGCTGCCGACGCCGAGGGTCTGCGCGGCGCTCCAGAAGCCGTGCCGGACGTGCAGGCCGAGGGCGAGCATCGCGACGATGTAGATGACGTTGCCGTACCAGGTGGAGAAGGTGTCCACGACGTTCTGGTAGGGGTGGCCCGCCTGGAAGCCGCCGGAGTGCACGGTGCCGGTCGTCAGGTCGAGGAGGTGCCACACGATGAACAGGCCGAGGATGATCCCGCCCCAGCGCATGGTGCGGGTCGCGTAGCTCGCCCGCGGCTTCCTGTGGACGTACTTGCTCGGGCGCGCCCGGATGTCGCGGCGGCTGAGCTGGTAGGCCGAGGTGGCGTGCGCGACGACGGCGAGGACCAGCACGATCCGGATGAGCCAGAGCGTCCACTCGTAGTGCATGAACGGTTCGCCCACCGTGCGCAGCCAGTGCGCGTAGTGGTTGAACTCGCCCGCCCCGAAGAAGATCTTCAGGTTGCCGATCATGTGGACGACCAGGTAGAGCAGCATGATCAGGCCGCTGACGGCCATCACGGTCTTCTTGCCGACGGAGCTGTCCCACACGGTGCGTGCCATGGACGGCCGTCGGTCCGTCCGCGTTGCCAGAGCCATGGGTCAAGACGCTAGAGCCGAAGGGCCCGATCGGTCCAAGACATGGTCCGGCTTGATTCCATAGGGAGCGGCTATCGTAGGAGGATGCAGTTCCAGCAGCTCCAGTACTTCGTGGCGGTCGCCGAGACCCGCCACTTCACCCGCGCGGCCGAGGCGGTCCACGTCGCCCAGCCCTCGCTGTCGCAGCAGATCCGGGCTCTGGAACGCGAACTCGGTGCGGACCTCTTCACACGGGCCCGCGGCAACATCACCCTCACCGACGCGGGCGAGGCCCTGCTGCCGCTGGCCCGCCGCATCCTCGCCGACGCGGACACGGCCCGGCACGAGGTGCAGGAGTTGGTGCAGCTCCGCGGCGGCCGGGTCCGGCTCGGCGCCACCCCGAGTCTGTGCACGGGCCTGCTGCCGGACGTGCTGCGCGCTTTCCACGACCGCTATCCCGGCATCCGGCTGATGATCGAGGAGGGCGGCTCCCACGATCTCGTACGCCTGCTCGCGCGCGGCGCCCTGGACCTGGCCCTGGTGGTGCTCCCGCTGCCGTCGCCCTCCCCGGCGCTGACCACGGTGGAGCTGCTGCGCGAGGACCTGGTCGTCGTCTCCTCGCCGGAGGCGCCCGCGCCCGGGGGGACCGGCCGCCGTACCGTGCGCGTCGCCGACCTGGAGAGCGAGCCACTGGTGATGTTCCGGCACGGCTACGACCTGCGTGAGCTGACGGTGGCCGCGTGCCGTGCCGAGGGCTTCGAGCCGGACTTCGCGGTGGAGGGCGGCGAGATGGACGCCGTCCTCGGCTTCGTGCGGGCCGGCCTGGGCGTGGCCGTCGTGCCGCGCATGGTCGCCACCCGGTCCGGACGCGGACTGCGGGTCACCCCGCTCGCCCGCCCCGGCCTCCACCGGACGATCGCACTGGCCCACCGCAGCGACGTGGCTCCGCCGCGGGCGGCACGGGAGTTGCAGCGGATGCTGCTGGAGCACTAAGCATGGTCGCCACACGGTCCGGGCGGGGGCTCGCCCAGCCCGGAATGCACCGGACGATCACGCCGGCCCACCGCAGCGACGTGGCCCCGCCACGGGCCGCACGGGAATTGCAGCGGATGCTGCTGGAGCGCTGAGCGTGGTCGCCACGCGGTCCGGGTGGGGGCTCGCCCAGCCCGGACTGCACCGGACGATCACGCCGGCCCACCGCAGCGACGTGGCCCCGCCACGGGCCGCACGGGAGTCGCAGCGGATGCTGCTGGAGCGCTGAGCGTCTGCTGACGCCGGAACAGCTCGCGGAGGTGCGGGAACGGTTGCGGGGGTACGGACAGCGGGCCTGGTGAGGTGCCGGGTTCGTCGTCGGGCGGGTGCGGGCACGCTGTGGCCGATCGCGCAGTTCCCCGCGCCCCTAAAGGCCCGGTCGCCACACGCTCCGGGCGAGAGCTGCGGGTCACCCCGCTCGCCCGCCCCGGACGATCGTGCCGGCCCACTCGCCACGCGCGGCACGGGAGTTGCAGCAGATGCTGCTGCGGCGCTGAGCGGTCGTAGCATGGGATGCCGCTCGGTGGGGGCGGTTCGGACGGGGGTGGGCGGGGATGAGACGGCGTCTCGTCGCGGTGGGCGTGGCACTGCTGGTGCTGGCGGGGTGCGCGGGGAGCAACGCGTCCGGCGGACCGGGGAGCCCGGCGGGCTCGTCGCCGTCCGGCGCATCGGGGCCGACGGTGGAGACGACCTCGGCGTCCGTCTCGGGCCCGTGGCGCGCGTGGACGGCGTCCCTCTCCAGCCCTGAGGCGCACGGCGGTTGCGGTGCGACGGCCCACCAGATGGTCTGTGCGACCGCCTCCGGTGGACTGGTGGGGCGTTCACGGGCCGACGGCCGGGTCGCCTGGACGGTGTCCGCCGGCGACCGCGGCAAAAGCGCAGGACTGGTCGTCGACGCGGCCGACGAACGGGCCGTGACCGGGGTCGCGGGGGTACTCCGCGCGGCGAACCTGCGGACGGGCACGCGGGCGTGGACCCACCGGTCCCCCACCGGCAGCGCCTACGTCACCCTCGGCGCGGCGGACGGTGTCGTCTACGCCCTCGCCATGACTGACGCCACGTCAAGAACGGGCGTACTGGAGGCCGTTCGTGCCTCCGACGGCACGCCCCGCTGGCACCGGAACGTCACCTGGAGCACCGGCGAACCCGTGGCCGCCTTCCGGAACCGCGTCTACACGGCCGACGGCACCCGGGTCACCGCCCGCGACGCCCGCACCGGCGCGACCCTGGCGACCAGCCCCGTGAACGTCGAGTGCCCGCACCTCGTCACCGGCGGTCACTACCTGGTCTGCACCGGCAGCCCGCTCTCCGCCGGGGACACCTTCGCGCCCATGCGGCGACTGGACCCGGCGACGCTGAAGCCGCTGCCGACCCCGAGGAACACGGCCGACAAGCCCGTGCGCGGGGTGATCTCCGACGACGGTGTCCTGGTGCTGTACGAGGCGGGCGCCGAGGACACGAGCGCGGGCAACTGGTACGCGTACGACCTGGAGCGCGACCGCAGACTGTGGAGCACCTACGCCACCGAGGCGGACGCCACCGTGACCGCCGGCCGGTTCGTGACCTTCACCCCGGGCAACGACCGCGCCACACGGGGCCGCGTGCTCACGCTGGACCTGCACGCGGGCCCGCGGGGCACCGGAAGCGCCGCGCCCCGCATGAGCCCGGCGTACGCGCAGACCAGGGACGGCGAACACCCCGTGCTCGTCGCACCGGGCGGGGCCACGGGCCACGTCGTCGTCATGGCCCGCACCCACGGGTCGCTGCGCTCGCTCCGGTTGCCCTGAGGGACCGGGGCGGTCAGCCCGTCGCGTCCACCAGGGCCAGCTCGTGCAGCCGCTCCGGCGGGCCCGGGCGGGCGTAGTACCAGCCCTGTGCGGTGTCGCAGCCCAGTATCCGCAACTGCTCGGCCTGGGCCCCGGTCTCGACGCCCTCGACCGTCACCGCGAGGTTCAGGCCGTGGGCGAGCGAGACGATCCCCTCGACGATCTTGAGGTCGACCGGGTCGGCCGGGAACTGCTGCATGCTCTGGGTGAAGGAGCGGTCCAGCTTGAGGACGCTGACCGGCAGACGGCGGAGGTTCGCCAGGTTCGAGTAGCCGGTGCCGAAGTCGTCCAGGGCGATGTCGACGCCCATCTCGGCGAGCCGGCGCAGCGGCTTGAGCAGGTCGTCGTCGGCGCCGATGAGGGCCGACTCCGTGACTTCGAGGCAGAGCGCGTCCGGCTCGACGCCGGCCCGCTCCAGGATGTCCACGGTGTCCTGGACGAGGCCGGGGTGGCTGAGCTGGCAGGGCGAGAGGTTGACGTTGATGCGGAGCGGGCCGCCCGCGGTGTCCTCGCCGTACCGTTCTCGCCACTCGCGGGCCTGACGCACCGACTGCTCCAGGACCCAGCGCCCGAGCGGCACGATCAGCCCGGTGTGCTCGGCGAGCGGGATGAAGCGGTCCGGGCCGAGGACGCCGTGCTGCGGGTGCAGCCAGCGCACCAGTGCCTCGGCGCCCCGCACACTGCCGTCGCCGAGGTGCACCAGCGGCTGGTACTCGATGAAGAACTCGCCGCGCTCCAGGGCCGCGGGGAGCTGCGTGGTCAGCCCGTGCCGGGTGATGGCGCGGGCGTCGGCCTCCGGGTCGGCCAGCTCGAAGCGGTTGCCGCCCGCCGACTTGGCCCGGTACATCGTGATGTCGGCGCTGCGCAGCACCTCCGCGGGACCCCGCTCCCCCGCCGGGCCCTCGACGATGCCGATGCTGCCGCGCACGGTCAGCTCGCGGCCGTCGATACGGACCGGGGCGAGCAGGACGTTCATGATGCGCGCGGCGAGGTCGTCGACCTCGCTCTCGGTGTCCGGGCCGGTGGTCAGCGCCACGAACTCGTCACCGCCGAGGCGCGCGACCATCTCGCCCGGCGCGGTCGCACAGGACTGGAGCCGGTCGGCGACCTCGACGAGCAGCCGGTCGCCGGCCGCGTGGCCGAGGCTGTCGTTGATGGTCTTGAATCCGTCGAGGTCGAGGTAGCACAGGCCGAACCGCTGGCCCTCGCCGGCGCTGAGCGCCTTCTCCAGGCGTTCGAAGAACAGGGTGCGGTTGGGCAGCCCGGTGAGGGCGTCGTGCGTGGCCTCGTAGCGCAGCCGGAGGTTGAGCAGCCGGCGCTCGGTGGTGTCCTCCATGAGGGCGAGCTGGTACTGCGGGGTGCCGTCGGCGTCGCGCAGCAGGGAGACCGTCAGGTTGGTCCACAGGACCGTGCCGTCGGGGCGGTAGAAGGCCTTTTCGAGGTGGTAGTGCTCGCGCTCGCCGCGGACGAGCTCGTCGTAGAGCGTCCAGGTCTGCGGCGCGTCGTCGGGGTGGGTCCACTCCTGGACCCTGCGGCCGCGCATGCTCTGGTCGGTGATGCCGAACATGCGCAGCAGGGCGCCGTTGACCTGGAGGACGTTGCCGTCCAGGTCGGCGATGCCGATTCCTATGGCCGCGCCCTCGAACACCGCGCGGAAGCGCGCCTCGGTCGCGTGCAGCGCCTGTGCCACCACGCCCTGCGCCTCCAGCGCGGCCTGCGCGATGGCCTCCTGCTCGCCCAGCGTCCGCTCGCGCAGCGCCTGCGCGAACCCGGCGGCCATGGCGTGCTGGAGACGGGAGCACCGGGACCTGAGGTCCTCGCGGTCGCCGTCGCCGCCGCAGTAGAGCACCAGGTAGGCGTCCACGCAGTCCAGCGAACGGCTCAGCGCCTCCGGGTCGGTGCAGTGCACGCCGACGAGGGCGGCGCCGACCGCTCGCCCCTCGTCCGTGTCGACGGTCCTGGCCACGAGCGCCTCGCTCAACCGGCGGGCCAGCGGCAGCAGTTGCTCCTCGAACTCCGCCCGGGTCGCGGACGTCGACGTCACCGGGAACACGGCCCGGCTCCAGATCGTCGCGAACCGGCGCAGTCTGTCCTCCGGGCCGTCCGGCTCCGCGCTCACGCCGCCCGCCCCACGCCGCCGAACTGGGAGAAGGCCCACGGGTCCTCGTCCTCGGGGTCCCAGTTCTCCGACTCCGGCCGCCACCGCGGCATCGGTACCAGTCCGGGTTCCACCATGTCGTACCCCTCGAAGAACCGTGCGATCTCGTTGTGCGAGCGCATGATCAGCGGGTTGCGGATGTCGTTGTACACGTCCATCGCGCCCTGGACCTGCTCCTGCGACAGCGGGATTCCCTCGTAGGCGGCATGCGTGAGCACCAGCAGGCTGCCGGGCGCGAACGCGTCGCGCAGCTCGGCCACCGCTCCGTAGGGGTCGTCCGCGTCTTCCACGAAGTGCAGTATGGCAACGAGAAGCACCGCCACCGGACGGTTCGGGTCGATCAGCCGCCGTACCTCGGCACTCTCCAGGATCTCCTGGGGCTTGCGGAGATCGGCCGCGACGACACCGGCGTCCGGGTTGTCCGCGATGACCGCCTGACTGTGCGCGACCGCCACCGGATCGTGGTCGACGTAGACGACCCGGGCACCGGGGCTGGCGCTCTGGGCGACCTCGTGGACGTTGCCGAAGGTGGGGATGCCGGAGCCGATGTCCAGGAACTGGGTGATGCCCTGATCGACCGCGAAGCGCACCGCCCGCCGCATGAACGCCCGGTTCGCCTGCATGATCTTCGGCAGTCCCGGGACGTGCTCCATGGCCTTGCGGGCGGCCGCCCGGTCGGCCTCGAAGTTGTGCGAACCGCCCAGGTAGAAGTCGTAGATACGCGCCACGCTCGGCACCGAGATGTCGATGCTTCGGGGAGCCCAGGCGGGACGCTCCATGTATCTCTCCAAGGCGTAGGCGATCCGGTGTTCGAGCTGAGGCTACTGATCGCCCGCCAAAGGAGCGAGCGGAAACGGAAATTGACCGTCCGTTCCCGGTCACTGCCTGCGGCACGTGCCGCCATGACGCGGCTGTGAACTGCCTACGAACCGTAGGCGCCGCACTCCGGAGAGTTCCGGAACGGGCGCCGAATCGCGGGGCGTTGGGGGAAATGACGGCAAACCGGTCCGACCCCTCCGTGCGGCGCGGAGGGGTCGGACCGGTGGATCGGTGAGGCCGGTGTCACTTGTCGGAGACGCCGACCATCTCCCCGTTGGGACGGACGGCGTACCAGGTGCCGCCGACACCCTGGCCGTTGGTGTCCCCGGGCTCCTTGTCGGCCGCGAAGGTGTAGATGGGCGAGCAGTTGACCGTCTGCTGCTTGACGCCGTCGGAACGGGTGAAGCTCATCAGGCCCTTCTTCTGCACGCCCTTGGTGTCGTTCGCCGACACGGGCGCCACGGCCGGCCACTTCTCCAGGCAGGCACCGGTGCAGTTGGAGACCGGCTCGGGCCAGGCCTTGTCCTTGGCGAAGCGGTAGACCGTCATGCCGTTCTTGTCGACGACGATCTCGCCCAGGTCCGGGTCGTTGCGCGTGGACAGTCCCGGCAGGCTCGCGACCGACGCCTTCTTGCCCGTGGGCGCCAGCGCGTACCACTTGCCGCCCACGCCCTGGCCGGTCAGGTCCCCGGCCTTGGTGTCCTTGGCGTAGCGATAGGCCGGCCAGCCGCCGATGGTGAGCTGCTTGCTGCCGTCGGCCCGGGTCACCTCGCCGAGCAGCGCCTTGTCGATACCGGCACCGGCCGAGGCGTCGTCCGCGGGCACCGGCGGCCAGGCCGTCGCGCAGTCGCCGTTGCAGTTGGACTTCGGCGGCTCGGCGGTGTCCTCGTCGAAGCGGTAGAGGCTGAGCCCGGTGGCGTCGGTCAGCACGTCCCCGAGCTCGGCGTTCGCGGACACCTGCAACTTGCCGGCCGAGGCCGACTGGGCACCCAGGTTCCCCTGGCCGATCGCGGGCGCACTCGCACTGGGGCTGGTGCCGGTCCCGACACCGGAGCCGACACCGCCGTAACCGCCCGCCGCCGCGGTGGCTCCGACGTTCTGGCTGCCCACCGACGAGGTGCCGCCTTCCTGACCGCACGCCGTCGTCAGCGCCAGCACCGCCGCGGCGCCTGCCACCAGTGAGGCGCTCCGCCAGGAGGTCTTCATCGTCAACTCCCCATAATTCAAAAGGGTGTTGCAGCGCCCTGCTGCGCCGCCGCACGACAAGGGGTACGCACCGGAGCAGGGGTTGTGTTCAATCGTCCCGGATATTTCTTTCGGGAGGCTGTGACCACACCCGCCTCATACCGCACAGACGTACGCCATATCGGACGGGCGAGCGCCCGGGAATCAAACATCGGGCGACCTTTTATCCCCCCTTCGGAGCAATCTCTTCGCGCCCGCACGTGAGATCACGCGGCAGGCCTCATGATCTCCGTCGTGCATCGACCCGAATCACCGCAATCCGCCACCGCCATACGCGCGTTGGCCCTGCTGACCTTGACGTGGGCGCTCATCGGTCCCACGGCCGGGACGGCCGAGGCGGATGCCTGCGCCTACGCCTCGGTCGGTCCCGGCGGCGCCGAGGTGGTGGCGGTCGCCGGAAGCCTCACGTGGCCCACCCTTCCGCCCTGCCCGAAACCGACCCCCACCCCCACGCCCACCCCGACCCCCACTCCCCCAGAGCCCCCTTGCACTCCGACGCCCTCCCCGGACCCCACCCCGAAGCCGCCGCCGGCCCCGAAGCCGCCGAAGCCCCGGCCCACCCCGACGCCGGAGCCGCCGCCTCCACCACCCCCGGCACCCGCCCCGGCTCCCCAGCCGGCACCCCCGAAGGCGCGGCCGACCCCGCCCCCCGTGCCCGCTCCGACCCCCACTCCCACCCCGAAGCCGACACGGACGCCGCCGCCCAAGCCGGCCCCCGGCCCCTCGGCACCCCCGGTGAGCTACCCGGTCTACCACCACGCGAAGGCGCCCGACCGGCGCCCGCACAGCACGACCTCACCCGTGATCTACGTCCTGCTCATCACCGCGCCCGCGGTGGTCGCCGTGGCCGCCCTGCGGCCCCGCTAGTGCCGATCCTGGAGGCATCCCTTGCCGGAATGGCTTGTTCTCATCCTCGCGATGCTGGCCGCGTGCGCGGTGGTGGTCGTCATCACGCTCATCCGCCACAAGGCGGCACCCGTGGACGAGGATCCCAGCGAGACCCCGGACGTCATCGAGTACATGACGATGTGGATCGGGGTGGTGTACGCCATCGTCCTGGGTCTGGCCATCGCGGGCGTGTGGGAGGCCCGCAGCGCGGCACAGGACCACGTGCAGTCGGAGGCCCAGGCGCTGCACGAGATCTCGGAACGGGTCCAGGTCTATCCGGCCGACGTCCGTGACCGAATTCGGGCCGATGTCAACGCCTATGTCGGACACGTCGTCACGACGGAGTGGAAGGAGATGGCCGACCACCGCCGTATGACCGAGGAGGGCACCGAGCTCCTCGACCGGCTCCGCACCGACGTCACCTCCTACGAGCCGAGGAGCGACTTCGAGGCCCAGGCCTACCAGCCGCTCGTCGACCAGGTGGCCGCCGTGGACCAGGCCCGCAACGCCCGCGCGGACTCGGTCGAGCCCACCATGCCCGGGGTGGTCTGGTTCGGCCTGCTGGGCGGCGGCATCGTCACCATCGGGATGGTCTTCGCGCTGCAGATCCGCCGCACGGCCCGCGAGCTGATCCTGGCCGGCCTGTTCTCCGCGCTGATCGCCTTCCTGCTCTTCCTGATCTGGGACTTCGACGCTCCCTACAGCCGTGGCATCACGGCGTCGGCGGAGCCGTTCCTCGCGCTGTTCCCGGGCGTCAAGGGCTGACCGACCCTCAGCGCGGGGTGCCGGAAGGAGGACCAGAAGGGGGACGTCCGGTGTCCGACACGCCGTCGGCGTCCCCTGTGCGGCCCACACGTATGCCCCATTCGGAGTCACAGCGATCGCGCGCACGGTCGCGCATTCCTAGCGTTTCGGTCATCGAGGTGCATTTCTCACCCAGGCGGAACAGGTCCGCAGTTGCTCCTCGGGGACCGGAGGATCCACCATGCGCGCGATACGCGTCGCCTCGGCCGCACTGCTGGGCTTGACCGCCCTGACCTTCGGCGCACCGGCCGCGGTGGCGAAGGGCGACACCGACGTCACACCCTTCGGTTTCAGCGTCGTGCCCTCGACCGTCGCCCCGGGCGGACAGGTGGCACTGGTGCTGGAACGGGACCACGGCGGCTGCAAGGGCACCGCGACCGTCACGTCGGGGCTGTTCGACACCGTCATCATCCCGCCGCGCAGGAACCTGTCCACGGTCGTGGTCGACTGGGACGCGAGGCCCGGCGCCGTCTACCGGGTGACGTTCACCTGTGACGGCGTGAGCGGCACCACCGGCCTGACCATCACCGGCGGCCACTCGGACGGGCCCACACCGACGCCACTCCACCCCGAGCGGGGTGTGCACGCGGGCGAGGGCGGCAGCCTGGCCGACTTCGACGCCAAGGAGCTCGGCATCGGCGCCCTGCTCATCGCCGGCTCGATCGGGGCGGCGTACCACTTCTCCCGTCGCCGCACCGGCGACGACGGCGCCTGACGGCTCTGCCGGGCGCCCGCGACACGCACCTCCGCCCCGGCTTCCTGTCGGAGTCCGGGGCGGAGGTCGTCTCCGAAGGGGCGGAGAGCGTCTGCGAAGGGGCGCAGACCTTCTGCGAAGCGGCCGGGGTCAGATGTGCCGCTCGGACCGCCTGCGCATCCAGAACACCCCGCCGCCGATGACGGCGAGAGCCACCAGACCGCCGCCGATGGCCATGTCGGTCGGGGTGGCGCCGCTGGAGCTGCTGCCGCCGAGACCGCCGCGGACGCCCCCGATGACGGTGAAGGCCGTGGGGTTGATCACGGTGCCGTTGCCGCAGACGACGCTGATGCTGTGCGATCCCGTGGCCGCGTTCCGGTTGACGGTGGCGCGCCCCGTCGCCAGGTTGTTGGCCCCGGTCGTCAGCCTGATCGTCCGGAACGCGTCCGAGCTCGCGGTGGCGTTGCCGGTGCAGTTGTTGACGGTGATGGTCAGTTGTCCACCCCGGGCGATGACGTTGGGAAGGGCGACGACATTGCTCGGGTTCAGGTTCATGCCGTCCCGCGCGACGGCCGCCGGGGCGGCGAGTCCGAGCACGGCGACCGCGGCGCCGGCGGCCGCCAGACCACGAGTAGTACGCATGTGAATCCTCCGCGGGAGACGCCCCGGGAACGGTCCCCGGTGGATCGGCGAGAAAACGCCTCCCAGAAAGACCCTCAGACGCCGTGCCCCGACTCGCATTTCGGGAATGGTCCGTCCTGGTGAGAGGACACGCCGAACGAAAAGCGCACAATCGGATATCTCCGCAGGTCACGGACCGTCAGAAAATTCCTGTTCACGGCAACTCGGATGGCGCACCGTCCGCGTTCGGTGGCCACCCGTTCGCCGTTGCCCCGTCGCCGGTTCCGTGCTCGGGACTTAGCGTTCTCGTATGCGCGAATGACGTGGCGACGGCCGTGTCGAGAGGGGAAGTCAATGTCTGCGTCCGAGCTGGCCGAGCTGGCCGAAGAGGAGGAGCAGCGGAAGAAGCGCGCTCCCTGGGGCGTGATAGCGCTTGTTCTGCTGACCGGCCTCGCGCTCATTCGGAACGGTTCGGGGGAGTTCGACGTGGGGCCGCCGCAGCCCGCGTCGGCGGCCGCGGCGGACAGCCGGGTGCACGGCACCGCCTTCGGCAGCGCCCCCGCTCCCCTGCCGTACGCCGTCCCCGACCGGGTCTCCATCCCGGCGATCCGGGTCGACGCGCCGATGGTCCCGGTCGGCCTGGACTCGGACGGCTGGGTCGGCGCGCCGCCGCCGGAGGACCCGAACCTGGCCGGCTGGTTCACCGGCGCGGTGTCCCCCGGCGAGAAGGGCACCGCCGTCGTCGTCGGCCATGTCGACAACAAACAGGGCCCCGCCGTGTTCTACGGACTCGGAGCCCTGAAGAAGGGAAATCGCGTCGAGGTCAGGCGCAAGGACGGAAAGACCGCGGTCTTCGATATCTACGGCATCGAGGTCTTCGAGAAGAACAATTTCCCCGGCGACCGTGTCTACGGTTCCAAGGGGGCGCCGGAATTGCGGGTCATCACCTGCGGGGGCGGTTTCTCGAAGCAGAGCGGCTACGCGGGCAATGTCGTCGCCTTCGCCCGCCTGGTCGAGGTCCGCTGAGCGTTCCCCGACCCGGCGGGCGCGTTCCGGTTATGCGTACTGCCGGCGCGGGACGGTGATGTGGTAGCCGGAATCGAGGAGCTGCGGGAGATAGGCGCGCAGCGCCCGGACACTCTGGGAGCGGTCGCCCCCGGCGTCGTGCGAGAGCACCACGACGCCGGGGGCCGCGCCGTGCTCCACGGCACCGACGATGCGTCGGGTGCCCGGGGTGGTCCAGTCGAGGGTGTCCACGGTCCAGGCGAGGGGATCCATGCCGAGTTCCGCGCCGAGCTGGAACGCGGCCCGGTTCCAGGCGCCGTAGGGGGCGCGGAACCACTCGGGGCGCTCGCCGTAGGCGTCCTCGATGACGTCGCTGGTGCGTTCCATCTCGGAGCGGATGCGGGAGCGGCTGAGCCGGGTGAGCAGCGGGTGGGACCAGGTGTGGTTGCCGACGACGTGTCCCTCGTCGGCCATCCTGGCCAGCAGGTCCTGGTTGTCGACCGCCATCTCCCCGCACACGAAGAACATCGCGCGGACGTCGTACTCGGCGAGCGTGTCCAGGATGTGCGGGGTGTAGCGGGGGTCGGGGCCGTCGTCGAAGGTCAGCACCATGGTCCGGCCGCGTCCGGACACCTTCAGCAACGGCTCGTGGCGCACGAGCGTCTTGCGGGGGGCGGCCTGCGGCGGGCCGTATCCGGTCAGGGGCTGGAGGCGGTAGGCCGAGGGCCGGACCGCGCGGTGGGCCGGCGGTCCGGCGGCGGGGAGCGCCGGCCGCACCGGCTCCTCGCCCGCGAGGGCCGCGAACACCCCGGCCGTGCCGGCGGCCCCGACGGCGGCGGCACCGGCCAGCAGGGCCCGGCGCCGCGTGAGCACCGCCGCCGCCTTCGACGACAGCCGTGTGAGCAACTGATCCTTCGTCATGACTCATCAGTCGCCCGGCGGAGCGCCGACGCACCTCAGCAACACCGGTGCGGCGGCACGAATACACCCGGCCGGCCCAGCGCGAGGCGTTCCTCGGGCATGGCGGTGCGTCAGCACGGCGCCGTACGGGGTCGGTCGGCTTCGGCCCCGGCCTCGTCCCCTCCGTCGAGGCCGGGGTGCCGAGGGCGGCGGCGGGCACAGGTGACCGCCCGCGCGCGGCCCGCCCTCCGGGTGCCCGTTTTCGGCGAAGCTTGCGCACCGGATGCCGACGGGGCCCCGTACGCCGTCCGGACCTGCGGCTTCCGATAGCCTCGGGGCCGTGACGGAACAGCACTCGCACCAGTTCGAGCGGGGCACGGACGGGCCCAAGGTCATCGTCGTCGGCGTGGACGGCTCCGACTCCTCGCTCCGCGCCGCCGCGTACGCCGGGGGTCTGGCCCGGCGGCAGCACGCCCTGCTCGCCGTGGTGTACGTCCAGCCGGTGATCGCCGCCGGCGCCGCGCTCGGCGCCGCGGTCGCCGAGACCACGGACGAGATCGCCGAGGACCTGGTCGCCCAGATCCGGCGCGCCACCGAGCAGAACAAGGGGATATTCGACGTGCGCTGGGAGTTCCACACCTTCCGCGGCGACCCCTACAGCGGGCTGACGAAGGCGGCGGACGAGCTCAAGGCCGACGCGGTCGTGGTCGGCGCCTCCGAGCAGGCCGGTCACCGGATCGTCGGTTCGGTCGCGGTACGGCTGGTCAAGGCGGGTCGCTGGCCGGTGACCGTGGTGCCGTAGCGGGCCGTCGGGGCGCACCGCCGACGCGTGTCTGCGTGGCCCCTTCCGTCCCCGCCGTGCCTGCGCCATCATGATCCGCCGTCAGCCGTTTGCCGAACGCGAAGAGGTGAGGCGCATGGCCCGGCTCCGGATGGGCGAGGGGATTCTCCGCCGCAAACCGATCGAGCGCATCGACGAGACGGAGGCCGGCGAGGGCACCGTCCTCGAACGGTCCCTGGGACTGTGGCAACTGACCGCGATCGGCGTGGGCGGCATCATCGGCGCGGGCATCTTCACGCTCGCCGGGACGGTGGCCAACGGTACGGCGGGCCCCGCGGTCCTCGTCTCCTTCCTGGTCGCCGGTGTCGCGAGCGCCGCGGCCGCGCTGTCGTACGCCGAGTTCGCCGGTCTCATCCCGAAGGCCGGGTCCGCCTACACCTACGGCTACGCGGTGCTCGGCGAGTTCGCGGGCTGGTTCATCGGCTGGGACCTGCTGCTGGAGTACACGGCGATCGTGGCGGTGGTCGCGATCGGCATCTCCGGCTACTTCAGCTTCCTGGTCGGGGAGATGGGCGCCGACCTGCCGAACTGGATGCTGGGCGCGCCCAGTACGGGTGACGGGCACCGGGTGGACCTGTTCGCCGCGGTGCTGTGCCTGCTGATCGCCTACCTGCTCAACCTCGGCATCCGCAACGCGGCCCGCTTCGAGATGGTCGTCGTGGTCCTCAAGGTGCTGGTCGTGCTGCTGGTGATCGGCGTCGGGGTGTTCCACATCGACACGGCGAACTACAACCCGTTCTTCCCGTACGGCGTCGGCGGGGCGTTCACGGGGGCGGCGACGGTGTTCTTCGCGGTCTTCGGGTACGACGCGATGTCGACGGCGGCGGAGGAGTCGAAGGACGCCCAACGGCACATGCCGAAGGCGATCCTCTACTCGCTCGCGATCTCGATGGTGCTGTACGTGGCGGCCTGTCTGGTGCTGACCGGCATGCAGGACTACAAGGACATCGACAAGGAGAGCGGGTTCTCCACGGCGTTCAAGTCGGTGGGCCTGGGCGGGCTCGCCGACGTGATCGCGGTGGGCGCGATCATCGGCATCCTCACGGTGATGTTCACGTTCATGCTCGGGGTGACCCGGGTGTGGTTCTCGATGTCCCGGGACGGGCTGCTGCCCCGGTGGTTCGCGAAGACGCACCCGACGCGGCACGTGCCCACCCGCGTGACATGGATCGTCGGCTTCGCGTCGGCCGCCATCGCCGGGTTCCTGCCGATCGGCGAGGCGGCCGAACTGACCAACATCGGGATCCTGCTGGCCTTCGTGGTGGTGTGCACGGCGGTGATCGTGCTGCGGTACCGGCAGCCGGACCTGCCGCGCACCTTCCGCACGCCGTGGATGCCGGTGGTGCCGGCCCTGGGTGTCGGCTTCTCGATCTGGCTGATCACGTATCTGCAGTGGCAGACCTGGGTGCGGTTCGCGGTGTGGTTCGCGATCGGCACCGTGATCTATTTCGGGTACTCCTACAAGCGCTCGGCGCTGGCGGAGCGTTAGAGCTCGCGGAGGAACCCGAGGAGGAGCTCGTTGAACTCCTCGGGCTTCTCCAGGTTCGGGAAGTGCGAGGTGCCCTCCACCAGGACCGAGCGGCCGTGCCGCGCGGTGCTCGCGTAGCGCTCGGCGTCGGCGAGGAGGTCCGGGGAGTCGAGCGTGCCGTTGACGGTGAGCACCGGGACGTCGATCTTCGGGACGCGGGCCCAGGTGTCGGTCATGGGCACATGCCAGTTCCGTTCGCCGGGGGTGTGCTTGGCGATGGTGTGCAGGGCCATCTCGCGCAGGTGGTCGAGGACGCGCGGGTCGGTGTCCCCGACCTCGCGGAAGGGGCCCGCGACGGACCGCAGGAACACTGTGAGCCAGCCCTCGATGTCGCCGGAGTGCAGGGTCCGGTGGGACTCGGCCACGATCTGCCGGGTCGTCTCGTGGGTGTACTGGAAGTCGCTGACCGAGGCGCCGCTCAGCACGAGCCCCCGGACCAGTTCCGGATACTCGATCGCCGTGTCGCCGGCGACGGCCCCGCCCATGGAGATGCCGACCAGGACCGCGGGGCCCGCGTCGAGGTGGCGCAGCAGGGCGGCGAGGTCGTCGGCCCAGCGGAAGGGCCGGGTGGCGTTGGCGGTCCAGCCGTGGCCGCGGATGTCCACAGCCAGGACCCGGTGCCCGGCGGCGAGGACCGGGATCTGGGCCTCGAAGAGGCGGTGGTCGATGTACCCGGCGTGCAGGAGGACGACGGGGTCCCCGGTTCCGGTGTCGCGATAGGCGATGTCCCCGTCGGTGGACGCGAAGAAGCTCAGTTCCGAAGCGACTGTCATGACAACCAAGGTGTCATCTTCGGGTGATTTTGACAACCAGGTTGTCATGATGGGAGGCGGTGCATGATGAGCGGGTGAACGACATCGACGAGCCGCTGTCCCCCGACGATCTCGGCCACCGGGTCAGTGAGGTGTTCGACCTGGTCGGCGCCCTCTACCGACGCGGGCTGCGCAAACTGGAGCAGGACGAGGCGGCCGGCGGGGTGTCCGTCGGTGTGCGGTCCGTCCTCGTCCTGCTGCACCGGTACGGGCCCATGACGGTTCCTCAGATGGCCCGGATCATGGCGCTGACCCGGCAGTTCGTGCAGCGCATGACCAATGACGCGATGGACCGGGGCTGGGCGCAGGCCACGCCCAACCCCGCCCACCAGCGCTCCTCGCTGATCCGCATCACGGACGAGGGCGTGGCCGTCATCACCGCGATCCTCGCGCGCGAGCACGCCCTCAACCAGCAGGTCGGCGGTGGGAAGCTGACCGACGCCGAACTGCGGGCGTGCGCACGCGTGCTGAAGGAGATGCTGCGCACCTTCGACCACGTGGACGTGGAGTGAGCCGAGGCCCCGGCCCTACTGCCCCATCGTGAGCCCGTCCTTCGCCGCCCCGCGGCTCAGCACCACCTCCCGGATCCGGTCGCGGACCCCCTGGACGTCGGCGCCCTGTCCGATCGCCTGGTTGAGGTTCACCACCCGGCCGGCGTCCACGTCGAACATCTGCGGCACGAACTCCGCCTTCGCGACCCGCCAGCGCCCACCCGGCCGGGCGGGCGGCGTGAACGTGAAGCGGCCGAGGGTGGACTGGTTGCCGCGGGGGTCCTGGACGCCCTCGTGGTTGAACATCTCGCCGGCGATCTGGTCGCCCATGCCGTAGACCACCCAGGTGCCGTTGACCTTCTCGTACGCCTGCGGGACATGGGCGTGGGTGCCGAGGATCAGGTCGACGTCGGGGCGCCCGCCGGTGCGGGCTGCGGTCAGGTCGCGGGCGAGGGCCACCTGCTGCTCGTCGGGCGCGTCCTGCCATTCGGTGCCCCAGTGCAGCGATACGACGACCACGTCGGCGCCGGCCTTCCGGGCGGCCCGCGCGTCCGCGAGGATCTTGTTCTCGTCCATCAGGTTCACCGCCCAGGGCTGTCCCTGGGGCAGCGGGATGCCGTTGGTGTCGTAGGTGTAGGCGAGGTGGGCGATCCTCGCCGGGCCCGCGCGCAGGACGGTGACCGTGCGCGCCTCGGCCTCGGTGCGGGCCGATCCGGCGTGCCGTACGCCCGCCCGGTCCAGGGCGTCGAGTGTGCGGCGGATCCCCTCGCTGCCGTCGTCGAGGCTGTGGTTGGAGGCGGTGGAGCAGCCGTCGTACCCGGTGACGGCCAGGGCCTGGGCCACCTCCGGCGGGGACTTGAAGGTCGGATAGCCGGTGTAGTGGCCGTCGGCGCCGTAGACGGTCTCCATGTGACACAGCGCCAGGTCCGCGCGGGAGACGACGGATCGGATTCCGGCCAGCATCGGGCGGAAGTCGTAGCCGGTGCCGCCCGCGTCGAACCGGGCCCGATCGATGATCGAGCTGTGCGGCAGGACGTCACCGGAGGCGACGAGCGTGAACCCGCGTGGTGCGGCGGCGGCCGGGGCCGGATGCCCGGGTGTCTCGTGGTCGTGCGCCTGACAGGCAGCCCCTCCGGCGAGAAGGGCCGTGAGGGCCAGGGCAACCTGCCGTCTGCGTGCAATCATCAGCTCACCCCACTGAGGTCATATTTACTGACGAATAGGTATGAGCTTGTCCGCGTCCGCAAACGGCCCGGCCGCCTTGTTGACCCGTCCGGGGCGGACGGAGAGCGGGACGGACGCGAAAGGGGGACGCGGACGGGGACGCGGAAGGGACCGTTCACCGAACCGTTCGTCGACGCGATCGACCGTCCGCCGCAGATCCTTGTGCGTGGCCTGTCCCCCGGCCCCGCACTGAGGTGCCATACGGCCATGACGGCCGGAACCACCCTCACGACCGGGACGACCGCCGAGCACGAGCTCGCCGCACTGCAGCGGGAGCACGGCCGGCCCCTCTTCGCGCTCCTCCTCCGGCTCAGCGACGGCGACCGGCAACGCGCCGAGGACCTGGTGCAGGAGACCCTCGTGCGCGCCTGGCAGCACCCCGAGGCGCTGCGCGCCGACGACTTCGACTCCGTACGGCCCTGGCTGCTGACCGTGGGACGGCGGCTCGCGATCGACGCGCGGCGGGCCCGGCAGGCGCGTCCCGCCGAGGTCGGCGACGCGGTCCTGGAGAACGCCCGGGTGTGCGCCGACCATGCCGAGCGGGCCGCCGCCGCGCTCGACGTGCGCGAGGCTGTGAAGACACTCACTCCGGAGCACCGTGAAGTCCTGGTGCTGGTGTATTTCCAGGGGGCGAGTGTGGCGGAGGCCGCCGAAATCCTCGGGATTCCGCCCGGTACCGTGAAGTCCCGCGCGTACTACGCGCTGCGCGCCCTGCGCCGGGTGCTTCCGGGATACGCGGCCGACCTGCGGTGAAACCAATGGGAAAGTCAAACCTCCGTAAAGCGCCTTGCTGAAGACCCCTGTTGAGTAATCGGCTGTCCCCATCCGTGTTCCGGACTGGGGGCCCGGGGTCGGGCGACGCGCACGCACCGGAGGAAGGCAGGAAGGGATGCTGCACAGAGGGCACGAGAGCACGGACGGCACCGGCGGCGGCGAACTCGTCGTCCCCATGGCCTGGTTGTACGCCGAGTACATCGCCGACGAGCTGCTGCGTTCCGGCGATCTGATGCCGCCGACGTCCTTCGAGTTCCGGGCCGGGCGGGACGCGCTGGCGCTGACCGTCTTCCTCGCCGACACCGAGGGAGAGCTCTCCGGCATCCAGGTCGTCTCGCAGCTCGAGAACTGGCTCTCCCTGACGGCGTACGACCAGCCGTGGCAGGACTGGGTGTGCGAGCGGATGGCCGCGCTGACCGCCGAGGCGGTCGCCACCGGCGAGCCCGCCGCGGACCTCGAACTGGCGGCCGCGGCCTGGCGCTGGCTGGAGGAGACGGAACTGCTCGCACCCGATCTGAACGCCGTGCCGGGCGGCGGATCGGGGGTCGGTGAGGACGAGGGTCCGAAGGTGTGGACACCGGCCTGGCAGCTCGGGCTGCCGCTCGGTCACCTCGCCATCCACCTTTTCTAGATTCCCGCGATCCGGACCAATCCGCGGGGCCGAGCGCTCCGAATCCCTTGGTCACGATTCTGTGCATGCCTTGAGTGATTCGACGGGCTGGTGCGTACCGGTGGGAGCAAGGAGTAACCCCACCCACACTCAACGGCACGAGGTTTCCGCATGAGGTCCTTGGAGAGGCATCGCGACGTCGGCGCGTACGCGCTCGGCGTGCTGGACGAGGCGGAGGCCTTCCGCTTCGAGGACCACCTCATGGAGTGCCCCCGGTGCGCGGCACACGTGACCGAGTTCGGTCCGGTGACCCGTCAGATGATGCTGTACCGCCGGGCGACACCGCGGCCCGTGCATCCGATGGCCCAACCCGGCCCCCAGCTCCTCAACCGCCTCCTCACCGAGGTCGCGACCCGCAACCGGGCCCGTCGCAGGCGGCTGTTGTACGCGGTGGCCGCCTCGGTGGTCCTGGCCGTGGGCGGTTCCACCCTTGCCATGACGACGGACGCCGACGCGGCCCGGACCAGCAGCGTCGAGGCGACCGACACCCGCTCCGGGGTGTGGGCGCAGGTCACCACCGAGGACGAGGACTGGGGCACCCAGGTGGAGCTCAGGGTCAAGGACGAGTCCGGCCCCCGCGCCTGTCACCTCGTCGCGGTCGGCCACGACGGCACGGAGGAGACCGTCACGGGCTGGAACGCCACCGGGCACGACACCGGCGACAACACCATGATGGGCAGCTCCACCTTCCATGCCGACCAGATCGACCACTACGAGGTCCGGACGTCGGGCGGGGAGCACCTGGTGACGCTGGAGCCGAGCTGACGGCGTCCGGTCACTTGAGCAGTCGCGACAACCGCCGGTCCGCCAGGGGCTTGCCGCCCGTCTGGCAGGTGGGGCAGTACTGCAGGGAGGAATCGCTGAAGGAGACCTCCCGGATGGTGTCGCCGCAGACCGGGCAGGGTTCGCCGGTGCGGCCGTGGACCCGCAGGCCGGACTTCTTCTCCGACTTCAGGCGGCCCGCCGCCACCCCCCTCGAACGGTCCACCGCCTCGGTGAGGGTCGTGCGCAGCGCATGGTAGAGGGTCTCCGTCTCCTCGGGGGTCAGCGAGGCCGCCAGCTTGAACGGTGACATCTTGGCCGCGTGCAGGATCTCGTCGCTGTAGGCGTTGCCCACCCCGGCGAGGAGGGTCTGGTCGCGCAGGGCGCCCTTGAGCTGTCGGCGCTCGTTCTTGAGCAGGGCCGCGAGGCTCGCCCTGTCGAAGTCCTCGGCCAGCGGGTCCGGGCCCAGGCGGGCGATGCCGGGCACCTCCCGGGGGTCGGCCACCACGTACACCGCGAGGCGCTTCTGCGTCCCCGCCTCCGTGAGGTCGAAGCCCGCGCCGGTCTCCAACGCCACCCGCAGCGCGAGGGGGCCCTTGCCGGGGCGGGGCGGGCCGTCGGGCAGGCGGTCCTTCCAGTGCAGCCAGCCCGCGCGGGCCAGATGGGTGACGAGGTGCGGGCCGCCCTCCGACTCCAGGTCGAGGAACTTGCCGTGCCGGTGCACGGCGACCACCTCGCGGCCCTCCAGGGCGCTGAGCGGAGGGTCGTACGTCTTCAGGACGCTGATGGCCACCGGCAGCACGCGCACCATCTCGTGGCCGACCAGGTTCTCGGTGAGGAAGTCCTTGAGGGCTTCGACCTCGGGCAGTTCCGGCATACGTCCAGAGTGCCACCGGGGGCCGCCGTGGTCAGGTCAGGTGCGCTCCGGTACGACGAACTCGCACCACACGCACTTCCCGCCGCCCCGCGCCTCCACGCCCCACACGTCGCTCAGCAGGTCGACCAGGAGCAGGCCGCGGCCCGAGACGCCCGACTCGCCGGCCTCCCGGCGTCGGGGCAGGGCGCTGGAGGAGTCCTCGACCTCGACGCGCATCCGCCGGTCGGTGCCGGTCAGGACCCGCAGGGTGACGATCGCGGCGCCCTCGGTGTGCATGAGGGCGTTGGTGATGAGCTCGTCGGCGACCAGTTCGATCTCGTCGGAGCGCTCCCGCGCGCCCCAGGCGCCGACCGCGGCCCTGATCATGTGCCGGGCCCCGGTCAGGGCCTCGGGGTCGCCGGGTGCCACGTGCTGCTGGAGGCGGCCGCCGGACTGCTGGGTGTCGAGGCTGCGGCGGCGCAGCAGGAGCAGGGCCACGTCGTCGTCGCCGCCGCGTTCCTCGGCCACGTCGATGAGCCGGTCGGCGAGCTCCCACACGTCGGCGGGGCCCACGCCGACGAGGCTCGTGAGGGTCCGCATCCCGTCGTCGAGGTCGGCGCCGGGCTGTTCGACGAGCCCGTCGGTGCACAGCAGCAGGGTGCCCCCGGGGTCGAGTTCGAGGGTGGCGACGGGATAGTCGAGCTGCCCGAACTCGGCGGACAGCCCGAGCGGCAGCCCGCCCTCGACGGACACCCGGCGGCAGGTGCCGTCGGCGTGCCGGACCAGCGGGTCGATGTGGCCGGCGCGGACGGCCTGGACGACTCCGGTGACGAGGTCGGCCTCGGCGTACAGGCAGGTCGCGAAGCGGTCGGTGTCGAGTTCGTGGAGGAAGACGGAGGCCCGGGCCATCACGGTGGCCGGGGTGTGGCCCTCGGCGGCGTAGGCGCGCAGCACGATCCGCAACTGGCCCATGACGGCGGCGGCGTGGGTGTCGTGGCCCTGGACGTCGCCGATGACGGCGCCGACGCGGCCGCCGGGCAGCGGGATCAGGTCGTACCAGTCGCCGCCGATGTCCCGGGCCAGCGAGCCCTCGGCGCTGGCGGCCCGGTAGCGGACGGCGACGTCGGCGCCGGGGACGCTCGGGATGGTGCGCGGCAGCATGGCCTGCTGGAGGCCGGTGGCGAGGTCCTTCTCCTGCTCGTAGAGCATGGCCCGCTGGAGGCTCTGGGCGATGCTGCTGCCGAGGGCGATGAGGACGTTGCGGTCCTCGGTGGTGAAGCCGCGGCGGTCGCTGTAGAGCAGGCCCATGGCGCCGATCGGGCGGGCCTCGGCGATGAGCGGGAGGTAGGCGGCGGAGGTGATGCGGAGGCCGGTGATGTGCGGCCACAGGATCGGGTAGCGGTCCGCGAACTCCTCCGGCGACTCGATGAACCGGGGGGTGAGCGTGCGCACGGCCTCGCTCATCGGGTACGGCTCGTCGATCCGGGTGATGTCGGTGCCGGGCACGAAGCTGCCCGCGGGACCCTCGGCGATGAGCCGGATGCGGCCCGCCTCGACCAGGCCCATGACCAGGCTGGTGGCGCCGAGGTGGGTGAGCCCGTGGGTGTCCTTGAGGACGTCGATGACGTCCTGGACGGTCCGGGCGTGGGCGAGGGCGGCCGTGGTGAGCTGCACGACGTTGGTCTGCCGGCGCCGGGCCTCGTCCTGGGCGGCCTGCTCGCGGCGCGCCTCCAGCTCGCCCATCTCCTGGGTGGCGTCCCGGACGATCCCGACGATCCGGCGCGGCCGGCCCGTCTCGTCGCGGCGGATGTAGCCCTGGGTGTGGGTCCAGCGCAGGGTTCCGTCCCGGCAGCGCAGGCGGAAGTAGGTGCCGTAGTTCTCGCTGCCGTCCTTGATGGCCTGGGCGACCAGGGCGTCCAGCCGGTGGCCCTCGGCCCTCGGGACCCGGGAGGCGAGGCTCATCGGGTTGTCGTCGTACTCGTCGGGGCGCAGGTCGAAGACCTCGTGGGCCTGGGCGTCCATGTGGAACAGACCGGTGTCCAGGTCCCAGTCGAAGCTGCCCATGCGGTTGAGCGCCAGGATCGGATCCGGGTGGGCGGGCCAGTCGTCCGGGAGTGACAGGGCGCTCGCTCCCCGATGAACCATGGGGCCACCATGCCAGGATTTGCCCGATTCTTCGACCGGTGGCGGTGTGTGGGGCGGCAACGGCGGGATCACGCGAGTTCCCCCCGGCGCCGTCGGCGACCGTCAGGCACCGACGGTTCCGGCGGGGTCGTCGGCAGTGGTGCCGGTCGGGTCCGCGGGATCGTCGGGGATGAGCCCGCCGCCGTCGGGCAGGTCGGGCGTGTCCGGGACGGTCTCGGGGCCGATCTCGGTGTCGGGGGCCGCCGGGGCCGCCGGGGCGGTCGTACGGGTGTCGTCCGGGGGGACCACGGGGAGCGCGGGCGGCAGGGTGGGGGCCGCGCAGCTCTCGTCGTACGGCTGCCCGGGGACGCAGTCGGGCGCGGACGGCGTGGGTCCCGGGCGGTGGGTGGCGAGGGGTGCCTGCGGGGCGGCGCTGTCGCTCGGGAGGACCGTGGGTGGCAGGGGCTCCGGTTCCGCCGGGGGGATGACGTGGTCGCGCCGGCAGTCGTGGTCGATCCGGCGTTCGATCCAGGAGTGGTCGACGAGGTCGATGATCGTGAGGTCGGTGACGACCTGTGCGCTGGGGGTCACCTCGACGACCTGGTCGGGCCGGTATCCGGGCCACGGCCGCCCCCGCACGACCGTGCCGCCCCGCAGGGCCGCCGGCGGCGCCAGGGGGCTGCCGCCGGCGCAGCGGACGCGGGGGACGCCCCGGTCGTCGACGAGGACGGCGGTGCCCGCCTGGAGGACGGACTGGAAGCCGCTCGCCCGGCCGTCGCGGTAGCCGTGGTCGGTGACCCGGGTGTCGGCGCGCAGGACGACGGGCGCGAGTGCGCGCAGGTGGTCCGCGACCGCGGCCGGGGTGACTGCGGCGACCCGGGCGAACGCGCGCGTGCGCGGCCGGTCGGCGGTCAGGTCGTCGATCTGCTGTTCCACGTCGCAGCTAGCGACGCGCTCGGTGCCGCCGTACAGGCCGGGTGTGCCGCCGGAGACGGTCCGCGGGGCGGTCGCCGCCCGTGGGGGCGTCCGGGTGAGGGGAGGCGGCGCGGTCGCCGCGGAGGGGGTGAAGGGGTTCGGTCCCCGGGCCGCCGCCGGCTCCAGCAGGAGGGCGCCGGTCGCCTCGCCGGTGCGCTCGTCGCGGCCGCAGCCCGCGACGAGGAGGGCCGCCGCCAGCACACACGCCGTGGCCAGGGCCCTGGTGGGTGTCCGCACCGCGCTCTCCCGTCCGTCCCGTGCAGTTCGTCCCCATTGTCTGCTTCACTCACTTGGGTTACGCAAGCGGAAGGGAGGTACACGGAGAGTCACTCAGGGTCCGGCTGGACAATGGAGGCAGGAGAGCACGGCCGTGGACTGGTTCACCGCACCCGACTACTGGCTGAGCCGGCTGGTCTTCCAGCGGGCTCTGGCGGGGCTGTACTTCGTCGCGTTCCTGACGGCGGCCCTGCAGTTCCGGCCGCTGCTCGGGGAGCGCGGCATGCTGCCGGTCCCGCGTTTCGTGGCACGCGTGCCGTTCCGACGGGCGCCGAGCCTGTTCCAACTCCACTACTCGGACCGGTTCTTCGCGCTGTCCGCGTGGACGGGCTGCGCGGTGGCCGTCGCGCTGGCGGCGGGCCTCGACTCCCGGCTGCCGCTGTGGGGCGGGATGCTGCTGTGGCTGGTGCCGTGGCTGCTGTACCTGTCCGTCGTCAACGTGGGCCAGACCTGGTACGGCTTCGGCTGGGAGTCCCTGCTGCTGGAGGTCGGCTTCCTCGCGGTGTTCCTCGGCAACGACGAGGTGGCCCCGCCGGTGGTGGTGCTGTTCCTGCTGCGCTGGGTCCTGTTCCGGGTCGAGTTCGGCGCGGGACTGATCAAGATGCGCGGCGACGCCTGCTGGCGGAAGCTCACCTGCCTGGACCACCACCACGAGACCCAGCCGATGCCGGGTCCGCTGAGCTGGTTCTTCCACCATCTGCCGAAGCCGGTGCACCGGGTCGAGGTCGCCGCGAACCACCTCACCCAACTCGTTGTGCCCTTCCTGCTGTTCACCCCGCAGCCGATCGCCACGGCGGCCGCGTCCCTGATGATCGTGACCCAGCTCTGGCTGGTGCTCTCCGGCAACTTCGCCTGGCTGAACTGGATCACGATCGTGCTGGCGGTGCCTGCGCTGGAACTCCGCGGCAAGGCACCGGACCTGCCCGCCACCCCGCTCTGGTACGAGGTGACGGTCCTCGCCGTCGCCGCGCTCCTGCTGACCCTGAGCTACCACCCGGTCCGCAACATGATCTCCCGGAGCCAGATCATGAACCGCTCCTTCGACCCGCTCCACCTCGTCAACACCTACGGCGCGTTCGGCAGCGTCAGCCGGATCCGCTACGAGGTGGTGGTTGAGGGCACCGCGGACGACGTACCGCGCAGGGACTCGGAGTGGCGGGAGTACGAGTTCAGGGGCAAGCCGGGCGATCCTCGCCACTGGCCGCGCCAGTTCGCGCCCTACCATCTGCGCCTGGACTGGATGATGTGGTTCGCCGCGCTGTCCCCCGCCTACGCCGGGGCGTGGTTCGGCACCCTGGTCGAACGGCTCCTGGAGAACGACCCCGCCACGCTGAGGCTGCTGCGCCGCTCCCCCTTCCCGGCGGACCACCCGCCCCGGTACGTCCGCGCCCGCTTCTTCCGGTACCGGTACACGACGTGGCGGGAGCTGCGGGAGACGGGGGCGTGCTGGGAGCGGGCCTATGTGCGGGAGTTCCTGCCGCCCACCCGGCTGGCGCAGCCGGCCCGGCAGACCTGACACGCCCCGCGGGGTCAGAGGCCGTAGGTGCGGACTGCCGTGCCGCCGAAGACGTCGGCGCGCTCGGACGCGTCGAGGCCCGCGGTGAGCTCCCTGGTCACGGACACCGTCTCGGCGTAGGTCGCCCCCAGGGTGCACACCGGCCAGTCCGAGCCGAACATCACGCGGGCCGGGCCGAAGGCGTCCAGGACGGTGTCCGCGTACGGGCGGAGGTCGTCGGGGGTCCAGGTGGCGAGGTCGGCCTCCGTCACCATGCCGGAGAGCTTGCAGACGGTGTTGGGGAGGGCGGCCAGTGCGCGGACGTCGGCGGACCAGGGTGACAGGGCGCCGGAGGCGATCGGCGGCTTGCCCAAGTGGTCCAGGACGAAGGTGAGTTGCGGGAGCGCTTCGGCGGCCTTGACGCAGGCGGGCAGATGGTGCGGGAGGACGATCAGGTCGTACGCCAGGCCCGCCTCGGCCACCGCGGCGAGGCCCCGGCGTACGTCCGCCCGCAGCAGCCACTCGGGGTCCGGCTCGCCCTGGACCTGGTGGCGGACGCCCTTCAGGTGGGCGCCGCCCGGGAGGTCGCGGAGGCGGGCGAGTTCGCCGGCGACGTCCGGCCGGGTCAGGTCCGTCCAGCCGACCACTCCCGCGATCAGCTCGTGCTCCGCGGCCAGGGCCAGGAACTCCGGGGTCTCCTCGGGCACGGTGACCGTCTGGACGAGGACCGTTCGGTCGACCCCGGCAGCGGCGGCCTGCGGAACAAGGTCCGCCGTCGTGAAGTCCCGGCGCAGCGGACTGTCCGGGGCGATCCAGTCCTGGTCCCGCACCGACAGGTCCCACACGTGGTGGTGCGCGTCCACCACCGTCACGGCAGCTCCCACACGACGGGCAGACCCGCGCCGGCGCCCGCGCCCGAGTAGTCGTGCACCACGTCGAGGAGGTCGGCCATGCGGGCCTGCCAGGCGACGTTCACCGGGAGCTGCTCCAGTTCGGCGAGGAGACGGGCGTAGTCCTCGCACTCCAGGACGTGGAAGAGGTCGGTGCCGCTGCGCCAGACCGTCCAGGAGGTGGCCCCGGCGGCCCGGATCGCGTCGGTGAGCTGGACGGGGACCTCGCGGTGGGCGGCGTCGTACTCGGCGACGCGGTCGGCGCGGACCTTGGTGTGCAGGGCGACTCTCATGCGGGCTCCTCGGTGTCCCGCAGTTCCTGCCAGAAGGCGGCGGGTACCGCGGTGGCGAACTGGTCGGCGCTGTCATGGACCTCGGCCGCCGAGCGGGCCCCCACCAGGACGCTCGCGACAGCGGGGTGGGCCGCGCAGAAGGCGAGGGCGGCGGCGCGCAGGCTGATGCCGTGCCGTTCGGCCAGCGCCTTCAGCCGCAGGGCCCGCTCCAGCAACTCATCCGGTGCTTCGGCGTAGTTGTACGTCGCCCCGGGCCGCGGATCCGCCAGCAGGCCGGAGTTGAAGGCACCGCCGATCACGACGGACACGCCCCGTTCCTCGGCGGCGGGCAGCAGGTCCGTGAGGGCGCTCCGGTCGAGCAGGGTGTGGCGTCCGGCGCACAGCACCGCGTCCACGTCGGTGTCCCGGACGAAGCGGGTGAGCATCTCCGTCTGGTTCATCCCGGCGCCGATCGCGCCGACCACGCCCTCCGAGCGCAACTTCTCCAGCGCCGGATAGCCCTCGTGGAAGGCCTGTTCGGCGTGGTCGTCGGGGTCGTGGAGGTAGACGACGTCCACCCGGTCCAAGCCGAGCCGTTCGAGGCTCGCCTCCAGGGTGCGTCGTACGCCGTCCGCCGAGAAGTCCCACACGCGGCGGTGGCCGGCGGGGACGGCGAAGCCGTGGGCGAGGTCGTCGCCGTCGGCCCGGGTGGGCTCCAGGCGGCGGCCGACCTTCGTGGAGAGCGTGAACTCCGCGCGCGGGTAGGCCCGCAGGGCCTCCCCCAGCCTGCGTTCCGACAGGCCCAGTCCGTAGTGCGGGGCGGTGTCGAAGTAGCGGATGCCGCGTTCCCAGGCGGCCGTCACCGCCTCGTGGGCCTGCTCGTCGGTCACCTCGGTGTAGAGGTTGCCGATGACGGCGCCGCCGAAGGCCAGTTCGCTGACCGGGACACCGCTGCCGCCCAGGGTGTGCGTCCTCACCGGCCCACCGGCCTCAGACGCAGGCCCTGCATGCCGCCGTCGACGGCGAGGGAGGTGCCGGTGGTGGCGCCGGAGAGCGGGCTCGCCAGGTAGGCGATGGCGCCCGCGACCTCGTCGGCCGACACGAGCCGGCCGGTGGGCTGGCGGGCCTCCAGCGCGGCCCGTTCGGCGGCCGGGTCGGGGGCCTTGGCGAGGAGGCGGCCGATCCACGGGGTGTCCGCCGTACCGGGGTTGACGCAGTTGACGCGGATGCCCTCGCGGACGTGGTCGGCGGCCATGGCGAGGGTCAGGGAGTGGACCGCGCCCTTGGTCGCGCTGTACAGGGCCCGCTGCGGGAGGCCCGCGGTGGCCGCGATCGAGGAGGTGTTCACGATCGCCGCGTGGGAGGACTCGCGCAGGTGGGGCAGGGCGGCGCGGGCCACCCTGACCATGCCGACGACGTTGACGTCGAGGACGCGGTGCCACTCCTCGTCGTCGTTGTCGGCGACCGTGCCCTGGGCGCCGATGCCCGCGTTGTTGACCAGCACGTCGAGTCCGCCGAGGTCGGCGGCGGCCGCGGCGACGGCCGTCCGCACCGAGGCGTCGTCGGTGACGTCGGCCCGGTAGGCGAGCAGCGGCTTCGCCACGGACGAGGGGTCCAGGTCGAGGACGGCGACCCGGGCGCCGCGTGCGGCGAGGAGTTCCGCGGTGGCCCGGCCGATGCCGGAGGCGCCGCCGGTCACCAGGGCCCTCAGACCCTCGAAGTCGCTCATGCCGCCTGCCCCTTCTTCTGTGTGTCGTCGGCGAGGTCTTCTGCCCAGAAGGCGCCGCCCGGGAACGTGTACCGCGCGATGGACTCCGGGCGCATCGCGGCCGAGAAGCCCGGCGCGGTGGGTGCCGTGTAGTGGCCGTCCGTGATCACCACGGGATCGAGGAAGTGGTCGTGCAGATGGTCGACGTACTCGATGACCCGGTTCTCGGTCGTGCCGGTGAGGGCCACGTAGTCGAACATCGAGAGGTGCTGGACGAGTTCGCACAGGCCGACCCCGCCGGCGTGCGGGCAGACCGGTACGCCGAACTTGGCCGCGAGGAGCAGGATGGCGAGGTTCTCGTTGACTCCGCCGACACGGGCCGCGTCGATCTGGACCACGTCGAGGGCGCCCGCCTGGAGGAGTTGCTTGAAGACGACCCGGTTCTGGACGTGCTCGCCGGTGGCGACCTTCACCGGGGCGACCGCCTCGCGGATCGCCGCGTGGCCGAGGATGTCGTCGGGGCTGGTGGGCTCCTCGATCCAGTACGGGTCGAACTCGGCGAGCGCCTCCGTCCAGCGGATCGCCTCGTCGACGTCCCAGCGCTGGTTGGCGTCGATCGCCATGCGGATGCCGGGGCCGACGACCTGGCGGGCGACGCGGCAGCGCCGTATGTCGTCCTCCAGGTCCGCGCCGACCTTCAGCTTGATCTGCCGGAAGCCGTCGGCGACGGCCTCGGCGGCGAGCCGGGTGAGCTTCTCGTCGTCGTAGCCGAGCCAGCCGGCGGAGGTGGTGTAGGCGGGGTAGCCGGTGGCGAGGAGCTTCGAGGCGCGTTCGGTGGCGCCCTCCCGGCCCCGGCGCAGCAGGTCCAGGGCCTCCTGCGGCGTGAGGGCGTCGGTGAGGTAGCGGAAGTCGACCTGCCGGACCAGCCATTCGGGCTCGGCGTCGGCCAGGAGCTGCCACAGCGGCTTCCGGGCGCGTTTGGCGGCCAGGTCCCAGACGGCGTTGACGACCGCGCCGATCGCCATGTGCATCACGCCCTTCTCGGGGCCCAGCCAGCGCAGTTGGCTGTCGCCGATCAGGTCGCGGTTGAGCGTCCCCGGGTCCGCGCACAGTTCGTCCACGGACCGTCCCACCACGTGTCCGCGCAGCGCCTCGATCGCGGCGACCTGGACCTCGTTGCCCCGCCCGATGGTGAAGGTGAAGCCGTGCCCCTCGTGCCCGTCGGCCGCGTCCGTGCGCAGCACGACGTAGGCCGCCGAGTAGTCGGGGTCCGGGTTCATCGCGTCGGAGCCGTCGAGCTCGCGCGAGGTGGGGAAGCGGATGTCGTAGGTGTCTACCGCGCTGATGCGGGCGGGCGTCGAGGACACGGAAGGCCTTTCGGTAGGTGACGGGGCGGGCGGGCTCAGTCCTGCGCGCGTCCCGTCGTCACACGGGCGATCATGAGGGCGACCAGGATGATTCCGCCGTAGATGGCCTGGATCCAGAAGGACGGCACCTGGGCGAGCGTGAGCAGGTTCTGTACGACGCCCAGCAGGAGTACGCCGGTCAGGGCGCCGAACATGGTGCCCTTGCCGCCGTCGAGGCTGATGCCGCCGATCACCGCGGCCGCGAACACGGTGAAGATCATGTTCTGGCCCTGGTTGGCGCTGATCGCGCCGACGTAGCCGGTCTGCATGATGCCGCCGACGGAGGCGAGGACACCCGCGACGACGAACACGCCGAGCATCACGCGCTCGACGCGGATGCCGGCGGCGCGGGCCGCGTCGGCGTTGCCGCCGATGGCGTACAGGGAGCGGCCGATGCGGTGGTACTTCAGGACGAGGCCGGTGACGGCGAAGGCGACGGCGGCGAGCCACACGGACATCGGGATGTTCAGGAAGGTCGTCGTCGCCAGGGAGTAGAAGCTGTCCGGCATGCCGAAGAGGGTCTTGCCCTTGGTCGCGCCGACGAGCAGTCCGCGCAGCACGATCAGCATCGCGAGCGTCACGATGAACGCGTTGAGCTTGAACTTCACGACCAGGACGCCGTTGAAGGCGCCGACCGCCGCACCGACCACCAGGACCGCCAACAGGGCGAGGGCGGCCGGGAGTTCGGTGCCCCAGCCGGACTGGGCGGCGGGCAGGACGAGCAGGGCTCCGACGGCGGGCGCGATGCCGACGACCGACTCCAGGGAGAGGTCGAACTTGCCGGTGATCAGGACGAGCGACTCGGCCAGCACGACCATCGCGAGGGCCGCCGAGGCGCCCAGGATGGAGATGAGGTTGCGCTCGGTGAGGAACGAGTCGTTGACGAACGCGCCGAGCACCATGAGCAGCAACAGGGCGGGCACGAGGGCGAGTTCGCGGGCCCGGCGCAGCAGGACCGTCCGGGCCGCCCGTGTCTCGGGCACCCGTACCTGCTTCACGGGCGGAGCCTGGGTGTCAGCCATGGTGGTCCACTCCTTCGATGGAGGCGATCAGCTCGTGGTCGCGCCAGCCGGCCGGGTGCTCGGCGACCACGCGGCCGTGGAAGAGGACGAGGACGCGGTCGCAGCGGCGCAGGTCGTCGAGTTCGTCGGAGACGACGAGGACCGCGGTGCCGTCCTCGCGGGCGGTGTCCACGCGGGAGAGCAGGGACTCCTTCGACTTCACGTCGACGCCCGCGGTGGGGTTGATGAGGACCAGCAGGCGGGGGTCCGAGGCCAGGGCGCGGGCCATGACGACCTTCTGCGCGTTGCCGCCGGAGAGGTCGGAGACGGGCTGGTCGGGGCCCTCGGTGTGGATGTCGAGGCGGTCGATCAGCTCGGTGGCGAAGCCCCGCTTGCGGTCGGTGCCGACGAAGCCGCGGCGGCCGAGCCGGTCCAGGACGCTGAGGGTGGCGTTGTCGCCGATGGTCATGCCGAAGACCAGGCCCTGGGCGTGCCGGTCGCGGGGCACGAAACCGACGCCCGCCTTCAGGCTGGCCCGTACGTCGCCGAACGGCAGCGGGCTGCCGTCGAGCAGGGCCGTGCCGCTCGCCGGGGTGTGCAGTCCGGTGAAGGACTCGGCGAGCTCGGTCTTGCCGCTGCCGCTGATGCCGGCGAGTCCGACGACCTCACCGCGGCGCACGGTGAGGTCGACGTCCTGGTAGGCGCCGGAGGTGAGGCCGCGGACGTCGAGCAGGACGGGCGCGCTCCGCTCCACCTGCCTGGGCCGTACCTGCTGTTCGCTGACGGTCTCGCCGGCCATGGCCTCGATCAGGGCCGCCCGGGGCATGTCGGCGACCGGGGCCGTGGTGATCCAGCGGGCGTCCCGCAGGACGGTCACCGTCTGGCACACCTCGTACACCTCCTGGAGGTGGTGCGAGATGAACAGGAAGGTGACCCCGGAGTCCTGGAGCGCGCGCATCCTGCTGAACAGCCGCTCGATCTCCCGCTTGTCGAGCTGCGCGGTCGGCTCGTCGAGGACGATGAAGCGGGCGCCGAAGCTCAACGCCCGGGCGATCTCCACCATTTGGCGGTCCTCGACCTTGAGGTCGGCGGTGCGCGCCTCCGGGTCGACGCGCACGTCCCAGGTGTCGAGGAGTTCGGCGGCCTCCTTCCGCAGGGCGCGCCAACTGATGAACCCGCGCCGGAGCGGCTGCCGGTTGATGTAGAGGTTCTCGGCGACCGTCAACTCCGGTACGACCGTGGGCTTCTGGTAGACGCAGGCGACCTTGGCGCGCCAGGCGTCGCGGTCACCGAGCGGGGGCGCGGGCTCGCCGTCGAAGCGGACGGTGCCCTCGTCGGGGGCCTGGAGGCCGGTGAGGAGGGTGACGAGGGTGGACTTGCCCGCGCCGTTGCGGCCGACGAGCGCGTGGGACTCGCCGGGCAGGACGGTGAGGCGGCCGTCGGCGAGGGCGGTCGTGGGGCCGTACCGCTTGACGACCCCCTGGGCTTCAACCAGTGGGGTGCTCATTTGACGGTGTTGCCCCACAGCTCGGGGTCGTCGACGTTGTCCTTGGTGACCAGGGGTGCGGGGAGCTGGTCCTCCAGGATGCCGCTCGACAGCTTGACGATCGTGGAGTCGTGGTCGGTCGGGCCGGGCTTGAAGGTCTTCCCCTGCATCGCCGCCTTGATGTAGTACATGCCGTACTTGGCGTACAGGTCGGCCGGCTGGGAGACGGTGGCGTCGATCTCGCCCTTGCGGATGGCGTCGTACTCCTGCGGGATGCCGTCGTTGGAGACGATGGTGATGTGGCCCGCCTGCCCGGCCGTCTTCAGCATCCCCTTCGACTTGAGGGTCTGCAGGGTCGGTGCGAGGTAGACGCCGCCGGCCTGCATGTAGATGCCCTTGATGTCGGGGTTGGCGTTCAGCAGGGTGCTGAGCTGCGAGGCCGCCGTGTCGGACTCCCACTTGGCGGGGATCTCCAGCACCTTGAGCTTCGGGAAGTTCTTCTTCACGCAGGCCCGGAAGGCCTCGGAGCGGTCGCGTCCGTTGACGGAGGCCAGGTCGCCCATGATCTGCACGACCTTGCCGGAGGGGATCTGCTTCCCGAGGTACTGGCAGGCCTTCTCGCCGTACGACACGTTGTTCGCGCGTACGACCATGGCGACCTTGCCCTTGTCGGGGGCCACGTCCACCGCGACGACCGGGACGCCCTTGCGTTCGGCCTGGTCGAGGCCGGCCTCGATGGCGGCGCTGTCCAGCGGGGCGACGACCAGGCCCTTGACGCCCTGGTTGAGCTCGTTGTTGATGTCGGTGATCTGCTGGGAGGGATCGCTGTTGGAGTTGACCGTCTTCAGCGTGTCCACGCCCTCGGACTTGGCCATCTTGGGCACGTAGTCGTTGTACGACTGCCAGAACGGCGAGGTCAGCAGCGGCAGGATCACGCCCACCTTGCCGGTGCCGTCGCCTCCCGCGCTGCCGGCGCTGCCGGTGTCCTTGGTGCTGCCGCACGCGGCGAGCACGAGCGAGGCGCTCGCGGCCACGGCCACCGCGCCGACGATCCGAATCCTGTTCCGCTTCCCCACTGTCCTGCCGGGCATCTGGCGGCTCCTCGTTGAGCGTGTTCTCGCATGGTCGAACGTGCACGGGTCGAGCAGATGACGGCATACTTATCAGACCACTCGCCCTTGGCAATACCCTCCGACGGTAGATTTTCCCGTTCCGAGGCCATAGTGGTCCGACCACATCGATGGCTAGACTGCGGCGCACCCGGTGAGCGGCACCCGGTGAGCGGAGGAGCGGCGTGGACGAGACAGCCCCGCAGAAGGGCACCGTGACCCAGCGCGCCATCGAGCAGATCAAGGCGATGATCGGCGAGGGCAGGCTGGAGCCGGGGCAGCGACTGCCGACCGAGCGTGATCTGGCGGTACGCCTGGGCATCTCGCGCAGTTCGATGCGGGAGGCGATCCGCGCGCTGACGGTCCTGGGGGTGCTGGAGGCCCGGCACGGCTCGGGCATCTACGTCACCCAACTGGAGGCCGGCGACCTGCTGGAGACCTTCGGGGTGGTCGCCGACCTGTCCCGGGGGCCGCGGCTGGTGGAGCTCCTTGAGGTGCGCCGCATCCTGGAGTCGACGGCGACCGCGCTGGCCGCGGCCCGGATCTCCCCCGACCAGCTCGCCGAGGTCGAGAAACACCTCACGGCGATGAACGCCACCGACGATCCGGAGGAGATCCTCGCCCACGACCTGGCCTTCCACCGCGAGATCGCGGCGGCCGCCGGCAACGACACCATGGCGGCGATCCTGGAGGGCCTGTCCTCCCGCACCTTCCGGGCCCGGGTCTGGCGCGGCTACCAGGAGGAGGGCGCCTTCGAACGCACCCGCCGCGAACACGCGGCGATCCACCGCGCCCTGGTCGCCCACGACCCGGAGGCCGCCAGAGCGGCGGCGGCGGCACACGTGGGCGAGGTGGAGGAGTGGCTGCGGGCGCAGCTTGGGGGTTGAGGGGCGGGTGGGGCATCGGACTTGGGGGCTCTGCTCGGGGTTTGATCGGCGGGCGAGTCACCGGGCTTCGGTCTCGGCTCGGGCCTGAGCGGCCGGAAAGCCGTCGGACTTTCGGCTCGGCGGCGTAGGGGTCTGAGCGGCGGGCGCGCCCTCGGATTCGGGGCTCGGCACGGGACTTGGCGGGGCCATCGGACCGCGGGCTCGGATCAGGCTCCGAAGGGCGCGCGCCACCGGACCTAAGGCTCAGCTCAGGCGCTGAACGGCGGCGAGCCGCCGGGCCGCGGGGGCGGTCCGGGGCCCGGGCGGGTGGGAGGGGCTCAGTCGGGTGCCCCGGTGGGTGCTTGGCGGCGCGGCCGGGCAGGAACCCGGAGTCCTGGTCCCGTCATCCGCTCACCTGTGTCGGCGGGGTGTCCGTGAGCGCCGTCCTCTCGGGCCCCCGGAAGACGATGTGGACGAACAGGAGGGTCATGATCGCGACGCCTGCCCACATGGCCTGCTGCCAGCCCTCGACGAAGGACTGCTGGGCGGCCCGCACCAGGTCGTCCGCGTGCGGTCCGGCCCCGTCCGCCGCCTCGACGGCGTTGGCCACGCCCGCTCGGGCGGTCTCGGCGGCACCCTGGGGTACGCCGTCCAGCCGGCCGTCGACGGCACGGCGGTAGCCGTTGGCGAGGAGGGCGCCGAGCAGGGCCACCCCGAGCGCGGTGCCGAACTCGCGGGTGACGTCGTTCAGGGCGGAGGCCACGCCCTGCTTCCCGCGTGGCAGGGAGGCGGTGATGGCCTCCGTGGACGGGGTCATCGACAGGCCCATGCCGAGGCCCATGGCGAGCAGGCCCGGCAGGACGGACAGGTAGCCGCCGTCGACGGAGACGAACAGGGCCATGAGGGCCAGGCCGCAGGCCGCCAGCGCGATGCCCGACGCCATGACCGAGCGGGCGCCGGCCCGGACGGCAAGCCGGGGCGCCAGGCCGGAGGCCGCCATCATCGTCACGGCCATCGGCATCATCGCGACCGTGGACAGCAGTCCCGACCAGCCCAGCACGGCCTGGAAGAACGGGAACAGGACGACCGCGACGCCCGCCTGGACACCGAACACCACCAGGAGCGTGACCGAGCCGCCGGCCAGGCCGCGCTCCCGGAACAGACGGACGTCCAGCAGGGAGGCGTCGCGGCGGTGCAGCTCCCAGGCCACGAAGCCGACGGAGGCGACAAGGCCGACGGCGAGGCTGCCCAGCGTCACGGGCGCGGTCCAGCCGCGTTCGGGGCCCTCCTGCAGGACGAGGATGAGGCCGACCACCGCGACCGTGGACAGCAGCGCGCCGACGGTGTCGAACGCATGCGCCGACCTCTCCCGGGAGTCGGGCACCGCCGCCAGTGTCATGGCCAGGGCCACGACGACGAGGAGCACCGGCAGGAGGAACAGCAGGCGCCAGTCGGCGACGTCGACGAGCAGGGCGGAGAGGAACATGCCCAGGATGCCGCCGCCACCGGCGACGCCGGTCCACACGCCGATCGCCTTCCCACGCTGCTCCTCGGGGAAGGTGGAGGTGATGACGGCGAGGGTGATGGGCATGATCATCGCGGCGCCGACCCCGCCGGCCACGCGCGCGGCGAGCATCACCTCGGCGGACGGGGCCAGGCCGGCGACCACGTTCGCGGCGCCGAAGGTGCCCAGCCCCGCGACGAGCACGGGCTTGCGCCCCAGGCGGTCGCCGACGGCACCGAGCGGCAGCAGGAGCGCCGCCAGGGCGAGGGTGTAGATGTTGATGATCCACAGGACCGTGGTCTGCGAGGCGCCGAACTCGAGGGCCATGTGGGTCTGCGCGACGTTCAGCCCGGACACCGAGGCGATGACCGCCATCAGCGCGAGGGAGACGGCGACGAGGATCGTACGCAGTCGACGCGGGTCGGGCGCGCCCTCGCTGTCGGTCCCGGCGGCCTGGACGGGATGGTTCGTACTCATGGGTTCCTCTCGGGAAGGGCGTGGCGAGCCGGCGCCGGAGCGCGGCCGGGCGCCGGGGGGAAGACGGGTGGTTCGGTCGCCTCGCACTGCGGCACGGCGCCGCGAGGTCAGCCGGGCGCCCCGAACCCTCCGCGACCGACGCTAAGCCCGCCTTGCACCACAGGCATACGATGTTGCCCATGACGCAAGAAGACGCCGATCTGGACAGCCTCGTACGCAAGCGGATCCGTGCGTTGCGGGTGGCGCAGGGCTGGTCCCTCGAGGAGCTGGCCTCCCGCGCCCACCTCAGCCAGTCCTCACTCAGCCGTATCGAGAACGGCCGGCGCCGCCTCGCCCTGGACCAGCTCGTCACCCTCGCCCGCGCCCTGGACACCACGCTGGATCAGCTCGTGGAGACCGCCACCGACGACGTGGTGTCCAGCCCGATGATCGACAGTGCCCACGGCCGGATGCGCTGGACCGTGAAGGCGGACCCCGGCATGAGCGTCGTACGCCAGCGGATGACCGAGCCGCCGCCGGAGAACCCCGCGCGCATGCGTGCCCACCCGGGGCGCGAATGGCTGGTCGTCCTGTCCGGCACCGCGGTCCTCCTGCTCGGCCATCGCCGCTTCCGCGTCGAGACCAACCAGGCCGCCGAGTTCCCCACGATGCTGCCGCACGCGATCGGTGCCGAGGGCGGCCCGTGCGAGATCCTCGGCATCTTCGACCGCGACGCCCGCCGCGGCCATCAGCGCGACGACGACGCCACCCCGGAGCAGTGAGCGGGAAATCAGGCGCTCCACCGGGAACAGCCGGTCCCGTCGGTTCGGTTGCACCGAGCGGGGACCGGCGTCGCCGGGCGGGGGACACGGAGATCATCGGGTCCTGCGTCCGTCGGCCTCCGGGTCCCGGGACCGCGGTGCACCCACCGCGTTCCGATCACGACATGTTTCCGCTGGAGGACTTTTCTCATGACCGACCGCCCCTTGACGCTCATGGCCGTGCACGCCCACCCCGACGACGAGGCCACCGGCACCGGAGGCGTCCTCGCGCGGTACGCGGCGGAAGGCGTCCGCACGGTTCTCGTGACCTGTACCGACGGTGGATGCGGTGACGGGCCGGGAGGTGTCAAGCCGGGCGATCCCGGCCACGATCCGGCCGCGGTCGCCAAGATGCGCCGCCAGGAACTGGAGGCGAGCTGCGAGGTGCTGAAGATCAGCGACCTGGAGATGCTGGACTACGCCGACTCCGGGATGATGGGCTGGCCGAGCAACGACGCCCCCGGGTCCTTCTGGCGGACCCCCGTGGAGGAAGGCGCGACCCGGCTCGCGGAACTCATGCGGCACTACCGCCCCGATGTGGTCGTCACCTATGACGAGAACGGCTTCTACGGCCATCCCGACCACATCCAGGCGCACCGCATCACGATGGCGGCGCTGGAGATGACCACGCTGACGCCGAAGGTGTACTGGACGACGATGCCCCGCTCGGCGATGCAGCGGTTCGGCGAGCTCATGCGCGAGTTCGGTGAGGACATGCCGGAGCCGGACCCCGCCGAGGCCGCCGCGCTGGCCGAGATCGGCCTGCCCGACGACGAGATCACCACGTGGGTGGACACGACCGGGTTCAGCGGTCAGAAGTTCGACGCGCTGGCCGCGCACGCCAGCCAGGGCGAGAACATCTTCTTCCTCAAGATGGGCAAGGAGAGGTTCGGCGAGCTGATGGGCGTGGAGACCTTCGTCAGGGTCAAGGACGGCACCGGCGCGGCCGTACCCGAGAACGACCTCTTCGCCGGGCTGCGCCCGGAGTAGTCCGCCGCACCCGGCGGCCCCGGGGCGCGCCCTCGCCGGCAAGGTGGCGGCAGCGCCCCCGGGGCCCGTCGGTCCCGTAGGTCCCGGGCACGTCCGGCCGGAGAGTCATTCGAAGTGGGCGACCACGCGCGGATGCGTCACGAGCTGGTCGTGACCGGATGCGGGAGCCGATGCGAGCACGCCGAGGGCGACGGCGGCCGCGGCGATACGGGCCAGTTGCGGGAGTCGGGGTCCGGCGTGACCGAGGGGCGGGGAGCGATGTCCCCGCCCCTCGTCGCTCAGGCCCTGGTGAAGCGCAGGGTGACCAGTTCGAACGGCCGCAGCCGCAGGGAGACCTCGTTCCCCTCCCGCCGCAGCGAGGGAGCGTCGTCCGACGGGCGTTCCAGCAGGTCCGTGGCCGTGACCCCGGTGACCTCGAAACCGGCCCTGACGGTGGCCCGCGCCCGTCCGCCGTGCGCCTCGTGGAAGCGGACCACGACGTCGCCGCTGCCGTCGTCGGCGAGCTTGACCGCCGTGACGACGACCGCGTCCTGGTCCACGGTCACCAGCGGGGCGACCTCCCCGGAGCCGCGCACCGACCGCTCGGGCAGATTGATCCGCCATCCCTCACGCACCGCGTCGCCGATCCCGGCCCCCGGCACCAGCGCGTGCCGGAAGCGGTGGAGGCCCTGGTCGGTCTCCGGGTCGGGGAAGCGCGGGGCGCGCAGCAGGGACGCCCGGACCGTGGTGGTCGTGCCCCGGTCGCCGTCCGTGCGCACGGTCCGGGTCACGTCGTGGCCGTACGTCGAGTCGTTGACGACTGCCACGCCCCAGCCGGGCTCCTCCAGGTGCACGAAGCGGTGGTTGCAGGCCTCGAACTTCGCCGACTCCCAGGAGGTGTTGGTGTGCGTGGGCCGGTGGAAGTGCCCGAACTGCGTCTCCGACGCGTACCGTTCGGCGTGCAGGTCGAGCGGGAAGGCGAGCTTGAGGAACTTCTCCGTCTCGTGCCAGTCGACCTCGGTGTCCACCAGCAACCGCCGCTCCCCCGGCGCCAGGGACAGCACCTGGGTGACGCGGGAGGCACCGAAGGTCCTCGTGATCCGCACCCCGTGCCGGCCCTCGGGGGCGATCTCGTCCACGTCGGTGAGATCGGTGACGGTGTGGCGGTAGAACTCGTCCACGTCCCACGCGTCCCACATGTTCGGGAAGTCCGGGTGGAGTTGGAGGAGGTTGCCCGCCCGGTCCGGTGCGATGGTCTCCCGGTCGGCGTCGATGTCGTACGCGGAGACGACCAGGCCCCGTGCGTCGATCTCGACCCGCAGGATGCCGTTGTCCAGGACGTGCCCGCCTCCGGGACGTCCGGTCACCGTCGTGCTGCCCTCGACGACCGCGATATTGGCGCCGCCCGCCGCGACACCGCCGCGGCCGTGGGGGGCGGAGTTGAAGAGCAGGTCCTTCGTCCCCTCTCCCGCCAGCGCGCGCTGGGCCGCGTCGATGATGCCGTTCAGCTCGTCCGCGAGCCGCTCGTAGGTGCGCCGGGCCTCGCGGTGCACCCAGGCGATGGAGGACCCCGGCAGGATGTCGTGGAACTGGTGCAGCAGGACCGTCTTCCAGATGCGGTCCAACTCCTCGTACGGGTAGGGGAATCCGGTCCGTACGGCCGCCGTCGCCGCCCACAGCTCGGCCTCGCGCAGGAGGTGTTCGCTGCGGCGGTTGCCCTGCTTGGTCCTGGCCTGGCTGGTAAGGGTGGCGCGGTGGAGTTCGAGGTACAGCTCACCGACCCACACCGGTGGTTCGGGGTACTCCGCCTCGGCCTTCTCGAAGAACTCCGCCGGGGTCTCCCAGACCACGGTCGCCGACCCTTCGAGGTCGCGCAGGCGGGCCGCCTTGGCGACCATCTCCCGGGTCGTGCCGCCGCCTCCGTCGCCCCAGCCGGTGGGGGCCAGGGAGTGCCGGGCGACCCCCTTGTCCTTGAAGTTGCGGGCCGCGTGGGCGATCTCGCTGCCCTTCATGGAGCAGTTGTAGGTGTCGACGGGCGGGAAGTGGGTGAAGATCCGCGTGCCGTCGATGCCCTCCCACTGGAAGGTGTGGTGCGGGAACTTGTTCGTCTGGGACCAGGAGATCTTCTGGGTCAGCAGCCACTTGGAGCCGGCCGCCTTGATGATCTGCGGCAGTCCGGCCGCGAAGCCGAACGTGTCGGGCAGCCACGCCTCCTGGTTCTCGATGCCGAACTCGTCGAGGAAGAACCGCTTCCCGTGCACGAACTGCCGGGCCATCGCCTCCGAGCCGGGCATGTTGGTGTCCGACTCCACCCACATGCCGCCGGCGGGCACGAACCGCCCGTCGGCCACGGCCTTCTTCACCCGCGCCCACACCTCGGGCCGGTGGTCGCGCACCCAGGCCCACTGCTGGGCCTGGGACATGGCGAACACGAACTCCGGCTCGTCGTCGAGCAGCGCCGTCATGTTGGAGGTGGTCCGGGCGACCTTGCGGACCGTCTCGCGCAGCGGCCACAGCCACGCCGAGTCGATGTGCGCGTGGCCGACGGCGCTGATGCGGTGGGCGGAGGGGACGGCGGGTTCCGACAGGACCGTCTCCAGCCGTACGCGCGCCTGCGCCGCCGTGCCGTTCACGTCCTGGAGGTCCAGCGCGTCCAGCGCCTTGTCCACGGCCCGCAGGATCTCCCAGCGGCGCGCCGACTCCACCGGCAGCTCGGCCATCAGCTCGCCGAGCACCTCCAGGTCGATCACCAACTGCCACACCGTCTCGTCGAGGACGGCGAGGTCCATGCGCGCCAGCCGGTACTGCGGCTCGCTGCCCGCGGTCTCCTTGTCGCCCAACTGGGTGGGCAGGAAGGGGTGGTAGTCGAGGATGACGGGGTTGGAGGCGGCCTCGACGTGCAGGCGCACCTCCTCGCCGCCCTCGACGGGCGCGCCGATGCGCACCCACTGGTTGCGCGGGTTGAGGCCCTTCACCGGGGTGCCGTCGGGCCGGTAGACCAGGCCCTCGCACTGGAAGCCGGGCATGTTCTCGTCGAAGCCGAGGTCGAGGATCGCCTCCACGGTCCGGCCGGCCCACTCCTCGGGGACGGTCCCGGTGACGCGGAACCAGCTCGTGCCCCAGGGAGCGCCCCAGCGGGCGCCCACCGCGATGGGCTCCGGCTCGGCCGCCAGGCCCTCGGCGACGGGCACCGGCTCGTCGGGCGCGTGCCACACCGCCACCTCCAGCGGTACGGACTCGGGGTACACGGCGGGGCGGAGTCGCTCGTCGAGGACGCGCTTGAGGCGGGCCTCGACCAGGCTGCGGTCGTCATGCATGCGGGGTGCTCTCCAGGGTTCCGGGGGTTACCAGAGGTGGGTCACGCGGTCACCAGGGATGGGTGACCGTCACGGGGGCCGACGAGGAGTAGAGCTCCCCCACGGCACGCAGCTCCAACCGCGCCCGCCGCTCGCCTTGTTCGGGGCTCAGTCCGGAGACGAACCAGGCGCGCTGGCAGGTGCCGCCGAGGAAGCGCCGGGTGCCGTCGGGCAGGAGCCGGTGCAGGGTGTAGTGGCGTACGGCGCCGGGGGCGGGGTTCCAGGCGAGGCGCAGGTCGCCACCACTGGCCGCGGTGACGCGCAGGCCGGAGGGCGGGCAGGGGGTGCTGGGAGTGTCGTGCACGGCGATCTCGCCGAGCCGCCACTTCAGCGCGCCGGTGCCGGTGAGCCGCACGCCGAGGGTGTGGACGGACCCGGCGAGCCCGGTCAGCCGTACGGTCGAGGTCCGCCAGCCGTCGCCGCCGCCGGCCACGGGAAGGTAGGTGTACGGCGGTGTCCCGCCCGGCGCGTCCGGCTCGGCGGTGGCCACGGCGAGCTCGACGCCCACCTGGCCCGCGTCGGTCCGGTGGGTCAGTTCGACCACGGTGTCACCGCTGACCGGCAGCCGTACGGAGTACAGGTCCACGGTGACCGGTGCGTCCAGGGCGCCGTCCACGAGTACGCTGCTGCCGCCCCGCCAGGCGTCGGCGAAGTCGAAGGAGACGGCCGGCCGGGTGCCCCGGGTCCGCACCACCCACTGCCGGGACGGCAGTCGGTCCTGCAGCCCGAGGTGGTTCCAGGCGGCGTCCGAGGTGACGACCCCCTTCTCGTACCACCGCAGTCCGTGCCCGGTGTTGAACGTGCTGGCGAACGGCAGCGAGGTGACCGTCGACCGGTCGGCGACCGACACCGCCGGTGCCCGCCAGCCGTCCGTGTCGGCCGGCCGTGCGGGGTCGAGCGAGGCGCCCGTCCAGAAGCGGTCGTCGGCCGCGTGGAAGTCGCGCGGTGTGCGCTGGTCCGCGGGCAGGTGGTTGCGGGTCCACTCGGGCCGGTACAGGCCCAGCGAGGTCACGTGGTCGCTGTCCCTGGGCACGATCGCGTCCCAGTTCTCTGAGGTGTTCCAGCCGTTCGACTCCACGTCCACACCGGCCCACAACTCGTAGGGGCTGCGCCCCAGTTGCCGGGCGAGCGTGCCCGAGGAGGTGAGGGTGCCGGCCGACCAGCGGAAGTCGACGAACATGTCGTCCGCGGACTCGAAGAACGCCTGGTTGCGGCTGTTCAGCGCGCCCTGCCAGCTCACGGTGCCGTTGACGGTCATGGAGTCGTACCAGGTGACCCGCAGTCCCCTCGCTCTGGAGAGGGCCTTCAACTCCTTGACGAAGCCCAGCATGTCGGCCCCGAGGGCCGCGTCCCCTCCGCCGGTCTCCGCGTTGACGAACCACCCGTCGAAGCCGTACGCCGTGGCGACCGCGACGAGCTGTGACGCCAGCGGGTACCGCCCGGCGGCGTCCTTCTGAACCAGGTCCCGGGTCCACTGCAACTGGCCGCCGTAGGCGGTCGGCGGCAGGAAGATGTTGCCGAGGACGGGCACGCCGTGCCGGTGGGCGGCGTCCACGATCGGGGCGTTCGGCGCGAGGATCAGTCCCTCGCCGGACGAGCCGCCCCAGAAGACCAGTTCGTCGACGTAGGCCCAGTGTCCGAAGGCGTAGTAGTCCGACGTGGCCGAGCCCTGCGAGGGGTTGCCGGCCGTCGGTCCGAAGGAGACCAGCGACTGGATGCGGGCCTGGCCGGCCCGGGCCGTCGGGTTGGCGGGGGTCGGGGTGAAACGGGAGGCGAGCGGTACGGCGGCCGTGTTGAAGGCGAGGTCGGCGTCGTCGGCCGCCCGCCAGCTCTTCAGGCTGCGCCAGGTGATGCCGGTGCCGGGGCTGCCGGCGGGCAGGGAGTCCGGGTACCAGTAGGTGGCGTACGGCTGGAGCGCGGTGGCCGCCGCCGCTCTCGCCGGCAGTGCGGGCAGCAGCGCGGCCGCGGTCGCGGCGAGCAGGACGGTGCGTCTGGTGGGGTTCACGAGCGGGTGCCTCCTAGTGGTCCTTGTGGGGTGGGAGTACCTGATCGGGTGTGACGACCTCGGTGATGCCGCGCGCGGCCAGGTGGTCCTGGTCGGCGGCGCGGGTGTCGAGGACGGTGGTGGGCCGGGCGCCGTCGGCGACGAGCCGGAACCAGGCGTCGAAGACGGGCCCGCCGGGCGCGCAGCGGGAGCGCGAGGCGGGGTCGGCGGGGACGACGAGCGCGGTCGTACGGCGTTCGGGGGCGACCGAGCCCGTCCGTGCCGCCCGTTCCAGGACCCGGGCCGTGTCCTTCGGCTTGCGGTCGTTGGTCAACAGGCCGAGTCCGTACTCGAGTTCCGGGAAGTCGGCCAGTTCCCGGGACACGTCGTGGGAGCACCACCAGGTGATGCCCCACAGGTCCGGGCAGTCCAGGGCGTTCGCCACGGTGGCCTCGGTGAAGGCGGCGGCGTGCTCGGGCGGCACCAGGGGCGCCGGGGCGCCGACCTCCTGGAGCCAGACCGGCCGGTGCGGGTCGCCGGCCCAGGCCTTGCTGAGTTCGACGAGGTAGGCGGCGTGGTGCTCGGCCGGGACGGAGGTGCGGCCGTGGCGCTGGGCGGTGCCGTTGAAGACCCAGGAGTGCACGGCGGTGACGGCGCCGTGGCGGGCGGCCTGGGCGGGGGTGAAGGGCTGGTCGTCCTGGTACCAGGTGGCGTCGTACTCGGCGTGCAGGTGCAGCCTGCCGGGGGCGCCCGCCTCGCAGGCGGCCAGCATGCGGGTGAGCCAGGCGTCGATCTGCTCGGCCGTGGCCCGGTCCGGGTCGGGATGGGGGCCCGCGGAGAACTGGTTGACCTCGTTGCCGAGGGTCATGCCGAGGAAGTTGGGGCGGTCCGCCAGTGCCGCGGCGAGGGTGCGCAGGTAGGCGGCCTGGCCCTCGACGACCTCCGGGTCGGTGAAGAGGTTGCGGCGGTGCCAGGTCCGGGTCCAGGCCGGCAGGAAGTCGAAGCTGCTCAAGTGCCCTTGGAGACCGTCGACGTTGACGTCGAGACCGCGCTCGGCGGCGGCGTCGACGAGGCGCACGAGGTCCGAGACGGCCCGCTGACGGATCAGGGTGCGGTTCGGCTGGAAGTACGGCCACAGCGGGAAGACCCGGATGTGGTCGAGGCCCAGGGCGGCGATCGAGTCGAGGTCGGCGCGGACGGTGTCCAGGTCGAAGTCGAGCCAGTGGTGGAACCATCCGACGCTCGGGGTGTAGTTGACGCCGAAGCGCACGGCAGAAGGCATACGGGATCCTTGACTCTGGGGGTTCGTTCAGCCCTTCACCGCGCCCTCGCCCACCCCGCGGAAGAAGTACCGCTGGAGGCCGGCGAAGAGGGCGATCAGCGGAGCCACGGCGATGACCGTGCCCGCGGCGACGAGCCGTTCGTCGTTGGCGAAGGTGCCGTGCAGGTAGTTGAGGCCGATCGTCAGCGTGAACTTCGACGGGTCGCTCAGCACGATCAGCGGCCACAGGAAGTCGTCCCACGCGCCCATGAAGGCGAAGATCGCGACGACGGCGATCGTGCCCTTCACCGACGGCAGCGCGATCCGCAGGAACCGCTGCCACGCGTTGGCGCCGTCGACGTAGGCCGCCTCCTCGATCTCGTAGGGCAGGTTGAGGAAGGCGTTGCGCATCAGCAGGACGTTCATCGCGCCGATGCAGCCCGGCAGGACCACACCGATCAGGGTGTTGTTGAGGCCGAGCTCCCGCATGGTGGTGAACTGGGCGATGATGATGCCCTCCACCGGCACGAGCATCGCCAGGATGAAGGCGAGGGTGGCCGCGCGGCGGCCCCGGTAGCGCAGCCGGGCCAGGGCGTATCCGGCGAGGGCCGAACCGACGCAGTTGGTCACGACGTTGCCGGTGGCGACCTTCAGGGAGTTGAGGGCGTAGTCCCAGACGGGGATGGTGGTGGAGACCCGCTCGTAGTTGTGCAGGGTGGGGTGCTGGGGCAGGAAGGAGGGCGGCGAGCTGTAGATGTCCTCGGTGGGGCCCTTGAGGGAGGTCGACAACTGCCAGAGGAAGGGGCCGACGGTCAGCGCGAGGACGGCCAGCAACAGGACGTAGCGCAGGACCAGTTCGCCCTTGCGTACCCGGGTCACGACTCCCCCCTCCGGTCGGCGCGCAGCACGAGCAGCATCAGTGCCACGGTGACGACGAAGACCACGACGGAGAGGGCGGACGCGTAGCCGACCCGGCCGGTGAGTCCGGTGCCGGTGCGCTGGACGAGCATCACGAGCGTGGTGTCCTCGCCGGCCGGTCCGCCGCTCGGGCCCGCCATCAGGTAGACCTCGGAGAACACCTTGAAGGCGGCGACCGAGGACAGCGCTCCGACGAGTGCCATGGTCGAGCGGACGGCGGGCACCGTCACCGTGACGAACCGGCGGACCGCCCCGGCCCCGTCCACCGCCGCGGCCTCGTGCAGCTCCCGCGGCACGTTGGCGAGCGCGGCCAGGTAAATGATCATGTAGTAGCCGAGGCCCTTCCACACCGTGACGGCCATGGCGCTCAGCAGGAGCAGCCACTGGTCGCTCAGGAAGCCGATCCGGCCGACCCCGACGGACTCCAACAGCGAGTTGATCAGGCCGCGTTCGTCCAGCAGCCACACCCAGATGAGTCCGACCACGACGATCGACGCGACGACCGGCGTGTAGAAGGCGGACCGGAAGAAGGTGATGCCGGGGATGTTCTTCTGCACGAGCAGTGCGAGCAGCAGCGGCAGGATCACCAGCGCGGGTACGACTCCGAGGACGTAGAGCGTGCTGTTGCGCAGGCCGATCCAGAACATGTCGTCGTGCAGCAGCTCGCGGAAGTTCGCGAGGCCCACGAACTCGCCCGGGATCAGGGTGCGCTTGTCGGTGAAGGCGTTCACCAGCGTGGAGACGAACGGGTACAGGATGAACACGCCGATGACGATCAGACCGGGTGCGGCGAACAGCCAGGGACTGGTCGGCAGTTGGCGCCGCACCCGACGCCCGCGGGGGACGTCGGGCGCACGGCTGTCCGGCCGGGCCCGGGACACGGTGGACGAGGACATGGTCATCCCTGCTGCTGGAGCAGCGTGTCACACGCCTTGACAGCGTTGTCGAGAGCTTCCTTCGGGCTCTCCTTGCCCTGGAGCGCCTTGGCGACCTCGTTGCGCAGGGCCGTCTTCATCTGCTCGCTGAACAGCACGGGCGTGTAGTTGACCGCGTTCTTCAGGGACTTGGCGGCGGCGATCCGCACCCGCGTCTCGTCCGTCCCGTCCTCCTTGGTGAAGTACGGGTCGTCCAGGGATCCCGCGGTGCTCGGGAAGATGGCGACCTTCTTCGCGAAGGACATCTGGTGCTCGGCGTCGGTGACGTAGTGCGCGAAGGCGACGGCCGCGGCCTTCTTCTTGGTCTGCGCGTTCACCATCACGCCCATCACGTACATGTTGACGTGCCCGGTGCTGGTGATCTGGTCGGTGATGCCGATGTTCTTGTACAGGTTCGGCGCCTGCTTCTTGAAGTTGCCGAGGTCCAGCGCGCTGCCCGGGTTCATGGCCACGGCACCGGTGAGGAACTTCTTGCCGGAGGACTCCGGGGTGGCGGTCAGCGCCTGCGGGTCGAGCGCCTTGGCGTCGTACAGCTCCTTGTACTTGGTGAGGAGCTCTACCCCCTTGGCGTCGTTGAAGGCGAAGGCGGTGCCCTCGGAGTTCATGAGCGGGACGCCGTAGCGGCCGAAGTCCTCGACGGTGGGCACGTTGGCGAGGGTGGCGACCTTGCCGTCGGTCTTCTTCGCCAGTTCCAGCGCATCGGTGAAGAGGTCGTCGTACGTCTTCGGCGGCTGCTCGGGGTCGAGCCCGGCCTCCTTGAAGAGGGACTTGTTGTAGAAGAGCGGGCCGGTGTTGAGATACCACGGGAAGGCGTACGTGCCGGTCATGCCCGGTATCTGGTGGCTGGCCCAGGCGCCGGCCAGGTATTCCTTCTTGTACTGTCCGGCCGCCTTGTCCAGGTCGAGCGCGAGGCCGGCCTTGGCGAGGGGGGCGACCAGGTCCGGGGAGACGTTGACGACGTCGGGCAGGGTGCCGCCCGCGGCGTCGGCGCTGATCTTGTCGGCGTAGCCCTCGGCGGGCTGGTCGATCCACTTGACGTCGGTGCCGGGGTACTTCTTCTCGAAGCCGGCGATCACGCCCTCGAAGTAGTCCTTGAAGTTCGCCCGGAGGTTCCAGGTCTGGAAGGTGATGTCGCCCTCGATCTTGCCCGAGGCGGCACTGGAACCGCCGTCGTCGCCGGAGCCGCAAGCGCTCAGCGGCAGGACGGCACAGACGACGACGGCAGCGAGGGTTCTACGGGAAACAGGCACGGCGAACCGTTCTCCTTTGCGGCGGAGTTGGCCAACGACGGAGACCCTGCACGCCGGTCCACGGGCCCGTCAATGCATCTCGCGCAGCTAATTTGTTTAGTGACTAATGCGCATTAGGTTGACGGAGCTGAACCGCATTAGTGCATACTGTCCGAACGAACCGGCGGGGGAATGGGGAAACAGCGTGTCAGGCAAGCGGTCAGTGGCCCGCAGGCCCACGATGAAGGACATCGCGCGGCAGGCGGGGGTCTCCCAGAGCGCGGTCTCCTTCGCGTTGAACGGCCGGCCCGGGGTCTCCGAGGACACCCGCGACCGGGTGCGCCAGGTCGCCGAGGCGCTCGGCTGGCGCCCCAGCACCGCGGCCCGCGCGCTGTCCGGCGAGGGCGCGGCCACGGTCGGATTCGTCCTGGCCCGCCCGGCCGAGACGCTCGGTGTCGACTCCTTCTTCCTCCAGCTCGTCTCGGGGATACAGGAGGTGCTGGCGGAGCGGCACCTCGGGCTGCTCTTCCAGGTCGTCGAGGACGTCGAGGACGAGTGCGCGGTGTACCGGCGCTGGTGGGCCGAGCACCGGGTGGACGGCGTCCTGGTGGTCGACCCGCGCACCGACGACCCCCGCACCTCGGTCCTCGACGAACTGGGGCTGCCGGGTGTGGTGATCGGCGGCGCCCCCGACGAACGCCACCCCGGGCTGTCCACCGTCTGGGCGGACGACGCGGGCGCGATGGCCGCGGTCGTGGACGAGCTCTACGCGCTCGGCCATCGGCGGATCGTGCACATCGCCGGCCTGCCGGGGCTCGCCCACACCGAGCGCCGGGTCCGCACCCTGCGCGCGGAGGCCGAGCGGCGCGGGCTGACCGGGGTGAAGTCGGTGACCACCGACTACTCCGACGCGGAGGGCGCGGCCGTGACCCGCCGGGTCCTGGAGGCGGCCGCTCCCCCGACCGCGCTGATCTACGACAACGACGTGATGGCCCTCGCGGGAGTCGCCGCCGCGACCGAGCTGGGCCACTCGGTGCCCGGGGACGTGTCGGTGGTGGCCTGGGAGGACTCGGCGCTGTGCCGCATGGTCAAGCCGTGGCTGTCGGCGCTGTCCCGGGACAGCGTGGAGTTCGGTCGCACGGCGGCCCGCGAACTGACCGCGCTGCTGGACGGCGGCCCGGCGCGCACCGTCCGGGTGCCGGTGCCGCGGCTGATCGTGCGGGACAGCACCGGGGCGGCACGGAGGGCTTGACTCCAAGGGGACGGCGAGCGCCGCGGCGGGGACAATGACCGTATGCGGACGAGGGGAACGCTCTGTGCCGCCACCGCACTCGCGCTGTCGGCCGCGGTGGGCTGCACCGGCGACGACGGCGCGGACCGGGCCCGCCCGACCGCCACCGCCACCACGACCGCCCCCGCGCCCCGCACCGAGAGCCCCGCGCCGACCCCCTCACCGGTCGACCCGGTGTCGATCCCGGCCCTGATCCGGCACGAGCACACGGGCTCCGGCCTCGCACTGGGCCGCGTACTGACCCGCACCTCCGCCTACACCGGCTACGAGGTGTCGTACGAGTCGGACGGGCTGACGATCTCGGGCCTGATGAACATCCCCTCCGGGAAGGGCCCCTTCCCGGCCCTGGTGCTGGCGCACGGCTACATCGACCCGGCGGTCTACACCACCGGCCGCGGTCTCAGCCGGGAGCAGGACCTCCTCGCCCGCAACGGCTATGTCGTCCTGCACACCGACTACCGCAACCACGCCCGCTCGGACGAGGACGCCGACAACGACGTGAACCTGCGTCTCGGCTACACCGAGGACGTCATCGGTGCGGCGCTGGCGCTGCGGTCCTCGGGCCGCCCGGAGATCGACACCGCCCGGCTGGGCCTGCTCGGCCGATCGATGGGCGGCGGGGTCGTCCACAACACGCTGGTGGTCGCTCCGGGGCTGTTCGACGCGGCGGTCGCCTTCGCGCCGGTCAGCGCGCACCCCGAGGAGAACATCGACCGGTTCCAACGTCCCGAGGGCGACCCGCTGGTGGCCGAGATCGAGTCGGCGCACGGCACCCCCGCGACAAATCCCGGGTTCTGGCGCGCGGTGTCCCCCCTCACCTACGTCGACCGGGTCACCGAACCCCTGCTGATCCACCACGGCACCGCCGACACGACCTGTCCCCCGCGCTGGACCCGGCAGACGGTCGCCGCGTTCGAGAAGGCGGGCAAGGACGTGGAGTTGCGCACCTATCAGGGCGAGGGGCACACCTTCTTCTCGCAGTGGCCCCGCTCGATGGAGACCACCATGGACTTCTTCGAGAAGCACCTGCGCTGAGCCGGGGCCACCGGACCGTCCGGTCCCGGTGGCCCCCGCCTCCCTCAGACCTGGGAGCGGTACAGCCCGAACTCCGCCATCCGCACGGCACTTCGGGACTGTGTGACCCGCAGTCGCCACCTTCGGGCCCGCACCGGAGCCGGCAGCCGCAGGATGCGGCTCGCGCCGATGGTGCCGGCGGCCGCGACCTGCGTCCACGCCCCGTCGCGGAAGGCCTCGACGACGAAGCGCTCCACCTGCTGGCCGTGCCGGATGTCCTCCGCGAGGCGGATCCGGTCGACCTCTGTCCCGTGGCCCAGGTCCAGGGTCACGCGGTCCGGTGCCGAGGTCCTGCGGGCGCCCTGGGCAAGGTCGCGGGGCAGTTCGTGCTCGACGCGCTCACGGAACTCGCGCAGCCGGACGACGTCCGTGGCGTGCAGGAGACCGTCGGTGTCCGGCGGGACGTTCAGCAGCAGCACCGCGTTGCGGCCCACCGACCCGAAGAAGATCTCCGTCAGGTAGTCGACCGACTTGGGCTGCTGGTCGGCGTGGTAGAACCAGCCGTCACGCAGGGAGACATCGCACTCGGCGGGCCACCACTGGAGGTAGTCCGTCACCGGCTGCGCCTTGACCAGCGCGGCACGGCTGCCCTCGTCGGGGGTGTCGTACGACAACGCCCAGTCGGTGCGGCCGTACTGGTTCTCCTTGACCGGGACGACGCTCCACTCGTCCTCGCGCGCGATGCCGCTCTCGTTGCCGACCCAGCGCAGGTCGGGTCCGGTGACGGCGATCGCCGCGTCCGGGGCGAGGGCCCGCACCAGGGTGTACCAACTGTCCCAGTCGTAGCTCTCCACCTTGTCGGGCGGGATGTGCCCCTGGGCGCCGTCGAACCACACCTCGTCGACGGGCCCGTACTCGGTGAGCACCTCGTACAGGGTGTTGAGCATGTGGGCGCCGTAGTCGGTGGCGTCGAGGGTGTGGAAGCGGTCCGGCGTGCGGTCGTCGCCGGGCACGAGGGTCGGGATCGTGCGCGGGGTGCGGGCGCTGCCGTTGGCGTAGACGCCGTGCAGGTACTGGTTCTCGTCGGCGGGCGAGAGGTAGACGCCGACCTTGAGGCCGTGCCGTCGCATGGAGTCGGCGAAGGAGCGCAGCACGTCGCCCCGGCCCTCGCGCCAACTGCTCGACGCCACCGAGTGGTCGGTGTAGCGCGAGGGGTACAGCACGAAACCGTCGTGATGCTTGACGGTGAGGATGGCGAGCTTGAAGCCGCCGTCCTTCAGGGCCGCCGCCCACTGGTCGGTGTCGAGGCGGGCCGGCTGGAAGACGTCCGGGTCCTCGTCGCCGGTGCCCCACTCCAGGCCGGTGAAGGTGTTCACGCCGAAGTGCAGGAACGCGGTGCGCTCCAGGCCCTGCCAAGCGATCTGCCGTGCGGTGGGCCGGACTTGGGCGGCCTTGCGGACGAGCTCGGCCTCGGTGTCGTCCGGTGAGACGGGGATGCGGTGGAAGCGGTCACCGGAGGCCGCCGCGGCGATGGTGGGGATGCCGGTCACGGCGAGCGCGGTGGCGGCGGTGACGAAGACGCGTCTGGAGACAGTCATGGAATGGGGCTCCTCAGCTCAAGTGCCAGACCGCGGGGGTGCGTTGGTCGGCCGGGTACTGCACGATCCGGCCGTCGTCGGTGACGGTGAGCGCCATCCGGGTGATCGCGTTGACGAGCCGGTAGCCGCCCGCCGCCGGCTCGACCGACCAGCGCTGCAAGGTGTTCGTGGTGTCACAGGGGTCCCAGGTCGCCTCGACGCCGGGCTGCAGGGGCACGTTGAGCGTGAGCCTGCCTGCGCTGATCGCCAGACATCCGGCCGCGGTCCGCAACGTCACATAGCCGTCCGCCGTGCGCCGCACCGAGGCCGTGAAGGACCGCCCGAAGGCGTAAGTCCCGTCCGCCACCGGCACCTTGGTCAAGTCCCGCCACCCGGGCGCGTGCCCGACGGCCGTACCGCGTGCCGTGAACTCGGCGTAGGTCGCGTCGGGGCGCGGGTCGCCCCAGGTGGCCTGGGCGACGTGCCGCAGGGCGGGCCACAGCCGTACGGCGACCTCATTCTCGGTCTCGCCGCGTCCGTTGTCCGGCCACAGGCTGATCTTCGCGCCCGTGACGCCCCGGGCGGAGGTCAGTTGCTCGCCCTCGAAGCTCCTCGGGTCCCAACTCTGGTCGTACAGTGCCTCGGTGTCGCTGTGGAAGCCGCCGCGGATCAGGTAGAGCGAGTAGGCGGAGTTCATCACCGAGTGGCCCTGCGCGATCAGCCGGCTGGGCTTGACCGCTACGTCGAGCCAGTGCTCGACGGTGGTGTCGGTCCGCACCGGCACGGTGGTGGCGCCGGTCAGCCCGTCGTTCCAGATGCGCAGCCGTACGCCCCTGGCCGCCGCGTGGTCGTGGACGCGGTTGACGAAGTCGACGAAGGCGTCCTGCGGGGTGGCGCCGGAACCGTACTTCTCCTGCGCGTACGCGAGGATCTGCGGGTACTTCGCGAAATCGGAGCCGAGCATGTACTCGTCGGCGCCCATGTGCCACGACTTCGCCGTGAAGACCTCGGCGTACTCGTCCATCAGGCTCGTGTAGTAGTCGAGGGCCGCCCGGCGGGTGATGTCCAGTCGCGAGGGCTGCTTGACGCCGTCGGAGTCGGTGAGCTGGAGGTCCGGGCGGTTCTCGATCCACGGGTCCATGTGTCCCGGGGAGTTGATCTCGGGGATGATCTCGACGTGGTACTTGTCGCCGAGGGCCACGAGCCGGCGTATCTCGTCCTTGGTGTAGTAGCCCCAGGTGTTCGCCTCCGGGTGGGCGTCGCTCCTGACCTTCAGCTCCACGAGCAACTGGTTGAGCTTGTGGTAGGCCATCTCGCGGACCAGGTTCTCCAGCCAGGGCAGCGAGATGTGGATGTAGCAGGCGCACACGCCCACGCCCCGCTCCTGGTAGCGCGGCACGTCGACGGTGTGTCCGGCCGGGACGCGGTCGCCCTGCGCGAGGAGCTGGAGCAGGGTCCGTGTGCCGTAGAAGGCGCCGGTCTCGGTCGCCCCGGTGATCGACAGGCGGGTGCCGGCGTGGAGTTCGTACCCTTCGGCGCCGAGGGAGCCGCGGGACGGCCGGACGTCGACAACGATGTCACCGGTACGTGCTCCCCGGCGCACGACGGGCACCGTGCCGTGGCCGGACGCCCGCAGGTCACCGGCGAGCGTGTCGGCGACCCGGCGTTCGGCCGAGCCGTCCGCGACCAGCCGGGCGCCGGGCCGGAAGACGTAGGCGCCCGGCTCCGGAGTCCACCGGGTCAGCGCGGGCACGGTGACCGGCCCTGCCTGGTTCGAACGGGCGAGGGCCGGAACGGGTGCCAGGAGCAGCGTCAGCAGCGCCACGACGGCGGCGAATCTCAGCCGTTTCCTCATGAGCGACTCCCTATTCATCGGATGGCTGATCATTGGGGTCGCCAGGAGCACTGTCAACGGGGCCGGATCTGCCCCGAGTTGTGCCAGAGATCGGATGACCTGCGAGGCGGCGGACCCCGGCCGACCGCGCCCGCCGTGAAAAGTCCAAGAGGACCGGTCCGAATGTCCAAGCGCGAGCGCTCTCGACGTGACGTCCGCCGCCGGGCAGAGTTCTTCCTACGTACTCGCCAGTAGCCCCGAGGAGCGCACGTGACCAACTGGGTCGGCCGTACCGCCGCCGAGATCGCCGCCGCCGTCCGCGAGAAGCGGGCCACGCCCCGGGAGGTGGTGGCCGAGCACCTCGCCCGCATCGAGAAACTGGACGGGCGGGTCGGGGCGTTCCGGGTGGTCCGCGCCGAGGCGGCACTGGCGGAGGCGGACGAGGTGGGCTCCCGGAGTGATCTCGGTGAACTGCCTCTGGCCGGTGTGCCCGTGGCCGTCAAGGACAACCTGGCGGTGCGTGGCGAGACCAACCGCGTCGGCTCGAACGCCACCCCGGACACCCCCGCCGACGCCGACCACGAGATCGTGGCCCGGCTGCGGGCCGCGGGCGCGGTGGTCGTGGGGCTGACGAACGTGCCGGAGCTGTGCGTCTTCGGCACCACCGAGGGCGTCCACGGCACCTCCCGCAACCCGTGGGACACCTCGCGCACGGCGGGCGGCTCGTCCGGCGGCAGCGCGGCCGCGGTCGCCGCGGGCCTGGTCCCGATCGCCCTCGGCAACGACGGCATGGGCTCCCTGCGCATCCCGGCCGCCAACTGCGGTCTCGTCACGCTGAAGCCGGGCTCGGGAGTGGTGCCGGCCGGGATCAGCGACGGCGACTGGTTCGGCATGTCCGAGAACGGCCCCCTGGCGACCACCGTCGAGGACGCCCGCCTGCTGCTCTCGGTCATCGCCGGCACCGGGTTCGTACGACGGGACACGCCCGCCACGCTCGACGTCGCCGTGTCCCTGCGCAGCCCGATCACCGGGGTCACCATCAGCGCGCCCTACGCGCGGGCGGTCCGTGAGGCGGCCGGGCTGCTGATCAAGGCCGGGCACCAGGTGCGGCGCGCCGACCCGCCGTACCCGCTGTCGCTGGGCGTCACCTCGCTCGCCACCTGGACGGCGGGCACGTCGGTGGACGCCCAGGGACTCGACCCGCGGCTGCTGGCCCGGCGCACCCGGGTGCACGCGGCGATCGGGCGGCGATTCGTCAAGACCGTCCGCAAGGGCCGGGCCCGGCAGGAACTGCGCGAGCGCCTGGAGCCGTTCTTCGCCGAGCACGACCTGCTGGTGCTGCCGGCGCTGGCCCGCCGGTCCCCTCGGTCCGAGGCCTGGCACGAGCGGGGCTGGCTGCGCAACGTCCTGGTCAACACCAATTACTCGCCGCTGACGCCGCCGTGGAACCTCACCGGCTGGCCGGCCATGTCGGTCCCGTTCGGCACGCTGCCCTCGGGTGCCCCCGCCGCCGTGCAACTGGTGGGCCGGCCCGGCTCGGAGACGGTGCTGCTGGAGGTCGCGGAGGAGCTGGAGCGGCGGCGGCCGTGGCGGCGGACGGCACCGCTCGACTGACCTACCGGCCCGGCAGGGCCTTGTACATGATGTGCAGCCCGACCGGGCCGTGCCGGGGGTGGTCGAAGGCGTCCGGCACGGTGCCGAGGATCGTGAAGCCGAGCGAGGTCCACAGCGTCACGGCCGGGTTGGTCTCGACGACGGCGTTGAACACCATGCCCCGGTAGCCGTCCGCCGCGGCGGAGGCCAGGACGTGCTCGGCGAGGGCCCGGCCGATGCCGCGGCCGCTCCGGTCGGGGTCGACCATGAAGCCGGCGTTGGCGATCCGGGCGGCGGGGCCGCCGTAGTTGGGGGTGACGTAGGCCGAGGCGACGAGGGCGCCGGTCCCGTCCTCGACGACGTGGACACGCTTGGCCGGGTGCATCCACAGCGCCCGCGCGGCTTCCTCGGAGGTGTCGGGGTCCCAGGCGTAGGTCTCGCCCGCGGCCACGATCCGGTGCCAGAACGGCCAGATCCGCGGCCAGTCGTCGGCCACGGCTTCTCTGATCAGCATGGGCGTGAGTGTCGCACGCCCATGCCGTCGGCGATCGCGAAGTCCTGCCGTCAGTCCACGCTGGGCAGGATGTGGGGCTCGGCGAGGTCGTCCTCGTAACCCGCGAGACGGATGGGGGCGGACCGCGCCCACACGTCGAGGCTGCCGATGTCTCCGGGCCGTCGGCCCGCGCGCTCCGGGCGTTCCTTGGGGCGCTGTTCGCGATTCGTCTTCTCCGGTGTCACCGCGCACTCCTTATGTGTCGGGCTCACCCTCGGGACGGGTACCTGTCCAACCTGCGGGCCGGTGCCTGGACGTCCGCTCGGGTCTGGGTCGAGATCGGGTTCGGACGCGGTGGCGCCGGCAACTCAGGTGAGAGCAGGCCATGGTGAACGGCTTGTCCCGGGACGGACTGTGGGTGTGGGTGGGACCCCGTACTGCCGTCCGTCGGCTACAGATTAACCAGATGAGCGGGGGGCCGCTCGATAGGGGCCGAAAACAAGGTGGAACCATTGCACTTCACCTTGGCCGGTCCGGCCGATTTCCGCCTGATTTGCCCCTCGATGAGCCTTTCTCAAGTCACCCGTTCGGCCTACGGTTCGACCGGCCCTCCGAGCCGTCGGGGCGCGCAGTTCAAGTCCCGTTGGCCGATTCGCAAGGCGCCCATGCTCTGCTGACCCACGGCAACGGACGGCCCGGCGGGAGGTCTGACGTATGGAACTGCGCAGTGTCGACGAGCTGATGGATCTGCTGCACGCCTGCGGCAGCGAGCAGGCCCTGCGGACCGCGGCGCTGCTGCGCCGCAGCCGGCCCGCCGACAAGGAACTCCAGGTGGCGGGACTGGTGATGGGCACCGGCCAGGCCGCCGAGGTCGTCCGCACCCTGCTCGGCGAACGGGTCCACCGGCTGCTGGCCCGGCGCGGCCCCGACCCCGACGACGACCTGCTGCGCCTGGCGGCCGAGGAGAGCCGCACGGCCCGGTTCGACGCCGGCGTCCTGGAGGACTGGCGTGCCGTCCTGGAACTGGTCGCGGCACGCAACTCCCGCCTGGAGAGTGTCGACTGACGGTCCGTCATGAGACGGTACGGCGATGACGTCCTGGTACGGACTGCGTGGCAGGGCCGCCCCTCGTGACCGGCGGCACCCGCGGGATCGGGCGCGAGGTCGCCCGGCAACTGGCCGACGCCGGCGCGCTGGTGTGCGTCACGGCCAGGGACCCGGACGACGTAAGGCGGACCGCTGCCGAACTCGGCGGCATCGGCCTCGCGGGCAGCGTCGCCGACCCGGCGCATCCGCGCGCCCTGGTGGACCTCGTGCTGCGGGAGTTCGGCCGCCTCGACGTCCTGGTCGACAACGCGGCGACGAATCAGCCGTACGGCCCCCTCATGGACGGGGATCCCCTGGCCTGGCGCGAGGCCTTCGGCGTCGATGTCGAGGCACCGCTGCGGCTGGTGCAGGCGGCGTGGCGGGGATGGATGCGGGAGCACGGCGGGTCGGTGGTCAACGTCTGCACGGAGGGCGCGGGGCACGTCGGCCCGCACGTCGGGGCCTACGGCACCAGCAAGCGGGCGCTCCTCCACCTCACGGGCCAGTTGGCGGGCGAGCTCGCGCCGAGGGTGCGGGTCAACTCCGTCTCGCCCGGTCTCGTCCGCACGGAGATGGCCAGGTTCGTAGGGGAGAAGGGGCCTGTCGGGCTGCCGCTCGGCCGCGTCGGCGAGCCCGCGGACATCGCGCGGGCGGTGGTCCGGCTCGCGTCCGACGCGGCCATGGGGGTGCCCCCGCGCGAGCGCAGTTCGAGCGTGGGGGAGGATCACCGGGGCGGATCTGCTGGTGGACGGGGGCACGCGGGTACGGGCGGCGCACCCGGGCGGGTACGCCGCCCATGAGCGGCTGCGGTCGTACGCCCCGCCGGACTCATGACGGCGTCACGGGAACAGCGCGATGCCCATGAGGACGATCAGGCCGGCGAAGACGACGAACGCGATCATGCCCCAGCTCCACGGGTGCCTGATCGGGTCGGAGGCACCGCCCCGGGGCCGGTCCTCGGGGAGCTCGCGGTGGACCGGACGGTCGCTCGCGTAGAACTCCTCGTCGGTCGGGTAGTGGTTGCGCGGATCGAGGAAGGCGCGCGGATCGATGCTGTGTGGACGTGCCATGACAACTCCTGGCGGTGAACTCTCGCGGCACGGGTTCCCCACCGGCGGCGGCCCACACGCGGGCCGACGCCGGTGGTCAGGACCGTCGGCTCACCACTTGCCGGGCGCGTAGTCCTTCAGGAAGACGCCGTACACGTCCTCGCCGTCCTCGCCGCGCACGATCGGGTCGTAGACGCGGGCCGCGCCGTCGACCAGGTCCAGGGGGGCGTGGAAGCCCTCCTCGGCGAGGCGGAGCTTGTCGAAGTGGGGGCGCTCGTCGGTGATCCAGCCGGTGTCGACCGAGGTCATGAGGATGCCGTCGGTCTGGAACATCTCCTGGGCGCTGGTCCGGGTGACCATGTTCATGGCGGCCTTGGCGGCGTTGGTGTTGGGATGCCCCGCGCCCTTGTAGCCGCGGCCGAAGACGCCCTCCATCGCGGAGACGTTCACGACGTAGGCACGTCCGCTGCTCGCCTTCTTCGCCGCGTCGGCCATGGCCGTGCGCAGGGCGCTGATCAGGATGAACGGCGATGTGTAGTTGCAGAGCTGGGTCTCCAGGAGCTCCACCGGGGAGATCTGCTCGATGGTCTGGACCCAGGTGTTGCTGTCGACGACGTCGGGGACCAGGCCGCCCGCGTCGATGGCGGTGCCGTCGAGATGCCGGGCCACGCTGGCGTTGCCCGCGACCAGGGCGAGGTCGGCGACCTGCTGGGCGTCGAGACCGGAGATCCCGGCGGGCAGGGAGGCGAGTCCGTCGACCGCGCCGGAGCCGAAGGCGCCGATGACGTGGTGGGCGGGGAGTTCACCGGCGGGCAGCGGGGCGCTCTCGCCGTCGACCAGGGCGGCGTAGGCGGAGGGCAGCCGGCGTACGGTCTGGGTCGCGTTGTTGACGAGGATGTCGAGCGGGCCCGCCTCGGCGACCTGCTCGGCGAGGGCCACGGTCTGCGCCGGGTCGCGCAGGTCGATGCCGACGACCTCCAGGCGGTGCAGCCAGTCCGCGGAGTCGTCCATGGCCTTGAAGCGGCGGATGGCGTCCTTCGGGAACCGGGTGGTGATCGTGGTGTGCGCGCCGTCGCGCAGCAGCCTGAGTGCGATGTACATGCCGATCTTGGCGCGGCCGCCGGTGAGCAGGGCGCGCTTGCCGGTGAGGTCGGCGCGGGCGTCGCGCTTGTCGCGGTTGAGGCGGGCGCAGTCCGGACAGAGCTGGTGGTAGAAGTAGTCGACCTCGACGTACCGGGTCTTGCAGGTGTAGCAGGAGCGCGGGCGCTGGAGTATCCCCGCGACCCTGCCCTCCTCGGTGCGCGACGACGGCAGGATGCCCTCGGTCTCGTCGTCGATGCGCTGGGCCGAACCGGTCGCCGTGGCCTCCGTGACCGCCTTGTCGTGGGCGGTCTTGGCGGCCCGGCGCTCCTGCCGGCGGCGCTGCTTCACGGTGCGGTAGATCCCGGCGGTGGCGCGGCGCACGGCGATCGCGTCGGGGTGGTCGACCTCCAGCCTGTCGAGCTCGTCGAGCACGCCGAGGCAGACGGCCAGCCGCTCCGGGTCGATGCCGGGGCCGAAGACGCCCTCGTCACCGGGTTCGCGCACGACCTCGTCCGTGGTCGTGGCCGAGCCGTCCTCTGTCACCGTCATCGCGCTGCCGTTTCCCTGGTCACCCGTGCGGCTGTGGCCGCGTCCGCTGGTCGAACGCGGAATTTTACTTCAGCGCCGGGCCCCACCAGAAACCGGAAACGATCAAGAACCGCAGGCGACCAGCAGGTCCGCCACCTCCTCGGTCAGCGCACCGGCCAGCAGGTCCAGGTCAGGCACCGCTTCCGCGTCGGCGACGAGGCCGTAGTGGACCTGTCCGCGGTACGTCGAGATGGCGACCGCGAGGGACTGGCCGCGGGCGAGCGGGGCGAAGGGGTAGACCTCGGTGACCGGGTTGCCGCCGAGCTTCAGACCGATGCCGGGCAGCGGGACGCTGGTGACGAGGATGTCGAACCACAGCCGGGCGCCCTGACCGGCCAGCGGCCCGCCGAGACGGTGGCCGAGGGCCGGGACGTGGTCGGCGAGCAGCGCGACCGCGCCCGCGCCCCGGTTGGGCCCGGCGTCCTTGTTGCGGTTCATGGCCGAGCGGACCGTGTCGAGGCGGCCCAGCGGGTCCGGGTCGTCGACCGGCAGGCGCACCAGGTAGCCGGAGAGCCGGTTGCCCTGGGGGTGCGCGGTGCGCGGACGGCGCCTGGAGACGGGGATCAGGGCGCGGGGGGCCACGCCCTCGCTGCCGTCGCCGCGCTCGTCCAGCCAGCGGCGCAGGGCGCCCGCGACGACCGCGATCAGGACGTCGTTGACGGTGCCGCCGCGGCTCTTGCGGACCCGGTGCACGTCGTCGAGGTCGACGACGATCCCGGCGGTGCGGCGGGTGCCGCTCGGCTCGGAGGTGAGGGCGGCGCAGGGCTGCGCGCCCAGGGAGGACAGGGCGACCGAGGCGCCGATGTCGAGGGCGCGGCCCAGGTCGGAGGCGGCCCCCCGGACGAGCTCGGAGAGCCTGCGCACGTCCGGGAGCAGCTTCTTCGCGGGCTCCTCGGGGCGCGGCCCGCGGGTGGGCAGGTCCATCGGGTCCAGGACGGCGGCGGCGAGCGTCAGGGCGCGCAGTCCGTCGGCCAGGGCGTGGTGGAACTTGAAGAGCACGGCGAAGGAGACCCCGTCCTCCCCCGGCAGCACGTGCGCCTCCCAGGGCGGCCGTTCGCGGTCCAGCGACCGCTGCATGAGCCGGCCGGCCTCGGCGTGGAAGTCCGCGGTCGGCGCGTGCAGCAGGACGTGCCGGAGCGGGTCGAAGTCGGGGTCGGGGACGCGGGCGGCTCCCCCGAAGGCGTACGGGAAGCCGAGCGGCCACACGTCCCGGATCCGCATCCGCAGGCCGGGAACGGCGGCCGCGCGGCCCGCGAGCAGGTCGGCCGCGTGGGCGCCGGCGGTGGGCGAGTGCGCCGTGAAGACGCCGAGCGCTCCCAGGTGCATCGGGTGCTCGGCGGATTCCATGTTCCAGAACGCCAGGTCGAGAGGGGCCAGCAGGTCGGAAGTCAATGCCTTGCCTCGCGTCGACAACGGGTGGACGAGCAGTCAATCGCCCTCCGGCGATTACGGTCAAGTACGATCAAGCTACGCTCAGTTAACAGCAGATTAAGTCCCGCCCCCGGTGAAAGGGGCGGGACACCTGGTGCGGATGGGCTCATCGGAGGGTGATCAGCACCCTGCCGGGGTCGCCCGGGACGCGTCACGGATGAGGGCCTGCTGCGCGGCCCTGACCCGCTCGACGTCCGGTTTCAGGACCGCGCGGTCGTAGGTGAGCAGCCCGTTCAGCTCCCCCTCGACGTCCGAGATCTGGGTGTACACGGCGCCGTTGCCGCCGCGGCAGGCCAGGGCTCGCACCTCGTCGAGCTTGGCCAGGTAGTCGTCGGTGTACGTCGCCGGATCGACGTCGACGTACGACTGCTGGACCGACCAGGCGTGTCCGGGCACCGCCAGGCCGAGGCCGCCGTACTCACCGCTGACCAGGGCACGTCGGCCGTCCGGGTGGGGTGGCAGGGCGGGGCTGGGATAGCCGTGCTCGTCCATGATGTCGCCGGCGTTCCCGTCGGCGCCGAGGTTGAGCCCCGACTGGTTGTTGACCAGGCGGGTCGGGTCCCAGGCCTTGGCCTGCTCGGCGATCCGGCCGACGTCGTACTGCCCCCAGCCCTCGTTGAAGGTCACCCACATGACGATCGACGGACTGCTGATGTGTTCGTCGATCATCTGTTTCATCTCGCGCTCGTACTCGGCGCGGGCGGCCGGGCTCGGGTTCACTCCCGCGGTCATGGCGGGCATGTCCTGCCAGACCATGAGGCCCAGCCGGTCGGCCCAGTAGAACCAGCGGTCGGGCTCGACCTTGATGTGCTTGCGGACGGCGTTGAAGCCGAGCTGCTTGTGCGCCTTCAGGTCGAAGGCGAGAGCCTCGTCGGTGGGGGCCGTGTGCAGGCCGTCCGGCCAGAAGCCCTGGTCGAGGGTGGCCATCATGAAGACCGGCGCACCGTTGAGGAGCGTGCGCGGGGTGCCGTTCACGTTCTCGACGGCGATGGAGCGCATCCCGAAGTAGCTGCCGACGCGGTCGGCGCCGACGGTCACCTTCAGGTCGTACAGGAACGGGTCGTCGGGCGACCACAGGCGCGGGTTGTCGAGGGTCAGGGTCAGCGGTCCGCCGGTGCGGCCGCGGGCCGTGGCGACCTTCCGCTTCCCTTCGTACGCCGTCGCCGTGACCGGTACGCCGTCGCGGACGCCCTGCGCCTCGACCGTCAGCCGGCCGGTGGGGACGTCGGGGGTCAGCTTGAGCGAGTCGACGTGGTCGCGGGCGACGGGCTCCATCCAGACGGTCTGCCAGATGCCGGAGGACGGCGTGTACCAGATGCCGCTCGGGTCGAGGCGCTGCTTGCCGAGGGGCGGGTTCTCACCGTCGGCCGCGTCGGTGGGGTCGTACACGCCGACGATCAGTTCCTGGGTGCGGCCGGGCTTCAGCGCGTCGGTGACGTCGGCGCTGAACTTGTCGTAGCCGCCGGTGTGTTCGGCGACCCTGGTCCCGTTGACGTACACCTCGGAACGCCAGTCGACGGCGCCGAAGTTGAGCCGGAGGCGCTGCCCGGAGCCGATGTGCCAGTCGGCCGGGACGGTGAAGGTGCGGCGGTACCACATGCGGTCCTCGTGCCGTTCCAGACCGGAGAGCTGGGACTCGACCGGGTACGGGACGAGGATGCGCTCGGCCAGGTTCCGGCCCACGGGCGGCTGTTCGCCCGCCTCGGCGGCGGCGAACTGCCAGCGGCCGTTGAGGTTCTGCCACCGGTCACGGGTCAACTGCGGGCGCGGGTACTCGGGATGGGCGTTTCCGGGGCCCACCTCGTCGGCCCACTGCGTGCGCAGCTCGTACGTCGAGCGGTTGGGGCCGCTGCTCCAGAACGCCTTGACAACGTTGCCGTCCGCGCTGGTGAGCCCGCCTTGTCCGTCGTAGCGCAGGTCGGCGGTGCCGCGCGCGGTGCCGGCCTTGTTGCCCACGACGGGTTCGGCGAGGTCGACCAGAAGCACACGGGGGTCCTGCGGGTCCTGTTTCACCGTCCCCAGCGGCCACTTGGCGCCGCCGATCACCGCCTGGAGGTGGTCGGTGAGACCGGCCGGGGGTGCGGCGAGCGGCTGGGCGAAGTCGAGCCTGAGGGTGCGGCCGGTGCCGAGGACCGTGGTCGCGACCGGGCCGTCGTAGTCGTAGCCCTCGGGGAGCCGGAACGCGGACTGCGGGACGGCTTCCTTGGCGCCACCGGGCCGCAGCCAGCGGAGGTGGAGGTTGGAGCCGCCGTAGTGCTCGAAGTACTCGACCTTGATGTCGTAGGACTGTCCGGCGGTCAACTCGACGGGCTGCGCGGTCTGTTCGCGGTCCCAGTCGTCGACCCAGTGGTCGATGAGGAGCTGTCCGCCCAGCCACAGGCGGAAGCCGTTGTCGCCGGTGACGGAGAAGGTGTGCGGGCCGGACGCCGTCGGGACGAGCCTGCCGGTCCAGCGGACGCTGACGTCGTCCGCGCGGCCGGTGGCGGCGGCGAGCCGGGGTTCCAGGTTGTCGAAGTCGATGTTCGGGTCGAAGGTGGTCGCCTTCAGCTCGTGGAAGTCGAAGGCGCCGGGGGCGGACTGGGTCCAGTACTCGCCCTTGAGGCCGTGGGCCTCGACGGGGTCGTCGGCCAGGGCCGGTGCAGCGGTCAGACCGGCGAGCCCGAGGAGCACGGCGAACAGTAACGCCAGCCGGCCTCTGAGGCGGGTGAGGTGCCTGCTGTGCAAGAGAGCCTCCATAACAACGTTGTCATGGGCAGGAGTTGGCATGACAACACGGATTCCGGTTTCCGTCCAGGGACATGACAAGCCTGGCTCCGTATGCCGTGGCGGGGCCGCACGCGGACAATGGACGCAACAACCCTCCCAGCCGGAAGAAGGCGACGGAGATGCCCAAGGTTTCCCGCGACACGGCCACCCAGGGCGGCGACTACGGGGCGGTCGTCGACCGCGCCGAGGTGTTCGGCGAGTACACGGTCGACTTCCTGACCTTCCGCGAGGACATCGACCACCGGCCCCTGCTCAAGGGCCTGCCCGACGACCGCTGCCAGTGCCCGCACTGGGGCTACGTCTTCCGGGGCGAGATCACCTTCCACTACGCGGACCACGACGAGGTGTACCACGAGGGCGACGCGTTCTACGCCCCCGCGGGCCATGTGCCCGTGCACACCGAGCCGGGCAGCGAGTACGTCCAGATCAGCCCCTCGGACGAGCTGCGCCGGACCAGCGAGGTGATCATGAAGAACGTACAGTCCCTGCGCGGCGGGGCCGGTCCGGCCGGCGCCTAGGACACGAGCTGCCCCTTCCCGAGCGCGATCACGCCGTCCTTGGACACCGTGTACAGCTCCGCGTCCCGCTCCGGGTTCACGCCGATCGTGGCGCCCGGCGGGACCTCGACGTTCTTGTCGAGGACGGCGCCGCGGACCACCGCGCCCCGGCCGATCTTGACGTTGTCGTGCAGGACCGAGCCCTGGACGACGGCCCCCGGGTCGACCAGGACGCCGGGTGAGAGCACGGAACGGGTGACCTGGCCGCGGATGAGGCAGCCCGCGCTGATGATGGACTCGCTCGCGATGCCCCCGGCGTTGAAGCGGGCCGGGGAGAGCTGGCCGGAGTGGGTGTAGATGGGCCACTGCCGGTTGTAGAGGTTGAAGGCGGGGCGCTCGGCGATCAGGTCCATGTGGGCGTCGTAGTAGGCGTCCAGGGTTCCCACGTCCCGCCAGTAGCCGCGGTCCCGGGTGGTCTCGCCGGGGACGTGGTTGGCACTGAAGTCGTAGAGCTGGGCCTCGCCGCGGTCGGTGAGCTGCGGGAGGATCGAACCGCCCATGTCGTGCACGGAGTCCTCGTCCTCGGAGTCCCGCTGGAGCGCCTCGATCAGCGCCTTGGTGGTGAAGATGTAGTTGCCCATCGAGGCGAACACGCACCCCGGGTCGTCCGCGAGGCCGGGCGGGTCGGCGGGCTTCTCCAGGAAGCGCTCCACCGTGAGGCCGTCCGAGGCCGGGGAGATCACCCCGAACGACGGGGACTCGGCGCGCGGGACCCGGATCCCGGCCACCGTGACGCCCGCGCCGGACTCGATGTGCTGGGCGAGCATCTGCCGCGGGTCCATGCGGTACACGTGGTCGGCGCCGAACACCGCGACGTACTCGGGGCGCTCGTCGTAGATCAGGTTCAGGGACTGCAGGATCGCGTCCGCGCTGCCCAGGTACCAGCGCGGTCCGAGGCGCTGCTGGGCGGGCACCGGCGTGATGTAGTTGCCGAGCAGGCTCGACATCCGCCAGGTGGTCGTGATGTGCCGGTCCAGCGAGTGCGATTTGTACTGCGTGAGCACGCAGATGCGCAGGATGTCGGCGTTGACGAGGTTGGACAGGACGAAGTCGACCAGCCGGTACGTGCCTCCGAAGGTGACCGCCGGCTTGGCGCGGTCCGTGGTCAGGGGCATCAGGCGTTTGCCTTCTCCACCCGCGAGTACGATGCCGAGGACCGAAGGTCCGCCACGACGCATGGCCGCTCCCCTCACCTGGTTGCCCCATGCCTGCCCTTGTGCGGGGCCTAGTACGCCTGTTTGACGATCTCCTCGTAGAGCCGGACCGTGCGCCGCGCGACGGCGTCCCAGCCGAACTCGCGCACCGCACGTTCCCGTCCTGCCTCGCCCATCCGCCGTGCCGTCGCCGGATCGCCGATCACGGAGTCGAGTGCCCGCGCGAGGGCCGTCTCGAACGTGTCGTCCACCGTCACGAGGAGTCCGGTCCGGCCGTCGTCCACGACCTCGGGGATGCCGCCGACCCGCGAGGCCACCACGGGGGTGCCGCAGGCCATCGCCTCCAGGTTGACGATTCCGAGGGGTTCGTACACCGAGGGGCAGACGAAGACCGTCGCGTGGGTGAGGAGCTGGATCACCTCGGGCCGCGGCAGCATCTGCGGGATCCAGTGCACGCCCTCGCGGACCCGGCTCAGCTCCTCGAAGAGCTCGCGGAACTCCCGGTCGATCTCCGGGGTGTCCGGGGCGCCCGCGCACAGCACGACCTGCGCGGCCGGGTCGATGTCCCGGACCGCCCGCAGCAGGTGCGGGACACCCTTCTGACGGGTGATGCGGCCGACGAACAGCACGAACGGGCGGTCACGGTCCAGGCCGATCCGGTCCAGCACCTCGGTGCCGTGGTCGGGCCGGTAGAGGGTGGTGTCGATGCCGTTGTGCACGATGTGGACCTTGGCCGGATCCAGCGCCGGGTAGCAGCCGAGGATGTCCTCGCGCATGGCCCCCGACACCGCGATCACCGCGTCGGCGGACTCGATCGCGGTGCGCTCGGCCCAGCCGGACAGCGCGTACCCGCCGCCGAGCTGCTCGGCCTTCCAGGGGCGCAGGGGCTCCAGGGAGTGCGCGGTCATCACGTGCGGGATGCCGTGCAGCAGCTTGCCGAGATGGCCGGCGAGGTTGGCGTACCAGGTGTGGGAGTGGACCAGGTCACGGCCTTCGAGGCCGGCGGCCATGGAGAGGTCCACGGAGAAGGTGCGCAGCGCGTCGTTGGCGGTGTCGAGCGCCGACCACGGCCGGTGCCGGACCACGCCGTCCGCGCGGCCCTCGCCCCAGCAGTGCACGTCCAGGTCGACGAGGGATCTCAACTCCCGGGCGAGGAACTCGACATGGACACCCGCGCCGCCGTACACGTCCGGCGGGTACTCCCGGGTCAGCAGGCCCACTCGCACCCGGAACCCCCTGTCTCGACGGCTGGTCGGCTTTCATGGTCACCCAGATGCGCCGCGCGCGGAAGAGCGCGGGGCTCGTGTGAAGCAACAGTCACCGCAGATGCCACCTCCCGGCAACCGGTAGTACAGACAGCAGCTCCGGCGGCGGAGCGTGGCGCTGTCCAGCGTCCCCGCGAGCAGGGGATGGGCGAGGAGCTCGGCCACGAGATCGCGCGCACGCGGGGCGAGGTCCGGGTGCCGGCCGAGCTGACGGGCGGCTCCCACGAGCGCCGAGCCGGCGTTGCCCCACAGCAGTCCGGTGGCCGTCCGGTGATCCCTGTGCAGCAGCTCCGCCAGGGGTTCGAGATGGCCGTGCAGCACGATGCGGGCGATCGTCCCGGCGTCGGCCGGGAGCGGGGTCACCTCGTCCAGCAGGAGATCGTCGGGGGCGCTCGCGTCGGGGTCCCAGTACAGCCGGTGGGGGGCCAGGTCGGGGATCCGGCCGTACCGGACGGCACAGCCCAGCGCCACCGACCACAGCCGGGCCGCGAGCCCCTGGTGGGCGATGGAGGCCGCGATCCGGGGCTCGGGGGCGCGCAGGGCGGCGGCCACCTTACGGACCCGGAAAGTCAGTGCATTTCCGTAAACATCCGACCCCTGGTTCTCGTAGACTTGTGCGAGGGTCGGCAGCGCCGGTCGCGCTGGGGCGGGGGTGCCGCCGATCGTCCGTAGTACGAAGAAGGCGCCGAGCGGTCGCAGCGCCGCGAGTTCCGGGTCGAGGTCCACGACCAGCAGTAGTACCAAGACCCTTAGGGGTGCCCTCCAGGGGGCCTCCACCCCGTGTCACCCGCCCTGGGGAGGACACGGACCGTTCTGTACTCCATCGGCAGTAGGACCCATTGCCTGCTTTGGGACGACGACGGGAAGAAGTTTTCCCGGCATCGTGTTGGTCATGGAAGACGACCGTTCGTCGCGCCGGGCACCACGCCCCCGCCTCACGCAGAGGAGCTGCTCATGAGTGCCCTCGCGTTGTCCGTGCTCCTCTCCCTCGTCTCCGCCGTCGCCTACGCGGGCGGAGCGATCGTGCAGGAGCAGGTCGCGGAGTCGCACCCGGACGAGCAGTTCGCACCGCTGCGCCGGCCGAGCTGGTGGGCGGCGGTCGCGCTGAACGGCCTGGGCGGACTCCTGCACGTGGTGGCACTCGCCTACGGCCCGCTCAGCCTGGTCCAGCCGCTGGGCGCCCTGACGATCGTGTTCGCGCTGCCGATGGCCGCGCTGTTCGTCGGCCGCAGGGCCGGGGCCACCGCCTGGCGGGGCGCGATCATGGCGACGGTCGGTCTGGCCGGTCTGCTCTCCCTGGTGGGAGCCTCCGACGCGCACTCCCTCGGCACGACCCAGCGGGTGTTCGCCGCGCTGGTGACGGCCGCCGCGGTGGTCGCGCTGATGATCGCGGGCCGGGCCGCGCACCGGCACCCGGTGGTGCGCAGCGTGCTGCTCGCGACCGCGTCCGGCATCGCGTTCGGCATGTCCTCGGTGTTCACCAAGACCGTCGCCGTCGACTGGAGCGGTGGCGTGTCGGCCGCGGACCTGCCCTCGCTGGCCACGATCGGTGTCCTGGCCACCGCCGGACTGATGCTGTCGCAGGCCTCCTACCGCGGCGCCGGTCTCGCGGCTCCGCTGGCGACACTGACGGTCGTGAACCCGGTGGTGGCGGCCGTGGTCGGCATCACGATGTTCGGCGAGAGCTTCCGCTACGGCACCACGGGCACCGCGCTCGCCCTGAGCTGCGGTGTGGTCGCGGCGGGCGGTCTGATCCTGCTGACGACGGAGCGCATCCAGCGCACCCACGGCGAGCCCGCCGAGGCCGCGGACCTCGACGACGTCGACGTGTTCGTCCCGGCGCCCGCCGAGGAGCCCGCCGACGCTCTCGTGCGCGAGGGCGTGCTCGTCGAGCAGGTCGCCGCCCTGCGCGGGGAACTGCTCGTACCGGCCCCCGCCACGCCCGAGCCGGCCCGCGGGGACGGCCCGTCCGAGGAGCTCGCGGACCCGGGCGGCCAACCCCCGGCGTACTACGGCCCGTTCTACGGCGCCGCGTACATCCCGATGCCGGTCCTTGACCGGCACCGGACGCGGGTCAAATCCTGATGCCGCCGGCCCGGAGGTACGCCACCGGGTCGATGTCGCTGCCGAAGCCGGGCCCCGTCCGCACCTCGAAGTGCAGATGCGGGCCCGTGCTGTTGCCCGTGGAGCCCGACCGGCCGATGCGCTGGCCCGGGCCCACGCTCTGCCCGGCCTTCACGGAGATCGCCGACAGGTGGGCGTACTGCGTGTAGCGGCCGTCGGCGTGCCGGATGACCACCTGGTAGCCGAAGGAGCCGCCCCAGCCCGAGGTGACGACCTTGCCGGCCGCGACCGCCTTCACGGAGGTCCCGGTGGGCACCGCGAAGTCGACACCGGTGTGGTAGCCCTTCGACCAGGCCGAGCCCTGCTTGTGGTACGGCGTGCCGAGGGAGGCGTTCACGGGGGCGACCAGTCCGGTCTCCGCGGCCTTCTCGGTCTTCTTCGCGGTGTCGGAGGACGTCTTCCGCGTCGAGGTCGAGGTGTGCCCGGTGGTGGTGGGCGTGGCGGCACCGGCCCGCAGCTTCAGCCGCTGGCCGGGCAGGATCAGGTCGGGATCGGCGCCGACGGTCCCGCGGTTGGCGGAGTACAGCCCCCGCCAGCCGCCCCGCACCTTGTGCGCGTCGGCGATCCCGGAGAGCGAGTCGCCCCGGACCACGGTGTACATCTCGGCGGACCCGGCCCGCGACTGCGGGGTGGTCTGCGGCTGGACGTCCCGTACGGAGGCGGTCCTCGTCGTGAGCGGCCCGACGTCCGGGTCGGCGCCGCCGCGTGTCAGTCCGGCCCGCACGGAGCAGGCCGGCCAGGCGCCCGGCCCCTGTCCGTCCAGGACCTTCTCCGCGACCGCGATCTGCTGGTCCCTGGTGGCCAGATCCGCGCGCGCCGCGTACCGGGTGCCGCCGTACGCCTCCCACGTGGACTGGGTGAACTGGAGCCCGCCGTAGTAGCCGTTGCCGGTGTTGATGCTCCAGTTGTTGCTGGACTCGCACGCGGCGACCTTGTTCCAGGTGTCCACGTCGGCGGCGTGCGCGGTGCCGGTGCCGATGAGCGGGACCGCGATGCCGACACCGCCCGCGGTGACGGTGAGCGAGGCCCGGTTGATCCTGTTCGGCTGATACCGGCGGTGCCGGCCGCGTACGGCCATGGAGGCCTCCCCCTAGACAAGCGTCATGCGCCAGGAGGGGCAAAAGTAAGCGCCGCGAACAGGCCATGACAAGACGGCATCCAGCCGCGTGGGGGCGTGCGCCGGACGGGCGGGTCCGGCTGAACACAACGAGGCGCCCGAACCGTATCCCTGGTGTGCGGACAGTCCCCCGACAGGCCAGGATGACCGGTGGACGATACTGACAAGCACGACCGGCAGCGATAGACGACCTACGCGATCCACGGGATCTTTTGGGAGCAGGCGGTATGAGCAACACAGCGCAGATCGGTGTCACGGGCCTCGCGGTCATGGGCCGCAACCTCGCCCGTAACTTCGCCCGCAACGGCTATACGGTCGCCCTGCACAACCGGACCGCGTCGCGCACGCACGCTCTGGTCGAGGAGTTCGGCGGCGAGGGCGACTTCATCGCGGCCGAGACCGCCAAGGAGTTCGTGGCGGCCCTGGAGCGGCCGCGCCGGCTGGTCATCATGGTGAAGGCCGGTGAGCCGACCGACGCGGTGATCCAGGAGTTCGCGCCGCTGCTGGAGCCCGGCGACATGATCATCGACGGTGGCAACGCGCACTTCGCGGACACCCGGCGCCGGGAACGCGAACTGCGCGAGCAGGGCATCCACTTCGTCGGCATGGGCGTCTCCGGCGGCGAGGAGGGCGCGCTCAACGGCCCGAGCATCATGCCGGGCGGCCCGAGCGAGTCGTACGACTCGCTCGGCCCGATGCTGGAGAAGATCTCCGCGAAGGCGAAGGACGGCGCTCCGTGCGTGACGCACGTGGGTCCCGACGGGGCCGGACACTTCGTGAAGATGGTCCACAACGGCATCGAGTACGCCGACATGCAGCTCATCGGTGAGGCCTACCAGTTGCTGCGGGACGTGGCCGGGTACTCCCCCGCGCAGATCGCCGACATCTTCCGCACCTGGAACACCGGCCGCCTGGACTCGTACCTGATCGAGATCACGGCCGAGGTGCTCTCCCACGTGGACGCGGAGACGGGCAAGCCGTTCGTGGACGTGGTGGTGGACCAGGCGGAGCAGAAGGGCACCGGCCGCTGGACCGTGCAGATCGCCCTCGACCTGGGCGTCCCGGTCTCGGGCATCGCGGAGGCGGTCTTCGCCCGCTCGCTGTCCGGCCACGCCGAGCTGCGGGAGGCGTCCCGCGGGCTCGCCGGGCCCAAGGCGACGCCGCTGTCGGAGTCGGAGGCGGGAGCCTTCGCGGACCGGGTCGAGCAGGCGCTGTACGCCTCGAAGATCGTGTCGTACACGCAGGGCTTCCACGAGATCGCGGCCGCCCGTGAGGAGTACGACTGGGACATCGACCTGGGTGCCGTCTCGGCTATCTGGCGCGGTGGCTGCATCATCCGCGCGGCCTTCCTGGACCGCATCCGCTCCGCCTACGACACCCGCGCGGACCTGCCCAGCCTGCTCTCCGACGACACCTTCGCCCAGGAGATCGCCGACGCGCAGGACGACTGGCGCGAGGTCATCGTCGCGGCGACGCGCCAGGGTGTGCCGACGCCGGGCTTCGCGGCGGCGCTGGCCTACTACGACGCGCTGCGCGCCGAGCGGCTGCCGGCCGCCCTCACGCAGGGGCAGCGGGACTTCTTCGGGGCGCACACGTACCGGCGCACGGACCGGGACGGCTCGTTCCACACGCTGTGGGGCGGGGACCGGTCCGAGGTGACGGGCTGAGCGTCGCCCCGACCTGAAGGAGGGCCACCGTCCGGTGGCCCTCCTTCCCTGTGTCACCTGCCGTCAACTGAGCGGCGGCCCGGGCTCCGGGTTCGGCACCGGCTCGGGTCCCGGCGGCACCGGGGACGGCGACGGATCGGGCCCGGGGCCGGGGCCCGGCGGGACCGGATCGGGCGCCGGACCGGGACCGGGGCCCGGAGTCGGGGTCGGGTTCGGGGGTGACGGGGGCTCCGGGGCGGGCCCCGGTGCGGGAACCGGCCCGGGGCCGGGCGTGGGGCTCGGCGGGACGGGGTCGGGGTACGGATCGGTCATCGGGTCCTCCAGCCAGTAGGTCAACATCGGCTCTGGACTACTCCCCCGCGTACCCGTGGCACTTTCCGCCAGTCACCCGTGTGCGTGACGAGCGGGCCGCGTGGGACAGCACGAGGCCCGCCCCGTCAGGAAGTCGGAGCGGGCCGAGGCGATCCGGACGGCGTCCGTTCAGAAGCCCTCGGGGTGGGCCGTCAGCCACTGCTTGGCCGCTCGCAGGAGCTCCGGCGTGACCGCGGGGGCCTCGTCGGGGTGGCGTTCGGCCCACTTGACGACGTACGGGCACAGCGGGGCGACCTGGATGCCCTCGCGGGCCGCGATGCCGTACAGCTCACGGGCGAGGGAGCCCGCGATGCCCTGGCCCTCGTGGGCCGGTTCCACGATGGTGTGGACCGGGACCAGGGCGCGCTCGGGTGCTTCGAGGACGAAGTACTGGATGTGGCCGACGACTTCGCCGCCCCCGGGGCCGAGGGCTTCGAGACGCCCGGCTTCTCGGTCGTCACGGATCTCGATGTCGCTCATGAACACGCTCCTGGTCCAGGGTCGTCGGGCGTCGGGTCAGGCCGGCACCGACTGCGGGCTGCGCTCCTGGTCCGAACCCGGCACCGGTTCGGACGGATCGGCCCCCAGGGCGAGGATGCGGTTGTCGCGGTCCACGTGCACGACCCGGGGTTCGAGCGCCCGCGCCTCGGCGTCGGTCACCTGAGCGTAACTGATGATGATCACCAGATCGCCGGGGTGGACGAGATGGGCGGCGGCACCGTTGATGCCGACCACCCCGGAACCGCGCTCCCCTTCGATGACGTACGTCTCCAGCCGGGCGCCGTTGGTGATGTCGACGATGTGCACGAGCTCGCCGGGCAGCAGGTCGGCGGCGTCGAGGAGTTCCGCGTCGATGGTCACCGATCCCACGTAGTGCAGGTCGGCCTGGGTGACGGTGGCACGGTGGATCTTGGACTTGAACATGGTGCGCAGCATTCAGCACTCCTGTAAGACGGCTCCCTGCCTGCTTGCTGCAGGTCAAAGGCGTGGCTCACTGTACAACGGGCCGCTTCGGACTCGAAGGGCGTGTTCTTGCGACCCGGGCGGTCTCACGGCACGCGGTCGGTCTGAGGAGGCGTTTTCGCAGACCCTGGCTGGGGACCCGGCCCGCGTGGTGGCCTACGGAGCCGAACAGCGGGTGCGGGTGCCGGCCCTGCGGGCCCGGTGGCTGCGGCAGACGTTCGTCCACTGGCCGTTCCCGCCCGGGGCGGTGCAGGCACTCCTGCCGCGGGGGCTGGTCGTGGACGAGTACGAGGGGGTGGCGTGGGTGGGACTCACGCCGTTCGTGATGGCGGACGTGCGCCCCGCGGGCGTGCCCGCCGCCGTGCCCGGGCTCCCGTCGTTCGCGGAGACCAACCTGCGGACCTACGTGCGCCGGGAGGACGGCCGGGACGGGATCTGGTTCCTGTCCATCGAGGTGGCCTGCCCGCTGATGCTCGCGGCCCGGGCCGTCGGGGCGCCGTACGCCCTGGGACACCTGCGCGTCACCCCGCACGGCGACACCGTGTCGTACACCGGCCGGCGCGGGGCCGGCCGGGTCGCCTACCGGCTCGCGGTGCGGCCCGGCGAGGCCGTCCGGCCGACCGAGCGTGACGTGTGGCCGACCTCGCGCCGGCGGGCGTACACCCGCCGCCTGGGGGTCCTCCTCGAAACACCCGTGGAGCACGAGCCGTGGCCGCCGGCCGGTGCGGCCGTCGACGTGCTGGAGGAGACACTGACCGCCGCGGCGGGCCTGCCCGTCCCGCTCGACGAGCCTGTCGTGCACTGCTCCCCCGGGGGCGGGCACGTCCGGCTGGGGCCCTCGCGGCCGCTGGTCGCATGAGCGGGCACCTGCGCTTCGACGGCTGGATCGCCGGCCTGGGCACGGCCTCCGGGACCCGGATCGTGCTCGGGCACTGGCCGCGGTCGCCGTTCGGGCCGTTCAGCGACGTGATGCTGGAACGACCAGACGGGGAACGGCTGTTGCTCGCCCCCACCCGGCGGACGGCGGACTTCGTCAGCGACACCTACGTCTTCGACACCGTGCGGGTCGTCCCGGTCGCCGTGCGGGTCGGCGACGGGACCTGGAGCGTCTCGGCCGGGCCGCTCGACCTGCGTTTCACGACGGGCCGCCGACACGTCCTCGGGCTGCTGCTGCGCGCGGTGCCCGGTGCGCTGGCCCGGCAGCCGGCCTGGTGCACGCTCACCTCCCTGCCCGCCCGCGTCCTGCTGCCGGGGGTGCGCACCCGGGGCAGTGCGCGCACCGGGCGCCACGAGTGGTACGGAGCCCGGGACCTGCGGCTGGTCGACTCGGTGTCGGGGGTCTTCGAGGGCCGGGACCTCGGTGCGGCGGCCCCCGTCGACCCGCCCGTCCGCTTCGGCTTCGGGTCCGTGCCGCGGAAACCCTCCCTCACCCGCGTGACGACCACGGTGGCCCTGGGCCCCGCGTGAGGACGCCCGGGCAGGGGTACCCGGCCGTCCCGGACAAGGAGCGGGCACATGCACAGGACGAGCAGGCGGGACCCCGCGGACACCCTCGCCGTCACACACGGCCTGTTCGACCTCGTGGCGGGTCTGTGGCCGCTGGTGCACCTGCGCTGTTCCCCGTGGGTCCTCGGACCGAAGACGGACGTGCGGCTCCGGATGACGACGGGCGGACTGCGGGCCTCCGCCTGCGCCGCCCAGCTCTCCGCGCCCCCCGAACCCCGGGGCCCGGCTCAGGCCCGCCGCGTCGGGCTCGGCACCACCTTGACCCTGCCCGCCGTGGACCTGGTCCACGTGCCCAAAGGCAGCACCCGGCCGACGTACCCCCTCGGCGCGGCGATGCGGACCGGCTGGATCGCGGCCTGGCTGCGCGCCGCTCCCGGGCAGCGGACCTGAACGACCGCGAGGACGTATCCACCCCGAACCCCCTGACAGTGAGGCGACCATGAGCGAGCAGACCCCGTCCCAGGCCGAGGGCGAGCGCCAGGAGACCCCGGAGGACGAGCGGGAGACCTCCGGCCGCCGTGACGTGCCTCGGACCACTCCCTCACAGGCGGAGGGCGAGGACACGGAAGACACGGAGGACACCGACGAGGGCAACGGCTCCGCCGGCACCTGAGCCAGAAGCGGCCCGGCGGGTCGTCGCCAAAAGTCGGACGAGTGGCTTCCGTCAGGCTGGTTACACGCTGCCCGACACGAACACCCTCGACATCCCCTAGGGCGGGCAGATGGCGACGCACACCGAACCGGTCGCTCCTGTCCCGGCGGCCGAGCGCCGGAGCCGGGGACATGTGGTCGTCTCCTGGCTGACCACGACCGACCACAAGAAGATCGGCCACCTCTATCTGATCACCTCGTTCTGCTTCTTCCTGGTCGGCGGGGTGCTCGCGATGGCGATCAGGGCGGAACTGGCCCGGCCGGGGCTGCAGTTCCTGTCCACCGAGCAGTACAACCAGGCGTTCACGATGCACGGCACGATCATGCTGCTGCTGTTCGCGACGCCGACGTTCGCCGGGTTCGCCAACGCGGTCATGCCGCTCCAGATCGGCTCCCCGGACGTCGCCTTCCCGCGGCTGAACATGTTCTCCTACTGGCTGTTCCTCTTCGGCGGTCTCATCGTCCTCGGCAGCTTCCTCACCCCGCAGGGCGCCGCGGACTTCGGATGGACCGCCTACACCCCGCTCAGCGGCCCGATCCGCAGCGGTTACGTCGGCGCCGACCTGTGGATCATGGGACTCGCGCTGGCCGGGTTCGGCACCATCCTCGGCGCGGTCAACTTCATCACCACCATCATCTGCATGCGCGCGCCGGGCATGACCATGTTCCGGATGCCGATCTTCACCTGGAACGTGCTCCTGACCTCGGTGCTGGTCCTGCTGGCCTTCCCGGTCCTGGCGGCCGCGCTGCTCGCCCTGGAGGCCGACCGGCACTTCGGCTCGCACGTCTTCGACGCCCAGTACGGCGGACCGCTGCTGTGGCAGCACCTGTTCTGGTTCTTCGGGCATCCCGAGGTCTACATCCTCGCCCTGCCCTTCTTCGGGGTGATCAGCGAGATCATCCCGGTGTTCTCCCGCAAGCCGATCTTCGGTTACGTCGGCCTGATCGGCGCCACGATCGCCATCACCGGCCTGTCCGTGACGGTGTGGGCGCACCACATGTTCGCGACCGGGGCCGTGCTGCTGCCGTTCTTCTCCTTCATGAGCTTCCTGATCGCCGTGCCGACGGGCGTGAAGTTCTTCAACTGGATCGGCACGATGTGGAAGGGCTCGCTCTCCTTCGAACCCCCCATGCTGTGGGCGGCCGGTTTCCTCGTCACGTTCCTCTTCGGCGGGCTGACGGGCGTGATCCTCGCCTCGCCCCCGATGGACTTCCACGTCACCGACAGCTACTTCGTGGTGGCCCACTTCCACTACGTGCTCTTCGGCACGATCGTCTTCGCGATGTTCGGCGGATTCAGCTTCTGGTGGCCGAAGATGACCGGCACGATGCTCGACCACCGCCTGGAGAAGATCCACTTCTGGACGCTGTTCGTCGGTTTCCACACCACGTTCCTGGTCCAGCACTGGCTCGGCGCCGAGGGCATGCCCCGCCGCTACGCCGACTACCTGGCCGCCGACGGCTTCACCGCCCTGAACACCGTCTCCTCCATCGGCGCGTTCCTGCTGGGCCTGTCCACCCTGCCGTTCCTCTACAACGTGTGGCGGACCGCGAAGAAGGGTGAGCGGATCGAGGTGGACGACCCCTGGGGCTACGGCCGTTCCCTGGAGTGGGCCACCTCCTGCCCTCCCCCGCGCCACAACTTCGCCGGCCTGCCCCGCATCCGCTCCGAGTCCCCCGCCTTCGACCTGCACCATCCGCAGGCGGCAGAGGCGGACCAGAAGCGGCACTCCGGCAGGCGTGACGTGATCGACGCCGAGGGGCACCAGGGGTGACCGGCCCCGAGGAGGGCGGGGCCCGTGAGTCCCTGAGGGGCCCTGGCCCCTCGCGCGCCGTCCCCGCCCCGCGCGTCGAGCCGCGCCGGTCGACGGCCGTGTGCGCGCTGATCGGAGCGGCGGTGACGGCCGCGGTCGACGAGATCGTCTTCCACCAGATCCTGGGCTGGCACCACTTCTACGACCGCGCCACCAGCCGTGCGGGCCTGCTCTCGGACGGCCTCCTGCACACCGCCGAACTCCTCGCCCTGTGCGCCGGGTTCTTCCTCTACGCCGATCTGCGCCGCCGCGGGTCCCTGTCGGTACCCCACGCCCGGGCGGGCCTCCTCCTCGGCATGGGGGCCTTCCAGTTGTTCGACGGCGTCGTGGACCACAAGCTGCTGCGCCTGCACCAGATCCGCTACGGCGTGGACGTCACCCCCTACGACGTGGCGTGGAACCTCGCGGGTGTGCTCCTGCTGCTCACCGGCGTGGGGCTCGCGGTGCACGCCGCGCGCCGGCACGGTGCCGGCACAGCGCCGCGATGACACCCACGCACGTGCACCCGGGCCCGGCGGGACCGGCCGAGCTGGTGGTCGCCGGGGTCGCGCTGCTGGTGACCGTCGCTTATCCGGCGGCGGCGAGCCGGCTGCGAAGACGCGGGGACTCCTGGCCCCTGGCGCGGGACGCCTCGTTCGTGACGGGAGGCGTGGCCACGGCCTGGGCGACACTGGGCGAGCCGTGGGGCGGACTGTGGGGCGAGCCGTGGGGCGGGCCGTTCACCCAGCACGTGGTGCGGCACCTGGTCGTCGGCATGGCGGCCCCGCTGCTGTTCGTCGCCGCCCGCCCTCTCACCCTCGCCCTGCGCGCCCTCGCTCCCGGCCCGGTACGGCGGCGCCTGGTGGCCGTGGCGCACTCCCGTGCGGTGGGTGTGCTGCTCTTTCCTCCCCTGGCCGCCGTCCTGGACGTGGGCGGGCTGTGGCTGCTGTACCGCACGGACCTGTTCGCGGCGACGGCACACCGGCCGTGGCCGCACAGCGCGGTCCAGGTGCACATGGCGGCAGCGGGACTGCTGTTCACCTTCGCGGTGGGCGGGCTCGATCCCGTGCGCCGCCGCCGGGGCGTCGCCCTGCGCGGCACGACCGTACTGGCCGCCGGGACCGCGCACGCCGTGCTGGCCCGCACGCTGTACTCCCGGCCGCCGCCCGGTACCGGCTTCAGCGCCGCCGACCTGCATCTGGGCGCCCAGTGGATGTACTACGGCGGCGACCTCGTGGAAGCGGGGCTGGCCGTGCTGATGGGGGCGGGGTGGTACGCCGCCGCCGGGCGGGCCCGGGCCCGACACCTGCGCCGGGGTTCCGGGAGCGAGTGGTTGACCGGCCCGGCCGGGGCACTCGGAGCTCATCACAGGACCCCGGCGCCCGGAGGACAACCATGAACACGACGGCACGGGACACGCCCGACGGTCCGACGCGGCAGAAACGCCTGGTGATCTATCTCAACGACCACCTGGCCGGTGCGACGGCGGGCGTCGAACTCGCCCGTCGCATGACACGGGAGCACCACGGCACGGCCTACGGCGAGAGCCTGGAGAGCCTGCGCAAGGAGATCTCCCAGGACCGGCAGGCCCTGGTGCGCCTCCTCGCCGACCTCGACGTCCCCGTCAGGCGCTACAAGACGTACGGGGCGTGGCTGGGCGAGAAGGCCGGGCGGATGAAGCCCAACGGCCGTCTGCTGCGCCGCTCCGGACTCGCCCTGCTGATCGAGCTGGAGGCGCTGCGACTGGGGGCCCAGGGCAAGGCCTCGCTGTGGCGCGGGCTGCTCGCCGCGTCGGCGCAGGACGCGCGGCTGGACGCCGACCGGCTGGAGGAGCTGCTGCGCAGGGCGGCACGGCAGATCAAGACGCTGGACTCCCTGCACGCGAGGGCCGCCACGGAGGTGCTGTTCCCCGCGATGCGTCCGGAATCCGCGTCGACGCCCGCTGCGGAGCCGAGTTCGCCGCCGTGACCTGCGGGTACGCGCTGTCGCGGACGGGATGCGACCGGCGGTGCGAAGGCCCCTGCCCCGACGGGCCCTTCCGGCCTCACGCAGATGGCCGATTCCGCTTCTCCACGTCCTTCACCGCCCGGTTACACCCCACCGGCCCGGGTACCCGCGCGGCTCAGTTCCGGCCCTAGTCCTAGGAGACACTCATGGGCTTCAACCCCCTGGAACACCAGGGCATCCCCCTGGACCGCCAGTTGCGCAACTGGCGTGAGCTCGACGTGGAACCCGTCGACCCCGACCACGGTGACCCGTACACCAAGTGCCGCATCATCGCGATGAACGGCATCGAGGTCGAGGCGATCCTCTTCAGCCACCAGTTCGCCCGGCACTGTCCCGACCCGGACGTCAAGCGGCAACTGGCGGAGGTCCGTTACATCGAGCAGCAGCAGCAGAAGGTCGTCAACTGGCTGCTGCCCGGCCTCGCCTCGGTCCTGGAGACGACCATCTCCTACGAGCAGGTCGCGGTCGACCTCACCGGCTGGATCGCCCGCCACGAGCCCGACCCGTGTCTCAGGCAGGCGTACGAGTTCGGTGTCCTGGAGGACTTCGACCACCTGTACCGGTACGCCAACCTGTACGAGATGATCGAGCACCGCAAGGCGGAGTCGATCGTCGAGGGGCTCACCGAGGTGATGCCGGGACGGCCGACCAAGTTCCACCACCGCCACCCGGCCGACAACGTGCGCGAGCCCTACGACCGTACGACGGTCAACCCGCTCTCCCGGCTGCACGCGCTGACCATCACGGCGGCCGAGCAGCAGACCATGAACTTCTACATGAACGTCGGCCCCCAGTACATGGAGCCGATCGCCCGCCAGCTCTACCAGGAGATCGGGCTCATCGAGGAGGAGCACGTCACGCACTACGAGTCCCTGGTCGACCCGGGCGAGTCGTGGTGGGAGCAGCTCGTCACCCACGAGTACAACGAGTGCTACCTGTACCACTCGTTCATGGAGCAGGAGCCCGACCCCAAGGTGAAGGCGGTGTGGGAGCTCCACCTGAACATGGAGCTCGAACACCTGCGGATCGCCTGCGACCTGATGCGCCGTCACGACGGCCGCGAGCCGCAGGAGATCCTCGCCCCGGAGCTGCCGAACGTGCTGACCTTCGAGGAGAACAAGCAGTTCGTGCGCGGGCTGCTGGACACCCAGATGGATCTGACGACCCTCGGCACCGGCTATGTCCGCGACGCCCATGAGCGGTTCGAGAGGATGCAGGAGCAGATCCACGGCGGCGAGGAGCCGCCCAGCGAGCGGGTGATGGCCCAGCACCGGGAGATGTTCGGCCGCGAGTACCGCATCGAGACGGAGGGCGAGCACCCCGACGTCGCCTCCCGGGAGAGGAGCTGACATGGCCGGGATCGCGGCGAGCGACGCCGATGTCGTGGCCCTGCTGATGCGGCAGCACGGGGACATCCGCAATCTCTTCGACGAGGTGGAGCGGACGGCCGGGGACGAGCGCCGGGCGGCGTTCCGGAACCTGGTCCGGCTTCTGGCCGTGCACGAGACGGCCGAGGAGGAGGTCGTGCGGCCCTTCACCCGCACCTCCGTGCCGGACGGCGCGAAGGTGGCGGACGAGCGGCTGGCCGAGGAGCGGGAGGCGAAGGAGCTCCTGTCACGGCTCGACGGGACGGACACCGACGACCCCAAGTTCCTCAGCGAGCTCATGACGCTGCGCCTGGACGTGATGAAGCACGCCCGCGCCGAGGAGCGGTACGAGTTCAACCACATCCGCCGCCACGCGGACAAGGCCCGTCTGTCCGCCATGGCCACCGCCCTGAAGGCGGCCGAGGCCGTGGCCCCCACCCACCCGCACCCGGGGACCGAGTCGGCGGCCAGGAACATGGCCCTGGGGCCGGTCGCCGCCCTGGTCGACCGCACCCGGGACGCCGTGCGCAAGGCCATGGGCAAGGACGGCTGACCGGCCGCCCAGCCGGTCCGGTACAACCATCCTGGGCTGTGGCTTCGGCAGTGACGGCCGCGGCTCAGGAGTCAGGTGCCCCCTCCGGGGTACGCGGTGGGTGTCCGATCCTGCGACCGGGGTGGTGGCATGGAGAACACCGGTGACACCGGGCGGATGCTGCGCCGGCTGATGCAGGCCGCGCACACGGTGACGCTGGAGGAACTGCCCGCTCTCGTCGCGGGCCAGGCGGACGCCGCCGGGCTGTACGACGTGGCCGTCTACGCCGTCGACATCCGCGAGACCCTGTTGCGGCGGATCACCGGCCGCGGTCTCGACGCGGCGGCGGGCGGAGAGGCGTTCCGTGTCGACGGCACCCTGCCCGGGCGGGCCTACCAGCGGGTGACGCTGGTCTCCGAGACCCCGCGCGACTCCTGGTCACGGCGGCGGTGGTGGGTGCCGGTGACGGACGGCGTCGAGCGCATCGGGGTGCTCCGGGCCGACACCGAGGACGGCGACGACCGGGCCGTCCGACAGGACCTGCGCGACCTCGCCTCCCTCGTCGCCCTGATCCTGCTCAGCAAGAGGTCCTTCAGTGACTCCTTCGCCCGGCTGGTGCGCACGGAACCCATGAACGTGGCGGCGGAGATGCAGTGGAAGCTGATGCCGCCGCCCGCCTTCGCCGGCCACGAGGTGACCGTCGGTGCCGCGAGCGAGCCCGCCTACGAGATGGGCGGTGACGCCTTCGACTACGCCGTCAGCGGCACCACCCTGCACCTGTCCGTGCTCGACGCCATGGGTCATGACACCACCGCGGGCATCACCGCCAACGTGGCGGTCGCCGCCTGCCGCAACGCCCGCCGTCAGGGGGCCTCGCTGGCGGAGACGAGCCGGGCCGTCGAGGACGTGCTCGTGGCGCACTTCGGGACCAGCCGCTACGTCACCGGCGTCCTCGCCGAACTCGATCTCGACACGGGCCTGCTGACCTGGGTCAACCGCGGCCACCCGCTGCCGCTCGTCGTCCGCGACAACCGCTGGACCCTGGAGGCGGCCTGCCCGCCGGCCGGGCCGATGGGCGCGGGCCTGGGGCTGCCGATCGTCGTCGGCCGTCACCAGTTGGAGCCGGGTGACCGGCTGCTGCTGTACACCGACGGGATCGTCGACGCCCGCGACTCCGCGGGGCGGCGCTTCGGCCGGGAGCGGTTCACCGACTTCATCGTCCGCCAGCACTCCGGCCGGCAGACGCTGCACGAGACGCTGCGCCGGCTGATGCACGCGGTCCTCGACCACCACAGCGGCAGGCTGGAGGACGACGCCACCGTCCTGCTGACCGAGTGGCGGGCGGGCCACCAGGACCGGCTCACGCCGTGACCGGGGTGCCCGCCGCGGCCGTACCCCTAGGCCATGGCCCCACCGGCCCCCGCGATCTCCGGCGTCCCGCCGTCCTGTGAGGTGAACTGGGTGCGGTAGAGCTCGGCGTACCGGCCGTCGAGGACGAGCAGTTCCTCGTGCGTGCCCCGCTCCACGATCCGTCCGTCCTCGACCACCAGGATCAGGTCGGCCGAGCGAACGGTGGACAGGCGGTGGGCGATCACGATCGCCGTCCGGCCCTCCAGCGCCTCGGTGAGCGCCTCCTGGACGGCGGCCTCCGAGGTGTTGTCCAGGTGGGCGGTGGCCTCGTCGAGGATGACGACCCGTTGGCGGGCCAGCAGCAGCCGGGCGATGGTCATGCGCTGGCGTTCCCCGCCGGAGAGCCGGTAGCCGCGTTCGCCGACCACGGTGTCCAGGCCGTCGGGCAGGGACCGCACGAGGGCGTCGAGGCGGGCGCGGCGCAGGGCGTCCCACAACTCGTCCTCGGTCGCCTCGGGGCGGGCCAGCAGCAGGTTCGCGCGGACGCTGTCGTGGAAGAGGTGGCCGTCCTGGGTGACCATGCCGAGGGTGGCCCGCAGGGAGTCCGCGGTGAGGTCGCGGACGTCGACGCCGCCGATGCGGACGGCGCCCGCGTCGACGTCGTAGAGCCGCGGCAGCAGTTGCGCGACGGTCGACTTGCCGGCGCCGGAGGAGCCGACGAGGGCGACGGTCCGGCCGGGGTCGGCGCGGAAGGACACGCCGTGCAGGACCTCGGCGCCGCCGCGGGTGTCGAGGGAGGCGACCTCCTCCAGGGAGGCGAGGGAGACCTTGTCGGCGGACGGGTAGCCGAAGCGGACGTCGGCGAACTCGACGGCGACCGGCCCCTCGGGGACCTCGCGGGCGTCCGGTTTCTCCGCGATCAGCGGCTTCAGGTCCAGCACCTCGAAGACCCGCTCGAAGCTGACCAGCGCGCTCATCACCTCCACGCGGGCGCCGGCGAGGGCGGTGAGCGGGGCGTACATCCGGGTCAGGAGCAGGGCCAGGGAGACCACGGCGCCGGGTTCCAGGCTGCCGCGCAGGGCGAACCAGCCGCCGAGGCCGTAGACCAGGGCGAGGGCCAGCGCGGAGACCAGGGTCAGGGCGGTGATGAACACCGACTGGGCGGTGGCCGTGCGCACGCCGATGTCGGCGACCTGGCGGGCGCGGGCCGCGAACTCCACGGACTCCTGTTCCGGGCGCCCGAAGAGCTTGACGAGGGTGGCGCCGGGAGCGGAGAAGCGCTCGGTCATCCTGGTGCCCATGGCCGCGTTGAGGGCGGCCGCCTCGCGCTGCATGCGGGCCATCCGGCTGCCCATGCGGCGGGCCGGGATCACGAACACCGGGAGCAGCGCGAGCGCGAGCAGGGTGATCTGCCAGGACAGGGTGAGCATCACCACGAGGGTCAGCAGCAGGGTGACCAGGTTGCTGACCACGCCCGACAGGGTGTTGCTGAAGGCGCGCTGGGCACCGATGACGTCGTTGTTGAGACGGGAGACGAGCGCTCCCGTACGAGTGCGTGTGAAGAACGCGACCGGCATGCGCTGCACATGATCGAACACAGCCGTGCGCAGATCGAGGATGAGTCCCTCCCCGAGCGTGGCCGACAGCCTGCGGGCGAGGATGCCGAGCGCGGCCTCGGCCACCGCGATGAGGGCGATGAGCAGGGCCAGACGGACGACCTTGCCCTCGTCGTCGCCCGACACGATCGCGTCCACGACGTTGCCGGCCAGCACCGGCGTGGCCACGGCGAGCAGCGCGGTCGCCACACCGAGCACGACGAAGCGGGCGATACGGGTACGGTGCGGGCGGGCGAACGCGCCGATGCGGCGCAGCGTCGCGCGGGCGAACGGGCGGCGCTCCTGCTCGGCGTTCATGACACTGTGAAGCTGTGTCCAGGCTGTGGTCTCCATGCTCATGGGAGAGAACTTAGAACCTCAAGCGTTGTCGAGGTCAACGCCCGAACCTCGATCGCACGACCGAAGGACTCGATGACGGTACGTAAGCCCCCGGCCCTGGTCCCGCAACCCGCTGTTGGCGCGGCGGGGAAAGCCTCTTCCGGTGTGACCACGGTAGAACTCCCCCAGGGACGCGCCTTCCAGCGCCTCCCCGTCCGCCGTCTCCGCCAGATCCTGTGCCTGCTGCCGCTCCTGCTCGTCACCGTCGTGGCGGTGCGGCACCGTTCGGTGCTCGCCGAGGGCTTCGGTCATCTGCGGCACGCCGAGTGGCCGTGGCTCGCCGCCGCGGTCGGCACCACCTGTCTGACGTGGGTGGCCGCCTCCTTCACCCGGCAGGGCGCCGTGGTGGAGCGGTTGCCCCGGCGGCGGCTGCTGGCCACGCAGTTCGCGGCGGGCGCGGCCAACCACCTGCTGCCGACGGGCCTCGGCGCGAGCGCGGTCAATCTGCGGTTCATGACCGTGTGCGGGGTTCCGCTCGCCCGTTCCTCGGCCGCGCTCGCCCTGTACCTGCTCGCGGAGTCGGTCGGCCGGCTCGCCCTGCTGACCGCGCTCCTCGTCGCCTTCCCGGACGCGCTGCGGCTCGGCGCCCTGCTGCCCGACACGGCGGCCGGTCCGCTGCTGCTGGGCCTGGGCGTGCTGCTGGTGGCGGCCGTGGGCGTCCTCACCGGGGTCCGCCGGGTGCGCACGGCGGTGGGCTCCTTCCTGCGGACCGCGCTGGGCGAGGCCCGCTCGGTGCACGCCCGGCCGTCCCGGGCGCTCGCCCTGTGGGGCGGTGCGCTGACCTTCCCGGCCCTCCAGGCGGCCGGTCTCGCCGCGGTGGGGCAGGCGATGGGGTTGTCGGTGCCGCCCGCGCACATGGCCCTCGCCTACCTGGCGGCGACCTGCGCGGTGGCGCTGGTGCCCACGCCGGGCGGGGTGGGTTCGGTGGAGGCGGCCCTGGTGGTGGCGCTGGTGGCGGCGGGCGGCCCGGCGGCCGTGGCCACGGCGGTGGTGCTCGCCTACCGGATCATCACGGTCTGGGTGCCGCTCGTGCCGGGCGCGCTGACGCTGGGTGCGCTGGTGCGGCTGAAGGTGATCTGACCGGCGCTCGTGCCGTTCACCGCTCGCCGAGCGTCACCCGCACGGGGCCGCCCCCGGGGTCGACCAGTCGGGTCCACCGAGCGGTCAGGGCGAGGGGCCGGAACGGAACCGCCCTGGGCAGGCGCCGGCGGTACAGCGTGCGGCCGTCCTGGGTGACCTGGAGCAGCGGGTGGTTCATCGGGACCGCCGTGCGCAGGACGTACGGCCGGCCCGGGTCGGCCGGGGTGATCCGGTTGGGGACGATCCAGCGCAGCGGCGGTGCCACCGACAGCGGGACCCCGTCCGGGGGTTCGGCTCCGGCCAGCGCCTCCAGGACGGCAGCGGCCACGTGCGCCCCCTCGCGGGCGGCGGTCGCCGCGCTCTCGACGGGGTGCAGCACACTGCCTGCCGCGAACACGCCGGGCCGTGAGGTGCGCAGCGCCCCGTCGACGGCCGGGCCCCGGGTGCCGGTGTCCAGGAGCAGGCCGCCGCGCCGGGCGAGTTCGTGATCCGGCACGAAGTCACCGGTGAACACGACGGTGTCACAGGGCAGTACGGCCGTTCTCCCGTCCCGGTGCCGCACCCGCACGCCCGACAGTCGTCCCCGGCCGAGGAGTTCGGTCACCGTGGTGCCGGTGAGGAGCGCAATCCCCTGCCGCAGACGGGCGTCGGCGGCGCGGGCGGGCGTGGTCCGGGCGCGGGGCAGGTCGGTGAGCATGGCGACGACCTCCGCTCCGGCGGCCCGTACGGTGGCGGCGGCCGCGTAGGAGACGTCCTCGGCGCCGACCACGACCGCCCGCTCCCCGACGCGCTGCCCGTACAGGTGCACGGCCTGCAGGAGTTCGCCGGTGGTGAGGACGCCGGCGGGGCGGGTGCCGGGCACCAGGCGGGCGGAGCGCGGGCGTTCACGGGCGCCGGTGGCCAGGACGACCGCCCGTGCCTCGATCGTCTCCGGTCCGCGCGGACCGACGGTGTGCAGCGACAGCGGCCCCGCCCAGTCGAGGGCGGTGGTCCCGGGGCGTACGACGGCTCCGGCGCCCTCGGCGGCGGCGACGAGGAGTCGGGCGTGGGCGGGCCCGGTCAGGGGGTGCAGCCAGGTGCCGTAGCCGCCGTGGGCGCAGTACCGGGGCGTTCCCCCGGCCCGCGGTGCGCGGTCCAGTACCTCGACCCGGGCCACCCGGGCCGCGGCCAGGCGGGCGGCGGCCGCGAGCCCGGCGGGTCCGGCGCCGACGACCAGCACGTCGACCCGGCGCACACCGCTCATCTCCTCGCCCCCTCGAACAGCTCCCGCACCGCGGCCCCGCAGTGGAAGCCCTGGCAGCGTCCCGCCCGGGCCCGGGTCCGGCGGCGCAGTCCGTCCAGACCGGCCGGGGGGATCGTGGCGGCGAGGGCGTCGCGGATCTCACCGCGGGTGACGCGCTCGCAGTGGCAGACGAGGGTGCCGTACTCGGGGTCCGCGGCGATGAGTTCGGGCCGTTGGTAGGGGCGCGGGAACGCCTCGCCGAGGTTGGGCACGCGGACCGGTTCCAGTTCCTCGGCGGGCCCGAGGTCCAGCCCGGAGTCGGCGAGCAGTTCCGTCACGTGCGCGGCGATGGCGAGCGAGGCGGTCAGTCCGGTCGAGCGGATGCCGCCGACGGTGACGTACGCCTGCCCGGGGTGGGCCGAGATGCGGTAGTCCTCGTGCTCGGTGGCGGCGCGCAGGCCCGCGTAGACGGCGGTGACCTCCTCGTCGAGCAGGCGGGGCAGGATGCGGCGGCCCTTGTCGCGGAGGGTGCGCAGGCCCTCGGCGGTGGAGTGGGTGGCGCTTTTGTCGTCCAGGTCCTCGGCGGTGGGGCCGAGCAGGACGTTGCCGTAGACGGTCGGGGCGACCAGGACGCCCTTGCCGAGGGCGGTGGGGACGGGCAGCAGGATGTGCCGCACGAGGTCGCGGGCGAACTTGTCGAAGACGAGGAGCTGGCCGCGGCGCGGGATGACGGTGAAGTCGTCGTGGCCGAGGGCGCGGTCCAGGGTGTCGGCGTGCAGACCGGCGGCGTTGACGAGCCAGCGGGTGCGCAAGGTGCCCCGCGAGGTCGTCAGCCGGTGGCCGCCGTCCTCGTGGGCGGCCCGCTCGACACGGGTGTCGAGGTGCAGGTCGACTCCGTGCCGGACGGCCTGGGTGGCGTACGCCAGGGTCGTGGACCAGGGGCAGATGATGCTCTCGCCGGGGACGTGCAGGGCGCCGAGCGCGCCGGGGCCGAGGTGCGGCTCGCGGTCGCGGAGCTCCCCGGGACCGATCAGTCGGGTGTCGCGGCAGTGGTTGCGTTCGGCCTTCTTGGCCAGGCGGGGCAGGGCGGCGCGTTGCTCCTCGTCCCAGGCGACGAGGAGGGCGCCGACGGGCTCCACGGGGATGCCGGCCGCCGCCGCGTAGTCGGTGAGCAGCCTCGCGCCCTCGCGGACCAGACGTGCCTCCAGGAAGCCGGGGGTGGCGTCGAACCCGGTGTGCAGGATGGCGGTGTTGGCCTTCGAGCTGCCCTGGCCGACGTCGTCCTGTGCCTCGACGAGCGCGACGCGCAGGCGGGGGTGGTGCGCGAGGGCCCTGGCTGTCGCGCTGCCGACCACACCGGCGCCGACTACCGTCACGTCGTACGGCGTCGACGGCAGCGGACCGCGGCGGGTGACGGTTCCTTCGGCGCGTTTCACCGGGACGTTCCTTCGAGCAGTGCCGTGACCGCGCTCCGGAAGCGGCCCCGTCGGTCGGCCGCCTCCTGGGGTGACACCCTCGGTTCGTACACCGTGGCCGGCTTCCAGTCGGGCAGTGCGTCGGCCGGATCCAGGCCGGGTTCCACGCCGAGGCGGGCCAGGGCGCCCACGCCGAGGGCCGTCGCGTCCGGCAGTGCCGACACCTCGACCGGGCGCTGGAGCAGGTCGGCCTGGGTCTGCATGAGCAGGGCGGAGCGGGTGAGTCCCCCGTCGACGCGCAGGACGTCCAGCGGCGAGCCGAGATCCCGCGCGGCGGCCTCGGCGAGCTCCACGACCTGGGCCGCGAGTCCCTCGCACAGGGCGCGCACCAGGTGTCCGGGACCGGTGTCCAGGCCGAGGCCGGTGAGGGAGCCCCGCAGGTCGCCCCGCCACCAGGGCGCGGCGAGTCCGGCGAGGGCGGGGACGAAGGTGACCCCGCCGCTGTCGGGCACCGCACCGCCCACGGCGTCGAGGTCCGCGGCACCCGCGATGACGCCGAGGTCGGTGAGCCAGCGGACGGCGGACGCGGCGGTGTACACCTGCCCGTCGAGGCAGTAGCTCGTACGCCCGTCGAGCCGCCAGGCCACGCAGCTCACCAGTCCCGAACCGCTACGCCGGGGCTCGGACCCGGTGTGCGCGAGCAGGAACGCCCCTGTCCCGTAGGTGCACTTGGCGCCGCCGGGTCGCGTGACGCGCTGGGCGAGCAGGGCGGCCTGCTGGTCCACGGCCAGGCCGGTGAGCGGGATCTCCGGGCCGAAGGCCCGGGTCGTACCGGCCTGTCCGGCGTTGTCGACGACCTCGGGGAGCCGTTCGTCGGCGAGGCCGTACAGGTCGAGGGCGCGCGACGACCACCGCGCGCGGTCGAGGTCGAGGAGCTGGGTGCGTCCGGCGGTGGCGGCGTCCGTGACGAAGGCGCCGGTGAGCCGGTGGACGAGCCAGGCGTCGCTGGTGGTGACGACTCCCTCGCGGGTGCGGTGCCGGCGCAGCCAGGCCATCTTGGGCGCGGCGAAGTACGGGTCCAGGGGCAGGCCCGTCAGGCCCCGCAACTCCTCCGCGTGCGGCTGGAGTTCGGCACACACGCCGTCCGCCCGGCGGTCCTGCCACACCAGCGCCTCGGTGAGCGGCCGGCCCGTCGCCGGGTCCCAGGCGAGCACCGTCTCGCCCTGATTGGCGAGGCCCAGCGCGACCACGGGTTCACCCGCCTCGGCCAGGGCCCGGCCGCCCCCCTCGATCACCGAGTCGTGGAGCTCCGCGGGGTCGACCTCGACGAGTCCGCCGGGCAGGTGGCGGGGCCGCACCTCCGTGAACCCGGTGCCGATGACACCGCGTTCGGGGCAGATCACCAAAGCCTTGGTGCCGGAGGTGCCCTGGTCGACGGCGAGCACCGGACCGGTCATCACATGCCTCCCCGAGTGATCACGGTCCGCCAGCCTGCCGCCGCCGCCCGTCCGCGTCAAGCGGCCCCCACCAGCGGGGAGATGCCTGCGACAACTGGCTGATAACCAGTCAACTACCGCCGGATGAAAAGAAGTTCTCAATGATCGGGAAGGTGGTGTGTCGTTGAATGTCCGCCCCTATAGTGACCGCCGACCGACGCGCGATCTCCTCAACCGCCGCCCCGAGGAGGGCTGTTGTTACTCCACCCTGCCGTCCTGCCCGGTCCCGTGTCCGGGGCGGGCAGGTGATGGCCAGAGAAGGAGCACGCCCCGTCTACGATCCCGCAGGCCACGACCCGGAACTGCGCGCGGCCCTGCAGGAGGTCCGCACCGGGCGGTGGATGTCGATGCGCACCCTGCTGGAGCGGACCACCGCCTGGTGGCAGTGGACCCAGCGCACCCAGGTGCTGGCCGCGGCGGCCGCGGGCACCGACGTGGTGCGGACCTGGCTCACCGAGGAGCCCGGCAGCGTGCCGGCCGCGGTGATGCGGGCCCGGGTCGCCGTGGAGCGCGCCCTGCGGGCCCGGCGCGAGCGGCACCGCCGTACGCACGAACTGTGGATCGAGGCCTGGGACGTCAGCCGGACCGCCGCCCGGGTGGCGGCCCACGACCCGGTGCCCTGGGTGTGCCTGCTGGCCCTGGCGCAGTTCGACGACCGGCTGCGGTGGGAGGAGCACCGGGCCGAGCCGCCCGGGCCGATGCTGCCGCCGGGCCCCTGGGGGCTGCTGGCCGAGGCCGACAAGCGGGACCCGTACAACCGTGAGGCCCACCACCGCATGCTGCAGTTCCTGTACGCGCGGGCCTCCTCGGGGCGGCTCGCGGAGGCGGTCGGCTACGCGCACTGGGCCGCCGAGTCCGCCCCGCCGGGCTCCGCGCTGCACGTGCTGCCGCTGTACGTACGGGTCGAGCGCTACCGGCGCGGCGCCGGGCACAGTGCCGCGCTCGACCTGCACTGGGTGGCCGAGGACGCCGTCCGGGAGGCGGGCCGGGCGCACGACGCCTGGTTCGCGCGGGCCCCCGCCGAGGAGCGCACCCCGCTGGACCTCAACCATCTCGCGCACGCCCTGTGGGGCGCCCTGCGGTTCGAGGCGGCGACCGAGGTGTTCGACGCGCTCGGCCCCTACTACACGCCGCTGCCCTGGTCCTACCGCGCCGACGCGAGCGGCGAGCGGGGGCAGGGCGTGCAGGTCTTCCTCCAGGCGCGGGCCCGGAGCCGGTCCGCGGTGCAGGGCCCCTGACACCCGTACGTCCCCCGCCCCTTCATCGGAGGTCTCCGTATGTCGTCAGAACCGTCGATATCCCCCGAGGTCCCGCAGCCCGACGAGGAGCAGCGGCTGCGCGAACTGGGCTACCGGCCCGTGCTCGCCCGACGCATGGGCGGCTTCGGCAACTTCGCGATCAGCTTCTCGGTGATCTCGATCCTGTCGGGCTGCATGACCCTGTACGGCTTCGGCATGGGCGCGGGCGGCCCCGCGGTGATGCTGTGGGGCTGGGCCGGGGTCGGCCTGTTCGTGCTGTGCGTGGGACTCGCGCTGGCCGAGGTCACCAGCGCGTACCCGACGTCCGGCGCCCTGTACTACATGGCGGACCGGCTCGGCGGGCGCCGCTGGGGCTGGTACACGGGCTGGCTGAACCTGCTCGGTCTGCTCGGCGCGATCGCCGGGATCGACTACGGGGCCGCCCTGTTCGCGGGCGCGTTCGCCAACCTCCAGTGGGGCTTCGAGCCGACACCGGGGAAGACCATGCTGGTCTTCCTGGCGATCCTGTCGCTGCACGCCGTGCTGAACCTGTTCGGTGTGCGGCTGGTGTCCGTGCTCAACTCGGTCAGCGTGTGGTGGCACCTGGCCGGCGTGGCGGTGATCGTCGGCGCCCTGTGGATCGTCCCCGACAGCCACCAGTCGCCGTCCTTCGTGTTCACGGAGTTCGTCAACGACACCGGCTGGCACAACCCGGTCTACGTGGCCGCGATCGGCCTGCTGCTCGCGCAGTACACCTTCTCCGGCTACGACGCCTCCGCCCACCTGTCCGAGGAGACCTCCAACGCCTCGGTGTCCGCGGCCAAGGGCATCGTGCGGGCGATCTGGGTGTCCTGGGTCGCCGGGTTCGTGCTGCTCGCGGGGCTGACCTTCGCGATCCAGGACTACGACGCCACCCGGGCCAGCGCGACCGGGGTGCCACCCGCCCAGATCCTGCTCGACGGGCTCGGCACGGACGGGGCGAGCGCGCTGCTCGTGGTGGTGATCGTGGCGCAGCTCTTCTGCGGCAACGCCGAGGTGGCCGCGGCCAGCCGGATGGTGTTCGCGTTCAGCCGGGACAAGGCCCTGCCGGGCTCCGCGCTGTGGCGCAAGGTCAGCGCCCGCACCCAGACGCCGGTGGCCGCCGTGTGGCTGTCGGTCGTGGTCGCCGGGGTGCTCGCCCTGCCCTCGCTGTACTCGGCGACCGCCTACGGCGCGGTGACCGCGATCAACGTCATCGGCATCACCCCCGCGTACGCCATCCCCGTACTGCTGCGACTGCGCGCGGGGAACCGTTTTCAGCCGGGTCCGTGGAGTCTGGGCAGGTGGAGCAGGCCCATTGGATGGATTGCTGTGGTCTGGGTGGCGTGTGTGACCGTGCTGTTCTGTCTGCCGCAGTCCTCGCCGGTGACGGTGGACACGATGAACTACGCCTCCGTGGCGCTGGCCGTGGTCCTGCTCCTGGCCACGGTGTGGTGGTTCGTGGCCCGACGCTCGTACGGCACGCCCACGACCGCCGCCTACTCCGACCGGGAGCAGGCCGAACTCGCCGAGGGCATCGTCTGAAACCAGGCGATCCGATGCCCCGCCCGGTACGAACTGCCGTGTCGGATACGGCAGGATGAGCGGTCGCGTCGGCCACGGGACCTTCACCCGGCCGACGCGATCGCACATCCCGCAATATCGAACAGGTGGCAACGTGACGGCATTTCAACGGGATCTCACCATGGACGACATGATCGGCGCCGGTGTCGCCGTGGTCGCGGGCCTGGTGGCGGCTTTCCTGCTGCGCATGCTGCTCAAGTGGCTGGGCAAGCACGCGGACCGCACCAAGTGGGGCGGTGACGACGTCCTCGTGGCCGCGCTGCGGACCGTGGTGCCCTCGGCGACCATCGCGGGCGGCCTCGCCGTCGCCGCGGCCGCCCTGCCGCTGACCAAGGGCGTCCAGCGCACGGTCAACCAGGTGCTGACGGTGCTGCTGATCTTCGTCGTCACGGTGGCGGCGGCCCGGCTGGTCGCGGGGCTCGTGCGGACGGTCACCACGTCCCGCTCGGGAGTCGCCGGATCGGCCACGATCTTCGTCAACATCACCCGGGTGCTGGTCCTGGCGATCGGCTTCCTGGTCGTGCTGCAGACCCTCGGCATCTCCATAGCGCCCCTGCTCACCGCCCTGGGCGTCGGCGGACTCGCGGTCGCGCTCGCCCTGCAGGACACGCTCGCCAACCTCTTCGCGGGCATCCACATCCTCGCCTCCAAGACGGTCCAGCCCGGCGACTACATCCGGCTGGCCAGCGGCGAGGAGGGCTACGTCGAGGACATCAACTGGCGCCAGACGACGGTCCGCGCGCTCTCCAACAACCTGATCGTCGTCCCCAACGGCGAGCTCGCCAAGACGAACATGACCAACTTCATGCGTCCCGAGCAGCAGTTGACGATCCTGGTGCAGGTCGGTGTGGCCTACGACAGCGATCTCGACCATGTCGAGCGGGTCACCTGCGAGGTCGTCACCGAGGTCATGACCCAGGTCGAGGGCGCGGTCCCGGAGCACGAGCCGCTGGTGCGCTTCCACACCTTCGGCGACTCCCGGATCGGCTTCACGGTCATCCTGGGCGTCGGGGAGTTCAGCGACCAGTTCCGCATCAAGCACGAGTTCATCAAGCAACTGCACAAGCGCTACCGCGAGGAGGGCATCCGGATCCCGGCGCCGACGCGGACCGTGGCCCTCCAGCAGGGCTCGGTGTCGATCCCGCACCAGCGCGGCGCGGACACGGTGGTCGAGCCGGGCGAGATGCCCGCCGCCCGGCTCGACTGAGCCCTACAGGGTCGCCGAGTTGTCGTGCCAGTGGCCGTCGGTCCGGTTCTGCGGCTGACGCGGCGCGGAACCGACCGGCGTCACCGTCCAGTCCGGGTGACCGGGCATCCTCGGGGTCCTGGTGCCGTAGAGCCACTCCCCCAGGAAGCCCGACTGGTCGGCGCCGGAGACCTCCGAGGCGACGGCGATGTAGTCGTCGGTGGACGCCGAGGCGTTGCGGAAGCGCTCAAGGAACGTGGTCTCGATCGCGGCGAAGACCCTCTCGCCGACCTGCCGGCGCAGCGCGTACAGGACGAGGACGCCACCGAGGTAGCGCTGGCTGTCGAAGAGGTCGGCCGCGGTCGGGGCGGCGACGGGACCCGAGGTCTGCCGCCACTGGTCGCCCCGCGCGTACGTGTCCTTCATACGGGCCTCCATGGTGGTCAGGCCCAGGGAGTCGGCCCAGCCGCGCTCGTAGCGGTACAGCAGCCCGTAGAAGTCGGCGTGGCCCTCGTTGAGCCACAGGTCCGCCCAGTCGGCCGGGCTCACGCTGTTGCCGAAATAGGAGTGGACCAGCTCGTGCATCATGTGCGAGCCGATGCTCTGTTCCGCCTGGAGCAGGAAGTTCGGCTTGTACAGGGTGAGGGTCTGGGTCTCCAGGCCGGTGAAGTCGAAGGCGTTCGAGGCGTCGTTGTTGCAGGGCAGCAGACCGTACGTCTCGAACGGGAAGGCACCGAGCCGCTGCTCGATCCAGCTCACCAGGTTCGGGGTGAGGGCCAGGGCGGGCTCCAGGGCGGCGGCCCGGGCGGTCGGGACGACGTCCCGCAGCGGCAGCCCGTGCGGGCCCTGCCGCTCCTTGATCACGTAGTCGCCGACCGTGATCTGCACGATCTCCGTGGCGATCGGCTCCCGGGACCGGTAGCGGTACGCGGTCCGGCCGTCGCCGAGGTCCTCGGTGCCCACGAGATGGCCGCTCGCCACGCCCTTGAGACCGGCCGGGACGGTGATGCGGCAGGTGAAGTCCGCCTTGTCGGAGGGGTGGTCGTTGCAGGGGAAGACGGTGTGGGCCGCGTTGGGCTGGGGGCAGACCGCGAAACCGTCCGGGGTGGGCACCCAGGCCGTGGGGGTGACGCCGGACCGCGGGTCCACCGTGTACGTCACGGTCACCGTCGGCGTGGTCCGCGCGGCCAGGGGGGCGTCCGGGGTGATCCGCAGCTTCTCGCCGGCCTGCTCCCGGGCGGCCGGCACGCCGTCGAGCAGCACCTCGCGCACGTCGAGGCCCAGCGCGTCCAGGGAGAAGCGGCTCAGCTCCTGGGTGGTGGCGATCGTCAGGGTCGCCGTGGCGTCGACGAGACGGGTCGTGGCGTCGTACGCGAGGTCGAGGTCGTACGCGCGGACGCGGTAGCCGTCGTTGCCGAGGCCCGGGAAGACACGGTCCCCGAGGGTCTCCGGGCCAGGGCCGGCGGTGTCCTGGGCGGCGTGCGCCGGGGCGGCCACGGACAGGGCCGCCACGGTGCCGAGCAGCGCTGCCGGGGCCGCCACTCTGGTGCGATATCTCATGGTCTGCTTTCCCTCGGGCGGCCGGATGGTCGGGCCCGGCCGTCGGACGACTGCGATCAAGGTGCATGACCACAAGATCAGACGCTTCGGTTGCCCCGGGGGATCTGCGCGGCCGAGGTCCGCCGTCGAGGAGCGCTGTTGTCGAGGACCGCTGTCGAGACCCGGCCCGTCACGAGATATCTTGATGTCGAGCAATGTTGCAGACGTGGAGCGGAGCACCCGGTGACTGACTCGACCATCATCTATACGCACACTGACGAGGCCCCGGCCCTGGCGACGTATTCCTTCCTGCCGGTGGTCCAGGCGTACGCCTCGCAGGCGGGTGTCTCCGTGGAGACGCGGGACATCTCGCTGGCCGGACGGATCATCGCCGTGTTCCCGGAGTACCTGACCGAGGACCAGCGGATCCCGGACGCCCTGCACGAGCTGGGCGAACTGGCGAAGACGCCCGAGGCCAACATCATCAAGCTGCCGAACATCTCGGCGTCGATCCCGCAGCTCAAGGCCGCCGTGGCCGAGCTGCAGGCGCAGGGCTACGCGCTGCCGGACTACCCGGACGACCCGAAGACCGACGAGGAGCGGGACATCCAGGCCCGCTACGACAAGGTCAAGGGCTCCGCCGTGAACCCGGTCCTGCGCGAGGGCAACTCCGACCGCCGCGCCCCCGCCTCGGTCAAGAACTACGCCAAGACCCACCCGCACCGCATGGGCGCCTGGTCGGCCGACTCCAAGACCAACGTGGCCACCATGGGCGTGGACGACTTCCGCTCCACCGAGAAGTCCGTCGTGATCTCCGAGGCGGGTTCGCTGCGCATCGAGCTGGTCGGTGACGACGGCTCCACCACCGTGCTGCGCGAGTCCGTACCGGTCCTGGAGGGCGAGGTCGTCGACGCCTCGGTCCTGCACGTGGCCCCGCTGCGCGAGTTCCTCACCGCGCAGATCGCCCGCGCCAAGGCCGAGGACGTGCTGTTCTCCGTGCACCTCAAGGCCACCATGATGAAGGTCTCCGACCCGATCATCTTCGGTCACGTGGTGCGCGCGTTCTTCCCGAGGACCTTCGCGCAGTACGGCCAGACGCTCGCCGCGGCCGGCCTGACCCCGAACGACGGTCTGGGCGGCATCTACAAGGGCCTGGAGGCGCTGCCCGAGGGCGCCGAGATCAAGGCGTCCTTCGACGCCGAGCTCGCCGAGGGCCCGGCGCTCGCGATGGTCGACTCCGACAAGGGCATCACCAACCTGCACGTGCCGTCCGACGTGATCGTCGACGCCTCGATGCCCGCCATGATCCGCACCTCCGGTCACATGTGGGGCCCGGACGGCCAGGAGGCCGACACCCTCGCGGTGCTGCCGGACTCGTCGTACGCCGGTGTCTACCAGGCCGTGATCGAGGACTGCCGGGCCAACGGCGCCTACGACCCCTCGACCATGGGCTCGGTGCCGAACGTCGGCCTGATGGCGCAGAAGGCCGAGGAGTACGGCTCCCACGACAAGACCTTCGAGATCCCGACCACCGGCACCGTCCGCCTGGTCGACCAGAACGGCACCGCGCTCATCGAGCAGACGGTCTCCGCGGGCGACATCTTCCGCGCCTGCCAGACCAAGGACGCCCCGATCCGGGACTGGGTGAAGCTGGCCGTCACCCGTGCCCGCGCCACCGGCAACCCGGCCGTGTTCTGGCTGGACGAGACCCGCGCGCACGACGCCAACCTGATCGCCAAGGTCAAGGCGTACCTGCCGGAGCACGACACCGAGGGCCTGGACATCCGGATCCTGAACCCGGTCGAGGCGACCAAGCTGTCGGTGGAGCGCATCCGCCGCGGCGAGGACACGATCTCGGTGACGGGCAACGTCCTGCGTGACTACCTGACCGACCTCTTCCCCATCCTGGAGCTGGGCACCAGCGCCAAGATGCTGTCGGTCGTCCCGCTGATGGCGGGCGGCGGCCTGTTCGAGACGGGCGCCGGCGGTTCCGCGCCGAAGCACGTCCAGCAGCTCGTCAAGGAGAACTACCTGCGCTGGGACTCCCTCGGTGAGTTCTTCGCGCTGGTGCCCTCCCTGGAGCAGTACGCGACGGCCACCGGCAACACCCGCGCCAAGGTGCTCGCCGACACCCTCGACCGCGCCACGGCGACCTTCCTCAACGAGGACAAGTCCCCGACCCGTCGCGTCGGCGGCATCGACAACCGCGGCAGCCACTTCTACCTGTCCCTGTACTGGGCGCAGGAGCTCGCCGCGCAGACCGAGGACGCGGACCTGGCGAAGGCCTTCGCCCCGCTCGCCGAGACCCTCGCCGCGAACGAGCAGAAGATCGTCGAGGAGCTGAACGCCGTGCAGGGCCAGTCCGCCGACATCGGCGGCTACTACCAGCCCGACCCGGCCAAGGCCGCGAAGGTCATGCGCCCGTCGACGACGTGGAACGAGGCGCTGGCCTCCCTGAGCTGACGCCCTCGCGCCGTACCCTCCGCCCCGGCCGGCTGCTGCCCGGCCGGGGCGGAGGCGTGTCCGGAGGGCGTTCGTGCTGAGATGGTGGCCCGAGCCACCGATCACGCCCCCGGAGCAGCCGTATGTCCTCGTTCGACCTGTTGCCCGGTGCCGAGCGGTCGCCGGTGATCCTCCATGTGCCGCACTCGGCACGGGAGATACCCGCCGACGTGCGGGCCGGGATCGTGCTGGACGACGTGGCGTTGGAGCGGGAGCTCGACCACATCGTCGACGCGCACACGGCGGAACTCGCCGACCGCGCCGCCCGGTTGTGCCGGGTGGTCCCGTGGCGGTTCGTGAACAGGCTGTCGCGGCTGGTGGTGGATCCCGAGCGGTTTCCGGACGGGCGGGAGGAGATGCTCGCCGTCGGCATGGGCGCGGTGTACACGAGGACCACGCACCGGGAGGACCTGCGGCCGGCCGACACCGATCCCGGGCCGCTCATCGCGCGCTACTTCCATCCGTACGCCCGGGCCATGACCGAGGCCGTGACGCAGCGGCTCGCGGTGACGGGACGGGCCGTCGTCGTCGACGTGCACTCCTACCCCAGCGCGCCGCTGCCCTACGAGCTGCACGGCGAGGGGCCGCGGCCCCCGGTGTGCCTCGGCACCGACCCCTTCCACACGCCGCCCGGGCTGCTCGCCGCGGCCCGGGAGGCGTTCGGGGAGGTCGGGCTGGACAGTCCGTTCAGCGGGACGTACGTGCCGCTGGAGTTCTACGGCCGCGACCCCCGGGTGAGTGCCCTGATGGTGGAGATCCGGCGGGACACGTACATGACGGAACCGGGCGGCCCCGCCGGACCGGGGCTCGACCGGCTCGCCCAGGCACTCGCCGCCCTGGTGGACTCCCTCGGCTGACCGGCCGCGGGGTGCTCAGACGGTCAGCCAGTCGGTGACGACGACTCCCCCGCCGGTCCGCAGCCGCAGCGCGAAGGGGCCGGACGGGGACGCCTCAGCGGTGAAGCGGCCCATGTCGTCGGTGGTGAGCGGCGAGCCCGCCTGCGGACCATTGAGCACCTCGATCCGGGCCGACTGGGGCGGCAGCACCTGCCCCATCAGACCCTGCGGGGTGAGTTCGACGTCGACCGTCACCTCGCCCGCGTGGAAGGTCAGCATCCGCGGGGCGCCCGTCGCCCCCCGCACCGGAAGGGCGTCCACCACCGAGTCGAAGGTGAGCTCGGCGATCCGGCTGTCCAGGTCGTGCAGCGCGAACGCCTCGACGGCGACCTGCCGCAGGGCGGCCGGTACGGGGTCCAGGATGGCCGTCGCCTGCCGCAGCTCCTCCTCCAGCAGGTCGAGGGCGAACTCCTCGTCGGGCAGCGCCTCTTCGCCGAGGTCCGCGCCGAGGTCGAGGGCGTCGTCGCCGAGGTCGTCGTGCATGTCGCTCATACCGCCCCCCGGGCTTCGAGCCGCGCCCGCAGCCGCCGGAGGCAGCGCTGGCGCAGCGGTCCGATGCTGCCCACCGCGATCCCCAGGGCGGCGGACACCTCCTGGTAGCCGGGCTTCGGCGAGGCCATCAGGATGCGCAGCAACTGCCTGCACCGCTCGCCGAGTTCCTCGAACTCCTGCCACAGGCGGCGCACGCGCTCGCTCTGGGCGGCGGCCTCCTCGGAGTCGATGAACGACTGCTCCGGCGTCCGGTCCTCACTGATCCGGTCCAGGACCTGCGGGTCGTCCGTGACGGTCAGCCGCCGCAGATTCTTGAGCACCTTCAGGCACTCGTGGCGCGCGGTGCTGGCCAGCCATGACTTGGCCTTGTCGGGTTCCCGGATCCGCCCGAGGTGCTGGGCGAAGCGGAACCACACGGTCTGGTACACCTCGTGCGCGTCGGCGTCGGAGAGCCGGTGCGCGCGCACCACCGCCCACACCAGCGGGCTCAGCCCTTCCACCAGCGCCTTCCAGGCCGCCGCGTCCCCGTCGACGGCGGACTGGACCAGCGCACCGACATCTGCTCGGTCCACGGTCCCACCCCTCGTGTACGGCAAGTAATCGTACGCCGTGGAAGGGACCGCTCCGGCCGTCATGTGCCGACCGGACGCTGCACGACCGGCACCGGGCGCCAGCCGGCCGGCCTCAGCGCCGGTACGTGCGCCCCGCGCACTTCGGCGAACTGCGTGTTCGTGGAGAGGAGTTGCGTGCGGGCGGCGCGCGGGTCGGTCTCCTTGTGCGCGGTCATGTGGGCGGCGACCAGGCCGGCCACGACGGGGGTCGCGAAGGAGGTGCCGCTCCAGTGCGCGTACCCCTCGAACATCACCTGGTCCGGCTGGGCGGTGCTGCCGTCCTCGCTCAACATGCCCACGTGGGAGGGGGACTGGCAGGTGCACACATAGGTGAAGCCGTACCGGCAGGCGTCGTACGTGGAGTGCTGGTACAGGTACGGCACCGGTGCGTCGAAGCCGGTGAGGGCGCTGGTGAGGCGCTCGCCGGGGGCGTAGACCTTGACCCAGGAGCCGTGGTTGCTGAAGCAGGCGCCGAACTCCCCGTCGCCGCGCAGCGCGCCCACGGACAGGACGGCCTCCTGGTAGTCGGGCAGGTCGGCGTAGGCGGCGGGCCAGAACGGGCTGGCGCTGGCGTTGTTGCCGGCCGCGGCGACCAACAGGGTGCCCTGGGCGCGCAGTTCCTGCATGAAGGCGTCCATGCCGAGCAGTCCGTCGGTGCGGCCGTTGGAGGTGCCCGCGGAGAGGCTGATGATGTCGGGCCAGCCGCCGGCGACCGACTCGAAGAGCTTCTCGCCGAGTTCGGACTCCAGGATGGCGCCCGCGTCGTTGAGGGTGCTGCGGACGGTGATGTCGGTGTTGGGCGCGACGGCCGCGAGGACACCGGCGATGAACGTGCCGTGGCCGACGTACTGGAGGAGGTTGCCGTCCCCGTCGGTCTCGGTGCCGTGCAGGTCGCCGTCGACGTGGGCAAGGAGCGGGACGAGCGAGTGGTCGTGGGTGAGGCCGTTGTCGACGACCAGGACGTCCACGGCGGTGTCGGGGTCGTGACCCGCCTCCGCGGGGGCCGGGTTGGTGCCCTGGCTGAGGGCGGCGGGCACGGGTTCGTCGCCGGGGCAGGAGTTGACCGCGATCGACACCACGTGGTTGCGGCTGACCAGGCGGTGCCCGGCGCGCCCCTCGCGCTCGCTCAGGGCGCGCAGGGCGTGGGTGACGGCACGGTCGCCGCGCCGGTCGCCGTGCCCCGGGTCGCCGACCTTGATCCGGGTGATGCCCGAGCGGTTGGTCTCGGGGCTGTCCCGGCGCACATGGTCGCCGGTCAGGCCGGTCGCCTCGGTGAAGTGGGTGCGCACGGTCTCCTCGACGAGCGCCGCGTCGCGTCCGTCGCGGGCGAGGACCACGCCCTTCTCGTAGATGAACTCCGAGGCGTCGTCGGGTCCGAGGGCCAGCGGGACGTCGGGCATGGAGCGTTGGATCTGGTCGAACTGCTCGTGGAATCGCTGAGGTGCCATGGCGTGTCCTCCCACTGAGGCGTCGGTCGTCAGTCAGAGCCGCGGGTCCGGTGATTGATACAGCGCCAAACCGGTGTGGCCCGCCACCTGGGCCACTACCATCCATGGAGTGACAGCGGGAAGCGACTCGGTTCTCGAACTGCTGCCGATGGTGTTCGCCGCGCCCAGGCAGGCGTTGGCGCGGGCGGAGGAAGTGCTCGGCTCGGACCCCTCGCCGCTGCACGCCTCCGTCGCCCACCAGGTCATCGGCATCTGGCAGCGGGACTGGGGCGACATGCGGATCGCCCTGGACCATCTGCGCCGGGCCCGCGATCTCGCGGCCCGCTCGGAGTCGGCCGACCGGGAGGCGGACGTGCTGGCCGCGCTCGGGGTCGCGCTGGTGCACGCCGGGCGCACCCGCCAGGGCCTGGAGTCGCTGGAGCGGGGCGTCGCGGTCAGCAGCGGGCACACCAGGGCGCAGGTCCTGTTCCGGCGGGCGTATGCCTCGTGGGTGCTGGGGCATCACCGGGCGGCGCTGGAGGACGTACGGCGGGCGGTGCCGGTGCTGCGGCAGGCGGACGACGTGATCTGGACGGCGCGGGCGCTGACCCTGCGGGCCACCGTGCACCTGGCGCTCGGGGCGGTGGAGCGGGCGGACGCCGACTTCACGGCGGCGGAGGCACTGTGGGACACCACGGGCCAGGAGCACGACAAGGCCGACGCGGTGGAGAGCCGGGGGCTGGCCGCCTACCGGTCGGGGGACATCCCGGCCGCGCTGCGGCTGCTCGACGAGGCTCAGGAGCGGTACGCCAAGCTCGGCACACCGACGTTCATGCTGACCGTCCGGCGCTGCGAGGTCCTGATGGCCGCGGGGCTCGCCCCGGAGGCGCTCGCGGAGGCGGACGCGGCGATCAGGGTGCTCGACGGGATCGGCGGACAGTCCACCCTCAAGGCGGAGCTGCTGCTCGCCGCCGCGCGGGCGGCACGGCACGCGGGGGACGCGCACACCGCGATCGCCCGCGCCGACATGGCGGTCCGGCTGTTCGCGGGGCAGCGGCGCACCTGGTGGGAGACGCACGCCCGGCTGGTGCTGATCGAGGCGCGGGTGGCCGCCGGGCGCGGCTCGGGACGGCTGGTCGCGGACGCGGCGGCGGTCGCCGACCGGCTGGCCTCCTTCGGTGCGCCGGCCGCCCCGGAGGCCGCCCTGCTGGCGGGCCGGATCGCCCTCGACCTCGGGTGGCGCGAGGACGCCCGGCGGCATCTGGAGGTGGCCGCCCGCAGCCGGCACAGCGGGCCGCCGCTGGCGCGGATGACCGGCTGGGCGGCGCAGGCGCTGTGGGCGCGGGCGATGGGCTCCGACCGGCGGGTCCTGGAGGCCTGCCGCCGTGGTCTGGACGTCCTCGACGATCACCGGACGACGCTGGGCGCCTCGGAACTGCGGGCCCGGGCCACCGCGCAGGGCGCCGAGCTCGCCGGGCTCGCGGCGCGGGCCTCGCTCGCCTCGGGCGGGCCGCGGCGGTTGCTGGTGTGGAGCGAGCGGTGGCGGGCGACGGTGCTGTCCGCGCCGCCGACCCGCCCGCCGGCCGACCCGGCGCTGCTCAGCGACCTCACCGCGTTCCGGGAGATAGCGGCCCGCGCGGAGGGAGCCCGCAGGGAGGGCCGACCCGTGCCGACGCTGGAGCGTGAACAGCGCCGCCTGGAGCGGGAGATCCGCTCCCGCACCCTCCACATCCGCGGGGACGCGCCCGGTGACGGCTACCGGTTCGACCCCGGCGGACTGCTGGAGCGGCTCGGGGACGACGTACGGCTGGTGGAACTCGCCGTGCTCGACGGGCGGGTCCAGGTGCTGCTGTGCGCGCAGGGGCGGGTGCGGCGGTTCGAGGCCGGGCTGCTGGCCGACGCCGAGCGGGAGGCGGAGCACGTCCAGGCGGGGCTCAGACGGCTGGCCCACCCGGGCGCGGAGGCCCGGCTCCCGGTGGTGGAGGCGGCCGGGCGGCGGCTGGAGGAACTGCTGCTCGGACCGGCGGCGGCGCGGCTCGGCTCCGGCCCGGTCGTGGTGGTGCCGCCGGGGCGGCTGCACCAGGTGCCGTGGGCGCTGCTGCCCGCGCTGCGGGACCGGGTGTTCAGCGTGTCGCCGTCGGCGAGCAGTTGGCTGCGGGCCCGCGACACCGTGCCGCCGCCGGGCGGACGTCAGGTGCTGGTCCGCGGGCCCGGGCTCGCCACCGGGGGCGCCGAGGTGCCCGAACTGGCCGACCGGCACGGCTCCGCGACGGTGTTGGAGCACGCCGACGCGCGCGTGCCGCGGGTGTTGGAGGAACTGGACGGGGCGGCGCTGGCGCACATCGCCGCGCACGGCACGTTCCGTGCGGACAGCCCGCTGTTCTCGTCGCTGCGGATGGCCGACGGGCCGCTCATCGTCCACGACTTCGAGCGGCTGGACCGCAGCCCGTACCGGATCATCCTGTCCTGCTGCGACACCGCCCGGTTCGCCTCGGTCGGCGCGGACGAACTGCTCGGCCTGGTCACCGCACTGCTGCCGCTGGGCACGGCGGGGGTGGTGGCGTGCAGCGCGCCGGTCAACGACGAGGCGGTGGTGCCGCTGATGCTCACCCTGCACAAGGGGCTGAGCGCGGGGGCGTCCATGGCGGAGGCGCTGCGGGACGCGCGGGCCGCGCTGCCGGGGGACGCGGTGCACCAGGCGACGGGGTGGGCGTTCTCGGCCTTCGGGGCGGCTTGAGGACGGGGCGCGACGAATCAGGGCCGCGCGCGGTGAGTGGGGGCGGCCTGACCCCTCCCCCGAATACTGGGGGTCAGACCGCCCCGGTCCGGGGTACGGCTCAGGCCGGCTGTGCCTCCGGCAGCTCCACCAGGCAGGGCAGGGCGTCGCGGTCGCTCGCGCCGAGGCGGGCGTACGCGCTGTAGAGGTGGTTCCCGACCGTACGGACCGACAGGGTGAGCTTCTCCGCGATCTCGCGGTTGCTCAGTCCGGTGGCCGCGAGGGTGACGATCTGCCGCTGGCGGGCGGTGAGTTCGCCCAGGACCAGCCCGGACAGGGCCGGGGTGCGGGCACCCTGGCAGCGCCGGGCCAGCGCGACGGCTCGGGTGCGTGCGGTGCGGGCGGCGCTCGGGTCGCGGTGCGCCCCCGCGGCCTGGGCGTACGCCTCGGCCGCGAAGAGCAGGAACCCGCGCTCCTCCAGTGCCCGGGCGGCCAGGTCGAGGGCGGGACCGTCGGTGCGGGCGAGCGCCTCGGCGTGATCGGCGAAGACACCGGTCAGCCGGCCGACGGCCCGGTCGGGAACGCCGAGGCGGACGGCGTCGTACGGGTCCGCGCCGGCCGTCCCGAGCGCCGCGTCGAGATCACCGCGGGCGGCGGCCGACCAGGTGGCCACGGCGACGGCGGGTCGACGGCCGGAAGGCTGGGCCGAGGGCTGCGCGCACCCTTCGGCGGCGCTTTCGCCCGGCCCCGGTGTGTGCTCCGGATCCCCCGACTGGGCTGCGGCCAGGGCGAGTTCGAGGTGGCAGGACTCGGCGTCCGGGTTCGTGCGCAGGCCCTGCCTGGCCCAGGCCGCGGCCTCGCGCAGTTCGCCGCGCAGCCGGGCGAAGCGGGCCCGTACGGCCGCGTGGTGGGCCGGGATGCCGGTGTGTTCGGCGACCAGCCACTCCCCCACGGGGGCCGGGACGGCTCGTACGTCCGTCTCGGCGATCGCCCGGGTCAAGCGGGCCGTCTCGCTCGCCAGGGCGGCCGCGCAGCCGTCCGGGGTGCGGGCCAGCCGTCGGGCCCGCAGACGTCCGGCGGCGGCTCGCAGCACCGGGCCGTGCAGGGGGTGGGCGAGGCGGGCGGCGCCCTGTTCGTCGACGTGGACCAGGCCGTCGGCCTCCAGGGCCTCCAGGGCGGCGAGGTCGAGCGTGTCGGCGTCGGTCGGCAGCGGCTCGCCGAAGGCCAGGCGGTCCAGGGTCTCCCGCTCGCCGGGGCCGGTGCGGTCGAGGAGGTGCGCGGTGCGCTCGCGCACGGTCGCGGTGACCGGCACCGGCCCGCGCCACTCCCACTCGGTCGAGTCCGGGACCCGGTGCCGCAGCCCGTGCTCGCGCACCGCGTCCACCAGTTCGCGCAGCAGTCGCAGATCGCCCTGGCACAGGCGGTGCAGCCGGTTCACGGTGAGCGCTTCCGGACCGCCGGCGCCGGCCGCGAGCAGTCGCGCGGTCTCCTCGCGGGGCAGCGGTTCCAGGGCGAGGCGCGGCAGGAGTTCGCCGGACCAGAGCCGGGAGATCGCGCCCGGCGCCCGTGCGCCCTCGGTGGCGACGACCAGGAGCCGGGTGCGGCCGTGCACCGCGAGCTGGTGGACCAGGGCGGCCGAGGCGTCGTCGAGCAGATGGGCGTCGTCGACGAGCAGCACGCGTACGGAGGACATGAGGCGGACGGCCCGGTGCAGGGACACCGTCTCCGGCAGGAGGTGCGCGAAGGCGGCGAACGGGAGCCCTCGGGTCTCGGGCGTGCCCACCACCCTCGCGCAGTCGGTCCCGCGCAGGGCCTCCGTGACGAGCCGGGTCTTGCCCCGGCCCGCCGGTCCGGTCACCGCGATGCCCTGCCGTCCGCCGGCCACCGCCCTGCGGACCAGCTCGAGTTCGTCCGCCCGGCCGGTGAACGGCCAGGGCAGCTCCAGGGTCCTCGCGTCCCGTTCGTAAGTCGTCACGCAAGCTAGAGCACCGCTACTCAGTCCTGATACAGGGGGACTTGAGTAGCCCCCGACTCAGGCGCCCGGGGGCGCCCGGCGGGCAGGCTGAACGCCATGACCGCACGCTACTGCTCCCTCGCGCAGCAGTCGGCTCCGGCGTTCGCACCGGGGCTGGCCGCCGAGCGGCTGAGTGCGCTCGTCGGCGGGAGCCGGATGTGGGTCAACGGCACGGTCCTGCACTACTGCTTCTTCGACGGCGACACCGACGGGTCGGTCATTCCTGTTCCGGGGACGGGGCAGTCCCGTCGGGTGTCGTGGGTCGGCGCCAAGGAGCAGCGGGACGTGGTGCGCGAGTGCTTCAAGGAGTGGCAGGACCTCGGGATCGGGGTGCGGTTCGCCGAGGTCGGCGATCGTTCGGAGGCCGAGCTGCGGATCGGGTTCCAGATCGGCGACGGCTCCTGGTCGGCCGTGGGCAAGGACGCGCTCCTGGTCGGTCTGCACGACCGCACCATGAACTTCGGCTGGGACCTGACCGCGCCCGGGGAGCGCGGGACGGCCCTGCACGAGATCGGGCACGCGCTCGGCATGCTGCACGAGCACCAGAGTCCGTTCGCCGGGATCCACTGGGACGACGAGGCCGTCTACGCCGATCTGGCGGGCCCGCCGAACTTCTGGAGCCGGGACCGGACGTTCTTCAACATCCTGCGCAAGCTCGACCCGGACGAGGTCAACGGCTCCGTCTGGGACCCGCAGTCGATCATGGAGTACCCCTTCGAGGCGGGGCTGGTCCTGGAACCGGAGCAGTACCGTGCGGGCCTCGACCCGCCCGGCACGCTGTCGGCCGCCGACAAGGAGTACGTCCTGCGCTGGTACCCGCCGGCCGGGCAGACCCGGCCGCCGGCGCTGGTGCCCTTCCGGTCCGCGCCGCTCGGGCTCGGTCCGGGCGGGCAGGCCGACTTCACCGTGGAACCGCCGGAGACCCGCGAGTACACCGTGGGCACCTTCGGTGACGGCGACACCGTCGTCGTGGTCTTCGAGGAACGGGACGGGGAACCCCGCTACCTCGCCGGCCGGGACGACGGAGGCACTCCGCACAACGCCACGATCAGGGCCCGTCTCGTGAAGGGCCGCCGCTACTTCGTCCGTGTGCGCCTGTACTCCGCGTGGGGTTCGGGGGAAACCGCGGTCATGTGCTGGTGACAGCACAGTCGGGCCGCACGGACGAGGCTGGACCACTGTCCGGCGCCGGGGGAATGGCCGGCGCTCGTCACCTTCGGGGGAGGGAGACGAGCGCCGGCCACGCGGCGTTTCGGGGGACGCTTTCGAGCATCCGGTCGGCAGGAGGTCAGGCCACCCGCTGTTCGCCCCCGGCGTCGTCGGGGTGGGCGAGGCCGAGGTGGTGGCGCAGGGTCGGGCCCTCGTACTCGGTGCGGAAGACGCCCTGTTCCTGGAGGAGCGGGACGACCTTGTCGGCGAAGGCGTCGAGACCGGTCGGGGTGATGTGCGGGACCAGGATGAAGCCGTCGGCGGCGTCGGCCTGTACGTACTCGTTGATCGTGCGGGCGATCGTCTCCGGTGAGCCGACGAAGTTCTGCCGGTTGCCGGTGTGGATGACCAGGTCGCGGATGGACCAGTGATGGGCGGCGGCCAGTTCGCGCCACTCGCGGGCGGTGGCCAGCGGGTCGCGGTACATGCGGACCTGGGCGCGGCCCCGGGAGATGTGCTCCTCGCTCACCAGGGGGTCGATGCCGGGCAGCGGCCCGTCGGGGTCGTACGACGAGAGGTCCCGGTTCCAGACGAACTCCAGGTGCTTGAGGGCGGTGGCGCCGCTGACCTGCCGGCGTCGGACGATCCGGGCGAGTTCCTCGGCCTCGGCGTCGGTGTCGGCGAGGGCGAAGGAGGCGGCGGGCAGGATCAGCAGTTGGTCGGGGCGGCGGCCGTACTTGGCGAGTCGGCTCTTGACGTCGGTGTAGAAGGCCCGGCCGTCGTCGAGGGTGGCGTACCGGCTGAAGATGGCGTCGGCGGAGGACGCGGCGAACTCGCGGCCCTCGTCGGAATCGCCGGCCTGGAAGATCACCGGGCGGCCCTGCGGGGAGCGCGGGACGTTGAACCGGCCGTGGATGTCGAAGTGCTGCCCGGTGTGGACGAAGGAGCCCGCCTTGGCGTCGCTCAGGAACGCGCCGGAGGCCTGGTCGGCGAGGATCTCGTCGCCCTGCCAGGAGTCGAAGAGTTCGTGGGCGGTGGCGAGGAACTCCTTGGCGCGGGAGTAGCGCTCGTCCTGCGGGAGGAAGCCGCCGCGGCGGAAGTTCTCGCCGGTGAAGGCGTCCCAGGAGGTGACGACGTTCCAGGCGGAGCGGCCGCCGGAGAGGTGGTCGAGGCTGGCGAACTGGCGGGCCACCTCGTAGGGCTCGTTGAAGGTGGAGTTGATGGTGCCGGTCAGGCCGAGGTGTTCGGTGACGGCGGCGAGCGCGGCGAGGACCGTGAAGGTGTCGGGGCGGCCGACCACGTCCAGGTCGTAGATCTCGCCGCCCTGTTCGCGCAGGCGCAGGCCCTCGGCGAGGAACAGGAAGTCGAATTTGGCGCGTTCCGCGGTCCGGGCGAAGTGGGCGAAGGAACTGAACTCGATGTGGCTGCCGGCCTCGGGGTCGCTCCACACGGTGGTGTTGTTGACGCCGGGGAAATGGGCGGCCAGGTGGATCTGCTTCAGGGGCTTGGACATGGGTGCGGGATCCTCCGGCTCAGGCGGACGCGAGGGGGGTCCCTCCGGGCTCGACCGAAGCCGGGAGCCTGGAGGAGTAGCGGTTGGCGGGGCGCGCGAGGCCCAGCAGGCCGCGCAGGGTGTCGGACTCGTACGCGGTGCGGAAGGCGCCCCGGCGCTGGAGTTCGGGGACCAGGCCGCGGGTGATCGCGGGGAGGTCGTGGCCGAGGACGGCGGGCCTGAGCCGGAACCCGGTGAGCCCGGCCGCCTGGAACTCGCTGAGCAGGTCCGCGAGTTGGGCCGGGGTGCCGGTGAAGACGCGGGCGTCGCTCCGGTACGGCTCCCCCGCGAGCGTGTCGAGCCGGTCCCGGCGGGCGGCGGCCCGGGCCGGGTCGTCGTCGAGGAAGACGACCAGGTCGCCGAAGAGGTGCAGGAGTTCCTGCCCGCGGCCCGCCGCCGACTGCTCCGCGCGGATCTCGGCGACGATCGCGCGGGCCTGGTCGGCGTCGTGCGGGGTGATGTGGCCGACGTCGGCCTGGCGGGCGATGAGCCGGTACGGGACGGTCCCGTGACCGAGGGCGGTGACGAGGGGCTGGCCCTGCGGCGGGCGCGGTGTGATGGAGGGGCCCTTGACGCTGAAGTACCGGCCTGCGAAGTCGATGTGGTGGAGCTTGTCCCGGTCGACGAAACGGCCGGTGGCGGCGTCACGTATCTCGGCGTCGTCCTCCCAACTGTCCCAGAGGCGGCGTACGACCTCCACGTAGTCGGCGGCCTCGTCGAAGAGGTCGGTGACGAGTTCCTGGCCGGCGGGGCTGTCGTAGGAGTCGATGCGCGGGACGGTGCGGCGGCCGAAGTGCGCGGCCTCGTCGGGGCGCGCGCTGATCCGCACCCGCAGGCCCGCCCGGCCGGCGCTGACGTAGTCGAGGGTCGCGACGGCCTTGGAGAGGTGGAAGGGCTCGGTGTGGGTGACCACCGCGGTCGGGACCAGGCCGATGTGGCGGGTGAGCGGGGCCACGCGGGAGGCGACCAGTACGGCGTCGAGTCGGCCGCGGACCTGGTCGGTGCGCTCGTCCGGGTCGAGGAGGTGCGAGGACTGCGGTCCGAGGCCGTCCTCGATGGTGACGAAGTCCAGCAGGCCGCGCTCGGCCTCGGCGACCAGGTCGGCCCAGTAACCGGCGGTGAACAGTTCGCGGGGCCGGGCCACCGGCTCGCGCCAGGACGCGGGGTGCCAGCCGGTGCCGTCCAGGGCGACGGCGAGGTGCAGCGGGGATGAAGGGGACACGGGCGGGTGCCTTCCTGGAGATCCGTACGGGGGCGTCGGGCCTGGGGATGGACAGGGCTCGGTGGCTGGGGCGGGCGGGTGACGGGTCAGGAACAAGACAGCGCGGCGGACACGGCGGATCCCCTTCTTCTTCAACGGGCAGAGATGTCGTGCTTGGTGAGCAGGTGTCAGGAGTTCTCGAGGGGCAGGCCCGGCGGGTTGACCTCGGACTTGGTCACGGCGTCGGTGGAGAGGTTCCACGCGGCGAGCCACTTGGCGTACTGGCCGTTGTCGATCAGGTGGTTGATCGCGTCGGCGAGGGGCTTCGCGAGGCCGCTGTCCTTCTTGGCGGTCGCGGCGATGAGGCCCTGGAGGGACTGCCCGGCACCGGAGTACTGGCCCGCGATCCTCGTCGCGTCGGGCGTGCTCGCGGTCTGGGTGACGTGGTACGAGAGGTTGGGGCTGGGGCCGAGATAGGCGTCGATCCTGCCGCTGTTGAGGGCCAGGTAGGTGCTGGGGCTGTCCTGGAAGTACTTGACGGTGAGCGTCTTGCCCTCCTTCTCCAGCCTGGTCTTCCACTCCAGCAGGATGCGTTCCTGGTTGGTTCCGGCGCCGACGGAGACGGTCCTGCCCGCGAGGGCCTCGTAGTCGCCGTCGAACCGCCACTTGGAGCTCTTGAGCGTCTCGAAGGCGAGGTCGTCCTTGCGGTAGGAGGCGAACTCGTACTTCTTCTTGCGCTCCTCGGTGTCGGTGATGTTGGAGAAGCCGACGTTCACCTTGCCGCTGTCGATGCCGACGAACAGGTTCTCCCAGGTGAACCGCTTGACCTCGGGCTCCAGGCCGAGGACGGCGGCGACCAGGCGGGCCAGGTCGGTCTCGGAGCCGGTGAGGGTCTTCTGGTCGCTGCCGACGAAGCCCAGCGGAGGGGACCCGGAGGGCAGGGTGCCGGAACCGATGACGAGCCTGCCGCTCTTTCTGACGGCGGCGGGCAGTTCGGCGCTGATGGACTTCACCTCGGCGACCTTCAGGGTGGTCTCCTTGGCGGCGCCGTTGGACAGCAGGCCCACGGTGACCGTTCCCGCGCTGTCGGTCGTGCGGGTGGCGGCGTCGCTGTCACCGCCGCAGGCGACGAGTCCCGCGGCGAGGGCGGTGACGGTGGCCGCCGCGGTGAGGCCGCGGGTCAGGGCGCGTCGGGAGGGGTGCGTGGACATGGCTCTCCTTGGAAGGGGTGCGAAAGGGGACGGGAGGAGGTTCAGAGGACCTTGCTGAGGAAGTCCCGGGTCCGCTCGTGCCGGGGCCGGTCGAGGACCTCGGAGGGCGGGCCCTGCTCGACGACGCGGCCGCCGTCCAGGAAGACGACCCGGTCGGCGATCTCGCGGGCGAAGCCGATCTCGTGGGTGACGATGACGAGCGTGGTGCCGCTGGTCGCCAAGTCCTTGATGACGGCGAGGACTTCACCGACGAGCTCGGGGTCGAGGGCGGAGGTCGGCTCGTCGAAGAGGATGACTCCGGGCCGCAGGGCGAGCGCACGGGCGATGGCGACGCGTTGCTGTTGGCCGCCCGACAACTGCCGAGGGTAAGCAGTCGCCTTGTCGCCGAGACCGACCCTGCCGAGGAGTTCACGGGCGAGCTTTTGGGCTTCGGCCTTGGGGAGCTTTCCGGTCGCCACCGGGGCCGCGGCCACGTTGTCGAGGACGGTGAGGTGCGGGAAGAGGTTGAAGTTCTGGAAGACGAAGCCGATGCGGCTGCGCTGGCTCAGGATGACGCGTTCGCTGAGTTCCTTCAGGCGCTCGCCGTGGCGTCGTACGCCGATCGGCTCGCCGTTGACGCTGACGTGTCCGAGCTCCGGCTTCTCCAGGTGGTTGATGACCCGGAGCAGGGTGGACTTCCCGGACCCGGACGGGCCGAGGATGACGGTGACCTCGCCAGGGCGCACGGTCAGGTCGACCCCGTCCAGGACCCGGTGGGCGCCGTACCACTTGTGCACGCCGTGCACCTGGAGGGCTGCGGCGGTCATACGGCGGCCTCCCCGCGGACGCGGGCCCGGAGGCCGGTGAGACCGGAGCGCAGTTTCTGGAGCGGGGTCGGCGGCAGCGAGCGGGTGGCGCCGCGGGCGTAGTACCGCTCGACGTAGAACTGGACGACGGACACGGCGCTGGTGAGGATCAGGTACCAGACGGTGGCCACCAGGAGCAGCGGCACGATGTCGCCGGGGTAGGTGGCGCCCATGGACTGCACGGTGCCGAACAGGTCGACCAGGGAGACGTAGAAGACCAGCGAGGTGCTCTTGACCAGGCCGATGAGCTGGTTGACGTAGTTCGGGGTGATGGAGCGCAGCGCCTGCGGAAGGACGATCCTGCGGAACTGGTAGCCCTTCGGCAGCCCGAGTGCGGCAGCGGCCTCGTGCTGGCCCTGGTCGACGGAGAGGATGCCGCCGCGGACGACCTCCGCCGCGTAGGCCGCCTCGTTGAGGCTGAGGCCGATCACGGCGATGACCATGTCGGTGGCGAGCCGGGACTCGTCGAAGGAGAAGAAGGCCGGGCCGAAGGGGACACCGACGCTCAACGTCCGGTACAGGGCCGAGAAGTTGTACAGGAACAGCAGGACCACGATCAGCGGGATCGAGCGCAGCGCCCAGACGTAGGTCCAGCTCACCGCCCGCAGCACCGGGCTCCCGGAGAGCCGGGCCAGGGCCAGCAGGATGCCGCCGAGCAGGCCCAGCACGGCGCTGAGGGCGGTGACTTCGAGGGTGACGAGGAGTCCGTCGAGGACGGCCGGGCGCAGGAACCAGTAGCCGAAGCGGTCCCACTGGTAGAAGGGGTTGGTCGCCAGGCCGTGGACGAACTGGGCCGCGAGGACCAGGACGACGACGGTGGCGAGCAGCCGGCCGGGCCGCCTGAGCGGCAGAACCCGCTGCGCGGTCAGGGGAAGTGACGGTGTGTCGGATCGTGGTGGTGCCTCGGTGACGGACACGGCGGCGCCTGGGTGTTCACTCATGCGGTGCTCCGGCGGAGTCGGATGGCCCCTGGCACACGGCGGACACGGCGCCCTGCGGGGGCAGGACGCGGCGCACGGGAACCGGGGGCTGTGGCGGACGACGGCACACCGCGGGGCGGTGTTCGTCAGGAACGCGGGGGCCGGCGGAAGAGTCAGCCCTGACAGCGGGCGCGGCCCGGTGCGCTACACAGTGCGCTGTTGACGCGGAGCAGGTCGACGGCGCGGTCGGCGACGAGGACGTCGGCGTACGGCCGTACGCAGCCCGGGGAGCGGCGCGGGGCCGTCCAGGGAGCTGCGTACATCTCGGTCACCGTCACTGTTCTCGGGAGTCCCGGGGGAACTCTTGTGGGGCGTAGGTTAAGCCGGTTGCCGGAATTCCTGTCAACGCCGGTCCAGCAGGTGGAACGGTGTTCAGGCGGATCGGCCGGTGTGCGCGGCCCAGTCCAGGATCTGCACGGCGGCCCCGGCGGCCTCCAGGCCCCGGCAGCGGGCGTGGTGCCGGCGGGCGATCCCGTCGAGGTCGAGGTGGGTGCCGAAGGCCGGGTGGGCGGCCAGTCGGCGGGCGTAGGCCCACAGGGTCGGGTGGCCTGCGATGCGCCGCACGGCGTCGGCGTCCAGGTGGTGGCGGTGCACGGTGTCGAGTTGGACCAGCGTGACCCACAACTCGACGTCGGCGGCCGTGACGTGATCGCGTATCAGGTAGTCCCGGCCGACGAGCCAGCGCTCCAACGAGCCCAGCGTGTCCAGCAGTTGTTCCAGTCCGGCGGCCCGCTCACGCTCGTCGCCGCCCGCCGATCCGGCGTGCTGCGCGGCCCGTTCGATGCCCTCGGCGCACATCCGCTCGACGGCCTCGGTCTCCGACTCGGCCCCGCACGGGTGGAGGGCCGGGCGGCCGTCGCCGAAGTGTCCGGCCAGGTCGCGGGTGATGTCCGCGGCGTGGGTGCTGACGATCCGCCCCGACCAGTCGTCGCTGAGCACGGGGGCGACGGCCGGGCCGGTGTACCGGTGCGCGCTGGCCTCGTACAGCGGGCGCAGCGCGGAGTGTCCGCCGTCGGGACAGTCGGGGACGGGGTCCAGGTAGGTGACGGGACAGACGTCGTCGAGGCCGAGCAGGCTGTGCACGACGGCGATGCGCAGTCCGTCGGCACAGGCGGGGACGAGGTGGAGGCGGTAGCGGCGCGGCACGGCGTAGTGCCCGCTGCGCGCGTCCCGCCCGATCCGGCCCCGGAACGCGGGGGCCGGGTGGGCGGGGACGTGGGCCGGCGATGTGACGGACATGGGTCTCCCCGGGAGTCGGTGCGCAGACGTACGCGCGGCGGAAGCGTCGTCGGGCGGCGGCGTGCGGCCGGCCCGTGCGCGGCGGCGAAGGTGCGGGAGGGACGGCGAAGGTGCGGGAGGGGCGGCCGGGCTCAGCCCAGGGGCCTGATCGCCCTGCACACCCGCAGCAGGTCGATGTGGCGGCGGGAGGTGAGGAGAGGCGTGGTCCGAGAGGTACGGCTCACTCGGCCGACGGCCGGTTCAAGGCGCCTCATGTTTCCCTACCTGTTCACTAGGATTCCCGTCTGGAGTGTCGATCGGACGGGCGGCACACGTCAAGAGGGTGTCCACGAGGCGAGCGCAACCTCGATCAGGGTGACGTCACGGCCCCGCCGGGCGAGGTGCCGGGCACTGGCCGCGCCCGTCGGTCCCGCGCCGACGGTTCAGTGCGACTCGCGACTGACCTCCGACCCGCTGGAGCCCAGCAGGAAGTCCAGGTCGGCCCCCGTGTCGGCCTGTTGGACGTGGTCGACGTACAGCCGCTCCCAGCCCCGGCGCGGGTTCGCGTAGCCCTCCACGGTGGCCGCGTTCGGGGTGCGGGCGGCGAGTTCGCCGGCGGGCACCTCCAGGTCGATGCGGCGGGCCTCGACGTCGAGGCTGATGACGTCACCGGTCCGCACGAGCGCGAGCGGGCCGCCCGCCGCCGCCTCCGGGGCCACGTGCAGCACGACGGTGCCGTACGCGGTGCCGCTCATCCGGCCGTCGCAGACACGGACCATGTCCCGCACGCCCTGTTCCAGCAGCTTGGTGGGCAGGGGCATGTTGGCGACCTCGGGCATGCCCGGGTACCCCTTGGGGCCGCAGCCGCGCAGGACCAGGACGGAGTCGGCGTCGACGTCCAGGTCCGGGTCGTCGACGCGGGCGTGGAAGTCCTCGATGCTGTCGAAGACGACCGCCCGGCCCCGGTGGCGCAGCAGGTGCGGGGAGGCCGCCGCGGGCTTGATCAGCGCCCCGTCGGGAGCGAGGCTGCCGCGCAGGACGGCGATGCCGCCCTCCTCGACCAGCGGGCGCGCCCGGGTCCTGATCACCTCGGCGTCCCAGATCGGGGCGTCGGCGAGATGGTCCACCAGGGGCTTCCCGGTCACGGTCAGGGCGTCCGGGTCCAGGAGGTCGGCGACCTCGCGCAGCACGGCGAGGAGTCCGCCGGCGCGGTGGAAGTCCTCCATGAGGAAGCGTCCGGCGGGCTGGAGGTCCACGAGGACCGGCACCCGGGAGCCGATGCGGTCGAAGTCGTCCAGGGTCAGCTCGACGCCCAATCGGCCCGCGACGGCGAGGAGATGGACGACGGCGTTGGTGGAGCCGCCGATCGCGGCCAGCGTGACGATCGCGTTGTGGAAGGACCCCTTGGTCAGGAAGGTGCTCAGGCGGCGGTCGCCGGCCACCAGCTCCACCGCGAGCCGTCCGGTGCCGTGCGCGGCCTCCAGCAGCCGGCTGTCCGGGGCGGGGGTGCCGGCCACCCCGGGGACGACCGTGCCCAGCGCCTCGGCGACCAGCGCCATGGTGGAGGCGGTCCCCATGGTGTTGCAGTGCCCGCGGCTGCGGATCATCGACGACTCGGAGCGGGTGAACTGCTCCTGGGACAGGGTCCCGGCGCGGACCTCCTCCGACAGCCGCCACACGTCGGTTCCGCAGCCCAGCGGGGTGCCGCGGAAGGTGCCGGTCAGCATGGGCCCGCCGGGCACGACCACGGCGGGCAGGTCGACCGAGGCGGCGGCCATCAGCAGCGAGGGGATCGTCTTGTCGCAGCCGCCCAGCAGGACCACCCCGTCGAGGGGGTTGGCCCGCAGCATCTCCTCCGTGGCCATCGCCGCCATGTTGCGCCAGAGCATGGCCGTGGGCCGCACGTTGGTCTCGCCCAGCGACACCACGGGCAGATCGAGGGGGATGCCGCCGGCCTCGTACACGCCGTCGCGGACGGACCTGGCCACCTCGTCCAGGTGGGCGTTGCAGGGGGTGAGGTCGGAGGCGGTGTTGGCGATGGCGATCTGGGGGCGGCCGGTGAAGGCGTCGGCCGGGACGCCCCGGCGCATCCAGGCCCGGTGGATGTAGGCGTTGCGGTCCTGTCCCGCGTACCACTGCGCGCTGCGTAGGTTCATCGCCGGTGCTCTTTCCGGTCATCGGTACGGCGGTCTACTATCCGGAACGCCATGCAGCATACGCAGCGCTTCCTCCCTTCGGCAGCCCTCGTCATGGCCGGTGCGGAGGGCGAGCGGCTCATGGGGGCGGACCGGGTGCTCGCCGTGCCCGAGGCACTGGCCCGGCATCCGGACGGGGGCGTCGGACGAGCTCGCCTGGGCATCCGCGACGGCGCCGAACCAGCACACCCGGGCATCCGGACGGAGGCACCGAACCAGCACACCCAGGCATCCGGACGGAGGCACCGGACGGGCTCCCCGGGCGATCGGTGGTCCCGGACCGACCGTGCACCGGGCCTTGGCCGCGCTGCGTCGGGCCGGTCCGGACGGTCGGGAGCCGGCCGGCCGCCACCTGCTCGGCGACGAGTCCCTCCGGACGCCCTTCGCCCGCCACGAGCCCCGTCCCGGACGCGTGCGGGTGCGGCCGCTGCGGGAGACCGGGCCGCCCGGTCCGGGGAGACGACCCGGCACGCCGTCTCCTCGGCCGTGCACAGGGTCGCCCACACCTCCGGAGGCCGCTCGCCCCAGTCGGGCGGCCTCCGGACCGGAACATGATGCGGGCGCCGGTGGACGCCGTGGAGGAGATCCGCGCGACACCCCGCCCCTCGAAGGAGCCCGTGTGATGCGTGCCTTCGTCCTCACGGCTCCCGGCGAGTTCGCCGTGCAGGAAGTGGAGGAGCCCGTCGCCGCGCCCGGTGAGGCCGTCGTCGACGTCGAACGGGTCGGCGTGTGCGGCACCGATCTGGAGTTCTTCACCGGGCACATGACCTATCTGCACCAGGGACACGCCGGTTACCCGATGCGGCTGGGCCACGAGTGGGCGGGGCGGGTGCGTGCGGTGGGCGCCGGGGTCGACCCGGGCTGGGTCGGGCGCCGGGTCATGGGCGACACCATGCTCGGCTGCGGGGCCTGCCGGCGCTGTCTGCGGGGGGTGCAGCACGTGTGCGAGAAGCGGGAGGAGGTGGGCATCCGAGGCGGCCGCGCGGGTGCCCTCGCCGAGCAACTCGCCGTCCCCGCACGGTCGTTGCACATCCTGCCCGACGCGGTGGACCCGGTGCTCGGCGCGCTCGTCGAGCCCGGTGGCAACGCCCTGCGGGCCGCGCGGGCCACCGCCGCGGGGCCCGGCGACCGGGTCCTGGTGCTGGGGCCCGGCACCATCGGACTGCTGGTCGCGCTGTTCCTCCGGGCTGCCGGGGCGGAAGTGCACCTGATGGGCGCCACCGAGGACTCCCTCGCCTTCGCGCGTGCGCTGGACTTCCCGCACGCCTGGCGCGAGGACACGCTGCCCGACGTGCCGTTCGACGCGGTCGTGGACGCCACCAACGCCGTCCGTCTGCCCGCTCTGGCCCAGGAGTTGGTGGAACCGGGCGGTCGGCTCGTGTACATCGGACTGGCGGCCGAGCCGAGCAGGATCGACACCCGGGCGCTCGTCCTGAAGGACGTGACGGCGGTCGGCGTCCTGTCGGCCTCCCCCGGCCTCGACGCGACCATCAGGGCGTACGCCGACGGGGTCGTCGACCCGCGGCCGCTGGTGGCCGCGACGGTGGCGCTGGACGCGATCGGCCCCGTCCTCGCGGGCGAGCGTCCGCCCGGCGCCGGTGCGGGACCGAAGATCCACGTCGATCCCGGCCCGGCCTGAGGGATTCAGGCCGGTGGCGATCAAGGTGCAGCCGACCGCCCAGGTCGACGGGACGGCGGCGATCGGCGAGGGGACGACGGTGTGGGACCTGGCCCAGATCCGCGAGCACGCCCGGCTCGGGAGCGGGTGCGTCGTGGGCCGGGGCGCCTACGTCGGCCCCGGGGTGCGGATCGGCGACAACGTGAAGCTCCAGAACTTCGCGCTGGTCTACGAGCCCGCGGTGCTGGGCGACGGGGTGTTCGTGGGCCCGGCAGCGGTCCTCACCAACGACCGTGCCCCAGGTCGGTGGACCCGGAGGGCAGGTCGAAGCGCGGCGGCGACTGGGAGGCCGTGGCGGTGGAGGTGGCCGAAGGAGCGTCCCTCGGGGCCCGTTCGGTGTGTGTGGCACCGGTGCGGATCGGTCGCTGGGCCCTGGTCGCGGCGGGGGCCGTGGTGACCCGGGACGTGCCCGACCACGCGCTCGTGGCCGGTGTCCCGGCGCGCCGCGTCGGCTGGGTGGGGCGGGCCGGCGTACGGCTGGTGGAGCGGGAGGGTGAGCCGGGGGTCTGGGCGTGCCCCGAGACGGGTGCGCTGCACGAGGAGCGGGACGGCCGCCTCGTCGAGCGCGCATGACGCCGGTTTCCGGTCGAAACGTCGGCCGGGTGTCCTGTTCGCCCCTGTTCCGCCCACGGCTGTCCGTGCCGTCGGATACCGTGTCGACCATGATCACGGGCGAGATCAAGGGCAAGGGGGACCGCGTCCGGGACGCCTTCCGGCCCTCGGACGCGGTGGGCGTGTGAGCCGCAAGCCGACGCCCGCGGTGCTTCCCCCGTCGCTGCGCGCGCCGCTCGGGCTGGTCGCGGTCCTGGCCGCGCTGGTGGTCGTCGTGCTCGGGGTCCTGTACGCCGGTCACAGCCGGTCCGGCGGGGTGGACTCGTGGATCGTCCCGCCGACGGCGGACAGTGTGCGGTCTCCGTGGCGGCACCTCGCCCTGGCTCTGGACTTCCTGGGAGAGCCGGTCGGATCGGTGCTGCTGGTCACGGTCGTCGTGGTGGGCTGCCTGCTGCTTCGCCGGCCACGCGCGGCGGTGCTCGTCGTGGTCGGCGCCGTCCTGGTGGTGGGGACGGCGACGCTGCTCAAGCAACTGGTGGGGCGCACCATCCACGGCCCCGACAACCTGTCCTATCCGAGCGGGCACACCGCCTTCCTCACCGCGCTCGCCCTCGTCGTGGCGCTGCTCGCGACCGACCGGCTCGGCCTCGGCAGGACGGCCGGCACGTCACTCGTGCTCGGCGCGGCGCTCTTGGCCGGCGCCGCGATGGGATGGGCCGAGGTCGCGCTGGGCGCGCACTACCCCACCGACGCGCTCGGTGGCTGGTGCACCGCGCTGACGGTGATGCCGGCGACCGCGTGGCTGGTCGACCGGGCCGCCGACCGGTGGGCCGACCGGACGGCCGGCACCGGTCGGCGGGAGCCCGGCTGACATCGCCTCACGCCAGGCGACGGAACACGGGCTTCACCGGTCGTCCGCCCATCCAGGGGGTCGGATCGCCGGCGTCCAGTGCCTTCCGGTACACCGCGCAGGCCTGGGCCACCACGTCGACGGTCCGCTCGATGTCCTCGTCGCCGAGCGCGCCGCTCACCACGAACGACGGGGCCAGCACCCCGCCCGCGAGAAGCCGGCGCAGGAACAGGGTGCGGTACTCCTGCGACGGCCGGCCGTCCCCGTCGAGCGTGGCGAAGACCAGGTTGCTCGCCCGGCCCCGGACGACGACGTGCTCCTCGACGCCCATGCCGGCGGCGGCCTCGCGGACACCGGCGGCCAGCCGCTCGCCGAGGGCGTGCAGCCGCGCGGTGACGCCCTCCTCGGTGTAGACGGTCTGCACGGCCATCGCGGCGGCCAGGGAGTGCGTCTCTGCGCCGTGCGTGGTCGACAGCAGGAACACGCGGTCCTCGGAGTGACGCAGCCCGCCCCGCTCCATCAGCTCGCGCCGCCCGGCCAACGCGGAGACGGCGAACCCGTTGCCCAGCGCCTTGCCGAACGTGGAGAGGTCGGGGACGACGCCGTACAGGCCCTGGGCGCCCGCCTCGGACCAGCGGAAGCCGGTGATCATCTCGTCGAAGATCAGTACGCAGCCGTGCCGGTCGGCCAGTTCGCGCAGGCCGGCGAGGTAGCCGGGCGGCGGCTCGGTGTGGGTGGCGGGTTCGAGGATCAGACAGGCGACCTCGCCCTCGTACCGCGTGAGCAGCTCCTCCGTCGCGGCCAGGTCCCCGTAGGGGAACGCCACGGTGAGCTCGTTGGTGGCCGTCGGGATGCCGGCGGACATCGGTGTGGTGCCGATGAACCAGTCGTCGGTGGAGAAGAACGGATGGTCGGCGCAGAGGGCCACCCGCGGGCGCCCGGTGGCGGCGCGGGCGAGGCGGACCGCGGCGGTGGTGGCGTCGGAGCCGTTCTTCGCGAACTTCACCATCTCGGCGGTCGGCACCGTGGCCAGGAAGCGTTCCGCGGCTTCGATCTCCACGACGGACGGCCGGGCGAAGTTGCTGCCGCGGTCGATCTCCCGCCGCACCGCCTCGGTGACGCGCGGGTGGGCGTGTCCGAGGCTCACCGCCCGCAGGCCCGACCCGTACTCGATGTAGCGGTTGCCGTCGACGTCCCACACATGGGCGCCGCGGCCGTGGCTGATGACCGGGGCCAGGCCCTCGGGGTACTGGTCGTCGCCCTTGGCGTAGGTGTGCGCGCCGCCGGGGATCAGGGCGTGCAGCCGTTCGTTGGCCCTCCGCGACCGGGGCAGGTCGAACTCGACGGTCTGCTCGGTGTGTTCGGTGTCCAAGCCGGCTTCATCCTTCCAAGCGCTTCAGGACCTCGGCGAGGCTCGGTGCCTCCCGGTCCCGTCGGGACGTCGACGTGACCGGCAGGGGCCAGGGGATGGCGAGTTCCGGGTCGTCGAAGGCGATCGTCACGTCCTCCGAGGGATCGTGCTCTCGGTCGATACGGTAAGAGGTGTCCGCGATTTCGGTAAGAGCCTGGAAGCCGTGCGCGCATCCCGCCGGGATGTAGACCGACTTCTGTGTCTCACCGGACAGTTCGAGGAAGGCCCGGCCGAGATACGTCGGCGAGTCCGGCCGCAGGTCCACTACGACGTCGAAGATCCGCCCGTACGAGCACCGCACCAGCTTGGCCTCGCCGGCGCCGGAGCGCAGGTGCAGGCCGCGCAGCACGCCCCGGACCGAGCGGGAGACGCTGTCCTGGACGAAGGCGTGCGGGTCGAGGCCCACCGAACGGATCACGTCGGCGTCGAAGGTGCGGCTGAAGAAGCCGCGTTCGTCGGCGTACGGGGTGGGCTCGAACAGGTACGCGCCGGCGATCTCGGGGACTTCGGTCGCTTTCATGGAGCCTTCCGCTGGGCTGGGGCGTGGGGGTTCGCCGGGAACAGGGTCGTGGTCAAGTCGGTGAACTGCCGGGCGAGTTGTCGTGCGGCGGTCCGGTTGCGCTCGGCGAGCGCCGGCCGCAGCTCCGCCGCGTGCTTCTCCAGGTCCCGGAACTGTTCGAGCAGCCGGTCGGCGTCGACCTCGCGTGCCGGGTGGCAGTACGCGCCGAGGCCCATCCCGTTCATGAGGGCTTCGCTCTTGGCCGCGTAGCACAGGGCGAGCACGGGCGTTCCGGTCTTCAGCGCGCAGATCAGGTTGTGATAGCGGACGGCCACCACGGTGTCGGCCGCCGCCATCTCGTCCATCAGGTCGGCCAGCGAGGCCGGTTCGGCCGCGGTGACCAGCGGTGAGTCCACGGCGTCGAGGATCGCGGCGACCACCGACAGATCGCATCGGTCGCCGGTCAGGAGCCGCACCGGTCTGCCCTCCGCGACGAGCACACGGACGAACGCGATCGTCCCGTCGAGGTAGCGCCGGTATATCTCCTCGGCCCGGGCGCGGTCGTCGTTGCTCCCGTGGAAGTCCATGACGCCGAGGCAGACGGGGCCCGGGGTGTCGGTGGGCGCGCTCGCCCGGGGCGCCGGCAGGGCGAACGCGAGGTCGGGGTAGACCTCGTCGCGCGAGGTGTCCACGCCCATCGCCCGCATCGCGTCGCGGGACTGCTCGTCCCGGTACGACCGGTACGCGGCGAGCCGGGCCGACCAGCGCACCAGGGCCCGGGTCGGGCGGTTCCGGATCCCGGCGGCGCCGACGCTGACCAGCGCGACCCGGGTGCCCAGCAGCCGGCCGCTCGCGCAGAGCAGGAACAGCGAGTACGGGAAGCCCCACGGCCGCAACGGCAGGGTGGCCTCCAGGACGCCCATGCCCGGCACGATCACCACGTCGTGCCGGCGGACCCAGGCGGCGGTGCGGAAGACGTCGACGAGTTTGCCGAGCGTCTTCGAGGCGACCGCGCCCGCACGGGACGCGGTCCGGTACTCCGCGCGGTTCCAGTGCAGCCGCGTCGCGGGGATCCCGAACGTGGCCGTCACCTTCTCGGGTCCGCCGCACAGCGCGTCCACGCTCGCGTCCGGGTGCTCGGCGCGGAGGTATCCGAGGACGGCCTCGAGTGATCCGTCGTTGCCGAGGTTGCCGGAGCCCAGCAGGCCGAACACCCCGACGCGTACGGGGGTTTCGTCCGGCGACGTCATGCCCGCCTCCCCTCCCGGCCGGCCACGAGGGCGTCCACGGAGACGGTCAGCTTCGACGGGTCGACCGGGGCGCGGTCCTCGACCCGCTCCCCCGCGCCGGGCCGGGCCCGGCTGGTCGCCCAGGCGGCCAGGTGGCGGTAGCACTCGCGCCGGTCGGCCGCGGACAGCGGGGCGCGGTGGATCGCCGAGACGAAGCCCCAGACGTACTCGGCGAGCAGCCGGGGCGTCGGGTGCAGCGGGCCGGCCCGGCGCGGGTCGAGGTTGACGCACCGGGAGCGCTTGGACGGGTTGGCCCGCTCGGCACGGGTGGGGTGGTCGCGGCGGAAGTACAGCAGTTCCGGCACCTGGTGGAAGCGCCCGTGGAGGGCTATCTCGGCGACGTAGGTGCGGTCCGCGTGGTGGTAGCTGTCCATGGGCTTCACCCGGCGCAGCGCGTCGGTCCGGATCACTCCGTAGAAGTCGTCGCCGCCGGGCTCGAACAGCATGCTGCGGAAACGCTCCGGGGCGTGCGGCGAGCCGGTCGCCAGGGTGTAGTCGTAGGGGACCTTCACCTGGCCGTCGCCGTCGATGACCGCCTGGTCGGCGTGGGCGAGGATCACGTCCGGCCGCTCGTCCAGCGCCTCCACACAGCGCCGCAGCAGATCACGGGCGTAGAGGTCGTCGTGCGAGGCCCACTTGAACAGCTCGCCGCGGGCCTCGGCGAGGACCCGGTTGTGGTTCGGGGTGGCGCCGATGTTCCGGGGCAGCCGGAGGTATCGGATGCGCGGGTCCTGCGCCGCGTACTTGCGGCAGATGTCCTCGGTCCCGTCGGTCGAGGCGTTGTCGGAGACGACCAGCTCGAAGTCCTCGTAGGTCTGGCCGAGCAGGGCGTCGAGCGACTCCGCCAGGTACTCCTCGCCGTTGTACACGGGCAGGCCGATGCTCAGCCTGGGTCGGTCGGTCATGAGGTCCTCACTTCGGGGACGGGTTCGTGGTCGTGCTCGCGCAGGGCGGGGCGCAGTTGGAGCCACCACACGGCGGAGCCGCTGACGGTCGCGGCGGCGACGCCCCAGGCCGAGCCGACCGTGCCGGCCAGGGCCGCCCCGCCGAGGCCGCCGCCGACGTAGCAGGCGGAGGCGAACATCTGGGAGCGCAGGCTGCGGCGGGCGGCGCCGAGCGCGCGCAGGCCGGCGGCCGCACCGGTGCCGAGGCCGGCGCCGGCGACACCGAGGGTGATCGGCACGACGAGCTGCGAGGCGGAGTGCCAGACGCTGCCGAGCACCAGGTCGCCGAGCCGGTTCGGGAGCAGGAGCAGCGCCCCGCCCCAGATCAGCGCTGCGGCGGCCTGTCCGCCGCCCAGCAGGAGGCAGAACTTGCCGAGGCGGTGTGGGGCCTGCCGCAGCACCCGTGCCGCCTCCGGGACGGTGACCAGCGACAGTCCCATCAGCACGGCGAGGAAGGGGCCCATGAGGAGTTCGGCGCCCCGCACCGCACCGACCGCGCCGACTCCGACGATCGCGCCGAGCCCGTAGGCCCGCAGTTGGCCGGCGCCGCTGAGGCTGACGTTCTCGACCAGGTACCGGTAACCGAGATCGCGCTGCTCGCGCAGCCACCCGCGTGCCTCGGTCAGCCGGGGCCGGATGCCGGACTGGAGGCAGCCGTACGCGGCGGCCACCGCTGCGGACGCGCCCCAGGCGAGCACGAAGGCGGCCACGGTGTCCACGTGGGCCGCCGCCACCATGGCCGGGACGAGCGCCACGCACCACACGACGTCGTTGAGGAAGGCCTTGCGTCCGTTGCCCGCGGCGAAGAACGCGAACCGCCAGGCGTCCTGCAGCAGCAGGCCCGGCAGCATGACGCCCAGACAGGCGAACGCGGGCCCCAGCCGGCCGCCGAGACCCAGCCCGACCGCCAGGGACAGCGCCCCGATGGCCGTACCGACGCCGAGTGCCGTACCCGTCGACCGGGCCACCGCCTCGCGCCAGGACGCCTCCGGCACACCGCTGAAGCGCACGGTGAGGGGGTCGGTGGCCAGCCCGCGGGAGACGTTCAGCACCACGCCGTACGTCACCCAGGCGAGGCTGAACACGCCGAACGCGGTCACCCCGAGGGAGCGGGCCACGTAGATGCCCACCGCGAAGTTGCTGATGCTGGAGGCCGCCTGGTCGGCCAGCCCCCAGGACAGCCGGCCGACGAGGGCCCGCTTGGCGGATCGGGCCGGTGGCGCCGTCGGCGGCGCGTTCTCTCCCTCGACGGGCATGGACGTCATGTCTTGATCAGCCCTGCCTCGTGCAGGGCGGCGGCCGCGTCGGCGACGGTGTCGAACGGCAGCCCGGACCGCTCGGCGACGTCCAGCAGACTGTGCTCGCCGTCGGAGAGGTTGAGCACCCAGAGCATGGCCATCTGGGCCTGCTTGGTGTCGCTGCGCCCGCCGAGCGCGTCGTACAGCCCGCGCCGCCCCAACTGCGGTTCGCCGTACGGGCTGAGGTTGACGTAGGACCGGTTGCGGTCCAGGACGGCGAAGGCCTCGCGGCAGACCGCGAGGGTGTCGGCCATCGCCTCCGGGGAGACGAGGTCCAGGTCGTCCGCCGAGGTGTGGTACTCGGGGTAGCCCGCGTAGGGGGTCCGGGTGAGCGAGCCGACGCCGAGGTCGAAGCCGGGCGAGCAGTACTGCCGCTCGTCGTAGCCGTACGGAGTGAACTCGTTGACCTGGTGCGGGCGTTCGGAGGCGGCCAGGACGTGCCGCAGCACCCGGTCGATCTCCGCGTCGCCGCGCCTGCTCTGCTTGTACGTCAGGGAGCCGGGGTCGCCTGCGCAGGCCAGCACGAGCCCGTGCTTGACCCGTTCCACCCGCTCCCGGTTGCGGGCCAGCCAGGTGATCGCCCCGATGGTGCCGGGCGCGAAGATGAACCGGTAGGTGTAGTAGGGGGTTTGCTCCGCGAGCTCCCGGGCCAGGTACGTCGCCACCGCGACGCCGGCCATGTTGTCGTTGGCCAGCGACGGGTGGCAGACATGGCAGGAGACGATCACCTCGTCGGGGACCTGACCGGGGACCACGTGCTCGGCGTAGGTGAGGTGACCGTCGGCGAGCGTGGAGTCGACGCACACCTCGTACTCGCCGTCCGGCATCGCGTCCAGGGTGTCCTGGGCCAGGCAGAACCCCCACTCCGGCTTGTAGTAGCTGGTGCGGTACGGCACCCAGGACGGGTGGTCCGGCAGGGTGTGCAGGTGCTCGCGCAGTTCGGCCAGCGGCATGGTCCGCGACACCGGCACGCTGTAGCCGAGCACGTGCAGGCTGGACGCGGCGAAGTCGACGACCCGGTGGCCCTCCGGGTCGGCGATGTAGGCGTCCCGGATGTTCCACTCCTGCGGCACCGTCCAGTCGAGCACCTGGGTCCCGGTCGGCACCTCGTGCACCTGGAGCGGGACGTACTCGCCGACGATGTCCAGGGTGGCGCGCACCCCGTCGCCGGTGATGCTGCGGCACAGCGGGTACAGCCGCTCGACCAGCGCGTACATCTCGTCGCCGGCCGAGGTCGTCGGCGGTACGCCGCCCGCGGTCATCCGCGCCGCCGCAGGGTGTCGTCGACGGTGCCGGCGTCGGAGGCCGAGCGGAGCACGGCGAGGCGGGTGAAGCGCTGCTCGAAGGTCTCCCGGGTGAGGTCGAACTTCCGGTAGGCGTCGGCGAGTTCGAGGGCGCCCCGCTTGACGGACCACTCGCAGTCGAAGCCGGGGATCGCGGCGCGGAAGCGGGAGAAGTCGACGCGGTAGGAGCGCGGGTCGGCGCCGTTCTCCCCGGTGATGTTCACCGTGGAGCCGGGCACCGCCTCGGCGACCTGATCGGCGATCTCGGCGACCGTGACGTTGTTGGCCTCGCTGCCGATGTTGAACGCCCGGTCGTGCACCGCGTCCCGCGGCGCGCTCAGCGCGGCGGTGAAGGCCCGCGCGATGTCGACGGCGTGCACCAGCGGGCGCCAGGGCGTGCCGTCGGACATCACCAGCACCTCGCCGGACAGCAGCGCGTGGCCGACCAGGTTGTTCAGCACGATGTCGGCGCGCAGCCGGGGCGAGAACCCGAAGGCCGTGGCGTTGCGCATGTACACCGGGGTGAAGTCGCCGTCGGCGAGCTCGTGCAGGTCGTCCTCGACCCGCACCTTGGACTCCGCGTACGGCGTCACCGGGCGCAGCGGGGCGTCCTCGCCCACCAGGTCCTCGCCGCCGGCGGCGCCGTACACCGAGCAGGTCGACGCGTACAGGAAGCGCCCCACTCCCGCCTCGCGGGCCAGCCGGGCGAGGTGGACGGAGGCGTGGTGGTTGATGTCGTAGGTGAGTTCCGGCGCCAGCGATCCCAGCGGGTCGTTGGAGAGCGCGGCCAGGTGGATCACGGCGTCGACCCCGGCCACGTGCTCGGCCGTGACGTCGCGCAGGTCCACCCGGTGTCCCGGCGGGTCGGCGGGCGTCGGGCCGAGGACGCAGTCGGCGAACAGGCCGGCGTCGAGGCCGACGACCTCGTGCCCGGCGGCGGCGAGGACCGGGGCCATGACGGTTCCCAGATATCCCTGGTGTCCGGTCAGCAGTACGCGCATGGGTCAACCCCCCAGGTTGAGCGTGAGTTTGGTGACGGCGAACGCCTCGGCGTATCGCTGGTGGCATTCGATGCCGCGGATTCGCGCGAGGCCGAGGAAGGCCTCCCGGTCGTACCAGGGCCGGTGCCGCTGCGAGGCGTAGTGCTCCTGCAGCAGCCGCACCTTCTGTTCGGCGATCTGCGTCGACAGCGGCTGGTACGCCGCCATCCGGCCGAGGTCGCCGTCCCACTTGACGATCTCGTAGCCGAGGACGAGGTGGTCGCGGAACGCGGTGGGAATCAGCCGCGCCAGGCCGCGGTGGTCCTGGTGGGCGTCGTCGGTGCGCGGGGCGAGGATCAGGTCCGGGTCGGTCTGCGCGCGCAGTTCCTCGACCGCGGCCTTGGCCTCGTCCCAGTGCACGGGCAGTCGGCCGTCCGGCAGCTTGTGCACGGTCAGCCGCACGTCGGCGCCGGGGCAGAAGGCGGCGAGCGCTGCCTCCTCCTCCTGCTCCCGCTCGGTGCCGCCGCCGGAGAGCACCAGCGCGTCGACCCGGAGGCCCGGCCGGGCCTGACACAGCGTCAGCAGCGTGCCGCCCGCGCCGATGGCGATGTCGTCGCAGTGCGCGCCCACCGCGACGATCCGGTCCGGGCGCCCGGCCCCGAGCCCGATCACGCGCTCACCGCCGCGCTGTCCCGCTCCCACACGGCCCACGGGCGCTCGCCCCGCGCGTAGGCGTCGTCGAGCGCGGCCCGTTCCTTCACGGTGTCGGTGGGCTTCCAGAAGCCGCGGTGCTGGTGCGCCACCAGTCGGCCCTGCTTGGCCAGTTGGGCGCATCCGTCGGCGACCAGGTCGCCGCCCTCCGGGATGTGGTCGAAGACCTCCTGGCGGAGCACGAAGTACCCGCCGTTCTCCCACAGCGGCAGTTCGCTCACCGCGGTGATGCCACCGACCAGGTTGTCCTCGCCCAACTCCACGCAGTGGAAGGAGGACTGGGGCGGCACGACCATCATCGAGGCGCCGGCGTCGCGCCGGGAGAACTTCTCGATCATCTCGGGCAGCGGTGCGTCGGTGAGGACGTCCGCGTAGTTGGCGAGGAACATCTCGTCGCCGTCCAGGTGGTGGCGCACCCGGCGCAGCCGCTCCCCGATCGGTGACTCGATGCCGGTCTGCGCGAACGTGATCGTCCAGTCGGCTATGTCGGTGGACAGCAGCTCGGTCTGTCCCTTGCGCAGCACGAAGTCGTTGGACGTCGTCTCCTCGTAGTTGAGGAAGAAGTCCTTGATGTGGTGGGCCCCGTACCCGAGGCACAGGATGAACTCCTTGTGCCCGAAGTGCGCGTAGTAGCGCATGACGTGCCAGATCAGCGGTCTGGGGCCGACCATCGCCATCGGCTTGGGCACGTCGTCGGAGGTTCCGTTGCGCATCCGCATGCCGTAACCGCCGCAGAACAGGACGACCTTCATGCTGTGACCTCTCGCGACGCGACCTCGACGATGCTCAGTTCCGGGATGGGGAAGACCAGCCGGCCGCCCCAGTCGTGCACGAAGGAGAGCTGCTCGACCAGTTCGGCCCGCAGGTTCCACGGGAGGACGAGCACGTAGTCCGGCTTGTCGGCGGCTATCTGCTCGGGCGGCAGGATCGGGATACGGGTGCCCGGCGTGAACCTGCCGTGCTTGTAGGGGTTGCGGTCGACCGTGTACGCGAGCAGGTCGGGCCGGATGCCGCAGTGGTTGAGCAGGGTGTTGCCCTTGCCGGGGGCGCCGTAGCCGACGACCGTCTCGCCGCGCTCGGCCGCCTCGATGAGGAACTTCAGGAGGTCCCGGCGCACCTTGGCCACCCGGGCGGAGAACTCGGTGTAGCCCGACAGTTCCTGGAGCCCGGCGGCCTTCTCGCGGGCCAGCACGTCGGCCACCCGCTGCGTCGGCTCCCCGGCCACCTCGGCCGGACGGGCCCACAGCCGGACGGAACCGCCGTGCGTGGGCAGCAGCTCGACGTCCACGAGCGTCAGTCCGCCGCTGGCCAGGGCCTGGATCGCGGACGCGACCGTGTAGTACTGGAAGTGCTCGTGGTAGATCGTGTCGTACTGGTTCTCCTCGATCAGGGTCAGCAGGTGCTGCACCTCGATGGAGACCCAGCCGTCGTCGGCGACCAGGGCGCGCAGCCCCTGGGTGAAGCCGACCACGTCCGGGATGTGCGCGTACACGTTGTTGGCCACGACCAGGTTCGCCGGGCCGTGCTCCTCGCGCACGGCCGAACCGGTCTGCGGGCTGAGGAACTCCGTGAGCGTGGGCACGCCCTTGTCCCGTGCCGCCGCGCCGACGTTCACCGAGGGCTCGATGCCCAGGCAGCGGATCCCCCGGTCCACCACGTGCTTCAGCAGGTACCCGTCGTTGCTCGCAACCTCCACGACGAAGGCGTCGGAGCCCTCGGCGTCGAGACCCGCGCGCCGCACGGCGTCGTCGACGAAGGTGCGCGCGTGCTCCACCCAGGAGGTCGAGAACGAGGAGAAGTACGCGTACTCCTTGAACGTCTCCTCCGGCGTGATGAGCGGCGGGATCTGCGCGAGCCAGCAGTCGGTGCAGACCTGCAGATGCAGCGGGTACGCGGGCTCCGGCAAGTCGAGCTGGTCCGCGGCGAGAAAGCTCTCGCAGGGTGGCGTCGCCCCGAGGTCGACGACGCTCGCCATCGCCTCCGAGCCGCACAGTCGGCATCGTGTCATCTGTTGTCCCCATCCCCCCTGCTCGCGCGGACGTCCCCGCCGCGAGCCTGTGCCGACCGCCCCGCGATCACGGAGCGGTACTCGTCAACCAGACGGTCGAGACCGACCGTCGGGCTGAAACCTTGTTCGTAACGGCGCCGGGCCGCCTGGCCCATCTGCCGGTTGCCGGCCGGCTCGCCCGCGATCCGGCGGACGCAGGCCGCGAGCGAGGCGGACTCGCCCGGCTCGTGCAGCAGTCCGGTCACCCCGTCCTCGACGAGTTCGACGAAGGCGCCGTGGCCGGCGGCGACGACCGGGACCCCGGCCGCCATCGCCTCCACGACCACCAGGCCGAACGCCTCCAGCCACGTCGAGGGGGCCACCACGGCGACCGACCGCGCGATGGCCTTCTGGCACTCCGCGGTGTCGTACAGGCCGACGTACCGCACGTCGTCCCGGCCCGCCGCCCAGGCGACGACCTCCGCCTCCAGAGGTCCCGTGCCGGCGATCACCAGTGGCACCCCCACACCGCCGACCGCCGCGATCTCGTCCCACGCGGCCATGAGCAGCCGTACGCCCTTGGCCTCCGCGAGACGGCCGAGATAGAGCACGTGCTCGCCCGCGTCCGTGCGGCGCGCGTCCGGGTCGGGCACGAAGTTGTGCTTCACCGCCAGCCGCTCGGCCGGCATCCCGGCACCCACCAGGACGTCACGCTGCGCCGCGGAGATGCAGAAGAAGCGGTCCACGCCGGACCACCACCGCCGCCGGTTGGCCGAGAGGCTGACCGCGAGCGGCACGGTGGCGAGGCGGGAGCCCCGGTAGCAGCCGTGCCGGACGGCGGGCAGGGGCACCTTCGATCCGACGCATTCGGTGCACGGGCGGCCGTCCCGTTGCAGGGTGCCGGGTGGGCAGACCTGGGTGTAGTTGTGCAACGTCGCCACGGCGGGCACCCCGGCGTCGGCGCAGGCGGCGAGCACCGCGGGCGACAAGAGCGGGAAGACGTTGTGGACGTGGACGACGTCCGGCCGTTCGGTGCGGAGCCGGGCGGCGAGTTCCGTACGGACCGCCGCATTCCACGGCACCCGCAAAGGCACCGCGACCTTGGCGAGAAGGGACATGGCGCCGATGTCGTCGCTGCGCCGCTCGAACGTCCCGACCCGGTGGCCGCCCTCGCGCAGCAGCTCCACCTCCTGGTCGACGACCTTGTTCTCGCCGCTCGGCTGCGCCGAGCCGTACCGGTTGTGCACCACGAGGACGTGCATGCTCACCTCACCTCCGATCTCTGGGCCCAGCGCGGGATGTGCCGTCGCGGGACGACGGGCGCCGCGAGCGGGGTGGCCTCGGCCGGTGCCACCAACAGCGCGGCGGCCACGGCCAGATGCAGCAGGTACGGCGAGGCGTCGCCGAGACCGGCCTCGGTGTACGACGCGATCGCGCAGTAGCTGATCAGGAAGATCGCGCAGGCCCGCTGCAGCGACGGTGGCCGCAGCAGTGCGACGCCGCCCAGCACGACGATGAGCACCGCGACGATGGCGACGCCGATCAGGCCCTGCTCGTTGTAGACGGCCAGCCAGCTATTGTCGATCGGCAGTCCGCCGAACGACTTGTCGCCCAGGCCCACGCCGAACCACTTCTCCGCGGTCGACCGGGGCGCGGCCAGCAGGGCGTCCCAGACCTTCGCACGACCGGTGAGGCTGGAGAAGTTGTCCTTGGTCTGTCCGCGCAGGAACCACGCCTGCAGCGCGGACGCGAACCCCACCGCGGCGACCGTGGCGCACACCACCGCCCAGGCGAAGAAGCGGCGGGCCGCGGCGCTGGTGAGCAGGAGCGAGCCGATCGCCAGCACCAGCCCGATGAGCAGGCCGAGCGTGGCGGTACGGGTGTGGGTCAGGGCGAGCAGGACGAGTGACGGCACGATGACCACCGCCGCACTGGTCCTGTCGGTCCGGCGGCCCAGGAGGAGCAGCACGGTGAGCCCGATGATCACCGCGGCGTACTGGCCGATCTGCGGCGGGGTGAGCGGCCACAGCGCGCCGACCAGCCGCCCGCCGTAGAGCTCGGGCAGGGCCATGCCCGGAGAGACGACCAGGCCGAGGGCCACCGACCCGAGCACCGCGTAGTACATCCGGATGTGGTGCCGTACGAACGTCAGGCTGCCGTCCCACCAGCGGCTGAGCAGCCACAGCGTGCCCACGAAGAGCATCAGCCGGAAGCAGCGGAACAGCGCGCCGAACCCGGACTCCAGGTGGGCGCTGGAGATCACGCTCGTCACCAGCAGCAGGGTGAGCAGGAACACGTACGCGCCGGCCCGGATGCGCAACCGGGCGTTGATCACGAGCGCCAGCGCGAACGCGGCGACCAGCGCGCCCATGGTGACCATCTGGATGAGGGAGCGGGGCAGCGGGACGATGGTCTTCGCCCCGGCGGAGCCGAGCGTGTTGAGGACCAGCAGCCCCCAGACCACGCCGACGATCCTCGGTGTGCGCTCTGTCCGCATCTCAACCACCGGTCCGTTCGACGAGGGTGCTCCCGGCGTCCTGCTCGTTCGGCATGCCCTGCCAGCTCGCGAACTCGAGCGTCCTGCTCGGGTCGTGGACGACGAACTTCCACGGCCCGACGTAGACGTTGTCGTGCCAGCGGTTGTGCTGCTTGTACGTGATCGCGTCGGCCACCTTCTCGCCCTTGTACGGCGACCAGTCCGGATAGGTGCCGTAGTTGGACAGCACCGCCATCCGGTCGCACTTCGTCGTGCACTTGACGACGGACGTGTCCAGCACGAAGCGGTTGTCGTGGATGTCCACCCGCTGGGTCTTCCACCGGCAGTCGGCGTAGAGCGGCGCCTTGGCGATCGCCGGCTTCGCGCAGCTCCGGGTCTTCTGCACCAGCAGCGTGCAGTCACCGGACGAGGTGTTGGCCGGGCTGTTGCAGAACCGGTCGGCGTTCTCCCACAGGGTGATCCCGGACCAGTTGTTCTCCAGCACGTTCCGATAGATCTCGATCTTGTCGGTGCGGGCCCTGACCCGCGGTTCCCCGCCCGACTCGGACAGGTAGACGGTCGCGAACGGGAAGCTGTCGCCGTTGTCGGCCGCCTTGCGTCCCTCGACCCAGTTGTTCCGCCGGATCGTGTTGTTCCGGATGATCGCGTTGTAGCTGATCTCGTAGATCAGCGCGGCACCGTCGTTGGCCTCGATCACGTTGTTCTCGACGAGGAAGTCGTTGTTGTTGGTGTCCGCCCACAACCCGGTCCCCCGGTTGTCGTGCACCCAGTTCCCGCGGACGTCGGCGCCGTCGACGGCCCAGAACTTGATGCCTCCGGTGCAGCCGCAGCCCGGCTTGCGCCGCTCCCAGTCGCCGGTGTTGTTGCCCACGATCTCGTTGCCCTGGACCACCAGGCCGGTGATACGGCCCTTGCCCTTGTACGCGTTCATGCCGTACTGGCCGTTGTTGCGCAGGCAGTTGGCGCGGACCTGCTGGCGGGCCCCGGCCATCAGCCCGGCACCGTCGTTGTCCTGGATCGTGGAGTCCTCGATCACCCATCCGTCGGCCGAGTCGTGGTTGACCACGCCCTCGTCGGACGGCGCCGCGAAACGCTGCACGGTCAGGTAGCGGATGGTGACGCCACTGGCGCTGCCGCTGAACGCGTACTGGTTCTTCTTCCCGCCGTCGAGCACCGCGCCCGGTGCACCGAGGTAGCGGTCCCCCGTCTTGGGGACGACCTGCGCGAAGCGGTCCGGGTCGAGCCGGTGCCTGCCCGGCCGCAGCCAGAACGTGGTGTTCGGGGGGTTGCTCTTGGTCTTGGCCGCCAGGTCGCCGACCTTCGCGGGGTCGACCGTCACCGCACCCGCCGGTGCCTCGGTCGGTCCGGCCGCGGGCTTGGCGCACACCCGGGCCAGGGACTCGGACCGGGCGCCGGACGTGGTCGGCACGGCGGTCGGCTTGCCGTCGGCTGCCGGCGTGGCGCTGTCACAGCCGGCCGTCGCCAGCAGGGCCGGCGCCAGCAGTGCCACCGCCAGCGCCCAGGGCCGCCTCATGCTCCCCACGCGCCCTCCTGGCCGCGGAACCTGAGCACGGTGGTGAAACGCTCCGCGCTGTCGGTGGTGCCGGTGGTGCCGGTGCCGATCAGGGTGGTGGCGGGTTCCTTGCGCCCGAATCCGGAGGAGTACCAGCCCAGCGGCGGCTCGCTCTCGCCGCGGTGCGCCTGCCAGGACAGCCCCTCGGGCAGGTCGAGGAGCGCGGAGCGGTCCTCGCCGTCGCGGGTCCAGGTGAGCTCCGCCCGGTTCCCGACCAGGTCGGCGGTGATGGCCGGGCCGAGGTGGAACGCCAGTCGCACGGTCCGGCGCGGGCCGCTCACCTCGTCGACCAGCCTCAACTCGCTGCTTTCAGCGGTCAGTTCCACCCGGCGGCGGTGCACGGAGCCCTCGTAGCCGTCGTGCTCGGCGGACCAACGGGCCACGTCGCCGGACGGGTCCGCGACCAGGACACGGCTCTCGGCGTGCCGGGTCCACAGGAACGGTCCGCCCGAGACGGACTGGTCGGCGCCGTCCAGTTGCAGGGTGTTGTGGCCGAGGGTCGACCGGAAGTACTGCCGCCACTCGGGCTGCCCGTGGTAGCAGTACGTCCCCGGGTCGGCGAGCACGTCGACCCCGTCGTGCCGGACCTCCACGGACAGCGCGTCCGCGTGGGCGTGCGCGGCGATGGACAGGAAGCCGTGCGGGCCTCCGTCGCAGCGGCACCAGATCTCCTCCGGGCCGCGCAGGATCGTCATGCCGGCGTCGGCGAAGTGGGCGGGCCGGCTCGCCGGGCGGCTCACGGACGGTTCGGTGGACTTGACGAGCGCGGCCAGCAGCGGGGTGCGCACATCGGTGGCGGTCACCTCCGGCCACCAGTCGAGCCGGCCGAACACGGCCTCCCCGGTGGCCAGCAGCGAGGCCCAGCGGTCGGTGCCCGCGCCGTCCACGATCAGACCGTGCCCGTCGTCCGCGTCCCCCTGACGCGGCGGCCGGAGCCGGTTGTCCACGACGGCCGCGAGCGCGTCGGTCATGCGCAGCAGCACGAGACGGACGGTCGCGGGGACCTGCACGCCTGCTGCGTCCGCCTCGGCCACCGCGGCCAGGCCGAGCTCCAGGACCAGTCCGTGGTACTCGGTGGCCAGCTCGCGGTTGAGCCCGGAGAGGTAGGTGTTGCCGCGCAGTTGCCGCTCCAGCGAACGCAGCGCGCCGGCCCGCCAGCGCGCCGACTCGGGGAACCAGTCGAACGCGCAGGCCGCGGCCAACTGTCCGGCGTCCTCGGCGATGACGTGGTTGTTCGCCGAGGAGCCCCGGCTGGGGAAGGCGGCGAGCCAGCGCTGGTGGTGCCAGATCTGGTGGCGCGCCACCGGGTTGTCCTCGAACAGGTCGGCCGCGCCCGGCCAGCCGTCGAGCAGCCGGCGGACCCACACCCAGGACAGCAGCCGGATGCCCAGCTCGATGCCGCTGATCCAGTGGACGCCGCGCAGCGGCGGGTTGGCCGACCACCAGGACCGCAGGTGCTCGGCCACCCGCTCCGCGTACCGCTCGTTCCCGGTGATCGCGTAGGCGGCCGCGAGCTGGGTGAGGTACTGGTGCCGGGACGGCTCCCAGATCTGCTTGATGTCCCCGACCGCGTCCTCGCTGCGGTACGGCACGTCGAACGCGTAGCCCGAGGGGGCCCGCCGCCCGGTCTTCGGGTCGCGCCACCAGTCCGGGTCGGCCAGGTCGTCGCGGACCACCCCGAAGAACTCGGCGTGCCCGTCCATCAGCCGGTCCGCCTCGGCGACGAGACGTTTCGCCGCGTCGGCGGGTACGGCGGCGACCGTCCCGGCGGGCAGCACGGCGGTGAACCGGGCGCCGGTCACGCTCGGGCAGTCGGGCGGCTCCGCCCGCCAGCGCCGTCTGCGCACCGTGTCACTCACTCGGCCGGCGATCTCCCGCGGCCCCATCCGGGACAGCCGCCGGAGGTACCAGCCCACGCTCATGGTCACTTGGACCTCGCCAACGTCACCGGCACACCACCGGCCAGGCCGGTCTGCACGGCGAGGGTGGCCGCCGTGGTGGCGACCAGCGACTCCAGCGGCACCGGCATCGGCCCGCCGGTCCGGACCGCCTTGACGAACGCGGCCAGTTCGGCGTTCTGGCCCTTGTCGCGCGCCTTGGGCAGCCTCGAACTGACCCACTTCTTGCGGCCGTAGACCGAGGCGCGCACGAAGTCGTCGAGGCGCAGCGCGCGGCCGTCCGCGACCAGGTCCAGCGTCTCCTTGGGGAAGCCGGACGGGCCGGTGGTGACGTAGCTGATGGTGGCGGTGGACCCGTCCGGGTAGCGGAGCACGACCTGGAGGTCCTCGTTGCCGGACGTGGCGGTCGCGTACACCGAGACCGGGTCGGCGTCGAGCAGCCAGCTCGCGGTGTCGATGAAGTGGCCGCCCTCGCCGGCGAACCGCGAGCCCTCGGTGCCCTGCTGGAGGTACCAACTGCCCTGCGTGAGGCGGCCCGCGTTGACCAGGTAGCGGAGGTTGGCCGGGCCGCTGCGGGCGCCGAAGTGCTGCCTGGCCTCCTGGAGCAGCGGAGCGAAGCGGCGGTTGAAGCCCACCTGGAGCCGGTCGTTGCCGGACTCCTCCACCGCCGCGAGCACCCCGGCCAGTTCGTCCTCGGTGAGCGCGAGGGGCTTCTCCACGAACACGGTCTTGCCGGCCAGCAGTGCCTGCCGGGTCAGTTCGGCGTGCGAGCTGTGCCGGGTGACCACGAACACCGCGTCGACGGACGTGTCGCCGAGGACGGCGTCGAGGTCGGTGGTCGCCTCCTTGAAGCCGAACTTGCGCTGCGCGTTGGCCCCGGACAGCGACGTCGTGGTGACGACGGTCGACAGCTCCACGCCCTCGCGCCGGGCGAGGTGCGGCAGCAGCATCGACGTCGCGTAGTTGCCGGCGCCGACGAAGGCGAGACGGACCGGGCTCCTGGCGGCCCGGACGGAGCTCGGCTTCACCTGCACGGCGGGCACCGCCACCGACGGGGCCTCGGTCTCCTGGGCGTCCTGCTCGGGGTACCGGAACAGCGCGGTGATGGCCTTCAGCTCGCCGTCCTTGAGGCGCTGGTAGGTCTCGACGGCGTCGTCGAAGTCGGCGACGTGGGAGATCAGGGGCTCCACGTCGACACGGCCGCGGGCCATGAGGTCCAGGAAGCAGGCCAGGTTGCGGCGCTCGGTCCAGCGCACGTAGCCGATGGGGTAGTCACGCCCCTCCAGCTCGTACGACGGGTCGTAGCGCCCGGGGCCGTAGCTGCGGGAGAAGCGGACGTCGAGTTCCTTCTCGTAGTACGCGTTCCACGGCAGGTCCAGGCGGCACTTGCCGATGTCGACGACCCGGCCGCGGTCCCGGCAGAGCCGGGCGGCCAGCTCGACGGGCTGGTTGCTGCCGCCGCCGGCGGCCAGGTACACCTGGTCGACGCCATGGCCGTCGGTGAGTTCGGCGACGGCGGTCTCCACGGCCGCGGATCCGGGGTCACCGGCCGCCGCGGCGCCCAGGCTCTCGGCTAGTTCGCAGCGCGCCGGGTCGGGGTCGGCGCCGACGACGCGGACTCCCGCGGCGGCCAGGAGCTGCACCACCAACTGCCCGATCAGCCCGAGGCCGATGACCAGCGCCACCTCGCCGAGCTGCGGCTCGCCCTGGCGGACGCCCTGCATCGCGATCGACCCGACGGTGCCGAAGGCCGCGTGCCGCGGTGCGAGGCCGTCCGGCACCGGGGCGTAGAGGTTCTTCGGCACCCAGTTCAGCTCGGCGTGCAGCGCGTGCTCGTTGCCGGCGCAGGCCACGAGGTCGCCGACCTTCACGTCGTCGATCCCGGCGCCGACCTCCTCGACCACCCCGCAGAGCGAGTAGCCGAGCGGTGTGTAGGAGTCCAGCTTGCCCATCACCTTGCGGTACGTGGCGGGCACCCCGTTGGTGGCCACGCTCTGCATGACCTTGGCGACCTGGTCGGGGCGGGAGCGGGCCTTGCCCAGCATCGACATGCCGGCCTCGGACACCTTCATCATCTCGGTGCCCGTGGAGATCAGCGAGAACGCACTGCGGACCAGCACACCGCCCGGCTTGCACCCCGGCACCGGCACGTCGAGCACCGCCAGCTCGCCGCTCTTGTAGTTCTGTACGACCTGTTTCACCGAAGTCCCCTGATTCCTAAGCCGTTTGCCGAGTGCTCTGGCCGGACGAGGTCGCGTCGCGATACCAGTACTCGAGGGTCAGCACATGCCACAGATGCTTGGAGAAGTCCTGCTGTCCGGCGGCGTCCTCGGCGACCATCCGCTGCAACGCGTCGCGGCGCAGGAACCCGGAGCGGACGAGCTCGCCGTCGTTGACCACCTCGCGCACCAGCGGTGCCAGATCCCGGCTCATCCAGGCCCGCAGCGGGGCGCTGAACAGGCCCTTGGGCCGGTAGACGATCTCCCTGGGCAGGATCGAGGTGGCCGCCTCCTTGAGGACGGCCTTGCCCTGCCGTCCGGCGATCTTGCGGTCGCCGGGCACGGTGAACGCCGCCTTGACCACCTCGACGTCCACGTACGGCACCCGCACCTCGGTCGACGCGGCCATGCTCGACCGGTCCGTGTAGGCCAGGTTCAGGCCCGGCAGGAACATCCGGGCGTCCGCCAGGCACATCCGGTTGACGAAGTCGTCGAGGTCGTTGTCCTGGTAGACGTCGGCGTGCTCGGTCACCACGTCGTCGACCGTCCCGGCCAGGTCGGGATCGATCAGGGCGAGCAGGTCGTCCTGGTCGTACATGGTGTAGCTGCGCCGGAACGCGGTCTCCTCCGGCAGGTCGGCGAAGGACAGGAACCGCTTGGCGAAGCGGACCGACCTGAGGCCCCGGCGGGACGTGGCGACCGGCAGCCGGCCCACGGCCGCGGACAGTCCGCGCCGCAGGGGCCGCGGGACGCGCTGGTAGCGCAGGGCGAGCAGGTTGGCCAGGTGCTTGCGGTACCCGGCGAACAGCTCGTCGGCGCCCATCCCCGAGAGCATCACCTTGACCCCGGCCTCCCGGGCGGCCTGGCAGATCAGGAAGGTGTTGATCGCGGCGGGGTCGCCGATCGGCTCGTCCAGGTGGTACGTCATCTGCGGCAGCAGGTCGAGCACGTTCGGGGCGATCTCGATCTCGTGGAGGTCGACGCCGAACCGCTCGGCGACCTGCCGGGCGTAGCGCAGGTCGTCGGGCATGGCCTCGAACCTGGCGTCCTCGGCGCGGAACCCGATCGTGTAGGCGGAGATGCCCGGCTGGTGGCGGGCGGCGAGGGCGGTCAGCCAGCTCGAGTCGAGGCCGCCGGACAGGAAGGTCGCCACGGGTACGTCGGAGAGCAGGTGCTGCCGGGTCGACTCCTCGACGACGGCTGCCAGATCCGGCCGTTCACCGGCCCGGGCCCGTTCCTGGCCCTCGGCGGCGACGTCCTTCAGGTTCCAGAACCGGCCGCGCTCCACCCGGCCGTCGGGCCGGCACCGCAGCCAGCTCCCCGGCGGCAGCTTCTCCGCCTCGCGGAACGCGCAGCGTGAGTCCGGCACCCAGTAGTAGAGCAGCGAGGCCACGAGCGCCGCGTGGTCCACCTCCAGCCCGCCGCCGGTGGCGGCGGCGAGCGCCTTGAGCTCGGAGGCGAACATCAGGCCCTCGCCGCGCCGGAGCACGAACAGCGGCTTGATGCCCAACTGGTCGCGGACCAGTACCAGTTCACCGGTGCGCTCGTCGAAGACGCCGAACGCGAACATGCCGCGCAGCCGGGGCAGACAGTCCGTGCCCCAGCGCCGCCACGCCTCCAGGAGCACCTCGGTGTCGGAGGTACCGCGAAAGCGCACCCCGGCGGCCTCCAACTCGGCCCGCAGCTCGGGCGCGTTGTACAGCTCGCCGTTGTACGTCAGAGCGAGGCCGTCCTTGGCCATCGGCTGGGCGCCGGTGTCGGACAGGTCGATGATGGACAGCCGCCGGTGCCCGAGCTGCACCTCGCCGTCACCGACGGGGTGGCCGTAGCGGCCCGCCCCGTCCGGGCCGCGGTGGGCCAGGGTGTCGGTGAGCCGGTCGGTCACGATCTTGCCGTCCGGCCATCGGTACGTCCCTGCGATGCCACACATGTCCTACCGCACCTCCTGGTCGCTGTCCGGGACTCGTGCGGCCCACATCGGCTGTCGCTCCGTCCTCACCTGGCCGTCCCCCACTGCCTGAACGGCGTGGGAGGTACCCCCGCCGTTCTGCCGGGCCGTCCGCTCGCTGTGCCCCCGCAGCGCGACGTGCAGCCCGTCCCAGAGCGTGCCGTCGGTCCGGTCCCGCGGATCGGGGTCGATCAGCACCACACCGATCACCGCGATGCGCTGGTCCGCGAGTTGCCGCGCCACGGTGTGCAGCCACGCGGCACTGCCGTGCCCGGCACGCACGACGAGCACGGTCCGGGTACCGAGGTACTGGAGGTCGGTCCACGCGGTGCCGGGTGCCACCGAGCCGACGCCGAGCAGGCGCCCCTGGTCCGGCACGGTCGTGGCCTGGCGGCCGCTGACCACCTCGGGGTCCCCCGGCTGCGGGCGGCGGGCGGAGAGCTCCGCGCCCGGCAGACCGTCGACGACGACCACGGGCCCGTCGGTCGCCAGTGCCCTGGCGACGTCCAGGGCGATCGTGCTCGTACCGCGCGCACAGCCCAGCTCCAGCAGCGACAGCCCTTCCGTGGAACCCCGCGCGGTGCGGGCCAGGGACGTGGTGAGCCGTTCGCGTGCCAGCCGGTTCCGTCGGCGCTGCCACGGCCTGCCCGACCGGCGGGGCAGCTCCGAGACGACCGAGGCGCCCAGGTTGGCCGCGATGTCCCGGCGCAGTACGGGGCGGTCCGTGACCACCACGCCGACCGCGGACAGCGCGAGCCCGAGGAAGAGCCCGAGGACGAGCCCGATCACGGCGTCGGTGGCGGCGGCCTTGGGCAGGGAGTGCCGTACCGCGCTCGGGGCGTCCACGATCTGGGTGCCGGCGACGACCGCGGGCGTGCCGGTGCGGGCGTCGGCGGCGCGCTGGTCGAAGTCGGCGATCCGCGAGTTGAGTTCGGCCCGGCGGGCGTAGAGCGACTCGATGGTCGCCGCGCCCGTCGTGTCGCCGGCCGTGGCGGTGTCGTTGATCTGCTTGTTGACGGTGGCGAGTTCGTCGCGTGTGCGGTCACGCTGGTCGAGCAGGGCCTTGGACTCGGCCCGCGCGGTCGCCTTCATCCGCTGCACGTGGTCCGCGACGAACGCGTCGGCCAGCGCCTTGGCCCGGGCCACCGCCTGTGCGTCGTCGTCGCCGGTCACCTCGATCTGCAGCAGGTTGTTGGTCAGGCCGGTGCCCCGGTAGTCCTTCATGAAGTCCTCCGGTTTCTCCGGGGACCCGAGGGACTTCAGGGCCGCGTCGGCGATCCGCGTGGTCTGCAGCAGCGCGACGTCGGTGCGGATCAGCGTTCCGGTGTCGTTCGGCTGGTCCTCCGCGTGGGCGACCAGGACCTTGGTCGTCGCGCTCGGCGGCGGCGGCATCAGGACCGCCACGGCCGCGCCGGCCAGGAGGCCCAGGACCGCCATGGCGCACCACAGGCGGCGGCGCCTGCGCACCGCGACCACCAGCGCCTGGAGGTCGATGAGCGGGGTGGCGGCCGTCTCCGGTGCAGTCGTGTTCGTCGTCACGCCCGTCCTCCCGTCGCGCGGCCGGGAACCGCGAACGTGAGAGTGGCGTCGTCCGGCGTGTCGGCGGCGGAACGCGTGGGCCGGGCCTCGACCGGGCCCGCGACGACGACGCCGACGACCTCGTGCCGGCCGTCCGCGCACGCCTCGGCGAGGCCGGCGAGCTCCTCCGCGGTCCATCTGTTCGCGCTGAGAACCACCACGGCACCGTTCTCCGTCTCCCGGTCCGGCACGATCGGCCGGTCCACCGACACCTCCACCACCCGGAGCAGCGGATCGTTCTTGGCCTCGGCGAGGAGCTGCCCGGCGGCCCGGCGGGCGATGTCGTCGCCGTCCGGTACGACGACGAGCAGCCGCCGGGGACTGGGCAGTTGCTCCCGGAGGCGGGCGCACACCCGCCGGTAACGGAGCCGTCGGCCGGCCTCGTCGCCGGACTTCTGCAGGGCCGGCGCGTCCCATCGGGTGTCGGCGCCGAGGAGGCGACGGATCCTGGGCAGCCGGCCCACGCCTCCCGGCCCCTGCGCGGGCCATTCACCGGGCACGTCCACGGCTCCCAGCGGCGTCGAGCCCAGTGCCGCGGCGATCTCCGGTTCGGTGCGCAGCCGACGGTTCATGCGTGCGGCCACGAGATGGCCGACGATCGCGAGCAGGAAGAACACCAGCGCCCCGCCCACCGTGAGCTGGATCCTCGTCGGCGGCGTCTCCCCGGTGGGCCGGGCGGCCTGCCCCATGACGACCATGCCCGACTTGTTGGTCGACGGGTCGGCCTCCGCCAGCTTCTTCATGGCCGCCTCCAGCGAGGTGCGCAGGTTCTCGAGCGCCGTGCGGGACTGGACGCTCTCCACGGTCTGTCCCGGATCGGCGGCCCTGGCCAGCTCGGAGATGCGCCGGTTGGTCTCCGCCACCTGCTTGCGCAGCGCCTCGGTCTGGGTGACCACCGAGGCGTCGGTGCCGCTGCCCGCGACCTCCGCGGCGAACTGCACGAACTGCTGGGCCACCCCGTCGGCGAGCCGCTGCGCGCGCTCCGGGGTGTCGGCCGTACCCGAGATCGTGATGATGTTCCCGTCCGCGGCCGTGGCGCTCACGCGGTCCCGCAGCTCGGAGCGGCTGACGTCGGACCAGTGCAGCGCGTCGGCCGTACGGTCGACCACGGTCAGACTGGTGGCGATGTCGACCTGGGTGAGGAGCTCTCGCTCCTCCCACACCCCCGGCAGCAGTACCGGTGCCGAGGCGGTGTATCGCGGCGGGAACAGGAGCACCGAGGTGCCGTAACCAAACAGTGCGCCCACCACGGCGAGGACGGCCAGGAGCCGCCACCGCCGTCGGAGTATCCGCCCGATCGTGACGAGGCGGATGGTGTCTTCGTTCAACTGCGCTGCCTCTTCTTCCTTGTGCGCACCGGACCGCTCCCCGGGACCGCGTCGCGGCCCCGGCATGCGGCGGCATAGGCGGCGAGCAGCGACGCCTGCGAGTTGCGCCAGGAAAGCTGCCCGCCTATTCGCTCCTGGCCGATCTTGCCCATCCGGGCCCGCTGGTCCGGATCGTCCAGCAGCACCGTGATGAGCTCGGCGAACCGGGCCTCGTCGTTGGCCGGCGCGTAGACGGCGGCGTCACCGGCGGAGACGCGCGCCTCCTTCAGGTCGAACGAGACGATCGGGCGGCCCATCGCCATGTACTCCAGGACCTTGTTCATGGTCGACACGTCGTTGAGCGGATTGCGCGGGTCGGGAGAGAGGCACACGTCCGCGGTGGACAGGTAGCGCAGCAGGTCGGCGTCCGGGATGCGCCCGGTGAACTGCACCTGCTCGCCGAGCCCGAGCTGCCCGGACAGCTCCACCATCGCGTCGAAGGCGTCACCGGAGCCGACGAACACCGCGTGCCAGTCGGTCCGCCCGAAGTCGTCGCGCAGCCTGGCGAGGGCGCGCAGGGCGTAGTCGACGCCGTCCTGCGGACCCATGACGCCCAGGTAGCACAGGAGATGAGACTTGCCGCGCTTCAACTCCGGCTCGGGCGGCACCGGTTGGAACCGCTCGACCTGGGGGGCGCTGCGCACCACGAAGACGTCCTCGGGCCGCTTGCCGCCCCGGCTCACCGCGACGTCCTTGTAGCTCTCGTTCGTGGCGAGCACCACGTCCGCGGCCCGGTAGGTCCGCCGCTCCACCGCGCACACGGCGCGGTAGAGCAGGTCCTTGCCGCGGTCGAAGCGGGAGAGGTACAGCTCCGGCACCAGGTCGTGCTGGTCGAAGACGAACCGCGCGCCGCGCCGCCGCAGCCAACGGGCCGACAGGAACAGCAGGTCGGGCGGGTTGCAGGCGTGCACCACGTGGACCGGGCCGACCTTGCGGGCGAGCCGGGCCGTGTGCCAGAGCGCCGATCCGTACTCCTGCAGATAGCCGGCCGGACCGCCGGTGGCGGCACGCAACGGGTAGCGGTGGATCCGCACCCCATCGATCACCGCCTCCGGCTCCGTGTCCCGCTTCTCCCCCCGCGGACAGATGACGTGCACTTCCCAGCCCGCGTCGCGCAGCGTCGTGCACTCCTGCCACACGCGCCGGTCGAACGGCACGGACAGGTTCTCCACCAGGATCAGCGCGCGTCGGCCTGTGCCGTCGCCGCTGACTTCGTCACCAAGCAAGGCCCATGTATCCCGGTTCGGTCCGGCGCGTCTCGGCGTCGGGAAGGCGGATGAGGTCGACTATCACCGGGCCGCCGCCGTGCGGCAGGGCCGCGAGGACGGCCGGGTCCTTGGTCCCGACCAGGCACACCTCGGCATGGTCGAGCACCTCCTCGACGGAGTCCGCGAGGAGTTGCGCGAGGTGCGGCAGCCGGGTCTCGATGTACTCGCGGTTCGCGCCCATCAGCCGGGAGAGGCTCACGTTGGCGTCGTGGATCCGCAGGTCGTACCCCTTGCCGTGGAGCCGCTCCGCCAGTTCGACGAGCGGGCTCTCGCGGAGGTCGTCGGTGCCGGGCTTGAAGGACAGCCCGAACAGGCCCACCTTCCGCTTGCCGGTGCGCTCCACCAGGTCCACCGCCCGCTGCAGATGGTCGGAGTTGGACGGCAGCACGTGGGAGAGGATCGGCACCGAGACGTCGGCCCGCTGCGCCGCGTGGACCAGGCTGCGCAGGTCCTTGGGCAGGCAGGAGCCGCCGAAGGCGAAGCCGGGCCGCAGGTAGGCGGGGCTGATGTTCAGCTTGCGGTCGGCCAGGAACACGTCGATCACCTGGTGCGAGTCCACCCCGAGTGCCTGGCACACCGCGCCCAGCTCGTTCGCGAAGCCGATCTTGAGGCCGTGGAACGCGTTGTCCGCGTACTTGATCGCCTCGGCCGTCGGGACCGGCACCCGGAACACCTCGCCGGGCAGGCTCTCGTACAGCGCCGCCACCACGTCGCCGCTGGCGGGGTCGAGCTCGCCGATGACCGTTTTGGGCGGGTCGAAGAAGTCCCGCACGCTGGTGCCCTCGCGCAGGAACTCCGGGTTGACCGCGACCCCGACGTCCACGCCCGCGGTGCCGCCGATGTTCTTCTCCAGGATCGGTACCAGGAGGTTGAGGCAGGTGCCCGGGAGCATGGTGCTGCGGTACACCACGGTGTGCCGCCCGCCCCGCTCCGCCAGCGCGGCGCCGATCTCCTCGGTGACCCGCTCCAGGTACGTGGTGCACAGGCTGCCGTTGGGCTCCGACGGGGTGCCCACGCAGATCAGCGACACCTCGCTGCCCATGATCGCCTCACGGACGTCGGTGGTGGCACGGAGCGCTCCGGTCCGCACGACGTCGGCGGTGAGTTCGCCGATCCGTTCCTCGACCACCGGGGCCTTGCCGTCGTTGACCAGGTCGACCTTCACCTGGTTGACGTCCACGCCGATGACCTCGTGCCCCATGGCGGCCAGGCACGCGGCTGACACACAGCCCACGTAGCCGAGCCCGAACACGCTGATTCTCATGACCCGTTCCTCCCCCCAGGCAGGCCCTTGTGGCCTGCGGTCTGCCCGCCGTCCGGGCGGCGCCCCCCGCGCATCAGTAGGCCCCCTGGCCGTAGAGCACCGCGCGCAGCGTCTTCCACAAGATCACCGCGTCCAGGGCGAGCGACCAGTCCTCCACGTACCGCAGGTCGAGGCGGACAGCCTCCTCCCACGGCAGGTCGCTGCGTCCGCTGATCTGCCACAGGCCGGTGAGGCCGGGCTTGACCAGCAGTCGCCGCCGGATGTCCGGGCCGTACGCGGCGGACTCCTCCGGCAGCGGAGGGCGCGGACCGACGAGCGACATCGATCCGGTGAGTACGTTGAAAAGCTGCGGGAGTTCGTCGAGCGAGTACCGGCGCAGCACGGTTCCCACCCGGGTCACCCGCGGATCGCGGCGCATCTTGAACAGCAGCCCCGCGCCCTCGTTGCGGTCGGCCAGCTCGGCGCGTGCCCGGTGAGCCCCTGCGACCATGGTGCGGAACTTGAGGATGGTGAACTCGCGGCCGTCCTTGCCGACCCTGCGCTGGCGGTAGAACGCCCCGCCGGGGCTGTCCGTCACCACGAGCAGTCCGATGAGGAGCATCAGCGGCGCGAACAGGACCAGCAGGAACGCCGAGCCCAGCCGGTCGGCGACCGCCTTGATGGCCCGGCGCCCCCCGGTGAACGTCGGCATGCTGACCCGCAGCAGCGGGATCCCGAGCACGGCGTCGACGTGCAGCCGCGGACCGGCCACCTCCATCAGCACCGGGGCCACGATCATCTCGGCGTCGCTGCCTTCGAGGTTCCAGGCCAGCCGCTGGAGCCGGTTCGGTGTCCAGTACGGGTCCGGTGTGATCGCGACGACGCGATAGCCGTCGTTCTCCACGTACTTGGCGACGTCCGTCAACTGGCCGAGTACCGGCACTCCGTCCAGTTCGTCGTCGCCGTCGAGCCCGCGTCCGTCCGTCGTGCACACCCCGTCCACCCGCCAACCGAGGTGCGGGAACTTACGGGTGCGGCTGATCAGGTCGCGCACGGTGGCCGGGCTCCCGGCAGCGAGCACCGGTCTCAGACACCGCCCTTCCTTGCGCTGTTTGTGCAGCCCGAGGCGGAGCAGGTACCGCGCGCTCATGGTGACGAGCGCGATCGCGGGGATCGCGACGAAGATCCAGAGCTTGATGTTGCGCGAGGTGAGGGCGATCCCGCCGAGCGCCAGCACCACGGTCGCCGCGAACAGCGAACGCCCCAGCCGGCGGAACTCCTCGGCACCCTGGCCGAGCACGGCCGGCGCCCAGGCCCGGCTCACCCCGAACGCTCCCAGCACCAGCAGCTCGGTGCAGAAGGCGAGTATGCCCCATTTCTCATGCCAGTTGGCCGCGTCACGGGACCCGAAGAACTCGCCGATCGCCGCTACCACGATGGCGGTGGTCACGGTGTCGGTGGTGACCACGGTACGGCGGTACCGCTGCTCCCAGTCGTTCGCCGGCCGGCCGATCGCCCCGTCCGTCAGACGCTCGTGCGCCGACGGAAGGGGGCTGACTATTCCCCCCTCCCGCACAGAGCCCCCCCGGTCCCCAGTGATATGACGTGGTTGTCAGACACCGTTCCTCCCCCCACCGGAAGGCCCCCGCCTCCCGCAACGTTTCTCCCCTCGCGGGGCCCCCGCCCCACGGCCGCGCCGTTCCTCCCCCGGAGGGCACCGCCCTCCGCGCATGGCATGCCCAGTTCAACGCTCGGCGAGCAACTCGCCCTGACCGCAACGGACTTACCTGTCCGGCTGGCCCCCTCGACTTCCCCGGCAACCCACCAAGACCTCAGGTGCTCCCCGCACCCGAACCCCCTCGGTCTCCAAGAACTGATCACCCCCCGAGCTGGACGCCGAGACGTTTCTGCTCAGTTTTTGCAGCCCTGGACCCACACATCACTATTTGTCGCTTCGTGTCCCAGCATGGGCAGCAAGGTCAATCTAGACCATCGGCACCCGTCTGAAGAGAGGGATGTGTGGAATATGTGCCTACGTTTTGGAGATGGCGCAATGGCGCCCACGTGACGGCGGCCGCGCCGACGCGAAGGCGGACCTCGTGACCTGCGGAAACGGGAGACCAAGGGTGCACGATGGCGGGCTGCGGGGTGACCGACGGACGGCACGGCCGGTGCGAACGCCGGAGTCCGCAGGCCGGAAATGGCGGAAAAGGGCTCCGCGGGCCCTCACCCGCGAAGGCCCTTCCCGCGAACACGGAACACGCGCCCCCGCGCGGGCCGTTGAGGCGCGCGAGCCTCGCATGGTCCCCGGCCGGCTTCCCGGCAGCGCGCGGCTCACGAAGGACGGCGTCCCTGCGGACGAGGTCTCCGGCTCCCCAACTCCCCGGCTCCCCGGCTCCCCGGCTCCCCGGCGGTGGGACGACGAGGCCGGGTGCGCCCTCCCCCGCTCCCGGCCACGAGCCGCCGTCAGCGCAACTCCGCCTCCAGCGGGTCGCCTTCGAGGAACCCGCCCGACTGGTGGTGCCACAACTTGGCGTACGGGCCGTCCAGGGCCAGCAGTTCCTGGTGGCTGCCCTGCTCCACGATCCGCCCGCGATCGAGGACGACGAGCTGGTCCATGCCGGCGACCGTGCTCAGCCGGTGCGCCACCACCAATGCCGTCCGCCCCTCCATGAGCCGCCACAGCGCCTCCTGGACCAGGAGTTCGCTCTCCGAGTCCAGCGCGCTGGTCGCCTCGTCGAGCAGCAGGATCGGCGCGTCCCGCAGGATCGCCCGGGCCAGGGCGACCCGCTGGCGCTGACCGCCGGACAGCTTGACGCCCCGCTCCCCCACGAGGGTGTCGAAGCCCTGCGGCAGCGCGTCGGCGAACTCCGTGACATGGGCCGCCTCGGCGGCACGGCGGATCTCGGCGTCGGTGGCGTCCGGCCGGGCGAAGGCGATGTTGTCGCGCAGGGTCCGGTGGAACATCGCAGGGTCCTGCGGGACGTAGGCCATCAGACTGCGCAGGTCGGTCTGGCGCAGCCGGCTGATGTCCTGTCCGCCGACCAGGATCCGGCCGCCGTCGATGTCCTGCATGCGCAGCAGCAGCCGGGTGAGCGTGGTCTTGCCGCCGCCGGACCGGCCGACCAGGCCCACCTTGGTCCCGCCGGGCACGACCAGGTCGAGCCCCTCGAAGAGCCGCTCGGCGCCCGCGTGGGCGAAGCTCACCCGCTCGAAGCGGACGTCCGCGGACCCGGGGAGCAGCGGCTCGGGCGAGGGCGGGTCGAGCACGGTCGGCGGGGTCAGCAGCAGTTCGGTGAACTGCGCGGCCTCCGTCATCGAGCCCTCCAGACGACGGTAGATCTGGTTGAACTCGAACATGATCCGGGTCGCGTTGGAGTAGTAGGTGAAGGCCACCACGACCGCCTCGACGTTGTGCCCGCCACCGCCGAGGACGACCGCGAGCAGCAGCCCCAGCGCGTTGGTCAGCACGGACATCGGGGCGACGAAGGTGTCGATGCGCAGGTTGCCGTAGTCCCAGGACCTGAGCATGAGCCGGCGGGAGACCGCGACGCGGGAGCGGTGCTCGGCGGTCTCGCGGGCCTCGGCGCCGAACGCCCGGACGGTGTCCATGTTCATCAGGCTGTCGGCGACGTGTCCGGCCACCCGGGCGACCGCCGCCTCGCGCTCGGCGACCAGTGCCTGGCGGCGCCGGATGAGGGGCGCCGCGCACAGCGCGGTCACCGCGATCATCGTCAACAGGCCGACGACGAGCAGCGGTTCGTAGCGCCACAGCACCACGGAGCCGAACAGCAGCGGGACGAGGCTGCCGACGATCTGGAACGCCAGGGTGTCGACGAACGGTTCGAAACGGGTGGCGAAGCTCAGGACGCGCTTGGTGAGCGATCCGGCGAAGTTGTCGTGGAAGAACGCGGCGTCCTTGGCGAAGAGTTCGTCCATCCCGAGCACGTACAGGTGCTCGATGCCGAGGGCGTCGAGCCGGTTCAGGCAGTGCAGGGCGACCCGCCACAGCGCTTCCGCGAGCAGCAGGACCCCGGCGAAACCCAGGACGTACGGCAGTGCCGAGCCGAGGGTCATGGCGCCGTCGTCGGCGATGGTGCCGGCGAGCTTGGCGACGATCAGGGGCGCGATGTAGTTGATGCCGATGCTGCCCAGCGCCGACAGCAGCATGGCGGGCAGCGTCAGCCACCGCAGGCGGGCCAACTCCCGTGTGTAGTAACGAAGTGCGAGGAGCACCGCGCCTTTGGGCGGTGCGGTCTTCTGTGCCTCAGGCGTCTGCATCATAACCCTGTGTGTGTGAAGGGTTGCGGTCCGAGTTCGGCAGTGTCCCGCGGTGGCGGTCGCCGGGTCCACGCGTTTTTCGGCAGGTGGCGCTCGGCGGATGCCGTCAAATCTCGGGCGGCGCAAGGGGATTGACGTAGAAAGCGCTTGCCACCTACGGTCCCCCGAATGGGTATGCAGCGAAGATTCGGGTGGGCCTCGCTCGCCGCGGCGACCACCATGGCTCTGGCGGCAGGGGTGACCGCGGCTCCCGCCGCCCACTCCGCGGACGATCCCGTGCAGATCGTGGTCGACGGGGACGACGTACGCGCCGACAACGTGAACGGCCTGACCTACAAGGGTCTCGGGCTGCTCAGTTGCAACAGCACCAGCAACCTGCTGATGGACTACAAGGCGGAGCATCCCGACCGCTACTGGCAGCTCGTCAGCGTGCTGTTCGGCGGGCGGAACCCGCTGATCAACCACGTGAAGATCGAGATGGGTTCGGACACCAACACCTCGACGGGTTCCGATCCGGCGACCATGCGCACGGCGGACGAGCTCGCCGACGCGTCCCGCTCCCCCGGCTTCCAACTCGCCGCCGACGCCAAGACGGTGAACCCGGGCCTGAAGGTGTCGATCCTGCGCTGGGTCATGCCCCAGTGGGTCCAGACCGAGTGGAACAAGGGCACCGGCACCGACGAGATGTACAAGTGGCACAAGGAGACGATCCTCGACGCGTACCAGAAGTACGGGTACATGGTCGACTACGTCGACCCGGACACCAACGAGACCACCAAGCCCGACCTCTCCTTCGTCAAGTGGTACAAGAACGCCCTGGTGAACGACACGGAGTTCGACGACGCCCGCTACGGCCTGACGCCTCGTCAGCAGCAGGCGGCGGCGAAGGCGTACCACGCCGTCAGGATCGTCGCCTCGGACGAGAACACCACGAAGAACATCGGTCCGGCGATGCTCACGGACACCGAACTCTTCGGCGCGGTCGACGCGGTGGGCTACCACTACACCACCGACGACCGGCTCGACGGCACCCCCGACAGCGCCACCTACCAGCCCTACACCAAGCTGGCGACCGGTGCCAACGCCCACGGCGAGGACAAGGAGGTCTGGTACAGCGAGGGCGTCGGCTCCTTCGGCTGGACGGACTACCGGGTGCACAACACCGAGGGTCCCGGCGGCGCGAGCACCGGGATCGGCGGCGTGCAGAGCGCCCTCGACCTCGCCAACCGCTCCGTGAAGGGCTACGCCAACTCCAAGCGGACGCACTACATCTTCCAGCCGGCGATCGGCGCCTTCTACGAGGGCGCCCAGTACAGCCACAAGGAACTGGTCAGCGCCCGCGACCCGTGGTCAGGGAGCATCCACTACGACGCCGCCGTGTACGTGATGCAGCACTTCACCCAGTTCGCGAGGACCGGCTGGGAGAACGCCGGCAACACGGCCGGCATCTGGCGCACCGTACCGGAGGCGAGCTACAGCGGGGCGAGCGGCACCGAGAACGTCGACGGCTCGAACGGCGCGCCCAGTTACCTGACGCTCGCCGACCCGGGGAAGAAGGACTTCTCCACGATCGCCGTCAACGACAGCGACCGGACGAAGACGTACCGGATCAAAGCCGAGAACATGGACCTGGGCAGCGACCCGACCATGGAGGTCTGGGAGACCCGCGCGGCGGACCCCGGTCAGGCCTACGACGCGAACTTCAAGCACCTCGCGGGCCGGCTCGGCCCCGACGCCGACGGCTCCTACACCTACTCGGTGAAGCCGCGCTCGATCGTCACCTTCACCACCCTCGACCGCAGCCACGACAAGGCGACCTTGCAACGTCTGCCGCGGTCCGCGGCCCGCACCGTGCTCGACACCGACGCGAGCGGCAAGAGGCACGACACCCGCGACGGCGTCCTGTACGCCGACGACTTCGGGTACGCGGAGGAGGGCCGGGTCCAGGTCGGCACCGACAACGGGGCCCGCACGACGTCCCAGCCGTACCTCACCTCCCGGGGCAACCAGCCGCGTTACCTGGTCGACCAGACCGGCGCGTGGGAGGTCGGCGCGGGCCCGGACGGTGACCCCGTGCTGTACCAGTACCTGGACCAGTCCATGAAGGACACCGGCGCCTGGAACCGGAACACCCCCAACACCACGGTCGGCGACTTCCGTTGGGAGAACTACCGGGCCTCGGTCGACGTCTCCTTCCCGGACCCGCAGGGCGGCGCCGCCACCCTCGGCGTACGCCAGCAGAAGGGCATGGCCGCGACGGACGCCGCGTACAGCGTCGGGATCGGCCCGGCCGGCAACTGGACCCTCCTCCGGTACGGCACGGTCCTGCGCACCGGCACGGTGGCCGCGTCCGACGGCTACCGCCTCGCCGTCGAGGCCCGGGGTGCGACCGTCACCGCCTACGTCGACGGACAGGCCGTCGCCACCTACGTGGACCCGGCGCCGGTCACCGGGGGCCGGGTCAAGCTCGGCACCGACTTCCACCGCACCGCGTTCGACGACCTGAGGGTCGAGAAGGTCGCCGGATACACGCCGTACGCCTCCGCGCTGACCGACAACATGGACGGCTCGGTCCGGTACACCGGCACCTGGAGCCGCAACGCCTCCCTCGGCGACGCGATGAACTGGTACCGCTCGACATCGACCGGGACCAGCGCCGGCGCGACGGTCACCGTCCCGTTCCGCGGCACGGGCCTCGACGTCATCGGCGGCAACGACGCAAGCGCCGTCCTCGACGTCTCCGTGGACGGCCGGCCCGTCGCCCGGGACGCGAGGACCGCCGCCACCGACAAGCGCCAGGCGACCTACGCGCTGCGGGGGCTGCCCGACGGCCGGCACACGGCGACCTTCACACTGAAGTCCGGGAAGATCGTCCTCGACGCCTTCACCGCGATCTCCGGCGACGTGGACGGACGGGTCGACACGGCACCGCTGCGCAGTGCCCTGGCGGCGGTGGGCTCCCCGGCCCGGGCCGACCACACGGCCGACTCCTGGGCCCTGTTCGTCTCCGCGCGCACGGCCGCGCGGGCCGCGGTGTCCGGACAGCGGGGTCTGGACGCCCTCGGCGTCGACCAGCTCGTGAACCGGCTCCGCGACGCCTACGCCGGGCTGGTCCGCGAGGAGACCTGACCGACGCGAGCGGCTCTCCTACGACGGGGCCGGGTGCGGTGCACCCGGCCCCGGCCCCGTCAGCCGACGGAGTCAGCGGGAACGCTCATGGGCCCGCCGGACGCTGCCGGTCCACGCACCGCAGCTCCGGCGCCGCCCCGTCCCCTCGCCCTCCCTCCCGGTGTCACCGCTTCCGTCGGACCCCGCATGACGGTCCGTCACATGTCGCGCCCGGGACGCTCGAACGGCTCGAAGGAGTCATCACGCCGGACCACGCACAGCGCCCAGATGACGAGTGCCGAGAACGCGATCATCACGACCGACCAGACCGGGTAGTACGGCAGGGAGAGGAAGTTGGCGATGATGATGAGTCCGGCGATGGCCACCCCGGACACCCGCGCCCAGGTGGCCGCCCGGAACAGTCCGAGGCTCACGAGCACGCCGAGCACTCCCAGACAGAGATGGATCCAGCCCCAGCTCGTCAGGTCGAACTCGAAGACGTAGTTGCGCGTCGTGACGAAGACGTCGTCCTCGGCGATGGCCATGATGCCCCGGAAGATGTCGAGCAGTCCGGCGATCATCAGCATGACGGCCGCGAAGACCATCGTGCCGGCGGCCCAGTCCTGCTTGGCCGTGGACCGGTGTGCGGTGTGTGTAGCGGTCATCCTGAACCCTCGTTTCGATCGGTCGGCGTCAGCGCCGGGAGGTGGCGGTGGCGCCGTCGGAGGTCCCCGAGCCCTGTCCGCTCAGGACGAGGTCCTTCGCCCGGGCGAACTCCGCGTCCGTGATGTCGCCCTTGGCCCGGATCTCCGAGAGCCTGGCGAGTTCGTCGACGCTGCTGGTGGTGCCGCCCTTGGCGGTCTGGCGGATGTACGAGTCGAAGGCCTGCTGCTGTGCCTGCGCTTGGGCGACCTCACGGCGGCCCATGTTCTTGCCGCGGGCGATGACGTAGACGAAGACGCCCAGGAAGGGCAGGACGATCGTGAACACCAGCCAGCCGGCCTTGGCCCAGCCGCTCAGTACGTCGTCGCGGAAGATGTCGACGACGACCCGGAAGAGCAGGACGAACCACATGATCCACAGGAAGAACCACAGCATGGACCAGAAGACGCTCAGCAGCGGATAGTCGTAAGCGAGGTACGTGGACGCACTCATGTCACTCTCCTCCGTCCGGGGCCTTCGCCCGGCCGCCTGTCTGTGCCGTCCTCAGCGTGCCCACGGCAAGCAGCGGACGGCTTCACCCGGCGCGGGTGAGCGGGCGCCTCGGCCCGCTCCGCGATCGGGGCGCGGCGCCGGAAGAGGCGAAGCGCGCGGTACCAGGAGCTGGACGCGACGCTCTCCCCCGCGGCCAGCCCCGACACGGCGACGATGAAAACGCCGATCAGCCAGGACACGAAGGTGAAGACCGGTCCCAGCGGGCCGAACTCGTCCAGGCTGCGCTCCATCGCGGCGGGCAGCACCAGCCGGGCCGCCCCGCTCAGCGCGACCGTGCCGGTCCCCGCGAGGACGGCGCCCGGCAGCAGGCTCTGCCAGCCGATCCGGCCGCTCAGCAGCAGGTACTGCGTCCACCACCACAGCAGCGTCGCGCACAGCAGGGACATCGTCAGGCCCACGGCCGGGCCGCTGCCGAATCCCGTGCGCAGCGGCGCCTGGGCCAGCAGGAACACCAGCCAGACCACCAGCCACAGGGGCCAGCGCCAGACCGCGGCCCGCAGCGGCGCCCGGGGCAGGCGCCAGCAGCGTTCGCACACCGCCTGGAGGGCCCGGCTGAACGCCGTCGCGGACGCGAGGGCCACCAGCACCCCGAGGACGCCGACGGTGTCGCGCGTCGGGCCGGTGGCGGAGAAGGTCTTGCGCACCTCGTCGAGCGTGTCGCCGCGCACTCCCAGCACGGTGCGCAGGGAATCGGCCAGCAGGTCCTGCACGCCGGGAGGGGCGAACGCGGCCACCGTCATGAGCAGCGGGAGCGCGGCGAGGAAGGCCTGCGCGGCCAGTCTCACGGCCCCTTCCACCACGTTGAGCGCCGACAGCCGGGGAAGGAACCGGACCAGCGCGCTGGACCGCACGCTCTGCGCGACCCGCGCCGCCCGGGCCCGGCGGGCCGAGCGGACCGGATCGGAGTTCCTGGCCATGGCTCACGCGGCGCCCCGGCTCACGCGGCCGCGTGCTCCGGCCGGTCGGGGGCCTCCCGCGCCGGCCGGGCGGCGGCGAGCACCGCCGTGACCGCGAGCACCAGCAGGACCAGCAGCAGGACCAGCGTCACCGCGCCGACCGTGGGGCGGTTCCAGAGGAGGAGAGCGAGGGCGCCCGCCCCGATGGTGACACCGGTGGTCCATTGCCGGTGGGCGGCCAGCCAGTGTCCGGTGAGGCCGGTGGTGATCCCCGCGCGGCGCAGCCCACGCCCGGCCGCCGAGGCCCCGCGCAGGGTCAGGCCGCGTACACCGCGGGCGACCCGGCCGGGACCGTACAGGTAGGCGGTCAGGGCGGTGAGCAGGCAGACGACGAGAAGGGTGCGGGCGGCGGAGCGCAGGAAGCGGACGAAGGTGTCGAAGATCGCCGCGGCGGCGTCGGGGGGCAGCGCCGACGGGGGTACGGAGTCGAGGTAGACGCGCCGCAGGACGACCATCGCGACGAGCAGCACGACCGCCATGAACCCGACGCCGAGGGCGGTGATCATCACCATCACCCGGTGACCGGGGGCGACCCACACCGCCAGGGCGCCGAGGACGAGCGTCAGGACGGGCAGCCAGGTGCCGACGACGTCCAGCAGCCGCATGCCGTCCTGGGCCTTGCCCAGTTGTTCGGTACGGAACAGCGAGACGGTGCGGTCGGTGTCCGGGATGGCGGCGGCCTTGTCGAAGCCGGCGTCGACGAGACGCTGCCGTACCTCGTCGACCACGACGCCGATGTCGAGCTGCACCGTGTCCCCTTCGGCCCGCACCGCGCCGTCGCGGTCGCCGGTGAGCATGTTCACCACGGTGGCGTGGGCCCGCCGGTTGGCGCCCTCCCACGCCTGTGCGAAGGCCTCGCTGGTGACGACGCGGCTCACGGTGCGGTGCACGACGGACTGCACCGCGGAGCGCAGCGGCGCGGTGAGGGACCGGGACCCCTCGACCACGCGGGGCGGCGCCCCGTTCTCCGCCAGGGTCCTGGTGACCGCGGCCGTGACCGCCGCCACGTCCACCTGGGCCACCACCCGGTCGGTCAGCCGGTCGATCACGACGTCCTGCACGTCCGGGTCGGCGGCCAGCGGCGCGACGGTCTGCACGTACCGGTCGGTGTCGGCGACCTGGTCGTGCACCCAGGTCGCGACGAGTGCGAGGGGTGCGAGCAGCAGCGTCAGGACCAGCAGGACGGTGGCTCCGACGCGCCGCGTCCGCCGGTGGCGTACGGTCGCGGCGCGGCGCAGCCGCTGGTACTCGGCGTGCTCGTCGGCGGTCACGACGTGACCGCCGGCCGAGGGGGCGCCGGCACCCGACGTCCGCGGGGTCGAGGCGGGGATCATGGTGTCTCCCTCGTTGGGTCCGGCGGAGCGGGCTCCGTCTCAGACGTCCGCCGGGGACTCCCGGCGCTCCGTGATGCCCGACCCGCGCAGCGCGGCCCGCCAGGCGAGAGCCAGCACGAGCTCGAACAGGCCGAGCAGGACGAGCCACAGACCGAGCAGGCGGGTCAGCGCGCGGGCCGACTCGGCCGGCAGGGCCAGCACCACGATCCCGGCGACGATGCCGATCACCGCCGCGCCGATCACGAAGGCCCGGTGCGGCAGGTCCTCGGCGGTGATCGCCGTGTAGAGGGTGAGGAGGCCGGAGACGAGCCAGACGACGCCGACGATCAGGGAGAGCGCGGCGATGGTCTGGAGCGGGTGGCGCAGACACAGCACCCCGGTGAGGACGTACAGGACGGCGGTGAGCAGTCCGGGCAGCCGTTCGCCGGGCGTGCGCAGGGCGAAGACGGCGACGAACCGGAACGCGCCGGTCACGAGCAGGTACAGGCCGATGAGGACGGCGAGGACGTGCAGGGTCTCGTCCGGCCAGACCAGCACCAGGACGCCCGGCACGAGCGTGGCGATCGCGGATCCCAGGATCCAGGTCCAGGAACGGCCGAGCCGCCCCAGTACGTCCGCACCCGTGCGACCGGGGGCCGCGCCGTACGGGTCACGCTCGGCTGCGGTGGGCGGTGCCGGACCACGCGGCACGGTCATGGCTCCTCCTCGCCCCGTCGGACGGGCCCTCCCGTACCGGCCGGGGCGGGTACGGGGGCCCTCTCGCGGCCAGCGTCCCGCGCCGCGGCCCCGGCCGGGTCACCCGTCACGGGTGATCCGCGGGCACCGGCCGTGCGGGTGGGCTGGGGAGCGAGGCGGGCGCCGGTCCGGGGCCGCCGCCCGCGCCGTGCGGGTGCGCCGGCAGGTCGTGGTGCTGGTCCTCGTCATCGATCCGGGAGGTTCCGCCATGGCCGTACCGAACACGTCCACCGTTCTCCTGTCGCCCGCCGAACGGGCCGCGGTCGGCACGAACGCCCGGTCCCGGGCGCCCCGTTCGCGGCACGGTGGCTTCGAGGACGGCCAGGGGCGTTTCGACCCCGTAGAGGTGATAGAGCGTCAGTCCGCCACGCGGGTACCGGAGTTGGTGCCCATCCGCTACGGCCGGATGCTCGAGTCGCCCTTCCGTTTCTACCGCGGCGCGGCCGCCATCATGGCGGCGGATCTGGGGGCCGTCCCCGACACCGGGCTGCGGGTGCAGCTCTGCGGAGACGCCCATCTGCTGAACTTCCGGCTGCTGGCCTCGCCCGAGCGTCATCTGGTCTTCGACATCAACGACTTCGACGAGACCCTGCCCGGGCCCTTCGAATGGGACGTCAAGCGCCTGGCCGCCAGTTTCGCCATAGCGGGTCGGGCCAACGGCTTCTCCCTCAAGGAGCAGAACACCGTCGTGCGGACCTGCGTCCGGGCCTACCGGGAACGGATGCGTGAGTTCGCGGGTATGCGCACCCTGGACATCTGGTACGCCCAGGACGACGCCGACCACCTGCGCGCGCTGCTCGCGTCCTCGATGGACAAGAAGGCCAGGCGCCGTACCGCCCGGGCCACGGAGCAGGCCCGCACCCGCACCCATATGCAGGCCTACGCGAAGCTCACCCGGGCCACCCCGGAGGGCCGCCGGATCGCTCCCGACCCGCCGCTCATCACACCGCTCAGGGATCTGCTGGCCGACGCGGCGGACAACCAGCAGGAGAAGGAGCTCCAGACCGTCCTGGAGGAGTACGCGCGCACCCTGCCGTCCGAACGCCGGCACCTGCTGCACCACTTCCGGCTGGTGGACATCGCCCGCAAGGTGGTCGGGGTCGGCAGTGTCGGCACCCGCTGCTGGATCCTGCTCCTGCTCGGCAGGAACGACGACGACCCGCTGCTGCTGCAGGCCAAGGAGGCCCAGGAGTCGGTGCTGGCGGCCCGCACCGGCGTCGACGCCTTCGACAACCAGGGCTGTCGGGTGGTGTCCGGTCAGCGCCTGATCCAGACGACCAGCGACATCTTCCTCGGCTGGACCCATGTGCTGGGCATCGACGGCCGCGAACGCGACTTCTACGTACGGCAGTTGCGGGACTGGAAGGGCATCGCCCGGCCGGAGACCATGGACCCCGGCCTGCTCGGGCTGTTCGCCCGGCTGTGCGGGTCCTCGCTGGCCCGGGCGCACGCGCGGTCCGGCGATCCGATCGCCATCGCCGCCTACCTGGGCTCCGGTGGCCGCTTCGACCACGCCCTCACCGAGTTCGCCCAGGCCTACGCCGACCGCAACGAGCGGGACTTCGACGAACTGGCCGCGGCCGTACGCTCCGGCCGGGTCACCGCGCGGAGCCTGTGAACGTCACCGTCCGGGGCGTCGCCCGATGCACGTGATTGTCGCCGGGAGAGCCGCCGCGCGGAGCCTGTGAACCGCACTGCCCGGCAGCGACGGCGTCCAGGAGGGCGAGCGAGTCCAGGACGCTGGTGTACGAGTCCGAGGCGCCGTCGTCGTCGGTGACGGTGACGGTGACCACCGGACGGCGGATCCCCGCCTCGGCGCAGACGTGTTCCCGGGAACTGACGGCCAGCAGCCGGGAGGCCGGACCCGGCCCTGGAGCTGGACCAGGCCATGCTGCCGCGCGACGCCTTCTTTGCCGAGGTCGAGCACGTCCCCGGGAGAGCCGTCGTGCACGGGCGGCTCCTCACTCCGGCATGCGCCGCATCTCCACCACGTGCAGGCCCAGCGACTGGCAGCGGGCCAGCAGACCGAACAACTGCGCCTCGTCGATGACGGAGCCGAACAGGACGGTCTGCCCGGACATGACCACGCGTTCCAGCTCGGGGAAGGCCTCGGCCAGTAGGTCCGACATGTGTCCGTCTACTCGGATCTCGTAGCGCATGCGCTGTACTCCCGCGGGCTGCCGGGAAGGCGGTCTGTGCCCTGTTCCGCCATGGTCCGCTCGGAGGGTGCCCGGCGACCTCACCCTGCGAAGGTGATTGGTCGCTCCGCTTCCTCCGGCGACTGGGGTCAGTGCTTCAGGAACACCTTGAAGGAGATGATCAGAAGGCCGATCAGCAGGTTGACGGAGGCGGTGGCGGCGACCAGGCGCCAGGTGGCGTGGGCACGGCGGGCCGCGGCCATCGACCACCCCACCTGCCCGGCGACCGCGACGGACAGCGCCAGCCACAGGGCGCCCTGCACGTCCAGGCCCAGCAGCGGGCTGACCGCCACCGCCGCGGCCGGCGGTACGGCGGCCTTGACGATCGGCCACTCCTCACGACAGGCGTGGAGGACGGCACGGCGGCCGAGCGGTTCCTTGGCCAGACGCGCCCCGAAGAGCTGGGCGTGCACATGGGCGATCCAGAACGCCACACCGGTGAGCAGCAACAGCAGCACCAGTTCCAGGCGGGGGAACGAGCCCAGGGTGCCGGCGCCGATCACCACGGAGGCCGCGAGCATGGACCCGTAGACGCCGCCGGTGTAGTCGGCCCGGGCCCGGCGCTCGGAGCCGGTCCCGCGGAGCGTCGTGCGGTCGGTCGTGGACATCGGTGCTCCCTGTGGATCAGCGCGTCGGTCCGGCCGACGGGGCCGGGGCCGCGGTCTCTCCTCGGGCCCCGGCGCGGGTCTTCCGGCCGGACGGCAGGTTCGGTGTGACGAGGAAACTGACGAGCGTGACGCCGCCGGTGGCGAGGATCGCCGCCTTGAGACCGTCGAGCTGGGCGGAGGCGTAGGAGTCCGCGACGGCCTCCACCTCGGAGGGCGGCAGCCCGGCGTCCGCCGCCGCCGAGCGCACCTGGTCGGTGGTGACGAAGGAGATCCCGGACTCCAGGGCGACACCGGTCTGCGTGCGGGCCGCCTCGGAGAGCCGTGGGTTGTCCTCGACCTGTGCGGTGAAGGCGTGCGCCAGCGCCCCGAGCAGGATCGACCCGATCAGTGCCGTGCCCAGCGCGGAGCCCAGGTTCTGCGCCGTGAACTGAAGCCCTCCGACCTCGCTGCGTTCCTCCTCGCCGGCGCTGGACTGGACGACGTTGCCCAACTGCGAGGCGAGCAGGCCGGTGCCCACGCCCACCAGGGCCATGGCTCCGGCGAACTGCGCGTCGTCGATGACGGGGTCGATGGTGGCCAGCAGCCACACGACGGCGACCGCCAGGGTGGCGAGGGCCAGCCGGACCATCCGGCGCGGTCCGACGGCCCGTCCCAGCGAGGAGGCGAGCATGGAGGCCGCGAGCATGGTGATCGAGACGGGCAGCAGACGCAGTCCGGTCTGGAAGGCGTCGAAGCCCTGCACGACCTGCAAATACAGCGGAATCACGAAGAACAGGCCCAGCAGGATCAGGTTCTGGCCGACCAGGGTCAGCAGACCGGAGCGCAGCGCCGGCCGGCCCAGGAGGGGCAGATGGACGAGGGGATCCGCGCCCCGGGCGTCGCGGCGCCGCTCCCAGTGGACGAAGAGGAACAGGACGGCCACTCCGGCAGCGACGACGAAGAGCGTCGGGGAGAACCCCAGGACGGTGAAGGGCGGGTTGCGGGGCGAGACCCAGCCCCAGGTGCTGCTCTGCAGCACACCGAGCACGCCCAGCCCGAGCCCGGCGGCCGACAGCACCGCGCCGACCCCGTCGAGACGGGGGCGAGCCCCGGTGCGCGGGGAGTCGGTGATCATCCGCCGGCAGCACAGCACGGCCACGACGACCACGACCTCGCCGGCGAAGACCAGCCGCCAGGTGAGGTAGGTGGTGACCCAGCCGCCGAGGAGCGGCCCGACCGCGATCCCCGCGCCGGCGAGGCCGCCGATGACGCCGTAGGCGACGGCCCGGTCCGGTCCGCGGTAGGACTCCGCGACGAGGGCCGCCATGGCCGGCAGCACCATGGCGGCGCCGAGCCCCTCGATGACCGACCAGCCCAGGGCGAGGACCCACACGGTGGGGGCCAGCGCGGTCAGGGCCGATCCCGTGGCGTACACGACCAGTCCGAGGAAGAAGAGGCGGCGACGCCCGAGGATGTCACCCAGCCTGCCTCCGATGATCATGAATGCGGCCATGACCAGCGCGTACAGGGTGATGACGGCCTGGACGGTGGTGACCTCGGTGTCGAAGTCCTCGACCAGTTGGCTGATCGAGACGTTCATGACCGAGGTGTCCAGGACCATCAGGAACTGGGCTGTCCCCAGGACGATCAGTGCGCGCCATCGTCTCACGGTGAACCACCTCGCCGGGTCGGTTCGGAGCGGCGGTGCGGGCGGCCGCTCCCCCCATGTCAGCGCACTGCGGCGCCCGGTGCCTCACCCGTCGCGGGCGACCCGGCGTGTCCTCACAGCAGGCGCATGTCCCGGGCTCGGTGCACTGCCTCGCTGCGGCGGTTCACCTCCAGCTTCCGGTACAGGCTCTTGAGGTGGGTCTTCACCGTGTTCACCGAGAGGTACAGGTCCGCGGCGATCTCCTGGGTCGACATCATCTGCGCGAGCCGTTGCAGGACGTCGCGCTCGCGCTCGCTCAGCTCCTGCACGACGAGCGGCGCCGGGCGCGGGCCCTCGGTGGCCGGCCCGGGGGCGGGGCCGGGCACGAGCCACTCGGCGGCCAGCGGCCGCAGGGGGGCCGTGGCCAGGAAGGACCTGATCCAGCGGCCGGCGTCGAGGAAGGGGCGGCGAAGCCGTTCGCCCCGGGCGAGGACGAGGGCCTGCGCCACGAACCTGCGGACCGCTTCGGTGTCACCCACCACCTGTGCGGCCTGGGCTCGCACCAGCGCCGCCCGCACGGTCACCGCGGGCCCGGTCCGGCTCCCGGTGGGCACGCTGTCGAGCAGGTCGATCGCGGTGTCCGGCCGGCCCGCGGCGAGTTGCAGGCGCGCGGCCTCCACCGTCCAGGTCGGCTGGTCGTCGGGGAGGTGCCGGAGCAGCTCGGCGGCCGTGTCGGGCCGTCCTTCGGCCAGATGGACGGCGGAGGCGACCAGCCGCTCCAGGCTGGCCGCCCACGGTGAGGCGACGGCGGTGGACAGGGCCGGGGTCGCCGACTCCATGGCCGCACGCGCGTTGCCCCGTGCCAGTTGGAGCCGGGCGCTGGCGATCGCCCGCCCCGCGGCCGTCACCGGGTCCTGGGTGTCGAGGTCGAGTGCGTCGGCCTCGTCGAGGAGGGCCTGGGCCCGGCCCAGTTCGTGGCGGTCCACCGCCACGGCGGCCAGCACCAGCCGTTCGATGCCGGAGCCGGAGGACTGCGGAAGGCTGAACCGCTCGGTCTCGGTCATCGCCGCGAGGGCCTTGTGCTCGGCCCTGTCGGGCCATCCGTCGAGGTAGTCGAGCAGCGCCAGGTGGCCCATCGACTCCTCCCGGGGCAGCACCGTCAGGATCCCGCCGGGACAGTCGACCGCCTCGGACAGCGCGGCCCGCGCGTCCTCGTAGTGCCCGGCCCACAGACGCGTGGACCCCAGATGCGTCAGCAGGAGGGCGGACAGTTCGGGGTGCTTGTCCAGGAGCTGCGCGGAGACCTCCGGCAGTATCTCCTCGGCGGTCTCGGCGGCCTGTTCGGCCCGCGCGGGAGAACCGGTCAGCCTGGCGGCCACCGCCTCCAGGAAGGCCCAGCTCAGATGGGCGGCCGCCGGGTCCCCCTGGTCGGCCGCCAGCCGTGCCTCGGCGTGGTGCAGGTGGGCCACACCCCGGTCGAGGTCGTTCTGGGCGAGACCGCGAGCCGCCTGGACGAGTTCGGGCGCGGGACCCGTGGCCTCGGGACCCATCCGGGAGAACAGTTCGTTCAGGTCGTCGGAGCGCAGACTGGTGAAGAACTGTCCGATCGCGAGGTCGTCGACGACGGCGGCGGCGGTGAAGTCCCAGTCGGCGGCGGCGGCTCCGTGGGCGAGTGCCTCCGGGAGGGCGCCCCGGCGGCGCATCCACCGGGCCGCCACCCGGTGCAGGTCGGGTTCCAGACCGGGGTGGCGGACCCGGAGATGGGTCTGGAGTATCTCCCCGAACAGCGGGTGCAGGCGGTACCAGCCCTGTCCGAGATGCTCGACGAAGGCGTTGTCACGGTGCAGCTCGGTCAGGATGAGTCCGGCATCGGTCCGCTCGGTCAGCTCGTTCACCAGGTCGGGGCAGAAGCGGTCCAGGACACTGACCCGCAGCAGCAGGTCCTGCGTCGCCGCCGGCTGGCGCGTGAGCACCTCCGCCAGCAGGAAGTCGGCGACGGTGCTGCGGTCGGCCTCGAACTCCTTGAGGTACCTCTCCGGATCCGGGCTCTCCTGCGCGGCCAGGGCGCACAGCCGCAGGCCGGCGGCCCAGCCGCGGGTGCGCTCGACGAGGGCGCGTACGGCGTCGGCGGGCAGGCTGAGTCCGTGCAGTTCGAGGAGGGCCGCGGCCTCCTCGGGGTTCAGCGCGAGCTCGGCGTCCCGGATCTCCGTCAGGGTTCCGGCCGCCCGGTACCGGTGCAGGGAGAACGTCGGTTCGTTGCGGGTGACGAGGACGAGACGCAGCCCGGAACCGGCGTGCTGGAGCACGAACTCCACCTGTTCCGCCACCTCGGACGCGCTCACCCGGTCGAACTCGTCGAGCACGACCACCGGGGCCGGATCGCGTCCGACCAGGTCCTCGGCGATCTCCGACAGCACCTTGCGGCTCACCCGGCTCGGGTCCGCCGGGCAGTGGACCCGGTCGGACAGCGGGGTGCCGCAGATGCTGAGCGCCTGGAGGAAGTAGGCCCAGAACATGCCGGGGCGCTGTTCCTCCGCCTCGACGGTGAGCCAGCACACGGGCCGGTCCAGGCCGGCGATCCAGTCGGCGACCAGCAGGGTCTTCCCGGCCCCGGCCGAGCCGTTGACCATGGTCAGCGGTGTCCTGAGTCCCTCGTCCAGGTGCCGGGTCAGGCGTGGGCGGGAGAGGAACGTGGCGGGCCGCGTGGGTACCGCGAACCGCGTGCGCAAGAACGGGTCCCCGAGCGGATCGACAGGGCCTGCGGCCGCAGCCGCGGCGTTCCTCTCGCCTGTGACCACTGCGCTCACCACCATGTCTCGTCAGGTCATAGGCAGCGCGTCCTTAGCTCAGCTTTACACGCCGTCCCGACATTCACCCGACGAGGGGGGCCCACCGGTCCCCGCGCAGGGCCGGATCGCCCTGGTGGAGGGCCGATGGGCCCACTTTCAGCAAGCGCCCCGGGCTACCTGCCGACCGCGTCCATCTCGTGGTCCAGGGAGAGCGCGGCGGTGATCAGGGCGAGATGGGTGAATGCCTGCGGGAAGTTGCCGAGCTGCTCGCCCGTCGGGCCGATCTCCTCCGCGAAGAGACCCGCGTGGTTCGCGTAGGTCAGCATCTTGTCGAAGGCGTACCGCGCCGGTCCGAGCCGTCCCGAGCGGGCGAGCGCCTCGACGTACAGGAAGCTGCACAGGGAGAACGTGCCCTCGCTGCCGCGCAGGCCGTCCGGGGAGGCCGCCGGGTCGTAGCGGTGGACGAGGCTGTCCGAGACGAGCTCGTCCTCCATGGCGTCCAGGGTGGACAGCCAGCGCGGGTCCGTCGGCGAGAGGAAGCCGACGCTGGGCATGAGCAGCAGCGAGGCGTCCAGGGTGCTGTCCTCGTAGTGCTGGACGAAGGCGCGGCGCTTCGTGCTCCAGCCGCGTTCCATCACCTGGCTCAGGATGTCGTCGCGGGCCGTGCTCCACTGGGCGAGATCGGCCGGCCGGGCGAAGTCCCGGGCCATCCGGATGCCCCGGTCGAAGGCCGTCCAGCACATGAGCCGACTGTAGGTGAAGTCCTTGCGGCCGCCGCGCGTCTCCCAGATCCCCTCGTCGGGCTGGTCCCACGCCTTCACCAGCCAGTCGAGCACCCCGGACAGGGCCTGCCAGCCGTCGTAGGGCGGGATCTCGCCGAGCCGGCCGGCCGCCTGGGCCAGGGCCAGCGAGGCCTCTCCGTAGATGTCGAGCTGGAGCTGGTCGGCCGCTCCGTTGCCGACGCGCACCGGTGCCGAGCCGCGGTAGCCCTCGAAGTGGTCGAGCACCTCCTCGGTCAGCTCCGGGTCGCCGTCCACGCGGTACATGATCTGGAGGGGCTCGCCGGTCACCGTACGGCCCGCCCGCAGCCGGTCGCCCAGCCAGCGGCGGAACGCCTGGGCCTCCTCGACGTGACCGAGGCCCAGCAGGGCGCCGACCGACAGGGAGCCGTCGCGGACCCAGGTGTAGCGGTAGTCCCAGTTGCGGTCGCCGCCGATCTGCTCGGGCAGCCCCATGGTGGCCGCGGCGACCGGGGCACCGGTGGGCGCGTAGGTGAGCAGCTTGAGGGTGATGGCCGCCCGGTTGACCATGTCCTGCCAGCGGCCGCGGTACCGGCTGCGGCGGACCCAGGCGTGCCAGAAGTCCCGGGTCCGCTCGAACATCGCCACGACGTCCGCCTGCGTCACCGGTGCCACGGCCGCGTCGCCCGGGTCTCCCGTGGTGAGTACGACGGCCGCGAACTCGCCCTGCGTCAGGGTCAGTTCACCACGTACGTCGTCACCGTACCGGTCCCAGTGGAGGGGGCCGACGGCCTGGAGCACGGCCTGGCCGCCGGCGCCCCGGAAGCGGACCGTGTCCTCGCCCGCGACCGCCTGGTGCGCGGAGCGTCCGTAGTCGAAGCGGGGCCGGCACTCCAGGGAGAAACGCACCTGTCCCCGTGTCACGCGCAGGATCCTTACCAGGCGGTGGTGGTCCGCCGGCCGCTCGGGGCGCTCCACCGGCATGAAGTCGACGACCTCCCCCACCCCGGACTCGGTGAGGAAGCGGGTCACGAGCACCGCGGTGTCCTGGAGGTAGAGCTGGACCGGGGGCCGTCGGGTGTCGACGGACACCGCGAAGTGGCCGCCCTTGTCGTGGTCGAGGAGGGAGGCGAACAGACTGGGCGAGTCGAACCTCGGCGCGCAGAACCAGTCGACCGTGCCCTCGATGGAGACCAGGGCGGCCGTCTGGAGATCGCCGACCAGACCGTGGTCCTCGATCGGAGCGTAGCGTCGCATGAGCAGCTCTCCTTCCGGCCGCACGCACCCGGACGCCCTGGAGTCCCGGGCCCTCACCGCGCCAGCGTGTCAACGACGGAAGAGGGGTGCATCCCCCGTCACGGGTGAGGTCGCACGCGGCATTTCACGGGTGCGGTCGCACGCGAAAAAGGGCCCCGCGGGCTGATGCCCGCGAAGCCCTTCGTACCGTCGGGACGACAGGATTTGAACCTGCGACCCCTTGACCCCCAGTCAAGTGCGCTACCAAGCTGCGCCACGTCCCGGCCGCGATGTGCACGGGTGTTCCGTGTGATCGCGCAGCCAAACCCTACCGCACGCGCGCGGCCGGACCGACTGGCGGGACGTCAGCCCCGGGTGCCGACGGTCTCCCGGACCTCCGCGGGTCCCGTGACGACCCGGCGCACGGAGCGCCCCGCCGGGACGAGCAGCGCGGCCAGTGCCGCCGCCAGGCACAGCACGGCCAGCAGCGCGAACCCGTTCGTGTAGCCGGACTCGTGGGGCAGTCCGGAGGACTGGAGGTGACCGGTGACCAGGACGCTGGTGACCGCGGCGCCGATGGAGCCGCCGATGGTGCGGATGTTGGCGTTCATGCCGGTCGCGGCGCCGGTCTGGTCGGCCGGGACGCTGCCCACGATGAGGTTGGCCATGGAGGCGAAGGCGAGTCCGATGCCGAGGCCGAACAGGCCCGCGACGACGGCGATCTGCCACTGCTCGTCGTGCCACAGGGCGAGGAACCCGCAGGCCACCGCGCCCAGCGCGGCCCCCGTGGTGAGCAGGGCCTTGGCGCCGAGGACCGGCTCCAGACGGCCGCTCAGGACGCCGGCGAGGAACATCGCCACCAGCATCGGCAGCATGAGCAGCCCGGCCGCCGTGACACTCGCGCCGAAGCCGTAGCCGGCCGCGGACGGGGTCTGCACGAAGCCCGGCAGGAAGGACCAGATCGAGTACATGCCGGCGCCGAAGAGCAGCGCGGCGGTGTTGGTGGTCCACACGGCCGGCAGGCGCATGACCTTCAGGTCGATCAGCGGGGTGCGGGAGCGGGCCTCGGAGTACAGCCACAGCGCGAACAGTACGAGGGCCGCGCCGAACAGGCCGAGCACCCGGGCCGAGCCCCAGCCCCACTGGCCGGCCTGGCTCAGCGGCAGCAGCAGCGCGACCAGCCACGCGGACAGCAGGACGGCACCGGACCAATTGACGTTCCCCTGCGCCCTGGTGGGCGACTCGGGCACGTAGCGTACGGCGATCAGTGTCGCGGCGATCACGATGGCGACCGGGATCCAGAACAGCCAGCGGTAGTCGAGCGCGCTGACGATGGGACCGGCGGCGACGATGCCGACGCCGCCGCCCGCGGCGATCACCGCGGACAGGTTGCTGATGGAGCCGCTGACCTGGGACGCCTCGAACTCGTCGCGGATGATGCCGAAGGAGAGCGGGAACAGGGCGCCGCCGACGCCCTGGACGACCCGGGCGACGATCAGGACGCCGATGCTGGGGGCGAGCGCGGCGAGGACACAGCCGACGGTCACCGTCACCAGGACGGCGACGAGGGTGCGCTTCTTGCCGATCAGGTCGCCGACCCGGCCGAGGATCGGCGTGAAGATCGAGGCGGACAGCAGATACGCGGTCATCACCCAGGTCGCGGTGGACTGCGAGGTGTGCAGCGCGTGCTGGACGGTCGGCAGGGCGGGCGCGATCAGCGACTGGAGCATGGAGAACACGCCGGCGCCGGCCGCGAGGACGGCGAAGGTGAGACGGGTGGACGTGCGGGGCATGGAGAGCCTCTCCGAACACAGAGTGCGGCCGGAGCCTCGTGGGAAGCGGTCGCGGAAAGGACGGTGGACGCACCTCGACTGCTAGAGTGGAGGCACGCCTCCACTCTAGCGGAGGCACCCCTCCGCTTCAACCCGTTCCGGAGGTGCACCTCCGTTTCAGCCCGGGAGGCAGCCGTGACCGCCCCGTCGTTCCCCGTCACCGAGATCGTCGCGTCCCGTCGGCCACACCGGAAGGACGCCGCCCGCAACTACGACGCCCTGCTGGCCGCCGCCCGCGAGGCGTTCGCGGAGCACGGCTCGGACGCCTCCCTGGAGGACATCGCGCGGCGCGCGGGCGTGGGCATCGGCACGCTGTACCGGAACTTCCCCACCCGCCGCCACCTCTTCGAGAGCGTCTACGCGGACGAGGTGAACACCCTGGTACGGGTGGCCCAGGACCTCGCCGACCACGAGCCGTGGGAGGCGCTCACCGCCTGGCTCGACCGGTTCGCGGGCTACATGGTGACCAAGCGGGCGGTGCGCGAGGCGCTCAACGACGAGTCGGAGATCTTCGCCGCGTGCCGGGACTCGATGTACGCGGCGGGCGGGCCGCTGTTCGAGCGGGCGCAGAAGGCGGGCCTGGCCCGCCCGGACATGGACTTCGTGGAGCTGCTGCGCATGGTCGCCGGGATCACGGCGACGGCCTTCGACGACGACGCCCAGCGCGACCGGGTGCTGTCGATCGCGCTGGACGGGGTGCGGGCGGTACGGGCAGCGGAGAGCGCTTAGGAACTCAAAGCCCCTGTCGCCGTCGGCGTGCGGGCCGCATGTGGCTGGTCGCGCAGTTCCCCGCGCCCCTGACTGGGCACACTCACCCCCAGACCGGAAGCACGGTCCCTCAGGTCGCGCCACACCTTCACAGGTACCGGGATGCCCTTCGCACCGCGTTCCACGGCCACCGTGGCACTGCGTTCGCCCGGGTAGAAGACGCCTTCGACCCCCTCCGCCACCGGCAGGCCCTTCAACGTGTCCAGGGTCGCGTCCACGCCCTCCGCAAACGCCTCCGCGCCCCCGAAGGCCGCCGGGTCCACCGCGATGAGCAGGGCGTTCTGGCGGTGCTTACGGCCCTTCGGGTCGGCGGAGTGGAACGCCGCGAAGATCGGGGCGCCGACCAGGACGCTGGTGAGGAGCTCGAAGGCCAGGGACATGCCCGAGCCCTTCGCACCGCCCAGCGGCAGGGGCATGACCGCCGCCGCGGGGTCCGTGGTGGGGGTGCCGTCCTCCGTGGCGGCCGCACCCTCCGGCAGCGGCGTGCCGCTCGCCTTCGCCTGGCGGATCCTGCCGAGGGCGACGGTGGCCGTGGCCATGTCCAGCAACAGGGGCGCCCGGTTCCCGGAGGGTACGGCGATCGCGAGCGGGCTGGTCGCCACGGCCGCGCCCCGCACCCCCGTGTAGCCCATGTTCGGCATGCCGGCGACGAACCCGAGGCCGACCAGCCCCTGCTCGGCGATCTTCGAGACGTAGTAGCCGATCGCCCCGGTGTGCACGGTCTCGCGCACACCGACGGAGGCGATCCCGGTCGTACGGGCCCGGCTCACCGCCTCCTCCGCGGCGGCGGAGAGGGCGACCGGACCGGGCGCGCGGTCGGCGTGCAGGACGGCCGCGGCCGGGGTGCTCGACGCCACCTCGATCTCCGGCCGGGCGTTGGCCACACCCTTGGCGAGCAGGTCCAGGTAGGCGGGCACGCGGGCGATCCCGTGCGAGTCGACACCACGGAGCGCGGCCCAGACGAACACGTCGGCCGTGGTCGCGGCGTGCTCGGGGCTCAGACCGCCCTTCTCCAGCAGAGCGGTGCAGAAGGTGCGCAGATCATCTGCGGGCACCAGGACCTTGGGGGGTGCATCGGACATGACGACAAAGCCTCCTCGGGCAGGGAGCGCCCCCTGAGGGGCGCGGGGAACCGCGCGGCCGGCCGAACGGCCCGCGGACGAAAGGAACTCAGCGGGTGACGAGCACGTCGACCACGGCCGTCGTCCCCTCGCCCACCGCCTTGAACGCCCGCTCCAGAGCGGGCCCGAGCGCGTCCCGCGTGTCGACGGTCTCGGTGTGCATCCCGAACGGCTCGGCGAACGAGGCCAGTCGGGGCAGCCGCCGCAGGTCCGTCCCCAACCACTCCCCCGTGTCCGCGGCCGCCCCCTCGGGGTAGAACCGCCGGTGGTTGAGATTCATCGACTTGTAGACCCGGTTGTTGAACACCACGATGAGCAGCGGCAGTTCGTACGCCCTGGAGGCGTCGTACGACGGGATCACCGGGTTGTAGGCGAAGGCGCCGTCCCCGACGGTGAGCACCACGGGCCGTTCGGGCGCGGCGAGTTTGACCCCGAGGGCCACCGCGATGCCCTGGCCGAGGCCGCCCTGGACGTAGAAGTAGGAGTCGGGAGCCGAGGTCGGCACGTGCCGCCGCACCACGCGGCTGTGGGTGATCGTCTCGTCCACGACGACGGAGTCCGTGCCCTCGAGCAGTCGGCGCAGGCAGGCCGCCAGGTGCACCGGATCCACACCGTCGCCCTGCGCGGCCCGTTCCTCGGCGGAGCCGGTCGCGGCCCGCTCCGCGGCGAACCGTGCCTCCTGCGCCGCCCGCCGCTCGCCCACGACCGCCCGGTCCAGGTCCTTCGCCCGCCTGGTGAGCTGTCGCAGCGTGTGGGTGACGTTCCCCTCCAGGTACCGGTCGGCGAAGAGCACCTGGTAGACGACGTGCGGCCGCTGCGGCACCTCGTCGAGCACCACGACCCGCGCCTTGGCGGGCCGGCGCGAGGGCGGGTAGAAGGGGGCCCGGCAGTTCACGAGGAGGATCAGGTCGGCCTCGTCCATCCACGGCCCGATGTCGCTGCCGGCGTGCAGCGGATGCGTGCGCGGGAAGTTGCCGCAGACCGCCGAGTCGGGCTCGACGACCGGGACGCCCCAGGCCTCGGCGAAGGCCACCAGCGCCTCGAAGCCGCCCGCCTCCCGGCCTGCCGTCTCCGTGACGATCACGGGGTTGCGGGCCTCCCGGATCATCCGCGCGACCTGGTCGACCTCCTCCGGTGAGCTGTGCGTGGAGCCGGGAGCGACGACGGGATCGGCCGCGCGGCCGTCCCAGTCCTCCAGGAGGATCTCCAGCGGGATGTTCAGGTACGTCGGTCCCGCGGGCGCCCGCCAGGCCAGCTCCGCCGCCCGCGTGACCATCGTGGGAAGGGTGTGGACGCTCGCCGCCTCGGTGGCCCACTTGGTGAACGGCTGGGCCACGGAGTGCGGGCCGCCCACGACGGACAGGTTGCGGTACCACTGTCCGCCGGGGTCCGGGCCGGGTCCGTCGCCGTAGGTCGTCGACTCCGAGGAGGCGACGACCATCGGGACCCCGGCGAGCAGCGCCCCGTGCACCGCCATGGAGCCCTGGAGCAGCCCGGGTGCCGCGTGCAGCAGCACCCCCTGCGGCCGGCGCCTGAGAAGTCCGTACCCGGTGGCCATGCCGACCGCGACGGTCTCGTGGGTCAGGTCCAGGTACCCGGGGCAGGGCAGTCCGTCCCGGTGGCGCCGGGCGAGGGACTCCCACACCGGGGCCCACTCGGAGCCGGAGGAGCAGAAGAGGTGGTCGACGCCGGCGGCGTCGAAGGCGGTGACGAGGGCGTCGCCGCCGTCGGGGCCGCGGGAGTCGGTCGTGTCGGTCATCTCCGGTGCGCCCTCAGCCCTCGATCGGCCAGTCGAGGACCTCGGAGATACCGCGGCCCATGATCCATTCGAGCTCCTCGGGGGTGAAGTCCCAGTGCTTGGTGAACTGTTCGATCGTGTCGGTGTAGGTGATGCCGTGGCCGAGCAGCCGCGTGATGTCGGTGCCGTAGAAGCAGCGCTGCGGGCCCATCCTGTCGACCATCTCGCGCACGTACTTCTGGATGTTGTTGTTCGGGAAGGGGTGCGTGGAGTAGCCGGGCAGCGCCGAGACCTTCACATAGATGTTCGGGTGGGCGGCCAGGTCGGCGGTCTCCGAGACCCAGTAGCCGATCGCGTCGTCCACGCAGCGGGCCATGATGCCCATGTGGTCGATGATGATCCGCAGTTCGGGGTGCTTCGCGGCGATCTCGCCCAACTCCCGCTTCCAGATGGGCGCGTGGACCATGGTCGGGATGCGCAGTTCCTCGGCGAGCGGCCAGTACCAGTCGTTGGTGCCGTCGATCATCCAGTTCCGGTCGATCGGCCGGTGGAAGGTCAGGCGGGTGCCCTTGACATGCGGGTTCTGGGCGAAGTCCGTGAGCATCGCCGAGCCCTCACGGGGCTTGTCCTGCGGGATGCGGGCCATGATGCCGAAGCGGTCGGGGTGCGCCTCGCAGGCCTCCAGGGCGTAGTCGATGCGGTCGCCCTCCCAGGACGGCGGCAGGATCAGCGCGCGGTTCACGCCGGCCTCGTCCATCAGCTCCAGCGCCTCCTCGTAGGAGAAGGGGTCCTCGCGGTGGCCGTTGAGACGGATGCGCTCCCGCGCGCCCGGCACCCAGGGGCGGTCCGGGGTCTCTTCCTTCCAGATGTGGATCTGGGTGTCGACGACGAACATGGCTTCAACTCTTTCCGTAGAGCGGGGAGACGGGGTGGTGCGGAGGGAACGCTAGGCGGGCGGCGGGGCCTTGCTAAGTCCCCGGGAGCGCAACCAGAAAGTGCGCCCTGCGCAGGGAAGTCTCAGTGCGCGAACACGGCGTCCGCGATGTGTTCGGCGATCGCCATCGACGCCGTCGCGGCGGGCGAGGGCGCGTTGCGCACGGCGGTGACACGGCCGACGCGATGGATGCGGAAGTCGTCGACGAGTGTGCCGTCGCGGTCCAGTGCCTGGGCGCGCACACCGGCCCCGCCGCGCACGACGTCGGCGGCGGAGACGGCGGGCACGTACAGCCCGGCGTCCTTCATGAAGGCCGCGACGGAGAAGGAGCCCCGGTACTCCTTGATGCCGGTGCGCCAGTGCCGGGCCGCCATCCGCCAGGTGCCGGGGTAGGCGGCGAGGCCGAGGAGGTCTCTCGGGGAGACCCTGGTCCGTGTGTAGCCCTCGCGCGCCAGGGCGAGGACGGCGTTGGGGCCGACCTCCACGCTGCCGTCCACGCGGGGCGTGAAGTGCACGCCGAGAAAGGGGTACCGGGGGTCGGGCACCGGGTAGACCAGGCCGCGCACCAGGTGGCTCCGCTCCGGTCTGAGCAGCATGTACTCGCCCCGGAACGGCACGATCCGCGGCTCGGGACGGTCCTGCGCGAGTCCCGCGACCGTGTCGGACATGAGGCCCGCGCACAGGACCAGCCGGTCGACCCTGACGCGTTCCCGCGCGCAGGCCGCCTCGATCCCGCCGGGCACGGACGTGAGGGACGTGACGGGGAAGCCCAGCCGCACCTCGCCGCCGGAGTCCACGACGTCCTGGGCGAAGGCGCGGGCGATCGCCGGGTAGTCGGTGATCGCGGTGCGCGGCGAGTGCAGGGCCGCGACACCGCCGGCGTGCGGCTCGATCTCCCGGATCTCCTCGCGGGAGACCTTCCTGAGGTCGGGCACGTGGTTGTTGCGGGCCCGCTCGTACAGGTCGTTCATCCGCCCGAGTTCGTCCTCGCGCACGGCCGTCACCAGCTTGCCGATCTCGCGGTACGGCAGCGCGCGGTCCTGGCAGTACTCGCGCAGCAGGGAAACGCCCCGGACGGTGAGGTCCGCCTTCAGGCTGCCGGGCTTGTAGTAGATGCCGGCGTGCACGACACCGGAGTTGTGCCCGGTCTGGTGGAGGGCGACCGCCCGCTCCTTCTCCAGGACCACGACCCGGGTGCCGGGACGGCGCAGGGCGATCTCACGGGCCGTGGCCAGTCCCACGATGCCGGCGCCGACGACGCCGACGGTCTCGTCAGCCACGGTCCTGCTCCGGGGCGCCGAGGTTGATCGCCACCGTCTTGACCCGGGTGGAGAAGCGGAGCACCTCGTCGCCCTGCTCCTTGTACGCGGTACCGGAGTCGTGGAACCCGCCGAAGGGCAGGTGGACGTCCCAGCCGGTGGTCGTGGTGTTGACGGCGACCTGGCCGCACTCGGCCTCGTCGGCGAAGCGGTGGGCGCTCGCCAGGTCGCGGGTGAAGACGGCGGCGGCGAGGCCGAAGTCGGAGTCGTTGACCGCTTCGACGGCAGCGGCGAAGTCGTCGACCGCGCGGACGGCGAGGACCGGTCCGAAGACTTCCTCGCGCCAGATCGCCATCGCGGGGGTGACCTCGGCGAGGACGGTCGGCCGGACGTAGCAGCCGTGGGGGCGGTCCGTGTCGGCCTGCCCCCCGGTGAGCACGGTGGCGCCCTGCTCGACGGCCCGCGCGAGGTCGGCGAGGACGGAGTCCCGCTGCTTCGGGCTGGACAGGGGGCACAGGGTGGTCCGCGGGTCACTGCCCGGACCGAGCCTCAGCGTCTCGACCTCGGCGACCAGGAGCCGGGTGAACTCCTCGTGCGCCGGCCGCTCGACGATCACCCGGCTGGTGGCGGTGCAGCGCTGCCCGGCCTGGCCGAAGGCGGCGGCGACGACGGCCCTGGCGGCGGCCTGCGGATCGGCGTCCTTCAGTACGACGGAGGCGTTCTTGCCGCCCAGCTCGCCCTGGAAGCGGACGTTGCGGTCGGCGAGGCGCCGCCGGATGCGATTGCCGACGGCGTTGGAGCCGGTGAAGGTGATGCCGGCGATCCTCGGGTCGTCGAGCAGGGCCTCCTCGATCTCGGCCGTGCGGCCCGTGACGACGTTCAGCACGCCGGCCGGCAGACCCGCGTCGTGCAGGGCGCGGGCGAAGTGCAGGGCCGCGAGCGGGGTTTCACCGGCCGGCTTGAACACGGCCGGGTTGCCGGTAGCGAGCAGCGGGGCGAGCTTGCGGGCCGGGGTGATCAGCGGGTCGTTCCAGGGGCTGATCACGAGGATCACGCCGATGGGCTCGCGCTGGGTGTGGACACGGTGGTGCGGGCGCACGTCGTGCAGGAGGGTGCCGTAGCCCTGGCGGGCGAGTCCGGCGTAGTACTCCAGGAAGTCGGCGGCCTTGAGGGTCTCGCCGGTGGACTCGGTCAGGGTCTTGCCGTTCTCGGCGGTGACGTCCCGCGCGATCCCGTCCACCCGTTCCCGGATCAGCCGGGCCGCGTCGGTGAGGATCCTCGCGCGTTCGAAGGGGCTGGTGCGCTTCCAGCCGCCGAAGGCGCGCTCGGCGTGGTCGTAGGCGCGGGTGACGTCCTTGGCGGTGAGGGCCGGCACTCGGGCGATCGGCGCGCGGACGTCGGCCGGATCGTGGACGTCGATCCAGTGGCCGGTCGCCACCCACTCGCCGCCGGACAGGGTTTCGAGGGTACGCATGCGGTTCACCAGACCTCAGCGGGGGACGAGGGGACCAGCCCCGGGACGGCAGACATTGGTTGCGCTGCACGCGCGCCCCTCATCAGGGGATTCGTGCTGGAATCGGCGGGCCGGACCAGCGACCTGGAGGAATCGGATGGCCTTTGCAGTCATCGCCCGCTACCACTGCGACCCCGCCGACGAGAGCGCGGTGCGCGCCGCGCTGCTGGAGGTGCGGGGGCACACGCGGGCGGAGCCGGCGAACCTGGGGTACGAGGTGCACGCCGTGGAGGGCGGGTTCCTGCTGTACGAGCAGTACGCCGACCGGGCCGGCTTCGAGGCGCACAAGGCCACCGATCACTTCCGCGAGGTCATCGTGGAAAGGGTCTGGCCGCTGCTCACGGAGCGGTCGGTGACCTTCGCCGAACTTCTGTGAAGGCGTCAGAACTCGTTGCCCCACACGTACCGGGCCAGCGTCTCCACCAGCACGATCTTCCGGCGCTGGCCCTCGGCGCTCAGCAGCGGCCGGCTCGCCACGTCGGCGAAGCCCCGGGAGGGCGACAGCGCCGCGTCCTCCAGGTCCTTGACCTCACCAGCCGCGTCGATCCTGGTCAGCACCGTGTCGATGTCCTCCAGCTCGGGCACGGTCGGGTCGACCACGCCCAGGCACACGTCACGGTCCTCGGGCAGCGCTCTGACCAGGTCGAGTTCGGCCTCGGTGCCCTGGTCGAAGGGAAGGACCCAGCGGTCGGCCGGGATCGCCTCGTACATCTTCTCGATCCGGGAGCGGTCGACCTCGGCGGGGGCCCGCCGGCCCGGGCAGACGGCGATCCGGACGCCCTCGGGGCGCTCGTCGAGGCGTACCGCGTGGGCGTCGGCCGCCAGCAGGTCCTCGTCGTCCGAACCCTCCAGCAGCAGCGGGTTGTTGAGCTGGACGAGGCGTACGCCCCCGGCCACCAGCAGCTCGATCTCCGCCCGGACGATCTCCGCCAGCACCTCGGCGAGTTGCTGAACCGAGGAGGGGCCGAGACCGGGCCGGTAGGTCGTGGCGGCGAGGTACGCCGGGGAGGGCAGCGCCACCTTGGGCGCGATCACCGTGAGTCCGGCGAGTTTCTCCGCCCAGTCCGCGACCAGCGGGCCGTCCGCCTTCGGCAGGGACTCCGCGACCCAGCGGACCAGGCCGTCGGGGCCCGTCTCCTCGGTACGGCGGAATCCCGACACCCCGTCGAGGACCGCGCTGCGGAAGTCCTCCCGGGGGAAGTCGCCGTCGGTGACGACCGTGGAGCGCAGGTGGCGCTGGAGGGCCACCGCGTCCTCGACGGCCTGTCCGACGCCGGTGGTGGCGAGGTCGGCGGGCCGGACCAGGCTGCCGTGGTGGTCGATGCGGTAGTTGAAGGTGTCCGCCATGGGTCACGCGTCCTTTCCGGTCGGCGTCCCGGCGACGCCCCACGCGGCGAACTCCAGTTCGTAGCCGAGGGACGCGAGGGCCTCCTCGGCGATCCGCTGGTCCTCGTCGGCGGTGCCGCCGGCGATGCCGAGGCCGCCGATGACCTCGCCGTCCTTCTTGACGGTGACGCTGCCCTCGGTGGCCATGATCGGCAGGGCGGCGCCGGGGAGTTGGGAGAGCTGGGAGAAGAACACCGGCTGGCTCTCCTGCCACTTCTTCAGCATCGTGCCGGGGCGCTGCATGATCGCCGCCGTGTAGGCCTTGGCGCGGGCGATGTCCGGGGTGAGGGGGCGGGCGCCGTCCGCGCGGCGTACGGCGACGGGGAATCCGCCCGCGTCCACGACGGCCACGCTCACCGCCTTCCCGACGGCCCGGGCGCGCTGGTGGGCGGCGTCGACGATCGCCTCGGCGGCGTCCAGGGTGAGGGTACTCATACGGCTTCCTTCGGTGCGGTGAGGGTGCGGCGCAGGCGGGCGACGACCGCGTTGTAGGGGTCCGGTGTCTCCCAGTACATGGAGTGCGGGGCGCCCTCGACGATCTCCAGGTGCGAGCCGGGGAGCAGTTCGTGGGCGCGGGTCACCGTCTTCACGCCGAGGACCGCGTCCTGCTCGCCCGCGAGGAAGGCGATCCGGACGCCGGACGCCTGGATCTCCGCCAGGGACGGCCCGTTCGTGTCGAGGTTGCGCAGGTCCTGCATCCGGGCGGCGTTGAAGGTGCCCATCTGCTGGAACAGGAAGGTGAGGTCGGCCCGCTGCGACTGGAACGGCTTCGTGAGGAGCCGGTCGATCACGGGCAGTCGTACGGCTTCGGCGCGGTCGGCGGCGGCCAGTTCCCTCAGCTCGGGGTGGTCGATGCCGCCCAGGGAGTGGCCGAGGACGACGGAGGAGACCCGCTCGGGGCGTGTCAGGCCGGCGCGCAGGGCGGCGACCGAGCCGATGGACTGGCCGACCAGCATGACGTCGGTCAGGTCCTCGGCGTCGAGGACGGCCACGATGTCGCCGGGGAAGTCCTGGCCGTCGAACTCCGGCATGGACGAGTCGGACCTGCCGAAACCGCGCAGGTCGACGGTGAGGACGGTGAAGTCGGCGCGCAGGGCGGCGACCTGCTGCCACCAGGCGGCGTGGTGGCCGCCGCTGCCGTGCACGAACAGGATCGCCGGGCCGCTGCCGTGGCGCTCGTAGTAGATGGCGGTGCCGTCGGAGTCGGCATAGGGCATGAGGATGAACTCCCGTGGGTACGTGGGTCAGTTGGGGCGCTTGCCGTGCCAGACCAGCTCGATCATGGTGTGGTCGGGGTCGTGGATGTAGCAGAACTTCGACTGGTTCTCGGGGCGTTGGATGGGCCGGGTGTGCCGGATGCCCAGCTCCTTGAGGTGCTCCAGGAAGTCGTCCCAGTCGTCGACCTCGACGGCGAAGTGGTAGGGCGCCATGCGCTCCATCTCCTCGACCGGGGTGAAGTGCAGGTCGAAGTTGCCGCGGGTCATCAGCACCACGCGGGTGTTGGACTTGGGCATGATCCGCTTCATCCCGAAGACCTTCGTGTACCACTCGGCCGTGCGGTCGGGGTCGGTCGTGGGGAAGTTGACGTGGTGGATGTACCGGGGTTCCCTGCTCATGCTCGTTTCCCTTCCAGGTGTACGGGGTTGGACAGCACACCGATGCCGCTGATCTCGATGTCCACGGTGTCGCCCGGCTCGATCTGGCAGACCGACTCGGCGCCCATCCACAGCACGTCACCGGGGTGCAGGGTGAGGTGGCGGGTCATCTCGACGATGTGGTCGAAGGGGTCGTGGACCATGTCGCCGGTGGCGAACCGGGCGCGCTCCGAGCCGTTGACCCTGAGGGTGGTCGTCTGCGCGAGGGCGTCGACGTCCGTCTCGATCCAGGGGCCCATCGGCTTGAAGGTGTCGCTGTTCTTGCTGCGCCAGAAGGTGCGGTCCTGGTGCTGCCAGGTGCGGGCGCTGACGTCGTTGCCGATGGTCCAGCCGAAGACGGAACCGCGTGCCTCCGCGAGGGTGGCGTGCCGGACCGTGCGGCCGATGACGGCGACGAGTTCGGGTTCGGCCTCGAAGCGGCCCTCGACCTCGACGGGTCTGACGATCGGCGAACCATGGCCGGTGAGCGCGTTGTTGGCGCGGTAGCCGACCTCGGGGCGCTCGGGGGTCGCCGCTCCCGCGTGGGCGATGTGGCGGGGGTAGTTGTAGCCGACCGCGTAGAAGACGGACGGCAGGACCGGCGGCAGCCACACGGCCGTCGCGCGCGGCGTCGTACCGATGACGTCGGGGTCGCCGGTCAGGGGCGAGCCGGACAGCAGCTCGATCTCGGACTCCCCCACCCGGCCCCACACCGCCCGGCCGCCGACGGAGACGCGCGCGTACCTCATGGCACCAGCAGGTGGGAGACGCGCTTGGTGACCAGGTAGGCGTCCAGGGCCTCGGGGCCGCCCTCCCGGCCGTAGCCGCTGTCCTTCACCCCGCCGGAGGGGGCCTCGTGGACCGAGCCGCCGCAGTGGTTGAGGGAGAGGATGCCGGCCTCCAGCTCAGCGGAGAGGCGTTCGGCGGTGGCGGCGGAGCGGGTGAAGCCGTAGGCGGCGAGGCCGTACGGGAGCGCGTTCGCGGTCGCGAGTGCCTCGTCGAGGTCGGCGTACGGCACGATCGGCGCGATCGGTCCGAACGGTTCCTCGTGCAGCAGCAGTGCGTCCCCGGGTACGTCCGTCAGCACCGTCGGGGCGAAGAAGTAGCCCCGCCGGGCGAGCCGTTCGCCGCCGCTGCGGATCTTGGCGCCGCGGGCGACGGCGTCGGCGGTGAGGCGTTCCATCGCCTTCAGGCGGCGCTCGTTGGCGAGGGGGCCCATCGTGGTGCCGTCGGCCAGGCCGTCGCCGACGACCGTCTCCTCTGCGGCCGTCACGAACTCGTCGGTGAACTCCTCGACCAGGCTCTCGTGGACGAGGAAGCGGCTCGGGGAGGTGCAGACCTGCCCGGCGTTGGCGAACTTGGCCCGGGCCGCCCGGCGCGCCGCCTGCCGCGGGTCGGCGTCGGGGCACACGATCACCGGGGCGTGGCCGCCGAGTTCCATCAGGGAGGGCTTCATGACCCTGCCGGCCTCGGCGGCGAGGAGCTTGCCGACGGGGACGGAGCCGGTGAAGGCGACCAGGCGGGTGACCGGGGAGGCGATGAGACGGGCCGAGACTTCGGCGGGCTCACCGAAGACGAGGTTGAGGACACCGGCCGGCAGGCCCGCGTCGGCGTAGCAGGCGACGAGGGCGGCGGCGGTGGCCGGGGTCTCCTCGGAGGCCTTGATGACGAGCGAGCAGCCGGCGGACAGGGCCGAGGAGATCTTCCGGTTGGGGCCGCCGACCGGGAAGTTCCAGGGGACGAACGCGGCGACCGGGCCGATCGGTTCGCGGCGCACGGTCAGGACGGTGCCGGGGTCCGACGGGACGATCCGGCCGTAGGCGCGGCGGGCGTCGTCGGCGTGCCACCGCAGGGTCTCGGCGGTGCGGCGGGCCTCGCCGACGGACTCGGTGAGGGGTTTGCCCTGTTCCAGGGTGCTGATCCGGCCGAGCTCGACGGCGCGTTCGGCGATCAGGTCGGCGGCGGCGTGCAGGATCTCGGTGCGCCGGGCTACGGGTGTGCCGCGCCAGACACGGAAGCCCTCCTCGGCGGCGTCGAGGGCGCGGTCGAGGTCGGCCGGGGTGGCCAGCGGTACTTCGCCGATCGCCTCCTCGGTGGCGGGGTTCACGATCGGGGCGGTGGTGCCGGTTCCGCCCTCGCACCACTCGCCCGCCATGTGCATGCGGACGGCGGGGTAGCCGTGGTCGGTGGTCATGGGTGGGTGCCTCTCGGGCTGGCTCTCCGGGGTCGTGGTCGGCCTCGGCGAGGGAGGGGAAAGGGTGCGTCAGGAGGCCGGCGCGTCCTGGTCGCGGTGGGTCCGCAGGGCCCAGATGTGGTGCGGCGGGGTGCTCTCGTGGACGCGGGTCCCGTAGGAGTCGTCGACGCGGTCCATGTCGGCGGCGTACTCCACGCGGCCGCCGCAGGGGGCGTGGAGGAAGCGGAAGACGTTGGAGCCGATGGTGTGCCGCCCGAGCCGGCGGGCCTCCCGCCAGCCGCGCTCGATCATGAAGTTGCCGCCCTCCACGACGTCGTCGAAGCCGGGGACCTCGTAGGCGATGTGGTTGATCCCGGCGCGGTCGGGGCGGTGGCACAGCAGCATGGTGTGCTGGTCGTCGTCGCCGGGGGCCCGCAGGAAGACGCCCATCGGCTCGACGACGTCGGTCGGACGGAAGCCGAGACGCCCGGTGTAGAACGCGACCGCCGCCTCCCTGCCGGACTTCGGGATGTTCAGGGCCACATGGCACATCCGCAGCGGGTACGCGCGCCCCAGGGGCTCCAGGGGGGTGTTCCAGCGGTGGACACCGCCCAGCGTGTTGGCGGGGCGCGGGGTGAGAGGGGCGGGCCTGGGCCGGGCGAGGGCCAGGCCGACGCCGAACCCGGTCTCGTCGACGGTGTGGTGGACTCCGTCGGCGCTCCCCCGGATCTCGCGGTCCTTGCCGGCCGCGGCCACCAGCCGGTCCAGTTCCTCCCGGGTGTCGACGCCCCACACCACCTCGCGCAGGGTGGGTCCGTCCTCGACGGGCGGCGGGAGCAGCGGGCCCGGTGCGGTGTCCAGGTGGAGCGTCTGGCCGGTGAGCGTCTCGAACACCGCGTGCTCGTCGGTCCGTTCCACCGGGAACAGTCCGAAGTCCTCGAAGAACCGGACGCAGGCGCCGAGGTCGTCGATGGCGTAGGTGACCGATTCGATTCTCTGGATTCCCATGCATTCCTCGTTTCCGGGTCGCCTCGTGAGCGTAGGATTCGCCTGGTACGAGCCTCAATGGAGCGAGCCGCACGAGGTGCGCAATCGTTTCTTGCGGGCTGAGCGGGCCTAGGACCGGATCGCCGGAATGGGGTTCTGCGAGAACCAGTCGCTCAGGAAGTCCAGGAAGACGCTCACCTTGCGCGGGGTGTCGTGCCCGGGGCCGTAGATCGCGTACAGCGGACGGTCGGGGACCGCGAGGTCGGGGAGCAGGACCTGCAGGGCCCCGGAGACGAGGTCGTCGTAGACCGGACGCTGGGGCAGCAGCGCGAGACCCCGGCCGTGCACGGCGGCCTTCTGCAGCGCGATGTAGGAGTTGGACGAGAAGGCGATGTTGCGGATCTTGTGCAGGGTGCTCGCGTGGCCGTGGCCGATGCGCCAGACCGGGTCGTTCACATGGACCAGGCAGTCGTGCCGGGCGAGGTCGTTCGGGTGGGTGAGGGTGCCGTGCCGGTCGAGGTACGCCTGGGACGCGCAGAGCACGAACGGCAGTGAGGAGACCTTTTTCAGACGGACGCTGGAGTCGCGCAGATCCCTGGTGTGGAAGGCGATGTCGAATCCGCTGTCGAGAAAGTCGTAGGTACGGTCGGACATTCCGCCGAGTTCGAAGCGGATCTGGATGCGGGGGTGTGCGGCGGAAAAGGCAGCGATGGCGTCCCCGAGATCCAGACTGCCTATCCATTTCGGACAGATGATGCTGAGCGTGCCTTCCGCGCGGTCGTGCGACTCGGCGATTCCGGCGTCCTCGGCATCGATCTCGTCGAGAATGCGGGCGGCGAATTCGGCGTACCGCCGGCCGGGCTCGGTGAGGCTCACCGAGCGGGCCGTGCGGTTGACCAGGCGTACGCCCACCTGCCGTTCCAGCTCGGCGACGTGCCGTGACACCAGTGAGCCGGAGGAGCCGAGCTTCTTGGCGGCCCCGCTGAAACTGCCCACCTGAGCCACGGTGACGAAGCTGTGCATGAGAAGCAGGCGGTCCATGGGTGGCTCCTTAGCTGGGGCAGTACTGCGGTGCCTCGTCCAGGTTGTTTTCGGTCACCAAGACAAGAGGAATGTCGGCAATCTTGTCAACAGTCTTGTCCTTGTTCAGCAGGCCGATCGTGTTCCTGACCGCGGTCGCTCCGATGGTCATGGCCGAGTTGGCGACGGTCGCGGAGAGCTGCCCGCTTTTCACGGCCGCGATCCCGTCCTCCGTGCCGTTGACGCTGACGATCCGGACGTCCTCGGCGCCGGCCGCGTCGAAGGCCTTGCGGACCGCGAAGGCCATCTCCTCGTTGGCGACGAAGGCGTAGTCGAGGTCGGGCTGGGCCTGGATCATGTTCTCGGCGACGTCCTGCGCCTTGGCCGGGTTGAACATGCCGGGCTGCTCGGCCACGACCTTCGCGGTCGCGGGGAGGGCGCTCTTGAAGCCGCCCACCAGCAGGTCGGAGGCGGCGCCGGGAGCCCCGGCGACGATGCCCACCTTCGCCGCCTTTCCGGCGGCGTCCTTCTTGATCCATCCGGCGTCCAGCGCACCGACCTGCTTCAGGTCGACCTTGGCGACCCCGAGGACGTCGGAGGTGTCCGAAGTGGCCACGGACGTCAGGTAGATGGGGATGCCGGCGCTCCTGGCCTTGGCTATGTCGCCTTCGAGGGCGTCGACGTTGACGGTCTGCACGATCAGCGCGTCCACGTTCCGGGCGATCATGTCCTCGATGTTGGACAGCTCGGTACCGGCGTCCTGCTTGGAGTTGGCCGAGTAGACGGTGGCCTTCTCGGCCTTCGCCGTCTGCTCGACCGCCTTCAGCAGGCACTGGTGGAAGTGGGTGTTGGCCCCGTTGACGAACCCGAGGGTGACCGAGCCGTCGACGGCGCTCCCGGCATCGGAGCCGGAACCGCAACCCGAGAGCACCAGGGCGGCGACGCCGATCAGCGAGACCGCGGTGGTGCGGCGGACGGGACTCCCCCCGCGCGAGTGCGTTCGGGCACGGGGCAGGACGGTGGGCTTCATGGCAGGGCCTTTCCTTCGTCGTTGAAGTGAGGGTGTGTGCAGGGGGCGGGGTCAGTGGCCCGGCACGGACTTGCGCTGGAACTCGTTGATGACCGCCGCGACGAGCAGCACCCCGCCGGTCACGACGTACTGGTAGTAGCTGTTGACCTGGAGCAGGTTCAGCGCGTTGGCGACGACTCCGAGCAGCACCACGCCGAGCACGGTCCCCACGACGGTCCCGTGCCCCCCGGCCAGGGAGGTGCCGCCGATCACCACCGCGGCGACGGCGGTCAACTGCAGTTGCAGGCCACCGGTGTTGGGCGCGGCGGCGCCGAGGCGGGACAGCAGCATCAGCCCGGCGAGCCCGGCGAGGCCGCCCGCGAGGGCGTACAGCGCGAGTTTGCGTCCGGAGACGTTGATGCCGCTGAGCCGGGCCACGTGCTCGTTGCCGCCCATCGCGAAGGCGTCCCGGCCGAAGGTGGTGAACCGCATGGCCAGGCCGATCAGGGCGAGCACCAGGACGGCCACGACGCACAGGCAGGGGACGCCGAGCACCTTGGAGTTGCCGAGGGCCCACATCCGCTGCCCGATGGTGACCGACTCCCCGTCGAGGACGAGCAGGGCGACCCCGTCGAGGAGCATCGCGGAGGCGAGCGTGGCGACGAAGGGCGCGACCCGGGTGAAGGTCACCACGAGGCCGTTGACCAGGCCGATCAGGGTGGCGAGCAGCAGGGTGACGACCACCGTGAGGTAGGTCGGCCGCCCGTCGTGGAGCAGGGTCGCGCCCACCGACACGGTGACGGACGCGTTGCTGCCCATGGAGAAGTCCATGCCGCCCGCGGTCATCAGCAGGGTGAGGCCGGCCGCGATGACGGCGGTGACGCTGATCTGGCGGAGCACGTTGAGCAGGTTCTGCGAGGTGGTGAAGGAGTCGGCCTGGACGGCGGTGAACACGGCCACCAGGACGAGGACGACGACGAGTCCGCCGTGCGGGACGTGCAGCAGTTCCTTCGCGGACCGGCGGGGTCGGGCGTCTTCGACCGCGGTGTCCGGGGTGGCGGCCGAGGGGGTCTTGAGGCTCACTTCGGCTGACCTCCGAGTGCGGTGGCGACGAGTTCGTCGCGGGTGATGGCGGTGATGTCGTGCTCGGCGACGGTGCGGCCCGCGCTGACGACGACGACCCGGTCGGCGAGGCGCATGACCTCCTCGGCGGAGGAGGAGGCGAGCAGGACGGCGACCCCGCGGGAGGCGAGGTCGTCGACGAGGGCGTGGATGTCGGCCATGGCGGCGACGTCCACGCCGTTGGTGGGGTCCTCCAGGAAGCAGGCGACCGGGTCGGTCTCCAGCCACTTGCCCAGCAGCACCTTCTGCTGGTTGCCGCCGGACAGGGCGCCCACGGGCGGGTTGCCGGCGAGGGCGACCACGCCGTAGCTGCTGCGCAACGGGGCGGCCCGGCGGGCGAGTTCACCGCGGCGGTGGATCCTTCGGCGGGCGAGGCGGTCGCCGGCCAGCATCAGGTTCTCGTCCAGGGACAGCCCCTGGACCAGGCCCAGGGTGCGGCGGTCGCCGGTGACGCAGCGCAGCCCGCCGGCGAGCGAGGCGGCGACCCGGCCGAACGGCACGCGCCGGCCGTCCACGTGGAGGGTGCCGGCGTCGGGCCGCCGTCGCCCGGACAGCAGGTCGAACAGTCGCGACTGGGCGTCACCCGCGGGTCCGAGGACGGCGACGACCTCACCCCTGCGGACCTCGACGGTGAGATCCCGGACGGCCCGGCCATGGGTCAACCCCCGGACGACGAGCCCGTGTTCGTCCTTCGGCGCGGGCCGCTCGGGGCGCCGGGAGACCACGTCCCGGCCGACCATGGCGCGGACCAGCCTCGCCGCGTCGGTGTCCGCGGCCGGGGCGCTGGTGACCACCGCCCCGTCGCGCAGCACGGTGAGGCGGTCGGCGACGGCCATGACCTCGTCGATGTAGTGGGAGATGTAGACGACGGCGACCCCGTCGTCCCGCAGGGTGCGCACCAGGGCACGGATCCGGTCGGAGTCCCGCGCGCTGAGACAGGCCGTCGGCTCGTCGAGGATGAGGATCCGGCCGCCGCGGCGCACCTCGCGGGCCACCTCGACCATGGTCTGCTCGGCCACCGTGAGGGTCCCGGCGACGCGCTCGACGTCGATGTCGATGCCGAGCCCGGACAGGGCCCGCCGGGCTTGCTCCCGTACGGCCTTCCAGCGCACGGCGGGGCCGCGGGTGGGCAGGTCGCCGAGCATGACGTTCTCGGCGACGGTCAGTCCCGGGGCCAGCTCGCGGCGTTGCGGCACACACGCGATGCCGAGCCTGCGGGCCTTGCGGACGGTCAGGGCGGAGTGCCGCACGCCGTTGATCTCGACGGTGCCGCCGTCCGCCTGGTGAGCGCCGGAGAGGACCTGCACCAGCGTGGACTTGCCGGCCCCGTTCATGCCCATGAGGGCGTGGATCTCGCCGGGGTACAGGTCGAGGTCGACCCCTTTGAGGGCGGCGGCCCCGCCGAACGACTTGGTGACGCCCCGGACCCGTAGCACCGGGGTGACGGCGGGCACCGGGGTCACGGCCGCTCACCCTCGGGCGTCACCCGGCGGTAGCCGCGGATGTCGGGGAAGGGCGGTTCCCTGTCGGCCTGGAGGTCCACCTGGAAGGTGTTCAGGCACATGCCGAGCATGGTGAAGTTGCCGAGCGCGCCGATGGTGTCGACGAGGCCCCGGGAGCCGAAGTGCCGGAGCGCCGCAGCGAAGGTCTCGTCGCTGACGAAGTGGTCGTCGAGGACCTCCCGGCAGAACCGGTAGAAGGCCTGGTCGGCCTCGGTGTCGAGGACGGCCTCGCGCTTCTCGGCGATGGCCTTGACGGCGGCCTCGGGAACGCCCGCCTCGATCGCCTGGTGGACGTGCGCGTTCCAGGAGTACTGGGCGTCCCAGTTGCGGGCGGCCATCAGCAGCGCGAGTTCCCGCAGGTGCTTCGGGAGGGAGCAGTCGAAGCGGGCGAACGCGCCCAGGGACTCGGCCCGTTCGCACATCTCGGGGCTGTGCAGCCACACCCGGAACGGTCCGCGGACGGCACCGCGGCGACCGGCGATCCGGGCGGCCAGCTCCTGCTGCCGCGGGTTCATTTCCTCATCGCTGAGAACGGGGAGCCTCATCTGGCCGATACCTGCCTTCTCTTTCCGGCACGGGTTCCGCACGGAACCGGAAGCCGTGCGGTGCCAGGTGAAGGTACAGCCGTGTCCGGGAAGCTCACCCCTCCCGGAACGCAAGGTAAAACTGCACGCCGGAGGCCCCCCGTCGGGGTCGGAGGCGACCTAACGTCGTCCACCATGACCACCATCATCAGGACCGCCGGGGTCCCCCTGCTCGACCGCGGCGGCGCCGTCGTGACGACCCCGCTCATCACCACGTCGTCCGCGCGGGGCGAGAACCGGATCACCAGCGGCATGAGCGTGTACCCGGTCGGTTCCGGGGCCCCCTTGCACTCGCACAACTGCGACGAGCACGTGACGATCCTGGAGGGCGAGGCGGAGGTGTGGGTGGACGGCGAGGTGACGCGGCTGGAGCGGTACGACACGACCTACGTGCCCTCCCCGGTCCCCCACCTCTTCCGCAATGTCGGCGACACCCCGCTGCGCATCCTGTGGGTCTACTCCTCGGGCCACGTCACCCGCACCTTCACCGAGACCGGAAGGACGGTGGAGCACCTGTCCGCGCAGGACCGGATGGGCCGGGACTGACCCCGGGAACGCCGAACGCCGGCCCCGTGCTCGTACGGTGGCCGGCGTTTCGCGTACCGCTCAGTGTGCGGCGACCAGTTCCTGCTCGCTGCCTGCGGGCTCCTGGCGGGAGCTGCGCAGGGCGGCGATGCCGATGAAGACCATGGACGACAGACCCGCGATGGCGAAGGCGGTGAAGCCCCAGTCGCCGTTGCCCGAGGCGAGGAGCTGGCCGCCGAGCCACGGTCCGAAGACGGCGCCGAAGCGGCCCATGCCCGAGGTCCAGCCGACGGCGGTGGCACGGTTGTCCGGGTTGGAGCGGATGGAGACCGTGGCGTAGATCATCGTCTGGGCGCTGTTGAGGAAGACGCCGGTCAGGAAGACCACGATCATCGTGACGGTCGTCGACATGTGGACGCTGAGCAGGAAGACGCCCGCGGCGGTGAGCGCGAACCAGAGCGCGGAGATCCGCGGGGCGCCGAAGCGGTCGGCGGCCCGGCCCGCGACCAGCATGCCGACGATGCCGCCGAGGTTGAAGACGACCACGAAGGACAGGGCGGAGCCCAGTTCGTAGCCCTCGGCCCGCATCAGGGTGGGCAGCCAGGTGGCGACGCCGTAGACGAGGAGCAGACCGCCGAAGGAGGCCACCCAGTAGAGCAGGGTCTGGATCCACTCCTTGCCGCGGAAGAGGTTGGCGAGGTTGGTCCAGCGGTCCCCGGCGCCACCGGTCTTCGCGGCGGGCACCTCGACGTCGTAGCGCTCGGCCAGGGCCCTGGCCTCCTCGCCGCGGCCCTTGGCGACCAGGAAGCTCAGCGACTCGGGCAGGAACTTCGCCAGCACCGGGGCGAAGAGCAGCGGGAGCACGCAGACCCAGAACGCGGCACGCCAGCCGACCGGGTCGATGAGCCACTTGGCGACGTAGGCGGAGAGGATGCCGCCCGCGTGGTGGGCGGTCATCAGCAGGCCGATGACGATGGCTCCGCGACCGCGCGGGGCGTAGTCGGAGACCATGCTGATCGCGGTCGGCAGCAGCCCGCCGAGGCCGACGCCCGCCAGGGTCCGGCCGAGGCCGAAGACGGCGACGCTCCCCGAGATCGCGCACACGCCGGAGGCCAGCGAGAAGAGGATCACGCAGGAGACCATCAGCTTCTTGCGGCCGACGCGGTCGGCGATCGTGCCGGCGATGAGCGCGCCGACCAGCATGCCGAAGGTGGCGTAGCTGCCGAGGTCGCCGGCCTGGTCGGGGGTGAGGCCGAAGGTCTTGGTCTCCAGCAGGTGCGGCAGCACCGAGCCGTAGATGAACATGTCGAGACCGTCGAAGAGCACGGCCAGCCAGCACAGACCGACGACCAGGAGGGCCAGTCTGCTGCCGCGAGCGGTCAGGGAGGGGGAGGAGGACATCGTTGGTTACCTCTCGTACTTGGTGCGCTAGACGCTAAAGAGCCACCCCCGGAGTGTCAACGCTTTTGTCAACAATCTCATCGACAATCTGGGGGTGGCTCGGAGAGCGCAGCTCAGGCCACCGGCGGCGTCCCGTGCGTATGGAACGACTCGATGGTCTTCAGACCCCAGGCCTGGCCCTTCTTCCGCTCCTCCTCGGTCCAGGTGACCAGCGGCCAGTCGGGCGCGAGCACCAGCCGTGTGAGCGGGTTGCACAGCTCGATGCGGTTGCCGCCCGGCTCGTAGACGTAGAGGAAGAACGTCTGCTGGATGGCGTGCTTGTGCGGTCCCGTCTCGATGAACACCCCGGTGTCGATGGCGAGATCGGCCGCGCGCAGGACGTCCTCACGGGTGTCGGTCGCGAAGGCGATGTGGTGCAGCCGCCCCTCGCTGCCGGTCCAGTCCGAGGTGTAGACGACGTCGTACGACTTGTTCGTGAAGGTCAGCCAGCGCGCCGCGATCTTCCCGCTGTCCAGGCGGATCTGCTCGGTGGGCCGGGCGCCGAGGACGTTCTGCTGGAACTCGGCGTTGGCGAGCACGTCGGCCGCGAGGAAGTTGATGTGGTCCAACCGCCGTACGCCGACGCCCCTGTTGGGCTTGGCCTGCGGCTGGTTCTTCAGCGCGGGGCGCAGCTCCTCGGGGGCCCGGTAGTGCTCGCTCTCCCAGTAGAGGGCGTGCTCGTGGCCGTCCGGGTCGGTGGTGACGTACAGCTTGCCGAGACCGGGCTCGTCCTCGACCCAGGTGCCGGTGCCGCCGGACTCCTCGACCGCCTTCACCCGGCGGTGCAGCGCCTCCTCGCTGGAGGTGCGCAGGGCGAGCCGGCCGAGTCCGGGCTGCGCACGGGCGGTGAGGACCAGGCTGTGGTGCTCGTAGTCGTCGTAGGTCCGCAGATAGACCGTGTCGCCGTCCTGCCCGTTGACCGTGAGGCCGAGGAAGTCGGTGAAGAAGGCGACGCTGGCGTCCAGGTCCGGCGTGAAGAGCTGGGTGTGGCCGATGTGGGCGATGTCGCCGAGCGGCGGAGTCATCAGTGACCTCCTGTGGGTCGGTCGGCGGCCCGGGGGAAGACGGTGCCGTCGAAGATCTTGCGGGCCGTGCGGACCACGGCGGTACGGCGGGCCGAGGGCGGACCGCCGGGTCCGGCGGCCAGACTGCTCTCGATGTCCAGGAACCCCGTGGGGTGTTCTATGCGCACACGGTCGCTCCCGGGATCGATCTCCGCGAGCCCGGCGCCCACGCTCCCGTCGATCCGCAGGCCCGCGGCCACGCTGGCCGCGCCCAGGACACCGATGGAGGTGTGGCAGCGCACGGGGATGAAGGTGCGCGTGGTGACCGCACCGCCGTCGCGGGGCGGAGCGAGCAGCGTCAGCTTGGGGACGGTGGCGTCGGAGACGTCACCGAGACCCATCAGGCGGCCCGCGGCCAGGCGGATCGTGCGCAGCCGGTCGGCCAGGGCCACGTCCTCCTCCAGGTCCCGGGGCAGCTCGTAACCGGTCACCTTGAGGGAGGTCGCCGCCATGAGGACGGTCGGCATCCCGTTGTTGACGCAGGTCACCTCCACGTCGTCGATGACGTCGACGACGTTGCCGGTGGGCAGCAGTTCCCCGGCGCCCGGCGGGAACTCGATCACCACGGCGGCGGCCGTTCCCGGCACGCCCGAGATCTCGGCGTCGCCGGTGTAGTCGACACGGCCGCCGGGGGTCGGGAAGGTCGCGGTGGCGTGGTCGCCGGTGTTGACCATGCGGATCCGGACCGAGGTCTCCTGCTCCCCCGCCGGGACGAGTCCGCGCTCGACGGCGAACGGGCCGACGCCGGCCAGGATGTTCCCGCAGTTCTGACGGTCGCTCACCTCCGGCCGGTCGACCACGACTTGGAGGAAGAGGTAGTCGACGTCGGCCTGCGGGTCGGCGGACGGCGAGATCACGGCGACCTTGCTGGTGAGCGGGTGCGCGCCGCCCAGGCCGTCGATCTGCCGGTCGTCCGGGCTGCCCATGATCCGCAGCAACAGGTCGTCGCGCAGGGCGGGTTCGGCCGGCAGGTCCGCGGCGAGGAAGTAGGCGCCCTTGGAGGTGCCGCCCCGCATCAGCATGCAGGGGACCTCGTCGGGCAGCGGGGTCACGACCGCTCCCCCGTGTGCTCCTCGTAGGACCGGTACTCGACACCGAGGTTCTTCAGCGTCTCCCGCAGCCCGTAGCGGTCCAGGCCCAGTTGGCCGTCGATGAAGGCGGCCCGGGTGGCGGCCTCCTTCGCCTCGCGGGCCTCGGACCGCTCCACCGTCGCGGCCACGCGCTCCCGCGGGACGACCACGACACCGTCGTCGTCGGCGAGGATCACGTCGCCCGGGTGGATCACCTGGCCGTCGACCGCGATCGGCACGTTGACCGAGCCGCCGGTGGCCTTGACCGTGCCCTGTGAGGAGACCGCGCGGGACCAGGCGGCGAAGCCCATCTCCCGCAGCTCCTGGGTGTCACGGATGCCGGTGTTCATGACGACCCCGCGCACCCCGCGCTGCTGGAGCGCGGTCGCGAACAGCTCGCCGAACAGGCCGTCGGTGCACGGCGAGGTGGTGGTGACGACCAGGATGTCCCCCTCGCCGCACTGCTCGACGGCCGCGTGGATCATGAGGTTGTCGCCGGGCCAGCTCAGCACGGTGACCGCGGTGCCCGCGACCCGTACGCCCTGCTGGACGGGGCGGATCTCCGGGCCCAGCAGGCCCGTTCGGCCCATCGCCTCGCTGACGGTGGCCACGCCGTACCGCGCGAGCGCGTCGACGTCCTTCAGGTCCGCCTTCGGCGGGTTGGTGACGATCACGCCGCTCATGCCAGCTCCTTCGCGATCTGCGGGTACGGGCGCATGTACGCCTCGGCCATGGTCTTGTGGGCCAGGCCCAGGTTCGGGCCCGCGTTGCGCTTGAGCTGGACGCCCCGGCGCACGGCCAGGTCGGTGTAGTAGTCCCACAGGTGCTGCTGGGCGCCGAGGCACTCCATGGCCTTGCGCTTGGTCTCCCAGACCTCGGTGATGTCGAGGAGGACCTCGGGCCTGAAGCCGCTCATCTCGGGCTGGTGGGGCTCGAAGTAGAAGACCGGCGGGGCGCCGATGATCTCGCCCTCGCCCGGGTAGCCGATGGCCTGGGCGAGGACCCGGGCCTCCAGGGCCATGCGGTTGGCGGCCGGGTGGTCGCCGTTGTACGGGTCCTCGACGGGGTGGGTGAGGACCACGTCGGGCTGGGTGGCCCGGTAGACCTCGACGAGCCTGTCGGTCAGCTCGGCGGTGGCGACCAGCGGGTAGTCGCCGGCGTCGAAGAAGCGGACCTCGGCGCCGAGGGTCACGGCGGCGCGCTCGGCCTCGTCCCGGCGTATCGCCTTGATCTCGTCGAGCTTCTTGCCCTCGCGCCAGGCTTTCGCGGACTCCCCGCGCTCACCGAAGGTCAGACAGGCGATGGTGACCTTCTCACCGCGGGAGGCGGCCAGGGCGATGGCTCCGCCCGCCCGCCACACGAAGTCCCCGGCATGCGCGGTGATCACCAGTGTCGAACGTGGAGGGGCGGGCGCGCCTGACTGCGTCATTGCTGAAATCTCCTTGGAGTGGACAGGTTCGCGCCCGCCTCGCGCGGCTCAGTCGCGCAGCGCCTCGATCACGCTGGTGAGGTGGGCGCGGACGGCCTTCTCGGCCGCCTGCGGGTCCCTGGCCCTGATCGTCTCGATCATCGCCAGGTGCTCGTTCAGGGAGTGCTGCGGGCGTCCCGGACGCAGCGCCAACTGGAAGCGGTGCCGCACCAGTTGGGCGTTGAGCCGCTCCAGCAGGTCCACGGCGGTCTGCTGGCCGGAGAACTCCCGCACCTTGGCGTGCAGTTCCTGGTTGAGCTCGGAGTAGGTCACCGGCTCGCCGTCGGCCACGGCCTTGGTCATCGCCGTGCCCAGCTCGGTCAGCTCGGCGAGCTGCTCGTCGCTGGCCAGGGTCGCCGCCTTGGCCGCGCACAGTCCTTCGAGGACCATGCGGCACTCGGTGATGGCGACCGCCTCCTCGACGGTCACCACCCGCACCCGGGAACCCCGGTTGCGGATCCGCTCGACGAGGCCCTGGGCCTCCAGATCGATGAGCGCGGCCCGGATGCTGGCCCGTGTCACACCGAACTGCTCGGCGAGCTCGTTCTCCACCAGCCGCTGTGCCGGTGCCATCTCGCCGTGCAGGATCGCCTGCCGCAACTGCGCGAACGCATGCTGCTTGGCCTGCTCCCCGGTGCTCGGACGGGCTTCCTTCGGCATCGTTGCCCTCCCTGAGTGAGTGCCTGTCGAACCTAAATCTAGCCAAACAAGATTGTCAACAATTTTGTCTGCTGTATCGCCCGCACCTTCCCGTCGACGATGTGTCCGCCGACCCCCGTCGACACTCCACACCATGTCCAGGCACGGGCCGGGCACCGTCTCGCTAGGGTCGCCGCATGGATCACAGCTTTGTACTGCACGTCCCCGACGCCGAGCTCGCCCCCGAGCCGCTCGCGCGGGAGCAGATCGTCTCCGGGACGCCCGAGGTGACCGGGAAGGTGGTCTGGGAGTCGGAGGACGGGCGGCAGATCCGGGGCATCTGGCAGATCACCCCCGGAGTCGTCACCGACACGGAGGCGGACGAGCTGTTCGTCGTGGTCAGCGGCTCGGCGACCATCGAGGTCGAGGGCGGCCCGACGCTCGACGTGGGCCCGGGCGACATGGCCGTGCTGCGCGAGGGCGACCGTACGACCTGGACCGTGCACGAGACGCTGCGGAAGGCGTACGCGATCAACCTCTGAAGACCATCGGGGCAGGGTCAGTCGCCGCCCGGCGGGGCCGCCGTCGTACCGCGGATCTCCAGCGCCGGCGCCGCCAGGTCCGTACGGCCCTCTCCCCCGCGTCCCTCGAACCGGTCGAGCAGACAGCGTGCCGCGCGGCGGCCGACCTCGTGGCTGGCGTTGTCGACGGTGGTGAGCCAGACATGGCGCAGCCGGGCGATGCTCGTGTTGTCGTAGCCGACGACGGACAGGTCGCGCGGGACGTCCGACCCCAGTTCCTCGGCGGCCGACACCGCCCCGATCGCGGCGATGTCGTTGCACACGAAGAGGGCCGTCGGCCGCTCGGGACGGCTCAGCAGCCGGACCGTGGTGCGGTAGCCGCCCTCCTCGGTCATGTCGCTGGGCTCGACGACCGCGTTCGCCGCGAGGCCGTGCGCCCGCATCGCCGCCTCGTAGCCGGCCCGCCGCAGTGCGCCGACCGCCCCGTACCCCGCGATGTGCGCGATCCGGCGGTGGCCGAGGCCGATCAGGTGCTCGGTGACCAGACGGGCGCCGCGTTCGTCGTCGTTGGCGACCACGTCCACCCCCGGCAGCCGGGGCTCGCGCGCGCCGGCCACGACGACCGGGAGGCGTTCGGCCACCGCCTGGAGGGCCGCGGGTTCGGGCAGCGTGCCGACCACGACCAGACCGTCCACGCCGAGGTCAAGGAAGGGGCCCGCCGGGTCCTGCCCGGTACGGCGGTTGAGCCGGGCGTCGGCCAGCAGCATGCGCAGGCCGTTGTCGTGGAGCAGTGAGTTGAGGCCGTCGAGCAGGTCGACGAACCAGGGGTTGCGCAGGTCGTTCAGGAGGACGCCGACCGTGCGGGTGCGCTGTTCGCTCAGGCTGCGGGCGGCGGCGTTGGGGCGGTAGCCGAGCTCGCGCACGGCCCGCAGCACGGCCTCCCGTCTCTCCGGCCGCACCTGGTCGGAGCCCCGCAGCACGAGGGAGACCAGCGACTTCGAGACACCGGCCCGGTCGGCCACATCACGGATCGTCGGCGGTCTCATGGACATGGACCGTTCCACGCGCCGGGACCGCTTGTCAAAGGCTTGACAGCGAGCGAATACGGCACCCAAGGTGACCTGGACAGTGAATGGAACGGTCCAAAGAGGGGCTCCCATGGTCGATGTGCTCGGTGTCGCCGTCGTCGGATTCGGCTGGATGGGCCGGGTGCACACCCAGGCGTACGCCCGGGTCCCGCACCACTACCCGCGGCTCGGCCTGCGTCCGGAGCTGGTGACCGTCGCCGAGGACGTGCCGGGGCGGGCCGAGGAGGCCGCCGCGCAGTTCGGGTTCGCCTCGGCGACCCGCGACTGGCGCGAGGTCGCCGCCGACCCCCGCGTCCAGGCGGTCAGCATCACCGCGCCCAACTTCCTGCACCGCGAGATCGGTGTGGCGATGGCGGAGGCCGGCAAGCACATCTGGATCGAGAAGCCGGTCGGCCTCACCGCCGAGGACGCCCGGGCGGTGGCCGGCGCGGTCGCCGAGGCCGGGGTGCGCGGCGCGGTCGGCTTCAACTACCGCAACGCCCCCGCCGTCGAGGCCGCCCGCGAGCTGATCGCCGCCGGCGAGATCGGCACGGTCACCCATGTCCGCGTCCGGCTCCTCAGCGACTACGCGGCCCATCCGCAGGGCGCCCTGACGTGGCGCTTCGAGCGCGCCCGGGGCGGCAGCGGGGTGCTCGGCGACCTCGCCTCGCACGGCGCCGACCTCGCCCGCTTCCTGCTCGGCGACATCGTCTCGCTGACCGCCGACACCGCGGTCTTCGTGCCGGAGCGCGCCCGGCCCACCGGCGCCACGGCCGGGCACACCCTCGCCACCGGCGAGCTCGGACCGGTCGAGAACGAGGACTACGTCAACTGCCTGCTGCGGTTCGCCTCGGGCGCCCGGGGCGTCCTGGAGGCCAGCCGGGTCTCGGTCGGCGAGCAGAACAACTACGGCTTCGAAGTGCACGGCACGAAGGGCGCGGTCCTCTGGGACTTCCGCCGGATGGGCGAGCTGGGCGTCAGCCGCGGCACCCGCTACCAGGACCAGCCGGTCAGCACGGTGTACGTCGGCCCGGGCGACGGCGAGTTCGGCGCCTTCCAGCCGGGCGCGGCCAACGCCATGGGCTACGACGACCTGAAGGTCGTGGAGGCGTACCGCTTCCTGCGCTCGGTCGCCGAGGGCCGGTCGTACGGGGCCACCTTGCAGGACGCCGTGCACGGCGCCGCCGTACTGGACGCGATGTCCCGGTCCGCGCAGAGCGGGGCGTGGGTGGACGTGCGGGAGGAGCCTCTTCAGTAGGGCATGTTGTAAGGCGTCACCACCTGGATCGCCGAAGGCGTCGTCGGCCCCGCCGGCGGCAACGCCCCGTGCGCCCGCATCACGATGTGACACGCCTCCCGCATGTCCTGGCGCAGGTCGTGGTGGAGCACGGCCGACAGCCGGTGTTCGCGCAGCAGCCGGTCGTTGTCGTGGTCCAGGTCGTGGGCCACGAACACCGCGCACTCCCTGCCGAGGTCCTCGAAGGCGCGCAGGGTGGCGATGTTGCCGCCGCCGATCGAGTAGACGGCCCGGATCTCCGGGTCCCGCTCCAGCGCGGCCCGGACCAGGTCGTACTGGGTGGCGTCCAGGCCCTGCCCCTCGGCGATCTCCACCACCGCCCGCTCCGGGTGCCGGGTGCGCATGGCGCTGCGGAACCCCATCTCGCGCTCCTCCTCGTTGCGGAAGAAGCCGCTGCTGAGGCTGGTGAGGACGTTGCCGGGGCGGTCGCCGAGCCACTGCCCCATGAGGTAGGCGGCGGTGGCTCCCGCGGCCCGGTTGTCGATGCCGACGTAGGCGAGGCGGGCCGTGGCGGGCAGGTCGGTGACGAGGGTGACCACGGGGATGCCCGCCTCCGCGAGCCGGTCGACGGCCGCCGTGACCTCGGGGACGTCGGGGGCCTTCAGGATCACCCCCTGGGAGCCGCGCCGGGCTATCCGGTCGAGGGTCCTCGTCAGTTCCGCGACCGGGCCGGTCTCACGGAAGTGGAAGCGCGAGCGCAGGACAGCGGGGTGCAGCGCGGGCAGCTCGGCCTCCAGCGCGGCGCGCACGGCCGTCGAGAAGCGCTCCGGCGTCTGCATCACTATGTCGACCATGAAGGTGCGGCCGACCAGCCGGACCTGGGTGCGCTGCCGGTCCAGGTCGGTGATCGCCTGGTGGACCTCGCGGGCGGTGTTCTCCCGGACCCCTCCCCTGCCGTTCAGGACCCGGTCGACGGTGGCCTCGCTCAGCCCCGCCTGACGTGCGATTTCCCGGATCGGGTAGGGGTGGCCCACGCGTCGGCTCCTTGAGGGGTTTTTGATGGCCGCCTGCTGGTTGTTCGACGGCTTTGTCATGACAAGAATGACAGCGCTGAGTCGCCCCTGTCACCGAGAGGACGCCGATGTCCTTCACCGCCGTACACCGCCGCGCCTGGCTGTCCGAGCAGGACTGCGACCTCGACTCCTTCCGCGCGCTCGTCGAGCGCGCGACCGACCCCGCCGACTACCCGCACTCCTCGGCCGTGGAGCGGAACGTCCTGCTGTACGACACCGAGCGCGTCCGCGGCGCCAAGGACCGCCGGGACGTGCAGGAGGAGCTGGTGCGGGCCCTGACCGACGGCCCCGGGGTCGTGGTCTTCCGGGGCGCGTTCCCCGATCACGCGGTCGTGGACCGGTTCACCGAGGTCTTCGACTCCCTGATCCGCGAGCAGTACGCGGCGGGCACGACCGCGGGCGACCACTTCGCGAAGCCCGGCGCCAACGAGCGGGTGTGGAACGCGCTGGAGAAGGCCGCGCTCTACGACCCGGCGGCGTTCGCCGACTACTACGCCAACCCGGTCCTCGCCCTGGTGTCCGAGGCCTGGCTCGGCCCCGGCTACCAGGTCACCTCGCAGGTCAACGTGGTAAACCCGGGCGGCCTCGCCCAGACCGTGCACCGCGACTACCACCTCGGTTTCCTCTCCGACGAGGCCGCCGCGGCCTATCCGGCGCACGTGCACCGGCTCTCCCCCGTGCTCACGCTCCAGGGCGCCGTCGCGCACTGCGACATGCCCGTGGAGTCGGGGCCGACGCTGTACCTGCCGTACTCGCAGACGTTCGAGCCCGGGTACCTGGCGTGGCGGCGGCCGGAGTTCCAGGCGTACTTCAAGGAGCACCACGTCCAACTGCCGCTCGCCAAGGGCGACGCCGTCTTCTTCAACCCGGCGCTGTTCCACGCGGCCGGGACCAACCGCACGACGGACGTGCGGCGCATGGCCAACCTGCTCCAGGTGTCCTCGGCCTTCGGGCGCGCCATGGAGACCGTCGACCGGGAGGCGGTGTCGAACGCCGTCTACCCGGCGCTGCTGCGGCGCAGCACGGAGGGCGCCGACGCGGAGTGGCTGGACAACGTGATCGCCGCGAGCGCCGAGGGCTACCCGTTCCCCACCAACCTCGACAGCGACCCGCCGGTCGACGGACTCGCCCCGCCGTCCCAGGCGGACCTCGTACGACGGGCACTCGCCGAGGGCTGGACCCCGCGCACGCTCCGCGACGAGCTGCGGGCGTGCGCCGACCGGCGCACGAGCTGAGCGCGACAACCGAAAGGCACTGGCACATCCATGGGACTACTCGACGACAAGGTCGTCCTCGTCAACGGCGGCAGCCAGGGCGTCGGTGCCGCCATCGCCCGGGCCGCGGTCCGGGAGGGGGCGGTCGTGGCCGTCACCGGCCGCAGGCCGGAGCCCGGTGAGGCCCTGGTGGCGGAGCTGGCGGCGGCCGGCGGCAAGGCGATGTTCGTGCGCGCCGACCTCGCCGACGCCGCGCAGGCCAAGGCCTCCGTCACCCGGGTCGTCCAGGCGTACGGCCGGGTCGACTGCCTGGTGAACTCCGCCGGGCTGACCTCGCGGGGCACGCTCCTCGACACCACGCCCGAGCTGTTCGACCAGCACATCGCGATCAACCTGAAGGCGCCGTTCTTCGCCATGCAGGCGGCCGTCGCGGACATGGTCGGCCGGGGTGCGCCCGGCACCGTCGTCAACATCATCACCTCCTCGGCGCACGGCGGACAGCCCTTCCTCGCGCCCTACGTGGCCGCGAAGGCCGGTCTGATCGGCCTGACCCGCAACGCCGCGCACGCCCACCGCTGGGACCGGGTGCGGATCAACGGCCTGAACATCGGCTGGACGGCGACCGAGGGCGAGGACGCCACCCAGAAGGCCTTCCACGGCGCCGGTGACGACTGGCGCGAGGAGGCCGCGGCCAGGCTGCCGATGGGCAAGCTCGGCCAGCCCGACGAGATCGCCGACTTCGTGGTCCTGCTGCTGTCCGACCGGTCGGGCGTGGTCACCGGATCGGTGATCGACTGGGACCAGAACGTCCTGGGCGGCCTCGACTGACCTCCCCTCCCCCTCGGGACACCCCGCCTGAGAAACACCGCTCACCGGAAACACCCTCAAGGAGCTGCACCCCCATGCGTATCGGAATCCTCGGCCTCGGCCGCATCGGCGCCCTCCACGCCGAGACCCTCTCCGGACTCGACGCGGTCGAGTCCCTGGTCCTCACGGACCCCTTCGCCGAGGCCGCCAAGTCCGCCGCCGAGCGGTTCGGCGGCGAGGTCGTGGACTCACCCGAGGCCCTGCTGGCGGCCGGCGTGGACGGCATCGTGGTGGCGGCGGCGACCGACGCCCACCCGGGGCTGATCCTGGCCGGAGTCGAGGCCGGCATCCCCGTCTTCTGCGAGAAGCCCGTCGCCAAGCACATGAGCGAGGGCGTCGAGGTCCTCAGGGCCGTCCAGGGCAGCGAGGTGCCGATCCAGATCGGCTACAACCGCCGCTTCGACACCGGTTTCGTCAACGCGCGGGCCGCCGTGCAGAGCGGTGAGCTCGGCAAACTGCACACCGTGCGCTCGACCACCCTGGACCCGGCCCCGCCGCCGGCCGCGTACGTGGCCGCCTCCGGGGGCATCTTCCGGGACTGCTCGGTGCACGACTTCGACATCATCCGCTGGGTGACCGGCCGCGAGGTCGTCGAGGTGTACGCCGTCGGCGGCAACCGGGGCGCCGACTACATCAAGGAGGCGGGCGACGCCGACACCACCGGCGCGATCCTCACCCTCGACGACGGCACCATCGCGGTGGTCTCCAACTCCCGGCACAACGCCCGGGGTTACGACGTCCGCATGGAGATCCACGGCTTCCAGGACTCCATCGCGGTGGGCCTGGAGGACAAGCTCCCGCTGCGCTCGGTCGAGCCCGGGGTGACCTTCCCGGCGGGCACCCCGCACGACTTCTTCATGGACCGCTTCACCGCGGCCTACCGGGCCGAACTGACCGCGTTCACCGAGGTCGTGGCCGGCACCCGGCCCTCGCCGTGCACCGTCGCGGACGCGCTGGAGGCCGGCTGGATCGCCGAGGCGTGCACGCTGTCCCTGCACGAGCACCGCCCGGTGACGATCGCCGAGGTCCGCGCCGCCTGAGTCCGCCGCCGGGTCCCGGGCCGCCGGGCCCGGGACACCGGGGGTGAACGTTCCGCCCGCGACGCCCGTTTACGGTCACGTGATCTCTCCGTACGACGATGAGAGCCTCCCACGTCCGACCGACCCAGGAGTCACGAGCATGCAGGAGTTACGCGGCACCGCAGCCCCCCGGACCGTGGCCGTCGTGGGCGCGGGACCGAGCGGACTGGCCGTCGCCCGGGAGCTGGAGCGCGCCGGGCACCGGGTGACCGTGCTGGAGGAACAGGACACGGTGGCCGGGAAGTGCCGGAGCGTGCGGGTCGACGGACGCGCCTTCGACCTCGGCGGCCACATCTGCACCCACCGGTACGAACGGACAGCGCAATTGCTCGGCGAACTGGACGTGGCGACGGAGCGCACCTGCCGCTACCGCGTCCTCGACGCCGCGGGACGCGCCCTGCGGCAGCCGATGGAGTTCCTGCGCGACGGCTCCCTCCGGCGCTACCGCGCGCTGCGCGCACGGGAGTTCCCCCGCATAGCCGAACCCGGCCTTGCCCACTCCGCGCGGGCGCTCGCCGCCCCGGTCGGCCGGTGGATCGCCGAGCACGGCCTCCACTCCATGGCCGAGTCCTTCGGCACCGGGTACACGGCCGCCGGGTACGGCCACCTCGACGACGACATACCCGCGCTGTACTTCGTGAAGTACGCGGAGATGACCGGCCTGTTGGACCCGGGCCCCGAACTCCTCGGCCACTCGGGCGACTTCACCGTGGTGGGCGGGTTCGCCACGCTGTGGGACCGGGTCGCGGCGGAGCTGAAGGACGTCCGGTGCGGGGTGCGGGTGACGGCGGTGGAGCGCCGCGCGGACGGGGTGCGGGTGCACACGGACGCGGACACCGTCGAGGCGGACGACGTGGTGCTCGCGGTCGCGCCGGACCGGATCCTGCCGGTGCTGGACGCCACCGAGGAGGAGCGCGACCTCGCCGCGCGGATCCGCAGCAACGCCTACCACACCACCCTCGCCGCCGCGTCCGGCCTCCCCGAGGACGGGTTCTACTTCCTCGCCGCCCACACCAGGAGCCGTGCGACGGCCGGCCACTGCGTCTCGTACCACCACCGCTACCACGGCAGCGAGGTGCGGACCTTCTACTCGTACGGCCGCCCCGACGACGTCACCGCGCTGCTCCGGGAGGACGTCGCGGCCCTCGGCGGGCGACTGGAGGAGGTGCGTCTGCGCAGTGCGTGGGCGTTCATGCCGCACTTCGGCAGCGCCGACCTCGCCGACGGCGTGCTGGACCGGCTCGACGCGCTCCAGGGCCGCGACCGGACCTGGTTCGTCGGCGGGCTGCCCGCCTTCGAGCTCGTCGAGTGCACGGTGGCGCACGCCCAGGACCTCGCGCGCCGACACTTCCCGCCCGCACAGGGCACACTGACCCGGCGGGCCCACGGCCCCGCCCTGAACGAGGAGGAACGGCAGACATGAGCGAACCGCTGCGCATCGGAGTGCTGGGAGCCGCGCGGATCAGCGAGTCCTCGCTGATCGGACCGGCCCGGGCGACCGGTCACCGGGTCGTGGCGGTGGCCGCGCGCGACCGGTCCCGCGCGGAGGCCTACGCGGCCGAGCACGGGGTGGAGCGGGTGGCCGGGTCGTACGCCGAGCTGATTGCCGACCCCGAGGTCGAGGTCGTCTACAACCCGCTCGCCAACGGGCTGCACGGGCCGTGGAACCTCGCGGCGCTCGCCGCGGGCAAGCACGTGCTGAGCGAGAAGCCGTCGGCGAGCAACGCCGAGGAGGCCGCGGAGGTGCGGGAGGCCGCCGCGAAGTCCGGGACGGTCTTCATGGAGGCCTTCCACTACCTGTTCCACCCCGTCACCCGGCGTCTGCACGAGGTCCTCGCGAGCGGTGAGATCGGTGAACTGCGGCACGTGGAGGCCATGGTCGCGATCCCGGCCCCGGCGGACTCCGACCCGCGCTGGTCGCTGCCGCTGGCCGGCGGCGCGGTGATGGACCTCGGCTGCTACAGCCTGCACGCGCTGCGGGTGCTGGCCCCCTGGGCGGGCGGCGCGCCGCGGCTGGTGTCCGCGCGGGGCGGGGAGCGGGCGGGCGCCGCCGGCGTCGACGAGTGGCTGGACGCCGACCTGGCCTTCCCGGGCGGCGCGACCGGTTCCGCGCGCTGCCACATGGCGTACGACCGGCTGGAGATGAGCTGCCGGATCATCGGCTCGCGGGGCGAGGTGCTCGCGCCGAACTTCGTGCTGCCGCACACCGACGACCGGATCGTGGTGCGCGCGGCGGACGGCGAGCGCACCGAGCGGCTCGGCACCCGCTCGTCGTACACCTACCAGCTCGAGGCGTTCGCGGACCGGGTCCGCGGGGGCGCCCCGCTGCCGCTGGACGCGGACGACGCGGTGTCGACGATGGCGCTGGTCGACGAGGCCTACCGGGCGGCGGGCTTCGAGCCGCGGCCGCGCATGTCCTAGGTGTCGCGCAGCTCGGCCAGTTCGCGCCGGGTCACCGACTCCTTGTCCGTCTGGCCCAGTTCACCGAGTACGTCGGCCAGGCAGTCCAGCGCCGAGGTCAGCTCGCCTGCGCCGTGCGGCTTGCGGGCCTCGGCCACCGCCGCCGCGGCACAGGCGCCGGCCTCGGCAGGGTCGCCGACTGCGGTGTGGCAACGGGCCAGGTCGATCAGGAGGCGTACCCGCAGCGGCAGCACGACCTCGGGGGCGGTCCATGCGAGGGGGCCCCGCAGCGCCTCCCGGGCCTCGGGGCCCACCCCCAGGGCGTCTTCGTGCCGCCCCAGCACCCGCAGGACACCGACCAGTTCGGCGAGCACCTGCGGGCGCACCAGGTCGACGTGGGCCAACTCGCGGAGCGACATGGCGGCCAGGAGCGCGGCACATTCCTCGTAGACGGCCACGGACTCCTCGCTGCGGCCGACGGCGGCGAGCAGCATCCCGTACGTGCGCAGCGCGCCGGGCAGGCTGCCGAGTGCCCGGTCCCTGCGGTCGGGGGCGGGCACTCGGCGGTAGTCCGCCACGCTCACCCGGGCCACCGGTACGGCTTCCTCAGCCCGGCCGAGTCCCGCGAGGGCCTGTGCCCGCACGTCCCCGACGAAGGCTGCCAGCGCCGGTGGCACCCCGCCCGGCACGGCGTCCGCCGCCGCGGCCGCCTCGTCGTACCGGCCGGACAGCAGCAGTGCGTGGGCGCGCAGCGCCAGGGCGCGGCTCAGCCCGTCCGCGTCGGCCGTCGCCCGGTAGACCGCGACCGCCTCCTCGGCCCACGCCAGCCGCCGCTCGGGCGACGGCGACCGCAGCCCCGCCCAGGAGGGCGTGACGCAGTGCGACAGTGCCGCCCCGAGCAGCGGTGCGCCCTTCCCGGGCGCCAGCTTGGCCGCCGCGCGCGGCAACGGCAGCAGTATCCGTACGAGTCCCATGACCACCCCCTCGCCGCCCCGCCGAGGACAGCCGCGCCATGGTGGCACAGGGGCTCCCGCCGGTGGCGCGATTCACCGGGTACGTAGCGAGCACGGGGGAACTTCGCCGAACTCCCCCCGCACGGCACGGAGTCAGCCGTACAGGGCGGGCCGTGCCACGAGGTCCACCGGTACCCGGCCGCCCTCGTTCAGCGACCGTACGCCCGCCTCGCACACCGCGGCCGCCGCGTAGCCGTCCCACACGCTGGGCCCGGTGACCTCGCCGCGGCGAGTGGCGTCGACCCAGGCCTGGACCTCGCGGTCGTAGGCGTCGGCGAAGCGTTCGACGAAGTCCTGGGCGATGGTGCCGCCCCAGCGTCCGGCCATGTTGGTGACCATGGCGTGGCCGTCGCCGATGCGGGCGGTGCCGCGTTCGCAGACCGCCTCGGCCCGGACCTGGTAGCCGAAGCCGCAGTTGACGAAGATCTCCACGTCGGAGAGGGCGCCGCCGTCGGTCTCGAAGACGACGAACTGGGGGTCCTGGAGGTCCTCGGGGGCGTTCGCCGACGGGGCCGGGCGCAGCACCGTGACCGCGGTGATCTCGTGCCCGAGCAGCCAGCGGGTCACGTCGGCCTCATGGGCCACCGAGTCGCTGATCAGCATGGAGCTGGTGAAGAAGGGCGGGCTCGCGGCGTTGCGGTGCTGGTTGTGCAGCATCAGCGGCCGCCCCAACTGGCCGGTCCCCAGCAGGGACTTGAGCTTCACGTACTCGGCGTCGTAGCGCCGCATGAAACCCACCTGGGCCCGCCGGTGGCCCAGTCGCTGCTCGGCCTGCACGACCCGCAGCGCGGAGGCCGCGTCGGGGGTGAGCGGCTTCTCGCACAGCACCGGCAGGTCGTGCTCGAAGGCCTGGAGGAGTGCCGCCTCGTGAGCGGGGCCCGGGGAGGCGATCAGGACGGCGTCGACGTCGGCGGCCGCCATCGCGGCGGCCGGGTCGGTGTAGGCGGTGCAGCCTTCGACACGGGCGGCGACCTGCTTGGCGCGTTCCGCGTCGAGGTCGACGACGGCGCTCACCCGGGCGCCGCTGACCACCTCGTGGATACGGCGGACGTGGTCGGCGCCCATCTTGCCGGTGCCGACGACGGCGACGCCCAGCGTGGCTCGCTCGGTCATGGGGATCCCTTCAGGCGCCGCAGGACGTCAGGAACGTGCGGGTGCGCTCCGCGATCGGCAGCGGCTTGTCCGGCTCGCAGGGGTACATGTCCTGCTCGACGACGGCGAACAGCTCCACGCCGAGCTTCTGCGCCGCCACCAGCACCGGCTCCAGCTCCGGTACGCCGGAGGGGGGTTCGCACATCACCCCGCGCCGCACGGCCGGTCCGAACGGGACCCCGTCGCGCACGACGTCCGCGAGGATGTCCGGGTCGACCTGCTTGAGGTGCAGACAGCCGATGCGTTCGCCGTACGTCTCGATGAGCTTGACGCTGTCGCCGCCGCAGTACGCGTAGTGCCCGGTGTCCAGGCAGAGGTTGACGAGTTCGCAGTCCGTCGAGTCCAGGAAGTGCTCGACGTGGTCCTCGGTGTCGAGGTGGGTGTCGGCGTGCGGGTGGACGACGATGTCGAGCCCGTACGCCTCCTTCACCTCGTGTCCGAGCCGCTCCATGCCCTTGGCGAGGTGGGCCCACTGCTCGTGGGTCAGCTCCGGGGGCTCCAGGATCTCGGCGGTCCTGTCGTCGCGCCAGAAGGACGGGATGGCGACGAGGTGCCGGGCGCCCACGGCCTGGGTGAGCGCGGCGACCTGGCTGACGTGCGCCCAGGTCGACTCCCGGACGGAGGGCCCGTGGTGCAGCCCGGTGAAGACCGTGCCCGCCGAGACCTGGAGGTCGCGCCGGGCGAGCTCGTCGGTCAGACGGGCCGGGTCGGTTGGGAGGTAGCCGTACGGCCCCGGCTCGATCCAGGAGTAGCCCGCCTCGGCGACCTCGTCCAGGAAGCGTTCCCACGGCACCTGGGCCGGATCGTCGGGGAACCGGACGCCCCACGAGTCCGGGGCGGAGCCGATGCGGATCCTGTCGAGCGAGGCCGCCACCTCAGGCCTTCCCCTCGCCGGCGGCGGTCACGGGCGCGGTCACATCCCGCTCCTCGGGGAGGGCTTCGGTGTCGACGCCGCGCACCTGGGACAACTCGTGCTTCAGTGCGGCGAGTTCGGCGCCGCCCGCCATGTGGTTGGTGAGTTCTTCCAGGGTGATCCGGTCGCGGGCGGCGGACAGTTCCATGGTGCCCAGGCGCAGCACGCTGAAGTGGTCGCCGACCATGTAGGCGTGGTGGGGGTTGTGGGTGATGAAGATGACCCCCAGTCCCCGGTCGCGGGCGGCCGCCACGTACTTGAGGACCACACCGGACTGCTTGACGCCTAGGGCCGCGGTGGGCTCGTCCAGGATCAGGACGCGGGCGCCGAAGTAGACGGCGCGGGCGATGGCCACGCACTGGCGCTGACCGCCGGAGAGGGTGCCGATGGGCTGTTCGAGGTCGTCGAGGACGATGCCCATCTCGCGCAGCTCGTGGTCGGCGGTCTGCTTCATCCTCTCGATGTCGAGGCGCCGCAGGGGCCAGGGGCCCTTGGTCATCTCGGAGCCGAGGAAGAAGTTGCGCCACACCGGCATCAGCGGGACGACGGCCAGGTCCTGGTAGACGGTCGCGATGCCCTTGTCCAGCGCCTCACGCGGGGTGGAGAAGCGGACGGGGGTGTCGTCGACGAGGAACTCGCCCTCGGTGTGCTGGTGCAGACCGGAGATGATCTTGATCAGGGTGGACTTGCCGGCTCCGTTGTCGCCGAGGACGCAGGTGACCTGGCTGGGCCGGACCTGGAGGCTGACTCCGTGCAGGGCGCGGATGTTGCCGTAGGACTTGCCGGCGTTGCGCAGCTCGACGATCACCCCGTCGGACTGCTGGGGTTCGTCGGCGAGGATCGCGCCGTGCGTGCCGGTCTCTTCAGTGGTCATGACGGATTTACCTCCGGGTCGCGGTGCGGCTGACCCACAGATTGATCAGGACGGCGCCCAGCAGCATCACGCCGAGGAAGGCCTTGAACCAGTCCGGGTTCCAGTTGGCGTAGACGATGCCCTGCTGGACCATGCCGAACATGAACGCCCCGAACACCGGGCCGATCGCCGAGCCGGCACCGCCGGTCAGCAGACATCCGCCGATCACCGCGGCCGAGATGTAGATGAGTTCCTGGCCGACGCCCTCGCCGGACTGCACGGTGTTGAAGGAGAACAGGTTGTGCATGCCGACGAACCAGGCGGCGAAGCCGACCAGCATGAACAGGCTGATCTTCGTGTAGTCGACCGGGACACCCACCGCGCGGGCGGAGTCCTTGTTGCCGCCCACCGCGAAGATCCAGTTGCCGTACTTGGTGCGCAGCAGCACCCAGGTCGCGATCGCGGCGAAGACCAGCCAGTAGACGATGGTGATCTTGATCTGTACGCCGCCGACTTCGAAGGAGCTCGCGAAGACCTTCTTGGCCTGGTCGAAGCCGTCCATGTCGGAGATGTCGTCGGTGGCGACGTTGCCGGTGACCAGCTTGGTCACCGCGAGGTTGACGCCCTGCAGGATCAGGAAGGTGCCCAGGGTGATCAGGAAGCTGGGCAGACCGGTCTTGACGACCAGCCAGCCGTTGAGGAACCCGATCGCCAGCGACACCAGCAGCGCCACGACGATGCCCGCCCACACGTTCAGCGTGAGCTGGAAGGCGAACATGCTCGCGGTCAGCGCGGAGGTGATCACCGCGACACCCGCCGACAGGTCGAACTCCCCGCCGATCATCAGCAGGGCCACCGGCAGCGCCATGATCCCGATCGTGGACGACTGGTAGAGGATGTTCGCCATCGCGCTGCCCTCGCGCACCGGCGGGGCAGCGATCAGGAAGAACACCCACACCGCCACCGCGCCCAGGAACACACCCACGTCAGGACGCGCCAAAAGGCGCAGGGCGAGCGGTCGTTCGGCGGTCCTGCCGTCCTTGACCTTGCCGGGGCCGGGGGCCGGCGGTGTGGTCACCGCCGGCTCGGCGTGCTGGGTCATCCCCATCACCTGGTGCCCTTCGCGGCGTACTGGGCGACGGTCTCGACGTTGGACTTGTCGACGAAGGCCGGACCGGTGAGCACCGGCTGCTCGCCGCCGCCCATGTAGTTGCCGTTGTTCTTGTAGAGCCACAGCGAGTCGATCGCCAGGTAGCCCTGGAGGTAGGGCTGCTGGTCGACGGCGAACTGGATGGTGCCCTTGCTGATGGCGCCCGTCAGGTCCTTGTTGAGGTCGAACGTGGCCACCTTGGCCTTGCTGCCCGCGTCGGACACCGACTGGGTCGCGGTCAGCGCGAAGGGCGCGCCGAGGGCGACGACGTAGTCGATGGACTTGTCCTGGGACAGCTTGGCGGTGATCGTCGACTTCACGGACGGCATGTCGGTGCCGTTGACGTTCAGCGTCTGGAGCTTGCCGGAGAAGGTCTTCTTCACACCGTCGCAGCGCTGGGTGAGACCGATGTTGCCCTGCTCCTGGATGACACAGACGGCGCTCTTGGCGCCCTCCTGGTTCAGCCGCTTGCCGAGCGCCTCACCGGCCACGGTCTCGTCCTGGCCGAAGAACTCCATCAGGCCGAGCTTCTGCCACTCGCTGACACCGGAGTTGAGGCCGACGACGGGTATCCCGGCCTTCTTCGCCTTGGCGACGACGTCCTTGAGGGCGTCGGGCTTGGCGAGGGTGATCGCGATGCCGTCGACCTTCTGGTCGATCGCGTTCTGGACCAGGTTGGCCTGGTTGGCCGCGCTCGGGTCGGCCGAGTAGACCAGCTTGACGTTGTCCTTGGCGGCGGCGGCCTGGGCGCCCTTGCGGACGATGTCCCAGAAGGTGTCGCCGGGCGACTGGTGGGTGACCAGCGCGATGGTCATCCGGGGGGTGGTGGCCTTGCCCGCGGAGGCGCCGTCCGCGCTCTCCTCGGACTTCTTGCCGCCCGAGCTGCTGGAGCAGCCGGCGAGCGTCAGGGCCGCGGCCGCAGCCAGGGCCACGGCGGGAGCGAATCTCCGCGAACGGGAGAGAGAAGAGCGGTCCATCTTTCCTTGCACCTCACTGTGCGACGGGGAGAACGTCGGGAAAGGGGGCGGGATCTACGAATACGCGCCAACTTGCGTTGGGACGGGATCCAACTCCCCAGGCGCGGCCACTGTCAATACTTTGTTAAGACATCATTTCACGATCAGGTCCGAATGTAAGTACAAACTATTGACAGTGTTGCCCTTCGAGTCCTACACCTGGGATGCAGCGGGCCCGAGGGCCTCACATCCCCAGCCCGGACCGAGGAGCGTCGCGCATGGTCGAGCCAGTGCAGCAGTTCGACGTGATCAGTATGGGCCGTATCGGAATTGATCTCCACCCGCTGCAGCCCGGGGTCCCGCTGGCGCAGGTGCGCTCCTTCGGCAGGTCCCTCGGCGGGTCGGCCGCCGCCGTCGCGGTCACCGCCGCCCGGCTCGGCCGCTCCGCCGCGGTCATCGCCCGTAGCGGCGCGGATCCCTTCGGCACCTGTCTTCACCGGACCCTCACGGATTCCGGCGTCGACGCCCGCTGGGTGACGCCGGTGGAGTCGGCCCCGACCCCCGTCACCTTCCGTACGACCTCCCCGCCGGACGCCCTCCCGCCGTACTCCTACGGCCATGCAAAGAGCCCTGACCTGGAGATACACACCGAAGAGCTCGACTCTTTCGCCATCCGGGCGGCCCGGGTCCTCTGGATCAGCGGCACCGGCCTGACCGGGGAACCGAGCCGCTCGGCCGTGCTCGCCGCGCTCAAGTGCCGGAACAGGACGGGCATCACGGTCCTCGAACTCGACCGGTCCCTGCGGTACGGCACGGCCCGGCCGGACCCCGACGAAGCCCGCCCGTACTGCGCCGAGGCCCTGCGGCACGCGACGGTCGCGGTCGGCGACATCGACGCGTGCGAGCTCACCACCGGGGCCCGCGAACCCCGGGCGTGCGCCGAGGCCCTGCTGGCGGCGGGCGCGGAACTCGCGGTGGTCAGGAGCGCGCGGGGCGTCCTCGCGGTCCACCGGGACGGCACCACGGCGGAGGCGGTCGACGCCAGGGGTGCGGACGACGCGTTCGGCGGCTCGCTGTGCCACGGGCTGCTGTCCGGCTGGGAACTGGAACGCACGATCCGCTACGCCGGCGCGGGCGGCACGCAGGGGGCCGACCGCCCGACCCGCTCCCCCGTGCCTCCGATACAGGCGGAGACGCAGGCGCAGGCCGATGCCCTCCTGAACGGCGTCTCACCGTGACCGACGGCCCGCACGACCCCGTGGTCACGACGGGCGCGGCGCCCGGCCCGCCCCGCTGATCGCGCCCCTCCGCCCCCGCCGGTCGTGGGCACCCCCACCCCCGCCCGGCCCCCTCCCTCCCTCTACACCGCACCGGAGAAGCCCTGATGAGCACCACCACCCGCCTGACCGTCGCCCAAGCCCTGGTGCGGTTCCTGTCCGTGCAGTACACGGAGCGGGACGGCGTCCGGCACCGGCTGATCGCCGGGACCTGGGGCATCTTCGGCCACGGAAACGTGGCGGGCATCGGGCAGGCACTCCTGGAGGCTGGCGAGGACGCCATGCCCTTCCACCAGGGCCGCAACGAGCAGGCGATGGTCCACGCGGCCGTCGGCCATGCCCGCCAGCTCAACCGCCTGTCGGCCCAGGCGGTCACCACGTCGATCGGCCCCGGCGCCACGAACCTGGTGACCGGCGCGGCCCTGGCGACGATCAACCGCCTGCCGGTCCTGCTCCTGCCCGGCGACTACTTCGCCACCCGGGCCGCCGACCCGCTCCTCCAGCAGCTCGAACACCCCACCGAGGCGGACGTGTCGGTGAACGACACCCTGCGCCCGGTGTCCCGGTACTTCGACCGCGTCCACCGCCCCGAGGCCCTGATCCCCTCCGCCCTCCAGGCCATGCGCGTCCTGTCGGACCCGGCCGAGACCGGCGCGGTCACCCTCGCGCTCCCCCAGGACGTGCAGGCGGAGGCGTACGACTGGCCGCGGGAGTTCTTCGCGGAGCGGGTGTGGCGGGTGCGGCGGCCCGCGCCGGACCCGGTCGAGCTGGCGGAGGCGGTCGAGGCGATCCGGTCCGCCGACCGCCCCCTGATCGTGGCGGGCGGCGGAGTCCACCACAGCGAGGCCGAGGACGCGCTGCGGGCCCTGGTGGACGCCACCGGCATCCCGGTCGCCTCCACCCAGGCGGGCAAGGGCTCGCTGCGCCACGACCACCCCGCCGACGTGGGCGGTATCGGCCACACCGGCACGGCGGTCGCCGACGACCTCGCGCGCACCGCGGACCTGGTCATCGGCGTGGGCACGCGCTACACCGACTTCACCACCGCCTCCGGCACCCTCTTCCAGAACCCGGAGGTGCGCTTCCTCAACCTCAACATCACCGCCTTCGACGCCCACAAGCTGGCCGCGCGGACGGTCGTGTGCGATGCGCGGGCGGGATTGGAGGCGCTCGCGTCGACGCTGGCGGGCCACCGCGTGAGCGCCGCCCACGTGGCCGAGTACGGCACCGGCAAGGAGCGCTGGGAGCAGGTCGTGACGCGCGCCTACGAGGCCGCCGACGAGAACGCCGTACCGACCCAGACCCAGCTTCTCGGGGCACTGGACGCGGTCGTCGGCGACGAGGACGTGGTGATCAACGCGGCGGGCTCGCTCCCCGGCGACCTGCACAAGCTGTGGCGGGCCCGCAGCCCGCGCCAGTACCACCTGGAGTACGGCTACTCCTGCATGGGCTACGAGATCCCGGCGGCGATCGGCGTCCAGCAGGCGAGCCCGGACACCCCGGTGTGGGCGCTGGTCGGCGACGGCACGTATCTGATGATGCCGACGGAGCTGGTCACCGCGGTCCAGGAGGGCCTGCCGATCAACCTGGTGCTCATCCAGAACCACGGCTACGCCTCCATCGGCGGCCTGTCGGAGTCGGTGGGCGGCGAGCGCTTCGGCACGGCGTACCGCCACCGGGCCGCCGACGGCACCTTCAGCGGCGCCCCGCTCCCGGTCGACCTGGCGGCCAACGCGGCGAGCCTCGGCATGGACGTGCTGCGCGCCAAGACCGTACGGGAGCTGCGGGAGGCCCTGGCCGCGGCCCGCGCCTCGGACCGCCCGACGTGCGTCTACGTCGAGACGGACACGGCCACCGCGACCGCTCCCCCGGCGGAGGCGTGGTGGGACGTGCCGGTGGCGCAGACGGCGTCGCGGGAGGCCGCGGTACGGGCGAGGACGGAGTACGACCGTCAGACGGCCGCGCGCCGCACCCACCTCTGATCACCCGGCCCTTCGAGGGAGGTACCCCCATGGCGAAGCTCGGCGACACCTCACGTGCCGCGACCGCGCCCGCGCTCGACTCGCTGGACTTCGCCCTGGACCGGGGCAGTCCGGTGCCGCTGTACTACCAGCTCGCCCGGCAACTGGAGGAGGCGATCGAGCACGGCGCGCTCGCCCCGGGAAACCTCCTGGGCAACGAGATCGACCTCTCGATCCGCCTCGGCCTGTCCCGCCCGACCGTCCGCCAGGCCATCCAGACCCTGGTGGAGAAGGGCCTGCTGGTCCGCCGGCGCGGGGTGGGCACGCAGGTCGTGCACAGCCAGGTCAAGCGGCCCCTGGAGCTCAGCAGCCTCTACGACGACCTGGAGGCGGCCGGGCAGGGCCCCGCGACGCGGGTCGTGCGCAACGAGACCGTGCCGGCGCCCGCCGACGTGGCCGCCGCGCTGGCCGTCCCGGAGGGCAGCCCGGTCACGCTGCTGGAGCGGCTGCGCCTGACCCACGGCCAGCCGGTGGCCCTCCTCTGCAACCACCTGCCCACCGACCTCCTCGCCCTGGACAGCGCCCGCCTGGAGTCCACCGGCCTCTACCGCCTGCTGCGCACGGCCGGCGTCACCCTGCACAGTGCCCGCCAGACCATCGGCGCCCGCTCCGCCACCGCCGAGGAGGCCGCCCGCCTCGACGAACAGGAGGGCGCGGCGGTCCTGACCATGCAACGCACGGCCTACGACGACACCGGCCGCCCGGTCGAGTACGGCAGCCACATCTACCGGGCCTCGCGGTACGCGTTCGACTTCCGGTTGTTGGTGAGGCCCTGAGGCGCGCGCGGCTTGACTCGAACCGGAACCTGACCCAAAATTGTACATATACGTCGTAAACATACGACGTCAGATCACACTCGCACGCAGGGACCTCCGCCATGGCACGCAGCGGGCCGGTCACGGCAGACCCTCCCAGGGCTGACCCTCGCCCTGTACCGAGCGAGCCCGCATCCGCGAGAGCCTGGGCACCGTCGACGGTGCTCGTCACGGGCGGGGCGGGATTCATCGGCAGCCACACCTGTGTGGAGCTCCTCGACCACGGCTACGAGGTGATCGTGGTCGACGACTACTCCGACAGCAAGCCCCAGGTCTTCGCCCGGGTGGAACGGATGGCCGGGCGCTTCGTCGGCGCCGTCTACGAGCTGGACATCCGTGATCGGCGCGCCCTTTCGGCCATCTTCGACCGGCACTCCGTGGACGCCGTCGTGCACTTCGCCGGCCACAAGGCCGCGAACCGGTCGACGTCGATGCCCGTGCAGTACTACGACACCAACGTCGGCGGTATGACCACCCTGCTGCGGACCATGCACGACCACGGGGTGCACCACCTGGTCTACCCCTCGTCCTGCTCGGTCTACGGCGACGCCGGACCCGGACCGCTCGACGAGTCCACACCCGTCCGGCCCGTCAACCCGTACGCCGCCTCGAAGTGGATCTGCGAGCAGATCCTCGCGGACGTGTGCCGCCACTGCCCCGAGTGCACCGTGCTGTGCCTGCGCTACTCCACCCCGACCGGCGCCCACCCCAGCGGGCTGCTCGGCGAGGACCCCCGGAACACCCCTGACACCCTGATGTCGTACGTCGCCCAGGTGGCCGAGGGCAGACTCGCGCGGCTGCACGTCTACGGCGCCGACTTCCCCACCCGGGACGGAACCGCGGTCCGGGACTACCTCCACGTCATGGACGCCGTCGAGGCACACCGTGTGGCGCTGGACCACCTCACCGACGGGCCCGGCATGCGCGTGTACAACCTCGGCGCCGGCCGGGGCAGTTCGGTCCTCGACGTGGTCGCCGCCTTCTCCGGGGCCTGCGGCCGGCCCATCCCGTACGACGTCCTGCCCCGCCGCCCCGGCGACGTCGCCGAACTCGTCGCCGACCCGACCGCCGTCACGCGTGACTGGGGCTGGCGTCCCACCCGGGGCCTCGCCGACATCTGCCGGGACGCCTGGCACTTCCAGCAGCTCAACCCGAACGGCTACGTGGACCCCAGGCGGTCGTCGGACACCAAGGACTAGGGGCGTTCGCCCTCCCCGGCGGCTCGCCCCCCGGGGAGGACGTCCGCCACCTCGCCGGCCTGCTCGCTCAGCGGCTCGGGCCTCGTGGCGACGACAGGGCGAACGCGGTCTCCACCAGGGCGATGTGACTGAACGCCTTGGGCGCGTTGCCCAGTTGCCGCCCCGCGCCCGGGTCCCACTGCTCGGCGAGGAGCCCCACGTCGTTGCGGACGGCGAGAACGCGCTCGAAGGCCTCCCGGGCCTGCCTCGGACGCCCGGTCGCGGCGAGGGCGTCGGCGTACCACAGCGAGCACGACACGAAGGTGCCCTCACGACCGGGCAGGCCGTCCCCGGCGGACGCCCCGGGCCGGTCCTGGCCGTACCGGCGTACGAACCCGCCGTACCCGAGCCCGCTCATGGCGCGCACGGTACGGCGTACCCGCTCGTCGCCGGCCGGCAGGAAGCCGAGCCGGGGAATGAGCAGCGCGGACGCGTCCAGGGCAGGCCCGCCGTAGGACTGCACGAAGGACCCCTGGGCCGCGTCCCAGCCCTCGGTGCAGACCTGCCGGTGCACCTCCTCCCGCATGGCCTGCCACTCGCCGGAGGATCCGTTGCGGCCGAGCAGTTCACCCATGCGCAGGGCGCGGTCGGCGGCCACCCACGCCATCACCTTGGAGTGCACGAACTGCCGCCGCGGGCCGCGCGTCTGCCACAGCCCCTGGTCGGGTTCGCGCCAGTGCCGCTGCACAAACCCCAGCAGCGACTGGACCAGGTCCCACACATGGGCGGGCAGCGGGATCCCGGCCCGCAGCGAGAGCCATAGAGTGTCGACGACCTCGCCGTACACGTCCAGTTGGAAGGAGCGCGCGCCGGAGGTGCCGAACCGCACCGGCCGGGAATCCTCGTAGCCGGGCAGCCACGGCGCCTCGGTCTCCGGCAGCAGCCGCTGCCCATGGACGCCGTACACCGTCTGCAGATCGGCGGGGTCGCCCGCGATGGCCCGTACCAGCCAGTCCAGCCAGGCCGTGGCCTCCTCGCGGTAGCCGCTGCGCAGCAGGCAGGACAGGGTCCGCGTGGAGTCGCGCAGCCAGCAGAACCGGTAGTCCCAGTTGCGCTCCCCTCCGATGGTTCCGGGCAGCGAGGTCGTCGGGGCGGCGACGACACCGCCCGTGGGGGCGTAGGTCAGCGCCTTCAGCGTGATGAGGGAACGCACCACGGCGTCCCGCCACGGCCCCTCGTAGCGGCACCGGGCGGTCCACCGCCGCCAGAAGTCACCGGTCTCCTTGAGTGCCGTCTCCGCGGGAAGGGACATCAGCACGGGCGGCGCGGTCCGGTGCGAGGGCGCCCACACCAGCGTCAGCGCCAACCGGCGGCCCGCCGGAACGCTGAAGTCCCTGACCATGACATCGTCGCCGCCCTCGCCCCGCACCCGGTCGTCGTCGCCCAGCCATACGGCGTCCGGCCCGGCGACCGCGACGGTGCAGGGGCCGACCTCGCGCACCCAGGGCACGACACGGCCCTGATGGAAGCGCAACCGCAGCTCGCTGCGCACGGACACGGTCCCCGACAGCCCTTCGACCACGCGCACGAGGCAGGGCAGCCCGGCCCGCGGTGGCATGAAGTCCGTGACGCGCACCGACCCCGTCGCGGTCTCCCAGACGGAGTCCAGGACCAGCGTGTCGCGGCGGTACGCGCGGTGGGTGCAGGGGCCGCCGGACAGCGGTGCGATCCGCCAGAAGCCGTTGTCCTCGGTGCCCAGCAGCGCGGCCATGCACGCCGGCGAGTCGAAGCGGGGTACACACAGCCAGTCGACCGATCCGTCCCGGCCGACCATGGCGGCGGTCTCCAGGTCGCTGAGCAGGGCGTAGTCCTCGATGGGCGCAGTCATGACCGGCGACGACCTCTCCGGCACCTCGCTTACGATGTATACATACATCGTCTCTCCACGGCACCCACCCGTCAAACAGGTCGAAATCTTGACGGAACGGGCATATCGGCACAGGATTCTCGTATACGTCGTAAACGTACGATGGAGTCGCCGTCGGCGACGGAGGTGAATGCAAGTGGTTCCACTGCCGACCATGCCGTCAGCCGCCCCGGTGCAGCGTGATGCCCGGGTGTATCCGGCCATCCCCTCCTGTCTCCGGCGCCCGGCGGTGGAGGTCGAGGTCGTCATCCCCGCCGTCAACGAGGAGCGACGCCTGCCCGGGACCATCGCGGCGACACTGGACTACCTCAGGGGCCAACCCTGGTCGTCCACCGTCGTCGTGGTCGACAACGACAGCGTGGACTGCACGCTCGACGTGCCGGAACGCTTCGACCACTCGCTGACCCCGGTCCACGTGATCGGCTGCAGCGAGCACGGCAAGGGAGCGGCCGTCCGCCGGGGCATCGTCACCTCGACGGCCCGCTACATCGGTTTCGTCGACGCCGACAACGCGACACCCATCGAGACACTCGACAAGACCCTCCCCCTGCTCAGGGACGGGTACGCGGCGGTGATCGCCTCCCGGCACATCGACGGCTCCCACTGCGAGGTCGACTCGGCGCTGCGCCGGTGCGGCGGCTGGACGTTCCGCAGGCTGGCCCGCATGGCCCTGCCGGACATCGCGGACACCCAGTGCGGCTTCAAGTTCTTCGACGGACCGCTCGTGCGGAGCATCGCGGCGAACTGCCAGGTCAACGGGTTCGCCTTCGACGTCGAACTGCTCCTGCGACTCGCGCGTGCCGGCGGGAGAATCGCCGAGGTGCCCGTCGACTGGTCGGACATGCCCGGATCGACGTTCTCGGCCCGCCGCGACGGCCTGCGCTCCCTGGCGGACGTGCTTCGCCTCTCCCTCGCACGGTGATCCTCGATGACTGCTCTTGAGCACATGTCGCGCACGAACATCCTGTTTTTGAACTGGCGTGACCCGGCACATCCCCAGGCCGGAGGCGCGGAGGCGTACTGCTACGAGATCGCCCGGCGGCTGGCCGGAGCGGACGCGCGCGTGACCCTCTTCGCCGCGCGCTTTCCCGGTTCCCGCGCGAGTGAGATCGCCGACGGCGTACGCGTCCTGCGGGGCGGCGGCAGGTTCGGGGTCTATCCGGCCGCGGCCGCCCACCTGCTGAGGAACCGTCACACCTACGACGCGGTCGTCGACTTCCAGAACGGCATCCCCTTCTTCTCACCGCTGTTCACGCCTCGCTGGACCACGGACATCTGCGTCATCCACCACATCCACCAGAAACAGTTCGACCAGTTCTTCCGGTGGCCCATGAACACCGTCGGGCGGCTTCTGGAGAAGCAGGTCAGCCGCTGGGTCTACCGAGGGCGCGCGATCGTCGTCGTGTCCCCCTCCACCCGGCAGGGCGTGCGCACGGAGCTGGCCTTCCACAACCCCGTCTACCTCGTGCCCAACGGCAGCCCCGGGCCGCACCCGGCACACGTGGCCCGCGCCACGACCCCGACGATCACCGTCATCAGCCGGATGACCCCGCAGAAACGCGTGGACCTCCTGCTCCGAGCCCTCCCGGAGCTCCTGCGGCGCCGGCCCGACCTGCGCGTCGACCTCGCCGGTGACGGCACGGAACTGCCGAGGCTGCGAGCCCTCGCCTCCGCCCTCGGCCTCGGCTCCGCCGTCGAGTTCCACGGTCACGTCAGCGAGGAGCGCAAACGCGAGCTGCTCGGCAGGGCGTGGCTCACCGTGGTGCCCTCCGTCGCCGAGGGCTGGGGCCTGACCGTCATCGAGGCGAACTCCATGGGCACGCCCGCACTCGCCTTCGACGTCCCCGGCCTGCGCGACGCCGTCCAGCACGGCTGCAACGGCTGGCTGATCCCCGACGAGACGGCCCTGACCGAGGCAATCGCCACGGCCCTGACCGAACTGGGCGATGCCCGCAGCCGCGAGCTGACGGCACGGCGCTGCCGCGCCTGGAGTTCACGGTTCTCCTGGGACGACAGCTCCGAGCGGCTCGCCCAGGTGCTGCTGGAGGAGTCCCGGCGCGTCCACAGGCACCGGCGCTCGCGCCGCCGGACCAGCGATCTCGCTGTCTTCACGCACTTCCGCGTCCTGAACGGCGACGCCGTCGAGCACGGCCTCAGGACGCTCCTGCGGGAGACCGACCGGTGGAGCCGGCAGGGCGACACCTTCCGCGTGCTGCTGGACGGCTGCGACGAACTGCGTGCCTTCCAGGCGCTGCGGCGGCTGGGGATACGCGACGCCGTCGTCCGGCTGGCACACCGGCGGGAGCAACTCGTACGCCCGGACACGCACGACCCGGACGCGTCGGCGTCCCGGACGCCGACCGACGTGCAGCCCGGGACGGCGGATCGACGGGATCCCGCATGACCGCCCTCCGCACGGCGCCGACACACCGGTCCGGGGCCCGCCCGGACGTGGTGACGGCGGTGCACGGCGCGCGCTGGATCACCGCCTCCGTCATGATCGTGGGTGTCGTGAACTACGGGTTCGCGCTCCTCCTGACCAGGCTGCTGGACGTCGCCTCCTACGCGGTGTTCGCCGCCGGCGCGGGGCTGGTGCTGAGCGCGGTGACCGTGGCGAGGGTGACGATCCCGTGGGTGCTGGCGCAGGCGCTGGCCCGGGCGCGGTCGGACGCCGAGCGGGGCGACGCGGGCCGGTTCGCGATCATCACCAGCGCCGGAGGGGGAGTCGTCGCCGCCGGGGTCGTCGCCGGCGTCGCCGCCGGATTCGCCGGACCCGCCACGACGACGACACTGGCCCTGACCACGCTCTGCTTCTATGTGACGTCGGTGCCCGCCGGCCGGCTCCAGGGTGAGGAGCGCATGCGGACGCTGTCACTTCTGGGTGTGGCCGAGGTGGTGCTCAAGACGGTCGTGGGCGTGGCCCTGGTGGTGGTCCTGGGGCTCGGCGCCACCGGGGCACTGGCGGGCTTCGGGGTGGGCCTGCTGCCCCTCCTGCTGTGGTGGCCGACCCTGCCGCAGGGCAGTGGACGGCCCTGGCGCAGCGCGTCGGTCGACCGGGACCTGTGGCGCCGCGCGCTCGGCATCGCGCGGGTCCAGGGACTGGTCGCGCTGATGGCCGCGGTCGACGTGGTGCTCGTGATCCTGCTGCCCACCGACCGGTCCGCCGCCGCGAGCTACCAGGCGAGCGTCACGCTCTCCCGGGTGCCGCTGTTCGTGGCCTCCGCGGTGTCCATAGCGTTCTTCCCCGCGCTGTCCCGGCGACGGGCCGACGCCTCGCTCAGCGCCAGCGCCGTACGGATGTACGTCATCGCCTCCCTGCCGCTCGCCGTGATCGTCGCCACCGCACCGGGCCCCGTGCTGACCACCGTCTTCCCCACCGGCTACAGCATGATGGGCGTCCTGACGGCTTTCACGGCCGTCACGGGCTTCGCCGTCGGTGCGATCAACCTGATCGTCACCTTCTCCCAGGCCGTGGACGACTACGCCTGCGTACACCGCCAGATCGTCGGCCTGGCGGGCTACACCCTCGCCCTCCTGGTGGGCTGGCGGACGGACGGCGTGCACGGCATGGCCGTCGGCGGCGCCGTGGGCAGCATCGGAGCGCTCCTCCTGCTGGTCCACCAGCGCGTCCGCCGCCGGGGTACGGCCTTCCTGAGCCGGATGCCCGTCGTGGAACCGCTGGTGCTGGCAGGGGTGTTGGTGCTGCTGCACCCGTATCCGGCGGTGTGGATGATCGCCGCGACGGCCATCGGCCTCCGAGCCGTGGAACGCTTCCTGCGCCGTCCCGGGGCGCCTGATCCGGCGCAGGACCTGGCCGAGGCGGCCCCCAAGACCGCGGCGGCCACCAGTTCCCCGGCCATGCCCCCCGACCAGTCAGGCACCGTCGCCATGACCCACCGTTCATCCCCACGGTCGACCGTCCGGACCAACCCGGCGCACGAGCGGTCCAGCCGTCTCCTCGTCGCAGCCGTATGGCACGCGGAGCCTCGGCCGACCAGCGCCGCCGTCCTGCGGCACGCCCTGTCGCTCGCGCGCGACAACCAGGTGGAGGGCCGCCTCGCACGGGCCTATCCACGGCAGTTGGCGGACGTCGTGACCGAGGTGGACACCGCCTACGCCCTGTACCGGAAGAACCTCTGCGAGGTCACGGACCGCCTGTGGGCCGCCGGCATCCCCACGGTGCTCATCAAGGCGCACCTGGCCCGCCACCACGCGTGCGGCGACTTCGACCTGGTGGTCCCCGACGGGCGGTGGCAGACGGCGAGCGACGTCCTGGAGGGCTGGTACGTCGACCGTTCGACGTACTGGCTGGAGCGGTCCACCAAGGTGCTGCTGAGACCTCGGCACGGCCCGTCGGTCCATCTGCACAGCGCCGTGTCGTGGTTCGGCGTGCCCGTGATGTCCACCAACCGCCTCTTCGACCGCGCGTCGCCCGACCGAGGCGCCTGGCTGGTCCCCCGTCCGGCGGACGACCTGCGGATATGGCTGGCTCACGGACTGTTCCAGAACCTCTCGATCGATCTGTCGGAGCTGTTCGCGCTACGGGATCTGCGGTCGCCCGAGGTCCTTGAGGAGGCGCGACGGGAGACGGCGCGCGACGGATGGCTCGTCGGACTCGACCGGGCGCTCGTCGTCGTCGCCGAGGCGATGCGCCGACTGGACCAGGGGGTGCCGATCCGGCTTCCGGTACCGCTTCCGGCGGCCGCGTCCCTCCACGTGGGCGCCGAGCACGCGCTGCACCTCCTGCGGACCGGACGCACGGGTGTCGCGGCACGCGAGGCGGCCCTGCGGGTGCCGCTCGTCGTCGCCAAGAAGCGCAGGAGGGCCGCCCGATGAAGCACCCCATCCTGCTGGTCGGTGTGTCCGGGCCGGACGGCGCCGGAAAGTCCTCCCTGGTCGGGCGAGTGGCGACGGACCTGCGGGGTCGCGGATACGTCGTGGCGACCCCCTACTGCCACGGCTGTGTCGTCTGCCGCCGCCTCCCGCAGGAAGTGCGGTTCCGCTTCTCGGCGTCCCGCGGGGAACACCGGTCGATCGGCTCGGTTCTGCGCACATGGGTCGGGCGTTCGCACGGTTGGGTGGACGCGGCGGAACTCTCCCTCCGTCTGGCGGTCCCCGCCGCGCGGATGCGCCTCAACGCTCGGGGACGGCCGACCGCGGTGGTGACCGACCGCGGTCCGCTCGACGGTCTCGTCAAGTTCGATCCGGCGCCCGGCTCGGGCCTGGCGGCCGTTCTCACCCGGCTGTTGCGGTCCTATCAGGTCACCTTGCTCCTCGACGCGGATCCGGAGGTGCTCGCGGCACGCGACGGCGAGTCCGCTGTCGGTCCCCTGACCGACCTCCGGGACCACTACCGGCGCCGGGCCGCATCGCAGGAGGACGTGACCCTGGTGGACGCCGCCGCGCCGCCCGAAGCGGTGGCGGCCGAGGCCGTCGGACACGTGCTGGCGGAACAGGAGACGGCTGTGGGGGCGCCCGGACGCCACCGCGAGGCGGCGACCGGACGAAAGCACGTGGTGATCTCGACCTTCGACGACGCCCGCAACCCGCACTATCACGGCGGCGGCGCGGTGCTGGTGGACAAGGTCGCCCGGCGCCTCCCCGAGGAGTACCGGGTCACCGTCGTCACCGTGTCGAGGTACGGCGGGAGGGGAGTCCGCGACGGCGTGCAGTACCGCTTCCTGCCGCTCGGCTGGGCCGGACCGCGCTTCGGGCAGATGCTCTACCACGCGCTGGTGCCGCTGATGGCCCGACGGTTGCGGCACGACCTGTGGCTGGAGGGCTTCACACCGCCCTTCTCCACCAGTTTCCTCCCGCTGTTCGCGCGGGGGCGGGTGGTGGGGATCGCCCAGGAACTCAGCGGCGCCGCCATGTCGCGCAAGTACCACCTGCCCTTCTTCCTGATCGAGCGGTTCGGGCTGCGCTTCTACCAGGACGTCGTCGTCATGAACGAGGCCGACGGCGCGACCGTCCGTCGGTATTCCAAGGCCGTGCCGCATCTGATCCCCAACGGCGTCGAGCCGCCGCCCGTCCCCCCGGAACGGTTCGGTGACGGCGACTACATCGCCTTCCTGGGACGCGTGGATGTCTGGGTGAAGGGACTGGATCTCCTTCTCGCCGCCCACGCCGCCGCTTCGCCGCCGATGCCGCTGCTGCTGGCCGGTGCGGGCGCCCGCGGCGAGGAGACCAGACTCGCCGGACTGCTCGACGAGACGGACGCCCACGCCCGCTGGCTGGGCGAGGTGTCGGGAGCGGACAAGCGCCGCTTCCTGGAGGGCTGTGCGTTCACGGTGCTGCCGTCCCGCAGCGAGACGTTCGGCATCGCGGCGCTGGAGAGCATGGCGTACGGCAAGCCCGTGCTGCACTTCGATCTGCCCACCCTGCGGTGGATGGACGGCCGTGGGGACGTCGCCGTCCCCGCCTTCGACGTGGCCGCCCTGGCACGGCAGTTGCGCACGCTCGCCGAGGACGAGCAGATGCGCCACCGGCTGGGGCGCATGGCGTACCGGACCGCGCAACGGTTCTCGTGGGAACAGACGACCGACCGGTACCTGACCCTCGTCGAGCGACTGCTGGATTCGAGGACGCGGGGAGCGGAGCGGAAGGAGGCCGGGGCATGGAACCCGACACAGATCCACTGACCGCCGCGATCGACGCGGGTTCGCCGCTCGTCGTACTCTCACCGCATCTGGACGACGCGGTCCTGTCCTGCGGCGGGTTGCTGTCGTACGCCGCAGGGCGCACGTCGGTACGGGTGGTGACGTTCTTCACCGAGGCCGGCCTCCCGCCCTACACGCTGTCCGGACGGCGGTACCTGCGGCAGGTCGGACAACCCGACGCGGAGCGCCTGTACCGGGACCGGCGCGCCGAGGACTGCGAGGTGCTGGAACGGCTCGGTGCGGACTGGCTCCACCTGGGGCTGAGCGACGGGCTGTTCCGGCGCAAGCCCGCAGCGTCCGGCCGGCGCGTCGGCTGGGCCCACCGTGTGCTGCCCGAGCTGGCGTACGTCTATCCCACCTACCGGCTGCACATCTCCGCCGGTCGGATCTCCCGGCGGGACACCGACACGCTGGGCCGGGTACGGGCAGCCCTGGAAACGCTGATGGCGCCGCCGCACACGGTCCTGCTGGCCCCCGCGGGAGTGGGCGGCCACGTGGACCACGTGCTCGTGCGGACGGCCGCCGAACTCACCGGCCGGCCGGTGGTCTACTACAGCGACTTCCCCTACAACCAGCGGCACGGCTTCGACGCCGGCTTCGTCGGGCGGAACGGGCTGGCCACGGTCGAGTGGTCGCGGGAGCTGGCGGCCAAGTCGCCGCTGGTGCGGGGCTACCGCTCGCAGGCGGACGCGCTCTTCCCCGGTGGCCGCATCCCGCCGGCGCCGGAGATCTACCTGCTGGCCGGTGGCGAACGGGTGGGCGCACGGATCGGAGGCCCGCCATGGCCGTCGTGAGCCGGGTCCTGCCCATGCCGCTGGTGTGGCTGCGCGTGGTGCCGCTCTGGGCGGTCGCCGGCGTGGGCGGCCTGCTCACCGTGCTCCTCCGGCTGGTCGGGTTCGGCCGGAGACCGGACGTGTTCGGTGACGAGATCTTCTACTGGCGCTTCGGCCGGTCCGTGATGCACGGGGGCTTCCCCCGGGACGGGGACGGACTGTTCTGGCTCCACCCGCCCGGCTTCTTCTATCTGGAAGGCGGCTGGGGCCGACTGTTCGGCGCGCCCACGGACGTCGTCGCCGGGGTCTACCGGATGCGAGAGCTCAACATCCTGCTTGCCGGCCTCACCGCCGTGGTGCTGGTGCTGCTGACGGCACGCGTCACCAGATCGACCCCGGCCGCCCTCGCCGTGGGCCTGCTCTTCGCGGTCGATCCGTTCGTCCTCCGGATCAACCAGCGCGTACTCATCGAGACGTCGGCGATGCTCTGGGTGGTGCTGGGCTACCTGGTGCTGCTGCCGTTGGCGGAACGGCACGCTCCGGCCAGATGGCGTCGGCGGGCCGTCGCCGCTGGGCTCCTCTTCGGCCTCGCCGTCCTGACGAAGGACGTGACGGCCCTGATCACGGTGGTGCCCATGCTGGCCGCCGCGGTGTTCGTCTGGCCCTCGCGGCGGTCGCTGCCCCTGCTCGTCGCCGGTTTCGCCACCCTGCCGTACGCGCTCTACGTGGGCCTCGTGGTGTGGACGGGCCATTTCGACGCGCTGTGGGGGACCAAGACCCACGGCATCAAACGGCTGCTGGGCCTGGTGCAGGAGACCGGCTTCAATTCCGCGAAGTCGACCCCCCTCTCCCAGCGCCTCGCCGAAGAGGTGTCCAGCTTCGGGAGCACCTATGTGCTCCTCCTCCTGGCCGCGGTGGCCGTAGTGCCCCTGTGGCGTCGTGGTGGTCCGCCCCAGCGGCTGGTGGCGCTCTGGTACGTGTCGGCTGCCCTGGCCCTCGCCTACGCCGTCGTCAAGGGCACGTTGGAGGAACAGCAGCTCTATCTGCTGATCGTGCCGACGATCGTGATCGTGGTGATGGCGGCCGTGGAGGTGGAGCGGCGGACCCGGCGCCGCGCCCCGCTCTCGCGCGTCGCCACGGTCCTCATGCTGGCCCTGGCCCTGGCGTGGTCCGGGTTCACCTACGCCGGGGCCACGTCGCGGCCCGACGACGGGTATGAGCGACTCCAGCAGTACATGGCGAAGCACGTGCCCGCGGGCAGTTCGGTCACGTCCATGAGCGAGTCGTCGAGCCTGCTCCTGGAGGACCGCTTCCGCATGGGCGAATGGGCCACGCCGCAGGACCGGGCGCGGGAGCATGTCGCCTACGTCGTGGTCCCGTGGCGGGTGGTCGAGCACGGTCTCTCCTCGTTCACCCCGCGTCAGGCACGGCAGCTCACCGAGCAGGGCACACTGCTCTTCTCCTTCCACGGCAGCACGTACGGCACGGTGGACCTGTACCGGTTGCCGGTGCCGCCGTCGTCACAGGTGTACGGCCGCCATGGCTAGCCACTCGGGGCGGTGCCGGGTGCTGCTCTTCACCAGTTGCCCGTACGAGGGCGGGGCGGGAGCGGACACCCAGACGGCCGCGTCGATCGCCGAGTGCATGCCCGACCGGGACTTCCTGTGGTTCTCCCGGTGGCCGTCGCGCGGATCGCGCGGGCCCACACGCGGCCGAGCCGTCCCCATCGTGTCGCGGGACGGCGCCCCGCACGTCTCCGAGCGGGTGCAGGCGGCCCTCCTCGGTGCTGTCCTTGCCCGCCGGACGGATCTGGTGCACGCGGTCCTGACGATCGGGAAGGCGTACCCGCTGTTCTCCCGGCTGCGGCCGGGGTTCTTCGGCAGCGGTCCGGTCATCCACACGGTGTCCGGGGTCATGGACCTCGGTCTGCTGGAGCGGGCGCGGCCGCTGGGAGTGACCGTCGCTCTGTCGGAGGTGACGGCCGGACACCTGCGCGCGGCCGGGTTCGGAGACGTCCGGGTGATCCCGCCGACGATCCCGCTGGACCGATGGCCGTGGCGGCCGCGCGCCCTGGGCACCCCCGTCGTCCTGTTCGCCGGCCACCACGACCCGGGGGGCGGCGCCCATGAGGCGATCGCCGCCGCGGCGGAGGCGTACCGCCGCGGCGCCCGGTTCCGTCTGGTGCTGGCCATGCGGGGCCGGTTCGGGCAGGACCAGCGGCGGCTGGAGGCGGAGCTGCGGGCTCTCGCGGACCGGGAGGGACTTCCCGAGATCGATGTCCGGGACCATGTTCCCGACATGGCAGGCCTGTTGGAGGCGGCGGATGTCCTCCTCTTCCCCCCGCGGAAGCTCGGCGGGAAGGCGGACGTCCCCTTCGTCGTGCTGGAAGCGATGGCCACGGGACGCCCGGTGATCCTCAGCGATCTCCCCCAGTTCGCCGCGCTGGGGCATGCGGGGCTGCGCGCTCCTGCCGGGGACCGGCTGCGGACCGGTGAGCTGCTGGCACGGCTGCTGGAACAGCCTCGCTGGTGGGAGATGCAGGTGAAGCGCGGGCGTGCCACGGTTGAGGAGGTGTTCGGGCTCGACCGTTTCCGAGCCCAGTACGAACATCTGTACAAGGAGGTCCTGGCGTGAACCAGGCGCGGCGGGGAGCGGTGCGACGCGCGTTCGGCCGGACAGCGCGTCACCGGAAGCACCTCGGCATCATCGCGGCCGTCCTGCTCCTCGCGGCCTGCGTCCGGGTTCCGCCGGACGACGAAGGCGCGACCTACTACTTCGGGACCCTGCAGAGCATGCCCGGAAAAGCGCGCGAGGAGCGGAGCAAGGGAATGCAGGTCGCCGAGATGCAGATCTCGTGGGACCGGTACGAGACCGGGGAGGGACAGTACTCCGCCGAGTACCTCGCGAGCGTCAAAAAGGAATTGGCCCGTTTCCAGAAAGCGGGGTTGCTCGTCGAGGTGAGCCTGGGCCTGAACCGCGCACCGAGTTGGCTCTACGAGAAGTATCCGGAAGCCGCCTATGTGAACCAGCACGAGAAACGCCTCACGGAGACCCCCAACATGGTCTTCGGCCAGACCGTGCGTGAGAAGGCGCAGGAATATCTCGACAGGGTGGACAGGGTCATCGGGCTTGAGAACTTCTGGGCCGTCCGGGTCGGGGTGAGCACCTCCGGCGAGTTCACCTACCCTTCGGCCGACTCCGGCCCGCAACCTGCGACCGACTTCTGGGCGTTCGACAAGAACGCCCAGAGCCGGACTCGGGCGGGACGGCCGGCCACCGTCCCCGCCAACCCCTTCCCCGGCTGGAAACCGGGACAACGCACCTATGAGGGAAAGGCGTTCAGCAAAAGCCAGGTCGCCGAGTGGTACGACTGGTATCTGCGCGCCTTGTCCGACAGCGTGAACTGGCAGATCCGGTACTACCGATCGCTGGGTTACGACGGGTTCCTGAAGCTTCTCGTACCGGGCATGGGCTATTACCCACCGACCTACCGACGCGTCGTCAGCGGCTATCTGAACGAGACGGCCGATTCCTGGCTGGTTGCCCTCGGGGCGGGTTTCTACCGGACCCTGGGCCAGATCCGCGACCGCACAAACGTGCAGATCGTGCCGACCTCACTCGTGGACGGCACCGGAGAGCCGAGGAACAACGGCTGCTCCTCCGACGACCACCAGGTGGACGTCCTCGCGCCGTCCCGCCAGGTCCGGACGCACTGGTCGTCGATGCGCTGGGTCAGCCGTATCGCACGGCACTACGGCTTCACCCTCCTCAACGGAGAAAGCGCCGGGACCCACGTGAGCCCCTACTACCCCGGCGTCATGGGCCAGGCGGCCCACCAGATGCAGAGCTGCGGACTGCAGGGGCTGATGTGGGCGTTCGCAAGAAACCTCTACGACGGCACTCCGGGCTCGTCACTCGAGGACTACTCCGCGGTGATGTCCCGGTACAACTGAGGTGAACGCGATGGACGTCACGGTGCTGCGACCCGACGAGCTGACCCCCGCCGACATCGGCTCGTGGCGCGCCATGCAGCGTGCCGACCCGGCCCTGGCCAACCCCTTCCTCTCTCCCGAGTTCACCCGGGCGGTGGGGCACCAGCGCGCGACCGCCCGGGTGGCCCGGCTCACCGCGCCCTGCGGGCAGGGCGCCCGCACCGTCGGGTTCTTCCCCTTCGAACGGCACGCGCTCGGCGCCGGCAAGCCCATCGGCTCGGGCTTCTGCGACTACCAGGGCCTGATCCACGAGCCGGGCCTCGTCTGGGATCCGACGGAACTGCTCAGGGCGTGCGATCTCGCGATCTGGGAGTACGACCATCTGGCGCCGGGACAGACCCCCTTCGAGACCGCGGGCACGCCTCGCATCCGAGCCGCCTCGCCGATCATGGAACTGAACGGCGGCCATGACGCGTACCTCGGCCGTCTCCACCACAAGTTCCTCAAGACAGCACGTCAGAAGGAACGGAAGCTGGCGCGCGAGGTGGGCCCGGTCCGTCTGGTCTTCCACGCATCCGAAACCATGCTCCTGAACACCGTCATCCGCTGGAAGTCCGCCCAACTGCGAGCGAAGGGGCGTCGGGACCTGCTGTCCCAGGAGTGGTTCCAGGCGATTCTGCGGGAGCTTTTCGACGTGCCCTCCGAGTCCTGCTCGGGCACCCTGTCCGTGCTCTACGCGGCTGAGCGACCCGTCGCCATGCGCTACGAGTTGCGGTCGCGCCAGGTGCTCGCCGGCTGGTTCCCCGCCTATGACGCCCGTTTCGCCCGGTACTCGCCCGGGACCTTGCTGTACCTCAAGCTCGCCGAGGCCGCCGCTGATCGCGGTATCACCCACATCGACCTGGGCAAGGGCGAGGAGAGCTACAAGGACGACCTCAAGACGGCGGACCTGACCGTCACCGAGGGGTACGTCGACCGGCGCACACCCATGGCGGCCCTGTGCCGGGCGCGGATGACCTCGGGGCGCACCGCCCGGGCGGCGGTCCGCGCCAACCCTGCCCTGTACCGTGCCGCCGTCCACGCGGCCAACGCGGTCGGCCGGCTGCGCTGACACCCGGTCAACTGACGGTCGCGCACAAGGGAGACGCCCTCTGTGGTCAGTAGCCCTGGAAGCGAATCGCCCGCCGCACGGCACTCCGCAGCGCACGGTCGGGCGCGTAGAGGGGGAGCCGCTCACGGTGGTACCGACGGGACGGAATGCCGTCCGTTCCGAAGCTCTCCTTGAACCTGGCGAGGGACGGCCCCTGGAGCGATCCGCCCATGTCGTACTGGCGGCAGCCCGCGGCGCACGCGTCCTCGATCGCCAGCCGGTGCAGCAGGTGGTTGGCCCGGGTCGGATGCGCCAGCTCCCGGTTCATCGCGCCGCGCCAGAACATGGCGTGGTTGCCGTGACGCAGGACGACGATCGCCGCGGCCGGCTCCCCGGCGTGCCAGGCCATCCACGTCGCGCACGACTCCCCGAGCCGGCCGGCGACGGTTTCCAGCCGTCGCCGGGGGAAGACGTGCTTCCGGCGCCACCGGGCCAGCGCCAGCGGCTCGTGCTGCTGCTCGGCCCAGCGCGGGATCGACTGCTCGAAGAGGCGGTAGAAGGCCGGGACCAGACGGCCCGTCCGGTCCACCTCGACCTCGATGCCGGAGGACTCGGCGCGGCGGACTCCGCGCCGTACGCCCTGATGGAAGCGACGCTCCCACACCGTGTGGAATCCGCCCTCCAGATTCAACACGTGTGTCACCTGTGCCTCCACCCGCAAGCCCGGCGACGCGGTGTGTGCCCACGGCTCGTCGTCCCCGGGCCGGAACCTCACCGTGACCCGGTTGGCCGGTCGCCGCGCGAGATCCTCGAACACCGCCCTGGCCTGCGCCGTACCGACCCCTGCCGGATGCACCGGCCCCCCGATGCCCCACTCGCCCGGCCAGGACTCCTCCTCGCCCAGCCAGAGCGGACGGTGCCGACGGGCCACCAAGGGGAGCAGCACCCTCGTGCCGTCCTCGAACTCGTACAACCGGCTGGCGTCCTGGTACGGCCCCGTCGCACAGATGCAGTCCACCCAGACCGGAGTCTGGGTGACGCGAGTCCCCTCGTCCTCGTCGGCGAGCTTCCACCAGGTCTGACGTGGTGCCGGGGCGGTGACCTGGACGTGCCCCGCAGGTGTGTCGATCACGAGTACGGATGCGCTCACCGACTTCTCCTGCCGACGCGGAGATCCACCTGCGCCCCTTCGATCGTAAGTTCTGCGGACAGGGCGGGCATCTCGGGCGGGCACGGCAGTCCCCGGACCCATTTACGGCGTACGGGTACGCGGTAGGCATAAGGTCCCAGGAAAACGGCACGCGCCGAGGTGAGGAGGCGAGGCATGGCCCAGGAACGGTCCACGGACCGTCGGAAGAACGGCACCGCGTCCGGCCCGGCGCGGCGGGCCGGCGACCGCGGACGGTACGGCAGGCTCAGCCGGGAGCTCGTCCTGACCGCCGCCCTGGAGTTGGTCGACCGTGAGGGTCTCTCGGCGTTGAGCATGCGCCGCCTGGGTGCCGAGCTCGGCGTGGAGGCGATGGCGCTCTACCGGTACGCGGAGGGCAAGGACGCCCTGCTGGACGGGCTGGTCGAGGCGCTGTACCTGGAGCTGGAGCGGCGGCCTGCCGGGCAGGCGGAGGCGTTGTCCTGGCGTGCCGAGCTCCAGCGTCTCGCCCGGGCGACGTACGAGGTGTGTCTCGCGCACCCCCAGGCGGTCCCGCTGCTCACCACGCGGATGCTGGCGGTCCCGCTGGCCCGTCGCCCGCTCGCGGTGCTGAGGAACCACGAGCGGGTGCTGACGCTGCTCGCCGGCGCCGGGTTGGCCGACGCGGATGTGGTCCGCCTCTTCCGGGCTTTCAACTCCTGGCTGATCGGCTACGTCTCCGAGGAGCTGCGGCCGATGGTGGACAACCCCGACGAGGAGGAACCGGCGTTCCGTCTGGGCCTGCACCGCATGCCGGCCCACGAGTTGCCCGCCCTCCGGGGCGTGGCCCCCGCCCTGGCCGAGCCCGGGGGCCCGGAGGGCCTGGCGGCGGGGCTGGACGCCCTGCTCGACCGTTTCGCCGGCGGCGACTGATCCGGTGGTGGGGCGGGCTCAGTGGACCCCGTCCAACCGTGCCCGCTGCTCCCCCGTCAGCTCCAGTTCCACCGCTTCCAGGTTCTCCTCCAACTGCGCCAGGGACGAGACTCCCGCGAGCGGGACGATCGGGAGGTCCGAGCCGATCTGCCAGGACAGGACCACCTGGTTGACGGTGGCGCCGGTCTCCTTCGCCACCTCGGACAGGGCCTTCAGACGGGACGGCGTGCCCGGGTGGTCGAAGTCCGCGGGGAGCCGGTCCGGGTGGGTGTAGGCGCCCTTCAGCAGGGGTGAGTACGCGACCAGGGTGAGGGCGGGCTCCGCGCGCAGGTAGCTCAGCAGGTCCGGGCCCGCGTGGCCGAGGCTGCCGTCGGGGAAGAGGGGTTCCGGGACGTCGGCGCGGGGGCGCAGATGGCTGTGGGCGTACTGGAGGACCTCGTAGCCGGGCAGGCCGGCCGCCGCGGCCAGGGCACGGGCCCGCTCCACCCGCCACACCGCGTGGTTGCTCACGCCCAGCAGACCCACCGTGCCCTCCGCGACCAGCTCGGCGAATCCCTCCACCGTCTCCTGGAGCGGCACCTTGTGGTCCTCTATGTGCGCGTACAGGAGATCCAGCTTGGCCACGCCCAGGCGTTCCCGGCTGCGCTCCGCCGCCTCACGGATCACCTTGGCCGACAGGCCCTCCGCGTTGTCGACGTAGCTGGTGCCGGGGGACAGGGGGCGGGCACCGAGCTTCGTGGCGATGACGATCTCGTCGCCGACGCCACGGCTGCGCCGCCACCGGCCGAGCAGTTCCTCGCTCTGGCCGCCCTGGCCGCCGTCCTCCCAGAAGGCGTAGTTGTCGGACGTGTCGATGAAGTTGCCACCGGCCTCGACATAGCGGTCGAGGACGGCGAAGGAGGTCTCCTCGTCGGTCCGTGAGCCGAACAGCATCGCGCCGAGCGCGAGGACGCTGACCTCCCGGCGGTTCGCCGGGTCGGTGCCGATGGTGCGGTAGCGCATGGTGTCTTCCTCCCGTGTGCGACCCGAGGACGGGTACACACGGGAGTCTTCATGCTGAAGCGCACTTCAAGTCAAGGGCTTGCGCGCTCACTTGGCGAACGGGCCGTCCAGGGCCGCCCATTGGAGCAGCATGATGGTCTTGGCGTCGGCGATCTCCCCGGTACGGATCATCTCCAGGGCCCTGCGGAAGGGCAGTTCGAGGATCTCGATGTCCTCGCCCTCCTCGTCGAGACCGCCGCCCTCGTGGGTACGGGTCGCCGCGGCGTACTCGGCGGCGTAGAAGCTGACGCGCTCGGTGACCGAACCGGGGCTCATGTAGACGTCGAAGACGTGGTGGACCTCGCCGATGGTGTGCCCGGTCTCCTCGACGACCTCACGACGGACCGCGATCTCGGGGTGCTCGTCCTCGTCGTCGAGCAGACCGCCCGGGGTCTCGATCAGCAGTCCGTCGGGGTGTCCGTTGACGTACACCGGGAAGCGGAACTGGCGGGTGAGCAGGACGGTTTCGCGTTCCGTGTCGTACAGCAGCATGGTGGCGCCGTTGCCCCGGTCGTGGGTCTCGCGCTGCTGGGTGCTCCACGTGCCGTCGGCGCGCTGGAGGTCGAAGGTCGTGGCCCGCTCGACGTACCAGTGACTGGACAGCAGTTTCACCTCCCGGACCCGGACACGCGGGTTGCCGGTCAGGTCCAGGCCGGTGCGGTCGAGTCCGGTGCGGCCGCGGCGGTCGGGGATGTCGACGCCCTCGGTCATCGGACACCCGCCGTCCGGACGGAGGAACGGGAGGACGAGCGGGAGGAAAGGGAACAACGGGAGGAGCTGTGGAAGCGGTCGTGGTGCGAGTTGGTCATGACCGCTTCTACCATTCCGGGCCGGCCGGCGTCGCGCACGGCACCCCTTCCCCGGCGGGCCCAGCGCTGCTTAGCGTGCTCCCATGGATCATCCGGCGCAGCCGTCCGTACGGCACTTCGACCACTGCCCCTGGCTGTTCGCCGGCGAGGCGACCGAGGAACAGCGGGCCGCGCAGCGGGAGGTGCAGCGGGCGGTCGGCGGCGACACCGTGATCGGTGAGCGGTGCTACGTCGCCGAGTCCGCGGCCGTGTTCCCGGACCGGCTGCGCCTCGGCGACGACTCGTACATCGCCGCGCACGCCTATGTCACCGACGAGCTGACCACCGGCTCGGACTGCACGCTCAACCCGTTCACCACGGTGCGCGGCGATGTCGTACTCGGCGACGGCGTCCGCGTCGGCGCCCACACCTCGCTGCTCGGCTTCAACCACTCCATGGCCCTCGACCGGCCCGTCTTCCGCCAGCCGCTCACCAGCCGGGGCATCCGGGTCGGGAACGACGTCTGGATCGGCTCACACGTGATCGTCGTCGACGGCGTGACCATCGGCGACCACTGTGTGATCGGCGCGGGCGCGGTGGTAACGAAGGACCTGCCGGCGTGGTCGGTGGCGGCGGGCAACCCGGCACGGGTGCTGCGCGACCGACGGGAGGTACGGGGGGCGGGGCGCGTGGAGGCGGCGGGGGGTGCGGTGGAGTCGGGGGCGGGGGTGCCGGGGGCGGGGGTGCCGGGGACAGGGGCGCCCGGGACAGGGGTGCCGGGGGCGGGGGTGCCGGGGGCGGGGGTGCCGAGGGCGGGGGTGCCGAGGGCAGGGGTGCCGAGGGCAGGGGTGCCGAGGGCAGGGGTGCCGAGGGCAGGGGTGCCGAGGGCAGGGGTGCCGAGGGCAGGGGTGCCGGGTTCAGGGGTACGACCGGACGGTGTCCCTGGCGCCACAGCCCGCCCCCGCCCCGGAGCCGCAGCCAGCCCCAGCCCTGGAGCCGCAGCCCGGCCCAACCCCGCCCTCGCGCCCGCCCCCGAGCCCGTGACCGACCTCGCCCGCTTCGCCGACCGCGCACGGGCCCAGGCCGACGAGATTCTCGACCGTTGCCGGGACGGTGAGCGGTACGTCGACCGGCCCGGCGCCGCACCCACCGTGCGGGCCCACTGCGACGCCGTGGAGATCGCCGATCTGCTGCTCGGGGCGGTGCCGCGGCACCTGTCCGCCGCCGAGCACATCGAGCGGCTGAGCGGGCTGCAGGATCCGAGGAGCGGTCTCGTACCGGAGTTCGGTGAACCGCTGCCGGTGGCGGACGCCGACGGGTTCATCGGGGAGGGGGCGGCGCTCTATCACGTGCTCTGCGTGGGATACGCCCTCGATCTCCTGGGTCCCGGACTTCCCCATCCGGTGCGAGGCGTACGGGACATGACGGCGCGCCAACTTGTCGCCAGGCTGGAGTCGTTGCCGTGGCGGACGGCCGCCTGGGGCGCCGGTGCCTGGGTCGACAGCCTCGCCACCGCCGTGTATGGGAACCTCCGGCACGGTGACAACAACGACGGCGACGGCGGCCACGGCACCCCCGAGTCGCTGTTCGGCTGGCTGTTGACCAGGGTCGATCCCTGGACCGGGATGTGGGGAAGCCCTTCGGTCGAGGAGGGCCGGCTCCAGGTCGTCAACGGCTACTACCGGTTGACCCGGGGGTCATTCGCCCAGTTCGGGCTCCCGGTGCCGTACCCGGAGCGGGTCGTGGACACGGTCCTGGACCACGCGCGCGACGCCCGGCATTTCGGCGCCGGGCGGGAGAACGCCTGCAATGTGCTCGATGTCGCCCACCCCCTGTGGCTGTGTTCCCGGCAGCTCGGCCGCGGCACCGACGGCTACCGCTCCGGGGAGATCCGCGACTGGGCCGGACGGCAGTTGACCGCGGTGCTGTCTCGCTGGCAGGACGGGCGGGGCTTCGGGTTCGGCCCCGGCACCGCGGGGCCCGGCCCCGAACCCGGCCTCCAGGGCACGGAGATGTGGCTGGCCATCACCTGGTATCTCGCCGATCTCGCGGGCCGCTCCGACGAACTCGGCTACCGGCCCCGCGGCATCCACCGCCCCGAACCGGCCCGACATGGCATCGGGGGCCCGGCGTGAGCCGACCGGGCCCTGCGGATCGCCGGCATCTGACGGGCTCACCAGACCCCTTCAGACCCCCCGCCCGAGCTGCGCGACGATCGTCGGGTCGGTGATCCTCGTGTCCTCGGCGAGCAGGAACGCCTTGCTGAGGATCACCGACAGCCGCTCGTCCTCGAACGGCAGGAACACCTTGCCGTCGGCCCGCCCCCGCGCCGGGACGATGCACAGATAGGAGTTGTCGGGCTCCATCAGGATGTTCGCCGACCCCAGGTGGATCCGGTACGTCCGCAGCTCGCCCCGGACCACGAGGTGGCGGCCCTCCAGCGAGCACCGGTCGGCGATGTCCAGGCGGGGCAGGATGCGCGCGAGGGCGTCCCGGCGTGCCTCCGCGCTCGCCGTCAGCTCGGCGAACCCGGCCCGCTCCCAGTAGACGCGCTCGGGGCCCCGGTCGGTCCATTCGGGGTCCGCGGCGATCGAGGTCACGCCGACGAAGAGGTCCACGTCCCGCATGGCCTCGCTGAACACCAGCGCGGGCACGTCGCTGAGCGGTACCGCCCGCCAGACGCCCGCGTCCCGGCGATCGAAGCGCACCTGGTCGGTCGTGGCCAGCAGTTCCTCGCCCCGCCAGTCGGCGAGGCCGTGGTGGAAGCGGGCCCGCCACTCCCCCGCGCCCAGGGTGCGCTCCGCCGTGTCGTCGTCCCCGCCGTCCCAGGGCCCGAGCAGGCGACTCGCCCATCCCCGGGCCCTGAACAGGGCGAACATCCGCTGGTAGTGGACGAGGTGGCCGGCAAAACGGTTGGAGTAGTCGCCGGTCCCGGCTTCGGCCGGGGTGAGGAGGTAGATCTCCCGGAACGCCTGCTTGAAGGGCTGCCGCAACCGGCGCTCGACCAGCAGATCCCGCCAGGCCCGCACGGCGTCCGGCGTGGAGCGGATGGGGTGCCAGAGCCGTACGGCGGCGTCGTCCGGCGCTTCGGGCAGCTCCCCGGTCTCGGGCAGTACGGCCCGCCAGACGCCCGGCGCGACCTCGACCTCCCAGATCAGTCGGCGTACGACGCTCCGCGCGAGCGGATGCCCGGCGAGCGAGGCACGCCACCAGCCGTGGGGATGCACGGCGTCGACGGTGAAGCCGCCCTCCAAAGCGCGGGCCAGGGTGAGGAGTTGGGCCTCCACCCGCTTGACGAGGTCGCGGAGCTCCTTGACGAGGGCGGGCTGTTCCCGGCGTACCGGCGCGGGGACCGCGCGCAGGGGGCGGTGATCCTTGTACCAGGTCAGCGTGACGGCGTCGGTGACGGTGACGACCGCCGCGTAACCGTCACCCGCCTCCCGGCGCAGGACGCCCTCGTCGTCGAAGCCCAGCGCGGGGAGTCGTAGCGCCACGTCGGTGCGCTCGGCGAGGGCCGCGTCGACCTTCTTGAGCATTTTGTCGAGCTGCTTGGGGACTCCGGCGTGCCGGACGCTCCTGCGGACGTTCCGGAGCGCGGTGACCAGTTCGGGGGTGGGGAAGTCCTGTGCGGCGCGGACGAGTTCGTACAGGAGGGCCTGGGAGGGGAGCGTTCTCGCCGGGGTCGGGGCGAGGGTGATGCCGGGCAGGAGACGGTCGAACAGGTCCGGCAGCCAGGGTTCGTCACGCAGCAGGGCGATCCGCGCGGCCTGCCCGAGGGTGATCACCTCCCGGTCCGTGAACGCCTTGTCCGCGCGGTAGGGGAGCTCGCCCGCGTGGATCGCGTCGGCGCGGTCGGCCGCCGCCTCCAGAGCCCGGCGGGCGAACGCGACGTAGGCGGGGTTGTCGGCGAACGGCTGCCAGGTGTCGAGGGGGTCCGGCGTCTGGGCGAGCGTGTGGCGCCGGTCCCACTCGGCCGGCCGGGCGCGTTCGTCCGGGCCGAGACCGACGACGACGGCGATCTCGTCGGCGACGATGGGGCCCATGCCCTCGGAGAGCCGCTCCACCACGGCGTGCAGGGTGTCCTCGCCCGCGAGCCGCGCGAGCGCGAGGAGCGGGTGGAGCTGGGTCGAGATGCCCGCGGCCAGGAGGGTCTCGGCAAGGCTCCGGACGTGGGCGGAGACGTCGGGCAGCGGACCGGTGCAGTCCTCCAGCGCCCGCACGCCCCGCTCGAGGTCCAGCCAGGCGCGCTCCTCGCTCCGCTCCACGAGCACCTCGAACATCCGGCGGCAGGCGTCGGATGTGTAGCGCGGCCGCCGGCCGACGGCGGCGGCCTCGACCGCGTGGGCGAGCCTCACCGTCCGCACCGGGGCCGACGGACGCACCCGGTGTGCCTCCGGCAGCAGCGTCCCGAGCTCCTCGTCGGAGAGCCGGGCCGGCTCCTCGTACGGGATCTCGGTCACGCAGGCCGGATCGGTCAGCGCGCGCAGCAGCCGCTCGGCGAGGCTCGTCTCCTGGGTGTCGTAGGCCATGAGCGGATCATGGCAGCCACCACTGACAACACGACGACTGCCCGTGGACGCGCTCGTCTCACGAGGCCGCCGGCCCCGAGGCCGAGCGCCTGACCCTTGTACGGCACTCCGCCGTGCACGCCCTGCCGGTCGGGGTTCGGGGGACGCGGTGTCGGCGGCCGTGGGCACGCGAGGCGCAGACCGTGGAGGGCGGGGTGTCGGCGGCCGTGGGCACGCGAAGACGCGGACCGTGGAGGGCGGGGTGTCGGCGGCCGTGGGCACGCGAAGACGCAGACCGTGGAGAACGCAGAGCCGGCGCCCATGCGCACGCGAAGGCTATGGCCGTCGAGGACGCGGTGCCGACGCCCGCGCACGCGCGAAGGCGCAGACCGTCGAGAACACAGTGTCGGCAGCCCCGGCGAGCGCCGTCCCCCGGGGCCGGAAAACGAAAAGGCCCCCGCAGGCTCTCGCCTGCGAAGACCCTTCGCACCGTCGGGACGACAGGATTTGAACCTGCGACCCCTTGACCCCCAGTCAAGTGCGCTACCAAGCTGCGCCACGTCCCGGTGCGCTGCCCCGCGGTGACCGCGGGAACGCGCGCGTACCGAACTTTACCCCACGTCGGGGTCCGGACCGAAGCGGGCGCCGGGCGCGGGACAATCGACGTATGGCCAGTACATCCTCAGGACGGCAGACGGGCGCGCGGGACCGGGACGACGAGGGGCGGGCGCGCAACGCCCGACCACGGGACGGGCTCGGCCGGCCGCTTCCGTACGGCGCGGACGGGGTCGCCCGGCAGCCGGAGGGCGTGGTCCGCACCCCGCTCCAGACCGTGGCCGAGGCGCAGGAACTGCTGGACGCGGGGCGCCCGTTCCACGCCCACGAGGTCTTCGAGGACGCCTGGAAGTCGGGGCCCGACGAGGAACGGGCCCTGTGGCGGGGCCTCGCCCAGCTCGCGGTCGGCCTGACCCACGCGGCCCGGGGCAACGTCGCGGGCGGCGCGAGGCTGCTGCGGCGGGGTGTCGGGGCGGTCGAGGAGTGGTCCGCGTCGGACGGCGGGCAGGAGCGGCCGTACGGGATGGATCTGACCGGGCTCACCGGGTGGGCACGGGCGCTGGCGCGGGAGGTGGAGGAGAGCGGCTCCGCGGTGGACGCGCGGGGGTGCAGTCCTCGACTGCGGGGGTGAGATACCCCCCGCCCGGGTGGGCAGGGCCGTCGCTGGACAGGCCCGGCGCCCGGTCGGCGACCCGCACTCCTGTGCCCCGGACAACCCGCCCGGCACCGGCCCCGGCGCCCAGACGCCGACGCGGTGCCGTCGCTGTCAGTGGCGTGGGGCAGACTCGGGGTGTGCGAAAGATTCATGTCATCGGTATCGGCGCGGGCGACCCCGAGCAGCTCACCCTCCAGGCGGTCAGGGCGCTGCGGAGCACGGACGTGTTCTTCGTCCTGGACAAGGGCGAGGTGAAGGGCGATCTGACGCAACTGCGCCGGGACATGCTGGACGCGCACATACCGGAGGGGTCGTACCGGGTGGTGGAGGCGCGGGACCCGGAGCGGGACCGCGCCGCGGGCGGGTCGGCGTACTCCCCCGCCGTCGGTGACTGGCGCAGTGCCCGTGCCGACATCTACGAGCGGCTGATCACCGAGGAGCTGGGCGAGGACGAGAGCGGCGCGTTCCTGGTGTGGGGGGACCCTGCGTTGTACGACAGCACGCTCGGCATCCTGGAGGAGATCCTGGAGCGGGGCTCGGTGTCCTTCGAGTACGACGTCGTGCCCGGCATCAGCAGTGTGTCCGCGCTGGTGGCACGGCATCGCACCGGGCTGAACCGGGTCGCGCGGCCCGTCCAGATCACCACCGGGCGGCGCCTGGCCGAAGGGTTCCCGGAGGGGGTGGACGACGTGGTCGTGATGCTCGACGCCCACCAGTCCTTCCGCGCGTACGCCGACCAGGACATCGACATCTACTGGGGCGCCTACATCGGCACGCCGGACGAGATCCTCGCCTCCGGTCCGATCGCCGAGGCCGCGCCCCGGATCGAGCGGCTGCGTGCCGAGGCGCGGGAGCGCAAGGGCTGGATCATGGACACGTACCTGCTGCGCCGTCGGCCGAAGGAGCGCTAGGCACCGCGGCCGGGGTGGACACCCGGGCGGACCGTCCCGCATGCACGGATGGCCCAGCGGTGTGATCGTGCCCTTGTGACAGTCGCCGAGGAAGCAGCGCCCTCCACACCGCCCTCCCCATCGCCCGTCGCCCAGCCGCCCGTGCTGGACACGCGCCGCCGCAACGTCGTCTTCGCGACGATCATGCTGGGCGTGCTGCTCGCCGCCCTCGACCAGACCATCGTGGGCACCGCGCTGCCGACGATCGTGTCGGACCTCGGCGGCGCGGAGCACATGTCGTGGGTCGTGACGTCGTACCTCCTCGCGGAGACCGTCGCGACCGTGCTGGTCGGCAAGTTCGGCGACCTGTTCGGCCGCAAGGTGGTCTTCCAGGTCTCGGCGATCGTGTTCATCACGGGCTCGTTCCTGTGCGGTCTCGCCTCCAACATGTCGCTGCTGATCGTCTGGCGGGCGATGCAGGGCGTGGGGGCGGGCGGTCTGATGGTGACGGCGATGGCGCTGATCGCCGACGTCATCCCGCTGCGCGAGCGCGGCAAGTACCAGGGCGCCATCGGCGCCGTGTTCGGGGTCGCCACGGTCATCGGGCCGTTGCTCGGCGGTCTGTTCACCGATCATCTGACCTGGCGCTGGGCGTTCTACGTCAACGTGCCCATCGCGATCCTGGTGGTGTTCGCGGCCGCCCGCACCATCCCCGTGGTCAAGGCGGCCGTGCGGCCCGTGATCGATTATCTCGGGATCGCGTTCGTCGCGGTGGGCGCCAGCGCGCTGATCCTTGCGACGAGCTGGGGCGGCAACGAGTACGCGTGGGGTTCCGGCGTCATCATCGCTCTGTTCGTCGGCGGCGTGATCGCGCTCGGCCTGTTCTGCTGGGTGGAGACCCGGGCGGCCGAACCGACGCTGCCGATGCGGCTGTTCGGCAACCCCGTGTTCACGGTCTGCTCCATCCTCAGCTTCGTGGTGGGCTTCGCGATGCTGGGCGCGATGACGTATCTGCCGACCTATCTGCAGTACGTCGACGGCGACTCGGCCACCGTCTCCGGGGTGCGGACCCTGCCCATGGTGATCGGACTGCTGATCGCGTCGGTCGCGAGCGGCAACGTCGTGAGCAAGACCGGTCACTACCGGCTCTTCCCGATCGCCGGGTCCCTGGTGATGGGGCTCGGGCTGTTCCTGATGTCCCTGATGGGGCCGTCGACGGGCGCGTGGCTGGAGTCCCTGTACATGTTCGTGCTGGGCACCGGCATCGGGCTGTGCATGCAGGTCCTCACGATCGCCGTGCAGAACACCGTCGAGTACGCCGACCTCGGCACCGCGACCTCCGGCGTCACCTTCTTCCGTACGCTGGGCAGCTCCTTCGGCACCGCGGTCTTCGGCACGATCTACACCAACTCCCTCACGCCCAACCTGAAGGACGGCATCGCGTCGGCCGTGCGGGCGGGCGGCGGGCTGGACGCGGCCGCCGTGACCAGGGCCGCGACCAGCCCGGAGGGACTGCACCGCCTCCCCTCGGCCGTCGCCGTACCGATCATCGACGCGTACGCCGACACGATCCAGACGGTCTTCCTGTGGACCGTGCCGGTCGCCGCGGTGGGCTTCGTCGTCGCTCTGTTCCTCAAGCAGGTCCCGCTCCGGGACAGCGCGCGGGCGGGCTCGACCGACCTGGGCGAGGGGTTCGCGTCACCGTCCGGAGCGGACTCGCAGCGGGTCCTGGAGGCCGCCGTCGGGAAGCTCATCGGCAGTACGGACCTGGACACCGCGCGCCGGATCATCACGGACTCCGACACCCGGCTCGACATCGCCGGGGCCTGGGCGGTGATGCAGGTGGAACTGCACACGCGGATGGTCGGCCATGCCGGCCTCGGCATGATCGCCGCGCGTCGCCGGCTGCCGCCCGAGGTGCTGCTGCCGGTCTTCGACCGCATGGTTGAGGAGGGCTTCCTGACCCGGGACGGCCACCTCTTCTCGCACACGGAGGCGGGTGCGCGCGAGGCCCGGGTCATCGGCGGGGCGTGGGGGTCCTGGCTGGAGGACCGGGTCCAGCAGGACCTCCGCCGCCCGTCGGACACGGACCTGCGGGCCGCCGTGGACATGATCGCCAAACGGCTCCTCGTGGAGGACCTCAACAACGGACTGCCCGGGCGGGCGCGGGAGTTGACGGAGAGCGCCACCGCCTGAAAACCGTGTGCCGAACGGGACGGGCGGGCGCCATACTCGGCGCATGTCCCCTGCACCCGTGCGCTTCCACGACCCCGGGGCAACGGCCTACCGCTTCAGCGACTCGGCGCTCGTGCGCTGTCCCCGCTGCGACGGCATCGCCCACTTCGAGCGGAGGTCGCCCCCGCAACCCCGCGTGATCTGCCGGGCGTGCGGACTGTGCGGGCCCGTGGCGAAGTGCGCCCCGCCCGCCCTGTGGCTGTGCGCGGGGACCAGGCACGGCGAGCTGTGGGCGTACAACCTCGCCCACCTGGACCTGATCAGACGTTTCGTGGCCGCCTCCCTGCGCGAGCGGGCGCCGTGGTACGAGCACGGCCGGAAGATGACCTGCGTCGCCCGTCTGCCCGTGTGGGTCAAGCGGGCCAGGAACCGTGACGAGGTGCTCCGTGTGATCGACCGCATGCGGGACTCCGTCAGGGCAGGTTGAGCTCCAGCCACCGCTGGACCCCCGCCGGGTCCGGCACCGCCGTCACCCCGTCCGGGAGGGCGGGCCGGCGTACGACCACCACGGGCAGGGCCAGTTCGCGGGCGGCCGTGAGTTTGGCGGAGGTGGCCGCTCCCCCGCTGTCCTTGGTGACCAGGACGTCGACGCAGTGGTCGCGGAGGAGCGTCGACTCGTCGGCCACCGTGAACGGGCCGCGGGCCAGCAGGACCTCGGTGCGCGGCGGCATGGGCGGCTCGGGCAGCTCCACCGACCGTACGACGAAGTGCAGTTCGGTGAGGTGGGCGAAGGCGGCGAGTTCCATGCGGCCGGTGGTGAGGAACACCCGTCGGCCGAGGCTCGACAGCAACCGGGCGGCCTCGTCGAGGGAGTCGACGGGATGCCAGCGGTCCCCCGGCCCCGGCCGCCAGCCCGGGCGGCGCAGCACCACGGAGGGCACGCCGGTCGCCTCGGCCGCGCGGGCCGCGTGGGCGGTGATCGCACGGGCGAAGGGGTGCGTGGCGTCGACCAGCGCGTCGACGTGCTCCGCCCGCAGCCAGTCGGCCAGCCCCTCCGCTCCGCCGAACCCCCCGATCCGTACCTCCCCCGCGACCGCGCCCGGCCGGGTCACCCGCCCCGCGAGGGAGGTGGTGACCCGCACACCCGGCCGCGCCGCGAGCACGGCGGCCAGTTCACGGGCCTCGGTGGTACCGCCGAGGATCAGGATGTGCGGGGACATGCCGGGTAGCGTACGAGGCCGGCGGCGCGCGACGGCACCGCGGGGGCTCTGCCCGGGCCGACGTCCGCCATCTCCGGCAGACCGACAGGTACCGAGACCCACCGCTCGGCGCGTCAGCGCAGCAGTAGCTGTACGCCGCCCACGACCGTCGCCGCGATCACCAACTGTTCGAAGAGTCGCTGGTTGATCCGGTTCACCGCCCACTTGCCGAAGAACGCGCCGGGGACGACGAACGCCACGAGGGCGAGGTCCAGGAGCAGCGAGTGGCCGTCGATGAGGCCGAGGCCGACGCTGAACGGCACCTTGGAGACGTTGACGATCAGGAAGAAGAACGCCGAGGTGCCGAGGAAGCCGAGCTTGCGGAAGCCCGCCGAGAGCAGGTACATCGACATCACCGGGCCGCCGGCGTTGGCGACCATCGTGGTGAAACCGCCGAGGACCCCGTAGGAGCGGGCCTTGACGCGGCCCGTCCGGGTGGCGACCGAGTCCGGCTCCTCCTCGGTGTCGGCGGTGCGGCGGCGCCAGACCGTGACCGCGGCCATGAACAGCAGGATCGCGCCGATCGACGTCCGTACGATCCCGTCGTCCGCCCACCGCAGGAACAGCGTGCCGGCGACCACGCCGACGGCGACCGCCGGGAACAGCCGCCACAGGGTGGGCCAGTGGGCGTGCCGCCGGTAGGTGAGCACCGCGAGCACGTCCCCGGCGATCAGGATCGGCAGCAGCGCGCCGGTGGAGGCGCGGGCGGGCAGCACCGCGGCGAAGATCGCGAGGCTGACCGTGTTGGCCCCGCTCACGGCGGTCTTGGAGAAGCCCACGAGCAGGGCCGCGGCGGCGAGGGCGGCGAACTCCCAGCCGGAAATGTGCCAGAGCGTCATCGTGTCCATGCGGAGACCGATGCTAGATGCAGGCAACCGGTCCGGTAAGTGCCGTCTCGCCGAGTGGTCCTGGTGGCGCGTGCGGGCCGGGGCCGAGCCGGCGGATCATGCCGGCGTCGCGGGGTGCCGATCGGCACCGGCCCTCGCAGCCGGCCCGGTCCGTCGGCCAGGTCCTAGTGCCGCTCGACCAGGACCGCGCTGCCCTGTCCCACGCCCACGCACATCGTCGCCAGCCCGCGCGCCGCGCCCGTCCGTCGCATCCGGTGCAGCAGGGTCGTGAGGATGCGGGCGCCGGAGCAGCCGAGCGGGTGGCCGAGCGCGATCGCGCCGCCGGTCGGGTTGACCCGGTCGGGGTCGATGCCGAGCTCGTCGACGCAGGCGAGGGCCTGGGCGGCGAACGCCTCGTTGAACTCGGCCTCCTCGATGTCGTCGATGCTCCAGTCCACGCGGGCGAGCGCCTTGCGGGTGGCGGGGACGGGGCCGATGCCCATCACGTCGGGGTGGACTCCGGCCGAGGCCCCGGCGACGTAGCGGCCGAGGGACTCCAGTCCCAGGTCGTTCAGCGCTTCCTCGCTGACGAGGAGGAGTCCCGCGGCACCGTCGTTCATGGGGGAGGCGTTGCCGGCCGTGACCGTGCCGCCGGCCCGGAAGACGGGCTTGAGGCGGGCGAGCTTGTCGTAGGAGGTGTCCTCGCGGATGCACTCGTCGCTGTCGACGACCACGCCGTCGGGGCGCTCCACGGAGAGGAGTTCGTCGTCGAAGTGGCCGTTCTTGCGGGCCTCGGCGGCGAGTCGGTGGCTGCGCAGGGCGAACTCGTCCTGGCGTTCGCGCGCGATGCCGTGCCGCTGGGCGACCTCCTCGGCGGTCTCGCCCATGGGGAGCAGGCCGTGGAGTTCCTTCATGGCCGGGTTGACCAGGCGCCAGCCGAGCCGGGTGTCGTGGGTCTCGATGCGGTGCGGGAGGGCCTCGTCGGGGCGGGGCAGCACGAAGGGGGCACGGCTCATCGACTCGGAGCCGCCCGCGAGCACGATGTCGGCCTCGCCGGCGGCGATGGTGCGGGCCGCGGTCGTCACGGCCTCCAGGCCGGAGGCGCACAGCCGGTTGACCGTGGCGCCGGGCACGGTCTCGGGGAGTCCGGCGAGCAGGGCGGCCATGCGGGCCACGTTGCGGTTGTCCTCGCCCGCCTGGTTGGCGGCGCCCCAGTAGACGTCGTCGACGCGTGCCGGGTCGAGCGCGGGCACGTCGGCGACCAGGGCGCGGATCACGGTCGCGGCGAGATCGTCGGGGCGTACGGCGGACAGGGCGCCGCGGAGCCTGCCGATGGGGGTGCGGCGGGCGGCCGCGAAGTGGACGGGGCGCACGAGGGAACTCCTGACCGTCGTCATCGGGGAACCGGACAGCTTTAATTAGCACCGCTAGTTTCGGACTATAGCGCAGCGGGAGCAGAGATGGCCGAACACGTCCTCGCCGGAACCCACGGCCCCCTCACCGTGCGCGAGTGGCCGCACGACCGGCCCCGGTACGTGGCCCTCGTGGTGCACGGGTACGGGGAGCACGTGGGCCGGTACGAGGAGCTCGCCGGGGTCCTCGCGGCGCACGGCGCGGCCGTCCTCGGCCCCGATCACACCGGGCACGGGAGGTCCGCCGGCGAGCGGGTCCTGATCGAGGACTTCGAGGACGTGGTCACGGACGTGCACGCGGTCGCGGAGCTGGCCCGGCACGTCCACCCCGGCGTGCCGCTCGTCATGGTCGGGCACTCCATGGGCGGTCTGATCGCGGCCCGCTTCGCCCAGCGGTACGGCACCGAGCTCGCCGCGCTCGTGCTGTCGGGGCCGGTGATCGGCGCCTGGGGGCTGCCGGGGGCGCTGCTCGCCCTCGACGAGATCCCGGACACGCCCGTCAGCCCGGCCTCGCTCTCCCGTGACCCGCGGGTGGGCGCCGCCTACCGGGCCGATCCCCTTGTCTGGCACGGGCCGATGAAACGCCCGACGGTGGAGGCGTTCGCCCGCACCCTGAGGACCGTGTCCGAGGGCGGCCATCTCGGCCCGCTCCCGCTGCTGTGGCTGCACGGCGAGGACGACCGGCTGGTCCCGCTCGCCGGGAGCCGCGTCGGGATCGACGCGATCAGGGGAGCCACGTGCACCGAGCGGATCTACCCCGGTGCCCGGCACGAGGTGTTCAACGAGACGAACAGGGCGGAGGTCTTCGCGGAGGTGACGGGCTTCGTCGATGGTGTGCTCACACCCTGAGACCGCCCTGTTTGCACGAGTACGCCCGGGGCACCCGCGCCCCCATGGAGTGGTTGCGTCGAGCGGCCTGTGTGGGAGAGGACCCCGAGCTGTTCTTTCCCGTGGGCACGCAAGGACCCGCGCTGCGGGACATCGCGGCGGCGAAGCGCGTCTGCGCCCGCTGCCCGGTCGTCCCCGAGTGCCTGGACATGGCGCTCGGCGGCGGGCAGACCTCCGGCGTGTGGGGCGGAACCTGCGAGCAGGAACGCGACGCACTGCTCCGTGACGGCATTGACCATGCCAGAAGGAGGAGCACGGTATGACTGTGGTCAGGAGCACCCTGTCCGACTCGGCCCGCGAGACGGCCGGGGAGGCCCTGCAGAGCACCCTGGTGGATCTGATCGGCCTGTCGTTGATCGGGAAGCAGGCGCACTGGAACATCGTGGGCCCGCGTTTCCGGTCCATCCACCTGCAGTTGGACGAGGTGGTGTCGACGGCCCGCTCGTTCTCCGACACCGTGGCGGAGCGCGCCGCAGCGCTGGGCGTGCCGCCGGACGGCCGGCCGGAGACGATCGCCGCCGCCTACACGCTGCCCGGCTCGAAGAGCGGCTGGATCCGGGACGACGAGGTCGTCCGGCTGGTCGTGGAGACGCTGGAGGCGGCCATCGGCCGGCTGCGCGAGCGCATCGAGGCCACCGAGAAGGCCGACCCGGTCACGCAGGACCTGCTGATCGGCATCACCGCCGAGCTGGAGAAGCAGCGCTGGATGTTCGAGGCCGAGAACTGGCCCCGGGACTGACCGGCCGGAACCACCCACGGAAAGGCGCACGCGATGACCGACGCTCTCGAACTCGACGCGCTGTGGGAGGACTTCCACCGCGCGGTGAACATGACTTCGCAGGAACTGGCCGCCTGGCTGCGGGTCAGCGACGCCGACGAGTCCGCCGAGCCACTGCCGGAGCACGCGGGTGAGCCCACCGGGCAGCACGTCCTCGCGATCCTCCAGAAGCGGCGCACGGACCTGACCGACGACGACATCGAGGTCATGTACGAGGTCGTGGACACCGTCACCGCGGACGCCGACGTGGAGAAGGAGCCCGAGGCCGAGGAGACCCGCCGCCGGCACCGGCTGATGTCCGTCGGACACGACCCGCTCCGGCGGTGACCGGGCCGGAGCGCGTCCTGCGGGAACTGGTCGGCGCGCACGGAAGGACGTACGCCGCGGAGGCGGGCATCACACTGAAGGACGCACCGCAGCCCCTGTACCGGCTGCTGGTGCTGGCCCTTCTGCTCAGTGCCCGCATCCGCGGCTCCGTCGCGCTCGCCACCGCGCGCGAACTGCACCGGGCCGGACTGCGCGACCCCCGCCGCATGGCCGGGGCCGGTTGGCAGGAGCGGGTGAACGTGCTGGGCCGCGGCGGCTATCGGCGCTACGACGAACGTACGGCCACCCAACTGGGCCAGGGCGCCGAGCTGTTGACCGAGCGGTGGGGCGGCGACCTGCGTCGGCTGCGTGCCGAGGCGAACGGCGATGTCGCCGAACTGCGCCGCTTGCTCCAGGAGTTCCCCGGCATCGGGCCCGCAGGGGCCGGCATCTTCCTGCGTGAGGTGCAGGGCGTCTGGCCGGAGGTCGCGCCCTGTCTGGACGGCAAGGTGCTCGCGGGTGCCGAGCGGCTGGGCCTGCCGACGGACCCCGACCGACTGCTCGAACTGGCCGGTGACACCCGACCGGACGTCCTGGCCGCCGCGTTGGTGCGGGCGGCCCTCGACGACGAGGTGGCCGAGGACAGCCTCCGCCGCGCCGGGTGACATGGCACACTGCTCGCACATCCTGTCGAGCAGAGGAGCTTTGGGTGACCGGGACCGACGCGGCCGGCCGGCGGATCGACACGAGCAGGCCGCACCCGGCCCGGGTCTACGACTGGTTCCTCGGCGGGAAGGACAACTACCCCGTCGACGAGGAGCTGGGCCGCCGGATCACCGCGCAGGGCGACGCCCCCCGGCAGGCGCGCGCCAACCGCCGGTTCATGGAACGGGCCACCCGGGTCGTCGTACGGGAAGCGGGAATCCGCCAGTTCCTCGACATCGGCTCCGGCATCCCCACCGAGCCCAACCTCCACCAGATCGCCCAGTCCGCCGTACCGGACGCGCGGATCGTGTACGTCGACAACGACCCGATCGTGCTGGCCCACGCGGCGGCCCTGCTGCACGGCACCCCGGAGGGGGCGACGCACTACCTCCAGGCCGACGCCCGCGAACCGCGGCGCATCCTGCAGGGCGCCTCCGCCGTCATCGACTTCGATCAGCCGGTCGCCCTGTCGCTGGTCGCGCTGCTGCACTTCATCTCCGACGAGGACGGCGCCCAGGAACTGGTGGACACGCTGCTCGACGCGCTGGCACCGGGCAGTTGCCTGGTGCTGTCGGCGATGACGGCGGACTTCGACCCGGAGAAGGTGAACGCGGGCATCGCCGCCTACACGGCGAGCGGGGTCACCCTGGTGGCCCGCACGCACGACGAGGTCAGCCGCCTCTTCAAGGGACTGGAGGTGCTGGAGCCGGGGATCGTGTCCCTGTCGCGGTGGCGTCCGGACGCGCGGGAGGACGGCGAACTCGTGTCGCTGTACGGGGCGGTCGGCATCAAGCGCTGACCCGTCACCCCAGCAGCCAGCCGCCGTCCACGCTCAACTCCACGGCGTTCACCGAGCCGTTGCGCAGCAGGAAGTCCACGGCGTCCACCACGTCCGCCACGGTGGCGAGCCGTCCGGTCGGGGTCCTGGCCCGCAGACCCGCCAGGACCTCCGCCGGTTTGGTCCGCCAGTAGGGGCTGTCCCCCACCACTCCGGGATGGATCGCGTTGACGCGGACCGGGGCGAGTTCGAGGGCCAGGGTGTGCATCAGCCCGGTCACGCCGGCGTTCACGGTCGCCACCGTCGTCGCGCCCGGGTAGGGGCGTTCCTTGGCCTGGCCGCCGAACAGCACGACGGCGCTGTCGTCGTGGAGCCGGGACCGCAACGCGTGCACGACGGCGGTGTAGCCGACGAGCTTGAGGGTGACGAGGTGGACGGCGGCGTCGATGTCGTACGCGGCGACCCGGTTCTCGTCGCGGGAGATGCCGGCGATCACCAGGTGGTCGACGGTCCCCACGTCGCTCAGCGCGTCGACGATCCCCTTCGGCCGCGCGAGGTCCAGGGCGAGTCCCCGGGCGCCGATCTCCTTGGCCGCGGTGCCGGTGCGGTGGGCGTCCCGTCCGGTGATCACCACCTCGTCGCCGCGTTCCGCCCGCACCCGGGCGAACTCCCGCCCGATGCCCGAGGTGCCGCCGACCACCACCACGCCGCTCATCGCGAGGCCTCCCTCAGGTAGTCCCAGTCCCGGGTGAACCGGTAGGAGTGCCGCACCGGAGGCTGCGGTGCCTGTGTCTCCAGCCAACGCAGCGGTCCGTCACCGGCGTTGGTGAAGCCGTGCACGCAACCGGCGCCCGCCCAGGCGCAGTCGCCCGGTCCGAGCCGGTAGTGCGAGCCGTCGAGGACCGCGTCCGCCTCGCCCTCCAGGAACAGGTACGTCTCCTCGAAGGGGTGGTCGTGGGTGCCCGCGACGCCGTCGGGCGCGTACTGCACCATGAACATGGTCGAGGCGACCGCGCCCAGATCGCCGTCGACCATCATCTTCACGGTGATCCCGCTGTACACGAGGAGCGCGGTGCGCATGCTCGCCGACACCGCGAGCAGGTCCTGGGACTGCTTCCCGGGGTCCATCTGCGCGGGCTCGAAGTGCCCGAAGGAGCGGGTGCGCGGGTCGCGGACGTCGACGGGGACGGGCGGGCGCACCGGCCACGGGGCCACCGGCTGGGTGTCGTACCCGTAGCGGGCCCGCGGCACCGGCGCCAGCATGTCCGCCCAGCGGGCGCCGGCGTCCCCGGCCCCGCGCCAGGCGTGCGGCACGCCGGTCGGGAGCAGCCCGTAGTCGCCCTCCTCCAGGAGGTACGACCCCTCGGGCACATCGAGGGCCACGGCGCCGTCGAGGACGTGGAAGCTCTCCTCGTACGAGTGCACATGGGACGCGACCGTGCCGTCCGGGCGCAGCTCGCACACCCCGAAACCGGTGTGCGAGCTGCCGTCGGCCTCGCCGACCAACTCCCGTCGCCGGTAGCCGTGTTCGTCGTACGGCTGCTCCGGGAGGTCGGTGGCCCGGCGGACCAGGTGTCGGGTCACGCCCGGGCCTCCTTCGCGGCCAGCAGCCGGTCGCGGGACTCCTCGACCAGACGCCGGGCCCGTGCCGCGTCGGCCGTGAGCCTGCCGTCGCGCTTGCGGACGACGCCGTCGACGATGACCGTCTCGACGTTGGACACGTCGGCGCTCAGGGCCACCGCGGCGGCCGCGTCGTGCACGGGAGCCACGTTCAGGGCGGTTGCGTCGATCGCGACGACATCGGCGCGTTTGCCCGGGGTGAGCGATCCGGTGCGGTCCTCCAGGCCGGCGACGTGGGCGCCGTTGCGGGTGGCGATCTCCAGCATCTGACGTGCCGTCAACATCGTGTCCGGGACCGGGACGTCGGCCTCCCAGCTCGCCGCGTTGACGCGGGCGCGGTCGGCGCCGAAGGCCGCGCGGATCTGGGTGAACATGTCGCCGGGCACGGTGGTGACCACGTCGATGCTGAGGGAGGGGCGCAGGCCGTGCTCGATCGCCTTCGCCACCGGCGGCCAGCCGTGCCCCATCTGCGTCTCGACCTGCGGCGCGACGGAGACCGTACCGCCGCTGTCGGCGACCAGCCGCCACTCCTCCTCGCTGAGGTGGCAGCAGTGGATGTAGGTGGTGTCCGGGCCGAGCAGTCCGAGGTCGTGGAGCTGCTTGACCATGCCGAAACGGCCGGCGAGCCGCCCCATGGCCACGTGCACGGTGATCGGGATGTCCAGCTCGCGGGCGAGGGCCCACTCGGAGGTGACGACGTCGTTGACGCAGAAACCGGGGCCGCGGGTGGCGAGGGCCAGGGTGAGCAGTCCGTCGTCGGAGTCGTCGGAGAAGTACTCGCTGCGGATCCGGCGTACGTCGTCCCCCGGGATCGCGATCTTGCTCTCGAACCAGTAGTCGGCGAGGGAGGTGTTGGCGCTGCCGTACGCGTACTGGGCGCGGATGCCGGTCTCCGTCAGGGCCCGGATCGCCGCGTCCGGGTGCTCGGGCGTGTTGTTGATGTGGGACCAGTCGACGAGCGTGGTGATGCCCGCGTTGAGGCATTCCAGGGCGCCCGCGAGGTTGGCCGCGTAGACGTCCTCGGGGGTGTAGAGGGGGGCGAAGGTGTCGAGGATGTCGACGAAGTAGTCGTCGAGGGTGGCGTCCGGTGCCACGTTGCGGATCGACGCCTCCCAGGTGTGGCGGTGGGTGTCGACGAAGCCGGGGATCACGATCCGGCCGCTCATGTCGAGGACTTCGGCGTCCGCGCTGATCTCGCGGTCCACGGCCGCGATCCTGCCGTCCTCGATGAGGACGTCCCCCCTCGGCAGGTCCCCGATGCCGGGGTCCATGGAGAGCACGTGTCCGGCTCGAAGGAGTGTCCGATGGGTCATCGCGCTTCCTCCTAGGGGGTGTTCAGTACGCGGCGAGGCTCCTGACGGCCGCCACGACCTTGTCGACGGTGGGGATGACCTGTTCCTCCAGCGCGTCCGCGAAGGGCAGCGGCACGCACTCCCCCGCCACCCGCCGCACCGGCGCGTCCAGCAGCCCGAATCCCTCGTCGGCCACGACGGAGACGAGGGTCGCGCCCCAGCCGCCCTGGTAGGGGTTCTCCTCGACGACCACCAGCCGGGAGGTCCGCCCGAGGGAGGCGAGGACGGTGGCCATGTCGAGCGGCACCAGGGTGCGCAGGTCGACGACCTCGGCGTCGATGTCCTCCTCGGCGAGCCGCTCCGCGGCGGTGAGCGCGACCGGCACCATCGACGCGAGCGCGACCAGCGTCACGTCGGCCCCCTCGCGCACGACCGCGGCGCGCCCCAACTCGACCACGTGGTCCGGCGGCGGAGGCGGACCCTTGGTGGCCAGCAGCCCCTTGTGCTCGAAGAACACGACCGGGTCGTCGCTGCGGATCGCGGCCGCCATCATCCCGACGACGTCGGCGGGCGTGGCGGGCGCGGCGATCTTCAGTCCGGGAACGGTCAGCGCCCAGTTCTCGGTGGCCTGCGAGTGCTGTGCGCCGAAACCGAGTCCGCCGCCGTTGGCGGTGCGGACGACGAGCGGCACCGTGACCTGACCGCCCGTCATGTACCGCACCTTCGGGATCTCGTTGGCGAGGTAGTCCCAGCAGCAGGCGAGGAAGTCCGAGAACATGATCTCCGCGACGGGCCGCATCCCGGTCATCGCGGCACCCATCGCCGCGCCCACGATGGCCTGTTCGGAGATCGGCGTGTCCCACACGCGCTCCGGCCCGAACTCCTTGTGCAGCCCGACGGTCGTCTTGAACACCCCGCCGGCCGCGCCGATGTCCTCCCCCAGGCAGACGACCGACGGATCGCGCCGCATCTCCCGCGCGATGCCCTCGGCGACGGCGTCCCGGTAGCTGATCTGCCGGGGGCCGGCTGCCCGCTCCCGCGTCACGTCCGCCATGCGGCACCTCCGTCGGCCCATACGTCGGTGAACGCCTCGCGCGGATCCGGCGGCGGCGCGTTCCTGGCTGCCTCGACCGCTTCCCGTACGACGTCCTGGACGCGCTCGTCGGCCGCGGTGACCGTCTCCTCGGGCATCCCCGCCTCGATGAGCCGTCCTCTCGCGATGTCCAACGGGTCGTGCTTGAGCCAGCGTTCGACCTCCTCGGCCGGGCGGTAGGTCGCCGGGTCGGTGCGCGAGTGCCCGAAGTGGCGGTACGTCTCGGCCTCCAGCACGGCGGGCCCGTCTCCGGCCCGGGCCCGCTCCGCCAGCCGTGCCACCGCCTCCCGGACCAGGACGACGTCGTTGCCGTCGACGACCTCGCCGGGGATGCCGTAGGCGGGTGCCCGGTCGGCGGCCGGCCGGGGCACCGCGGTGACGTCGGCGATCGGCGTGTACTCCATGTACAGGTTGTTCTCGCAGACGAACAGCGCGGGCAGCTTCCATACGGCGGCCAGGTTCAGCGCCTCGTGGAAGGCGCCGATGTTGGTGGCGCCGTCCCCGAAGAAGGCGACCGCGACCTGCCCGGTGCCGCGCAGTCGTGCCGACCAGGCGGCGCCGACCGCCATCGGGAGGTGGGCGCCGACGATGGCGTAGGAGCCGAGCATGTTGGTGGCCGCCTTGGTGAGGTGCATCGAGCCGCCCTTGGCCCGGCACAACCCCGTGGCCCTGCTCATGAGTTCGGCGAGGCATTCCTCCGGGGTGGCGCCCCGGGCCATGGCGTGGTGGTGGCCGCGATAGGTGGCGAAGACGTAGTCGTCGTCGCGCAGGGCGGCGCTCGCACCGACCGCGATCGCCTCGTGCCCCGCCGCCAGATGGGTGGTGCCCTTGACGAGGCCCTGGAGGAACAGGTCGTGGGCGGCCTTCTCCGTACGGCGGATGAGGGCCATCTGCTCGTACAGGGCGAGGAGTTCACCGGTGTCCATCGCCGCTCCCCCGGTGCCGGTCCGCGGTCCCCGTGTTCAGGTGGGACTGCGCCTCTCGGGCGGTGTCGAGCGCGCCGCCGACCGTCCAGTACTTGCGGCCCGCGACCAGGAGTTCCTCGGCCGGGAACTTGGTGATGACCTCGCAGCCGTCGGCGGTGACGACCAGTTCCTCCTCGATCCGGGCGGCGGACCAGCCGTCGGCGGCGGGCCAGTAGGTCTCCAGGGCGAACACCATGCCCTCTGCGAGGACTTCGGGGTGGTCGAGGGAGACCAGACGGCTGAAGATCGGCTTCTCCCAGATGGACAGGCCGACGCCGTGGCCGTACTGGAGGGCGAAGGCGGCGGTCTCGTCGGCGAAGCCGAACTCCTCGGCGCGTGGCCAGACCCGGACGATGTCGGCGGTCGTGGCGCCCGGGCGGACGAGGGCGATGGCCTGGTCCATGTACTCCCGGCAGCGGACGTACGCGTCCCGCTGGGCGCGGGAGGCGCTGCCGACGGCGAAGGTGCGGTAGTAGCAGGTGCGGTAGCCGAGATGGCTGTGCAGGATGTCGAAGAAGGCCGGGTCGCCCGGGCGGATCAGCCGGTCGCTGTAGACGTGCGGGTGGGGTGAACAGCGCTCCCCCGAGATGGCGTTGACGCCTTCGACGTACTCGCTGCCGAGGTCGTAGAGCACCTTGCTGACCAGCCCGACGCACTCGTTCTCGCGGATTCCGGGGCGAAGCTGTGCGTAGAGCTCCTCGTAGGCGGCGTCGACCATCGCGCAGGCCTGGGCGAGCAGGGAGATCTCGTCACCGGTCTTGATGCGGCGGGCCTCCAGGAAGACCTGCTGGCCGTCGACGACGTCGATGCCCTCGGCGCGCAGGGCGGCGAGGACGGGCATCTCGGCGACGTCGACGCCGAGGGGTTCGCCGGCGAGGCCGTGGGCGCGGAGTTCGGCGGCGATCTTGCGGGCCACGTCCTCGGCGATGCCGGCGTCCGGGTGGAAGGCGCCGCGCAGGGTGGAGATCCCGGCCCGGGCGCCGGTGGGCTCGCCGCCCTTGCCGTCGCTGTGGTCCAGCCAGGGGTTGTAGAGCTGGTGGTGGCGGGCGGCGGAGCCGAAGTCCCAGACGACCGGTTCGCCGCCGCGGACCAGCAGGGCGAAGCGGATCAGCTTGTCGATCGCCCAGGTGCCGATGTGCGTGGCGGTCATGTAGCGGATGTTGGCGAAGTCGAAGCTGAGCACGGCGCCCAGCTCGGAGCGGTTCAGCGTGTCGTGCAGCCGGGCCAGGCGCTGTCGGCGCAGCCGGTCCAGGTCGACGCGCTCTTCCCAGTCGACGGCGTTGGGGCCGTATGTGCGGATCGCCATCGCGACCACCCCCACCCTCGAGTCAACGACCGTCCACGGGGAGTGTCAAGTGTCACTGAACACTTCGGCTCGCCACGAACCAGACGCCGACGGCCGGTTCGTCGCCGTCGTTGCGGTAGCGGTGCGGGGTGGTGGACTCGAAGCAGACGGCGTCGCCGGGGCGCAGGACCTGGTCGTCGAAGCCGAGGGTGAGCACGAGTTCGCCGGAGGTCAGATAGCCGTACTCGGTGCCGGCGTGCCGCATCAGACCGCCCGAACCGGAGGAGGAGCCACCGGGCCGGTAGGTGACGAGCAGGAAGTCGACGTCGGTGCCGGGGACGTGCCCGAGCCGCTCCCACACCACGCCGGAGTCCAGCTCCAGCACCTCCCGCTCACCCGGGGTGACCAGGGGTCCTATGCGTCTGCCGGGGTCGGCCGCGAAGGCCGCGAGGGCGTGCACGACGGGGGCCGCGGGCACCGCCAGGGCGGTCTCCCGCCCCTCGAAGAGGGACTCCACGGAGATGCCGAGGGCCGTGGTGATCGCGTACAGGGTGCTGACCGACGGCTGGCTCTTGCCGGTCTCGATCTGGGAGACCAGGCTCGCGGAGACACCGACCTCCCGTGCGAGGGCGCGCAGCCCCAGGCCGCGCTCCAGGCGCGCCTGCCGGATACGCCCGCCGACCGACGGCACGGGTCCAGGGGACACGGGCGCCCTCCTCTCCTGTGCAGCCCCATTGAACAGCGCGGCCCATCGACACGGAAGAGGGGTGGGTTGTGCGGAGAGGGAGGAGGGGGCGGGCAGGGCGGGTGCGGGGACTCCGGGCCCACGCTCCTCGCAGCGCGGCCGGAGAGCCGGGTCACTCCTTCTTCTTCGCCGCCACCAGCTCCTCCAGCCGGTCGAACCGCTCGTGCAGGGCATGCAGCGTCTCGGCACCCACATGGTGTCGCCGCTTCTGCTCCCGCGCCACGAACCAGGTGGCGAGCGCCGCCGTGACCATGCCGTAGGTCGTGATCCCGACGACCATGACCACCGTGCCGACGAACCGGCCCCACCAGGTCACGGGGTAGAAGTCGCCGTAGCCGACGGTCGTCGCCGTCTCCACCGACCACCACAGGGCCTTCGGGTACGAGGTCAGGTCGGCGCCCCGCGCCCCCTCCTCGGCGACGACCACCGCCCAGGAACCGGTGAGCATCACCGCGAGGAGGACGAGGGTCGCGCCGCCCGCCGCCTTCAGATGGAGCGGGCGGCCCGGCCGGCCGAGCATCAGGTCGACGACCTTGGCGAGGAATCCGGGCAGCATGCGCACTCCTCGAAGTCCGCGGGCGGGGGCGGGCGTACCGGGCCAGTGTCGCCGCCGGGAGGGTGCCCGGCACCTCGGGCAGGGCGTCCGCGTCACGGTTTCCGGGACAAGCTGATCATCGGACGGCACAATGGCGGCAACGGCCGCAGGCACGAGAAGGAGCACAGTCGTGAGTGAGAGCCACACCCCGTCGGGTGCGTCGGCGAGGCTGAACACAGGTGTGGCGCACAACGCGCGCGTGTGGAACTACTGGATCGGCGGCAAGGACAACTACGAGGTCGACCAGCAGGTCGGCGATCACGTGGCCGGGATGTTCCCGGTCATCCGGGAGATCGCCCGCGCGGACCGCTGGTTCCTGGGCCGCTCGGTGCGCTTCCTCGCCGAGGAGCAGGGCATCCGGCAGTTCCTCGACGTCGGCACCGGGCTGCCGACGGTGGACAACACCCACCAGATCGCCCAGCGCATCGCGCCCGACGCGCGGATCGTCTACGTCGACAACGACCCGATCGTCCTCGTCCACGCCCGCACCCTGCTGACCAGCACCCACGAGGGCGTCACCGACTACATCGACGCCGACGTCCACGACCCGGCCGCGATCCTCGAACGGGCGGCGGGGACGCTGGACTTCAGCAAGCCGGTCGCGGTGATGATGCTCGGCATCCTCAACTTCGTCCTCGACACCGACGAGGCGCGCCGGATCGCGCGCGAGATCATGGCCGCGATGCCCGCCGGCAGCCATCTGGCCCTGACCCACCCCACGTTCGACCCCGAGGTCGGCGGCGAGGGCCAGATCCCGGCCATGAAGTTCTGGAACGAGAACGCCACTCCGCCGATCACGGCCCGCAGCGGCGCGGACATCGCCACGTTCTTCGAGGGACTCGACCTCCTCGAACCGGGCCTGGTCTCCTGCTCGCAGTGGCGTGCCGAGTCCGACTCCCCCGCCGTGGTGCCGCAGTACGGCGCGGTGGCCGTGAAACCCTGACGCGGGATCCGTTCGGCCGAGCCCGTCGTCGTGGAGGACGTATGACCACCCTTGCCGACCCCGTCCCGGGGGGCCGTCCCGGGGACGTGGACCGGGCCACCGCACTGCGCGACGAACTGTCCGCGAAGGGTGTGCACGGTGTGGTCCTGGCCTATGTCGACACCGCGGGCGTCTGCCGGGTGAAGACGATCCCGACGGCGAAGCTGCCCTCGGCCGCGGCCTGGGGCGTGGGCATGTCACCGGTGTTCGACACGTTCCTGGCGAACGACTCCATCGTCACCACCGACACCCTGGGCTCCCCCGACGGCGATCTGCGCCTGTACCCGGATCTCGACCGGCTCGTGGCCCTGGCCGCGCAGCCCGGCTGGGCGTGGGCGCCGGTCGACCGGATCACCCAGGAGGGCGAGCGCCACCCGGGCTGCTCCCGCACGGTCCTGCGGCGGATCGTCACGGCGGCCGCCGAGCGGCACGGGATCACCTTCGAGGCGGGCATCGAGATCGAGTGGTCGGTGGGCCGGGGCCCGGCCGCGGAGGGCGACCTCGTGCCCGCCGTGTCGGGACCGGCGTACGGCGCCACCCGGCAGGTGGAGCTGAGCGACTACGCGGCCGACGTGCTGGCGGCCTGCGCCGAGCAGGGCGTCGAGGTGGAACAGCTCCATCCCGAGTACGCGGCCGGGCAGTTCGAGATCTCGACGGCTGCCCTGGACCCGGTCGCGGCGGCCGACGTCAGCGTCCTGGTGCGGCAGACGATCCGTGCCGTGGCCCAGCGGCACGGACTCGTCGTCTCCTTCTCCCCGGCGGTCTTCGCGGAGGGCGTCGGCAACGGCGGCCATCTCCACCTCTCCGCCTGGCGCGACGGCGTGAACCTGCACTCGGGCGGCAAGGGCCGCTACGGCATGACGCGCGAGGCCGAGTGGTTCGTCGCCGGCGTCCTCGCCCACCTGCACGCGCTGGCGGCCCTGACCGCGCCGAGCCCGGCCAGCTATCTGCGCCTCCAACCCTCCCAGTGGGCCGGGGTGTTCACCGCCTGGGGCCGGGAGACCCGGGAGGCGGCGGTCCGGATCGTCACCGGCACGGCGGGCCTGACCGACCGGGCCGCGAACCTGGAGCTGAAGCCGGTGGACCTGGCCGCGAACCCGTACCTCGCGCTCACCGGTCTGATCGCCGCCGGACTCGACGGACTGACCTCGGCCACGCCCCTGCCGAGGGAGATCACCGGTGATCCGGCCCTGCTCGCCGCCGACCGGGCCGCCGCCATGGGCGTGCGTCGGCTGCCGACCTCGCTGTCCCAGGCGGTCCGGGCCTTCCGCGCCGACGAGCAGCTACGGGCCGCCCTCGGTCCGGTCCTCGCCGACGCCGTGGTCGCCGTGCGCTTCGGGGAGAGCGACTCCGTGGCCGACCTGGACGACGAGCAGATCGCGGCGGCGTACCGCTGGAAGTACTGAACATGGGCGGACCTGTCCACGAGGCCCTCGCCGCCGCCCGGCTGGTGGACCACCACTGCCACGGGGTCGTCACCGACGCGCTCGACCGGGCCGGCTTCGAGTCGTTGCTCACCGAGGGCGAGACCTGGCCCGGGATCTCCTCCTTCGACAGTCCCGTCGGGGTGGCGGTCCGCCGGCACTGCGCACCCCTGCTGGAGCTGCCCCGCCACGCCCCGCCCGACGCCTACCTGGCCCGCCGTGCCGAACTCGGCCCGCACGAGGTCAACCGCCGCTTCCTGACCGCCGCGGGCACGGACGTGTTCTGCGTCGACACCGGGTACGCCCCGGACCGCATCACCTCGCCCCGGGAGCTGGCCGCGCTCGCGGGCGGGACGGCCTACGAGGTCGTACGGCTGGAGGGAGTGGCGGAGGCGGTGGCCGCGCGGGGCGTGGAGCCGTCGGCGTACGCCGAGACGTTCCGGGCCACCGCCCTGGAGGCCGTGGGGCGGCCGGGTGTGGTGGCCGTCAAGTCCGTCGCCGCCTACCGCACCGGTTTCGACCTGGACCCGGCGCGCCCCTCGGACACGGAGGTCACCCGGGCCGCCGCCGGCTGGCTCGCCCGCGGTGGGCGACTGGCCGACCCCGTTCTCGTACGGCATCTGCTGTGGACCGCCGTGGAGCTGGGGCTGCCGCTCCAGTTGCACACCGGGTTCGGTGACAGCGACATCCGGATGCACCGGGTGGATCCGACCCACCTCACGGACTGGCTGCACCTGACCGCGGGCACCGTGCCGGTCCTGCTGCTGCACTGCTGGCCGTACCAGCGGCAGGCCGCCTATCTGGCCGCCGTGTTCGAGCAGGTGTACCTGGACGTGGGCCTGACCCTGCACCACGTGGGTCCCGCACGGTCCCGGGCGATCCTGGCGGAGGCCCTGGAGATCACGCCGTTCCGCAAGCTCCTGTACAGCTCCGACGCGTACGGCGTGGCCGAGTTCCATCTGCTCGGCGCGCTGTCCTTCCGGCAGGGCCTCGCCGGTCTGCTCCAGGAGCGGGTGGCCGCCGACGAGCTGAGCCTGCCCGACGCGCTGCGCATCGCGGCCTGGACGAGCGGGGACAACGCCCGCCGTCTCTACGGACTTCCCGCCCCGTCCCCGTCCCACCAGGCGGGCGCGCCTGAGCGTCCGCCGTCCCCGGAAAGTATGATCTAGCAATGTCTGACTTGACCGAAACCACGCCCGGCTGGCTGAGCGCCGACGATCTCGAGCAGGCGCGCGCCCGGATGCCCATCCTGTACGTCGAGGCCGTGCCCGTGCGCGTCGACGACAGCGGCGAAGTCACGAGCGTCGGCCTGCTGCTGCGCATCGGACCCGACGGAACGGTCAGCAGGACTCTGGTCTCCGGCCGCGTTCTGCACCACGAGCGGGTGCGCGACGCCCTGCTGCGTCACCTGGAGAAGGACCTGGGGCCCGTCGCGCTGCCCCGGATCCCGTCCTCTTTGCAGCCGTTCACGGTGGCGGAGTACTTCCCCACCCAGGGCATCACGCCGTACCACGACCCGCGCCAGCACGCGGTCTCCCTCGCCTACGTCGTCCCGGTGACCGGTGACTGCCGGCCCCGGCAGGACGCCTTGGACCTGGTGTGGTTCAGTCCGCAGGAGGCGCTGTCGCCGGCGGTGGCGAGCGAGATGCCCGGCGGTCACGGGGTGCTGCTCAAGCAGGCGCTGGCGCACGTGGGCTGCGCGCTCTGAGACCTCCGCCGGCCCCCGGTCAGTCGGTCTCCTTGCGCTGGGTCGTGCCGGGCCGGCCGCCGTCCCGGGTCCACTCGACGACGAGTTCGTCCTTGCTGCCGAAGCGGACCAGGTGGCTGCCGACGACACCCTCCAGCAGGTCGAGGTGTTCGGACTCCGTCTCCAGCGTCAGCAGCAGCGCGCCCTCGGTGGCGGTGAGGGAGCCCCTGCCCCCGTTCTGGAAGCGCAGGCTGCCCTCACCGCTCTCCTCGTCCCACGTGGTCTCGCTGCGGCGCCCGAGGTGCGAGGCGAGCTGCTTGGCGTAGCGGTGCGGGCGGTCGGTGGCGACCCGGGCTTCGGAGCGGGGCATGGGTTCTCCCAGGAGTGCGGTGGGGCGGTACGGATCCGATGCTGCCGCAACACCGGCCGTACGACGCCCATTCCGCACCCTTCGCGCACCGCAAGGTATGGCTGCGCCTAGGAGCGGGTCCCGCTGGTCATGGAGAACTCGTCGGCCTCCGCCAGGTCGAAGTCGCCGTGGTCGCTGCCCAGGCCCCGCGCCACCAGTGCCGCCGCGGCACAGCCCAGGACCGCCGCCTCGCGCGGTGTGCGGTCCAGGCTCATGCCGCGCAGGAAGCCCGCCGAGAAGGCGTCGCCGCAGCCGGTGGTGTCGACGACCTCGACCTCGAAGGCGGGCACCGTCTCCGTGCCCGACGCGGTGACCAGGAGGGCGCCGTCGCCGCCCCGGGTGACCGCGACCAGACCCACCCCGCCTGCCAGGAACTTCTTGGCGCCGGTGACGACGTCGTGCTCCTCGCTGAAGCCGAGGACCTGGTCCTCGTTGGGGAGCAGGAAGTCGACGTACGGGAGCAGCGGTTCGATCTGGTCGAAGGTGCCGAGCGCGCCCGGGGCGAGGAGGTCCACCGAGGTGACCACGTCGTGCTCCTTGGCGTGCGCCAGGATGCGGGCGGCGACGTCGGCGCCGATCAGCTCGGGTCCGCCGAGGTGCAGGTGGCTCGCCTCGGCGACCGCGTCCCAGGGCACGTCGTCGAGGCCGTAGGTGATGTTGGCGCCGAGCAGGTGGAGGGTGGGGCGGTCGCCGTTGGGGCGGATCGGCAGGACGGTCGCGGAGGTGGAGGTGTCGATCCGGCGGACGAGCAGCGAGGTGTCGATGCCCGCCTTGTCGAGGAGCGCCGTGAGCAGGTCGCCCGTCGGGTCGGCGCCGATCGCGCCGGCGGTGCGCACCGAGGCGCCCAGCTTGGCGAGGGTGAGGGCGGTGCCCGCGGCCGTGCCGGCGGCGGTCATCCGGATGTCCTCGACGAGGGTCGCGCCCTGTCCCTCGGGTATCTCCTCGACCGGCCGGACCAGGACGTCCAGCACGTGCACGCCCATGGTGACCACGTTCTGCGCCTTCATCGGGTTCCCTCCTGTGCGGATTGCGTGGTGCCGTAGTTGCGGGCGAGGGCTGCCTCGATCACCGCGATCTGCTGCTGTTCGTCGAGGACGCGGGGCTGTCCCAGGGCGGCCGCGCGCTGGTACACACCGCAGGCCCACTCCAGGAGCAGGGCGTGCTCGACCGCCTTGTCGAGGGTGGGGGCGTGGGTGACGGCCCCGTGGTTGGCCATCAGGGCGGCGCCCCGGCCCTCCAGTGCGGTGAGGACGGACTCGGCGAGTTCCGGGGTGCCGAAGGTGGCGTAGGGCGCGACCCGGACGGTGCCGCCGAGGGCCAGCAACTGGTAGTGGACGCAGGGCAGTTCGTCGAGGACGAGGGAGAGGGCGGTGGCCATCGGGGCGTGGGTGTGCACGACCGCGCCGGTGCCGTAGCGGCGGTAGACGCCCAGGTGCAGGTCGAGTTCCGAGGTCGGCAGGAGGCCGCCGGTCACGAGCTCCCCGTCGAGGTCGACGACGGTCACCTGGTCCGGGGTGAGCTCGGCCAGGATCGCGCCGGTCGCGGTGATCGCCACGCGGTCCCCGACGCGGACGCTGACGTTCCCCGCCGTACCGATGAGCAGTCCCTCGGCCCCCAGGCGGCGGCAGGCGGCGGCCACGGCGGCCCGCTCCTCGCTCAGCGCCGGGCTTGAGTCGGTCATGCGCGCGACGCTAACCTAAACCTGAAACAAAGTCACGTTCACGTTCGGAGGTCGTCGCGTGAGGTCGTCCCGTGGATGAGCGGAGGTCGTCCCGTGGCTGAGTCCGTCCCGGACACCGACCCGGCCGCATGGATCGCCTCCCTGCGGCGCACTCCCCAACAGGCCCGCAGCCGGGCCCGGTTGGCCAGGGTGCTCGAAGCCGCGGAACGCATCCTGGTGGAGGAGGGCGTCGAGTCGCTCACCACGACCCGGATCGCGTCCGAGGCCCGGGTGTCGGTGGGCTCGCTCTACCAGTACCTGCCCGACCGCGGGGCGATCATCGAGGCGCTCGCGGCGGGCTACTTCGCGAAACTGGAAGCGGCGATGGACGCGCTGGTGGAGGCCGCGGCCGTCGAGCGCTGGCAGGACCCGGTGGGTGTCCTCGTCGACGTGTACGCCGAGATCTACCGCATCGAACACGGCTTCCGCGCCCTGTGGTTCGGCAGCGGGCTGACCGAGCGGACCCGGGCCGCGGACCGCGAGCACAAGCACCGGATGGCCGACGGGATCCGCCGCATCCTGCTCGCGCTGCACCTCGCCGAGGACGACGAGACCCTCGCCCGCGTCTGCCACGCCGCGCTCCTGGCCGCCGACGCCCTCGCCCAGGAGGCGTTCCGCCGGGACACCAAGGGGGACGCGGCGCTCCTGGAGGAGGCGAAGATCATGCTGCGCGGCTATCTCACGGACATCGCGGCGCGGTACAGACTGTCCTGACGTCGTCGGGACAAGAGGGGGTCTCGTGCAACTCGCCTTCACCGGCCGGGTGATCGAATGGCGGGGCCCGGCCCCCTACTACTTCGTGCCGGTTCCCGACCAGGAGTCCTCCGACATCGGCGAGGTGGCTCGCATGGCCACCTACGGCTGGGGCGTGATCCCGGTCGAGGCCCGGATCGGCGAGGTCGCCTTCACGACCTCCCTGTTCCCGAAGGACGGCGGTTATCTGCTGCCCCTGAAGAACGCGGTGCGGGTGCCGGAGGGGCTCGCCGCGGGGGACGACGTGCGCGTCGAGATGACGGTCCGCTTCTGACGCGGTCACGGGGACGCGGACCGGGCACCGCCGGCATCCGTCCAGCCCCGGCTCAGGGCGAGCCGTCCGGACCGGTGTGCTGCCCGCTGTGCGCTCACCCAGCGCACCACCGCTGCCGCGGACGCCGTGGGCGGCTGGTCGGTCGTGTCGACCAGGTGGGTGTGCCAGCGCGGGTCGTCGGCGGCCCATGACGTCCAGCGGTGCCAGGCCATCTCCGGCCAGCCGCCGTCGACGACGGCCTCGGGCAGATGCCGGGGGTCACCGGCGTGCCCACGGTGCCAGGCGGCCCAGCCGAGAAAGGCCTCGACCGCCGGGGCGTCCCATCGGCCGGGGTCCCGCCGGGCGAGCCTGGCGCGCCGGGTGTCGTCGTCGACGTCGACCAGGCATACGGCGATCCCGTCCAGGAGCGGCGCGGACGGGACGGCCAGCACCTCGCCGAGCGGCGACTGCCCGGTCAGCAGAAGATCGATTCCGCGGTCCTGGTAGTCCAGCGCACGCCGCACCCACCACTCGGTCGCGCGGTGCCGCCAGTGCGGCCCGGGGTGGTCGGGAACCCCGATCTCGTCGAAGTCGTGCACGGCGATCCCCGGGAACCTGTCGGCCGCGGCCAGGGCGAGCGTGGACTTGCCGGAACAACTGGAACCCGTCAGCTTGAGCAGCACCAGCCCAGCGTGACAGACGACGCCGCGGCGCCCGAACGCATTTTCCCCGGGGGCCGGCCCGGCAGCCGCACCCGCACGGCGCCGTATCGTTCGGCCGTGACCGACACCGAGCCCCTGCGGCTGCCCGAGATGCTGTTGCACGATCCGTTCGTCGTCGCGGACGAGGAGACAGGGACCTACTACCTGTACACGTCCAACGAACCGTCAGTGTCGGGTGTGGAGGGGGTCGGGACGATGGTCTACCGCAGCCGGGACCTGCGGGACTGGACGCGGCCCGTCGTGGTGTTCCGGACGGCCGAGCAGGAGGGGATCTGGGCGCGGGACGGCGGCTGGGCGCCGGAGGTGCACGCCTGGAATGGCAGGTACTACCTGTTCACCACCCTGCACGACGAGAACCGGGTGCTGCCGGTGCCGCCGGCCGGTCGCTGGGGCACGCCCTTCGCGCTGCCGAACCACGCCCGCGGCACGGTGACCGCCGTGTCCGACTCGCTGCTCGGGCCCTTCACCGTCGTCGACCCGTCCGGGCCCACCCCGCCCGCCGGGCTCATGACCCTGGACGGCACCCTCCACGTCGACCCGGACGGGCAGCCCTGGATGGTGTACGCGCACGAGTGGCTCCAGACCGTCGACGGCACGATGGAGGCCGTCCGGCTGGCCCCCGATCTGACCCGGACGGTCGGCGAGCCCGTCTTCCTGTTCAAGGGGTCGGACGCGTTCTGGCTCGGTGAGCAGATCCCCGCGGGCGTCCCGCACCAGCTCGCGCCCTACGTCACCGACGGCCCGCAGCTCCACCGCACCCCTGACGGCGCCCTGCTCATGCTGTGGTCGACGTACGAGAAGAACACGGCCGGCGCCGACGGCACCGTCAGCGGCGGGTACGTGCAGACCTACGCCGTCTCCAGGTCGGGTGCGCTGACCGGCCCCTGGGAGCAGCGCCGGCCGCTGGTCCGGGAGGACAGCGGGCACGGCATGCTGTTCCGGGCCTTCGACGGCCGGCTGATGATGATCCTCCACCGCCCCTTCGAGAACGCGCGCGGGAAGCTGTACGAGATGCGGATCGAGGGTGACGAGCTGCGGGTGGTGCGGCAGTGCACCGACCTCGACGGCGACGGGGCCGACGTCTGAGGCCGGCGGGACGGGCGCCGGACTCGCTCGGGGACCGCCCTGCCTCACATCGCCCCGCGGATCGCCTGCTCGAACCCCTCCACATGGCTGCGCGCCAACCGCGCCGCCCGGTCCGCGTCGCCCGAGACGATCGCCTCGATCAGCGGTCCGTGTTCCTCGACATGGCCGGCCATGTCCGACAGCCGGTCCACGAACAGGCACCAGATACGGGTCGCGAGGTTGTCGTGGCGGACGAGAGTGTCCTCCAGGTACGGGTTGTGCGTGGCCGTGTAGATGGCGCGGTGGACCTGGAGGTCCAGGTGCATGAGATCGGCGGAGTCCCGCCCAGGGGCCCCGCCGGTGGCGAGTTCGCGCCGCAGGGCCGTCAGGTGCGCGCGGTCGGTGGCCGTGGCGCGGCGCGCGGCCTGTGCCGCGGCCAGTGGTTCCAGCTCCTGGCGGACCTCGGAGATGTGGGCGAGGTCGGTGATGTTGACCTCGGTGGCGAAGGTGCCGCGCCGGGGGTAGGTCGTGATCAGGCGCTCGTACTGGAGTCGCTTGAGTGCCTCGCGCACGGGGGTGCGGCCGACGCCGAGGGACTGCCCGAGCTGCTCCTCGTTGATCGGCGCGCCGGGCCGGATCTCCAGCATGACGAGCCGGTCCCGGATGGCGCGGTACGCGCGCTCGGCGAGCGACAGCTCCTCGATCTCGGTCGCGACCTGCTCCATGGATGCCCCCTTGACCTGTGCGGCGAGCTCCCATACCTTACCGCACAGGCTGATATATCAGTTGCTCATTAGCCGGCTCCCAGGATGGTGCACAGATGGCAACGTGTACGCCGCCCACCTCGCCGCTCACCACGCCCGCCTCGCCCACCAGCCCCGCCTCGCCGCTCTCCCTCCCCCTCGGCGCACTCGACCCGGACGTCGCCGCCGCCGTGGCCGCCGAACTGCACCGCCAGCAGTCCACGCTGGAGATGATCGCCTCGGAGAACTTCGCCCCGGCCGCCGTGCTGGAGGCCCAGGGGTCCGTCCTGACCAACAAGTACGCCGAGGGCTACCCCGGCCGTCGCTACTACGGCGGCTGCGAACACGTCGACGTGGTCGAGCAGTTGGCCATCGCCCGGGTGAAGGAGCTCTTCGGCGCCGAGGCCGCGAACGTACAGCCGCACTCGGGCGCCCAGGCCAACGCGGCCGCGATGTCCGCCCTGCTGGAGCCCGGTGACACGATCCTCGGCCTCGACCTGGCGCACGGCGGCCATCTGACCCACGGGATGCGCCTCAACTACTCGGGCAAGCTGTACGACGTCGTGCCGTACCACGTGCGCGCGTCCGACCTGCGCGTCGACATGGACGAGGTCGAGCAGCTCGCCCTCGCGCACCGGCCGAAGATGATCGTCGCGGGCTGGTCCGCCTACCCCCGGCAGCTCGACTTCGCGGAGTTCCGCCGGATCGCCGACGCGGTGGGCGCGTATCTGCTGGTGGACATGGCGCACTTCGCGGGCCTGGTCGCCGCGGGCCTGCACCCCAACCCGGTGCCGTACGCCGACGTCGTCACGACCACCACCCACAAGACCCTCGGCGGCCCGCGCGGCGGTGTCGTGCTCAGCCGCGCCGGCCTGGCCAAGAAGGTCGACTCGGCGGTCTTCCCCGGTCAGCAGGGCGGCCCGCTGCAACACGTGATCGCGGCGAAGGCGGTGGCCTTCAAGGTCGCGGCGGGCGAGGAGTTCAGGGAGCGTCAGCGGCGCACGCTGCGGGGCGCGAAGTTGCTCGCGGGCCGGCTCCTGGCCGACGACGTGGCCGAGGCCGGGATCACCGTCCTGACCGGCGGCACCGAGGTCCACCTGGTCCTCGTCGACCTGAGGAGGTCCGAGCTCGACGGGAGGCGGGCCGAGGACCGGCTGCACCGCATCGGCATCACCGTGAACCGCAACGCCGTACCGTTCGACCCGCGCCCGCCGATGGTGTCCTCGGGGCTGCGGATCGGCACGCCCGCCCTGGCCACCCGCGGCTTCGGCGCGACGGAGTTCCGCGAGGTCGCCGATGTCGTCGCCGAGTCCCTCAAGGGCGAACGCCCCGAGGACGAACTGCGCGCCCGGGTCGAGAAGCTCGCCGCCGCCTTCCCCCTCTACCCCCACCTCGACGGAGGCGCGGCATGACCGCCGAACCGCTGCCCGAGCACCCGGACTTCCTCTGGCGCAACCCGGACCCGAAGCGGTCGTACGACGTCGTCGTCGTCGGCGCGGGCGGCCACGGTCTCGCCACCGCCTACTACCTCGCCAGGAACCACAGCATCACCGATGTGGCCGTTCTGGAGAAGGGCTGGCTCGCGGGCGGCAACATGGCCCGCAACACCACGATCATCCGCTCCAACTACCTCTGGGACGAGAGCGCGGCGATCTACGAGCACGCGCTGAAGCTGTGGGAGCGGCTCCCGGAGGAACTGGACTACGACTTCCTGTTCAGCCAGCGCGGTGTCCTCAACCTCGCGCACACCCTCCAGGACGTCCGCGAGGGCATGCGCCGCGTGGGCGCCAACCGCCTCAACGGGGTCGACGCCGAGTGGCTGGAGCCGGACGAGGTCGCCAAGGTCTGCCCCATCCTCAACGTCTCCTCCCGCACCCGGTACCCGGTCCTCGGTGCCACCTTCCAGCCCCGGGCCGGCATCGCCAAGCACGACCACGTCGCCTGGGCGCTGGCCCGCCGCGCGGACGAGCTGGGCGTGGACCTGATCCAGGGCTGCGAGGTCACCGGCTTCCTCAAGGACGGCGACCGGGTCGTGGGCGTGGAGACGAACCGCGGCCGCATCCACGCCGGCCGGGTCGGTCTCGCGGCCGCCGGGCACAGCAGCGTGCTGGCCGAGCGGGCGGGCATCCGGCTGCCGGTGCAGTCCCACCCGCTCCAGGCCCTGGTCTCCGAACTGCACGAGCCGGTGCACCCGACCGTCGTCATGTCGAACCACGTCCACGTCTACGTCTCGCAGGCCCACAAGGGCGAGTTGGTGATGGGCGCGGGCGTCGACGCGTACAACGGCTACGGTCAGCGCGGCTCGTTCCATGTGATCGAGCAGCAGATGGCCGCCGCCGTCGAGCTGTTCCCGGTCTTCGCGCGGGCCCATGTGCTGCGCACCTGGGGCGGCATCGTCGACGTCACCCCGGACGCCTCCCCGGTCATCGGCCGCACGCCCCTGGCGAACCTGTACGTCAACTGCGGCTGGGGCACGGGCGGTTTCAAGGCGACCCCGGCGGCCGGCTGGACCTTCGCGCACACCATCGCCACCGGCGAGCCGCATCCGCTGAACGCCCCCTTCGCCCTCGACCGTTTCACGACCGGCGCGTTGATCGACGAGCACGGCGCCGCGGCCGTGGCGCACTGAGCATCGACGCCCTGCGCCATTGAGGAGAACGCCGTGCTGCTGATCACGTGCCCCTGGTGCGGTCCGCGCAACGAGACGGAGTACCGCTACGGCGGACAGGCCCACGTCCCCCACCCGGAGTCCCCCGCCGACCTCACCGACGAGCAGTGGGCCGAGTACGTCTTCTTCCGCGACAACCCCAAGGGCCCCTTCGCGGAACGGTGGATGCACAGCGTCGGCTGCCGCCGCTGGTTCAACGTCCTGCGCGACACCGCCACCCACGAGGTGCTGACCTCGTACCGGCTCGACGAGCCACGCCCCGGAGGGAACCGATGACCGACCAGCGTTTCCGGCTGCCGCGAGGCGGCCGCGTCGACCGCAGCAGGCTGCTGCGCTTCACCGTCGACGGACGGGAGTTGACCGGTCACCCCGGTGACACCCTGGCCTCGGCGATGCTGGCGAACGGACTCGTCGAGGTCGCCCCCTCGCTCTACCGCGTCCGCCCGCGCGGCATCGTCGCCGCGGGCGTCGAGGAGCCCAACGCCCTGGTGCAACTGGCCGGTTCGTGCTCGGAGGGCATGCTCCCGGCGACGACGGTCGAGCTGTACGACGGCCTGTCCGCCACCACGCTCTCCGGGATGGGCCGGCTCGACCCCACTCCGGACCCCGCGGTCTACGACAAGAAGTACGTCCACACCGACGTGCTGGTCGTCGGCGCCGGACCGGCGGGCCTCGCGGCGGCCGCCGCTGCCGCCGCCTCCGGGGCCCGCGTGATCCTCGTCGACGAGCAGCCCGAGCCGGACGCCCGGGAGGGGGCCGAGGAACTGCGCGCGGCCCTCGACGCCGCCCCCGAAGCCGTCGTCCTGCACCGGACCACGGCCTTCGGGTCGTACGACGACAACTACGTGCTGGCGCTCCAGCGGCGCACCGACCACCTCGGTGCCGACGCGCCCGCGGGTGTCTCGCGGCAGCGGTTGTGGCACATCCGCGCCCGGCAGGTCGTCCTCGCGACCGGCGCGCACGAACGCCCGCTGGTCTTCGCGGGCAACGACCGGCCCGGTGTGATGCTCGCCGGGGCCGTGCGCACCTACCTCGACCGGTACGCCGTGGCGCCCGGTTCGCGGGCCGTGGTGGGCACGACCGGCGACAGCGCCTACGACACGGTCGCCGGTCTGCACGCGGCGGGCATCGACATCGCGGCCGTGGTGGACGCCCGGCCCGAACTGTCCGACCGGGCGGCCGAGGTGGGGGCGGCGACGGGCGTGCGGGTGCTGACGGGCAGCGCGGTGGTCGACACCTCCGGCGACCACCGGCTCACCGGCGTCACCGTGCGGGCCCTGGACGCCGAGGGCCGGCTCGCCGGCGGGCCCGAGTCGTTCGACTGCGATCTGCTCGCCGTGTCGGGCGGCTGGAGTCCGGTGGTGCACCTGCACTCCCAGCGCCAGGGCAGGCTGCGCTGGGACGCGGACCTCGTCGCGTTCGTGCCGGACGGGACGGTACGCGACCAGCAGGTCGTGGGGGCGGCCCGGGGGACGTACGACCTCGACGGCTGTCTGGCCGAGGGGGCGCGGGCCGGAGCGCTGGCGGCGACGGCGGCGGGCTTCCCGGTGCCCGTGCCGGCCGAGGGCGCGCGGCGCGCGCCCGGTCCGACGCGCGCCCTGTGGCTGGTGCCCGCCTCCGAGGGCGAACCCGGCGCCTGGGACAGCCACTTCGTCGACCTCCAGCGCGATGTCACGGTCGCCGACATCTGGCGCTCCACCGGTGCCGGGATGCGCGGTGTCGAGCACGTCAAGCGGTACACCTCGCTCGGCACGGCGAACGACCAGGGCAAGACGTCCGGGGTCAACGCGATCGGGGTGATCGCCGAGGCCCTCGGCGGTTCCCTGGACGAGATCGGCACCACGGCCTACCGGGCGCCGTACACGCCGATCGCCTTCGCCGCCCTGGCGGGGCGTGAACGCGGCGCGCTGTTCGACCCGGAGCGGACCACGTCGATCCACGGCTGGCATGTGGCGCACGGCGCGGAGTTCGAGGACGTCGGGCAGTGGAAGCGCCCCCGGTACTACCCGCAGGCCGGTGAGGACATGGACGCGGCCGTGGCGCGCGAGTGCCGGGCGGCACGGGAGGGGGTGGCGTTCATGGACGCCTCCACCCTCGGCAAGATCGAGATCCGGGGCGCGGACGCGGGCGAGTTCCTCAACCGGATCTACACCAACGCCTTCAAGAAGCTGAAGCCCGGCACGGGGCGCTACGGCGTGATGTGCAAGCCCGACGGCATGATCTTCGACGACGGTGTCACGCTCCGGCTCGACGACGAGCGCTACTTCATGACCACCACGACCGGCGGCGCCGCGAACGTCCTGGACTGGCTGGAGGAGTGGCTCCAGACCGAGTGGCCCGAACTCGACGTGCACTGCACCTCGGTGACCGAGCAGTGGGCGACGATCGCCGTGGTGGGCCCGCAGTCGCGCGCGGTCGTCGCCCATCTCGCCCCGGACATCGACCTGTCGAACGAGGCCTTCCCGTTCATGGCCTTCCGCGAGACCACCCTGGCCTCCGGCGTCCCGGCCCGGATCTGCCGGATCTCCTTCTCCGGCGAGCTGGCCTACGAGATCAACGTCTCGGCCTGGTACGGCCTTTCGGTCTGGGAGGAGGTGGACGCGGTCGGCAGGCCGTACGGCATCACCCCGTACGGCACCGAGGCGATGCACGTCCTGCGGGCCGAGAAGGGCTACATCATCGTCGGCCAGGACACCGACGGGACGGTCACCCCGCAGGACGCGGGCATGAGCTGGGCGGTCTCCCGGCAGAAGGACTTCATCGGCAAGCGGTCCTTCGCCCGCACCGACACCTCCCGCACCGACCGCAAGCAGTTGGTCGGCCTGCTCCCGGCCGACCGCACCACCCGGCTGCCCGAGGGCACCCAACTCGTCGCCCCGGACGTCGACTTGGGGACGGTCCCGGTGCCGATGCTCGGCCATGTCACCTCCAGCTACCACAGCCCGGCCCTCGGCCGGCCCTTCGCCCTCGCCCTGGTCGCCGGCGGACAGGCCAGGAAGGGCCAGACCCTGCTCGCCCCGGTGGGCGAGGCGCTGGTGCCGGTCGAGGTGACCGACTTCGTCCTCTACGACCCCGAAGGGACCAGGCGAGATGGCTGAACCGAGCACGGCGGGCCCGGTGGCCCTGCGCACCAGTCCGCTGTCCCACCTGGAGGAGCTGCTGCGCGCCGCCGCCGTCACCGGCCCCCGGGGCGTCACGCTGGCCGAACTGCCCTTCCTCACCATGGTGAACGTGCGTGTCGACCCCGCCTCCGAGGCGGCCGACCGGATCGGGGCGGCCCTGGGTGCGCCGCTGCCCCGGCGCTGCGGCGACACCGCCGGACACGGCGACCGTACGGCCGTCTGGCTGGGCCCCGACGAGTGGCTCGTCGTCTCCCGGACCGACGCCGCGATCGTGACCGGGGAGCTGCGGGAGGCCCTCGGGGCCGACCCCGGCTCGGTCGTGGACGTGTCGGCGAACCGCACCACCCTGGAGCTGAGCGGCCCCTCGGCGCGGGAGGTCCTGGAAAAGGGCAGCCCGCTGGACCTGCACCCCCGCGCCCTGGGCCCCGGCCGCGCGGTGTCGACCACGGTCGGCCCCGTCGCGGTCCTGCTGTGGCAGACCGACGACACCCCGACCTACCGTCTGCTGCCCCGGTCGTCGTTCGCCGACTACCTGGCCCGCTGGCTCGTCGACGCGATGAGCGAGTACGGCCGACCGTGAACACACCGGTGTGTCCGCGCACACGTGTCCCCCTCCCCCTCACACGTGATCGCCAGGTGTCCCGCAGCGGTTAAGGTCGTTGTGGACAGGTGTCACGGCCGGGAGGGCAAGGGATGAGCGGGATGGCGGGGGACGCCGGCCCGGCGCGGGACGCGGCACTGACCCGGGCCGCGCAGGCGGGTGACGTGACGGCTGTGGCCCTGCTGCTGGAGCGGCACCGGCCGGGGATGCGCGCGGTGGCGCTCAGTCTGCTCGGGCCGGGGCCGGACGTGGACGACGTGCTCCAGGAGGCGGCGCTGGTCGCGCTGCGCCGGATCGTGGACGTCCGCGACCCGGAGGCGGTGGGGCCGTGGCTGCGCATGGTGGTGCGCAACGCCTGCCGGACACTGCTGCGCGCCTCCCGCCGGGTCGAGCCCGTGGAGACGGTGCCGGCCCGGCCGTACGACACCGCCCTGTCGTCTCCCGAGGAGGTCCTGCAGAGCCATGCGCTGCGGGACTGGGTGTGGGAGGCCGTCGAGTCCCTGTCCCCGACCCTGCGGCTGCCGGTCGTGCTGCGCTACTTCTCCACCGGGATCACCTCGTACCAGCAGGTGGCGGAGGCCTGCGCGGTTCCCGTGGGCACCGTGCGCAGCCGGCTCGGCCAGGCGCGCCGCGCCCTCGCCCGGGCGCTCACCGCCACCGCGGCCACCGCCCACGGTGACGTGGCCCGGCGTACCGAGGCGAGCTGGCAGGAGGCGCGCGCGACGCTCGCGGCCGCCGAGCGCGGCGAGTTCGCCAGGGTGGTCAGGGACCGCTACTCCCCCGAGGTGTCGCTGCTCGCCGGCGGCCGCCGCCTGGGCGGGGCCGAACTCATGCTGGCCGGGATGGACGGCGACCTCTCGGCGGGTGTGCGCCAGCGTCCCGTGCACGTGGTGGCCGGACGGTCGCTTGTCGTCTGGGAGATGGAGCTGGTCAACCCGCCCGACGCACCGGACCACTGCCCGCCCGGTGTCGCCTGGATCATGTCCCTCGACGGCGGCCGTTTCGACCGCGTCAGCCTCCATCACGCGGCCCGGCCCGGGGCCGCGTCCGCGTCCGCCGCGGCCTGACTCGGCCCGCGCCACGGGGAGTGGCGCAGGTCACAGGCCGCCGATACGACTTCTCGGCCTCCGGTGCGTCCTGTCGGTGTCACAGCCACCCGCGGACCCTTGGAGATCCCGATGAGCACCCACACCGACCCCCTGTCCCCCGGCACCCACACGTACCGGACGGGCGGCATCGTCCAGCGCTACCACGTCCACGGCAGCGGCCCGGTGTGCGTGGCGCACCCGGGCGGTCCCGGCATCTTCTGGGAGTACCTGCGCATGCCGGCTCTCGAGGAGCACCTGACGATGGTCTACGTCGAGCCGGTGGGCACCGCGGAGGACAGCCGTCTGCCCTCGCACCCGCACGGCTACACCCGGGAGCGCTACAGCCGTTTCCTCCAGGTCCTGATCAACCGCCTCGGAGTGTCCGGGGTGCATCTGCTGGGGCATTCGCACGGCGCGTTCGTGGCCGCCCATCACGCCCTGCACCGGCCCGGGCAGGTGAAGGGTGTCGTGCTGTACGAGGGCGCGCCCGCCACCGGTCCCGAACACGGCGCGGAGGCGGCCCGCCGGGTGGAGGCGTTCGCCGCGGAACACGCCGGCCACCCCGGACTGCCCGACGTCATGGCCGCGTTCGGCGCGATGGCCCACATCTCCAGCGACGAGCAGACGGTGGCGGTCGCCCGCGGTGTGCTGCCCTCGTACTTCGCCGACTACTGGGGCGACGAGGAGCGACTGGCCCCGTTCCGGGACGCGGTCCGGGCCACGTACATCTCGGGCCTGGACGAGGACCTCGTGCCCGAGGCGATCGACGACCGCGCCGCGCTGAAGGGCCTGGAGCCGCCCGCCCTGGTCGTCGTGGGCCGGCACGACGTCATCTGCGGCCCGCGCTGGGCGTTCGAGATGGACGAGCTGATCCCCGACTCGCGGCTGCTGGTGCTCGAGAACAGCGGGCACATGGGGCACGTCGAGGAGCCCGAGCTGTTCGCGGAGGCGGTCCGCGACTTCGTCCTGCGGACCGGTGCCGTGTAGGCCCGGGCAGGACGTCGCGACGTGCGCCGGCCGGGCTTCCGGGCCGGCGCACCCGCCCCGGGCCGGGGGGAGGCACACGAAAAAGGCCCCCGCAGGCTCTCGCCTGCGAAGACCTTTCGCACCGTCGGGACGACAGGATTTGAACCTGCGACCCCTTGACCCCCAGTCAAGTGCGCTACCAAGCTGCGCCACGTCCCGGTGCCCGTCTGACCTGGGGTTTCCCCGGGCCGAACGCGCAGAGAAACCATACCGCACTCGGGTCGGTGGTCGCGCACTCCTTTCCCGCTTGACCTCGACTTTGGTTGAGGTTGCACGATCGTCCGCATGACCATCACCGAGGAACGCGGACGGACGTACGACTACGAGGACCTGCCCCGGCTCATGGGGCTGATGACGGGCGACGAGAAGCACGGACCGGCGGCCACGTCCACGCTGGACGTGCTGTGGGTGCTCTACGACCGCGTGCTGCGGGTGCGCCCGGAGCGACCCGAGGACCCCGGGCGGGACCGGTTCCTGCTGTCCAAGGGGCACGGGCCGATGGCGTACTACGCGGTGCTGGCCGCGAAGGGGTTCGTGCCCGTGGACTGGCTGCCCGGGTTCGGCGCGTACGACTCGCCGCTCGGTCACCACCCGGACCGCGTGCTGGTGCCGGGGGCCGAGATCGGCAGCGGGTCGCTCGGCCACGGGCTGCCGATCGGCGTCGGCACCGCGTTGGGGCTGCGTGCCCAGGGCCTCGCCGATCCTCGGGTGTGGGTGCTGGTCGGGGACGCCGAGCTGGACGAGGGCAGCAACCATGAGGCGATCGCCTTCGCCGGGCCCGCCGGGCTCGACCGCCTGCACACCGTCGTCGTCGACAACGCCTCCGCCAGTCATGCCCGGCCCGGCGGGATCGCGGCCCGGTTCGAGGCCGCGGGCTGGTCCGCGGTCACCGTGGACGGCCGTGACCACGAGGCGCTGTACGCCGCCTTCACCGCGCCGCATCCGGGCCGGCCGCACGCGGTCGTGGCCCGCGTCGAGCCGAAGTCCGCCTGAGGATCCTGATCCCGAGAGAGGTTCACCGCTCCATGGACACCATGCGTGAGCGTTTCACCACCGTCGTGTCGGGACTGCTGGACGAGGAGCCCCGGGTCGCGGTCGTCCTCGCCGAGATCGGCAGGGACGGCTTCACCGACGCGGCCCGCCGCCATCCCGACCGGGTCGTCAACGTCGGCATCCGCGAACAGCTCCTCGTCGGGGCGGGCGCGGGCCTGGCGCTGACCGGACTGCGGCCTGTGCTGCACACGTTCGCCAGCTTCCTCGTCGAGCGGCCCTTCGAGCAGGTCAAGCTGGACCTCGGCCACCAGGACACGGGGGCGGTCCTGGTGAGCGCGGCCGCGTCCTTCGACTGGCCCGCGGGCGGGTACACGCACATGGCACCCGGCGATGTGGCCCTGCTGGACACCCTCGACGGGTGGACGGTCCATGTGCCGGGCCATCCCGACGAGGCCGAGACCCTGCTCCGGCACGCCGTCGCCGCGGGCGACGACAAGGTGTACGTACGGCTGTCCCTCCAGGCCAACCGGGCGGCGCTCCCCGTCGACGGCGAACGCTTCCGCACCGTGCGCGAGGGACGCTCCGGGGTGGTGGTGGCCGTCGGACCGATGCTCGACGAGGTGATCGCCGCCACCGAGGGCCTCGATGTCACCGTCCTGTACGCGACGACCGTCCGGCCCTTCGACGCGGCCGCGCTGCACCGGGCGACCGGGGCCGCGCGCGCCGATGTCGTCCTGGTCGAGCCCTATCTGGCGGGCACGTCGACCGGGGCGGCGAACGACGCGCTGGCCGATGTGCCGCACCGGGTGCTGGGCCTGGGCGTGGGCCGCCGTGAGCTGCGGCGGTACGGCACGATCGAGGAACACGTCACCGCGCACGGGCTGGACGCGCGGTCGCTGCGGGAGCGGATCGGCGCCTTCCTCACCCTCTAGGCAGCCCCAGCTCCGGGTAGGCGTCGAGCAGCCGGGTCGGGGCCGCCTGCCGCCAGGAGTCGGCGAGGATGTCCCGCAGTTCGCCCTCGTCCTCGATGGCGGCGAGCCGGGCGCGCACCCACGCGAACTGCGCCTCGTGGTCGGCGATCCAGAACTTGTCCGGCTCGGCCAGCACCAGCTCGTCGCGCTCCTCCTTGGGGCAGCGCACGGCGATGGAGGTCTCGTCCTCGGGCAGCGTGGCGAACATCTTGTCCGCGACCCGGAACGTGGGCATGCTCCAGGCGATCTTCTCCGTCGTGTCCGGCAGGGACAGGGCGACTCGGCGTACGTCTTCGGCGTCCGGCATGACAGGAACCGTAGCGGCCGGCACTGACAATCACCTGGTCGGAGCGGTCGCTTCGAGCCGCTTGTAGTACAGCGTCGTCGGCCGCAGCACCCCGGCCGGGTCGGCCGCGTAGTCGGGGATGACGCCGGCCCGGGTCCAGCCGGCCGAGCCGTAGAGGCGCTCGGCGGGGCTGTCGGTCTCGGTGTCGAGGTGGAGCAGGGTGATCCCGGCCGAGCGGGCGGCGTCCTCCGCGGTGCCGAGGAGCCGGCGCCCGAGGCCGTGCCCGCGCGCGTCCCGGTGCACCATCAGCTTGACCAGCTCCGCGCGGTGCCGGGAGTTGGGCTTGTCGGGGAAGGCGAGGCTGACGGTGCCGACCGCGCGGTGACCGTCGTGCGCCGCCCACACCGCCAGGTGTCCCGCGGCCACCGCGCCGGCCCGCTCCTTCCACCAGGCGACGGCCGCCGCGCGGTCCATCGGTGCGAGGAACCCTACGGAGGCGCCGCCGTCCACGGTGTCGACGAGGAGTTCCGCCAACCCGTCGGCGTGCTGGGCCAGTTGGACTTCGTCGAGGCGGGTGACGATCACGGCAGGACCACCGCCAGCACGTACCGGGCCGCGTCGGGGCCCGCGCACCGGAAGCGCGTCGGCCCCCACACCCGCAGCCGCAAGCAGTCCCCGGTGCCGAGGTGGTGCTCGACGTCCTGGGCGGTGACGTCGAGCGTGCCCTCCAGGACCCAGATGTGCTGCTCCAGACCGGGCACGGGCGGCCTGTCGTAGGCGATGTCGGCGCCGGCGGCGAGCCGTCCCTCGACGACTTCGCCACGCAGCCCGGGGTGCGGCGGCGACACGGACCGCCGTACGAACCCGGAGGCCCGGTCCTCCCACACCGGCTGCCCGGCGGCCCGCACCAGCAGCGCGGGCTCGGTCTCGACCTCGCTGAGCAGTTGGGACATGGTCCGCCCGTACACCCCGCACAGTTGGTTGAGCAGCGAGGCGGTGGGGCTGATCTCGGCCCGCTCCGCGCGGGACAGGGTTGACTTGCTGACCCCGCTGCGCTCGGCCAACTCGCCCAGGGACCAGCCGCGTTCGGCCCGCAGCTCGGCGAGCCGGACGCCCAGGCGGGTGTCGACCGGGTCGGGCCCGGACCCATCACGTTTCACATCCGGGAACCTATCCCGGATACGGGACGGACCGCTACTCCCTCCCGCCGAACGCCGCCGGCGTCCGCTCCGGCGCGGGCATCGCCCGCACCACCCGCTTCGCCGTTCCCTACTCCTGGGCGACGGCCCGGAGCGCGTCGAGGACGGGGCGGATCAGGGGGTGCTCCTCGGCTCCCCGCCGGACGGCCGCGAAGACCCGGCGCGTCGGGGCCACCCCGTCGACCGGCCGTACGACCACTCCGGCGAGGTCCATCCCGATCAGCGCCGAACGCGGCACGAGCGCCACTCCCGCGTCCGCCGAGGCCAGGGCGACCACCGCGCGGAAGTCGTCCGAGGAGTGCTCCAGGCGTGGCTGGAAACCGGCGTTCTCGCAGGCGAGGACCACGACGTCGTGGCAGGGGTTGCCGGGGTAGGGGCCGATCCACGGGTCCTTGGCGAGCTCCGCCAGCGGCACCTCGCCCGCGTCGGCCAGCCGGTGGCTCACCGGTACGACCGCGTCGAAGGGTTCGGCGTACAGCGGCACGTGCGCCAGGCGCGGGTCGTCGGCGGGCGGGGCCCCGCGGTACTCCACCGCCACCGCCACGTCGACCTGCCGGTCCAGGACCATCGGCAGGCTGGCGTCGCCCTCGGCGTCCTGGACGCGGATGTGGATGCCGGGTGCGGTCGCGGCGAGCCGGGCCACCGCGGGCGCCACGACCAGGGCGATCCCGGTCGCGAAGGCGGCGACGGTGACCGTGCCGGCCGCGCCCGAGCTGTAGGCGGCCAGCTCGGCCTCCGCCCGCTCCAACTGGGCGAGGACCGCGTTGGTGTGGCTGAGCAGGATCTCACCCGCGGGGGTCAGCCGTACGCCCTTGGCGCCGCGCTCCACCAGACGGTGGCCGGTCTCCTGCTCCAGGGCCGTGAGCTGCTGGGAGACCGCCGAGGGCGTGAGATAGAGCGCGGCGGCAGCCGCCGTGACCGTGCGGTGGTCGGCCACCGCACGGAGGATGTGGAGCCGCCGTGCCTCGATCATGGGATCGATTATCGCAACAGGTCGGGACTCAGTCCGCCATCTCGGCGCGGGCCGCGACCATCTCGGCGCGGGCCGCGACGAAGGCGTCCACCGCGCGGTTCACGTCCGCGGTGGAGTGGGCCGCCGAGAGCTGCACCCGGATGCGCGCCTGCCCCTGGGGGACCACCGGGTACGAGAAGCCGATCACGTACACGCCCCGCTCCAGGAGCAGCTCCGCGAGGCGTCCCGCCTTCGCCGCGTCGCCGATCATCACGGGCGCGATGGCGTGGTCGCCGGGCAGGACGTCGAAGCCCTCCTCGGTCATCCGGCTGCGGAACAGCGCGGTGTTCTCCCGCAGCCGCACCCGCAGGTCGTCCGCCGACTCCAGCAGGTCGATGACCTTCAGGGAGGCCGCGGCGATCACCGGGGCGAGCGTGTTGGAGAAGAGGTACGGCCGGGAGCGCTGGCGCAGGAGCGCGACGATCTCGGCACGGGCCGCCACGTAGCCGCCGGAGGCACCGCCGAGCGCCTTGCCGAGGGTGCCGGTGATGATGTCGACGCGGTCCATGACGCCGTGCAGCTCGGGGGTGCCGCGGCCGCCGGGGCCGACGAAACCGACCGCGTGCGAGTCGTCGACCATGACCATGGCGTCGTAGCGGTCGGCGAGGTCGCAGATCTCCGCCAGGGGCGCCACGTAACCGTCCATCGAGAAGACGCCGTCGGTGACGACCAGCTTGCGCCGGGCGCCCGCGGCCTCCTTCAACTGCCGTTCCAGGTCGGCCAGATCGCGGTTGGCGTAGCGGAAGCGGCGGGCCTTCGACAGCCGGATGCCGTCGATGATCGACGCGTGGTTCAGGGCGTCGGAGATCACCGCGCCCTCGGGGCCCAGCAGGGTCTCGAAGACACCGCCGTTGGCGTCGAAGCAGGAGGAGTACAGGATCGTGTCCTCCTGGCCGAGGAAGGCGGACAGCCGCGCCTCCAGCTCCTTGTGGACCTCCTGCGTCCCGCAGATGAAGCGGACCGAGGCCATGCCGTAGCCCCAGCGGTCCAGGGCCTCGTGCGCGGCGGCGATCACCTCGGGGTGGTCGGCCAGGCCGAGGTAGTTGTTGGCGCAGAAGTTGAGGACCTCGCCCGGGCGGCCGCCCGAGGAGACGTGCACGGTCGCCGACTGCGGGGTGTCGATCACACGCTCGGGCTTGTGCAGGCCGGCGGCGCGGATCTCGTCGAGGGTGGCGCGCAGGTCGTCGCGCACGGAGTCGAACATCGTCAGTCCCTAGGTCAGTTGGTCCAGTCGAGGATGACCTTGCCGCCGCGGCCGCTCGCCGCGTCGGCGAACGCCGCCTCGAAGTCGCGGTAGCCGTACCGGCCGGTGATCACGGGGGCGAGGTCGAGGCCGCCCTCCAGGAGGACCGACATGGCGTACCAGGTCTCGAACATCTCGCGGCCGTAGATGCCCTTGATGGTGATCATGGAGGTGACGATCCGGGCCCAGTCGACCGGGAACTCCGCGGCCGGCAGTCCCAGCATCGCGATGCGGCCGCCGTGCGTCATGTTGGCGATCATGTCGCGCAGGGCCTCGGGCCGTCCGGACATCTCCAGGCCGATGTCGAAGCCCTCGCGCAGCCCCAACTCCCGCTGCCCGTCGGCGATCTGCGCCTCCGAGACGTTCAGTGCCAGGCTCACGCCGATCTTGCGGGCCAGCTCCAGGCGCTCCTCGCTGACGTCGGTGACGACGACGTTGCGGGCACCGGCGTGCCGGGCGACCGCCGCCGCCATCAGCCCGATCGGTCCGGCCCCGGTGATCAGGACGTCCTCGCCGACCAGCGGGAAGGACAGCGCGGTGTGCACGGCGTTGCCGAACGGGTCGAAGATCGCGGCCACGTCGAGCTCCACGGAGACGCGGTGCACCCACACGTTGGCGGCGGGCAGGACGACGTACTCCGCGAAGGCCCCGTCCCGGCCGACGCCGAGGCCGACCGTGGCCCGGCACAGGTGCCGGCGCCCGGCGAGGCAGTTGCGGCACTTCCCGCAGACGAGGTGCCCCTCGCCGCTCACCCGGTCGCCGGCCTTGGTCTCGGTGACATCGCGCCCGGTCTCCACGACCTCGCCGACGAACTCGTGCCCGAGCACGAGCGGGGTCCGGATCGCCTGCTGGGCCCAGCCGTCCCAGTTCCGGATGTGCAGGTCGGTGCCGCAGATACCGGTACGCAGCACCTTGATCAGCACGTCACCCGGCCCGACGGCCGGTTCCGGAACGTCCGCGAGCCACAGCCCGGGCTCCGCCTTCTCCTTGACCAGCGCCTTCAAGGTACGGCTCCTGTGGGTACGAGGGGTGGAAACGCCCAGCAATCTGCCGTACGACACCGCCGCGGTCCATCGAGACTTTCTTAAGCGGTGCCACAGCTCCGCTTCACACCATGGCACGGGGCCCGGGAACTCGCCGCTGCTGAGCGGCCCGCCGAGCCGCTTGCCGACCGGCGCCGGGTCGGCGGTGTAGGCCACCGGAGTGAGCCCGCGAAATACCCGCGCCGATCGGCATCCGGCACCCCACGACCGGGCCCGCGATCATTGCGAGCCCGGCGTGAGGACAGTCCGCCGACGACACCCCCGCGCAGCCCTTAGTCGAGGCGGGACACCTGGTAGTGGGCGATGGACCAGTCGTCGCCCGTACGGGTGAGGAGAACCGACAGTTTGACCGTGACCGGGGGACGGTCCGTGAAAGTGAACTCGGCGTCGAGGTAGCCCAGGACGAGGCCGTCGGCGGGGCGCCGTGTCTCCAGGATCCGGTAGGCCGCCGTCATGCCGGGCGGCTGGGAGTCGTAGTACGCGGCGACGCCCTGCCGTCCGACGCTGTACGGATGCAGTCCCTGGAAGACGGCGTCCTCGGTGAAGAGGGCGGCCACGCGGTCCGGTCGGTGGGCGTCGACGCCGGACTTCCAGCGGTCGAGGACGCTGCTCAGGATCGTCTTCTCGTCGAGTGAGGTGATCATGTTCGCTTCCCTGGAGGTGTGTTGACGGTTCGTCAGTGACCCGCGCTCATTCCGCCGTCGACGTGCAGGATCTCGCCGGTGACGAACGGTGCCGTCTCCAGGAAGAGCACGGCGTCGACGATGTCGCTCATCTCGCCCATCCGTCCGACCGGGTGCAGGGCGGCGAGGAACTCGTGGGTCTCCTCGGCGTGCATGGGCGTCTTGATGGTGCCGGGCGACACGGCGTTGACGCGGATGCCGCGGGTGGCGTACTCGACGGCCAGGGACTTGGTGGCGGACTGCAGGCCGCCCTTGCTCAGCGAGGCCAGCACGGAGGGGACCCTGGAGTCCGCGTTGTCGACGAGGCTGGTGGTGATGTTGACGATGTGGCCGCCGCCCTGGGCGAGCAGGTGCGGGACGGCCCGCTGGGTGAGGTGGAAGACACCGGCGACGTTGATGCCCGTCACGGTGGCGAAGTCCTCGGCCGTGTAGTCGGTGAACGGCTTGGCGACGAAGACGCCCGCGTTGTTGACCACGGTGTCGATGCGCCCGAACCGCTCCACGGCCGCCGCGACCACACGCTCCGCGGTCGCCGGGTCGGCGATGTCGCCCTGGACGGTGAGGACGTCCGCGTCGTCGACGGGGGCGATGGTGCGCGAGGTGGCGACGACGGCGTATCCGAGCTTGCGGTAGCCCTCGACGAGGGCGGCGCCGATGCCCTGCGAGGCGCCGGTGACGATCGCGACCTTCTGGTTCTGCGTGCTCATGATGACCTTCTCCGAATCGGTGACCGGTACTAACCGACCGGTCGACTATTTGGAAGGTAGGCCGGTCCGGCAGGACACGGAAGGACCGGCTTCCTCCCGTCTGGGAGGCACTGGCTCCCAGCGCAGGTCAGCCGGGGATCGCGTACGGGTCGTCGGCGGGCAGCCAGGCGTCCTGGGCGGTGATGCCGAGGTCGCCGACGCCTCCGCACAGCGCGTCGACGACGGCCAGGACACCGGCGCGGTCCTCGTCCTCGCGGTGGACCAGGGACCAGGTCCAGTAGACCTTCGGCGCGACGATCTCCCTCCGGACCAGGTCCGGCGGGAGCGGACTGGTCTGCCCCTTGGGCGAGTTGACGACCGGGCGGGTGCAGCGGCGCACGTGGTCGAAGAAGGCGGGTCCGGTGATCGCGCCGTCGGAGATGCGGACCGTACGCGCGCCGGTGACGCGCGCGAGCTCCTCGCCGTACACGTTCCAGGACGCCCAGGCGGTGAGGTCGTCGTCGATGAGCACGTCGGTGCTGCGGGCCGGCACGTCGGGTACGTCGACGCTGTCGCCGCCCCTGGCCACGGCGTAGAGCCGGTCGGCGCCGACCAGCCGGGCCCGCAGTCCGAGCCTGCGCAGATCCTCGGTGCGCACCCAGCACACGGCGAGGTCCAGGCTGCCGTCGGCGACGCGCGCGGCCTGGGTGTGGGAGGGGGCGACCCAGGCGTCGACGTGCACCTGGGCCACCGCCGCCGTACGCGACATCAGGTCCGGGGGAAGCCAGTTGACGTATCCGAGCCGTACCGACTGCGAGCCGGAGAGCCGGCCGGCCCGGTGCCTGAGGTCGTCGGCGCGGTCCAGCAGGGCGCGGGTGTGCGGGAGGAGGGCGGCACCGGCCGCGGTGAGGGTCACCCTGCGGCGGTCCCGGTCGAACAGCCGGACGCCCAGGTCCCGTTCGAGCGCCTTGATCTGCTGGGAGAGCGAGGGACCGGCGATCAGGAGCCGCTCGGCGGCCCGACCGAAGTTCAGCTCCTCGGCGACCGCGACGAAGTACCGCAACTGACGCAGTTCCACGGGCGCCATCGTACGCGGACTGGGAGGCTGCGCCTATCAGCAGCGAGGAAGCCGGTCGTGGCATCGGCGCAGGTGACGCGCGCACCATGGGATCACCGACGACGAGCGGAGCAGGTCATGGAAGAGTTCCTGGTCGAGATCACCACCACCGTTCCCGAGGGCACCGGACAGGAGGAGGTGGACCGGCGGCGGGCGGCGGAGGCCGTCCGCGCGAGGGAGCTGGCCGCGACGGGCCACCTGGCCCGACTCTGGCGCCCGGTGGGCGAGTTGCGCAGCATCGGCGTGTGGCGGGCCGCCGACGAGGAGGAGCTCCACACGAAGGTGCTCGGCACCCTGCCGCTGCGGCCGTGGATGACCCTCACCGTCACCCCGCTCCAGCCGCACCCCAACGACCCCGGCACGAAGTGACCGCTCCCTCCCCCTGGCGCCACGTCACCCGGGCCGCGGCAGCGCTCGCAGCGGCCATGGGAGTGGGCCGCTTCGTGTACACCCCGATCCTGCCGCTGATGCACACCCAGGCGGGCCTGTCCGCCGGGGCCGGGGCGACCCTGGCCACCGCCAACTACGCCGGCTACCTCGTCGGCGCCCTCGCGGGCACCCTGGCCCCCGTCCTGGTCCGGTCGCGCGCCGTACCGCGTGCCTGTCTGCTCCTGCTGACCGGCACCCTGGCCGCGATGCCGCTCACCCACAGCACCGCCGTCTGGGCGCTGCTGCGGCTGGCGGCGGGCGTGGCGAGCGCCCTGGTGTTCGTGGTCGCGGCCGGGTCCCTCCTGCACCACCTGCGGAACCACCCGCCGCACCTGTCCGGCTGGGGGTTCGGCGGCGTCGGCGGCGGCATCGCCCTGTCCGGTCTGCTGGTCCTGGCGGTGCGGCCGGTCGCCGACTGGCGGGCCGCCTGGTGGGCCGCCGCAGCCCTGACCGCGCTGCTCGCCGCCGCCTCATGGCAGCTACGGCCGGACGAGGCACCCGTGGCCACGGTGAACGGCATCCCCGCGGGGTCCCGCACGCACCGCTGGTTCGGCGCGCTGTTCGTCAGCTACACGCTGGAGGGCGTCGGCTACATCGTCGCCGGGACCTTCCTGGTCGCCGCCGTCGGACAGGGCTCCCCCGGCTGGGTCGGCAGCGGCGCCTGGGTGCTCGTGGGCCTGGCCGCCGTACCGTCCGCCGCACTGTGGGCCCGGCTGGGCCGCCGTTGGTCGCGTCCCGGGCTGCTGCTCACGGCGCTCGTGGTCCAGGCGGTCGGCATCGCCCTGCCCGCCCTGGTCGGCGGTACGGCCGCGGCCCTCGGCTCGGCGGTGCTGTTCGGCGCCACCTTCATCGGCGTCAGCACGCTCGCCCTGGCCCTCGGAGCGCACCTGCGGTTCTCCCGTTCCGTCGCCCTGCTGACCGCCGGCTACTCGGTCGGACAGATCCTGGGCCCCGTGACCGTGGCCCCGCTGCTGCACCACGGCTACCACCCGGCGCTGCTGACGGCGGCCCTCGTGGTCCTGGTCGCGGCCGCGGCCGCCGGGGTGCTGCGGGTCGGCTTTCCGCACCACATGGTCGTTTCGGGTGCCACGGTCCCCGAACAGGAGCGAGAATCGACCCAGGACGCCCGGCCCACCGCGGCCGGCCCCTGAGCCCGAACCGCCGCACCCGGCCGACCGACGTGGAGCCGCCGATGACCACCGCACGGGATCTCGCGATCGTCGCCCTCGACATGGCCGACGACAAGCCGGTGGAGCAGGGCGACCTCTCGCTCGCGCTCGCGGCGGCCGAGGTGTTCGACCTGCTCGACGCCCACGCCCTCGTCCTGGACGGCGACCGCCTCCTGCCCAACGCCCCGTCCCCCACCGGCGACCGCCTGTTGGACGAGGCCGCCGAGACGCTCGTACGGCAGGAACCGTACGAGTCGGTCGAGGACTGGCTGTGGCGCCGGGGCCGCGGGCTGTCCGCGGCCTACGTCGACGACCTGGAGCGGACCGGGCTGACGGACCGGCGACGCGGCCGCCGCATCCCGCTGCGGACCGGGCGGACCGAGCTGGTCGACTCGCCGGCCCGGCGGCAGGCCGAGGAGCGCCGGGCGGCGGGCGAACCCGTCCTCGCCGCCCTCGCGGCCGCCGCCGGCATCGGCGGGGAATCGGACGAGGAGCTCCCCGACGAGGCGGCCGCGGTGCTGGCCGCGGTCGGGGACGCGGTGATGGAACTGGAGGCCGTGCGCCAGCGCAAGGTCATCGAGGACGCCGCCTTCGACAACGTCTGGCGCGGTTACTAGGCGCCGGTCGCGCCCAGCAGCGCCCGGCAGTTGTCCCACAGGGCGCCCAGGCGCTGCGGGCTGTTGTAGAGCTTGGCGAACATCACCTGGCCCTCCAGTTGGGCCACCACAGCCCGCGCCGCCTGCCGGGTGTCGGCCACGGTGACGTCGCCGCGGTCCCGGGCCTCGGTGACGACGGCCTCCACCATGTCGACCTGCGCGTCGAAGATCTCCTGGAGCCGTCCGCGCACCGGCTCGGCGTGGTTGCTCAGCTCCAGGGCGAGGTTCCCGAAGAGACAGCCCGCCACGGTGCCGCAGCCCTCCTGGACGGCGCGCTGGCCGGCCTCGGTCTGCTCGAAGAGCGCGCGCAACCGCCGCAGGGGGGCCGTGTCGGCGCCGCCCAACGCGCTGTTCCAGTCGGCCCGTTGGGCCGCCCAGTGCTCGTCGACGACGGCGAGCGCGAGGGCCTCCTTGGACTCGAAGAAGTAGTAGAAGCTGCCCTTCGGCACCCCGGCCGCCTTGCAGATCTCGGCCACGCCCAGCGCCGAGTAGCCGCGCCCCTCGATGAGCGAGCGCGCGGCCCCGAGAATCTTGTCCCTGGCGTCACTGGTGCGTCCCACGGGGTAAGTCTACGCGGATACTAGACCGGTCGGCTATGCAAGGGGCGTCTCGCTGGTCACAGCACCGGGAGTCCGTCGGCGTGCCGTCGCTCCAGACGCGCGACCAGGTCCGCCGCCGCCGACTTGATGGTCTCCAGACCGGACTTCCCCCAGGTCCGCGGCTCCACATCGGCCGCGCTCACCGTGCCCAGCACCATCCCGGTGGAGTCGATGAGCGGAGCCCCCAGGTAGGAGCGGATGCCGAACTCGTCGACGACCGGGTTGCCCGCGAACCGCGGGTAGTCACGGACGTCCTCCAGGACCAACGCCTTGCGGCGGGCCACCACATGGGGGCAGAACCCATGGTCGCGCGCCATATAGCGGCCCACTTCCGGCTTGGCCTCCTCGCCCTCCGCCGGGGGCCGGCGCACGGGAATCCGGAGACCGGCGAAGAACTGCCGGTGCTCGCCCAGGAAGTTGACCATCGCGTACGGCGCTCCCGTGCGCTCGGCGAGGCGCTCGGCAAAGCTGTCGAGCGCGGGCTCCGGATACTCCCCGAGCCCGAGCAGGCGCAGTCTGCGCGCCCGGTCCGGGGCCTCCTTGTCCTCCGGGGTGAGCAGCAGCCGGCCGACCGGGCGCGGTGGGTCGTAGCTCATGGGCGGCCGTCGCTGTCGACGTCGGTCATATGCGGCTCCGTGGCGGTGTGTGCGGGGGTCACATGTGGGCGCCGTGGCTCGGCGCGGGCGCCGGGCTGTGGGCGATGAGATGCCGTACGAGGGTGAGCAGGGTCTGCACACCGGAACTGGAGATCCGCGCGTCGCAGCGCACGATCGGGATCTCCGGCGGGAGGTCGATGGCGGCGCGGACCTCCTCGGGGTCGTAGCGGTACCCCCCGTCGAACTCGTTGATCGCGACGATGAATCCGAGGCCGCGCTGTTCGAAGAAGTCCACGGCCGCGAAGCAGTCCTCCAGTCTGCGGGTGTCGGCGAGGATCACCGCGCCGAGCGCGCCCTCGGAGAGCTCGTCCCACATGAACCAGAACCGTTCCTGTCCGGGCGTGCCGAACAGGTACAGGACGTGTTCCGGGTCGAGGGTGATCCGGCCGAAGTCCATGGCCACCGTCGTCTCGACCTTGTTCTCGATGCCGTCGAGGCTGTCGGTCGCGGCGCTGACCGTGGTGAGCAGTTCCTCCGTGCTGAGCGGGGCGATCTCGCTGACCGCGCCCACGAAGGTCGTCTTGCCTACCCCGAACCCTCCCGCCACCAGGATCTTCAGTGCGGTGGGGAAGGGATCAGAGCTGTCGTCGTAGTCCATCGAGCACTGCCTCCAGAAGAGCCCGGTCAGTCGGGTTGTGGGTGAACTCGGGGGGCTTGGTGGTCAGCGCCCCGCAGTCGACGAGGTCGGACAGCAGCACCTTGGTGACCACCGCCGGCAGCTTGAGATGGGCGGCGACCTCGGCGACCGAGACGGGCGCGCGGCACAGGTCGAGCGCCTGCGCGTGCTCGGGGCCGAGGTAGCCGATGGGGGTGGCACCGGTGGCCATCACGTGCGAGAGCAGGTCGAACGCGATGGACGGCCGGGTGCGACCGTTGCTGACCGTGAAGGGCCGCACCAGCCGCCCGGCCGCGTCGTCGAGCCAGGGCCCGTCGCCGGCCGCCGCCACGCTCAAGGCCTCATCGCCGGGGAATCGACGGCGTGCTGTCGGGGCGCGGTCACCAGGTAGGGGCGCACGCTCTTGACGAGCATCGCCATCTCGTAGCCGAGCACGGCGGCGTCGGCCTCGCGTCCCGCCAGGACGGCGAGACAGGTGCCGGAGCCGGCGGTGGTCACGAACAGCAGCGTCGAGTCGAGTTCGACGACGACCTGGCGGACCTCTCCGCCGTCGCCGAAGCGGACGCCCGCGCTGCGGCCGAGGGAGTACAGGCCGGAGGCCAGGGCCGCCATGTGGTCGGCGCTGTCCCCGTCGAGGCCGTGGACCGACTTCACGAGCCCGTCGCAGGACAGCAGGACCGCACTGCTGGTGTGCGGCACGCGCTGCACGAGGCCGCTCATCAGCCAGTCGAGATCGGATACATGGCCGGTCGGCGCTTCGCTCGCCATGGTGGATCGACTCCTTGAGGTACGAAGGTCTGCGGGAGCGCTGGGGGGTGGGGTGAACGCGGGGGTGGTCATCCGGCGGGTGCGCTCCCGTCGTGCCGGGGGGTGGTGCGGTCGTGGTCGAGGCCGTGCGGCTCGGATATGTGGGGCCGCTCCATGGGGGTGGGATCTAGGGAGGCGGCGTCGGTCGTGGGTGTGGCGCCCGTGTGGCGCGCGTTCGGGTCGAAGCCGAGGTCGAAGTCGAAGGAGGCGGACGGGTGGGGGGTCGGGGCGGGGCGCAGCTCCGGAGCGGCGGATGCCGAGGAGGTGGCGTCGCCGGTGGCCGTATCTGTGCCTGTACCTGGGTAGGCGGTGTCCCTGGGCGTACGGGCGGTCGCCGTCGGGTCGGGGTGGGCCGAGGGCATGTGGGCGGGGTCCATGTGGGCCGCGTCCACGGGGGCGGGGTACGTGGGTTGGGCGGGCTCCATGTGGCTGGGTGACGTGTGGCCGGGCGCTGTGTGGGTGGGCGCCGTATGGCTGGGGGCCGCGGGGGCGGGCTCAATGTGGCCGGGCGCCATGAGGTCAGGCGCCATGTGGCTGGACGCCATGTGGCCGGGCGCCGGGTTGATCTCCGTGCGCGGCGACGGCACCGGCAGGGACACGGGCACCGCCGTGGCTGGTTCACCGCCCTCCGGCTCCAGGTGCTGCTGGGCCTCCGCGAGGCTGATCCCCCGCTGGAAGGCCGCCATCAGTCCCGGGTCGTGGCCGGTCAGGTACTCGGCGTCCTGCCGGGGCGCCGGTCCGCCGCGCAGTTGGGGTGCGATGTGCTCCTGGGCGCGGCGCCGGGGCAGTTGGGGCTTGCCCATGGTGCCGCGTACGGTCCCGGCTCGCGGGGTGGGCGGTTCGATCACGTGCTCCGCGACCAGGGGCCGGTCGTCGGGCCTGATGCCGGGCACGGCCTCGGCGGGCGTGGGTCGCGATCCGCGGGCCCCGCGCACGGGCAGCGGTGCGGGGCGCCCGGATCGCGCTCCGCCGTTCGCCCCGCCTCCACCACCGGGCTGCCGATCGGACACCGTCCCCTCACCACCGTCCAGGGCCCCGCTTCCGCTGGACACGGCTCCACCCGTGAGGTGGCCTGAGCCGCTGCCGTTCGACAGCGCCGGGCCACCGTTCGGAGAGGATCCGCTGCCACCGTTCGTGGCGGATCCGCTGCCCCTCGACGGCGAGTCACCGCTGGACACCGGACCCAGTACCCCCGAGTCACCGTTCAGGGAGCCGCGGCCGTCGAGCGGACGCTCGCCGCCACCAGGCCCGTGTCCCGCACCGCTCGACGAGGCCCCGCCGTCCGCCGCAGCCTCGTCACCGGCGGGTACGCCCGCGCCGCCGTCCTGCGCACGGCCGCCGGCACCCGGCGTACGACCACTGCCGTTCACTCCCGGCCGACGGCGGTCCCGTCCGTGGCGGGCACCCTGCGCAACCGCCGTGCCGTTCCTCGTCATCGGCGCCGCACTGCCGTTCGGGCCGGCCTCCGTGCTCCGGTACTCCCGTCGCTGCGGATCGGCTCCGGGGCGCGGGTCCGCGGGCGCTCCCCGGTGCCGGGCCTCCTGCGCCGACCGTGCCTGGCCCGGCGCCCGCGGCGCTACGGCCGCCCCCACCACTCCGGCGGCACTGCCCGTCCCCGCTGCTTCCGGCTGCTGCGCGCCGATCGCTCCCGGCGCCGAACCCAGCAGCGCCTGCGGCACCACGAGGACGGCCTGGACACCGCCGTAGATGTTGGTCTGGAGCCTGACATGGATTCCGTGCCGCTTCGCGAGCTGCGAGACCACGAAGAGCCCGATGCGTCCGTCCGCCAGCAGACTCGCGACGTTGACCTGGTCGGGGTCCGCCAACAGGGCGTTCATCCGGTGCTGTTCGCCCACCGGCATGCCGAGCCCGCGGTCCTCCACCTCGACGGCGAGCCCGGAGGTCACCAGGTTGGCGCGCAGCAGCACTTGGGTGTGTGGTGCCGAGAACACCGTGGCGTTCTCGACCAGTTCGGCGAGCAGATGGATGACGTCGGCGACGGCGTGCCCGCGCAGGGTGCCGTCGATCGGCGGCACGAGCTTGACCCGCGAGTACTGCTCGACCTCGGCGATGGCGGACCGCAGCACCTCGGTCATGGAGACGGGGTTGCTCCACTGTCGACGGGAGACGGCACCGCCGAGGACGGCGAGGTTCTCGGCGTGCCGGCGGATCCGGGTGGCGAGGTGGTCGACGTGGAAGAGCCCCTTGAGCAGGTCGGGGTCCTCGATCTCGTTCTCCAGCTCGTCGAGGATCGAGATCTCGCGGTGCACCAGCGACTGAAGCCGCCGCGCGAGGTTGACGAAGACCTCCAGTTTCTGTTCGCTGCCGGCCTGGCTGGAGAGCTGGGCGGCCTGGACGACGGCGGTGACGGCCCCGTCGTGGGCCCGGGCCAGGTCGGCGGCGAGCAGGTCGAAGTCGTCGGCCCCGTCGGGCGGGCCGCCGCGCGGGGTGCGCCCGGACGGCACCTCTCCACGACGCAGCCCCTCGACCAGGGCCCGCAGATCGGCCTCGCGGCGCGCACTGCTGCGGCGCAGCGCTCCGACACGGTCGCTCACCGACTGCGCGGCGCGGTCGGCCGCCACCGCTGCGATGAGGATGGCGGCGAGGGTCACCGAGACCGCGCCGGCCAGAACACCCCACAGGACGAGGCCGGGCTGGGCTCCGGTGGAGCGGACGGTGAACAGGACGGCCGCGCAGCCGCTGAGGGCGACCGCGATCGGCGGGAGCACGGCCAGCCGCAGCAGTTGCGGCCGTATGTGCGTCTCAGGCAGCGAGGAGGCGGGACGGGCGACCGGCCGCCCGTGCCGGCCGCCCTCGCGGCGGTCTGCGCGTGCGGCCGGTGCGCGGAGGTGAGACATCGGTGTCCTTGCAGTGGTCCGTCGGTCCTGTTGGCCGGAGGGTTCCGGGCCGGCCGGCCCGGGGCGGCGGGCTCCGGCGGGTGCCCCCACGGGCTTCGATGCGGTTCGCCGGGCGGCTCGTGCGGCGGCATGGTCGTCGGTCACCGGCGCGTCGCCTCCCTTCTCCCCGCACCTCGGCTGTTCGCCGGGGGCATGCGTCATGGCGTACCGGTCGAGAGAACCGAAGACTTCAACCCCTCGTCGCCCGGCGGACACTCACAGTAGTCACCAACGCATCATGTGCGAGCGGCAGTTGACAAACTCCTCCGCGGAGCGTCCCGCTCTGGTATGAGCACTCGCACGACAGATCGACAAGCTGACCGACCGGGCACCCTCGAACGAGTGAATACCGATCAGCCCTGGTCAGAACCGGTCACACACGGCCGCCGACAGCCCGGCGCGTCCGCACGCCTCGACCGTCGCACCGACCCGCGCGCCGGGTACGACAGGCTCACCGACACCCTTCCGAAGCCTTGGCCCGAACCTTCCGGATCGTCACTGACCGTATTGGTTCCCCCGGTGACACGGGGCCGCGCCACGGGCGCCCGTCTACAAGAAGAGAACCGAGGCCGATCGCGATACGAATCCACGGGCGGCTGTCAGAGACCCCGGCCCGGCACATCACGTACCGCCCACATCTCATCTGACCCGGCCCCGCACCACCCTGCCGCCGCCGGATGCCCCACCCGACCGACCGCAGCGACACCAACCCCGCGGCCCCACGTGCCCACCCCCATGCGGCACGATCACCTGACTTACGCGCCGCACCCCCGACCGGCACAACGCCCCGACTTACGCACCACACCCCCGACCGGCACGGCCACCGCGCCCTACACGCCCCACCCCGGCCCCGCGCCACCACCGGACCCAGCACCCGGGCCAGGTACCAGCGCCGGGAAACCCACCAGCGCCGGAACCACGCTCACGTCATGGCTCGACCCGACGGCTCCGGCTCCCCCACTGCCGTAGGCAACGCGGCCCATCCCCCGACCGGCGCCACCACTCACCCCGGCACCCGGGCCAGGTACCACCCCCGGACCCGGCGCCGAGAAACCCACCGGCACCGGACCCCACGCTCACCTCACCGCTCGACCAACACCACCGGCTCCCCCACAACCGCAGGCAACGCAGCCCATCCCCCGACCGGCGCCACCACTCACCCCGGCACCCGGGCCAGGTACCACCCCCGGACCCGGCACCGGGAAACCACCGGCACCGGACCCCCACTCACCTCACCGCTCAGCCGACGGCTCCGGCTCCCCCACCACCGTGGGCAACGCGGCCCATCCCCCAGCCGGCGCCCTCGCCACGCCCCGCCACCACGGGTCGGCCACCGGGACCGCGCCCGGCTCGAACGGCTCCCCGGGCCGAGGCGTGGCCATGGTGGCCCCGGCCTTGTGGGACAGCAGCATCGTCTGCTCGGCAGGCTCCGCCCAGGGATGCGTCGCGAGGTTGAACGTGCCCCAGTGGATCGGCAGCAGCACCCCTTCGGCCGCGTCCCCGCCCTGCAGATCCAGATGGGACCGCACGGCCTCCTCGGGCGTCATGTGGATGTCCGGCCAGAACTCCGAGTAGGCGCCGAGCTGGATCATCGTGGCGTCGAAGGGCCCGAAGGCCGCGCCGATGTCCTTGAACCCGTCGAAGTACCCGGTGTCCCCGCTGTGGTAGATCCGGTGCTCGTCGCCGGCGACGACCCAGGACGCCCACAGCGTGTGCTGGGTGTTGCGCAGCCCCCGGCCGCAGAAGTGCCGGGCCGGGGTCGCCGTCAGCGTCAGTCCGGCGACCTGGGTCGACTCGTGCCAGTCCAGCTCGCGCAGTCGGTCCGCGGACACTCCCCAGTGCTCGAGATGGGCGCCCACGCCGAGGGGCACGGCGAAGACGGTGTCCGTCCCGGCCAGTTCCTTGATCGTGGGCATGTCGAGGTGGTCGTAGTGGTCGTGGGAGATGACGACGACGTCGACCGGTCCGAGCGCGGCGAGCGGCAGGGGCGCGGGGTGCAGCCGCTTGGGCCCGGCGAAGGGGAAGGGGGAGCACCGCTCACCCCACACGGGATCGAACAGCACCCGCCGCCCGTCGATCTCGGCGAGCACGCTGGAGTGCCCCATCCAGGTCAGCCGCAGCCCGGTGGCCGGGGGCTTGGAGAGGTCGGCGAGCGTCGTGGCGTGCACCGGGATGCGGCCTTCCGGGGCCCGCTGCCGGCGGCCGTCGCTGTCGAAGAAGACCTTGGCGAAGTCGACCGCCGAACCGTCGGGACGGGTCCGGGCCGTTCCGCCGGGGTTCTGGAAGACACCGTTGGCGAAGTGGGGGGATCTGCGGATGCGCGCCATGCGCTCGCCGCTCGGGTCCGCACCGAAGGCCGCGGGCTGCAGCGCGCGGAGCCCGGAGCTCAAGGGACGGAAGCCGGTCACGGTACCTCCAGGTGGAGTCGCTGAGGCATCCATTATGGTCCGCCCCTCTGACAGTGCCCGGGTCTGTCCGGTCACACCCGTGAGGACGCCGTCGGAGCCGATCACGTTGACAGCGTGCGGCCGCATCCCAATACTGACTCCCCGTTCAGTAGCCGCCCGCCGACCGCCCGTACCGGAGCCCGTGTGACCACCCCCTTGCTGTCGCTCACCTGGACCGACCACGTCACCGGCCGCCAGGGCTTCCTGGTCGTCGACCGGCTGGTGCGGGGTGTCGCCAGTGGCGGTCTGCGGATGCGCCCCGGCTGCACGCTGGACGAGGTCACCGGGCTGGCCCGCGGCATGACCATGAAGGAAGCCCTGCACTACGACCCCGCGGCGCGGTACGTCCCGCTGGGCGGGGCGAAGGGCGGCATCGACTGCGACCCCCGGGATCCGGAGGCGTACGGCCTGCTCGTGCGCTACCTGCGCGCCGTGCGGCCGTACGTCGAGAACTTCTGGACGACCGGCGAGGACCTCGGGCTCAGCCAGGACCTGGTGGACCGGGCCGCCGCGGAGGCGGGCCTGGTCTCCTCGATCCAGGCGGTCTATCCGCTGCTCGACGACGAGGCCGCGGCCCGGCGGCGGCTCGCGGACGCGTTCGCCGTCGAGGTGGACGGCATCGGGCTCGACGCGCTGGCGGGTGGCTGCGGGGTGGCCGAGTCGGTGCTCACGGCCCTGGACGCGGCCGGCGTTCCGTACGCGGGCACGCGCGTGGCCGTGCAGGGTCTCGGCACCATGGGCGGTGCCACGGCCCGCTTCCTCACGCGCGCGGGGCTCACGGTCGTGGCCGTCGCCGACATCAAGGGCACGGTCTTCAACCCGGCAGGGCTCGACGTCGAGGCGCTGCTGGCCGCCCGGGACGCCCACGGCACCGTGGACCGTTCCGCCCTGCGCCCCATCGACCGCGAACTGCCCGGCGAGGCCTGGCTGTCGCTCGACGCGGAGGTGCTCGTGCCCGCGGCGGTGTCCTACGCCGTCGACACCGGCAACCAGGAACGGATCCGGGCCCGTTGGATCGTCGAGGCGGCCAACATGCCCGTACTGCCCGCGGCGGAGGCCCTGCTGGCCGCGCGCGGGGTGACCGTACTGCCGGACGTGGTGGTCAACTCCGGGACGAACGCCTGGTGGTGGTGGACCCTGTTCGGCGACATCGGGCCGGACGCGGACGATGCCTTCGCGCACGTACGACGGTCCATGCGCGCCCTGGTCGAGCAGGTGCTGGCGCGCGCGGGGACCGACGGCACCTCGCCGCGCGCCGCCGCGCACGCGCTGGTCGCGGACCGGTTGCCGGTGATTGCCGAGCGGTTCGGCCGGTATCGCTGACCTGGCCGGTCAGGCGGTGCCGCACCGGGGACGGATTAGGGTGACCCCGTGGCGAGAGTGCGGTTGACGGTGGCCGAGCGGCGCGAGGAGCTGCTGCGGGCCGCCATCGAGCAGATCGAGTCGCGGGGCGTGGCGGCCGTCAGGATCGCCGACGTGGCCTCGGCGCTCGGGGTGAGCAACGCCCTGGTGCTCTACCACTTCTCCACCAAGGAGCAGTTGGTCGCCGCCGCGTTCACCTACGCGGCCGAGGACGACCTGGCCCGTCTGCGCAAACTTCTCTGCCGCCGCACCACCGCTCTTCGCCGGCTCCGGTCGGCCGTGCGCTGGTACGCCCCGACGGGCCAGGCCAAGGGCTGGCGCCTGTGGATCGAGGGCTGGGCGGTGGCCCTGCGCGATCCGGCGCTCCGGGAGGTCACCCGGGACCTCGACAGACGCTGGAAGGCGGCGCTCACGGAGGTGATCGCCGAGGGCGTGGCCGCGGGCGAGTTCCACTGCCCGGACCCGGAGGCCACCGCCCTGCGCCTGACCGCCCTCCTGGACGGCCTGGCTGTCCAACTGACGTCCTACGCGGGCGCGGTGGCGAGATACCGGGCCCAGGAGTGGGTGGACGAGGCCCTGGCACGAGAACTCGGACTGGACGACACGGGGCCGACGTAGCGCCGGCACGCGATCGGCCGCGACGCCGGGCCCTCGACACACCGGCGCCGCGCAGCTCGGGCGCGTACCGGCCCGAAGTCCGCCCGGCAACGACACGCGGCCGGGGCGCCGACTCGACGACCCGCCCTGGACACCGGGACAGGCCGACGCCAGGCACCCAACCCCAGGCACCCGGCACCCGGCACCCGGCACCCGGCACCCGGCACGACTCAAGTCACCTGACACACAAGGCACGCCGGAGCCCCAGCACTCGGACACCGCGCCCGCCTACAGCCGCTCGCCGAAAAGGACCCACCTAACAACCCCACAAGCCCCGGACACCCAAACCACGAACCCAGCGGGCGAGCCCGCCCAGCCCCAGCACACCGACCCGCGCCGCGCCTCAAGCCACCTTCGCGATCCGCGACTTGATGTCGTCCGGCGACAGAACACCCTTGGCCGTCACATGGTCCCCGGAGGACTCCCCCCGCAGCCGGCGCCCGATCCACGGCACCAGGTACTCGCGCGCCCAGTGCACGTCGTCGCGCCGTACGTCCAGCGGTCCGCGCGGGGGCAGCGGCGGCCAGGGCTGGTCCGGGTCCGCCGGGACCTCCAGTCCCAGCACCTGTCCCGCGCGAAGCGCCACGCGCGTGTGCCCCTCGGGAGACAGGTGCAGCCGGTCGTTGTCCCAGGCCCGCCGGTCCTGGACGGTCTTCAGGGACCACAGGTCGAGCACCGGGCACCCGTACCGGTCGGCGACGGCCCGGACATGTCCATTGTACGTGGCGATCTTGCCGCGCAGATGCTTGAGCACCGGCACGCCACGGGTGTCGAAGCCGGTCGTCACCATGACCGTGCCGCACGCCTGCGTGAGCCGGGCGATGGCCCGCTCGAAGCGCTCGGCGACCTCGTCGGGGTCGGTACCGGGCCGGATGATGTCGTTGCCGCCGGCGCAGAACGACACCAGGTCCGGTGCCAGTTCGACGGCCTGCGGAAGCTGGTCCTCGACGATCTGGTCGAGGAGTTTCCCGCGGACGGCGAGATTGCTGTACCTGAAGTCGCCCTCGGGCCGCCGGTCCGCGAGAAGCACCGCGAACCGGTCGGCCCAACCGACGAACGCCCCGTCGGGGCCGGGGTCGCCGACGCCCTCGGTGAAGCTGTCCCCCACCGCCACGTACGACCCGATCACTGAGCTGCTGTCATTCTTCGAATCGTCTGCCACAGCCGTTCATGATTCACCTTCGAATGTGACCTACGCGACCGTAGGAAGGACTTGACGGGCGGTGAGATAAGCCACTCCTAAAGTGTTGGCCAAACGAGGAATAGGCCTCTCGTCAGGAATGTTGACGCTGCGACCGCCACACCTTGAAGTCCCTGATCCGGAAATGGCTCCAGGTCGTCCGGAACGCGAAGTGCCCGCGCGTGTACGGCTCCGGGTCGGTGTGGTCGAGCACGAGCCGCCCGTTGTTCCACCACTGCACCGTGGAGCCGTCGGAGACGATCCGCACCCGGTTCGGCTCGTTCGCCACCAGCAGCGGTTCGGTGTAGTCGAGGATCAGGGGCCGCACACCGGGCTCGCCGACATAGCGGCGCAGCCGTGTCGTGGTGTTGTAGTTGGCGCCGTAGCCGGAGTAGTAGGTCTGCAAATAGTCGTACTCCGCGAGCGCGCCGCCCCGGTGGGTGGCGAAGAGGTCGTCGGGGGACCGGACGTCGACCGCGTTCCAGAAGTTGTTGAGGTCCGAGACCCGGTCGTTGACCCCGCCCGCGGACACCGGGGTGGCGGTGTACTCCAGGACGTAGGGCCCTTCGAGCGGCTGCCGGAACCAGATCGTGGCGCCAGCCGGCACGTCGACCTCCAGGATCCCGCGCCGCGCGGTGACCGTGCCGCCCTGCTCCAGTTCGACGGCCCAACGGCCGAGGCCGTGGCGGAAGTCGTCGTGGGCGAGGAGACGGCGATGGCGGGGGCCGGCGTTCGCGGTGGCCGCGGGGGCGAGAGCGGCCAGGGCGGCGCCGGCGGCGAGGGCTCCGAAGGCTCTGCGCGTGGTCGTCATGGCGGACGGTTCCTTTCGTGAAGGGACTGGACCCTTAGAAAGCGCTTGCACAGCAGGGGAGTTCACTGTGCCCCGCCCCTCCCCCACCTGTCGACGCCCCGAGTGTGCCCGCCACAGGAACGCAATGAACTGATCATGAAGCTGCGGGCAGGTGCGCCCGCGGCCCCTCCCCCGCGCACACCGAAGGCCGGACCCGGGGATCGGGGTCCGGCCTTCGGTGGCACATGAGGCGTCGTCAGCCGACGGCGACGCCCTTCGAACGGAGGTAGGCGACCGGGTCCACGTCGGAGCCGTAGTCCGGCGTGGTGCGGATCTCGAAGTGCAGGTGCGGGCCGGTCACATTGCCGGTCGCGCCGGAGAGGCCGATCTGCTGGCCCGCGGTCACGGCCTGGCCGGCCGAGACGGAGAGCTGGGACAGGTGGGCGTACTGCGCGTAGTAGCCGTCAGCCAGCTTGATGACGACCTGGTTGCCGTAGGCGCCGCCCCAGCCCGCGGAGACGACGGTGCCCGCGCCCACGGCCTTGAGGGAGGTGCCGGTCGGGACGACGAAGTCGACACCGGTGTGGTAGCCGCTGGACCACATGCTGCCCGAGACGCGGTACCCGGTGCCGATGGTGGCGCCGCTGACCGGAAGCGTGAAGCCGCTGGCGGTGTTCGAGCTCTGCGTGGCGGCCGCCGACTCGGCGGACGACTTCTTCGCCTCCGTCTTCTCGGTCTTCGCCGAAGAAGAGGAAGAGGACGAGGACGACGAAGACGAAGACGACGAGTGGGACTTCGTCGCGCTCGTCTTGGCCTTCTTGCCGATCGAGAGCTTCAGACCCGGGTGGATCAGCGACGGGTCGTCACCGACGGCCTGACGGTTGTCGGCGTACAGCTTCTTCCAGCCACCGCTGACGTGCTGTTCGTCGGCGATCTTCGAGAGATAGTCGCCGACCCGCACCGAATAGGTGCGCACGGTCGCGGTCTTCGCGCTGTCCTTCTTCGCGGCCGTCTTTTCGGCGGACTTCTGCGTGACCGGAAGCGACTGAACGGCCTTTTCCGAAACGGACTGGGAAGGGGCGGCGTGCGCTCCGGTGGCTCCCATGAGCGGGAGGGCGAGCGCGGCGCCCCCGGTTCCGGCGACGGCGATCGAGCGGGCGAAGCGCTGGGACTTCGGACGGCGGTGCTTACCCTTCGCGGGCATGACGAATTCCTCTCCGGCGCCTGCGAGGTGAGCTGTCGGGTGCGAGCTGGAGATGCCCGGCCGCGCCGAAACGCGACTTAACCCCTAGCCTGTTCCGGAGACCGGAACAGGCGGTTGTGCCTGTGGGTCCCCCGCTCCTGCCGTACACGGGTGAGTAGATGTGCGGAATCCGTTCGGCGGCAGGATTGGGCGTCCGACCGGATCGGTGGCGAACGTAAACGAGCAAGACGCAAAGGGACAAGTGAGTGGTTGCCCGTGCGGGCGTTTCTGTTGATCCCTAATGGGAATTACCGGTCACCCTGAGTGCATCGGACACCCTTCACCCACCCGAATCCCCTTGTCGGACCCATGAATTACGTGAACATGACGCGCGACGCACCGTCACGGATATGACGCTGCTCACGTCACGAATTCACAGGAACCCTCATCCTGGGTGGAGTTGGGCGTAAAGCGCCAATTCGGACAGAAGCCCTAGATGCGACGCAGTCGGATAACCGTCGCATCGAGATCTCCGCGCAAACCGGTACGAAGTCCGTGGTGCAGCAGTACGCCCCCTCGGTACACTTCGCCCGTTTCGAGGCATTCATACGTCGCTGTCGGGTCGAGTCCGCGCAGCCGCAGCGCGGCGACGGGCTCGCCGTACTTCTGCGCCTGGAGCCAGGCGAGGACGACGGTCTCGTCCCCGAGGACGTACTGCACCGCGCTCAGTCCGCCCCGCGGCGGCCGCAGCCGGTGCAGCTCGCCGCGCTGCACCACGTGCCGGATCTCCTTGTAGAGGTCCACCCACCGACGGGCTTCGGCCAGCTCCTCCTCGCTCCACTCCGTGAGGTCCCCGCCGACCCCCAGCACCCCGGCCATGGCGCTCACGAACCGGAACCGCAGCGAGCTCACCCGACCGTTGAGCTGGGTGTTCGGGCTGTCGGTGACCCAGGCGGCCATCACCCGCGCGGGATGGATCTGGCTGAAGCCGTACTGAATGGCGAGCCGGTCGAGGGGGTCGGTGTTGTCCGAGGTCCACACCTGGTCGGTGCGGCTGAGCACGCCGAGATCGATCCGGCCGCCGCCCCCGGAGCAGGACTCGAAGGCCACGCCCGGGTGAGCCGCCCGCAGCCGGTCCAGGAGGGCGTAGAAGCCGCGCACATGGTCGACCCACAGGCGCTGCGGGTAGGACTCGCCGGGCCAGCCCGCGTCGGTGAAGCAGCGGTTGAAGTCCCACTTCACGTAGTCGATCGGGGCCGAGGAGAGCAGGGTGTCGAGCTGCTCCCAGAGGTACTGCCGGACGTCCTCGCGCGCGAGGTTCAGCACGAGCTGGTTGCGGAACTCCGTCCGCTTCCGTCCTGTCTGGTACTGCACCCAGTCCGGGTGGGCGCGGTACAGCTCACTGTCCGGGTTGATCATCTCGGGCTCGACCCAGATGCCGAACTGCATGCCGAGCGCGTGCACCTGGTCGGCGAGCGGCTTGAGGCCGGAGGGGAAGCGGTCGGGGTTGGGCGCCCAGTCGCCGAGCCCGGCCCGGTCGCTGGTGCGGGCGCCGAACCAGCCGTCGTCGACCACGAACAGCTCGACACCGATCGCCGCGGCCCGCCGGGCGAGGGCGGCCTGCTGGTCCTCGGAGATGTCGAAGTTCGTGGCTTCCCAGGAGTTGAACAGCACGGGCCGGTCCTGGTCCGCGTCCGGTATGACGTACGCCCGCTGGTAGGCGTGCCAGGCGCGGCTCGCGCCGCCGTGGCCGCCGTCGCTCCAGAGGCCGGCGAAGACGGGCGTGGTGAAGGACTCCCCGGCCGCCAGTTCGAGCAGACCGGAGTCGTCGTACCCGGCACCGCCGGTGATCTGCACGCGCGCGTCGGGCAGTTGCGCCACGGCGATGCGCCAGGAGCCCGACCAGCCGAGCGCGACCCCGTAGACCTCGCCCCGCTCCTCGGTGGCGTCGGTGTCGAGCGCGACCCACGGCAGGTGCTGGTGTCCGGTGTGGCCGCGGCGGCTGCCGACGACCTTCTCGCCGTACGTCAGCGGGGTCCGGGTGAGCAGGGACTCGGCGGCCCAGCGGCCGTGCAGTTGGGACAGCCGCCAGCCGTCCTCACGGTCGGGCAGGGTCCAGGTGGCGGAGTCGGCGCGCAGCAGCTCGACCGGGTCCGGGCCCTGGTTGTCGAGGCTCACCCAGCGCTCCAGGACGTCGTCGCGCATCCGGTAGTGCAGCGTGATGGTCAGTCCGCCGTCGCGGAACCGCAGCCGCAGCTCGTCGCCCTCGGTGTCGTACACGTCGAAGCTCCACTCGGTGCCGCGCCGCTCGTGGGTGCGCACGGACAGGGCGGGGCGGGTGAAGCGGGGGCCGCCCTCGACGGGGTACTCCTCGCGGCCGTCGAGCGGGGACTCGAAGGGCCAGTACCCGGGCAGCGGACTCATGGCGAGGGCCTCGGCGTCGGCCAGGGCGATCCTCGGCCCCCAGTGCAGGTGCAGCAGCTCGTCCTCGGCCGTGAGGTGCAGGGCGTAACTGCTGGCCGGCCCGGACAGAATCCACGTACGGCCGTTCTCGGCGATCTCCAGCATGATGCTTCCTCACAGATCCGAACAGGTGCCCACAGGGGCGCTCAGGCCCCAACATCATCAACGGCCGACGGCCCTGGCTGCAACGGCTGTGGACAAGTCATTACCGGCCCTGTGGACAACTCATTGCCCCAGGAATCCATGTCGTATCGTCGAGGACGTGCCCCGCCGACGAGCCGCGTCGGCGGAGCCCGGCTGGGAGGAGCCCCCGTGACGCAGCAGATCCCGTCGACCGAACCCGAACTGGCAGGTGTCCGGAACTTCCGTGACGTGGGCGGACTGCCGACGGCGGACGGGCGGCGGGTGCGGCACGGAGTGCTGTTCCGCAGCGGTCACCTCGCGCACGCGACCGCGGAGGACGCGGTCTTCCTCGCCTCCCTGGGGCTGCACACGATCTTCGACTTCCGCAACGCGGCGGACCAGAAGCTGGAGGGCCCCGACGTCGAGCTGCCGGGCGTCACCAATGTGAACCTGCCGCTGAGCGACCCGGCGGAGGGCACCTGGTTCTGGAAGATGGTCCGCGACGGCGACATAGAACAGCTCCGTGAGCTGCTCGGCGACGGCAAGGCCGCGGACCGCATGATCAACTCCTACCGCACGATGGTCAAGGAGCGCACCGCCGAGCACGCCCAGGTGCTGCGCTCCCTCGCCGAGGACAGCGTGCCCGCCCTCATGCACTGCGCGGCCGGCAAGGACCGCGCGGGGCTGTCCGTCGCCGTGACCCTGCTCGCCCTGGGAGTGGAACGCGAGGCGATCGTCGCCGACTACCTGGAGTCGAACGCCAAGCACCGCCGCTACAAGGTCCGCCGCACCAGCACCTCCGCCGACGCCTACTCCCCCGAGGTCATGGAGCTGCTCAGCCCCCTGTTCGAGGCCCGCGCCGAGTACCTGACGGCGGCCTTCGACACCATCGAGGAGACGTGGGGCAGCGTCGACATCTACCTGGAGGAGGGTCTCGGCCTCACGCCCGAGATCCGCGAGCGGCTGCGGGAGCGCCTGCTCGACTGAGCCGTACGCCCGCTACTGCCCGGCTCCCACCTCGAAGAGGAAGTAGATGAAGGCCGCGAAGACGTGGCCGATGGCCAGGTAGATGATGAGGCGCACCCACAGGGCGCGGGGGAACTTCTCCTCCATGTCGCTCATGACGTCTCTCCAGGGGTGGGGCCCAGGCACAGCGTGGCCGTGGGACTCTGCAAAAGGGTGTGGACGAACAGGAGCTCGACACCGTCGGGGTCCTGGGCGGCGATGCGGTGCGGGGTCAGCGAGTCGAAGTGCGCGCTGTCGCCGGGACCGAGCCGGTGCGTGGCGTCCCCGAGGCGGAGCCGGAGCCGGCCCCTGAGGACGTACAGCCATTCCTCGCCGGGGTGCACCCGCACGATGTCGCCCTGCGAGCCGTGCGGCACCCGCACCCGCAGGGCCTGCATCCCACGGCCGGCCGCGCCCGCCTGGAAGTAGGTCCAGCCGCCCGCCTCGGTCGGTTCCATGTCGGCGGCGCGGACCACGGCGTCCCGGTCGGCGGCCGTCTCACCGAGGAGTTCCGAGACCGTCGTACCGTAGATACGGGCGAGCGCGAGCAGCATCGGCAGCGAGGGCTGGCGCTGTCCGGTCTCCAGCCGGGACAGATGGGCGGCCGACAGCCCCGCGGCACCGGCCGCGGCCTCCAGGGTGAGGGAGGCGCGGCGGCGCAGTGCGCGCAACTGGGGAGCCACCGAGGGCAGCTCCGTGAAGGCTTCCGGGGAGGTCATACCTCCATTGAGCCGGAGCATTGCCTCTGCGGCAAATTTGTTGCCTCAGAGGCAAAAGCTCGCGGAGGGTGGTTACCGGTTGGCCACCGCCTGCTTCACCAGCGTCTTGCCGAAGTCCCACATCAGCCCGCCACCGCTGTGCGCGTCGTCCATGACGTCCGTGAAGGCGTCGACGAACCGGTCTACCTCCCTCTCCCCGATGACGAGGGGCGGGATCAGCTTGATGACCTCCAGGTGGTCGCCGGAGACCTGGGTGAGGATCCGGTGCCGCTGGAGCAGCGGGACGACGACCATCTGCGCGAACAGACCCTTGCGGGCGGCCTGGAGCATGGTCCAGCGGCTGCGCAGCTTGAGCGACTTCGGCCTGCCGAACTCGATGCCGATCATCAGGCCCCGGCCGCGCACGTCGGCGAGCAGTTCGTACTTGTCGACCAGTTCCGCGAGCCGGGACCGGAGCAGGTCACCGGTGGCGCGGGCGTTCGCGACGATCTGCTCGTTCTCCATGACCGACAGGACCGCGAGCCCGGCCGCCATCGCCTGGGCGTTGGACCCGAAGCTCGCCGAGTGCACCAGCACCCGGTCCATCGACGAGTAGACCTTCTTGAAGATCCAGTCCTTGCCGAGGGTGGCGCCGACCGGGACGTAGCCGCCGGAGAGCGCCTTGGCCACGCACACCAGGTCGGGCTCGACCCCGTCCTCGTGCTGGTAGGCGTAGAAGTCCCCGGTCCGGCCGAGCCCGGTCTGCACCTCGTCGGCGATGAGCAGCGCCTTGTGCTTGCGCAGCAGCTCCTGCGCGGACCGCAGATACCCGGGCGGCGCCTCGTGCACGCCCTTGCCCTGGATGGGTTCGACGACCAGGGCGGCCACGTCGCCCTTGCGCAACTCCGCGGCCAGGGCGTCGAGATCACCGAGGGGGACGGCCGTGTCGGGCAGCAGGGGCGCGAACCCGTCGCGGAAGGCGGACTCGCCGTTGACCGACAGGGAGCCCGTGGTCAGCCCGTGGAAGGCGTGGTCGCAGTACAGGACGCGGGGCTTCCCGGTGGCGTACCGGGCGAACTTCAGCGCGGTCTCCACCGCCTCGGTGCCGCTGTTGCCGAAGAACACCCGGTCCAGGTGCGGGCTGTGCGTGAGCAGTTGCTCCGCCAGCAGCCCGGGCAGCGGCTGGCAGTCGAAGCGGGTGAGGTCGGCGAGAGAGGCGTCGAGGACGTCGTGCAGCGCCTTGCGGACGACGGGGTGGTGGCGCCCCAGGCCCATCACCCCGAACCCGGCGAGCATGTCCAGGTAGTCGTTGCCGTCCTCGTCCCAGAAGTGGGCGCCCTCGCCGCGCTCGTAGACCTTGTCGAAGCCGATGGTGCGCAGCATGCGCGGGAGCTGGTGGTTCAGGTATCTGCCATGCAGCTCGTAGCGCTCGGCCCCGCGCTCGGCCAGGAGTCTGCCGAGGTCGAACTCCGTGGTCATTCCGCTGTCTCCTTGACGTCGACTTGTGCCTTCACGGCCAGGCTCGCACTGATCCGTCCCGCCACCTCGACCGGCGTCAGACCGATGTCGGCGAGCACCTCGCCCCGCTTGGCGTGCGCGAGGAACTGCTCCGGGATGCCGAACCGCCGTACCGGCACGTCGACTTCGGCGTCACCGAGGGCCAGGGCCACCGCGGCCCCCACTCCGGCGGCCCGGCTGTTGTCCTCGACCACGGCCACCAGCCGGTGCTCCGCCGCGAGGCCCGGCAGCGCGGGGTCGACGGGTTTGACCCAACGGGGGTCCACGACCGTGCAGTCGATGCCTCGGGCCTCCAGCAGCTCGGCGGCCTGGAGACAGACCGTGGCCATCACGCCGACGGCGACCAGGAGGACGTCCGGCGCACCCGAGGACCGGTGCAGGACGTCCAGGCCCCCCACCCGGTCGACCGCCGGCACCGACGGACCCACCGACTCCTTCGGGAACCGCACCAGGGTGGGCGCGTCGTCGACGGCGACCGCCTCCCGCAGTTGCGCCCGGAGCTGGTCGGCGTCCCGGGGCGCGGCGATCCTCAGTCCGGGCACGACCTGGAGGATGGACATGTCCCACATGCCGTTGTGGGAGGCCCCGTCCACCCCTGTGACCCCGGCCCGGTCGAGGACGAAGGTGACCCCGCACCGGTGCAGGGCGACGTCCATCAGGAGCTGGTCGAAGGCCCGGTTCAGGAAGGTGGCGTACACCGCGACGACGGGGTGCAGGCCGCCCGTGGCGAGGCCCGCCGCGGAGACCGCCGCGTGCTGCTCGGCGATGCCGACGTCCCACACCCGGTCCGGGAACCGTGCCGCGAACTTGCCCAGCCCCACGGGGTGCAGCATGGCCGCCGTGATCGCCACGACGTCCTCCCGCTCCTCCCCGATCGCGGCGATCTCGTCGCCGAACACCGAGGTCCAGGACGGCCCGTTGGACGGCGCGAGCGGTTCGCAGGTCAGGGGGTCCATCACGCCCACGGTGTGGAAGTGGTCCTCCTCGTGGGCGAGGGCGGGCTCGTAGCCGCGTCCCTTCTCGGTGAGGCAGTGGACCAGCACCGGCCCGTGGAAGCGCTTCGCGCGCCGCAGCGCCGACTCGACGGCCCCGATGTCGTGTCCGTCGATCGGGCCGACGTACTTCAGCCCGAGGTCCTCGAACATGCCCTGCGGAGCGAAGGCGTCCTTGAAGCCCTTCTTCGCGCCGTGCAGGGACTCGTAGATGGTGGTGCCGACCACCGGGGTCTTCAGGAGGACGTCCTTCCCCCAGGCCAGCACCTTCTCGTAGCCGTCGGTCGTGCGCAGGGTGGCCAGGTGGTTGGCGAGGCCGCCGATGGTCGGCGAGTACGAGCGTTCGTTGTCGTTGACGACGATGATCAGCGGCCGGTCCTTGGCGGCCGCGATGTTGTTCAGCGCCTCCCAGGCCATGCCGCCGGTGAGCGCCCCGTCGCCGATGACCGCGACGACGTGCCCCTTCTCCCCCTGCACCTGGCGGGCCTTGGCGAGCCCGTCGGCCCAGCCCAGGGCGGTGGAGGCGTGGCTGTTCTCGACGATGTCGTGCTCGGACTCCTCGCGCGAGGGGTAGCCGGACAAACCGCCCTTGCCGCGCAGCTTGGAGAAGTCCTGACGCCCCGTCAGGATCTTGTGGACATAGCTCTGGTGGCCGGTGTCCCACACGATGCGGTCGACCGGCGACTCGAAGACCCGGTGGAGCGCGACGGTGAGTTCCACCACCCCCAGGTTGGGCCCGAGGTGCCCGCCGGTCCTGGCGACGGCGTGCACCAGGAACTCCCTGATCTCCTCGGCCAGTTCGCCGAGATCCGACTCGGACAGCGCCTTCAGGTCGCGTGGTCCCCGGATGTTCTCCAGAATGGTCACGGTCGGGCCCCCTTCGGTCCGTGCTGTTCAGCTCACGGTGACGGCCGGCTCCCCCGACGCGACGCCGTCCTGCTCCATCTGTGCGGCGATCTTCATCGCCTCCTCGATGAGGGTCTCCACGATCCGCGACTCCGGGACGGTCTTGACGACCTGACCCTTCACGAAGATCTGCCCCTTGCCGTTGCCGGAGGCGACCCCCAGGTCCGCCTCCCGCGCCTCGCCGGGACCGTTGACCACACACCCCATCACCGCGACCCGCAACGGCACTTCCATGCCCTCGAGACCCGCGGTGACCTCGTCGGCCAGCTTGTAGACGTCCACCTGCGCCCGCCCGCAGGACGGGCAGGAGACGATCTCCAGGCGCCGCTGCCTGAGCCCGAGCGACTCCAGGATCTGGATGCCGACCTTGACCTCCTCGGCGGGCGGCGCGGACAGGGAGACCCGGATGGTGTCGCCGATCCCCCTCGACAGCAGCGCCCCGAAGGCCACCGCCGACTTGATCGTCCCCTGGAAGGCGGGCCCGGCCTCCGTGACCCCCAGATGCAGCGGGTAGTCGCACTGCTCGGCGAGCTGCTGGTAGGCGGCCACCATCACCACGGGGTCGTTGTGCTTGACGGAGATCTTGATGTCCCGGAAACCGTGCTCCTCGAACAACGAGGCTTCCCACAGCGCTGATTCGACCAGCGCCTCCGGGGTCGCCCTGCCGTACTTCTGGAGCAGCCGCCGGTCCAGCGACCCGGCGTTGACCCCGATCCGGATCGGCGTGCCGTGGTCCTTCGCGGCCCGCGCGATCTCCTTGACCTTGTCGTCGAACTGCTTGATGTTCCCGGGGTTGACGCGTACGGCCGCGCAGCCGGCCTCGATCGCCGCGAACACGTACTTGGGCTGGAAGTGGATGTCCGCGATCACCGGGATCTGCGACTTGCGCGCGATGGTCGCGAGGGCGTCCGCGTCGTCCTGTGTGGGACAGGCGACGCGGACGATCTGGCAGCCGGACGCGGTCAGTTCCGCGATCTGCTGCAGGGTGGCACCGATGTCCGACGTACGGGTCGTCGTCATCGACTGCACCGACACCGGGGCCCCGCCCCCGACCGCCACCGGCCCGACCATGATCTGCCGCGACACGCGCCGCTCGGCGATCGGCCGGACCGGTACCTCGGGGACGCCCAAGGGAATGGCGGTCATGGCGCTACTCGCGGTTTCCGCTGACGGTCTCGCGCATGGCCCGCAGCGACTCCTTGAGCGAGCCCATGGTGGCGAGGACGGCGGTGGGCTCGTAGCCGCAGTGCGCCATGCAGTTGGCGCACCGCGGGTCCTTGCCGCGGCCGTACTTGTCCCAGTCGGTCTCCTCGATGAGTTCGCGGTAGGTCGGCACGTACCCGTCGCTCATCAGATAGCAGGGGCGCTGCCAGCCGAACAGGGAGTAGTTGGGGATCGCCCAGGCCGTGCACGGGAAGTCGACCTTGCCCTCCAGGAAGTCCAGGAAGAGCGGGGAGTGGTTGAGCCGCCACTTGCGCCGGTTGCCGCCCGCGAAGGCCTTCTTGAACAGCTCGCGGGTCTGCTCCACGCCCAGGAAGTGCTCCTGGTCGGGCGCCTTCTCGTAGGCGTAGGCGGGCGAGATCATCATCTCGTCGACCTTGAGGTCGTCGTTGAGGAAGTTGAGCACCTCGATGATGGTCTGCGGGGTGTCGGTGTTGAAGAAGGTCGAGTTGGTGGTGACCCGGAAGCCGCGCCGCTTGGCCTCCTTGATCGCCGCCACGGCCTCGTCGAACACGCCCTCCTTGGCAACGGACTCGTCGTGCCGCTCGCGCAGCCCGTCGATGTGCACCGCGAAGGCGAAATAGGGCGAGGGCGTGAACTTGTCCATCTTCTTGCGCAGCAGCATGGCGTTGGTGCAGAGGAAGACGTACTTCTTCTTCGCCACCAACTGCCGCACGATCTCGTCGATCTGAGGGTGCATCAGCGGCTCGCCGCCGGCGATGGACACCATCGGCGCACCGGACTCCAGCACCGCTCCGACGGCCTGCGCGACCGGCATGCGCTGCTTCAACACCCCCGCGGGATGCTGGATCTTGCCGCAGCCCTCGCACTTGAGGTTGCACGCGAAGAGGGGCTCGAGCTCCACGATCAACGGGAACTTGTCCCGCTTGCGGAGCTTCTGTTCGGCCAAGTATGTAGCGACCTTGATGGACTGGCGCAGCGGCATGGCCATCTGGCTCACCTCCTGGGGAGCAGCAAGGAACGGTGCCATTCATAGAAAGCGGGAAGGACGGAACGAAGAACGCGGAAAGCTGATATTCCACCGCGTACCGTGCCGATCCGGACGAGTTCATGTTGTGGAGCGTCCACGACCACCCGGACGGCCGCAACGGGGCGCTCGCCCGTGCGCACGGCGCTCAGAAGCGTGGCCGCGGACTCCATGTCGACGGCGATCGCGCCGGTCGCGAGCAGCTCCGACCGCTCGTGACCACGGACGACGTGATCGGAGCCGGTGAGGGGTCCGGTGTGCACGGTGCGTCCCGGCACGGCCCGCACCAGCTCCTTGACGAGCAGGTCGGTCTCCGCGCACGGAACGGTTCCGTCCGGATCCCGGGTCTCCTCGGCGACGACCAGGTCGCCGGGGTGCATCCCGGGGGCGAGTCCCGCACAGAACCCGGTGGCGAGTACGGCGGCCCCGGCGAGGGCGGGATCGGCCAGGCGCCGGGTGACGGACCGTTCCGCCGCCCTGGGGCCCATGCCCGTCCTGAGCAGGGTGACCGGCCCGCCGGCCCCGCCGCGCTCGCCGGTGCGCAGGGCGAGGTGCTCGATGCCGAGCGCGCAGGCGATCAGCAGCGGGGCGGTGGCGGGCTGGGCGCTCATCAGACGGCCTCGGTCCGGGAGAACGGTTCTCCGTGGACGTAGCGGCCGAGGGCGGTGAGCGGGAAGACCTGCCGGTACAGGTGGTAGTTGATGGAGAAGTCCCAGGGGAAGCCGGTGCCGGTGAAGTAGGGCTCGTCCCAGGAGCCGTCCTCGCGCTGGGTGCTCGCAAGCCACTCCACGCCGCGCTCGACGGCCTTGGAGTCCTTCTCCCCCGCGGCCAGCAGCGCCATCAGCGCCCAGGCGGTCTGCGAGGCCGTGGAGACACCGCGGCCGCTCCACTCCTTGACGTACTTGTAGGAGCGCAGGTCCTCGCCCCAGCCGCCGTCGTCGTTCTGCACCTTCTCCAGCCAGGCCACCGCCCGCCGGATCGCGGGGTGCGAGGCGGGCAGCCCGGCGGCCGTCAGCGCGGGCACCACCGAGCCCGTGCCATAGATGTAGTTGACGCCCCAGCGCCCGAACCACGAGCCGTCCGGCTCCTGTTCGGCGAGCAGCCACTCGATGCCGCGCCGGGTGCGCGGGTCGTGGGCGAGCCCCTCGACCGCCAGCATCTCCACCACGTGGGCGGTGACGTCGGCGGACGGCGGGTCGATGACCTCACCGAAGTCGCAGAACGGCAGCCGGTTGGGGAACGGACTGGTGTTGTCGACGTCGAAGGCGCCCCAGGCCCCGTTCTTCGACTGCATCCCGAGGTTCCAGCGCACCCCGCGCCCGATGGCCTTCTCCACCCGCTCGGGGTCGTGGTGCCGGACCCGGCGCAGGGCGAGGACGACCTCGGCGGTGTCGTCGATGTCGGGGTAGTTGTCGTTGTGGAACTCGAACGCCCAGCCGCCCGGCGGGAGTTGGGGCCGCTTGACCGCCCAGTCACCGGGCCGCACGATCTCCTCGCCGAGCATCCAGTCCGCGGCCCTGACGAGCTGCGGGTGGTCGGCGGGCACGCCCGCGTCGACGAGCGCGATGGTGGCGAGGCAGGTGTCCCACACCGGCGACTGACAGGCCTCGATCATCCGGGACCCGTCCTCGCGCCAGATGGCGAACCGGTCCAACGACTCCAGGCCGGCCCGCATGACCGGGTGCTGGAGGTCGTAGCCGAGCAGGTGCAGGGCGATCACGGAGTACACGGCAGGGGGCTGGATGCCGCCCCAGCAGCCGTCGTTCTCCTGCCGCTCGATGATCCAGCGGGCCGCGCTGTTCATGGCGGCTCTGCGCAGTCTGCGCGGGGCCACCTTGCGCAGTTGGTGCAGCGCCTTGTCGAGCCGCTGGAAGGCACCGTCCCAACTGGCCACCGGGGCAAACGGCTTGGCCGGGTTCGGGTCGGCCGGGTCGGCGTGCAGCTCGTCGAGCGGGAAGGGCGCGGGGCGGACCGGGCGCTTCGCGGAGACGATCGTCAGCGGGACGATGGTCTGGCGGGCCCAGCAGCCGAAGTCGTAGATGTTGAGCGGGACCCACTTGGGGAAGTAGATGAGCTCCGGCGGGAGTTCGGGCAGGTCCTCCCACTTCCACCAGCCGAACAGGGCGAGCCAGATCCGGGTGAAGACCCGGGCGGCGGCGATACCGCCCTGGGCGCGGATCCAGGCGGAGGCCTTCGCCATGTGCGGGGCGTCCGGAGCGTCACCGTCCATCCGCAGGGCGACGTACGCCTCGACGGTGGTGGAGAGTTCGCCGGGCCCGCCGTAGAAGCTGGCCCAGGTACCGTCCTCACGCTGCTCGCCGCGGATGAACTTGGCGGCGGCCCTGGTGGTGGACTCGTCCCGGATGCCGAGGAACTGACGGAGCAGCAGGTCCTCGGCGTCCATCGTGACGTTGGTCTCGAGATCGCCCTTCCACCAGCCCTCGGCGTCCTGGCGGGCGAGCAGGTGGTCGGTGGCGCGCCGGACGGCACGCACGGCGGCTTCTTGTGTCCCGGCCGCCTCGGGGATGTCGAGGCGGGTTTCGCTGGCCGCGGCAGCGCGGGGCGGCAGGGCCCCGGTGCTTCCGTCGGTCGTCGCTGTCATGGCTTCCCCTTCGTGCAGTGTGCAATGTGGTGCTCTGCTGTGGGTCCGCCGTCGGCCGGTGCCTTTCCTTTCCTCGCAGCACCGGCCGGCGACTACGCGAGGGCTATTCGACCGATAGTGATCATCTCTTTCGTACGACGACGAAGTCGGCGAGCGCCGTGAACCTGTCCCGCACCGGGTCGGGCATGTCGACGGCGTTCAGCGCTTCGATGGCGATGGTGTGCTGACGTCGGGCCTCCGCGGCCGTCCACTCGCGGCCGCCGGCCTCCTCGATGAGGGCGGCGCGGGCCGCGAACTCCTCCTCGGAGAAGTTCTCGAAGTCGCTGCTCTTGGCGTCGGCGGCGAGGATCTCGCCGAGCCGCTCGGAGGCGGCGCCGCCCGCCGCGAGGGCGGCCACGACGGGCAGGGACTTCTTGCGCTGGCGCAGGTCGCTCCAGGTCTGCTTGCCGGTGGAGACCGGGTCGCCCCAGATGCCGAGGAGGTCGTCGACGGCCTGGAAGGCGAGGCCGAGGTGGTAGCCGTACTTCTCCAGGGTGTCGGCGGTGCGGTCGTCCGCGCCGCCGAGCACGGCGCCGATGGAGCTCGCGCAGGCGAGCAGGGCGCCGGTCTTGTTGCCCTCCATCTCCAGGCACTCCTCGACACTGACGCGGTCGCGGTGCTCGTAGGAGATGTCCTGGGCCTGGCCGTCGATCAGGGCGCGGGTGGCGGTGGTCAGCCGGCGGGTGGCACGGCCGGCCTCGACGGTGCCGAGCTCCAGCAGGACCTCGTTGGCCAGGGCGAACAGGGCGTCGCCGACCAGGATGGCCTGGGCGGGGCCGTGCACCTTCCACACGGTGTCGCGGTGGCGGCGCTGCTCGTCGCCGTCCATCAGGTCGTCGTGCAGCAGCGAGAAGTTGTGGACCAGCTCGACGGCGACCGCGCCGGGGATGCCGGTCTCGGGCGCGGCGCCGGTGACCTCGGCGGAGAGGACGGCGAGGGCGGGTCGCACGGCCTTGCCGCCGTCCCCGTCCGCCGGGTTGCCCTGGGCGTCGATCCAACCGAAGTGGTAGGCGGAAACGGTGTCCATCGGGGACGCGAGACGGTCCACGGCCGCCTTCAGCACCGGAGTGGCCAGGGTCCGGCCGCGCTCCAGGAGCGCGGTCACGTCCACCGCGGACCTCGCAGCGGCCGTCTCGGCCGGGGGCACAGTGGGCACAGTCTCTCCTCTTGTTGCGGTACCGGAGGTGCTGGGGCCGGATACGCCGTGCTGGTCGAGCATCACGCGGCCTCCTCGAACTCGAAGAGACGGGCGGGGCGGGGCCGGCCCAGGGCGGCGAGGGCGGCGTCCGCCGCGCTCACACCACTGCGGACCGCACTCTCCATGGTCGCGGGCCACCCTGTGGCGGTCCACGCGCCGGCCAGATAGAGGCCGGGGGCTTTCGTACGGGCGCCGGGCCGCAGCCGTCCGACGCCGGGGGCCGGGGCGAACGTCGCGGTGCGCTCCCGGGTCACGAAGAAGTCCTGCACCTCGGCGCCGCGGGCGAGCGGCAGCAGCCGCTCCAGCTCGGGCAGGTAGCGCCGGCGCAGTTCGGCCACCGGCTCGTCGATCTCGTCCTGCGCGGCCGACTGGGACAGGGCCAGGTACTGGCCCGTGCGGAGCCCGGAGGCGGCGGTGCGGTCGAAGACCCACTGCACCGGGGTGCCGAGGGCCGCGAAGAACGGCTTGTCGAGCACCTTGCGGTCGTAGACCACGTGGACGTTGAGGATCGGCGCGGTGCCGATCTCCCGCAATTTTTCCGGGGCGTCCAGCGCGCCCTCCGGCAGCAGGTCACACGCCTCGTCCTGGGCCACGGCGAGCACGACGGCGTCGGCCCGGAGCGTCTCCCCGGGAACCTCGACGCGCCAAGTGCCGTTGTCGTCAGTGAAGATGGAGGTGACGCGTGTACGGACCTCGGTACGCACGCCCGCGGAGTCGAGCGCCTTGCGGGCCAGCCGGTCGTGCAGTTCACCCAGCGGGACGTGCGCCCAGCCGATGTCGGCGGCTCCCGGGGCGGACAGCAGACCGGTCTTGAACACCATCGCGGCGAGCCCCAGCGAGGCGTCGCCCGCGACCGCGTTGAGGGTGGCAACCCCGACCAGGTCCCACAGGGCCTCCACGGCACGCGCGGACTGACCGTGCGCGGTCAGCCAGGTGCCGAAGTCCTGTGCGTCCAGGCTCGGATCGGCGAGGTCGAGGCCCTTGAGCGCGAGCGCGGCACGTCCCACCGCGGCCCGCTCGGCGAGCGAGAGGTGCGGATAGGTCGCGAGGCTGCGTCCCAGGTGCAGGGGAACCGGCAGCGCGTCGCGCCGCAGCCTGCCGAGCCGTCGGCCCTCGGGCCGGGCCACGTCGAGCACGGGCACGTCGAGACGATCCTGCAGCGGCGCCAGCGCCGTCCCCTCGATGCGGTCGAGGAACCAGCGGTAGGCGGTGCAGCAGCGCAGGTAGACGTGCTGTCCGTTGTCGACGGTCAGTTCGCCGCGCTGGAAGGAGAAGGCGAGCCCGCCCAGCCGCGGCCTGCCTTCGAGCAGGGTGACGCGGACCCCGGCGTCGGCGAGCGCCAGCGCGGCGGTGATGCCGGCGAGCCCGCCGCCGATCACGACGGCGTCCCGTCCGGACCGCTGTCCGTCGGTCATCGCACACCCTCCCCTGCCCGGACGCCGTGGTGCTTGAACGGTGCACGGCCGGCCGTCGCAGTCAGGGACGCCGTCCTTGAGCGGAGGGTTGCGTGCCGTTTTTCTCCGGCGGCATCACTTTGGACCGGATTGTCCACGTCGTCCATCAGGCACGCCTCCTGACGGCCCGCCGCGTCACGTGCCGGGTGTCGAGGCCGGACAGACCGCGGACGGCGACGTACGCCTTCTCCCGGCCTGGCAGTGAGACGCGGCCGCGGAGCACCGCCTCCGGGTCGCGCTCGATGCGGTCGAGCAGTCGGCGGTAGATGCCGGCCATGGCGGCGACGCAGGCACCGCTGCGCCGGTCGAGCATGGGGAGCAGCCGGTAGCCCTCGGCGAAAAGGGCGCGGGCCCGTCGCACTTCGAAGTGCACGAGGCCCGCGAAGTCGGCGCCCTCCGGTGGTTTCGGCCCCGTGAAGCCGGCCGAGCAGCCGAACTTGGCGAGGTCGTCGGCGGGCAGGTAGACCCGCCCGCCCTCGGCGTCCTCACGGATGTCCCTGAGGATGTTGGTGAGCTGGAGCGCGAGACCGAGCGTGTCGGCATACTCCGGCGCGCGTTCGGCGGCGCGCGCCCCCGGCTCGGTGCCGAACACGCCGAGCGAGAGCCGCCCGATGGCGCCCGCCACACAGCGGCAGTAGACCTTCAGGTCGTCCCAGGTCTCGTAGGTCTCGCCGCGTACGTCCATCAGGACGCCGTCGATCAGCTCGTCCAGGCCGCCCAGCGGGATCGGGAAGGTCTCGGCGGCGTGGGCGAGGGCGACGGCCACCGGATCGGTGTCGTCCTCGTCGACCGAGCCCTCCCGCACCCGGGCCAGCATCGCCCGGGTGTCCTCGAGTCTCGCGGCCTTGACGTCCGCCGCCAGCGCGCCGTCGCCGATGTCGTCGACGCGTCGTGAGAACGCGTAGAGCGCCGACATCGCACGCCGCTTGGACGTGGGCAGCAGCCTGATGCCGTAGGCGAAGTTGCGCGCCTGCTGTCCGGTCACGGCCTCGCAGTAGCTGTAGGCGGCGAGTACCGGTGCGGACGCGTGCGGTGGTGACTCCACGGTCCGGATCACCCCTCTCCTCGCAGAGCGACGCCCACCTCGCGCAGCAACTGGAGCTTGCCGGGCTTGGGCGGGCCGGGAAGTACGTCGTGTTCGGCGGCGGAGATCGCGCGGAGCGCCGCCCTTCCCCCCGCCACGAACCCCGCGAGCAGCAGCTTCAGCCTGCCGTGGACGCTACCCACCAGGGGGGCGCCTTCATTCAGGAGTTCGCGGGCGCGTTGCGCCTCGTATGCAACCAGAGCGCGCACCGATGCGCCCGCGGTTTTCGCAGCGAGGTCCGCCTCCTGGACGTGAAAGCGCTTCATGTCCGCGGCGGGCAGATAGATCCGGTCGCGGCCGAGGTCCTCGGCGACGTCCTGGAGGTGTTCGACGACCTGGAGGGCCGTGCAGATCGCGTCCGAGAGACGGATCCGTTCGGGGGTCGAGGTGCCGGTGACGGCGAGCACCAGACGGCCGACGGGGTTGGCGGACAGCTCGCAGTAGGCGAGCAGGTCGTCGTAGGTCTCGTAACGGGTGACGAGCTGGTCCTGGCGGTTGGCGGCGATCAGTCCGAGGAAGGGCTCGGGGGTGAGGGAGCGGCGGCGGACCGTGGGCCGCAGGCGGCGCAGCAGCGGATGGCGGGGCTCCCCGGAGAAGACGCGGTGCAGGTCGGCCTCGAAGGCGTCCAGCAGGACCAGCCGGTCCTCGGCCTCCTCGGGCGGGACGCCGAGCAGCCGGGCGTCGGCGCCGCCGGGGGCCAGGTCGCCGTCGCCGATGTCGTCGACGAGGCGCGCGAAGCCGTAGACCGCCATCAGGTCGGTGCGCCAGTCCTTGGGCAGGAAGAAGGGAGCCACGGGGAAGTTCTCCGCCGCGGCCTTGTCGAGCGTTCCGCGCTCCGTCGCTCCGGGGCGCGTCGTGCCGGTCTCCGTCATCGCTGCCTGCCTGGGGCGGGGACGGCACGTGCTGCGTTGAGCTGGGGAGTTTCCGTAGCCATCGCCGTCACATCTCCCGTTCTACACCGCCGACCCAATACACACTATTTCGGACACGCCGCCCGGCCGTCCGCGCGGCGCCCCAGTGATCGGGTGTCGCGCATTATCGCCCTACTTGCCGTGATTGGGCACCGGTACAGCTTACGTTGTACAACGCGGCAAGGATCGTCGGGGTGTCCTGCACATCACAACAACACACCGATTGGCCCCAAGATTCCTAAGGGGCGCCGAAGTTGACGCTTCCTTTGCAGACGTGTGGCCCCGCCGGAACAGTTCCGGCGGGGCCCGGTGGAGCAAAGCGGTGTCTTTCGTCCGGATCGGGGTGGACTACTTGCCCGTGAACTTCTCGTACTCCTTGATGACCTCGTCGGTCGGGCCGTCCATGCGCAGCTCGCCGCGCTCCAGCCACAGGACGCGGTTGCAGGTGTCACGGATCGACTTGTTGTTGTGGCTGACCAGGAACACCGTGCCGGCCTCCTTGCGCAGCTCCCGGATGCGTTCCTCGGAGCGCTTCTGGAACTTGCGGTCGCCGGTGGCCAGGGCCTCGTCGATCATGAGGACGTCGTGGTCCTTGGCGGCCGCGATGGAGAAGCGCAGTCGCGCCGCCATGCCGGAGGAGTAGGTGCGCATCGGAAGGGTGATGAAGTCGCCCTTCTCGTTGATCCCGGAGAAGTCGACGATCTCCTGGTAGCGCTCCTTGATCTGCTCCCGGGACATGCCCATGGCGAGGCCGCCCAGGATGACGTTGCGCTCGCCGGTCAGGTCGTTCATCAGGGCCGCGTTGACGCCGAGCAGCGAGGGCTGGCCATGGGTGTAGACACGCCCCTTCTCGGCGGGCAGCAGACCGGCGATGGCGCGCAGGAGGGTCGACTTGCCGGAGCCGTTGGAGCCGATCAGGCCGATCGCCTCCCCCTTGTAGGCGACGAAGGAGACGCCCTTGACGGCATGCACCTTGCGCACGCCCCGCTCCTCCCCGCGCTTGAGGATGCGGCTCAGGGCTGCGGTGGCGCTGCCCTTGCCGGTCTTGGCGCCGTTGACGCGGTAGACGATGTGCAGCTCGTCCGCGATGACGGTGGGGGTCTGCGCGTCCCTGATGTCCTCAGCCACGGCCGTACCTTTCCTCCGCCTTCCAGAAGTACACGAAGCCGCCGAGCGCGAAGAGCGCGGCCCAGCCGCCCGCTGCCGCCCAGACGTGGTCGGGCAGGTTCTCGGCGCCGTACTCGTCGATCAGGGCGAAGCGCATCAGGTCCATGTAGATGGCCGCCGGGTTCCACTGGAGCACCGTGGCGAGCCACTGCGGCTTGTCGGCCAGCATGATCGGGATGGAGAACATCACGCCGGACGCGTACATCCACGTGCGCATCACGAACGGCATGAGCTGCGCCAGGTCGGGTGTCTTGGCACCCGCGCGGGCCATGATCAGCGCCAGGCCGGTGTTGAAGAGGAACTGCAGGACCAGCACCGGGACGATCAGCGCCCAGGACAGGTCCGGGTAGTGGCCGAAGCCGACCGCCACGGCGAACAGCACCACCATCGAGAACAGCAGTTGCTGGAGCTGCTGGAGCGCGAAGGAGATCGGCAGGGAGGCCCGCGGGAAGTGCAGCGCGCGGACCAGGCCGAGGTTGCCGGAGATGGCGCGCACGCCCGCCATGACGGAGCTCTGCGTGAAGGTGAACACGAAGACGCCCGTGACCAGGAACGGGATGTACACGTCCTTCGACATGCCCCGGCTGGCGTTCAGGATGACGCCGAAGATGAAGAAGTACACGCCCGCGTTGAGCAGCGGCGTCGCCACCTGCCAGAGCTGGCCGAGCTTGGCCTGGCTGTACTGGGCGGTCAGCTTCGCCCGCGAGAACGCGAGGATGAAGTGGCGCCGGTCCCAGAGCTGGCGGACGTAGTCGACGAGCGAGGGCCGGGCACCGCTCACGGACAGGCCGTACCGGTCGGCGAGCTGTGCCGCCGTGAGGCCCTCGTCGGGCGACACGGGCGCGCTCAGCGCGACCGTGCCGTCGTGCGTTGTCTCACTCACTGGTGGATAGCTTTCCTCTTCGGGATGCTTCGGGATGCGCGGCCCCTGGGCGGGCAGGGCAGGAGCGGGGGCCGCGGTGCGGCCCGGCCGCTGTCAGGAACGAGCTTGTCAGATGACCGGGGGCCGGCCCAGTCGGGTCAGGCGCCAGACGGTACGCCACTTCATGGGCCTGCGCGGTCCGCACGGCGAGCTCCAGCCTTCCCGGAAACCGCCGAACCACGCCTTCAGGGCGGGCCGTGAGGGGCGGCGGGCGAGGGTGAGCAGCATCCAGACGCCGAGGTAGACCGGCACGAGCAGCGCGGGCAGGTTGCGGCGGGCGAGCCAGACGCGGTTGCGGGCGACCATGCGGTGGTAGACCGCGTGCCGCGAGGGTGCGGTCGTCGGGTGGTACAGCACCATGTCGGACCGGTAGTCGATCATCCAGCCCGCGTCGAGGGCCCGCCATGCCAGGTCGGTTTCCTCGTGGGCGTAGAAGAATTCGTCCGGGAGGCCGCCGACTTCGGCGAAGACCCGGGTGCGTACGGCGTTGGCGCCGCCGAGGAAGGTGGTGACCCGGGAGGAGCGCATCGGGTCGGAGGCGCGCAGCCGGGGGACGTGCCGGCGCTGGGTGACCCCGGTGTCGGGGTCGGCGATGCGGAAGCTGACGATGCCGAGCTTCGGGTCGGCGGTGAAGGCCTGCCGGCACAGTTCGGCGGTGTCGTGGTTCGGGAGGAGACCGTCGTCGTCGAGGAAGAGCAATATGTCGACGTCCCGACCGCTGGGGCCGAAGGCCTCGATGCCGACGTTGCGGCCACCGGGGATGCCGAGGTTCTCGGGCAGCTCGATGGTGCGCACGCCCTCGGGGACGTCCGGGACGGGCGAGCCGTTGCCGACGACGACCACCTCGACCGGGTCGCCGTCCTGCTTGGCGACCGAGTCGAGCAGGGCACGCAGTTCCTCGGGGCGGTTGCCCATGGTGATGATGACCGCGCCGACCTTCATGCCGGTGCTCACTTCAGCCTGCTGGAGGCGAGGATCGACACGAGGTGCAGCAGGGTCTGCAGGAGGGCGATCCCGGCCATCACCGCGACACCCAGCCGCGAGAAGAACAGGTCGTCACGCATCTGGTCCGCGACGGCGAGGACCAGGATGACCAGGGACGCCTCGATGCCGAGGATCAGCCGGTGGAACTTGAGCAGGGAGGCGGCCTTGCGGGCCAGCGCCATGCCGGAGGAGCGCATCTCGGCGGCCGACTCCTGCACGGGCGGCTTGCCGGCCTGGTGCCGGGCGACGCCCACGAGGTCGGTCTCCGCCTTGATGAGGATCGCGCCGAGCGCGGCGAGCGTGCCGAGGAAGGCCCACAGCCAGTCGATGCGGCCGCTGCCGAACAGGTCGGCGGCGCGCAGTCCGAAGCCGGTCAGGACGGCCGCGTCGGTCAGGTAGGCGCCGACGCGGTCCAGGTAGACGCCGTTCAGCGAGTACTGCTTCTTCCAGCGCGCGATCTCGCCGTCGACGCAGTCCAGCAGCAGGTACATCTGGACGCACACCACGCCGAGCACGGCGCCCGGGATCCCCGGCACGAGCAGTGCCGGGGCCGCGAGGACACCGAAGACGGTCATCAGGTACGTGAGCTGGTTGGGCGTGACCCTGGTGTTCACCAGGTAGCGGTCCACCCGCAGGGACACCTCACGCATGTAGAGGCGTCCCATCCAGTGCTCACCGCTGCGCCGGTCCTTGACCCCAGCGGGGTGGACGACCGGACGGAGTTCAGCTACCGATGGCCTTGACATAGTCGGCGTAGATGTCCTTGATCTGGTCGGTCTTGAGGTCGAGGTGTTCGAGGATGGTGTAGCGGCCGGGACGGGTCTGCGGAGCGAACTCCACGGCGCGCACGAACTCCGCGGGCGTGAAGCCGATCTCCTCCGGCAGCACCGGAAGTCCGTGCCGGCGCAGCACCGCGGCCATGTAGGCCGCTTCCTCGTGGGCTCCGCGCAGGTACATCGCGAAGGCCGCGCCCAGGCCGCACTGCTCGCCGTGGGCGGCGGCGCGCTTGGGGTAGAGCAGGTCGAACGCGTGGTTGATCTCGTGGCACGAGCCGGACGCGGGCCGTGAGTCGCCCGAGATCGACATCGCCACGCCGGTGAGGACCAGGGCCTCGGCGAGCACCTGGAGGAAGTCGTTGTCGCCGACCCCGCCCGGGTGCCGGAGCACGGCCTCGCCGGCCTGGCGGGCCATGGCGGCGGCGAGTCCGTCGATCTTCTCGCCCTTGACGCGGTTCGCCAGCTCCCAGTCGGCGATCGCGTTGATGTTGGAGACCGCGTCACCGATGCCCGCGCGCACGAAGCGCACCGGGGCCTCGCGGATGACGTCGAGGTCGATGACGGCCGCTATCGGGTTGGGCACGCCGTAGGAGCCGCGGCCCGCGTCGTTGTCGAGGGTCGCGACGGGCGAGCACAGGCCGTCGTGCGCGAGGTTGGTCGGTACGGCGACCAGGGGGAGGCCGACGCGTGCCGCGGCGAACTTGGCGCAGTCGATGATCTTGCCGCCGCCGAGTCCGACGACGGCGTCGTAGTGCCCGGCCTTCATGTCGCCGGCGAGCCGGATCGCGTCGTCGAGGGTGCCGCCGCCGACCTCGTACCAGGTGGCCCCGGGCAGCGAGGGCTCAAGGCGTTCGCGCAGTCGTGCGCCCGAGCCGCCGCTGACCGCGACGGCCAGCTTGCCCGAGTGCGAGATCCGCTCGTCGGCGAGCACGCACGCCAGGTCCTCGAGGGCACCCGGGCGGATGTCCACGACGACCGGCGAGGGGATCAGCCTGGTCAGTACCGGCACGCGATCTCCCGTCCACGGGCGAGGTCGTCGTGGTTGTCGATCTCCACCCACGGGACGTCGCCGATCGGCGCGACGTCGATGCGGAAGCCGCGGTTCACGAGCTCCTGGTAGCCGTGCTCGTAGAACTGCTGCGGGTCGGTCTCCCAGACCGTCTTCAGCGCGTCGGCCAGTTCGGGGGCGGCGTCGCCCTCGATGAGGGTGACGCCGATGTACTCGCCGGTGGCCTCGGCCGGGTCCATCAGCTTGGTGATCCTCGTCATGCCGCGCTCGGCGTCGACGACGACCTTCATCTCCTCGTCGGCGAGGTTCTTCACCGTGTCCAGGGCGAGGATGATCCGCCTGCCCTCGCCGCGGGCGGCGAGCAGCGTCTTCTCGACGGAGACCGGGTGCACGGTGTCGCCGTTGGCGAGGATCACACCGTCCTTGAGGGCGTCACGGCCGCACCACAGGGAGTAGGCGTTGTTCCACTCCTCGGCCTTGTCGTTGTCGATGAGGGTGAGCTTGAGGCCGTACTTCGCCTCCAGGGCCGCCCTGCGCTCGTACACGGCCTCCTTGCGGTAGCCGACGATGACCGCGACCTCGGTCAGGCCGATCTCCGCGAAGTTGGCGAGGGTGAGGTCGAGAACCGTCGGCTCGCCCTCTATGCCCGCGGGGCCCACCGGCACCAGAGCCTTGGGGAGGCTGTCGGTGTAGGGGCGCAGTCGGCGTCCGGCGCCGGCCGCCAGCACGAGGCCGATCATGCGGGTTCTCCTTCGTCGTGTACGGCGGGCGCCCCTGCGGACACCCAGAAGCGGATGCTCTCGACGAGCACCAGCAGGGCCACGGCCACGGCCAGGACCGTGAGCGCGACGGTGAACTGCGCGGCGGTGAGCAGTGCGGCCAGGACGGTGACGAGCAGTGTCCGCCCTTCGTGCCCCCCGACGGCGCGCACCAGCCAGGCCGGGGGCGCTCCGGCGTTGCCGCGGATGCGGTACACCGTGTCGTAGTGATGGTAGGCGACGGCCGCCACCAGGCCGAAAGCCGCCGGAAGCGCTCCGTTCACGTCCGCTTCGGCCGCGAGCAGCAGGACGGTGCCGTACTCCGCGGCGCGGAAGAAGGGCGGGACGAGCCAGTCGAGGGCGCCCTTGAGGGGGCGGGCGACGGCCAGGGCCGAGGTGAGGGCGTAGATCACGGCGCCGACCACGGGCAGCGGGCCGCCGTAGCCGGACTGCCAGGCGAGGCCGACGAGGACGAGCCCGCCGAGCAGGGCCAGTACGGGGGCGGCGAAGCCGGGCAGGCGGCGGGCGGGCGCCTTGAGGACACCGGCGACGCCCTGTGCGAGCGGGCCGGAGTCGGCGAGGTCCGCCAGCGCCTGCGCGGCCCGGTCGGTACGCCGTGCCCTGCGCGTCAGCGAGCGCAGCACCCGCCCCGCCGTGGTGTACGTCGCGGCGAAGGCGCATCCGATGAGCAGGGCGTAGAAGGTGATCCGCGGAGTCGTCAGCGCGGTCAGTACCGCGATCATCGCCCAGCGCTCGCCGATGGGCAGGACGATCATCCGCCGCACCCACACCGTCCAGCCGACGCTGTCGAGCTTGTCCGAGAGGGCCGCCGTGGGGCTGGTGTTGGCGGTGGCGTCGTGGTTCGCCTCGTTGAAGGAGAAGTCGACGACGTGCCGGCAGGTCTGGAGGACCATCGCGCCGAGCGCGAGGGCCCATACGTCGTCGCCGCCCCGCGCGGCGCCCAGCGCGAGGCCCGCGTAGTAGGCGTACTCCTTGGCCCGGTCGAAGGTGGCGTCGAGCCAGGCGCCGAGGGTGGAGTACTGCAGGGAGTAGCGGGCGAGCTGGCCGTCGGTGCAGTCCAGGACGAAGGACGCGATGAGCAGGACGCCCGCGGCGACGAAGCCGCCCCGGGTGCCGGTGGCCGCGCAGGCCGCCGCGACGAGCGCGGTGATCAGGGACGCGGTGGTGACCTGGTTCGGGGTCAGACCGCGACGGGCGCACCAACGGGCGATGTAGCGGGAGTAGGGGCTGATGAAGTGCGTGGTGAAGAAGCCGTCGCGGGACTTCACGGCGGACTTCAGGCGTACGGCCTCGTCGTCGACGTCCGCGACGGCCTGCCGTGCCTCGTTGCGGGCCTGGGGGTCGGCGGGGACGGCGGCGACCAGGCTGCCGAGCTCGGGGCAGTGCACGTCGGCGCCGTCGTCGGCGAGCGCGGTGACGATGCGGTCGGGGAGGCTGTCTACGTCCCCCACGCTCACCTTCGTTCGCGTGGCGGCACCCTCCTCGGCCGTGCCGCCGCCCGCGGAGTTCTCGCGGGCCAGCGCCCGGGTGAGGGTCACGCGGCCGTCGGGCTGCGCGGTGACGGCCCCGGGCACGGCGGCGAGGGAGAAGCGGGGGTCGGTGAGGCCCAGGCGCAGCGCGTGCACGTGGCCGACGAACCGGGCGTCGACGAGGGCGACGCGCTGGTCGCAGGGCGCCTCGGCGACCAGCCGCTCGGCGTCGGCGGCGTCCGCGGCGACCTGCACCTCGAAGCCGAGGGACCGCAGATCACCCTCGATCGACGATCCGGGGACCGGCTGACCGGTGAGGATGGCGGTCGACAACCGAACTCACTCCCTGGGTGCCGACGCGCGGGCGCCGGTCATGTGCACGATGGGGGCGCCCCTTGGCCGGGCCAGGCGGGCGGCATGTCGGCAGAGGCTATCGGATGCCAAGAAGGCTGCGTTCACCGCCCGTTAACGGGCCGATCGACAGTGCCTCCCCCGGCCTTTGCCGCGATCATCATCGGTGATCCGGGGCCCCGCCCACAAACCGCGCTCCGCAGAGCGGACATCCGGGACATCGTGAGGGTCGGGGGGCGTCGGCATAGGGTGGACGACCATGACGTGGCTGATCACCGGCGGTGCCGGGTACATAGGGGCGCATGTGGCGCGGGCCATGACGGGGGCCGGGGAACGGGTGCTCGTCCTGGACGACCTCTCGGCGGGGGTGCCCGCGCGGCTGCCCGCCGAGGTGCCGCTGGTCCGCGGCTCCTCGCTGGACGGCGGCCTGCTGAAGCGGGTGCTGGCCGAGCACGCGGTGACGGGTGTGGTGCATCTCGCGGCGCGCAAGCAGGTCGCCGAGTCGGTGGCCCGGCCGACCCGCTACTACCAGGAGAACGTCGGCGGTCTCGCGACCCTCCTGGAGGCGGTCGCGGAGGCCGGGGTCGAGCGCTTCCTCTTCTCCTCCTCGGCGGCCGTCTACGGCAACCCCGCTGTGGGACTCGTCACGGAGGAGACGCCGTGCGCTCCCGTGAACCCCTACGGCGAGACCAAGCTCGCCGGGGAGTGGCTGGTGCGGGCGGCCGGGCAGGCCCACGGGATCTCCACCGTCTGCCTGCGTTACTTCAACGTGGCCGGGGCGGCGGCGCCGGAGCTCGCGGACACCGGTGTCTTCAACATCGTGCCCATGGTCTTCGACCGCCTCACCCGCGACGAGGCCCCGCGGATCTTCGGCGACGACTACCCGACGCCGGACGGCACCTGCGTCCGGGACTACATCCATGTGTCCGATCTGGCCGAGGCGCACCTCGCGGCGGCCCGGTGGCTGTCCGAGGACGGACAGCGCGGCGACCTGACGGTCAACATCGGTCGCGGTGAGGGCGTCTCCGTGCGCGAGATGGTCACGGTGATCGGTGAGGTGACCGGAGACCGACGCCCCGCGATCGTGGAGCCCCGGCGCCCGGGCGACGCCCCGGTGTCGGTGGCCTCGGCAGCCCGGGCCGCCGAGACGCTCGGCTGGAACGCCCGGCTGGGCGTGCGCGAAATGATCGAGTCCGCCTGGCGCGGCTGGCTGCTGCACCACGGCTGAACCAGCCCGGCACCGCCCTGACCTGCGTTTCGTTTCCGCAGGTCAGGGCACATGACAACGGTGTTCACTGCCGCGTTGCCGGATACCCCCCACCCGTAGTTGACTGTGATCCCGGACGGGTGTTCCGGGTCAACGCTTGGAGGCGGCTTCCATGGGGGCAGGGCACGATCACGGGCACACGCACGCGCCGCCCGGCGGCACCGCGACCGCCGCGTACGTCGGCAGGCTGCGGGTGGCCCTGTCGATCACGCTCACCGTCATGGTGGTCGAGCTCGTCGGCGGGGTTGTCGCGGACTCCCTCGCCCTGGTCGCCGACGCGGCGCACATGGCGACGGACGCGCTGGGACTCGGCATGGCCCTCCTCGCCATCCACTTCGCCGGCCGCCCGGCCACCGGCAACCGCACCTTCGGGTACGCCCGCGCGGAGATCCTCGCCGCCCTCGCGAACTGTCTGCTGCTGCTCGGGGTCGGCGGCTACGTCCTGTACGAGGCGATCCAGCGGTTCGTCACGCCGGCTGCCACCGAGGGCGGGCTGACCATCGTGTTCGGTGCGATCGGTCTGGTGGCGAACATGATCTCGCTGACCCTGCTGATGCGCGGTCAGAAGGAGAGCCTGAACGTGCGCGGGGCCTTCCTGGAGGTCGCCGCGGACGCGCTGGGCTCGCTCGCGGTGCTGATCTCGGCGGTGGTGATCCTGACCACCGGCTGGCAGGCCGCCGACCCGATCGCCTCGCTCCTCATCGGCCTGATGATCGTGCCGCGCACCCTCAAGCTGCTGCGCGAGACCCTCGACGTCCTGCTGGAGGCGGCGCCCAAGGACGTCGACATGACGGAGGTGCGGACCCACATCCTGGCCCTGGACGGCGTGGAGGACGTCCACGACCTGCACGCCTGGACGATCACTTCGGGCATGCCGGTGCTCTCCGCGCACGTGGTGGTGCGCTCCGACGTGCTCAGCGCCATCGGCCACGAGAAGATGCTGCACGAGCTCCAGAACTGCCTCGGCGATCACTTCGACGTCGAGCACTGCACCTTCCAACTGGAGCCCGTCGGGCACGCGGAGCACGAGGCGCACCTGTGCCACTGACACACGTGTACGGTGCATGAGACGTGCGTTCTGACGGAATGCAGCGATCCGGCGCACCTTCGCGTCCTCCACCCCACAGCCCCGCCCGGAGCGGTTCCCCGCCCGCCGCGCCGGGCACGATCAACTGCCGGGAGTGCCGGATCCGTGCGGCACACTTGGGGCGCGAAGACCGATGTGAAGGATGGGTATGCCGACCACACCTGCCACCACGACGCACACTCCGTCGAACGGCGCCGCGAACGCGATCCTGCTGGAACTGGTCGACGAGCACGGTGTGACGATCGGCACCGCGGAGAAGCTCGCCGCCCACCAGCCGCCGGGACAGCTCCACCGCGCCTTCTCGGTGTTCCTCTTCGACGAGCGGGGCCGGCTGCTCCTCCAGCAGCGCGCGCTGGGCAAGTACCACTCCCCCGGCGTGTGGTCCAACACCTGCTGCGGCCACCCCTACCCGGGCGAGGCCCCCTTCGCGGCGGCGGCCCGGCGCACGTACGAGGAGCTGGGGGTCTCCCCGTCGCTGCTCGCCGAGGCGGGCACGGTCCGCTACAACCACCCGGACCCGGACTCCGGCCTGGTCGAGCAGGAGTACAACCACCTGTTCGTCGGCATGGTGCAGGCCCCGCTCGGACCGGACCCGGAGGAGGTCGCCACGACCGCCTTCGTGACCCCGGCCGAGCTGGCGGAGCGGCATGCGAAGGACCCGTTCTCGGCGTGGTTCATGACGGTGCTGGACGCGGCCCGTCCCGCGGTCAGGGAGCTGACAGGTCCGTCCGCCGGCTGGTGAGGGGCGCGCGGGCGCTCAGGACACGCGCACGGACGTGAGCGGCAGGGCGGCCCAGATCACCTTGCCGCCGCTGGAGGTGTGCTCGACGTCGCAGACGCCGCCCGCCTCCCGGGTGATCTCCCGCACCAGCAGCAGCCCCCGGCCGCCGGTCTCGCTGTGCGCGGCCTCCAGGGCGGTGGGCCGGTAGGGGTGGTTGTCCTCCACGGACACCCGCACCCACTCCGCGCCCACGGCCACCTCCACGGCGAGCATCGGCGAGAGCAGGGCGGCGTGCCGGACGGCGTTCGTGACGAGCTCGGACACGATCAGCAGGAGGCCCTGGACGAGGTCGTCCGAGACGGGCACGCCCTGGCGGTACAGCAGGTCCCGCACGGCGTGTCGGGCCTGCGGGACCGAGGCGTCGACGGCCGGGGCGGTGAACCGCCACACGCCCTCGTACGGCATCGGGTCCGGTGTGTCCGGGCCGAGGGGAGGCGGTCGGAGGGGGTCCTCCCCGCTGTCCGGCGGGCGAGGGTCCGACCCGCGCCCCTGGTCGTCCATTCCTCGGTCGCCACCCTTGCGCTCGATTGTCACCACAGGTCGAGTGTTGGCAGCGCCTCGCTCCCCGCCCGATGCCTGAACAGAAGTCAGCGCATATCGAATGCCCCTGACCGGATCCGCGCGGAACTATTCGGATGGTGTCGGCTTGGCGGCCGCTTCGTGCTGTTCGGTGACCATCCCGACGATCTTGCGTCCACCGAAGCCGGTGGCGACGAGCCCGAGCCCGTCGAAGAGCAGGCCGAGCGAGAAGAAGCAGCCGATCACGTACTTGCTGCTGCTCGGCCAGGACGCCAGCACCAGGATGCCCAGCAGCAGACCGAACGCTCCCTGCACGAGCGTCCAGCCGAACTGCGGCCCCCGCACCACCACGCTGCCGACCAGCCGGAACACCCCGCCGGTCAGGAAGAGCAGCGCGGCGAACATGGTCAGTGCCGCTGCCGCCGCCTCCGGTCGCACGATGACGACGACACCGGCCGCGATGTTCAGGGCGGCGACCACGACACCGAGCCAGAAGAAGTTGGAGTCCCGGGCCTGGACCGCGTGCAGCAGCCCGACCACACCGCCGATCAGCAGGAGCCAGCCGAACAGGATCATCGAGGTGAGCGTGGCCACCCCGGTGTAGACCAGCCCGACGAGTCCGGCGATCACCAGGACCACGCCGAGCGCCGCCAACCAGCCGAACCCGCGGCTCAGCCTGGCCGTCTCCGGGTTCTCCGCCCTGTTCACCGTCATGCGGGGCCTCCTCGCGCCGCGGACCCCTTCTTGATCGTACGGTCGAGGCGGGGGGCTAGCATCCGACGCATGGAGCCTCCGGAGCCGCAGCTACTGCACACCGTCACCGACTCGGTCGCTACCGTCGTAGTCCACCATCCGGCCAAGCGCAATGCCATGACGGCCGCGATGTGGCGGGAGTTGCCGCCGCTGCTGGAGACGCTGGCCGCCGATCCGGAGGTCCGGGCGCTGGTGCTGACCGGTGCGGGCGGCACGTTCTGCGCGGGCGCCGACATCTCCACGCTGCGCCGGTCGCCCGAGGAGGCGCAGGGGCTCGCCGTGCTGGCCGAGGAGGCCCTCGCCGCGTTCCCGAAGCCGACGCTGGCGGCGGTCCGGGGGCACTGCGTGGGCGGCGGGGCACAGCTCGCGGCGGCCTGCGACCTGCGGTTCGCCGAGGAGGGCGCGCTGTTCGGGGTGACACCGGCGAAGCTCGGGATCGTGTACCCGGCCTCCTCCACCCGGCGGTTGGTGGCGCTGGTCGGCCCCGCCACGGCCAAATACCTGTTGTTCTCGGGCGAGTTGATCGACGCGGAGCGGGCACTGCGCACCGGTCTGGTCGACGAGGTGCTGCCGGAGGGCGAACTCAGCAAGCGGGTCGGGGAGTTCACCCGGATCCTGGCGTCCCGTTCGCAGCTCACCCAGGCGGCGGCGAAGGAGTTCGCGGACGGCCGTACCGACCGGGACGCCCACTGGAGCGGGCAGGCGCGCGGCAGCGGCGACACCGCGGAGGGGGTCGCCGCCTTCCTGGAGCGCAGGTCACCGCGCTTCACCTGGACTACGTCAGGATGAAGCGGCTCTTGGAGCGGAACTCCTCGACGAGGTGCGCGGGCGCCTTCTGCGGCGAGCCGGCGTCGTAGGGCGGCTGCGGGTCGTACTCGGTCAGGAGCTGTACGGCCTGGGCGTGCTCGTCGCCCGCGATCCTGCCGAGGAGCGTGAGCCCCAGGTCGATGCCGGCGGAGACCCCGGCCCCGGTGACGTACTTGCCGTCGAACACGACCCGCTCGCCCGTCGGTTCGGCGCCGAACTCCTTCAGGAAGTCCAGCGCCAGCCAGTGCGAGGTCGCGCGGCGGCCCCGGAGCAGACCGGCGGCGGCCAGCAGCAGGGAGCCCGTGCACACGGACGTCGTCCAGGTGCTGGTGGCGTCGGCGGCGCGCAGCCAGTCGAGCAGCAGCGGGTTCTCCATCTGCGGGGTCTGCCCGGGGCCGCCCGGCACGATCACGATGTCGGGGCTCGGCACCTCGGCGAGCGTCCTGTCGGCGGTGAGGGCGAGGGTGCCGGTGTCGGTGCGCACGGGACCGGTCCGCTCGGCGACGAAGACGGTCTCCGCGTCGGGGAGGCGGCCGAGGGTCTCGTACGGTCCTACGGCGTCCAGGGCGGTGAAGCGGTCGTAGAGGACGACGGCGATCTGCACAGCGGGTCCTTTCAGTGGGCCGGGGTCGGGTGGAAGCGGCGGCGGTACTCGGAGGGCGCCGTGCCGAGGGCCTTGACGAAGGCGCGGCGCATGCCCTCGGGGGTGCCGTAGCCGCTGGCGCGGGAGATCTCCTCGATCCCGTCGCAGGTGTCCTCCAGGAGGCGGCGGGCGTGTTCGAGTCGGACCCGGTCGACATAGCGGCCCGGGGTCATGCCGGTCTCGGTCTGGAAGGCACGGGCGAAGTGGCGGGGCGAGAGGCGGGCGCGCGCGGCGAGGGTCTCGACGCTCAGGTCGTCGGCGGGGTGCTCGGTGATCCACTGCTGGACCTCGCGCAGCGGCTCGCGCCGGGCGGTCTGGGCGGCGAGCTGGGCGCTGAACTGGGCCTGGTTGCCGGGCCGGCGCAGGAAGACGACGAGATGGCGGGCGATGGCGAGGGCGGCGTCGCGGCCCAGGTCCTCCTCGACCAGGGCGAGCGCGAGGTCGATGCCCGAGGTGACGCCGGCGGACGTCGACACCTGTCCGTCGCGGACGTAGATCGGGTCGGGGTCCACCTCGACGGCCGGGTGGTCGCGGGCGAGCTTGTCGCAGTACGCCCAGTGCGTGGTGACCCGGCGGCCGTCCAGGAGTCCCGCCTCGGCGAGCCGGATGGCGCCGGTGCACACCGAGACCAGGCGTTCGGCCCGGGGCCCGTGCACGCGCAGCCAGTCGGTGAGGAGCGCGTCGGGGCGCCGGGTGCCCTGACCGCCGGGCACGAGGAGCGTGTGCGGGGCTTCGGTCCGCGCGAGGGCTTCGTCCGGTACGACGGTCAGGCCGCTGGAGGTGCGCACGGGAGCGCCGTCCAGCGAGGCGGTACGCAGGCGGTAGGTGCCCGGGACGATGTGCTCGGCGCCGTTGAAGACCTCCAGCGGGCCGGTGACGTCGAGGCTCTGGACGCCGTCGAAGAGGACGATGAGAACGGTTCGCTGGGCCATGTCCTCGATTCTTCGCCGGTGGCACGATGGCGGCAATGACGAGTTCCCCACCTTTCCTGCCATGCGCGGCCCACCCCACGACGGGATACCAAGCGGTCGGTAACCTGCTCGGCATGACTACTGCCGTCCTGGAACCGCGCGCCGGCCGCCGCTGTCACAACCCGCTCAACACGCTGCACTCCGCCCACTACTTCTCCCCCGAGCTGGGCAGGGAGCTGGCCGCGATCGGCGTCACGCACCCGCGGGCCGTCAACTTCGCGGTGCGGGCCGCCGCACTGGGTCCGGTCGGCCCGGGGGCCGTGACGGCCGCGTTCTACAACTACCGGTACGAGCTGGTGGCCGAGCACGTGCCGGCCGTGTGGCGGACCGCCGCGCCCGAGCAGGTCCTGGCGGCACGCGCGCGTGCCGTGGACGCGGCCCTGCGCCGCCTGCTCGGGGACGAGACCGTGGCGTCGGAGGAGATGGCCGAGGCCGCGCGGCTCGCGCTGCGGGCCGCGGAGGCCTGTTCGCGCGCCGCGCGCCCGCTGTACTCGGCCCACGCCGACCTGCCCGTTCCCGAGGAGCCGCATCTGGCGTTCTGGCACGCCGCGACGCTGCTGCGCGAGCACCGCGGCGACGGCCATCTCGCCGCCCTGGTCTCCGCCGAGCTGGACGGCCCCGAGGCGCTGGTGACGCACACCGCGACGGGCCGGGGCATGACGCCGTCCTGGGTGTTCACCACGCGCGGCTGGACCCGGGAGGACTGGGACGCGGCCCGCGGACGGCTCCGCGGGCGCGGACTGCTGGACGCCGACGGCGAACTGACCGAGCGGGGCGTCGCCCTGCGGGAGGAGATCGAGGCGGAGACGGACCGGCTGGACCGGGCACCGTACGAGCATCTCGGGGCCGAGGGCGTCGGGCGGCTGACGGAGCTCGCGGTGGGGTTCGCGCGGACCGCGGTGGCCGCGGGGGCGTATCCCGCGGACCTGATCGGCAAGGGCTGAGTTTCGGGCCCCGAAGATTGCCCGGCCGTCCCGGAGGTACCCGTTCTGTCCCGGTCGTCGTGGCCGGGAGAGGAAAGGGGATGCACATGTTCCGCGCGATCGCAGACGTCCTGCGCCAGATCGGTGGCGCCATCGCCACCGTGGTCACCCTGCCCTTCCGGGCAGTGGCCCGGCTCTTCGGCGGCGCGTCCGGCTCCACGCGCAGCCGCAGGGCCTGACGCCACGGCCCGATGACCGCGCCCTGATCCCCGACTGTCGGTGCCGCCTGCCACAATTGCCGCGCAACCTCAGTGAGAAGGCGGTACGGGATCGTGACGACACCCGGGTCCAGCGGGTCCAGCAGCGCAGGGTCGATCGAAGGCAGGATCGCCGAGGAACTCGGCGTACGGGAGCGGCAGGTCAAGGCTGCCGTGGAACTGCTCGACGGCGGTTCCACGGTTCCCTTCATCGCCCGCTACCGCAAGGAAGCGACCGAGATGCTCGACGACGCGCAGTTGCGCACGCTCGAGGAGCGGTTGCGGTACCTGCGGGAGCTGGAGGAGCGGCGCACCGCGATCCTCGACTCGGTGCGCGAGCAGGGCAAGCTCACCGAGGAGCTCCAGGCGCGGATCCTGGGCGCGGAGACCAAGGCGCGCCTCGAGGACATCTACCTGCCGTTCAAGCCGAAGCGCCGCACCAAGGCGCAGATCGCCCGCGAGGCCGGTCTTGAGCCGCTCGCCGAGGGCCTGCTCGGGGACCCGGGTGTCGCCCCGCTCGCCGCGGCCGCCGCGTTCGTGGACGCCGACAAGGGCGTGCCCGACGCGCAGGCCGCGCTGGACGGCGCCCGGGCCGTCCTGACCGAGCGCTTCGCGGAGGACGCCGACCTGATCGGCGAGCTCCGCGAGCGCATGTGGGTGCGTGGGCGGCTGGCCGCGAAGGTGCGGGAGGGCAAGGAGGAGGCGGGCGCCAAGTTCGCCGACTACTTCGACTTCTCCGAGCCCTTCACGGACCTGCCCTCGCACCGCGTGCTGGCGATGCTGCGCGGCGAGAAGGAGGAGGTCCTCGACCTCGTCCTGGAGCCGGAGGAGCCCTCCGAGCAGCCCGGTCCGTCCTCGTACGAGGCAGTCGTGGCCTCCCGGTTCGGGATCGCCGACCGCGGCCGCCCCGGCGACAAGTGGCTGACGGACACCGTCCGCTGGGCGTGGCGGACCCGCATCCTCGTGCACCTCGGCATCGACCTCAGGCTGCGGCTGCGGACGGCCGCCGAGGACGAGGCGGTCAACGTGTTCGCGGCCAACCTCCGCGACCTGCTCCTCGCCGCCCCCGCGGGCACGCGCGCGACGCTCGGCCTGGACCCCGGCTTCCGTACCGGAGTGAAGGTCGCCGTGGTCGACGCGACCGGCAAGGTCGTCGCCACCGACGTCATCCACCCCCACGTCCCGGCCAACAAGTGGGACCAGGCGATCGCCAAGCTGGCCGGGCTCGCCAAGCAGCACGCGGTCGAGCTGATCGCGATCGGCAACGGCACGGCGTCCCGCGAGACCGACAAGCTCGCCGGTGAACTGATCACCAAGCACCCGGAGTTGAAGCTCACCAAGGTGATGGTCTCCGAGGCCGGCGCGTCGGTGTACTCGGCGTCCGCGTTCGCCTCGCAGGAGCTGCCCGACATGGACGTGTCGCTGCGCGGCGCGGTCTCCATCGCGCGCCGGCTCCAGGACCCGCTGGCCGAGCTGGTGAAGATCGACCCGAAGTCGATCGGCGTCGGCCAGTACCAGCACGACCTGTCCGAGGTGAAGCTGTCGCGCTCACTGGACGCGGTGGTCGAGGACTGTGTGAACGGCGTGGGGGTCGACGTCAACACCGCGTCCGCTCCCCTGCTCGCCCGGGTCTCCGGGATCACGTCCGGGCTCGCCGAGAACATCGTGTCGCACCGCGACGCGAACGGCCCGTTCACGTCCCGCACCGCGCTGAAGAAGGTGGCGCGGCTGGGCCCCAAGGCGTACGAGCAGTGCGCGGGCTTCCTGCGGATCCGGGGCGGCGACGACCCGCTGGACTCCTCCAGCGTGCACCCCGAGGCCTATCCGGTGGTGCGGCGGATGGTGAAGACCGCGGGGCAGGAGGTCGCCTCCCTGATCGGCAACACCGGCGTGCTGCGGTCGCTGCGGCCGCAGGACTTCGTCGACGAGACCTTCGGACTGCCGACCGTGACCGACATCCTCAAGGAGCTGGAGAAGCCGGGGCGCGACCCGCGGCCCGCCTTCAAGACGGCCACCTTCAAGGAGGGCGTCGAGAAGATCTCCGACCTGGTCGCGGGGATGGTGCTGGAGGGGGTCGTGACCAACGTGGCGGCCTTCGGGGCGTTCATCGACGTCGGCGTCCACCAGGACGGGCTGGCGCATGTCTCCGCGCTGTCGAAGACCTTCGTCAAGGACCCGCGGGACGTCGTGAAACCCGGGGACATCGTCAAGGTGAAGGTGCTGGAGGTCGACATCCCGCGCAAGCGGATCTCGTTGACGCTGCGGCTGGACGACGAGGCACAGGCCAAGTCCTCCGGTGGGGAACGGCGTCAGCCTCAGCGGGGTGGGCGGCCGCCTCAGCAGCGGCAGCGGCAGCAACCTCGTCAGCAGGCGCCTGCTCCGGGCAACAGTGCGATGGCTGATGCTCTGCGCAAGGCCGGGCTGCTGGATTCCAAGAAAAAGGGGCGGTAGCGGTGGTGGGGAACTGCGGGCCGGTTGTGGCCGGTCGCGCAGTTCCCCGCGCCCCTTACGGAGTCTCCGTCACCTTGCCCGCAGAGACCTCCAGGCGGCGGTTCACCCGTACCGCGTCCAGCATCCTGCGGTCGTGGGTGACCAGGAGCAGAGTGCCCTCGTAGGCGTCGAGTGCTGATTCCAACTGCTCGATGGCCGGCAGGTCGAGGTGGTTGGTCGGCTCGTCCAGGACCAGGAGGTTGACGCCCCTGCCCTGGAGCAGCGCCAGGGCCGCCCGTGTCCGCTCGCCCGGGGACAGGGTCGCCGCCGAGCGCATGACGTGGTCCGACTTCAGGCCGAACTTGGCCAGCAGGGTGCGGACCTCCACCGGCTCGGTGTCGGGGACCGCCGCGCAGAAGGCGTCCAGCAGGGCCTCCTCGCCGTGGAACAGCTCGCGGGCCTGGTCGACCTCGCCGATCAGGACACCGGAACCCAGGGAGGACCGGCCGGAGGTCAGCGGCACCCGGCCCAGCAGGGCACCGAGCAGGGTGGACTTGCCGGCGCCGTTCGCGCCGGTGACCGCCACCCGGTCCGCCCAGTCGATCTGGAGGGACACCGGGCCGAGCACGAAGTCGCCGTGGCGTACCTCGGCGTCCAGCAGTGTCGCGACGACCGCGCCCGAGCGGGGGGCCGAGGCGATCTCCATGCGCAGTTCCCACTCCTTGCGCGGCTCCTCGACGACGTCGAGGCGCTCGATCATGCGCTGGGTCTGGCGGGCCTTCGCGGCCTGCTTCTCGCTGGCCTCGCTGCGGAACTTGCGGCCGATCTTGTCGTTGTCGTTGCTAGCCTTGCGGCGCGCGTTCTTCACGCCCTTGTCCATCCAGGAGCGCTGCATCTGCGCCCGGTCCTGGAGGGCGGAGCGCTTGTCGGCGTACTCCTCGTAGTCGTCCCTGGCGTGCCGGCGGGCGACCTCGCGCTCCTCCAGGTAGGCCTCGTAGCCGCCGCCGTAGAGGGTGATCCGCTGCTGGGCCAGGTCGAGTTCGAGGACCTTGGTGACCGTGCGGGTGAGGAACTCGCGGTCGTGGCTGACCACCACCGTGCCGGCACGCAGGCCCTTCACGAACCGCTCCAGGCGCTCCAGGCCGTCCAGGTCGAGGTCGTTGGTGGGCTCGTCGAGGAGGAAGACGTCATAGCGGGAGAGCAGCAGGGAGGCGAGGCCGGCCCGGGCCGCCTGGCCGCCCGACAGGGAGGTCATCGGCAGGTCCAGGTCGACGGCGAGGCCCAGGGAGTCGGCGACCTCCTCGGCCCGTTCGTCGAGGTCCGCGCCGCCGAGGTCCAGCCAGCGCTCCAGGCTGGTGGCGTACGCGTCGTCGGCGCCGGGGGCCCCGTCGACCAGGGCCTGGGTCGCCTCGTCCATCACCCGCTGGGCCTCGGCCACGCCGGTGCGGCGGGCGAGGAACGCGCGCACGGTCTCCCCCGGGCGGCGCTCCGGCTCCTGGGGCAGGTGGCCGACGGTGGCGGTCGGCGGGGAGAGCCGCAGCTCCCCCTCTTCCGGTGCGAGCAGGCCCGCGAGCATCCTGAGCAGCGTGGACTTGCCCGCGCCGTTGGCGCCGACCAGGCCGATCACATCTCCGGGCGCGACCACGAGATCGAGCCCGCTGAACAGGGAACGGTCGCCGTGGCCGGCGGCGAGGTTCTTGGCGACGAGGGTGGCAGTCATCAGACCGTCGATCCTAATGGCCGCCCGCGACCGCACGCTCCCCGGTTCCTCACCGGGCCATCGCCTCCACCAGCACACTTCCCGAGGTCCGCGCCACCACGTACGACTCCCCCCTGACGGCCTTGGCGTCCAGGGCGATCCGGTGCCGGCCCGTCTCCAGGACGCCGTCGAAGACCTCCTGGGCGTGGGTGCGGTACAGCCGGTCGAGCCGGTACGCCGTCAGCCGGACCCGGCAGGGCGAGGTGACCTCGACACCCGCCTCGCCGTCGGCGGCCACCAGCCGGGTCAGCCGGCGCTGCTCGACGGGGCGGCGGTCCAGGGCGTGTTCTATCTGGGCCACGAGCAGCGGGACGATCGGGGCGAGACCGTCGACATAGGCCACCTCGACGCCGGCGCGGGAGAAGGAGCGGCGTACGGCGGCCCGTTCGTCCTCGGTGACCGCGCGGCCGAAGGCGACGGCGCCGTAGCCGCGCAGTTCGTCGGCGGGGACGTCGCCCACCTCGCGGGTGATGTCGGCGCCGATGCCGATGGTGCGCAGGGCGGCGGCGAGCTTGGCGAGGACGGCGACCCGGGCGCCGATGAGCAGGACCCGGCGGCGGGCGTTCTCGGCCTCGCCGCCGTCCGTGAGCAGCGAGGCGAGCGCCGCCCGGTACCCGGCGCCCTCGAAGCGGAACGGACCGATGCCGTGGTAGCCGTTGAGCTGGAGGTCCACGGCCTCGGCGGTCTGCCAGGCGAAGTCCCGCCAGATGAAGTCGTCGCCGTCCCGCTCGATGACGGCGGTGACGGCACCGCAGGCGAGGTCCGCGCACTCGGGGCAGCCGTAGATGACATGGCGACCGCTCGGAAGCGGGGCGTCCGTCTCGCCCAGGAGGCTGCGGACCTGGGCGGTGAAGATCGCGGGCGGGACGTCCGAGGCGAGCGGGGAGACGGCGTCGAGGTCGGAGAGCTGGAAGAGGAGCGGACGGCCGTCCACGATGAAGTCCACGAAGTCGCGGTGGACCTGGAAGTCACCGTTGGCGAGAACTCCACCGGCACGCATCGCCGGTGCCAGGCCGAAGGTCGCGTATGCGGCAGACATGGTGTGAGTATTCCCGGCTTTGGGCCGGTCTGAGCACGACATGCGGCATTCCGCCGCGGCGGGGCCGCGCAATCGCCGGACGGGCGGGAGGAGTTGGTGGCGGGGCCCGGCGCCGCGGCGTACGCGTGGTCGAAGGGGGACCGGTCGGAGCGGGTGTGACCGGGCGCGCGGAGGAGGCGGACCCGCTCGCCTCCTCCCGCCGCGCGTCGACGTCAGCCGTGGTCGTGGCCCAGCGGGTCACCCTCCGTCTCGGTCCCGGGGCCCGGCCCGATCTGGATGCCGAAGTCGCCGTCGTACTTGCGGTGACCCTCGATCACGGCGAGCTCGACGGCCTCGGAGCCCATCTCGCCGCGCACGATGACGGGGTCCCGGCGCAGGTCGCGCATGAGGGCGACGCACATGCCGATCATCACGAGGACGAAGGGCGCGGCGGCCAGGATCGTGAGGTTCTGCAGACCGGTGAGGGCGTCGCCCTGGCCGCTGCCGACGAGCAGCATGATCGCGGCGACCGCGCCGGTGACCACGCCCCAGAACACGACGACGAAACGGCCCGGTTCGAGGGCGCCCCTCTGGGAGAGCGTGCCCATCACGATGGACGCGGCGTCCGCGCCGGAGACGAAGAAGATGCCGACCAGGATCATCACGAGCAGGCTGGTCACGGTGGCGATGGGGAACTCCTGGAGCACACCGAAGAGTTGGCCCTCGGGGGTGTCCTCGCCGCCGAGCGCGCCGCCCTCCTTCAGCTTCATGGCCGTACCGCCGAAGATCGCGAACCAGACGAGGCTGACCGTGCTGGGCACGAGGATGACACCGCCGACGAACTGGCGGATGGTGCGGCCGCGGCTGATGCGGGCGATGAACATGCCGACGAAGGGCGTCCAGGAGATCCACCAGGCCCAGTAGAAGACGGTCCAGCTCCCCAGCCAGTCGGCGACGCCCTTGCCGCCGCTGGCCTCGGTGCGGCCGGCGAGCTGGGGCAGGTCGCCGAGGTAGGAGAAGACCGAGGTGGGCAGCAGGTCGAGGACGATGATCGTGGGGCCCGCGACGAAGACGAACACGGCGAGGATCAGGGCCAGCACCATGTTGGTGTTGGACAGCCACTGGATGCCCCGCTCGATTCCGGAGACCGCCGAGAGCACGAAGGCCAGGGTCAGCACGGCGATGATCGTGACGAGCAGACCGGTGCTGACGTCGTCCATCCAGTCCAGTTCCTGGAAGCCGGAGCCGATCTGGAGGGCGCCGAGGCCGAGGGAGGCGGCGGAACCGAAGACGGTGGCGATGATCGCGAGGATGTCGATCACCCGGCCGGCGGCGCCGTTGGCGTGCTTCTCCCCGATCAGCGGGGTGAACACGGCGCTGATGGTCTGGCGCCGGCGCTTGCGGAAGGTGCTGTAGGCGATGCCGAGCCCGACCACCGCGTAGATCGCCCAGGGGTGCAGCGTCCAGTGGAAGAGGGTGGTGGCCATCGCCGTCTCCATGCGCTCGCCGGAGTTGGCGGGGTCCGTGCCCGGGGGCGGGGTCGTGTAGTGCGAGAGGGGCTCGCTGACGCCGTAGAACATCAGGCCGATGCCCATGCCGGCGCTGAACATCATCGCGACCCAGGACACCGTCCTGAACTCGGGCTCCTCGCCCTCGGAGCCGAGGTGGATGCGGCCGTAGCGGCTCATCGCGAGCCACAGGGCGAACACCACGAAACACGAGGCGGCCAGCATGAAGGCCCAGCCGCCGTTGTGGATCAGCCCGTTGAGCATGGTGGTGGAGACGTCCTCCAGGGAGTCCGTCGCCGTCCAGCCCCAGATCACGAAGGCCAGGGTGATGACGGCGGTGACGCCGAACACCACCCGGTCGGTCTCGTGGCCGAGGATGCCCAAGGGACCTTCCCGGCCGCCTCTCTTCTTCAGGTCTTCAGTCATCTGCGGCACCTTCCCCTGGAGCGGTGGATACGCCGGTTTTCACACAGTTCCCCAGGACCTACCACAGGTACCGCAGATCTCGACCGATTCAGCAGCCGGTGTCGGGTTCCCCGGCCGTCAGGTGGTACGGAGCGCGGGCGTCGAGGAGCAGCGGGACGAGGGCGCGCAGGGGCTGCCGCAAGGGGACGTAGGTGCCCTTCGTCCGCACCCCGTGCAGGGCGAGTTCGTCCTTCACCTCCGTGTACTGGGCGTCGGTGAGCCGGTAGCCGCAGGGCGGGTTTTGGATCACCTCGGCCGGTTCGGGCGGGTCGTTGTCGGCGCCGCCGAGGAGGACGGGGCCCGTCGAGGGCCGGTGGCGGGCCTCGCCGGTGGCCTTCTCGATCTGGCCGCGGCGCTCCTCTGTGAAAGCGAACAGGCCTTTGAGCGCGGCTCGTTGGGAGTGCACGCGGCGCCGGTTGTTGCCCGCCTCGTCGGTGCCGGCGAGCGGCTCGACCCGGGACTCGATCAGCAGGCCGACCGCGTGCTTGATCCCGGACATGTTGCGCAGGATGCGTTCCTGGCCGTCACCGGCGACCTGCCGGACGGGGTCGCCGGTGACCGGGTCGGTCCAGATGCCGTACGTGCCGGTGGTGTACCCGGCGTTCTCAGCCGCCGGTCGTACGTACGCCCGGGACAGGGTCTCGGCCTCGTCGTGGACGGCCTCGTCGGTGTTGAGGTTGCGGGGCCAGAGGTCGAAGAGGTCCTTGTCGTAGTACCGGGGTGTGGCGGAGTACTCGTGCAGGTCGTAGATCACGTCCGGCTGCCGGTCCCGTACGACCCTCGCCATGGCGCGTGCCTCGGCGGTGGCCAGGGCGAGGTGGTCGCGGTTGATGTCGACGCCGTCGCCGTTGCCGCGGGTGTCGGCGACCCGGCCGTCCGGGTTGGCGGTGGGCACGACCAGCACGGTGGTGCGGTCGAGGAAGCGCCGGGTGCGGGAGTCCCTCGCGTACGCCAGGTCGCGGACCGTGCCGAGACAGGCCTCGCGGCCGGCGGGTTCGTCGCCGTGCTGGCTGCACACGAGGAGGACCTTGTTCGCGGCGTGCCGGGCGCCGATCCGGACGAGCTGGAGCGGGCGGCCCTGTTTCGTCGTGCCGATGCGGTCGAGGGAGACCCGGCCGCTCGCCCGGTCGACCTCGGCTAGGAAGTCCTGCTCCTCGGCCTCGCTCGTCCAGCGGGCGCCCGCCGACTGCTCGAAGCCGGTGCGGGGCGGGGCCTCGGCGGCTTCGGCCGGGGCCGCGACCAGGGACGCGGCGAGCGCCGCCACGCTCGCGGTGACCGCGCGGATCATCGTCCTGCCTCCGGGACGCGGTGGGCGGTGCGCGGCGCCCGGACCCCGTCGAGGGCTCCTGCCTCCCGCGGTACGGCCGTCTCGGCGCCCTTCGTCGCGTGCGCGAAGGCGGAGGCGCCGCCGACCAGCGGGACGCGGGCCGAGGTGCGGGACAGATCGATCGTGAGGGTGGGCCGGGTGGACGGCGGGTCGATGAGGTCCTTGTCGGTGCCCGCGACGATCAGGGCGAGGCGGTGGCCCGCCGGGACCACGTGGTCCGTGGCGCCCAGGTCCAGGGTGATGGTGTAGGCCCTGCCCGGGGTGAGCGGGACGCCCTTCCCGGCGTCGGCGTAGGTGCCGAGGTCGGCCCAGCCGCGGCTGACCACGGTGTGGTCGACGGCGGCCGTCCTGGCCCGCGTCTCCTTGAAGCAGGCGCTGTCACCGGTGGTGCTCAGGCCCCAGCAGGTGCGGTCGGTGAGGGTGGTGATGCCTTCGCCGGAGGCCGCGTAGTCGCGGATGGTGTCGGGGCCGAGGTCCACGAGGACGGCGGAGAGATGGGCGGTCGACGTGGTCGGCGTCGCGGTGACGGTCACCTTCGAGGCGCCGGACAGACGCAGGTCCCGGGTGAGGGTGCCGGTGGTGAAGCCCGCCTTGCCGGGCGTCGAGGTGTCGATCCGCGCGGCCCAGTCGGTCTCGCTGAGGGCCGGGTCGTCGGTGAAGGTCTCGGTGCCCTTGGCCCTGGCGAGGCCGAGGGTGCCGACGCCCGGCTGCGTGCCCTTCGCGGGACGCAACGTGGCGGCCGAAGTGCCGCGCGGCGGCCAGGACTTCGAGGTGACCCACTGGTCGGGCCGGCGCTCGATGTCGGCCATGGGCTCGCGGTCGATGCCGTTGTCGTAGCCGAGGAGTTCGTGGTCGAACCAGCGGTGCAGGGTGTCGACCCATTCCGCGCGCCGGAAGTCGAAGGGGTCGACGTGGCCGGTCTGGGAGAGCCAGATCTTGCGCTCGACGCCGTTCTTCGCGAGGGCGTCCCACCACGGGCCGACGTGCTGGAGGCGGACGTTGAGGTCCTGCATGCCGTGCACGAGGAAGACGCTGGCCTTGACCTTGCGGGCGTCCTTCACGTAGTCGCGCTCGGTCCACAGCGGGGTCCGGTCGCCGGTGCGGGGCGCCTGGTCGACCAGCTTCTGCTGGACGGCGGCGCACCTGGCGCGGGCGTCGGGGCTGTCGACGTAGTCGGAGAGCCAGTCGGGGCCGGAGTCGTAGAGCGGGGCGCCCTGGGAGAAGTAGTAGTCGTACCAGGTGGAGATGGCGCTGATCGGGACGATGGTCCGCAGACCCTCGACGCCGGTGGCGGCGACGCCGTTGGCGATGGTGCCGTCCCAGCTCTTGCCGATCATGCCGGTTCTGCCGTTGGTCCAGCCGGCCTTGGCCTTCGCGGTGCCCGTGCGGCTCGTGTAGGCGGTGCCCCGGCCGTTCAGCCAGTCGACGACGGCCTTGGCGGACTGGATGTCGGAGCGGCCGCCGACGTCCACGCAGCCGTCGGAGCGGTTGGTCCCGGCGAGGTCGACGCCGACGAAGGCGTAGCCGCGGGGCACGAAGTAGTTGTCGTAGAACAGCGGCATCTGGACGACGTCGCCCTGGGCGTCGTACGTCTTCAACTGGCTCTCGTTGCCGCGCCCGCAGCAGGAGTAGTACGGGCTGGCGTCCATGATGACCGGGACCTTGCGGCCCTTCTGGGCGGCTTCGCGGGGCCGGACGATGTCGACGGCGACGCGGTCGGTCCTTCCGTCACCGTCGCCGTCGAGCCGGGTGTCCACCCAGACGGCCTCGCGGACGGCGTTGTCGTACGAGTAGATCGGCCGGCTCTCCCGCGGGCCCGTCCCGTCCAGGGCCTGCGCGGTCGCGGGGGCGAGGAAGGTCGCCAGCAGGGCGGCGGTGGCCGCGGCGGCGGTCGCGAGCGGTCTCCAGGTCGTGAAGCGCGTGCGTATCGACATGCGCGGACGGTACTGCGGTCAACTCCCGCACAAAAGAGGGCCCCTTGCGTCCGTGACGGCCGAATGGCGATCGTGTGACAGGGGTGTTCGTGGACACAACCAGCTCACAGGTGGTGAATAGGCTGCGAACAGACCTCGTGCCCCTACGACTTGGAGCTTTCGTGCACCGCAGACTCATCGCACCGGGCGCACTCGCGGCGGCCTCCCTGATGCTGGCGATCCCGGCGTCGGCGGCCGGCTTCTCCCCCGGCGCTCCGGGCATCGGCGACCCCTACTACCCGGACTACGGCAACGGCGGATACGACGTCTCCCACTACGACCTGCGGCTGAAGTACCAGCCCGCCACCGACGAACTGGAGGGCACCGCCACCCTCCTGGCCCGCACCACCCAGGATCTGTCCCGCTTCGACCTGGACTTCCTCCTCGACGTGAGCGAGGTGCGGGTCAACGGCGCCAAGGCGTCGTTCACCGCCTCGGGCGAGCACGAGCTGGAGATCACCCCGAAGTCACCGCTGCCCAAGGGCACCGCGGTCACGGTCGTGGTCCGCTACCGCGGAGTGCCCTCGTCGAAGCAGGCGTACGGCTTCACGAGCTGGCACCGCACACCGGACGGCGGGGTCGGGGCGAACGAGCCCGAGGCGGCCTGGTGGTGGTTCCCCAGCAACGACCACCCGCTCGACAAGGCCACCTACGACGTGTCGGTCCTGGTGCCGGACGGCAGCCAGGCCATCTCCAACGGCACGCTCCAGTCGACGAGTTCGCGCCTCGGCTGGACCCGCTGGAACTGGCGCTCCGACAAGCCGCAGGCCACGTACCTCGCGACTCTCGCCGTCGGCCGCTTCGACATCACCACCGGCACGACCGACGGCGGCATTCCGGTCGTCAACGCCTACAGCAGGGACCTCGGCGCCAATGACGGTGCCGCCCGGGCGAGTGTCGAGCGGACCGGGGAGATCGCCGACTGGCTGAGCGGGTACTTCGGGCCGTATCCCTTCGACGCGCTCGGCGGCTACGTGCCGAACACGACCACTGGGTACGCGCTGGAGACGCAGACCCGGCCCTTCTACAGCCCGCGCCAGTTCGCGAACGGCTCCAACACCTCCGTGGTCGTGCACGAGTTGGCCCACCAGTGGTACGGCGACCTGGTCTCCGTGCGCGGCTGGAAGGACATCTGGATCAACGAGGGCTTCGCACGGTACGCGCAGTGGCTGTGGTCCGAGCACGAGGGCGAGGGGACCGCGCAGGAGCTCGCCGACTACGTGTACGCCTCGCATCCGGCCGACGACACGTTCTGGACGGTCAGGCCCGGTGACCCCGGTCCGGAGAACCAGTTCGACATCGCCGTCTACGACCGGGGCGCGCTGGCCCTTCAGGCACTGCGCAACGAGATCGGCGACGAGGCGTTCTTCGCGGTGCTGAAGGGCTGGCCGCAGAAGCACGCGTACGGCAACGCGTCGGTCGCCGACTTCCAGCGGTACGCCGAGGAGGTGTCGGGGCAGCCGCTGGCCGCGCTGTTCGACACGTGGCTGTTCCAGCCGTCGAAGCCGGGGGCGCCCGCGGCGCGGGGTGCGTCGATCGCCCGGGCCACGGAGGCTCCCGCGCAGCCGAGGTCGTGGAAGAGGATCGCGGCGACGAACGACGTGCACGAGCACGGCGAGTAGCGCATCGGGGAGGCTTCGGGGCGGCTTCGGTTCTATCCTTCGACGCCCGTCGAGGAGTGAGCCGCTCCGACCGGCTTGGACTCCGGGGAGCCGCGCTGGCGGAGGTAGACCGAGAGGATGGCCATGGAGGCCACCGCGAGGAGTTCGGACTGCCAGTTCTGCAGGGTGCGGCTCCAGAAGTCCGCGGACCCGATGTAGCTGCTCCAGCTCATCGGGGCCTCCAGTTGGCGGAGTTGCTCCTCGTTGTGGGCGGCGACTCCGCTGATCGACTGGGCCAGCCAGGAGAAGACGAAGATCGCGCCCATGACCAGCCCGAGGGAGTGGGAGTAGAGCCCCCGGCGCAGTCCGTCGGCGGCGGCCCACCGCGGGGAGTCCCGGTGGGCGTACCGCCCGACCCGCTGGTCCCGGTCGGACTCCGTCCCGGCCTTGTGCAACTCCTTCGACTCGGGCGAGCCGCGCTGGAGCAGCCAGACCGTCGCGGTGATGTAGAGGAAGAACTGGAGGTACTCCGACTGCCAGTTCTCCGTCACGTCGACGGCGAAGTCGGAGGACATGAGGTACTCGCCGAAGCCGATCCGCGCGAGGCCCTCGGTGGTGAGCTGGTTGTTGAAGTCCGCGTAGCCCGCGATCGCCTGTCCGGCCAGGGCCAGCAGGAATCCGATGCCGAAGGCCAGGCCGAGGCCGTTGTCGCGCAGGAAGCCGCGGGTGCGGGTGGTCGTCCGAGTGCGTGTGGTCATCGGTGCATCAGCCCCACGGCGGTGAAGTAGACGAGGCCGCTGAGGACGACGACCAGGCACAGCGTGAACAGGGTCCGCATACGCCGTCAGCCTCCCTGGAGCGTGCACTGGTACGGCCGGCCCGGGCGCGGGGTGCAGCCGGCCGCGACGACCTTCCAGCCGTCGGGGAACAGGGAGAGGAACAGGGTGTCCGCGTCCAGGACGATGCGGGCCTGTCTGCCGTAGACGTCGACCCGGTGGGTGGTGCCGCCGAGGGGGATGTCCTGGGAGGAGATCGCCTTGGCGCAGCTCGCCTTCTCGGACTCCTCCAGTTCGCCGCGGGTTTCCGGGGCCAGGGCCGCGCAGAGGCCGGACGGGTCGTCGGCGCGCAGGGACCGCTCGAATCCGGTGGCCGCGCTCTCGGCGTCCGAGCGGCGCTCCTGGACGCTGCCGCAGCCCGAGAGAACCAGTCCCAGCAGGGCCAGGAAGACCAATGTGCTGATCCGGTGCGACGGGTGCACCCGGTTCCGGTGCGGCTTTCTCACCCGGTCCGGGTACCCGATTCCTCTCGCTTCAAGAGGGCGGCCACGCGGTCGAGGAGCGTGTCCCCGGTGATCGCGTCGGTCTCCGTCGACGGCACGGTGCAGGCGTGGGCGCCGGCCACCGCGCCGTACAGGGCGCACCGGTGCGGGGGCTCGCCGGTGAGACGGCCGAAGAGGTAGGCGGCGGCGAAGGCGTCACCGGCGCCGTTGGAGTCGATCACGGGGCCGGGCGGGGTGACCGGCGGGATGTGGGTCAGCTCGTCGTCGGCGAGGAGGTACGCGCCCTCGGCACCGGCGGTGGCGACGACCGCCTCGGCGCGGCCCCGGGCGGCGATGTCGCGGAGGGTGCGCCCGGGGTCGGCGAGGGCGGCCGCGGACACGAAGACCACGTCGGCCGCGAGGGCGAACTGCTCGTGGTACGGGTTCTCGCCGTCCCAGTCGTGGAGGTCGGTGGACAGGCCGGCGCCGGTCTCCCGGAGGAGCGGGAGGGCGTGGGCGCACGGGTGGGTGATGGAGACGTGGACATGGCGGCTGGCCCGGGCGAGAGCGCCGACGGTGTCCGCGGGGAGCCGGTCGTCGGCGTGGGCGCGGCTGGTGTCGTACAGGGACAGACGCCTGCCGTCGGGGCCGACGAGATTGACGGCCCGCTTGGTGCCGGCGGGCTGGGGGACGGCGGTGAGCGCGATGCCGCGGTCGCGGTGCAGGGCCCGGACGAGGTCGCCCTCGGGGTCGTCGCCGAGGAAGTCCAGGTGGTGGGTGTTCAGGCCGAGGGCGCCGAGGCCCACGGCGACGAAGTCCCCGGTCTGTCCGGCGCGGGTGCGGATGCCGGAGTCGATCATGTAGCTGTCGGCGTAGGGCAGGGGCAGTTCGGGGACGTACACGATGGTGTCCACCCCGGCCCCGCCCAGCACGAGCACGTCGATGTCCCGGCTCACTTCAGTCCTCCCCGTGGTCGTAGACCGTGACCGCGAGATCCCTCGTCAGGAGCCGCTCGACGATGAGCGGCTCGACCCGGGACCACGTGCCTCCGGCCAGTCCGCGTGTCGCTCCGCTGGGTGGGCGGGCCTCCATTTCCCGTGGCTCCACGGGCAGATGGCAGCCGCGGGCCGGCTGTGGCTGGTCGCGCAGTTCCCCGCGCCCCTTCAGGGCGCGTCCCTCGCCGGAGGTCGACATGTTCCCCTCCCCGCTCGGGCCCGTGGATGTACGTGATCTCCCCCATGACGCCACCGTAGAGGCCACCACTGACAGTGGTCCCCGGTCAGTCCCTGAAGTCGGTCAGTTCTCGGTCCGTGGTGTGTTCCACCCGGCGGCGGACGCCGAACCAGCCGGACACCAGCAGGACCGCGACGAGCGGGATCAGCAGGAGCGTCTTGCGGCCGACCTCGGGGTCGTTCCACATCATGCCGAGGCAGGCCAGGAGGAAGACGATCGTGGTGATCTCGGTGACCGGGCTGAACGGGAGGCGGAAGGAGGGCCGGGTGACCAGGCCGGAGCGGGCGCGGCGGACGAAGACCAGGTGGCAGACCATGATGATCACCCAGGTGCTGATGATGCCGAGGGAGGCGACGTTCAGCACGATCTCGAAGGCCTGGCTCGGCATGAGGTAGTTCAGGCCCACGCCGAGGACGCAGACCGCGCAGGTGAGGAGGATGCCGCCGTAGGGGACCTGGCTGCGGTTCATCCGGGCCGTGAACTTCGGCGCCGAGCCCGCCGTCGCCATCGAGCGCAGGATGCGGCCCGTGGAGTACAGGCCGGAGTTGAGCGAGGACATCGCCGCCGTCAGGACGACCAGGTTCATCACGTCACCGGCCGCCGGGACCCCGATCTTCGACAGGACGGTGACGAAGGGGCTCTCGTCGGCGGAGTAGGCCGAGCCGGGCAGGAGCAGGGCCAGCAGGACGACCGAGCCGACGTAGAACAGCGCCACCCGCCACATGATCGAGTTCACCGCGCGCGGGACGACCTTCTCCGGCTCCGCGGTCTCGCCCGCCGCGACACCGACGAGTTCGAGGGCGGCGTACGCGAAGATCACACCCTGCATGACGAGGACGACCGGCATCACGCCGTGGGGGAAGACTCCGCCGTTGTCGGTGATCACGCCCGGGCCGGGGGTCCCGCCGCCCACCTCGTGCCGGGTGGCCAGCAGGAAGATGCCGATCAGCATGAAGCCGACGAGTGTGGCGACCTTGATGATCGCGAACCAGAACTCCATCTCGCCGAAGATCTTCACCGAGATCAGGTTCACCGCGAGGACCACCGCGAGAGCGACGAGGGCCAGCGTCCACTGGGGGATGTCCGTGAACAGGCTCCAGTAGTGCGTGTAGAGCGCGATCGCGGTGATGTCGGCGATACCGGTCGTGGACCAGTTCAGGAAGTACATCCAGCCGGCGACGTACGCGCCCTTCTCCCCGAGGAACTCGCGCGCGTACGACACGAAGGAGCCCGAGGAGGGGCGGTACAGGACCAGCTCGCCCAGGGCGCGGACGACGAAGAAGGCGAAGACGCCGCAGACCAGGTAGGCCAGTGCCAGCGCCGGGCCCGCCGTGTGGAGGCGGCCCCCGGCGCCCAGGAAGAGGCCGGTGCCGATCGCGCCGCCGATGGCGATCATGTTGACGTGGCGGGCCTTGAGGTCCTTGCTGTATCCGGCGTCGCCCGCGTCGGCGGGCACCTGGGCCACGTCGGTGCGGGAGGCGGCCTGTGCCGAGTGCACGGCTTCCTTGCTCACGGTGGTTCCACTCTCTGGTGCGCCCCGGCGGGTCTCGCTCGGGATTCCGGACGTACGTCGGCCCGTACCCCCTGGTGAAAGGCACAGGCCGAGGAGGCACCTGCCCCGGAAACGGCTCGGCAAGCGGTGGCGGACGTCACAGCGGGAGCCGTCCCGCATGATCGGAAAGGACCGCGGAGCGGGTGTCACAGCAGTGGTGAGACAGCGATACTGCTGCACATGACGACCGACCCCTCCCCCGGTGCCGAGGAAGAGACCTTCACCGTCGACGAGCTGGCCGCGCGGGCCGGGGTCACCGTCCGCACGGTCCGCTTCTACGGCACGCGCGGCCTGCTGCCGCCGCCGGTGATCGGTCCGCGCCGGGTCGGTCACTACGGCCGTGAGCACCTCGCGCGCCTCGCGCTGATCGAGGAACTCCAGCACCAGGGGATGACGCTGGCGGCGATCGAGCGGTACATGCAGCAGCTCCCGGCCGACCTGAGCGCCCACGACCTCGCGATCCACCGGGCCGTGGTGGCGTCCTGGGCCCCGGACGTCGTGGAGCGGGTGACCCGCGAGGAGCTCCGGCGGCGGGCGGGGCGGGAGCTCAGCGCCGACGACCTGGAGCGGCTCGCCGCGATGGGCGTCGTACGGCGGGACGGTGACGGCTACCGCGTCGACCTGGGCCTGCTCCGGCTCGGTGTCGGGCTGCTCGACGTCCCGCTGTCGCAGGAGGCGATCCTCGCCTCGCGGAAGGTGCTCATCGAGCACTCACGGGCCGCCGCGCACGAGTTGTCGCAGTTGTTCCGGGGCGAGGTGGCCCAACGTGCCGCGCGGGACGTGAAGTCGCTGTCCGCGCACATGGAACCCCTGGTCGTGCAGGCCCTGTTGACGACCTTCCAGCGGTCCCTGAAGGAGGAGCTGCGGGAGTGGACGTCGGAGGTGGGCGGGGAGTCCTGACGTCCCCGACGCGCGCACATCACCCCGAACGCCGGGCGGGCCCGCATCACCGCGCACGCCGGGCGGGCCCGCATCGCCCGCCCGGCGTTCACGGCGTCCGGCTCACTCGTCCGTGAAGCGACCGCCGTTCTCCGCCTTCTCGACCAGCAGCGCGGGCGGCGTGAAGCGCTCGCCGTACCGGTCCGCCAGCTCACGCGCGCGTGCCACGAAGCCCGGCAGGCCGCCCTCGTACCCGTTGATGTACTGGAGGACGCCGCCCGTCCAGCCGGGGAAGCCGATGCCGAAGATCGAGCCGATGTTGGCGTCGCCCACCGAGGTCAGGACGCCTTCCTCCAGGAGCCTGACCGTGTCCAGGGCCTCGGAGAAGAGCATGCGTTCCTGCATGTCCTCGAAGGGGATCTCCGCACCCGCGCGCGTGAAGTGCTCGCGCAGGCCCGGCCACAGGGACGTGCGCGTGCCGTCGTCGCCGTAGTCGTAGAAGCCGCCGCCCCCGCTGCGGCCGGTGCGGCCGAACTCGTCGACCATGCGGTCGATGACCGTCTCGGCCGGGTGGGGCGTCCAGGTGCCGCCCGCCTCCTCGACGGCCTGCCGGGTCTCCTTGCGGATCTTGCGCGGGAGCGTCAACGTCAGCTCGTCCATCAGGGAGAGGACCTTCGCCGGGTAGCCCGCCTGCGCCGCCGCCTGCTCGACCGACGCGGGCTCGATGCCCTCGCCGACCATCGCGACGCCCTCGTTGAGGAAGTGGCCGATCACGCGGGAGGTGAAGAAGCCGCGGGAGTCGTTGACGACGATCGGGGTCTTCCTGATCTGCCGGACCAGGTCGAAGGCCCTGGCGAGGGCCTCCTCACCGGTGCGCTCGCCCTTGATGATCTCGACCAGCGGCATCTTGTCGACCGGCGAGAAGAAATGCAGGCCGATGAAGTCGTCCTGGCGCTCCACTCCTTCGGCGAGCGCGGTGATCGGCAGGGTGGAGGTGTTGGAGCACAGCAGCGCGTCCGGCTCGACGATGTGCTGGATCTCCTGGAACACCTTGTGCTTCAGCCCTGTGTCCTCGAAGACCGCCTCGATGACCGCGTCGCAGCCGGCGAGGTCCTGGGGGTCGGCCGTCGGGGTGATGCGCGCCAGGAGCGCGTCCGCCTTCTCCTGGGTCGTACGGCCCCGGGAGACCGCCTTCGCGCAGAGCTTCTCCGAGTAGGCCTTGCCCTTGGCGGCCGCCTGCGGGGACACGTCCTTCAGGACCACGTCGATGCCCGCGCGGGCGCACGAGTACGCGATGCCCGCGCCCATCATGCCGGCGCCGAGCACGGCCACCTTGCGGACCTGGCGGGGGGCCACGCCCTTGGGGCGGTTCGCACCGGAGTTGACCGCCTGGAGGTCGAAGAAGAACGCCTGGATCATGTTCTTCGAGGTCTGGCCGGCGGCCAGCTCGACGAAGTAGCGCGCCTCGATGACCTGGGCGGTCTCGAAGTCGACCTGGGCCCCTTCCACGGCGGCCGCGAGGATGTTGCGCGGGGCCGGGTAGGGGGCGCCGTTGGTCTGCTTGCGCAGGTTCGCCGGGAAGGCGGGAAGGTTGGCCGCGAACTTCGGGTTGGCGGGCGTGCCGCCGGGGATACGGTAGCCCGGCCGGTCCCAGGGCTGCTGGGACTCGGGGTTGGCCTCGATGAACGCGCGGGCCTTGGCGAGGAGTTCGTCCTGCGTGGTGGCCACGTCGTCGACCAGGCCGTTCTGCAGGGCGCGCTGCGGGGCGTACTGGGTGCCCTGGAGCAGGACCTTCAGCAGCGCGTCGGCGATGCCGAGCATGCGGACCGTACGGACGACTCCGCCGCCTCCGGGGAGCAGGCCGAGCGTGACCTCGGGGCAGCCGATCTTGGAGCCGGGCGCGTCGAGGGCGATGCGGTGGTGGCAGGCGAGGGCGATCTCGTAACCGCCGCCCAGGGCCGCGCCGTTGATGGCGGCGACGACCGGCTTGCCGAGGGTCTCGATGCGGCGCAGGTTGCGCTTGATCGCGAGGCCACCCTCGAAGAGGTCCTGTGCCGTCTCGGGCGTGACCCGGATGAGGTCGCGCAGGTCGCCGCCGGCGAAGAAGGTCTTCTTGGCGGAGGTGATGATGACACCGCGGACAGTGTCCTTCTCGGCCTCCAGGCGGTCGGTGATCACCGCGAGGGAGTCGCGGAACGCCTGGTTCATGGTGTTGGCGGACTGGTTGGGGTCGTCGATGACGAGGGTGACGACGCCCGTGCGGTCCTGTTCCCAGCGGATGGTCGTGGACTGAGTGCTCATGTGGAAGTGCTCCGTGTGATCCGTCGTATCCGTGGGAGGGGGTCAGATGCGCTCGACGACGGTGGCGACGCCCATGCCGCCGCCGACACAGAGCGTGGCGAGCCCGTACCGCTTGTCCTGGCGCTCCAGTTCGTCGATCAGGCTGCCCAGGATCATGGCGCCGGTCGCGCCGAGCGGGTGGCCGAGGGCGATCGCGCCGCCGTTGACGTTGACCTTGTCGAGCGAGAGGCCCATGTCCTTCACGAAGCGCAGGACGACCGCCGCGAAGGCCTCGTTGATCTCGACGAGGTCGATGTCGTCGATGGTCAGCCCGGCCTTGGCGAGCGCCTTGCGGGTGGCGGGCGCGGGTCCGGTGAGCATGATGGTGGGCTCGGAGCCGGAGACGGCCGCGGAGACGATCCGCGCGCGCGGGGTGAGGCCGTAGCGCTCCCCCACCTCCTTGGAGCCGATCGCGACCAGCGAGGCGCCGTCCACGATGCCGGAGGAGTTGCCCGCGTGGTGGACGTGGTCGATCTTCTCGACCCAGTGGTACTTCTGCAGGGCCACCGCGTCGAAGCCGCCGAGGTCGCCGATGTCCGCGAAGGACGGCTTGAGCTTGCCGAGGGAGTCGGCGGTGGTGCCGGGGCGCAGGTGCTCGTCGTGGTCGAGGACGGTCAGGCCGCTGCGGTCCTTGACCGGGACGACGGAGCGGTCGAAGCGGCCCTCCTTCCAGGCCGTCGCCGCGCGCTCCTGGCTGAGCGCGGCGTACTCGTCGACGTCACGCCGGGAGAAGCCCTCGATCGTGGCGATCAGGTCGGCGCCGATGCCCTGGGGCACGAAGTTGACGGCGAGGTTGGTCATCGGGTCGTTGAACCAGGCGCCGCCGTCGGAGGCCATCGGCACCCGGGACATCGACTCGACACCGCCTGCGAGGACCAGGTCCTCCCAGCCCGAACGCACCTTGGCGGCGGCCATGTTGACGGCTTCCAGGCCCGAGGCACAGAAGCGGTTCTCCTGCACGCCCGCCACCGTGTCCGGCAGGCCCGCGGCGATCGCGGCGATCCGGGCGATGTCGGAGCCCTGGTCGCCGACCGGGCCGACGACGCCGAGGACGACGTCGTCGACCGCCGCCGGGTCCAGGTCCGGGAAGCGGGCCCGGATCTCGTGGATGAGTCCCACGACGAGGTCGATGGGCTTGGTGCCGTGCAGGGCGCCGTTCGCCTTGCCGCGGCCGCGCGGGGTGCGGATCGCGTCGTACACGTACGCTTCGGTGCTCACGGGGAAGCCTTTCAATGAGGGTCAGCTCAGCAGGGAACGGCCGATGATCTCTTTCATGATCTCGGTCGTGCCGCCGTAGATGGTCTGGATCCGGCCGTCGGTGAAGGCCCGCGCGACCGGGTACTCGCTCATGTAGCCGTAGCCGCCGTGCAGTTGCAGGCAGCGGTCCGCGACCCGCTTCTGGAGCTCGGTCGCCCACCACTTGGCCATGGAGGCGTGGACGGCGTCCAGTCCCCCGTCGGAGTGGTCCTCGACGCAGCGGTCGACGAACGTGCGGGTGACCGCGCACTCCGTGGCCATCTCGGCTATCTCGAACCGGATGTGCTGCTTGGTGGCGAGCGGCCGGCCGAAGGCCTCGCGCTCCTTGACGTACGCGGTGGTGATCTCCAGGAGGTGTTCGGCGGCGGCGATCGCGGCGACGGCGATGCTCAGGCGCTCCTGGGCGAGGTTGGTCATCAGGTGCACGAAGGCGCCGTTGTGCTCGCCCAGGAGGTTCTCCTTGGGCACGCGCACGTCGTGGAAGAACAGCTCGGCGGTGTCCTGCGCCTTCTGGCCGATCTTGTCGAGGTTGCGGCCGCGCTCGAAGCCCGCCGTGCCGCGCTCGACGACCAGGAGCGAGAGTCCGCGGGCCCCGCCCTCGGGGGTGGTCCTCGCGACGACGATCACCAGGTCGGCGAGGATTCCGTTGGAGATGAAGGTCTTGGAGCCGTTCAGCAGCCAGTGGTCGCCGCGGTCCTCGGCGTGGGTGCGGATGCCCTGGAGGTCGGAGCCCGCGCCGGGCTCGGTCATGGCGATGGCGGTGATGATCGAGCCGTCGCAGAAGCCGGGCAGCCAGCGGCGCTTCTGCTCCTCGGTGGCCAGGCCGGTGAGGTAGGGGCCGATGACGTCGTTGTGCAGGCCGAGGGCGAGTCCGGGCGTGCCCGCGCGCGTGAACTCCTCGGCGAGGACGGTGGCGTAGCGGAAGTCGGTGGTGCCGCCGCCCCCGAACTCCTCGGGCACGGCGAGCCCGAGCAGGCCCTGCTTGCCGGCCGCCCGCCAGGCCTCGCGGGAGACGATGCCGTCCTTCTCCCACTGCGCGTAGTGCGGCAGGACCTCCCTGTCCAGGAAGGCGCGCACGGTCTCGCGGAACGCGTCGTGCTCGGGGGCGAAGAGCTGCCGCTTCATTCGGGGCCTTTCCGGGGTTCCTGGTCTTTCACGAGGTCCGGCACGTCCCAGTCCCGTGCCACCTCGGCGGTGTCGGCGCCGGCCCTGGCGGGTCCGGTGCGGACGGTCGTGGGGGTCGCGGAGAAACGGGGCGCGGGCGCGGGCTGGGTGATGCCGCCGTGGTCGGTGAAGGTGCCGCGGGCGGCGAGGTGCGGGTGGTGCGGGGCCTCGCGCAGCGACAGGACGGGCGCCACGCACGCGTCGGTGCCTTCGAAGACGGCCGTCCACTCGTCGCGGGTACGGCTGCGGAAGCGGGCCGCGACCGCCTCGCGCAGCTCGCCCCAGCGGGTCCAGTCCCTGCGGGCGTCCCCGAAGCCGGTGAGGCCGAGCAGGTCGAGGAAGAGGTCGTAGAACTGCGGCTCCAGCGCGCCGACCGCCATGTACCTGCCGTCGGCGGTCTCGTAGGTGCCGTAGTACGGGCAGCCGCCGTCGAGGAGGTTGGCGCCGCGCCGGTCCTGCCAGCCGCCGGCCGCGGTCATGGCGTGGATCATCGCGGCGAGGTGGGAGGTGCCGTCGACGATGGCGGCGTCGACGACCTGGCCGGTGCCGGTCGCGCGCGCGTGGTGCAGGGCGGCGAGGACGCCGACGACGAGGTAGAGGGAGCCGCCCGCGTAGTCGCCGAGGAGGTTGGCGGGGACGGCCGGGGGACGGCCCGGTTCGCCGATCATGCCGAGGGTGCCGGTGACGGCGATGTAGCCGATGTCGTGCCCGGCGCGCTGGGCCAGCGGCCCCTCCTGGCCCCAGCCGGTCATCCGGCCGTAGACGAGGGCGGGGTTGCGGGCGTGGCAGTCCTCGGGGCCGACGCCGAGGCGCTCGGCGACACCGGGGCGGTTGCCCTCGATCAGGATGTCGGCGCGGGCGGCGAGGTCGAGCACGCGCGCGGGTCCCTCGGGGGCCTTGAGGTCGACGACCACCGAGCGCTTGTTGCGGTTGGTGAGGTCGTGGTCGGGGTCGATCGACAGGGCGGCGCCGCCCGGGCGGGACACCTGGACGACGTCGGCCCCGAGGTCGGCGAGGAGCATGCCGGCGAACGGGCCCGGCCCGATGCCGGCCAGCTCGACCACGCGCACGCCGGTGAGCGGGCCGTGCCCGGGCGTCGCTGCGGTTGTCATCCAGCCCCCATTGGCGTGACACAACTGATGTAACACCAGTGATGCTAAGAACACGTTCCAGTGGACACAAGACCTGAACGAGCAAGCGCTTAGCCAATTGTCGGCCGTTCACCGCCCGTCGAGCTCCACTATCAGCCGTTTCGGCGCGATGGCGGTATGGATGTGCGGCTCCGGCGCGTGACCTCGGGGGCACCCGGCAGCGCGAGGGCGGACTCGCGCACGTTCTCCCGCTTCCGCGGGGCGTTCCTGGGCACGGCCACCGTCCCACCTCCGGCCTCCTCGTCGGGCTCCGCACCCCTCACGCTAGCCTCGGCCACCGACAACGGCGCGTACGGCGGGATCAGGAGTGTCATGAGCAGGCTGAAGAGGTCCGACCGTCCCTACGACATCGTGCTCTTCGGGGCGACGAGCTTCGCGGGAGCGCTCACCGCGCAGTACCTCGCCGCGCACGGCCCGGACGATCTGCGCTGGGCCATCGCCGGCCGCAGCGAGGAGAAACTCGGGGCGCTGCGCGAACGGCTGCCGGAGGGCACCGAGGTCGGCGTGCTCACGGCCGACGTCTCCGACCCCGACTCGCTGTGCGCCCTCGCCGGGCACGCGCGCGTGGTGGCCACCACGGTCGGCCCCTACCTGACCTACGGCGAGGAGCTCGTCGCCGCCTGCGCGGACGCGGGGACGGACTACGTCGACCTCTCCGGGGAGCCGGAGTTCGTGGACCTGATGTACGTCCGGCACGACGCCCGCGCGCGGGAGACGGGGGCCCGGCTGGTGCACGCGTGCGGGTTCGACTCGGTCCCGCACGACCTGGGGGCCTACTTCACGGTCCGGCAGCTACCGGAGGGCGTGCCGGTCACCGTCGACGGGTTCGTGACCGCGGACGCCATGTTCTCCGGCGGCACCTTCGCCTCGGCCCTCAACCAGTTCGCCCGCGGCCGCCGGATGGTCGCCGCCGCCCGGGACCGCGGCCGGCACGAGCCGCGCCTGGTCGGGCGGCGGGCCGCCACGCCGACCGGCACCCCGCGGTACGCGCCGGAGGTCGGCGCCTGGGCCCTGCCGCTGCCGACCATCGACGCGCAGATCGTGCGGCGCTCGGCGAAGGCGCTGGAGCGGTACGGTCCCGACTTCCGCTACCGGCACTACGCGGCCGTACGGCGGCTGCCGGTGGCGGTGGGCGGGGTCGCCGCCGTGGGCGCGCTGTTCGCCGCGGCCCAGGTGCCGCCCGCCCGGCGCTGGCTGTCCGGCCGGGTCAGGCCAGGTGACGGACCGAGCCCCGAGAAGCGCGCCAAGAGCTGGTTCTCGGTGCGGTTCGTCGGCGAGGGCGGTGGCCGGAAGGTGTTCACCGAGGTCGCGGGCGGCGACCCGGGGTACGACGAGACGGCCAAGATGTTCGCCGAGTCGGCACTCTCCCTGGCCTTCGACGACCTCCCGGAGACCTCCGGCCAGGTCACGACAGCGGTGGCGATGGGAGACGCCCTGACCGAACGGCTCCAGCGGGCCGGGATCACGTTCCGGGTGGCGGCGATTCGGTGAACCGGGGTGGGGGCAGGGCAGCCGGAGAGCGCGTATGGCAGCGAACCGGTGAGCCCGCGTGGCGGCGAGCCCTCGAACCCGCTCGGCGGCGGGCCGGGGTGGCTCGTCAGAAGGACCAGCCCGCCACCGTGTAGATCATTCCCGCGATCCAGCCGAGTCCCGCGAGGACGCCGAGGACCAGCGCGGCGGTCACGGCGCGCTCGACGGGGCGGTTCGGGTCGGCGAGGGGCTTGGGGGAACGGTGGGTCATGCGGTGCGTCGTCATGCGGGACAGCCTGCCGAGCGCACTAGGGTCCGCACATCCGTACAGATACTCAGACGACGTACTCAGTACCGCTCCTGGAGCGGGTCAGGAGGTCGCCTCCCGCAGCGCCCGCCGGCACAGCGCGTCCGCCCTGCGCGTCGTCTCAGGGAGCCGGTAGGCGGGGGTGAGCGCGAGCGTGTGGGCGCAGGCGTTGTCCAGGCTCACACGGTGGCCGACCGAGACGAAGACCGGCTTCACCGCCTCACGCGTGCGCAGCGCCCGGCCGACCTCCTCCGGGCCCGCCAGCAGCGGCGTCCACGCGCCGCGCCGGGCGCCGGGGTCGTCGTACGTGAAGGTGAACGGGTTCTTGGCGACGCCGATCGTCGGCAGGCCGGTGAGGACGCCGAGGTGGCTGGCGAGGCCGAAGCGGCGGGGGTGGGCGAGGCCGTAGCCGTCGCAGACGACCAGGCCGGGCGGGACCGGCAGGGCGTCCAGGGCGGCGAGGACCGTGGGGATCTCGCGGAAGGCGAGCAGGCCGGGCACGTACGGGAAGGAGTTCCGGCCGACCGCGGTGGCGTCAGCGACGACCTCCAGGGTCGCCGCGTCCAGCACCACGGCCGCCGCCGCGACCACGTCCCGGTCGTCGTCGTAGGCCACATCGACCCCGGTGACGCGGCCGGTGCCGGGCGGCGGACCCGGCTCGTCGAGGACCGTCCTCGGCCGCAACTCGTCCTGGACCGCGCGGGCCTGTTCCTCGGTCGCGGGCCAGCCCGCGGGGATGTCCACTGTCGTCATGGTGGGCACGAGCGTACGGCGGGGCGGCGTAGGCTCGCGATCATGTTCGTACTGGAACTGACCTACACCGCCCCGCTCGCGGCCGTGGACGCCGTGCTGCCGGCGCACGTCGTCTGGCTGGACGAACTGTACGAGCGGGGCGTGTTCCTGGCGTCCGGGCGCAAGAACCCCCGCGACGGCGGGGTGATCATCGCCGTCGCGGAGGATCGTGCGCGGATCGAGGAGCTCGTCGCGGGCGACCCCTTCGTCACGGCCGGCGTGTGCGCGTACCGCGTCACCGAGTTCGCCGCGACGAAGACGGCCCCGGCACTGGAGCCGTACCGGGAGACGCCCGGCTGACCGGTCAGCCCTTGTTGCCGAGGGCGCGCTGGAGCTGGCTCTTGTTCATGTCCGAACGGCCCTTGACACCCTTGCGCTTGGCCTCCTCGTAGAGCTGGTCGTAGGTCGGGCCCTGGGAACCCTTGCCGGACCGCTGGCCGCCCCGTTTGCCCGAGGACATGTCCTGGGTCGAGGTGCGGCTGGCGGTCTTGGACTCCCCGGAGCGGGCGCGTTCCTTGTTGACCGTGCGTGCCGCGATCTCCTTGGCCCGTCCGGTGCTCTCGCCCCGGTCCTCCGCGCTCTTCTTGATGTGCTCGTACTGGCGTTCACGCTTCGAGTTCGAACCGGCTGGCATGGGGGATCACTCCTTTCGCCGTGGGCGGCCGGGTACCCCGCATCGCGCCACTCAGCTCTCCAGACGTGCCACCCGTCCCTTCTCCCCGGCCGCCCAGCAGCCGCCGTCGGCCGTGCAGTCCACGGTGTCGTACGAGCCGGTGTCCACGGTCCGCCAGGTCCGGCCGCCGTCCCGGGTCAGGTCCGTGCCCGTGGGGCCGACCGCGAGAGCGGCGGCACGGCTGTGCGGGAGCCAGGCCACCCCGGAGCGGTAGGCGTTCACCGGGGTCGCGGCGGGCCGCCAGGTCGCACCGCCGTCGCCGGTGCGGGCGGCGGCGTTCGGGGAGCTCTGGTCGGGGCGGTAGTCGCCGCCGACGGCGAGTCCGTGCACGCGGTCGCGGAAGGCGAGCGCGAAGACGCCCCTGGCCGGGTCGCCCGCCGGGATCGGCGCGTCGGACGCCGTCCAGGTCAGTCCCCGGTCGGCGGAGTGCAGCAAACGCGCGCGTGCGGCGCCGCCGGTGGCCAGCCAGACGTCCCGGGGACCGGAACTGACCAGGCACTGCCCGCTCGCTGCGAAGCCCGCCTCGCCGTCGAGCGCGGCCGGCATGCCCTTGTCCGGCAGCACCTTCCAGGAGCGGCCGCCGTCGGAGGTCGACAGGATGCGGAACCTGCCGTCCACCGGGTCGCTCATGGCGAGGCCGTGGCGGCGGTCGAAGAAGGTGAGGCAGTCGTAGAAGGCCCTGGCGTCGGTGTTGCGGAAGGACTCCGTCCAGGTCGCGCCGCCGTCCTCGGTGCGGTAGACGCGGGACGCCTCGCCCTCGCCGATGGCCAGGACCACGGCCCGGCGCGCGTCGAACGCCTCGACGTCCCGGAACTGGAGCTCGCCGGCACCGGGCGGTGAGACGTTTCGCCAGCTCGCTCCGCCGTCGGTGGTGCGCAGCACGGTGCCCTGGGTCCCTGCCAGCCAGGCGGTGCCGCGGCTGACCGCCGACAGCCCCCGGAACCGCACGTCGGGCGTGCCGCTGTCCTTGAGTTCCCAGTGCGGTGTCCGGCCGTCCGGGTCGTGCGCCTCGGCCGGTACGGCGGTCAGGGCGGCCAGCGCCGCCGCACAGGCCGCTCCCGCGGCGAGAGCCCGCATCGTCAGGCCCGTCCGTCTCTTGCCTCGCGTGATCCCCATGCGCCTCATGGCGGGCGAAGCTAGCCCACGCGCCCGACCCCGTCCAGATGCCCTCGGGCGCCCGCCGACCGGTGCCCCGGGTGTCACAGGTGCCTCCCGGGGCACGGGAGAGGGACCGGACCACACACGTGCATGAAGACGGTGACAGAGGTCACTCGACCCTCGTGTACACGGATTGACTCATTCCGACGTCTCTTCCAGTGCCCGTCCCACCCGGAAGCCCTGTCAGCCGTCACGAGGGAGCAAGGCGTTGTCCACCGTCATCGAGCAGCCCGTAGAGGCCCGTCTCGTCGCCGCGGCACCGCGGATGCCGAGCATTCCCGCCACACTGCACTACGACCGCTGCGACCCGTTCGCGGTCCGCATGACCTTCCCGGCCCCGGCCACCCTGGAGGGCGTCGAGGTGTGCTGGACCTTCAGCCGCGAACTGCTCACCTCCGGCCTGCACGAGCCCGAGGGCCACGGTGACGTGCGCGTGCGGCCGTACGGCTACGACCGCACCGTGCTCGAGTTCCACGCCCCCGAGGGCACCGCCGTCGTGCATGTGCGCACGGGCGAGCTGCGCCGGTTCCTGGAGGCGACGAACGACCTCGTGCCCACCGGTCTGGAGCACCTCCAGCTCGACCTCGACCACGACCTGGCCGAGCTGATGCGCGACGCCTACTGACCGGCGCCCAGCAGGGCGTTGAGCTCGCCGTAATCGAGCCCGCCGGCCAGCGCGTCGTACGTCCCCGCCTCCAGCAGCTCCCGCGCGGCACGGCGGACCAGGGCGTGCGCGGCCTGCGCGATGCCCGAGCCGACACTGACCCGCGCCACGCCGAGTGAGGCCAGCTCGGCGACGGACGGGGCGCCGGATCCGGCCATGATGTTCAGCGGACCGTCGATCGCGTCGACGAGGAGCTTGACGGTCCCCGGGTCGACGGCCCCGGGGACGAAGATCCCGTCGGCGCCCGCGGCGAGGAAGGCGGCGGCCCGCTCCACAGTGAGGTCCACTCCCCCGGCCCCGCGCAGGAACGTGTCGATCCGGGCGTTGACGAACAACGGCACGCCCGCCGCGTCCGCGGCCTCCCGGGCCGCCGCGATCCGCTCCGCCTGCTCGCCCACCGGCCGCAGCGGCGCGCCCCCGTCCCCGTACAGGGCGTCCTCGATGTTCACCCCGACCGCGCCCGCCGCGAGCACCTCGCGCACGGTGTCGGCGACGCCCGCCGCGTCCCGCGCGTAGCCGCTCTCGATGTCCGCGCTCACCGGCACCCCCACCGCGGCCGCGATCCGGCGCACCGCGTCCAGGGCCCGCTCCCGGTCCAGACGGTCGCCGTCCGCGGCGCCCAGGGCCCAGGCGAGCCCGGCGCTCGTGGTGGCCACGGCGGCGGCGCCCGCGTCCTCGACGACGCGGGCGCTCGTGAGGTCCCAGGCGTTCGGCAGCACGAGCGGGGTGCCGGGGACGTGCAGGGAGCGGAAGGCGAGGGCTCGGTCGCGGAGCGTGTCCTGGTTCGTCATGCGCCTCAGCCAATCACCGGCCCCCGCTGCGGTGCCGGCAGGAATCCGACACCGACGTTCAGGCGCGCGCCGCCACCGAGGCCGCCGCCCCGCGGACCCCGTGGACCAGTTCCCGCAGCACCGGCGCCACCTGCCCGGTCCGCTCGACCAGGTCCTCGACACGGGTCTCGTGATGCTCCCCGCGCGGCAGCAGGGTGCGCAGCCCGGCCGCCGCGGCGAGCGCGACGAGAGCCGCGTCCCGTTCGGAGACGTCCGCGGCCGGCGCCGGCCCCCGCAGGACCTGCCGGGCCTCCTCCTGGAGCGCCCGCACGACGGCCCGGCGGGCCAGGTCGTACTCCACCGTGGGGAACAGCCCGAGGGCCCGCCGCTTGCGGGCGACCAGGTGCCCGCCCGCGGTGAGCTGTTCCCGTACGGCGTCCAGGGTGAACCGGGTGTGGGGCGTCACCCAGCTCCGCCACCGGTGCGGCCGGGACTCGCGGACCAGTTCGAGCAGCCCGTCCAGGACCGGGTCCCCGCTCTCGGCGTCCATGTCCACCGGCGTGGCGATCCCCTCCACGTCGAGGAGCAGCCCGCGCCGGGCCAGCTCGACGAGGGCACCGGCCCGGACCACCTGGGGGACCTGGGCGGCGCCGGCGGTCTCGGACTTCGAGGTGTCCCAGGCCAGCAGGTAGAGCTGGGCCGGCAGGGAGAGCGGGCCGTCGGGCACGGGGCCTCCTAAGGCGCGTTAACTCGTTGACAGCCCGGGGGCCGCCTCGTACGTTGTAGAACGCTTCTGTTGCCGTCGATCGGAGAAGGACGTTGCTCGTCTGAGGTCCTGAGACACCGTGTCACACACCTGAGGTGTGTGCGCCGCGTGCGACCTCGGCATACGAGCCGTTCCGACGAGCAGGACCCTGTCCGTGCCCTCCGGTTCCCTGTCGCCTCCCGTGGTCGCGGGTGTCTCGATACGCGTTTGCCCCTTCTCGCTTCGAGCAACCGCGGAGACCCGTATGTCTGCTTCCGTCACCTGCACCTCTCTCGTTTTCTCCTGGCCCGACGGCACCCCCGTCCTCGAAGGCCTCGACATCGCCTTCGGCCCCGGCCGGACGGGGCTCGTCGGGGTCAACGGGTCTGGAAAGTCCACCCTGTTGAAGCTCATCGCCGGTGAACTCGCCCCGGCCGACGGCACCGTGCGGGTCGCCGGCGAGGTCGGACACCTCCCGCAGAACGTCACGCTCGACACCGCCCAGCGGGTCGACGAGGCGCTCGGTGTCGCCGCCCGGCGGGCCGCCCTGCACGCCATCGAGGCGGGCGACGTGTCCGAGGAGCACTTCGAGACCGTCGGCGACGACTGGGACGTGGAGGAGCGGGCCCTGGCCACCCTCGGCGAACTCGGTCTCGGGCACATCGGGTTGGACCGCCGGATCGGCGAGGTCTCGGGCGGCGAGTCGGTACTGCTGCGCCTCGCCGCACTGCTGCTGCGCCGGCCGGACGTCCTGCTCCTCGACGAGCCCACCAACAACCTCGACCTGTACGCCCGCAGGCGGCTCTACTCGGCCGTCGCCTCCTGGCCGGGGGTCATGGTGGTGGTCAGCCACGACCGTGAACTCCTCGACCTGGTCGACCAGATCGCCGACCTGCGCTCGGGGGAGGTCACCTGGTACGGCGGCAACTTCTCCGCCTACGAGGAGGCCCTCGCGGTCGAACAGGACGCGGCGGAACGGATGGTGCGGGTCGCCGAGTCCGACTTCCGTCGGCAGAAGCGCGAACTGGTCGACGCGCAGGTCAAGTTGGCCCACCGCAGGCGCTACGCCCAGAAGATGTACGACACCAAGCGCGAACCGCGGGCCGTCATGAAGCTGAAGAGCCGTTCGGCCCAGGTCTCCGCGGGCAAGCACCGCATCATGCACGAGGAGAAGCTCGCCGAGGCCAGGGACCGGCTCGACGAGGCGGTGGAGGCGGTGCGGGACGACGACGAGATCCGCGTCGACCTGCCGTACACGGCCGTGCCGCCGGGCCGTACCGTGCTGACCCTCATGGACCTGCACCTCGCCCACGGCGCACGGGTGAAGGGCGGCCTGGACCTGCGCGGGCCCGAGCGGGTCGCGCTGATCGGGCGCAACGGCGCGGGCAAGACGACGCTGCTGCGCACGATCGCCGGGGAGCTGGCGCCGGTGGCGGGCGAGGCGACGGCCCATGTCCCGCTCCGCTTCCTGCCCCAGCGCCTGGACGTCCTCGACGACGGGCTGTCGGTCGCCGAGAACGTGGCCCGGTTCGCGCCGGGCGCCACCAACAACCGGGTGCGGGCCCGTCTCGCCCGCTTCCTGTTCCGGGGCGCCCGGGCCGACCAGCAGGCGTCGACGCTGTCCGGCGGCGAACGCTTCCGGGCGGCCCTCGCGGCGCTGATGCTGGCGGAGCCGGCACCCCAGTTGCTCATGCTCGACGAGCCGACGAACAACCTCGACATGGCGAGCGTGCGGCAACTGACCTCGGCCCTGGAGTCGTACGAGGGCGCGCTGGTCGTGGCCAGTCACGACCTGCCCTTCCTGGAGTCGATCGGCATCACGCGCTGGCTGATGCTGGACGGGGAACTGCGGGAGGTGACACCGCAGACCCTGGACTCCCTCACGTAGCGCGGTACCGGCCCGGCGACGACCGGCTCCACGCCACCCCGGGGCGACACCCCGCTCCGGGCAGGCGTGGACCCGGTCACGCCGGGCCCGCCGGGCGTCCATCCGTCCGCGGCGCGCGCCCCGGCGCAGTGGGCCGCTGGGACGGTGGTGCGGTTGCGGCGGGGGCCGTACGGCGGCTGCCACGGGAGGTCCGTGAGGCGGTAAGCGTGCCTGCGGCCCGAAAGGTGATGCGGTACGCGCGCGTGACGGCTGCCGCGGAAGCCCGCGGGACGGCACGCGCGGCTGGCGGCTGGCGGCTGGCGGCTGGCGGCTGCGGCTGGCGGCTGGCGGCTGGCGAGCACCGTAGGCAATTCCCGCGCGGGGCGACCTCTGGGGGAGCCGTGAAGCGGCCCCCGCCGCGCGGCGGCAGCCACGAGAGGCACGTAAGGCTGCGTGCCCGCCTGACCGCTGCCGCGAAGGGCCCATGAAGCGGCACGCGCGCCTGGCGGCTGCCGCGATAGGCCCGTGGGCAACACCCTCGGCGGGGCTACCTCTGAGGGAGCCGCGAGGCGGCCCGCGCCGCGCGGCGACTGCCGCCGGAGGCCCGTGCAGCGGCACGCGCGCCCGACCGCTGCCGCGAGAGCCCCATCACGCGGCACGCACGCCTAGCGACCGCCGAGGAAGGCCCCTGGGCGACCTCACGAGCCGCTGCTGAGCGAGACCCGCGAAGCGGCACCCCGCTCGGCGGTGTCACAGAAGGCCGGGGCGACAACCTCACGTGGCCGCTGTCGCGGAGGGCCCGTCGGGCGGTACGCGTGCGTGTGGGCTCGACGGTTGTCGTGCGGTCGGTGCGTCTCAGGAGGGGCACAGCCTGGTTGCGGGGGTTTTGTCGACACGGACCGGCGCTGCATGATGGCTGACCGGCGCCCGTCACGCGCGCCGTCCCTGTCCCGCCGATACGGAGTTCCCTCGTGCCCAGCAAGAAGGCCCTCGTCCGCCGCCCCAGCCCGCGCCTCGCCGAAGGTCTGGTGACGCACGTCGAGCGGGAGAAGGTCGATGTCGACCTCGCGCTCGAGCAGTGGGAGGCGTACGTCGAGGCCCTGCGCGCGCACGGCTGGGAGACCGTCGAGGTGGACCCGGAGGACGACTGCCCGGACTCGGTGTTCGTCGAGGACACGGTCGTCATGTACAAGAACGTCGCCCTGATCGCGCGCCCCGGCGCGGAGTCCCGGCGCGAGGAGACCACCGGGGTCGAGGAGGCCGTGGCACGCCTGGGCTGCTCGGTGAACTGGATCTGGGAGCCGGGCACCCTGGACGGCGGTGACGTGCTGAAGATCGACGACACGATCTACGTGGGCCGCGGCGGACGCACCAACGCGGCCGGCGTCCAGCAGGTGCGGGCCGCCTTCGAGCCGCTCGGGGCCCGGGTGGTCGCCGTGCCGGTGAGCAAGGTGCTGCACCTGAAGTCGGCGGTGACCGCACTGCCCGACGGGACCGTCATCGGCCACATCCCCAAGGTGGACCGGCCCGCGCTCTTCCCGCGCTTCCTGTCCGTGCCGGAGGAGGCGGGCGCCCACGTCGTCCTGCTCGGCGGCCCCAAGCTGCTCATGGCCGCGAGCGCCCCGAAGACCGCGGAGCTGCTCACCGACCTCGGGTTCGAACCGGTCGTGGTGGACATCAGCGAGTTCGAGAAACTCGAAGGCTGTGTGACGTGCCTCTCAGTACGCCTGCGGGACCTGTACGCCTGACCGGGTGATGCCGTCACTCCAACGGCCCTGGACCTGCGGTTCCCGCGCCGCTCGGCACACCCGGGCAACGCTGCTGATCAGGGAGCTTTACGGCGTCCTTAACCTACGGTCTCGTAACCTACGGTTTCGTAGCCTACGATTCCGTAGGTTCCCGGCGCCGCCCGCCGGACCCCGCACACGTTATTGCCGCGTTCCCCTGGAGCACCTGTGACGATCACTTCCCCTCACCTCGGCAGCCCGTCCTCCGCCTGGACCGACGCGAGACTGCTGTACGCGCTGGAGGAAGTGGTCGAGAAGGAGCTCAACCGGCATCTGAAGGTCACCAAGGACTGGATGCCGCACGAGTACGTGCCGTGGAGCGACGCCCGCAACTTCCCCGGCTTCTTCGAGGACGGCGAGGCCTGGGAGAAGGGCCAGTCGAAGGTCACCGAGATCGGCCGGATCGCCCTCGTGGTGAACCTCCTCACCGAGGACAACCTCCCCAGCTACCACCACGAGATCGCCTCGCTCTTCGGCCGGGACGGCGCCTGGGGCACCTGGGTGCACCGCTGGACCGCCGAGGAGGGCCGGCACGGCATCGTGATGCGCGACTACCTGCTCGCCTCGCGCGCGGTGGACCCGGACAAGCTGGAGCAGTTCCGGATGGCCCACATGAGCGAGGGCTTCGAGTCGGACAACCGCCACTCCATGCTGCACTCGGTGGCCTACGTGTCCTTCCAGGAGCTCGCGACCCGCGTCTCGCACCGCAACACCGGCCACCAGTCCGGGGACCCGGTCTGCGACCGCATGCTGGCGCGCATCGCGACCGACGAGAACCTGCACATGGTCTTCTACCGGAACCTGCTGAAGGCTGCCTTCGAGCTCGCGCCCGACCTCACGATGATGGCGGTGCGCGACGTGATCGTGAACTTCCGGATGCCCGGCCACGGCATGCCCGGCTTCGAGCGGGCCGCCGCGCAGATGGCGATCGGCGAGATCTACAACATGCGCATCCACCACGACGACGTGCTCCAGCCCGTCCTGCGCTTCCTGAAGGTCATGGAGATCGACGGCCTCGGCCCCGAGGGGCAGCAGGCGCAGGACGAGCTCGGTCTGTTCATGAACGGGCTGGACGCGGAGGCCCTGAAGTTCGACGAGAAGCTCGCGGCGCGCAAGGCGCGGATGGCGGCTCGCGCCGGAGCCTGACACCGCCCGGGCGGGCCCGCGAATTTCCGGTGCAGGCCGCCCGCCGCCTGCGTCATCATGCGGCCATGCATGACAGCAGCATGGACCAGCGGGCCGTCGGCTTCCTGCTGGGCCTGATCGACGCCGACGCCGCCGTACGGGTACGGCGGCGTCTCGGCACGTCCCCGCCCGGCCCGAACGCACGCCGGGTCGCCCAGGCCGTCCTGAGGATGACGCCGGTCCCGTCCTCCGTGCTGGTGTGGATCCTGGAGGAGGACGACCCGGAGCTCAACGCGCTCGTGCACGGGCACCGTTCGGCCGACCCGACGATGCGGCGGGCGGTGCTGCGGGGGGTGCCGTTCGGTCCCGGCCGCCAGGACCCCGTGCCCGTGCCCCGCGCCCTGGTGAAGCACGAGGAGGAGCCGGTTCCGCAGTCCGTCGTGGCGCGAGGGCTGGTCGGGGCGTTGCGTGCCGCCACCGCCATGGGACCGGCCCGCAGCGCGGCGTCCATGGTGCTCGGGCACCGCGACTGGCGGATCGTCACCGCGGCCGACCGCGAACGGCCGTTGCCCGGCTACGCCCGCTGGGCGCTGTCCGTGCGCCCGGACTGCCCGCCCGCGCTGCGCGCGCAGTTCGGCAGCCACGCCAAGTTCGACCATCGCGTCCGGCAGGCCGGCGTCCTGCCCGGTCCGGGTGCCTACGCGACCGCGCACGGACCCGCCGCACAGGTGCTGCGGGTGCTGTCCCTGGGCCCTGCGCTGTTCCCCGCGCGCGTGAACGACGCCGAGGACGCCCTGCGCCCCTTGGTCCGCGAGCACCTGGGGGACCGCGAGGAGGCCTGGGCGGTGCTGGCGCAGCTCCTCGACACCTACCACGGCACCGCGCCGGAGCTGATCATGACGGCGGCCGCGATCGCCTGAACCGCCGGGAAGCGGCCGAGCTCGGCAAGGGGGGCGGGGCGGCTGGATTCGAACCAGCGTGCTTCGGTTCTGGAGACCGGTGCGCCTGCCTCTGCGCTACGGCCCCGCCCTTGGCCCCTGAGCGTAATGCGTTGGCCCGATGTCAGTGGGCGCTGCTACCAATGAGGCACGGGGGAATTCCGGTACGGGGGGCGGGACATGGCGTACGGAGAGCGGGGGCGGCGTGCCCCGGTGGTCGACCTGGCCGACCGCAGGGCGCTGGAGCGGTACCGCCCGGCCGACCCGGGGGCGGTCGACGAGGCACGGCGGCTGAAGGAGGCCGCCCTGCTGGACTTCGGGCTGACCGAGTCGGCGGTGGCGTCCTGGCTGTACGCCAAGTGCCGGCACCAGATCCCGACGACCGCGGTCGACACGGCGGCCGTGGTGGCCTCCGGCGACGGCTCCTGCCTGCTGCTCTACAACCCGGACTTCTTCGTCGGCCTCGGCCTGGACGGCGTGAAGTTCGTGCTGTTCCACGAGGCCCGGCACCTCGTGCAACGGCATCTGTTCACCGACCCGGAGCTGCGCGCGGACCCGGTGTTCGAGCTGGCCTGCGAGGTGTCCGTCAACCATGTGGCGCTGGTCCGGCTGGGGCGGCGGCAGCTCCCCCTGCTGGACGGCCGCCCCACGGGTGTCGACCCGCGCGCCGTCCACGACGCCTACGTCCGGGACCTGACGGCACACGGCCTCGATCCCGTCCCGTACGAGACGTTCACCGAGACGGACATGGGCGTGTACAGCGAGCTGAAGCGCATGCACGACCCGCCCGTCCCCGAGCCCCGGCTCTGCGTCCACCTGCGGGAGGACGGTGTCCCGGCCGACCAGGAGACCGTCGACGCGGTCGTCTCCTCGGCGCTGCTCAACTCCCTGCTGGCGGCCCGGCGCGGGCACACCGGCGCGGAGCGGGAGCTGCTCGACCTGATGGGCCGCACCGAGGACGGCAACAGCCGGGCCGCGCGGATCTGGGGCACCCTCGGCGCAGGCGTGCTGCGCGGCGAGACCACGCGCACGCGTGCGATCGACTGGTGGCAGCGCTGGCTGGTCGACGTGCTCGGCTCCCGGCTGCGCGACGGCGAGCGCCTGGTGTACCCCAAGAAGCGGGGCGCGCTGCTCGCCGCCCTCGGCCAGGACCCGATGCTCTCGCGGCGCGGCCCGGTGCGGGAGAAGGTGCTCGTCGTCGCCTACGACACCTCGGGCTCCATGCCGGACCACGTGATCGAGTGGCTCACCCGGCTCGTGGGGCGGATCGACGGGGTCGAGGCGCACTGGCTCTCCTTCGACGCCGAGGTGATGCCGTTCCGGCCCGGCGAGCGGGTCTACGGCGGAGGCGGCACCAGCTTCCAGGCGGTCGCCGACTACGTGGAGGGCCGCACGGAGGTCCGCGGGCGGCGCTTCGACGTCACCCCGGACGCCGTCGTGATGCTCACCGACGGATACGCCCCGCCCATCACACCCGCCGAGCCGGACAAGTGGATCTGGCTGATCACGGAGGGCGGCCACGACTGGCCGGAGACGCACACCCCCGCGATGGACTGCCATCGCGTCACCACAGGATCGCGGTAGATGACGACCAAGACGGAGCCATTGACCACCTCACGCCTGGAGTCCTTCATCGACGCGATGATCGACATGGGGCATACGGGGCAGATCTTCGGCGAGCACGGCATCGGCAAGACGGCGACGTTCTTCTCGCACATCGCCCGGGCTTACCAGGACACGACGCTGGTGTACGTGCCCGCGGCGAACCTCACCCCGGACGACCTGCTCGTCAACGCCCCGGTGCGCGACCCGCACACCGGCGAACTGGCCCTGCGCCAGTTGGTGATGAGCCAGCTCAAGCCGGGGCGGCCGTTCGTGCTGCTCGTCGACGACTCCCTGCAGGCGGGCGAGACGATCCAGTCGCAGCTCATGCAGATCGCCTGCAACTGGACCCTCGGGGAGCACGATCTGCGCGCTCTGGGCTGCGTCGGCGTCTTCCTCACGGACAACGAGTCGCTCGCCGAGACCTCGGCCCGGCGCAGCGACCTCGCTCTCCTCGACCGCATGGTGACGCTCAGGATCACCGCGAACGACACCTCGTGGCGGCGGCATCTGGCGCACAAGTACCGTCCGTGGGACCTGCGTCCGGTGTTCTCGCTGTGGGCGTCGCTCTCCCCCGCCCTGCGCGAGCTGCTGTCCCCGCGCACCCTCGACCACGTCCTGGCGAACGCACGGGAGGGCTTCCCGCTGCGCTGGGGGCTCCCGCTGGTCGACGGGGAGCGGCTGCGGCTGGCCGAGCCGGGCCGGGACGGCGGACCGGGGCGCAACCGCACCGCCGAGATCCTGGACCGGATCGCCGAGTCCCTCGGCGTGCCCAACCCCGCGACCGTCCCCGACCCGGTGCGGCAGGTCCTGCGGGCGGCACTGCGGGGCCGCTGGACCGTGCTCCTCCAGGGCCCTCCCGGCTGCGGCAAGACGGAGCTGGTGCGGGAGACGGTGCGGGCGGAGCTGGGCCGGGAGCCGCTGTACTTCTCGCTGCCGGTGACGAACGTCGAGGACCTGTGCGCGCCGATCCCCTCGGCCGACGGCACCCTCGACAACCTGCTGGCCGTGCGGTTCACCGGGCCGGAGCCCAAGGCGATCGTGTGGGACGAGTACAACCGGCCCAAGGACAAGGCCGCGTTCGCCAAGCTCATGGAGATCACCCAGGAGTGGTCGCTGGCGGGGCGGCGGATCGAGAACCTCAGGGCGCAGATCGCGGTGCAGAACCCGCCGTACCATCTGGGCCGCAAGATGCTGGTGGCGCGGAACAACATCGCGCAGGCGACCCGTTTCACGGCCTCGCTCCAGGTCGAGCCCGAGGACATACCGGCCAACGAGTGGCTGCTGGCCCGGTACGGCTCGGACGCCGAGACGGTCCTGGAGTGGTGGAAGCACGACATCGACGACGACGGACGGGCCTGGATCACCAAGCGCACGCTGGAGCGGCTGATCAAGCTGCACCGGCGCGGGCTGCCGCTGGAGATGGGCACGGTCTACCTCGGCGACGGCGAGTACGCCCCCGTGCCGCTCACCGCGCTGATCGACCGCTTCCGGGGCCGCCAGGTCACCGGCCTGCGCGAGATCGCGCGGGACGTCGACGCCTGGGAGGCCCGTCTGCGCCGGGCCGCGGACCGCTCCTCGGAGGGCGGCGACGACAGCGACGTCGTCCACCAGGTCCTCGCCAACGCGGAGCTGTCCCAGCTCAGGAAGCACCGCGAGGCGGTGACCCGACTCGTCGCCCTGCTGCCGGCGAAGCTGCGTGCGACCTATCTGGTGGGCGCCTCGGTCCAGCAACAGCGGTTCTGGACGGAGGTGTTCATGGCGATGCGCCGGTGAGTCGACCTCGTCGGGACCACGCCGTCACGGCGGCGGCGCGAGGGGCACGGAGCCGCCTCATGTCAGGGCACCGGGCCCCTCACCACTCCGCCTCCAGGTAGTCCTTCAGGAACACCCCGGACACGGGGTCGCCCGCCTCGCCGCGCACGATCGGGTCGTACACCCGCGCCGCCCCGTCCACGACGTCCAGCGGGGTGCGGAATCCCGCGCGGGCCATCCGCTCCTTCTTCGGTGCCGGGTTCTCGTCGGTGATCCAGCCGGTGTCGACGGCGCACATGTGCACGCCCCGCTCGGCGAGTTCGGCGGCGCTCGTGCGGGTGAGCATGTTGAGCGCGGCCTTGGCCATGTTGGTGTGCGGATGGCCGGCCATTTTGTTGCGGACGGCGAAACGGCCCTCGACGGCCGTCACGTTCACGACGTACCGGCGGGGGTGCGGGGAGGCGAGCAGCAGGGGCAGCAGGCGGTCGCACAGCAGCACCGGGGCGAGCGCGTTGACGAGCTGGGTCTCCAGGACCTCGGCGGGGTCGAGCGCGCCGAGCCGGGCCGACCAGGAGTTCTCCGGGGACGGGTCGGGCAGGAGCCCGGCCTCGTCGGCCTCGCGCAGCGCGACGGGCAGCGCCGCCGCCCCGCCCTCCAGCATCCGCGTCGAGGTGAAGCCCGGCGCCCGCCGCGCCCCCGCGGGCAGTTCGTCGTGCTCGGCGGCGGCGAGGAGGGCGTACGACTCGGGCGGCCGGCGTACCGTCTGCGCGGCGTTGTTGACGAGGATGTCCAGAGGGGCGCCCTCCCGGCACAGCTCCTCGCACAGGCCGAGGACCTGGCGCGGGTCGCGCAGGTCGACCGCGAGGACGGTCAGCCGGTCGAGCCACCGGTCGCTGCCCGGCGCGGCCCGGAAACGGCGCACGGTGTCGTGCGGGAAACGGCTGGTCACCAACAGTTCCGCGCCGTCCCGGAGCATCATCAGGGCGAGCTGGAAGCCGATCTTGACGCGGCCGCCGGTGAGCAGCGCGCGGCGCCCGGTCAGGTCGGTGGCCAGGGCCCGGCGGGCGGTGTTGTCGGCGGCACAGCGGGGGCAGAGGCGGTGGTAGAAGGCGTCAACGTGTCGATAGGACGACTTGCAGACATAGCAGTTGCGGGGCTTGCGGAAGACGCCCGCGTCGCCGGGCACGGCCAGGGGCGCGTCCTCGCGCCGGTCGTGGGCGCCGGTCGCGGTGGCCGCCATGGTGCCGGCGTCGGCGGCGGCCGTCTCGGCACCCCGCGCCTTGCGCCGCCGCAGCCGTCCGTCGCGGGCGAAGGAGGCGGCGACCTGCTCGGCGCGCAGTCGCACCGGGTCGTCGACGGGCAGCTCGCGCAGTCTGCCGACCGTACGGTGGAAGGCAGCCAGCTCCGCCTCGTCGATCATGTCCCCCATGGGTCCCCGCCCCGTTCGCGCCCTGCCGTGGGCCGGGTCGGATTCGAACCGACGTTCCCTTCATGCGATGAAGGTGCGCCTGCCGCTGCGCTACCGACCCCTGTGCCATGGGCCCCGGCCGGATTCGAACCGGCGTATCCGCCCTGAGAAGGCGGCGAGTCTGCCTCTGCTCCACAGGGCCCGCGTGCACGCAGCCCGGGGACCGGATTCGAACCGGTGTGTCTCGCCTTGGCAAGGCGGTGCGCCTGCCTCTGCGCTACGCCCGGGGTGCGCTCCGGGATCCTAACCGCACTCCCGGCCCGTCGGCTCGTCGGTTGTGCAGCCGCGTCTGATCGCCAGCCGTTCCTTCTCGGAGAGACCGCCCCAGACGCCGAAGCGTTCGTCGTTGGCCAGGGCGTACTCGAGGCAGGCCGAGCGCATCTCGCACATGCCGCAGATGCGCTTCGCCTCCCGCACCGAGCTGCCCGGCTCGGGAAAGAAGAAGTCCGCCCCGGTCTGCGCGCACAACGCCTGCGCCTGCCAGGCGGGGTCGGACGGGGTGATGGTGTCGATGTGCATGGCCGAGATCGTGCCGGGCGGCGAAAAACGTTCGATCAACGCGCGATCAACGCCGCCGTTCACGGCCTCCGACAGCCTTGATGGTCCCCCGCCCGGTGCGGGCGCGCACGGCGGCGCGCGGAAACTGTTCATCGGCGTGCCGCCGGGCCCCGCGGGAGGTGGCCGCCGAGATCGTCACCGACTCGCTCGGGCGTCCCGGCGGCGATTGTCAGTGGGCGGTGCAAGACTCGGCGGTACAGGCAACGGGACCCCTCAGAGGAGGGCAGAGATGCTCACGACCCGTTATGTCACCGGCGCTCCCAACTGGATCGACCTCGGCACCCCCGACATCGACGGTGCCACCACGTTCTACGGCGGCCTGTTCGGCTGGGACTTCCAGCCGGGACCGCCCGAGGTCGGCGGTTACGGCTTGTTCCGGCTCGACGGCAGGATCGCCGCGGGTGGCATGCAGACCACACCGGACCAGGGCCCGCCCTCCTGGACCGTGTACTTCCAGACCCCCGACGCGGACGCCACCGCGAAGGCGGCCGAGCAGGCGCACGGAGCGGTGCTGATGCAGCCCATGGACGTCATGGACCAGGGCCGCATGGCGATCCTCGCCGACAAGGCGGGCGTACCCTTCGGCATCTGGCAGCCCGGACAGAACATGGGGCTGGAGGTCACCCAGGAGCCGGGCTCGCTGTGCTGGGTCGAGCTGTACACGGCCGACCTGCCGATGGCCGCCTACTTCTACCGCGCGACCCTCGGCCTGGAGACCTACGCCGTCGACTTCCCCGGCGGCACGTACACCACCGTGCTCCCGGACGGACAGGACGAGGACGCCATGTTCGGCGGCATCGTCCCGCTCGCCGACGACCCGCTGGAGGCGCAGGCCGGGGCGTACTGGATGCCGTACTTCGAGGTCACCGACACGGACAGCGCGGTCGCCAAGGCGCAGGCACTGGGCGGCACCGTCCGGCTGCCCGCCACGGACGTGCCCGGCGTCGGCCGGGTCGCCAAGCTGGCCGACCCCTACGGCGCCCGCTTCGCGGTGATCAGGAGCGATCCGCAGCAGGCGCCCTAGCGGGCGACCGGGGTCAGGCGGAGGCGCGCCGCACCAGCGTGGTGGGCAGGACGACACCGGCCGGTGCGGCGCCCGCGCCTGCGGGGTCGAGGTCCCGCAGCAGCAGGCGGGCCATCAACCGGCCCATCTCCTCGATGTCCTGACGGACCGTCGTCAGCGGCGGATCGGTCTGCTCGGCGACCGGCAGCATGTCGTCGAAGCCGATCACGGCCACGTCCTCGGGCACCCGGCGCCCGCGCTCGCGCAGCACGCGCAGGGCTCCGGAGGCCGTGAGGTCGTTGGCGGCGAACACCGCGTCCAGGTCCGGGCACCGGTCGAGGAGCTCCCGCATCGCCCGCTCCCCGCCGGCCGGGGTGAAGTCCGCCGACACGACGAGCCCGGGGTCGGCGTCGCCCATGACGTCCCGGTAGCCGTCGAGCCGGTCCGCGGCGGAGGTCTGGTCGAGGGGGCCGGTGATGTGGGCGACGCGGCCGCGCCCGAGTCCGACGAGATGCCGTACGGCCTCGCGGGCACCACCCCGGTTGTCGCTGTCGACGTACACGACGTCCGTCGACCCGTCGCTCCAGCCGGGCCGCCCGCCGAACACCGTGGGGACACCGGCCCGTTGGATCAGCCCGGGCAGCGGGTCGTCCAGGTGCAGCGAGAAGACGAGCGCGCCGTCGACGTGCCCTCCGGCGAGGTAGCGTCCAACGCGGGCGTGGTCGTCGCGGCCTTCGGTGAGCAGCAGGACGAGCTGGTTGTCGTGGGCGGTCAACTCCTTGCTGATGCCGCGCAGTTGCAGTGCGAAGAAGGGGTCGGCGAAGACCCGTGTCTCCGGCTCGGCCACGACCACGGCGATGGCGTCGTGCCGCCGGGTGACGAGGCTGCGGGCGGCCTGGTTGGGCACGTAGCCCAGTTCCTCGACGGCCTTGCGGACCCGCTCGACGAGCGGCTCCCTGACCCCGTCCCCGCCGTTCACCACTCGGGACGCGGTGGCCCGCGACACCCCGGCCCGGGCCGCCACGGCCTCCAGAGTCGGGCGCGGCGCTGTCTCGGTCACTTCGGGCTCCTCGTCGGCGGCTGCCGATCAGGATAGCCCCGGACGAGGAGGCGGTGAGAGCGCTCTCGGGAGTGGACTGGGAGGTGGCAGGGGCTGATCCGCACCCGTGGCATGTCTGCCGGGGCCTTCCGGACATCCGGTGAGCGGCTTCAGGTCAGCAGATCCACCCGCCGCCCGATCCCCGCCCGATCCCCGCCGGCTCGGCTCGCCGGTACGCGGTCCAGGCCGACGCGATGTCCTGCCAGGGCATGCCGACGGGGGCGTGGACCGTGCGGTCCGTGTCGGCCGTGCGGCCGGGGTGCTCGGCACGCACGATCGCGCCCAGGGTCGCGTCGGGACGCCTCAACACGCCTGCTTCCGCGTCGAGTTCGCGGTCGTCGACCACCAGCGGTGCCGCGTCCAGCAGGTCGGCGGCCAGTTCCGACCTGCCGGGCTCGTCAACGCCGAGGCTCGTGATGTGCCGGCCCGGTGTCGCGCAGGTGCAGCAGCGGCTCCCGGGACCAGGTCGCCGCCAGGACGATGTCGGCGGCCCCGGCGACGTCCGCGGCGCGGGACAGCACACGGCCGCCGTGCCGTACGGCGAACTCCGCGGCACGGTCGGCGGACGTGTCGTGCACGACGAGGGCACGGCGGGGTCGTAGCACTGCCGGGCCCCGCACCATCTGTTCGGCCTGCGCGCCGCCCCGATCACTCCAACGACGTCTCCACGGCCGGCCGGCAGACGGGTGCCCAGTGCTGCCGCGAGCCCTGTCCGCCACGCCGTGACCGTCGCCGAGTCCAGCAGCGCCGGCAGTTCACCGTCGGTGCCGCTGTGCAGGCAGATCACCCCGCGCAGCGCGGGTCGGGCGCCGGAAAACTTGGCGTCGACCTTCACCGTGCAGGCGGGAACGCCGGGGAGCAGGCCCGGGATCAGCGCGGTCGCCGTGCCGGGGAACGGGAGGTCCGTGCGCACCCCTCGCCCCGCGACCCACCCGCTGTCCGCGTCCCGGAAGCCGTCCCGCAGGACCTCGACGCAGGCCGCCGGCTCCAGCACCGTCTCCGGATCACCGCGGGTGAGAAGAAGAGTCACCCGCCCGTGATCGGTCAGTGGTGGTGCTCGGCACGCTGCCCGCTGTGTTCGTGCGGTTCGTACCCGGGGATCGTCCCGTCCGTCTTCTTCACCAGGAACAGGCCGACCATGCCCATGTCGGAGTGGCTCTGCACATGGCAGTGGTACATCCACGCGCCCGGCCCGACCCCCTCCCCCGCGATCACCTGGAAGCCGAAGGAGTCCGCCGGGCCCACGATCTTGTTGTCGACGACCTGGCTCGGGTCGTCGGGGCCGGTGAGCATGCCGGTGCGATTGTCCGCCCAGCGGTGACCGTGCATGTGGAAGGTGTGGTAGTACTCGCCGTGCGTGATCATCACGAACTCGACCCGATCGCCCACCGTGGCCTCGAAGTTGGGCCCCGAGTGCGCCGGCTTGTTGTTGATGAGCATGTCGTTGAAGACGATGGTGTGGGTCACGTCGGGCAGGATGTCGCCCTTGCGGCGGACGATCACCGGGCCGTAGAGGCCCTTGCGGATGCCGGTGGTTCCGTGTTCCGTGCCGACGACGTGGTCGTGGTAGTGCCAGTAGCCCGCGCTGCCCGCCCGCCAGGTGCCGTCGCCGCGGCGGCCCGGGGCGTGGGTGCGCCAGGTGTAGGTGCGGGTGCCGCCCGGCTCCACGTCGCTGTTGTTCAGCTTCGTCCCGTCGCTGGAGATCTCGTAGTCCAGGCCGTGGACGTGCAGGCTCGCCCGGACGTCCATGGTGTTCTCGAACTCGATGTGCAGGGTGTCGCCCTCGTTGAGCTCGATGAGCGGGCCGGGGATGGTCGCCTTCCCCTTCTCCAGGCCGTAGCCCATCTGCCCGTCGGCCAGTCTCTCGGCGTACAGCTTGATGCGCTTGACCTCGCCGCCGCCCGGGGCGGCCTGCGCGGGACCCGCGTCACTGCGGGCCTCCGGGGCCAGGGACAACGATGTCGCGACCGCCGCGCCGCCGAGCAGCACCCGCCGGTTGAAGCCACGTCTGTTCAGTGCGCCCATGCAGAACTCCCCACCGTGATACGGGTTTTGCGGAGACGTACCTGTGATGAACCTGTGAGACGGTACCGGCCGTGGAGCGGTTTATCCACACTCAGGACAAAGTTGGCGGCATCCCGGTCATAGGTATTGGCGAGTGAGGCAAAGGGGTCTAGCTTCCAAGGCGCTGTTGCTGTGACCGAGGAGGTGCCCATGCACTTACGAGGGTTGAGCGCGAGAAGCGGAGGAAGCGCGAGGAGACGGATCTGGACGGCCACCGTGACCGCGGGGGTCGTCACCGCCGGACTGATGTCCGGACCGGCCGCGGGGGCGCTGCCCGCCCCCGACCGAGCCGCGACAACGATGTCCGTCAAGTCGCCACCGGGCGGCGGGGACGTACGGGTGCTGGTCTTCTACGGGACCGCGGCGGGCGGCGACGAGTCGCCGGTCGTCAACGCCGGGATCGCGGCGATCGAGAGCATCGGGCTGTCCGGTCCGACGAACCAGCGGTTCGAGACCGAGGCCACCGACGACGCGAGGGTCTTCACCGACGAGCAGGCGCTCGGCGGTTACAACGCGATCGTCTTCCTGACCGGCGGCGGCGACGTCCTCGACCCCGAGCAGGAAGCGGGCCTGGAGGCCTACATGGAGGCGGGCGGCGGCTTCGTCGGCATCCATGACGCGGCCCGCGCCGAGCCGTACTCCGACTGGTTCACGGGGCTCGTCGGAGCCCGCCCGGCGACCTCGAGCCCGACGGCCGTACAACGGGCCACCGTCGAGGTGGGCGACCGGCAGCATCCGGCCACCAAGGACCTGCCGGTGCAGTGGAAACGCCCCGACCAGTGGTTCAACTGGACGAAGAACCCGTCCGGCGCCGTGCACACCGTGGCCCGGGTCCGCGAGTCGACCTACCAGCCCGGCGCGGGCGCCAACGGCTGGGACCACCCGGTGAGCTGGTGCCGGGACTACGACGGCGGCCGGTCCTTCTACACCGGCATGGGCGGCACGGTCTCCTCGTACGACGAGACGGACTTCCGGGCCCATCTGCGCGGCGCGCTGCTGTGGACCTCGCGTCTCGCGCAGGCCGACTGCAAGGCGACGATCAACGCCAACTACAAGGCGGAGCGCCTCACCCAGCCCAACCAGCCGGGGCAGAACGACCAGATCGGTGAACCGCACGGCCTGGTCACCGCGCCTGACGGACGGGTCCTGTACATCGGCCGGGGCGGCGCCGACTCCTCCCAGCCCGTGATCACCGACTGGAACAACCCCGACATCGGCAAGGGCAAGGGCGAGATCCACGTCTACGACCCCACCTCCAAGAAGGTCACCCTCGCGGGCGCGTTGACCGTCTTCGGCAACAAGGGCGGCGGCGACGAGCTGGTCAAGGTCGAGGAGGGGCTGCTCGGGATCGAGCTGGACCCGCGCTTCGAGGAGAACGGCTGGGTGTACCTGCACTACACCCCGCACTCCGGCGTCAACCGTGACACGCGGATGGCCGAGCGGCGGGTCTCCCGGTTCACCCTCGACCTCGCCACGAACAAGCTGGACCTGAACAGCGAGAAGGTCCTCCTCAAGTGGCCGGTCCAGGTGCACAGTTGCTGCCACGCGGGCGGCGGGATGGCCTGGGACTCGAAGGGCAACCTGTACATCGCGACCGGCGACAACAACTCCAGCGGCTTCAGCGGCGGTTACTCGGGCAACAACCCGCAGCCGAACTACAAGGGCGTCTCCTTCGCGGACGCGCGCCGCACCGCCGGCAACACCCACAACCTCAACGGCAAGATCCTGCGCATCCACCCGGAGGCGGACGGGACGTACACCCTGCCCGAGGGGAACCTCTTCACCGGCAAGGAGACCGCAGAGGGCGGCGGCAAGACCCGCGGCGAGATCTACGTCATGGGCGTCAGGAACCCGGCGCGGATCTCCGTCGACAAGAAGACCGACGTCCTGTACGCCGGCTGGGTCGGGCCGGACGCCGGCGCGCCCTCGACGACCTGGGGCCCGGCCAAGTACGACACCTTCGCCGTCATCACCAAGGCGAGCAACCGGGGCTGGCCGTACTGCATGGGCAACAAGCAGCCCTACCGGGACCGCAACCTGCCCAACCCCGACCAGCCGCTGGGCTGGTACGACTGCGACCACCCGAAGAACGAGTCGCCCAACAACGACGGTCTGGTCAACCTCCCGCCGGTCACCGGCAACAACATCTGGTACTCGCCGCAGGGCGGTGCCCCGGACTACCCGCGCAACGCGAGCGGGATCCCGTCCTACAAGCAGGAGGAGGCCAAGTACCTGCTGCCGTGGCTGAAGGGCGGCGGCCAGGCCGCGATGAACGGGCCGGTCTACCGCTACGACACCGCAGCGGCCGGCAGCACCGTCAAGTGGCCCCCCTACTGGGACGGCAAGTGGTTCGTCGGCGACTTCTACGACGCCGACCAGCCGCGCAACGCGGTCATCACCGACCCGCGGACCCACGGTGAGGGCGGACTGCCCGTCCACTCCGAGTCGATCAAGAAGATCGTGCCGATCGGCAACGACGGCATCAAGAACCTCATGGACTGGAAGTTCGGCCCGGACGGCGCGCTGTACGTCCTCGACTACGGGCGCGGGTTCTTCACCTCCGACGCCAAGTCGGCCCTGTGGCGGGTCACTTACCAGGGCGGCGGGCCGACCCCGGCCGCCGGACAGCTCGCGAGAGGAGGGCAGTGATGCACCCCCGGAGAGCTCTGACCGTCCTGGTGGCCGCCCTGCTGATGATGCTCGGCCTCCAGTCGACGTCCCAGGCCCGGCCCGAACCGGTCGCCGCGGCGGCCCAGACACTCACCTGGACCGCCGGCGACGACATCACCAAGTACACCTCGGCCCCGACGACCGCGGTCGCGGGTTCGGCCACGATCGTCTTCGAGAACAGCGCGGCCACCGGCAACACCACCGGCATGCCGCACACGCTGACCTTCGTGACCAGCGATCCCGAGTTCAACAACGACGTCGAACTCAACATCCTCGCCAACCCCAACGACGACATGGGCGGCCGTCACACCGCCGAGGTCACGCTCACCCCGGGCCGCTACTTCTACCACTGCACGATCCCGGGCCACGGACAGATGCAGGGCATCCTGGTGGTGACCGAGGGCAGCGGCGAGGACACCACCGCGCCCTCGACGGCCGCCCAGGTCACCGGCACGCAGAACGCGCAGGGCCAGTACGTCGGTTCGGCGAGCGTGGCGGTCACGGCGACCGACGAGGCCGGCGGCTCCGGCGTCGACCGGATCGAGTACGGGATCGGGGACACGGGCGCCTGGCAGCCGTACACCGCCCCGGTCGTCGTCGACCAGGTCGGCGACCACAAGGTCCGCTACCGGGCCGTCGACAAGGCGGGCAACGTCTCCGCCGAGAAGACCGCCTCGTTCACGGTCGTCCCGCCGCCCTCCGACGACACCGCCCCGCCGGACACCTCGGCGACGGTCAGCGGCGAGCAGAACCCGGACGGTACCTACATCGACATGGCCACGGTGACCGTGTCGGCGTCCGACACCGGCTCCGGGGTCAACACCATCGAGTACGCGGTGAACGACGGGAGTTGGCAGCCGTACACCATGCCGGTGATGGTGCACCAGGTCGGCGCCCACACCGTGCGCTACCGGGCGACCGACAAGGCGGGCAACGTGGCCGCCGAGAAGAGCGTCCGGTTCACGGTCGTCGCGGCGGCCCCGCAGGACACCGTCCCGCCGGTCACCGGTGTGACCGTGGACGGCACGCGGAACTCCGACGGGGCGTACGTGGGCAACGCCCGGGTGACCGTGAGCGCCACGGACGAGGGCGGTTCGGGGGTCGCCGGGATCGAGTACTCGATCGACGCCGGCCCCTACCTCACGTACAACGCTCCCGTGGTCGTCGACCGGGCGGGCACGCACACCCTGGCCTACCGGGCGACCGACAAGGCCGGCAACACCTCGACGGCGCGCACGGTGACCTTCACCGTGGTCTCCAGTCAGGTGCCGGCGCCCAATTGCGCCGAGCTCGACGAGCGGTTGACGGTGATCGTCGGCACGGTCGACTCCGGGGTGCCGAACCGGATCACCAACAGCCGGTGCCGTATCAACGAGTTGATCGAGGACGAGAAGGAGTGGACGTCCCATGCGCTGTTCCTCAAGCACGTGAAGACGGTCCTCGACAGGCTCTTCAAGGAGGGGGTCGTCGACGAGCGCGAGTACGACGCGATCGACGCGGCGGCCCGTGAGTCCGGGATCGGCAGGCCCGGACAGACCGACGGCTACCGCACGATCCTCGACGGCAGCGCGGCCTCCTTCGCCAAGTGGCAGCAGGTGGGCGGTGGTTCCTTCGCGCCGAACGGCGACGGTTCCATCACCTCCGGCACCACGAGGGACGGTCTCGGCATGCTCTGGTTCCCGGAGCGCAAGTACGGCGACTTCTCGCTCAAGCTCCAGTGGCGGGACGACGCCCCGGGCACCGGCAACGCCAACTCCGGTGTGTTCGTGCGGTTCCCGTGGGTCCACGACCACCCGGAGGAGCCCCGGCCGGAGTGGGCGGCCATCAAGTACGGCCACGAGGTGCAGGTGTTCGACCGGCCGGACGGCGACATGTACAAGACCGGGTCGATCTACGGCTTCGACCGGGTGGGGCTCGCCGGTGCGGGCGTCACCCAGAAGGGCACGTGGAACGACTACGAGATCCGGGTGGTCGACCAGCACTACTCGGTCTACCGCAACGGCGTGCTGATCAACGAGTTCGACAACTTCGCAGGACAGGACTTCTACCCCGCCCGCTCGGACGACCCGGGCACGGACGGACGGCGGTTCTCCTCCGGCTACATCGGACTCCAGGTGCACAGCACGACGGACGTGGTCTCGTACCGGGACGTCAGGATCAAGGAGCTGTAGTACCGGGCTTCCTGGCACGGCTCGGCTGTACCCGCTTGGGCTCCCCCGGCATCTTGGGATACTCGGGCGGGTACGGCAGATCGCCCAGGCCGTGGTCGTGCTCGTCCCGCCGGGCCAGCTCCAGCAGGGGTTCCAGCGAGAAGGCGTGATCGTCCATGTCCGCGTGCACGTCGCCGAGTTCGGCGAAGCGCGCGGGCATGGTCGCGATGTCGAAGTCCTGCGGGTGCGCCTCGCCGACCTCCTCCCAGCGCAGGGGGGCGGAGACGGGGGCGTGCGGGCGGGGCCGTACCGAGTAGGCGGAGGCGATCGTGCGGTCGCGGGCCGTCTGGTTGTAGTCGATGAAGATGCGCTCGCCCCGCTCCTCCTTCCACCACTTGATGGTCACGTGCTCCGGCATCCGGCGTTCCATCTCGCGTCCGACCGCGATCGCGGCCCGCCGCACCTGGGTGAAGGTCCAGAGCGGTTCGATGGGCACGAAGACGTGCAGTCCGCGTCCGCCGGAGGTCTTGGGCCAGCCCCGCAGACCGCCGAACTCCGCCAGCACCGACCGCAGTTCGTGGGCCGCGCGCACGGCGTCGTCGTAGTCCGTGCCGGGTTGCGGATCCAGGTCGATGCGGAGTTCGTCCGGGCGGTCGACGTCGGTGCGGCGGACCGGCCAGGGGTGGAAGGTGAGCGTGCCGTACTGGGCGGCCCACAGGACGGCGGCCTCCTCGGTGGGGCACATCTCGTCGGCGCTGCGGCCGCTGGGGAAGGTGATGTGGGCGGTCGGGATCCAGTCGGGCATGTTCTTGGGGGCCCGCTTCTGGAAGAAGTTCTCGCCGGTCACCCCGTCCGGATAGCGCTCCAGGGTGGTGGGACGGTCCCGCAGGGCGCGCAGGATGCCGGGGGCGACGGACTGGTAGTAGCGGGCGAGGTCCAGCTTGGTGAAGCCGCGCTCCGGGAAGAAGATCTTGTCCGGGCTGGACAGCCGTACGGTCCGGCCGCCCGCCTCCAGTTCCACCGCGTCACCCATGCGAGCCACGGTAAGCGAGCCCGGCATATCAGGCATTTCGGGGCATGCGCGGGCAGAATCGGACCATGGATCTGCCGGTGATGCCCCCTGTGAAGCCCATGCTCGCCAAGTCGGTGGCGAAGATCCCGCCGGACATGCACTACGAGGCGAAGTGGGACGGCTTCCGGGCGGTCGTGTTCCGCGACGGAGCGGAGGTCGAGCTGGGCAGTCGTACCGGCAAGACGCTGACCAGGTACTTCCCCGAGCTGGTGGAGGCGCTGCGGGAGCGGCTGCCCGAGCGCTGCGTGATGGACGGGGAGATCGTCATCGCCCGGGACGGGCGGCTGGACTTCGACGCGCTGACCGAGCGGATCCATCCGGCGGCCTCCCGGGTGCGCACGCTGGCGGAGCGGACGCCGGCCTCCTTCGTGGCCTTCGACCTGTTGGCCCTGGCGGACGAATCCCTGCTGAACGTCCCGCTGACGGACCGGCGGCAACTACTCACGGCGGCCCTGTCCGACGCGACACCGCCCGTGCACGTGGCGCCGGCGACGACGGACATCGAGGTGGCCCGGCAGTGGTTCGAGGAGTATGAGGGCGCGGGCCTGGACGGGGTCATCGCCAAGCCGCTCACGCTGCGCTATCTCCAGGACGAGCGGGCCATGTTCAAGATCAAGCACGAGCGCACGGCGGACGTGGTGGTCGCGGGCTACCGGCTGCACAAGAGCGGCCCGGTCGTCGGCTCACTGCTGCTCGGCCTGTACGACGACCGGGGCGCGCTCCAGCACGTCGGCGTGTCCGCGGCCTTCACCATGAAGCGCCGCGCCGAGCTGATCGGGGAACTGGAGCCGCTGCGGATGGCGGACGTCTCCGGGCATCCGTGGGCGGCCTGGGCCGAGGAGGCCGCCCACGAGAGCGCCCGGCTGCCCGGGGCGCCGAGCCGCTGGTCGGGCAAGAAGGACCTGTCCTGGGTGCCGCTGCGGCCGGAACGGGTCGCGGAGGTGGCGTACGACCACATGGAGAACGGCGCACGGTTCCGCCACACCGCCCGCTTCCGCCGCTGGCGCCCCGACCGCACCCCGGAGAGCTGCACATACGCCCAGTTGGAGGAACCGGTCCGGTACGACTTGGACGAGATCCTGGGCTGAGGGGGCGCGGGGACCGCGTCGGCGGGGGCGACCGAGTCGGCTCTGCGCCGACGGATCCGACCCCTCGGGGGGCCTGGACTGCACCGGCGGGACCCCCACGATCTGAACGGCGTCAGCCGGGTGGCCGACGGGAGCTATCTCTTCGAAGCCCGCCGGCGCACCCCAGGAGCCCCGCGAGGCCTGGACTGCGCCAGCGGGACCCTGCGGTCGGAGCGGCGTCAGCCGAGTGGGTCGGCCGGGGCCCGTTGCCGGCCGGCGCGACCCAGACGGGAGGGGCCCCGCGAGGCCTGGACTGCACCACCGGAACCCCCGCCGTCGAAGCGGCGTCAGCCGAGTGGGTCGGCCGGAGCCCGTTGCCGGCCGGCGCGACCCAGACGGGAGGGGCCCCGCGAGGCCTGGACTGCACCACCGGAACCCCCGCCGTCGAAGCGGCGTCAGCCGAGT